>JARVGH010000003.1 GCA_029762755.1 Candidatus Bathyarchaeum tardum
TTTGTTCGAGTAAATGTGATTTTATGTTGTAGTGATACAAACCCATGTCTATGGTGTCTACTTTTTTGGCAAACAAATAAGTTTCAATTGGATATAACGCTCCAGCGCTAGGAGCATTGCGAAACTCATAACTCCCGTCTACCCGTTGAATCCCAGTTGAGGACCATAAAAGATAACCCAACTGCATTAAACTCAAAGATTGCTCAGAAAAACTACGAACACTCCTCCGCCTTCTTACTGCTTCGTCAAAGGATAAAGTTTCAAACTCTCTAGAAAAGGGCAACTCAATTTTTTTATTATCCAGATACTGTTTGTAAGTGTCTGGCTTGTTTGCCCAATCCAGATAGCCCCCAGTCATTTTATTTCTGTTATATTTGGTATGAAACTGAAAATCGTCACCAACAGTGTGTACCAAAAAATCCCTCAAGGTGTCTTAGTTAAAGTAACGCAGGTTCATAGGGGATGAAGAAAAACAAACTTGCCATTTTCTGCTGAACAACCACAAGGTAACTTGTTGAGTTCCTTGAAATTGAATGATTCAACGCCATCAACTAAGGTTCCCTTGGCACCGCATTTTTTACATTCATAGATTATGTTTGATTTGTTCACGAAAACACCACAAACTAGACGAGTTAGAACCACATTGTGCCGTTGGATTCAAGCACTAGATCATTTAATGTTGCTGCGCCCACGATTTTTAGTCCAGGAATCAAGTCGATTTTTTCCCAACCAAACATTTGTTTTGAAGCTTCACAAACCAGAATTTGAACCCCTGATTCGAGAGTATTGTCAATCATTTCTTTCACAGTTGGAAAAGACCCTAGTTTTATTTTTTCAGCCACTCCTAGAAGTAATACCCGAAGTCCTTGTCCGAGATAGTAAACTTTGGCGTCTACACCCATTGTTTTTGCAGTTTGTGCTAAAACAAGGGGAGAGTATTGACGTTCAGGATCGTCACTGGTTTGAACATATAATAAAGATTTTTTATCAACCAAAAACCATTCCCCCAAATTAATCCATAATAATATTAATGATATAACAATGTTATAAACTTTTATAATAAAAAGATAACATCAACTTTTCCAAAACAGTTAGGCGTATTTTTTGAATATATCATGGTATTTTTGGATAGTTTTTTTGGGGTTATCTGCATATAAGACTGCCCGTCCCAGGCTAATCAGGGGGTTTTTGACGTACCGAATGTTGTTTGCTTTTCCCCCTTGGGGTCCGATTCCTTGAAGCAAAAACACTGCCGTATCACCCACTGTTTCTTGAATCTGCTTTACGTACTCAGGTTTAACAAAACAGGTCAAACCAACCACACAACCATCTGCACCAGTTTCTTTGATTGATTGTGCAGTGTACAAAAAGTAAGGTTTCCCGTTTACGGTGGTGTTTACCATCATTTGTTCTGCTTCGGGATTTGACATCAAAGTAAGAACAATCACGCCCAAATCTTGTTCGTGGGCTTTTTCTACAGTCATTTTGGTGTTGCCAGCAAAGGGCGAGAAAGTGAAGGCATCAAAACCCATTTTTTTTATCCAATATAAAGCTGACCCGTTAGTTGAGCCTATGTCGGTTAATTTATGGTCGAGAATTGATAACATACCAAGATCATGAATTTTTTTTGCTATGGTTTGAAGTATCCCAGTGTGCCCTAAATAATACTGTGTGTTAGGTTTAACACAACAACAATAGTCGCTGACTTGCTCAAGGATATCTAACGAAAAATCTAGGAGGGCTTGTTGGTCTTCTTTGTTTGCATAACTAAGGGGAATTGTGTTGCTGCTTCTTTGATTAGGTAACGCAGGGTCAAGATTAAGATTAATAAAACTGCCTTTTTCTTTAGTTATTTGCAAATACTTCGCATAAAACATTTGGTAACCCTTGCATGTAATGTGCAAACCTTTCATTATTAAGTTGGACGGAAAACCTTCGTACAACCACAACAATAAAACAAACAACCACAAACAAAGGCAAAACATGACACATACAAATAAACAGACCAAAAAAATTCTCAAACGCTCAGGAATATACATAAAAAGAATCTCAGCAAACACAAGATAACAATTATGTTACATACCCTTCGGATTTTTGACCCAAAAATAAGTTGTATTTTTTTGGAAAAATGAAAACATAACTGAAAAAACGGTTACGGCGTAGCTTGTGAATTCAGAGTTAGTTTTTCATACTCATCAGTGAAATGAGGTTTACATATTCGTTGATTACCTGTTGTCGAGCTTTCTTGTTTTTTATGTTCGATATGCTAGATCGCAGATGAAATGCACGACGTTTCATTTTTTCTTTACTCAAATTTATCGCCCATGGCAATACTTCTTAAACAGCGGGTGCTTTTTTTACTTATAAATATTATGGAAATTTTCGACAAACAAATTATAACAACATTTTTAGAAATATTTCCTCCACCGTAATATACGGTTTTCAGAAGTAGACCTTTTATTTGTTCAAGTTCACTCCAAATATAGATAAAAACTCTAGAAAAATAATAAAGAGCGGACAAAAAGTGGAGAACAAACGAAGAGACAGACTTTACATTATTTCTGAAATTTTGAGCATATGCAAAGATGGCTCTTTGAAAACTCAGATAATGTACAAAGCCAATTTAAGCTTCGCTCAGTTGAATGAGTATATAGATTTTCTTATTAAAATTGAACTTATTACAATCCAAAAAGAAAGCGGTAAAAACGTTTACCGAATAACTGCCAAAGGACAAAAGTATCTGGAAAAATACAAAGATATCTCCGAAATTTTGGGGAATACTGATTCCTAAGGGCACGGACTACAAGCAAATCTGAACAAAAAATTGTTAAATAAAGAAAGGTTTCAAAGGTCTTCAAGAAATAACCTTTGCAGTAACCCCATCAATTTTTATTATTTTTTCTTCAGCAGTTTTTTCATTTCTGAAGGTGATCACAAAAAATGGGCTATAAACCACAGCGTGTTCAGAAACATGAAACAGTTCATCTTCAATTTCACCAACATTTTCGGGTCTTTTTACAATACGGGCTTTGACCATGTTAATTTCTTTTTGAGGAGTAAGCTTAACATCTCCAGTTTTTTTATTAAATTCCTTCAATATTTCCTCGGGATTGTCTTCAGAAGGAGCAGCAGGAACCTGATCAGGAGGAATTTCATTACCATCGCTGTCAAGCACAATATATGCCTTGTCGTTATATGATGCATACATTTTAGCCTCCAATTTTATCACCTTGCGAGAGCTTTCTGCACCATTACCAGCCGGTTCAACTTCAGGCGTATATGACTTTTCAGAAATCTTTACTTCTTCTGTTTCAGGATCAACACCCAAAGAGTAAAGTTTTGTTTTATAGTAATGCACATCGTATTTTGCATCAATCAGAACGTAAGGTTCATAGTATTTGTCAACAGAAACAACTCGAATCTCTTCGGCTTGATTCTGAGAGAAACTGAATTTGGTAAACAACTTATACTTCATTTTCTCTGCAGTGAGTTTAACGATTGTCGGATCGACACGAGATTTATAAACAATAATTTTTCTTTCGCTTATTTTCTCTGGGACAGGGGGAATCTCGCTCAAATGTAGCACCTAAAGACTAAAATCCCGATTTCATTAATTAATTATTTATGAAGCCCTAATCCGAATTAATTGTTTATAACCAGATACAAAATTATTGGGCTTTCAAATAATCAAGGGTCCTTTCTTTGAGAAAAGGAGATTCTTCAAGCATAGATTTTATTATGTTCCATCTTGCTTCGTGTACGTCTGTCATTGTTCTTCATTGATATCATCTAGCGAGTGATATTAAAAATCGTAAGTCGAAAACAGATATATTACCTTTTAAGATGTAAAAAATTGTTCAAATGTACACATGAAACATTATTCTTCCATTACACACATTTTCAACATTTTTGATTTAAAAATTATTGAATGCTAATAACATCAATAAATCATATAGAAGTATGTTCTATAGGTATTTTCCATAAAATTTTTGAAATATTACATCTTGAGCAATATAGCATTTATTCAAAGAGTGCAAATTATCAAGCAATGCAGTAAACAGAAGGTGCATAATACGCATGATTAATCAGACTTTAAGAACAGCTTTCATGGGAAAAAATTATGAAAGCTTAGAAAAAAACAAACAGATAAAGAAAAGAATGCTAACAAGCCTAATCATCTTAACATTAATTTCTTTGCTTGTTTCCACACCACAATTGATCTTTTCTGCATCAGCAATAGGCTCTGAACCAAGTCTAGAAGAGATACTAAACAATGTAGGATATAGTAACATTGCTATTGAAGATGTTGAAACATTCCCAGCAGGAATTTATAACATCACATTGCTAGCAGAATTTGCTGGATACTATAACAACAACATCCTGAGTTATTATGTGGTTGAAACAACAAACTATCATACAATCTTCACAGGACCCGAAGGGGCATCTGGAAGCAATAATGGCGGATATGTAATTCCGCCAATATCCAAGATGTTAGAAGTTGACAGTCAGTTTGGGTTGACACTGATCACTCCTGAGTATCAGTATTTCACAGAGCATGATTTAAACCCCGACTTTCCTTTGGAACACGCTCAAGTGTTCAGGAATTTAGATAACCCAAACATGTTTCTGATTGGCTTTGAAAATTATTATGGTCAACAAATTGCTCGTGACTTTAATGACATGGTTTTCTCTTTGACACTCATCAACCCCTTAGAAATTGTCAGCGTTAGCAGAATTCCTGAAACTCCCAACTATGATGAATCAGTAACGGTTACTGCACAAGTCAAAGAGGGCAGTTACGAAATTGATTCAGTCATTCTCAGTTTCCAAGCTAACTCAGGAAGCTGGAGCAACGTAACCATGAATTTAGACACCACTGAATATGTTGCAATGATCCCAGCTCAACAATACGGCAAAACAGTAAACTACAAAGTTTATGCCATAGACGTATTTGGCAGTACAGCTGTTTCAACAGTTTATTCCTATACGGTTGGCGACTTTATTGAGCCAATAATAATTGATGTGGCTCGAATTCCCTCAGTAGTTAACTCTCACCAAATAGCTACAATTTTGGCTAATGTGACCGAACCCATTGCCGGAAGCGGAGTCAAATCAGTTATTCTACACTACAAAATAAACAACGAGTGGACAATGAATGCAATGTCATTACGTGATGGGTTATGGACTGAAATTATTCCTGGACAAAACCCAGGAACTCCAGTTCAGTTTTATGTACAAGCTTATGACGGAGCAGAAAATAATGCACAATCACCAACTTTCAGCTACCAAGTCATAATTCCAAACAGCGCACCAAGAGCAGACTTTAGTGTTGCCCCAACCCCGGGATATACTGATGAAAACATCAACTTTGATGGATCTGCTAGCTCAGATTTAGACGGTACTATTGCAAATTATTTCTGGAACTTTGGAGATGGAACCTATGCATATGGCGAAACAACAAGCCACGCATATGATAAGAATGGGGAATTTGTTGTTTCACTCAGAGTAACTGATAACAGAGGAGCAATTGACATCATCACAAAAACAGTAACTGTTGAAAACAGACCAGCCCCACAGCCTACAAACAACAGACCAGTAGCAGTTTTCACAGAGTCTCCTGAACCAGCTTATGCAACTGAAACAGTAACTCTCAATGCTTCTGAAAGCTACGACACAGACGGAACAATCACCACATATACATGGAACTTTGGCGACGGAACAACAGCAACAGGCGCCATAGTGACTCATACCTACGAAAATTCTGGCTCATACAAAATAGAATTAACAGTAACAGACAATGAAGGAGCGACAGACTCAACGACTTCAACAAAAACTATCCTAAATAACGAACCTATAGCAGCGTTTACACAAACTTCTGAAGAAGCAAACAAAGGTGAAAAAATCGTTTTTGATGCTTCCGAAAGCTTTGATGTAGACGGCACAATAGTTGAATATACATGGACTTTCGGTGACCAAACAACATCAACAGGTGTTATAGTTGACCACTCTTACCCCAACACTGGAGAATATACAGTAACCCTGACAGTCACAGATGATGATGGAGCTACAGATTCAGTAACTTCAACAGTAAATGTTGTTAATCAAGAACCAGTAGCAATATTCATTGCAAACACCACAGAAATTACAGAAAACCAAGCAGTCCAATTTGATGCTTCTGAAAGCTACGACACAGACGGAACAATCACCACATACACATGGAACTTTGGCGACGGAACAACAGCAACAGGGATAACTACAGAGCACACCTACACGCAAGCAGGAGAATACACAGTAACTCTAACAGTAACCGATAACGAAGGCGCATCCACATCAGCAACTACCACAGTGAACGTCACTGCTGAACCAACGGTAACATTAGCAGTTCTTTCTGTGATTGGTTTAGGAATCACTGCATTAACGGCCAGTCTTCTGTATGGCTTGTTTGTGCGAAGAAATAAAAATAAAAAATCCAAAAAAACCGATTAAACCTAGATAAGTTCTAGGTTTATTCCCTATTTATTTTTAATCAATTTTTTAGTTCAAAAAATTAAATAGACCAAAGTTACCGTGAAAAATTAGTCAAGATCTAAAACACCCTCAAAGACGTCTTCTTCATTGACCATCAATTCTTTAGAAAGCCACATTTTCAGCAAGTTGCTATTTGAAGGAAAATCTCCAGCATAAGAAACTAATTTGCCATTTTTTAAGGCATCTGCTTTAAACGTGTTTTCTGATGTTTTGAAAAGATATGAAACTGTTTCTGCACATTTTGCCATAGCCTTGAAATCTTCCCATTTTCTGCACTTAACGTTTACAGGCTTTGCTTGTGCAACAACTGTAGATTTTTGTGGAGCATCACTGCAAGGAACTAGGTTTGTTATTTCTTCTTGAAGAATTGATATTTTGTCTTCGATGCTCTCAATTTTGCCAGTTATTTCCCCAGTTTCACCCAAACTTTCTGTTATTATACCCAACTGACCTATGAGACGATCTAGGTCTTTTTCGTGTTCTTTCAACACATTAATAATAAAGTCTAATGCTTCCAATGCTTCGTTTTTATTTGGCTTGGATTCCATGTCGTTGTCTCCTCGGCAATTATAGCATAACGCTTGCTAGATAAATAAAGCTAATGCATCATCAAACTGTATCATTACGGTGTTAGTTACATACTAATTAATAATTCAAACCGAAAAAACTAACAGAAAAATAAATACACAAGAACATGAGAAACAAAACTTATGGGCAATTCAAATCCAACTCAAACAAGAAAAAACAATAAACAACAAATAAATTTTCAAAATAAAAAATAAAAAGAAGCTTAAAAGCCTCTATTTAAAAAATTTTGCACCGTGACAGCACAGCTAAGCAGCTGGCTGAGCGGTTAGTTTTGATTTGCGGACGCCAACATGACGAAGTGGTGAGATTTTCTTGGCTTCATTGTAGATGTCAGAAGCAATTTTTCCTAGAACAAGTTCTTGAACGAACTGGTCAAAGGTCAAGACCTCAGATTTGTCTTTGACGATTTTGTTCATTAAGCTACGTATTTCGTGTTCTTGTGAAGTTTTTATTCGTGAAAGGGTGAAAACAGAAACTGCTAAAGTTAATTCATAATTGTCGCTGGTTGTAACGTTTAAGATTCCGTCTACCCGTGTGGTTCGTCGTCTTACTAGGCTTCTCAAGTAGTCTCGAGAATATTCATGTCCTTTAAAGACGGTTCGGGCAGTTTTGCCTTCAACTTCTTCGATTCGGAAATAAAGTTTGAGATATTGATGCGCGAAGTCATTGGTGATGTCATAAAGAGTGCCGTCTACAATCCTTCCAACAAGTTTTACAGGATCGTCTGCGGGTACGGCTCCTAATTCAACTCCTCCAAAGTAAGGTGGAGAAATTACGTTGTACCATTTCTTGTCGCGCCACTTGTCTTTTATGCGTCCTCTTCTCTTTGACATCAAAGTCCCTCGTTGTGGATTGAAAGATTTAGCAAGGAAGTATTAAAAGCTTCGGCTTTTTGAATTACTTTAAACGTTCAAGACCATTCATATACGGCTGTAAAACTTCAGGAATTTTGACGGTTCCATCCTTTTGTTGATACTGCTCCAAGATTGCAATCAAAGTCCTGCTAGTGGCAATTGCTGTATTGTTTAGCGTATGAACAAAACCTGCAGGAGATTGTCCTTCTTTTTCGCGATATTTTATGTTTAATCTTCGGGCTTGGTAGTCTGTACAATTGCTATTTGAGCCAGATTCCCTGAAGGTGTCATCAGCCATCCACACTTCTATGTCATATTTTTTGGCAGCAATTATTCCAATGTCACCTGTACAAACGTTTACAACCCTGTAATGCAAGCCCAGGCTGTTGTAGAGGTCTTCTGAATTTTGTTGCAGTTCTTCGTGATATTTCCACGAATCGTCGGGGTGACAAAAAATGAATTGTTCAATTTTATTGAACTGGTGCACTCTGAACAAGCCTTTAGTGTATTTTCCATGGGCTCCAACTTCTTTTCTGAAGCATGGACTAACTCCAACCAATTTTATGGGCAAGTCTTGCTCAAGAATCACGTCGTCCATGTAGGATGCTGCCATTGGGTGTTCGCTTGTGGCAATCAAGTACAAGTCGTCGTTTTCAATTTTGTAGAGCTGATCCCCGAAAAATTCTAGGTCTGTGACACCCAAGTAGGGTTTTCTGTGCATCATCAATGGTGGCGCAATAAGGTTGTAGCCGCGTTCTCTGAGAAAATCTATGGTGTAAGTCATCACGGCAAAGTCTAATCTAGCTAAATCTCCTTTAAGGTAATAGAATCCGTGTCCAGAAACTTTTGCTGCCCGTTCAAAATCAACTAATTCCAAGTCTGTAGCGATTTCTACATGGCTTTTTGGTTCGAAATCAAATTTTGGGAGTTTTCCAACCGTTTTTTCAACAACATTGTATTGTTCGTCTTTTCCAAAAGGCACGCTTTCATGAAGCATATTAGGAAGCTTCATCAACAAAACGTCAGCTTTTTCTCGAAATTCGGCAACTTTGTCTTCAAGTTCTTTTATCTGCTCTGGAATTTGTTTTGCTTGTTCGATTTGTTTGGTTGCGTCTTTTTTTTGTTTTTTTAGGCCTGCAACTTCAGCTGTTATCTGTTTGCGTTTATGGCGCAGTTCACTTGCGTCAGTGAGAAGTTTTCGCCACTGTTTATCATGTTCAATTAACTCATTAAGCATCTCAAGCTTTTCAGGTTCCCCTCGTTTCTCTAGGTTCTTTCTTACAACATCAGGATGTTCACGAATCAGCTTAATGTCCAACATCAAATATGCCCCGTAACTCTTTCGTCAAAATTAATCCAAACTCAATATTTAACGTTATACACCAAGGCAAAAAGCAAGCATTTGTTTTTGATGGGAATATTTTTCTGAAAAAAGTTGGTTTAAAGATAGCCCCTTTATTTGTTTCCTAATATGTGGTTTTGTTTAGGATAGATTTGGTTTTTAAGCAGTGTAACTTATTAAGAAAACTTGCTATTTGGTCAGTTGTGAACGGTATGTCTAAGAAGATGACTTACTCTGACGCGGGCGTTGACAGAGAAACTAGAACAAAATCTAAAGAGGTCCTTTGCATGCTAAAAGGAACCTACAGTTTAGGCAGATACGGTAAAGTTGTTCACCTGCCTTATGGCAACATCTTTCTTGCAGGGAATGGCTATCTAGACCTTGTCATTGAAGGCGTAGGAACCAAAGTTTTGTTGGCTCAATTGGCAGACAAGTATGATTCTATTGGAGTTGATGGAGTTGCAATGGCAGTTAACGACGTAATCCGTTCGGGGGCTACTCCGTTGGCTTTGGTTGACAATTTTCATGCCCATGTTTCTGACCCCAAGTTAGTAAGAGAATGGTTGAAAGGCATAGTAAAAGGTGCTGAAGAGTCAAATTGCCCCGTTACAGGGGGGGAAATTGGGGACGTGGCATCCATAATTAAAGGCTTAACAGAGGGGAAAGGTTTTGATTTGATTGTTGCCAGCGTCGGTGACGTGTTAGAAAAAGACATAATCACCGGAACTACAATCAAACCGGGGGATGTTGTTGTTGGTTTTCGTAGTTCGGGGGTTCATAGTAATGGTATTTCGTTGGTTCGTAAAGTTTTGTTCAAAGAGTGGGGAGGAAAATTTGACCCCTTTGATGTTCCTGACGGTTTAAACCAGGAAGTAGTTTATGAAGCCTTAGAGCCCACAAAAATTTATGTTAAGTCTTTTTTGAACACTGCAAAACAGGTCAACGTGAAAGGTGATATTCACATTACTGGGGATGCTTACGTTAAGTTTGACCGTTTCATGAAATTCTCCGATGGAATTGGGTTTGAATTCGACAATTTCAAGCCGCAACCAATCTTTGATTTGATTCAAAGAACAGCTCCTGAAGTTGGCGGGGAAATAACCGATGAAGAAATGCTAAAAACCTTTAACATGGGTTGGGGCTTCGGAGTTATTGTAGATAAAACCGAAGTAGATGACACAATCGAAGTTATCGAGAAAAATGGTGTTGAAGCAGACCAAATTGGAACAGTAACAGATACAGGCAATATTGTTGCAAAGTACAAAAATAAGAAACTTCTGTTAAAATAGTCCAAGAGCAGGTGATATGTTTTTTGCATCTGAAAATCCAAGGGTTTTAGTTAGTTAACTTAATATCAATTGTTGTTTAGCAAAAATTTATAAACTTGGTTGGATCATCCAACCGTGATTCATGGGTTAAGTAAAGACATAGACTCTGGAAAGTGGTCATGTTCGGTAACGGCATGAAGCGTTGTCATTTGCTCCTTAGTCCACTTTCCAGAGCCATCCATCTATAATACAAAGAGAGTAAATGCTTAGTTCTTGCAGAAATTAACTTGGGCAACCACGTAGAATTTAACCGTTCATTTAAATTTTCCAGTAAATAACATTTAAATTTTGATTCTTTCACTTACAATCACAAATGTATCGTGCAAGAATAGAAGTCAGCCTCAAGCCGGGACATTCTGATCCGGAAGGAGAAATGACTGCTCAATCATTAAAGGAACTGAAGTTTTCCGTCAAAAATGTTAACGTAAGCAAGGTGTACATGGTAGTTTTTGAAGCCGAATCCAAACAGAAAGCTGAAGAGGCGGTAGAGGAAATGTGCCGAAAACTTCTTGCTAACCCGACAAAAGATAACTACAGCTTCAAAGTTGAGGAAGAAAAATGAGCCGCTACGTCAAAAAAGACGTGCCTTTTGAACTTGTAGAAATTAACCTTCAAGATGCTGACGATCAAGAGTTATTGCAAATCAGTGCCAAAATGGGCATTGGCTTAAACTTAAACGAAATGAAAATCGTTAAAAACTATTTTGCCCAAAAAAACCGCAACCCCACAGACGTGGAACTGCAAACTATTGGTCAAACATGGTCTGAGCATTGTTACCATAAAACATTCAAAGGTGACATAACCACTCCGGAAGGTAAAATTAGCAGTTTGTTTAAAACTTACATTGCAAAAGCAACCAAAGAACTCAACCCTTCATGGTGTATTTCAGTTTTTGAGGACAACGCAGGCATAATAGATTTTGACAAAAACTACGCCATCGCTGCAAAAGTAGAAACCCACAATCACCCCTCTGCCATCGAACCCTTCGGAGGCGCTGCAACCGGAACGGGTGGAGTAATTCGAGACATTCTTGCAGTTTGGGCAGATCCCATCGCTTGCACGGATGTTTTGTGTTTTGGTCCCTTAGATTATGATTATAATAAACTGCCTGCTGGAACCAAGCACCCAAAATATGTTTACAGTGGAGTAGTAGCAGGAATTGGCACCTACGGAAACAACATGGGCATCCCCACAGTTAACGGTGCCATAAATTTTGATGAAAGCTATGTCGGAAACGTAGTAGTTTACTGTGGCTGCATTGGTATATTACCTAAAGATAAATTTGTAAAAGACACACGAGCTGGAGACATCGCCCTTCTGGTAGGTGGAGAAACCGGCAGGGATGGAATCCACGGTGTAACTTTTGCGTCTGCAGAATTAACTAAAGAATCAGAAGAAATTTCTCGCCCAGCAGTGCAGATTGCAAATCCCATAGAAGAAGAAAGGGTTAAACGAGCCATAGTGAAATTGCGAGATGCGGGTTTAGGCTCAGCAATAACCGACATCGGCGGTGGAGGAATCTCTTGTGGAACTGGAGAGATGGCTGAACGTTCTAATTTGGGAATTCATGTTTTCTTGGAAAAGATTCCGTTGAAGTATCAGGGTTTGGCGCCTTGGGAAATTTATGTTTCTGAGTCCCAAGAACGGATGTTGTTATCGGTTCCTGAAAAGAATCTAGAAAAAGCTCTCGAAATTTTTGAGAATGAAAACGTCACTGCAGCTCCAATTGGCAAATTCACAACCGATGGAATGCTAAAAGTAACGTACCACGGACAAATCGTTGCAGATCTGGATATCGACTTTATTTTTGTGCCTCCAAAATTTGTTGCTTCAACTGATTGGCAGCCTCCAAAACTGGAAGAACCAATACTTTCTGAACCCACAGACCTAAACAAGGAATTGCTGGATTTGCTTTCGTTACCTAACATTGCAAGCAAAGAATCTGTGATCCGAACCTACGACCACGAAGTCAAAGGAAACACCGTCCTAAAACCCCTGCAAAGCAAATACGGTGGACCAAATGACGCTGCAGTTTTGAAGCCTCTTGTGGATTCATGGATGGGAGTAGTTGTATCTTCGGGATTGAACACTAACTACGGCAAAATTGATCCCTACTGGATGGCAGCATCCTGCATTGATGAGGCTATCAGAAACAACGTGGCAGTTGGGGGTAGAAGAATTGCTTTGCTTGATAACTTTACGTGGGGCAATCCGCAAAAACCTGATAGATTGGGTTCGTTAGTTAGCGCTTGCAAAGCCTGTTATGATTTTGCTAAAGGTTTTGAAGCTCCGTTTATTTCAGGCAAAGATAGCCTATATAACGAGTCACCAATGGGTCCAGTTACTCCTACTTTGTTGATTACGGCCATTGGAATTATTCCTGACATACGAAAAACAGTATCCATGGAACTCAAACAACCTGGAAACAGTGTTTACCTTGTTGGCAAAACCTATGCTGAATTAGGCGGTTCCCATTACTACCAGAACAAGGGTGTTTTAGGGAATTCTGTTCCTCAAGTTAGGCTTGAACAGGCAAAGAAAACAATGAATAAAATAACTGAAGCCATCGACAACGGTTACTTGCGGGCATGTCACGACCTTTCTGAAGGTGGTTTAGCTGTAGCGTCTGCTGAAATGGCTTTTAGCAGTGGATTCGGCTTGGATTTAGACCTTGGCAAGGTTTCAAGAACTAAAAACGTTTGCAGAAACGATTTTGCTCTGTTTTCGGAGTCCAACAGCAGATTCCTTGTTGAAGTTACACCAAAATACAAAGACTGTTTTGAGAAAATGATGAAAGATGTTGACTGCGCAGAAATTGGTTCGGTAACTAAAGATGCAGTTTTGTCTGTTACTGGTTTGGATGGTAAACTAGCCTTGTCTTCTAGCATAGATGAACTGAGGAGGCGCTGGAAAAGCGTTCTAGGATCGTGATTGCATGAAGGCTGAAGACATTCGTGTTCTGGTTATGCGTGTTGGTGGAACAAACTGTGATGCTGAAACTAAACGAGCGTTTGACGATTTAGGGGCAAAAGCTGAAGTTTTTCATTTCAATGAAGTAGTGAAACATGGTTGTATTTTGGATTATGATGCTTTGGTTTTTCCGGGTGGATTTTCGTATGGGGATTATGTTCGGGCAGGTGCGATTTGGGCAACTGGAACCGTAACCAAGCTGCGTAAAGACCTCAAACAGTTCGATGAAGAGGAACGCCCCATCATCGGAATCTGTAACGGTTTTCAAGTATTAGTCGAAGCTGGACTATTACCCAGTTTTGATGGAATCAGTGATTACCCCGAAGCAACTTTGGCAACTAACATTCCAATTGGTTACCGTTGCAAGTGGATTCATTTAAAGCACGAGAACGTGGGTAACTGTATTTTTACTCAAAACATCTCAAAAGGCAAAGTTATGCATCTGCCTGTTGCTCATGGTGAAGGTCGATTCTTGTTTGCGAAAGAAAAAGAAGAAAAATATCTGCAAAAACTCTACGACAACGACCAATTAGTCTTCAGGTACAGCACTAAAGATGGGGACTACGCCAATGGAAAATTCCCAACTAACCCAAATGGCGCATTCCACGACATTGCTGGAATATGCAACCCTGCAGGAACAGTTTTTGGTTTAATGCCTCATCCAGAACGAGCTTTCTATGGATGGCAATTGCCTGACTGGACAAAAACAGAAAACATGCAAACGTACGGAGACGGAAAATTAGTTTTCGAATCCATGATAGAATATCTAAAGAAAAAATTCTAAAGGTTCTTCAGGTCAGGTAAATGGGGTAGTCCTGTTCTTGCTCCCATCTTTTGCACACATCTAGAAGCGACAAAGTTACCGATTTTTCCGCATTCGTACAGGTCTTTTTCTTTAATCAACCCATACAGAAAACCCGCACAAAACGCATCTCCAGCACCAGTAGTGTCAATGGCATGTACCTTGTATGCTTCAATGGTGTAATGTTCGTTTCCGTCAGTAACATAACAGCCCGCTTTACCCAACTTGACCGCAACTACTTCAACGCCCAAATCCAGCAAAACATTAGCGCCTTCTTTGTAGTCTTTTCCGGTGAGTTGTTTTAGTTCTAACGAGTTCGGGAACATGACACTACTTTGTTGAATTATCGGCTTCAAGCCGTTCATGCCCTTGTTTATGTAAAGGGCTCCTGGGTCAAAACTGATTTTCACGTCTAAAAGCTGGGTTAGTACTTCTTTTTGGGTGCGGAAGGTTTTTTCTCCAACAAAAGAGGTTAAATGCAAAAATTTTGTGTCAGAAACATAATCCAGATTGACGTCGTTGACGCTTATTCGGTCGTTAACTCCGGGGTCCACATAGAGTGCACGGTCACCGTTTGTGTCCACAAAGCCCATGACTGTTCCGCTTCTTCCAGTTTTGGAAACAGTTATGCCGTTAATGTCAACACCTTCTTTTTTGAATTCGTTAAGAAGAACCTGTCCTTCGCGGTCTTTGGCTACTTTGCCAACGTAACCTGTTTTAAGGTCTAATCGCGCAGTGCCTACGGTTGTGTTTGCTGCAGAGCCTCCGGGAGATTCTGTTACATTGGTTACGAAGCCTTCCTGTTCTTCTTTTGCGATGATGTTCACTTTGAAAAGTTTATCCAAGTTGAGGGCGCCAAAGCCAACAGCATCAAAGGTCATCAGAATAGCTCCCGCAAAAATATTTTGTGTTTTCCTAGTTTGCCTTCGTAGTTCCCTGCAGAAATTTTTACAACACCATCAACTGCCATTGCAGCTTCGATGCCGGTTTTCATGGCTTTTCTCATGCCTTCAAGGGAAGTGCCGTTGATTACAATTTCTGGAATGTAGTTTACATCTTCTTCAACCATTGAAGCTAATCCTAACTGTTTCTTCAAGGTCGGACAGTAAGGATGATTAGTAGTTGGACCAATCAAAGGATAATTTGTTTCAGGTTTAGAGCCTGCAGAACAAATGTCAAAAGGGGTAACTATTCCCGGGATCGTGTGTATTGCTTCTAAGGCTTTGTTTCCAGCTTCAATTACTGCTTGTTTTGTTTGGCACATGTACCAAAAGTTTGCTCCCATAATTCCTTGGGAATAACCAATTTCCCGTTCAATAATAAAGTCAGAAACCATCAAAGGAACAGTAATCACGTTTCGTCCAGAACGCTTCTCAACATTCTCATAACCATCCCCACAGTGACCAACCCGCTCCATCATATCCAGTTTTCCTTGAGGATTTTCCAAAGCATCATACAATGCAGTAAAAGGCTTAACCAGAATGTCTTGACGAATTCGGAAAGAAAGTTCAGCTTCAAACTTTTTCACGTTCTGTTCAAGGGTTTTGTCTTCTTTTATTCCCCCCCAAAACTGCAAAATCGCACCCACACGACCATCAGGGGTCTCCTGAGGCGTCAAATACCGTTCAATTCCACCTTCGACCCTGCCAATAACAATAGAAGGAGTCGCAGTTGCATCGTCTGCTGCCCTTACCAACACTTCTGGGTGGTCTGCAGTTACAATAACTCGGGCGTATAATCCATCAAAAGCTTCTGCGTATGTATCTTCAATTTCTGGTGTCATGAAATTACATCCCCACAAAATTGATTATCCTAACTGTCCTATAGCTTCTCCCCTTACAGTCTTGCGGAAAACGTTACTTTCAGAAATCAATCGGTCCACTGACTCTTCAGTTACAAGCTCAACTTTTGGAAAACCGCCAGAAAACACGTCAAGCATCTGGTTGCACAACTCAGATGAAACACAATGTTTGGCAAGACCGGCTGGGCTCCATTCTTTAACTAAATTGATTGCTTCGTCTTTGCCTTTTCTAAAGAAGGCATCAGCCAGAACAGAAGTAACTACAGTATTTACAGACAAAACAGCAATGTCTGCTTGGCGAACAGAATAATCGTTACCATTAAAAGAAACTGCCAAGCCACCATTTTCTTGAACAAGCTTCAAAGCCTGAGCATCAGTTATGCTATCTCCCACATACATTATCTGGTCAAGGCTACAATCAAGTCGTTGAACAATATCTTCCACAGAACGAGCCTTCTCGGTTCCACCCACAGGGTTAACATCAGACAACATTTTGCCTGACGTCATCTCACGAAGTTGAGTCCAAAAAATGTCATCTAACATCTTGATAGTTTCTTGATCAAGGGAAGAAAAATCACCAACAGAAGCAGCATTTTTAGGAATTTCAATCATCGGCATAACCGAAATTTCAGCCGTTAACTGTCGAAGCAACATAGTTTCTTCAAGAGGAACATAATACTTATCCAAATCCAATAAAGTACAATACGTATTATCAAAAGAGAATCCAGTTAGTTCGCATAACGAAGCGATATATTGTTCATAACTGGTGCTGACAATAAAAGAAGGCACACTGCTTTGAACAAAGTTTAGAGTTTCTTTTGCTCCAGGAACCAACAAAACGTTTTTTGCTGAAAAATCTAGTATCTTCTTGTTTGTAGCCCCATACGCCTTCAAAAAGGGCAAAATAAGCCGGAGGGTGTCACCTGCTTTGTAATTGGGTTTTTTTACAACATCCGCCAGAACGTCATCATATTTACTTATCAATGAAAAAAAGCGGTCCCCGTCTGGAATGAAATGTTTTGCCAACTCAAAGGCGTTGTCGTTCTTTGATATTGGTCCTTCACAGTCTGTAACGAACACACGGTGACAATTAATGGAAGCTTCGGACATCAGAGCCCCCTCAACTCGTGCATGTGTCTTATGCTTTGTTCAATGTGAGATTTTAAAGCAATATCGGTCCGGTTCCACAGTTCCCCGCCTTTGATTGCATTTATGCATTCTAAGGAGTTTTCGCGGGCTTCAGCAATAGTGTCCCCAATTCCAACAACACCAACAGTACGAGAACCCAACGCAAAAACTTGGTTATCTCGCAACTCCATCGACCCCGGATAAACTCGAGTTTTTCCAGTTTTAGCAACCAAACTGTAAGCTACACTCAAATCCACCTCAGAGCCGATTAGATCTTTGTTTATTTTAGCGGGAAATTTGGTTGCGTAACCGCCATAATCCGGAGGAACCTTGTAAGTTACAACAGTTGCTTTGTTATTGAAGTTGACTTTGTGCAGGTTTCCATCCACCATGTTGTAGCAAACGTCCACAAAATCGTCCTTCAAATCAGGCAACAACGTCATTATTTCGGGGTCACCTGGGCGGCTGTTAACTTCCAAAATTTTCGGTCCTTTGCTGGTGTGAATAAACGCTGCATAAAATGGAACGCCTCGCAGTCCGGGGTTACTGCCTTTGCCTTTTAGTTCAGAAAACACTCGAGTTACTAATTCAACTTCTTTTTTTCGGTCTTCTTGAGTCATGAACGGAAGAATGTCTTTAGCGTCTTTGTATGCACCCATTCCGCCGGTGTTGGGTCCTTTGTCATCATCAAAGGCGCGCTTGTAGTCACGGCTTTCAGGTAAAGCAACTAACCGTTTTCCGTCACAGAAAGTCTGGAAACTGGATTCTTCACCTTCCACTTTTTCTTCAATAATAACTGGTCCGTGCTCGTAATTGGACAGGAAATGAGCAAAAATTTCTTCTGGACTGTTAAAGTGGTCACCCCAGACGCCAACTCCTTTTCCTGCAGTTGCTTTATCAGGTTTTACTGCAACTTGATTGTTCAACTCTTTAAGCCAAGCATACACGCTTTTCTTGACCTGAGTGGTACTGCTATAATCTTTGGGGTCAAAAACTTTGAATTGGGGATTAACTTCAGGAGCAACTTTCTGGAACAGTTCACGCTGAGCAATTTTGCTGCCCTCAATTGCATACTCTTTAGTTGGACAAATAATCGGAATTTTTGTTTCTTTCTCGACTATGTCTCTTACTCCAGCGATGATGGGTTTTTCTGGACCCACAATGCCAAAATCTATATTGTCTTTGTGTTTTTTTGCAAATTTTGCAATTTCTTTCAAGTCAAAATTAGAAATAACAGTGTGCTTTTCAGCATGTTTCAGGTTAAAGGGGTTATTTTGTTTGTCAACAACATAAAATCTAGGGGAATAATCTTCGCTTCGGGTAAAAGCGTCGATCATTGCAGCTGCTCTTGAGCCATAGGCTACTACTAGGATGCCAACTTTTTCCATCAAAGTCACCTAAACATTCTGAAATAAGTTAATCTAGTTTATATGGAATTTTCGTATATTCTGCCTTTTTCGCTGTATCCGCTCTCAAAACGTTCTTTCATCTCCTCAGCCAACTTCTGAGCCAAGGGAGTCGGATACTTACCAGTTATACAACCTAAACATAATTCAGCCTTAGGTAACCCAGTAGCCTTAACCAAACCCTCAACTGACTGATAATTAACTCCATCAGCACCTACAATTTCTGCGATTTCTTCTGCGTCGTGCTGAGAACCAATCAGTTCACGGTAGGTTGCCATGTCAACGCCATAGAAGCACGGACCAATAATTCGTGGAAAAGTGATAAACAAAAAGACCTTATTCGCACCCATCTGCCGAAGCTTCTTAACTACAACTTTGGTTGTGTCCCCTCGAACTATGCTATCGTCAACTACAGCAACGTTTTTGCCAGTTAGTCTATGGTCTACAATATTGATTTTACGATCTATTGTGTCATGTCTTTGGTCTGAAAGCAAAATAAAAGCACGTTCTGCCACGTATCGGTGGCGTCGGGATGCACGTTCCCACCGTATTCCAGTTAATTCATGATAACCATAAGCTGCATCGTTACCAGTTTCAGGCATCGACATAATTATATCCACTTTACTGGTAGTCTCAGGAAACTCCCACGCAAAGTTTCTGCCAAAAGCTTCCCTTGCCTCGTAAACGTACCTGTCACCCAACCTTGAATCTGGACGAGCAAAATAAGCAAACTCAAAGGCACAAAGGGCTTTTCTTTCACCAGTGCAGATTTGTTTTCTTTCAAAACCATCTTTTTTGGCAACCACAAGCTCGCCGGGGTTTACTTCAAAATCAAAATCAAAACTGTTTATGTCCAAACCAACAGTTTCAGACGAAACTGCACAGGTTGCTCCGTTTTTGCTGCAACCACAACAAAGAGGTCTAATTCCATGGGGGTCTCGAAAAGCGAATAGTTCTCCAGATTCGGTCAAGCCAGCAACAGAAAAAGCTCCTTCAATTTCTTTCATGCATTTTTTTACGGAAGAATTCAAGTCCCAACTCTTACCGCCCCTCAGAAGTTTTTTTGTGATTAATTCTGCATCATAATTAAACCGAAAATTTGGTTGCTCTGCTTGAATCTCTTTGACAATATCAGGTGTGTTAACTACGTTGCCGTTGAAGGCTATTGCTACCTGTTTGTCGCCTTTCTGTTCTAGAATTGGTTGGGTGCTTTTTACAAGAGAATCATAATCTGTTCCACCCGACGTAGAATATCTTACATGTCCTATTCCAACAGGTCCTGGCAGGTTTACTAACCAATTTTCTAAGTCTTTTTGTTTTATTTTTGGAACAAGGTCTAATCCTTTGTAATTGTGGAATTGACCATCAAAGGTTGTGATTCCGTGGGATTGGTGACCGCGATGATTTTGTGAACGCAATCCCCAGTAAACGTAAGGAAAAACCGGATTGTCAGTGAAGTCCTTCGCCGCGAAAACCCCACATTCCTCTTTTAACCGTTCCAGCATATTTTGTTCTATTAATGTGACCTATTTATCAATGTTTACTACAATTTTATAGCAAAACCTAGGTCATAGAAAGCCATTGTTCAGTTAAGTTACAGAATTGTTTGTATAGGAAAATTATGTTGTTTAGCATAGTTTCGTTGCTCAGAGGATGTTGCTGGTATTATCGCAAGGTATATATGAACTATCGGGATTAGGCTTTTTCATCAAGGTGTTTTTCATGAGGAACATACTTGTTAATGATTCGAAATGTACACCCCTAGACAAGCAACCAGTAGAGATTGTGGAACGCAAGGGTGTTGGTCATCCTGACTCTATGTGCGACGCCATAATGGATCAGGTTTCAGTGGAACTTAGCAAAGCTTACCTGAAAGAATTTGGGGCAATTTTGCATCATAACACCGATAAGTCCCTACTTGTTGCTGGAGATGTAGAATGCAAGTTTGGAGGCGGAGTGGTAAATGAACCCATGCTTCTTATCTTTGGGGACAGAGCAACCTTTAGTGCCCAAGGAAAAGACATTCCTGTTAAAGAAATCACCATCAACACAGCTAAAAAATGGTTAAAAGAAAATATCAGGTTCGTAGACCCTGAAAAACACATGAAATACCAAATTGCAATCAGACAAGGTTCACAAGGACTGACTGACATTTTCAAACGCGAAACCTGCATGTTTGGAGCTAACGACACTTCAGCAGCAGTAGGTTACGCGCCTTTAACCCGCACAGAAAATATGGTTTTGACTACTGAACGCTACATTAACTCTAAAGAGTTCAAGAAAAGATTCCCAATGAGTGGGGAAGACGTTAAAGTCATGGGCTACAAGAACGGCAATGTGTTGAATTTGACTATTTGTAATGCATTTGTTGATCATCTTGTTTCTGACATTAAAGATTACATGCGCAGCAAATCTGAGATTACAGCTGATGTACAAGAATGGGTGAACGCAAAAGCTACCTTTGATAAGGTTAATGTTTACATCAACACTTTGGATGTTGAAGACCGAGGAGTTGATGGCGTCTTTTTGACTGTGTTGGGAACCTGTGCTGATGGTGCAGATTCAGGACAA
This sequence comes from Candidatus Bathyarchaeum tardum, assembly GCA_029762755.1. GTDB lineage: Archaea > Thermoproteota > Bathyarchaeia > Bathyarchaeales > Bathyarchaeaceae > Bathyarchaeum > Bathyarchaeum tardum. The sequence continues at coordinate 21,319 of JARVGH010000003.1, forward strand.
GTCGGACGCGGCAACAAAGTCAACGGAGTAATCTCTCTTAACCGACCAATCGGAACTGAAGCAGCTGCAGGCAAAAACCCAGTCAGCCACGTTGGAAAAATTTACAACGCCCTATCTCACCAAGTCGCACGAAAAATCTGTGAGGAAGTACCTGAAGTAGCAGAAACCATTGTTTGGCTCCTAAGCCAAATCGGCAAACCCATAGATCAACCTGCAATCGCAGCAGCTCAAGTGGTCATGAACGAAGGCTCAGTTTATGACAAACAAATCCAAGGCAGAGTCAACGAAGTAATCGATGCCGAACTCGCAAACATCGAAAATTTCTGTGAAAAACTGACTTATGGGAAAATTTCAGTCTGGTAAAAACCAGATTTCTCTCTTTTCATTTTTCTTTTTTAGGTTAATTTATTTTGTTAAAAGCTGCGGTTGTTTACTTTTATAATTTTGAATAAAAAATGTTCAGTGAAATCAAAGGAACAACAGATGTTAAAAGGAGAACAGGAACAATATTATTGAGGTGAATAAAAATATCAAAAGAAGATGAAATGTTAAAAGAACTTCAGCAGATACGAGAATTGTTAGCTGCGAAACCTGCTCCTCCACCTCCTGAGCCTAAAGGAATATGGAACGAATTCAAAGCGTTCATAGAAAACTACAAGGTTATGGGACTTGCTGTTGCTTTCATTTTGGGTTTGTATCTTGGTCAGTTAGTGCAATCAATGGTTACAGACTTGATAATGCCCGTCATTGGCTTAGCGTTGCCAGGTATGGATAATTTGTCCACTTTGACAATTCCAGTGAATAATCAAGCATTCGGAATTGGAAGCTTTCTAGTAGCTCTGATAACGTTCATTATAGTAGCATTTGTTATTTTCATTATTGTGAAAGTAACAAAACGTTGGGGAATAAAGTAAAAACTTTCCCCGTTTTCTCATTTTTTATGAGTTAAACTTTTTCAGTAGACAAACCAATGGATTCTACCGCAGAAACTATCTTGGGTTTATGTTCTCCTTTGATTCCTTTCCAATCTAAAATTACAGAATCTACAGGTTCCAAGGTTCGTTCAACACATTGGTGGATTATTCTGATATCAATATCTTCAAGGGCATATTTTGGAATCATATGACCAAAGGCTAATTCATTGTTTAGAGCAAGTTTTGTGAACTTTTTGTTATAATGAGGACCACCAATCCCCACTACTGCAGAACAGTTGGAGCATTCACAGACGGCAGCAACTGCTGCATCTGCTACAACTTTAGCAGCTTCAACATCAACCCATTGCTTCGGTGAACTGCCCAATTCCACAAACATAGACGAAAAAGGTAAAGAGGGACCATGATGGGTGCACTCGTAAGAAACTTCGTAGTCCAACTTTGTTTCGTTTACTTGTTTTGCCATCTCAGAAAGAGCATTTTTCATTGCTCCTGCGGGAGAGATGGAAACCGTATTGGGTTTTCCACCAAATTTTGCATCCGACAAATTTCCAGAAGTATGCACAGACAAGGTAGGAATACCCGATGTGCTGCTGTGCCGAGAAAGAAAAATCATTAATTCAGGGTTAACTAGGGCGTCTAAAAATTGTGTATTTACAATTTCATTGTCAACAAAAAGCAGTTTGGTTTCTTTGTTATGCAGTGTTTTTGAGTAAACAGGGTTATTTTGGAAGTGTTCTGAAAGTTTCTCAAAACTGTAGTTTTCTATTAGGTGGTTTGCGATGTTCATTCCGGCTGTGTCTTGTTTTGAAGCTATGAAAAGTATCAACGTTGTGTCGTCCTTGAAGGGTATTGTAAAAGATTGAAAGATTAAGGTTGTTATAAGAATCCATGAAAATGTTTATTTGCGTTGGAGACCAGTTTACCCTTTATCAAAAGGTTTAGATTTAGCGGTATATTTTTTTGGAGCAAATTGTCTATAATTTAGATATAGAAAAAGCTACCATCACCGCTTATATTAAACGCCCACAAAATTAGGAGTTATTGCTGATTAGGAGTAAACATGTTGAAAAAAATCCGAATAAAGCGATATCCTCCTCGTAACTTCCCAGTAAAATCCCTGTGGGAAATAGTAGCAGCTCCTCCAAAATCAGAACAAGACACTGAATTCATGATGCTCTATAAAGCAAACCCAAAACACCCAGCAATCATAGAAGAAATGACTGAAGTCGTAGAGTTTGAAGTTAATGAAAAAGCCTTCGGCGAACTTATGTGGCTCTTCAAAAAATATCAAGTCCCCTGTAGACCCATCGAAGAAGGCATAGAGATCAAACACACTGGACCAAAATCCAACTGTGTTAACGACAAAAAATTTGAAAACCCCTAATTTTTTGGGGAAGCATCTACTTTTTACATGAAACGGAAAAGTTTTGTCAATCCGATAATTTCTTCAAAATCCAGACCTAACGCGTCAAGAATCTGATCAAACGTCGATTGTAGATACGAAACATATTTGTCTACATCGACTTCACTGTTTGTGGCTATTTGAACAGGCTTAACACCTTTCATGACCTTAACGTAACTTATGAGGTCTCCAGTTTTCAGCTCGTAACCCATTTTTTCTAACTCACGTCCCGCTTTTACATGCTGAGGAGTAGTTTTTTTGTAGTCCGCTAAGGGTTTTCCCAAAACAACATGAAACGCCAGATCGTCAGGAGTTTCCCCCCATTTTCGTTTCTTCAAACAATTGTAACGGTCTCGGATGAGTTGTTTAATCTCCTTTTTCGCCTCTTCGAACTCTGCGGGGTTTTGTACCTTTTGAAGGCGTTCTTCAAGCTCGTAAAAGGCTTTTTTAATGAATGGAGGAATGTGGCGTTTCTTTCCAGTCATTCCTTTTACGTCAACGCCTCCGCCTTTCAAGATTCCAAGATAATTCTTTTTACGGGAACTAAAAACAGCGTATCGGTACCATTTTTCAACTTCAAGTTCCATGCCCATCTTTGTTATGGACCAATCTGCCAGAACTTTTACCTGTTCAGGAGAAGGATTTTTCAAAAAGACGCTGTCTGTGTCGCCATACAGAACTTCCACATCTAAGGACTTGGCTTTGTCGATGGTTTGAGTGATAACGTGTCTGCCGATTGCTGCGGTGGCTTCTGCTACAGGGGGACAATATAAACCAAAAGCAGGTGAGCCAAAAACACCATAACTTGCGTTCAAAACGACTTTAAGGGCACTTGGAATAACAGCGTACCAGCTTTGAACATGTTGGGGCAAAGTTTTGTCTTTTGCTTTTTGTTTATACCATTTAACCCGAAGGTCACGAAGTGAACCAATCAGCAAGCTTTCTAGTGCCTTGTTTTTGGTGCATATCCAGTGAGTTGTTTCTGGAACCTTGTTTTGTTTACATTCTTCGTGGTTGCAAAGCAAAGTTTGGTAGCCCAGATTGTAAACTTTAATGATCGACGGATACAGACTAGCAAAGTCCATAACTGCCACGTTAAAGTGGACACCAGGAACAGGGTCAACAACTATTGCACCCTTGTATTTCTTGCCTTTAATCATAGCAGTTGTTGTAGTTCCACCTTTGAGGGCAAGGATGTCTGAGTCATTTGGAATAAGCATGTTTCGCTGACGATGCTCATGATACAAAAAGTTCCGAATCCACCGAGAAACTCCTTGCCGGCTTACATCTTCCATGGGCATGTGAGAAATTCTGGACATTGCTAAAATCAGTTTCATGACTAAGTTGTCATTAAACGCAGTTAAATCAAAGGTGATTTCTGAGTCTCGCAGGTTATATTCAGCTAATTCGGTGTAACTTAGCTCAGAAAATGCTTTTTCATGTTCAATTTTTGGAAGTTCTAAAAGGGCAGTACCGATTGCATTAAGGGTCATGTCCCGATATTTGTTGCCAAAAGCGTAAATTTGGATTGAACGATTAAAGAAGAACTTGTAAAGGTCAATATGAACACCATGGGTAAACGAGCAGGTTCTTCTGCCTACTTCGATGGGAATTTGTGTTCTGTCTATTCCAAGGTTTTTTGCCCGATTATACAGAAACGGTAGGTCAAAGTCGTCACCATTGAAAGTTAAAACAAAGGGATATTCAACGGTTGCCTCAAACACTTTTTGAAGTAACTCTTTTTCGTCATCAAAATAGGTAACCAAAGCGTCATCAGGCAGTTTTCTGTCACCGTGTTCAATTCCTTCGCGCTTCAAAAGGAACAACTGTTTTTTGCGCTCTGAACCATACAAAGCAACACAAACAATAGGGTCAGTAGCTTTTTGGGGATCAGGAACCCGAGTGGCAACCGCTGAAGCGACTTCTATATCTAATCCGACACGTTTAAAATCAGGTGCGGGTGACTCAAGTAAACGCGCCCACATTTCTACTGTGTCTAAAAACTGTTTGTCTACACCAGAAAACTTGTCAAGAATCTGCTTGATGGTTTCTTCAGACGATTTCTGTATTACCCGAACAAGATTTCCGTCTTCTATTTTGTACAACATCCCTATGGCAATGTTTTTGTCATAAATGTAAGACTGATAATATCGAATAAATGACTCCCAAACTTTAGGAGGCTCTTCAATACCTGTTAGGGCTTGATACGCATCGGGAATTATGTCCCTTAAACAACCGCTTTGTCGTCCACCAATGGCGAGGGGGTCTTTGGCGACGACCTTTGTTACGGTAACCAGTTTGTCTTGAAGAGAGTCATATTTTTCAACAGTTTCCACATGGTCATATCCAATATGGGATGTTACTCCACCGAGTTTTTCAACCTCTTCGGGAGCAAGACTGGTTAAAAGGTAAGGCTTGTGACCAGTGTTGTCGTACCAAAAATAGATTCTTTTGGAAACAGGCTCATACAATGAAAGTTTGGCTAATGCTTTTTTGCCGTCATAGGAAACAGACACAAGATACGACGGGGGTAAATTTTCTGGAAAATCTGGATAAACAACAGGTTCTTTCTCTGCTGAATCTTGTAGGAGTTCTTCAATCACTTGGATTTGAGTTGATTGAGGTTTTTTCTTTTTAGGAACATCTCCGAACGCCAATAAAGAACTCTGCGTAGCCATTTTTGCTCATGTCCGTTAAGGGTATATTCCTGATGCCTACTAAAAAAAGCATTTGATACAACAATTAAGGTCTAACACATTCAGCTTTAGACCGGAAAGGACGTTTACGTTTTGGTTTACTGTGTTTATCACAGCGTTTAACACAAACCATAATGCCTTCCTCAATCTCGTAAACGCAACCACAAAGATCCTTTCCTTGTTCAACCAACGCTAATCCCCATCTTCAGTATTTGTAGTTAAACTTCCAGATATAAAATGTTTCAAAAGGTCTCCAACTCCGAACATATCAGGAAACTAATAGTAGTTCTATGTTGAAAACAACCTTTTTTCTTGAAAACCAAAAGAAACAAAAAGCCTTCTTTAGAGCTCAGACAACACGCCCATATCTACAACACAGAACCGCTGAAACCCTTTTTTGCCAAATTTTTCGGCCAATTTCTTACAATAAACGTGCAATGCATTTAGAACATCTAACCCCCCGATTTTGTTTTCAAAAGACATGCTCATAACCCAGCCTTTGTTTCGAAGATACCCAGTGCCAGTAATCAAATCTGCAATTTTTACTCCCTTTAATGCAACACGCTCACAATTTACTCCAAATTTTAACAATTCTTTAAAGACTACACCTTGAGCAAAACTCCAAATTGCTAACTGTTTTTCGGTTCCACGATTATCAAGGTAAGTTTTAGAGTCAACAACAATCTGTGAACTTTCTGGATTCAATTTGCCGTTTTCACCAAATATCCAAAGAAATCTCAGAACATGAGTTCTTTGCTTTTCAAGAGTGTAGTGCTGAGCAAAAGTATCAGTGTCCCGTAACCCGAAAGAAGAATTCCAGAGTTTTTCAAGTAACTTGTGAACTTGTTTGAAAGAGTCCACTTCGGCTACAGGTAAATTTTTGGGAAACTCGACTAACTTGGTTTTTGTCATTACTTTTGGGGGTTCAACAAATTCATTTGATTTTAAAGAAGCCCGCAGGGCAGGTAATCGGCGCAAACCTTCAAAGGGTTCAACAAACCGACAATAATCTACGTCAGACAAAGACTCACCAAGTTTAGTTTCGATAACTTCACGGTTCCATACATCTGCAGTTCCCTTCAGGGTATCGCAAGGAAACTTGGAACAGTAACCACAGTTTTTTATGCCTGCTTTGTCAACACACTGACGAATCAAACATTTTCTGCTAGGCAACTTTGACGTTTTCGGAATCTGCACATCTGGAATTTGACAAGTTACACAAGCGGTCCTAATCGGCGTATACCCCAAAACCTGTTTAGCACGAACCTTAAACTCATCAAACTCTTCAGCAGACATATTCTGCCGAGGAAAAGGTCCCCAAGGACAGGTGCCACAATCAATACCACATTTAGAAATCAAATTAGACAAAATATACCCCTTTAAGAAAAAAGAAAAGGAAAAATAAAAAAATTTTGATGCCAAACCTACTTGTGGGCAAAATATGCAGTCAAGTTGTTGGTAACTGCGTCAACTCGCACAAAACCAAACCGCTGAAACTGCACAACCTCATCAAGTTTCAACTTTTTGCATGCATCTTCGGCGACACCTTCAACAACAGAAGCGTCAGGCATCACAACTTCACAAGGAATTCCACTGTCAACAGGAAGCCAATGAACCAAAGGAGCAGACAGCTTTCTTGCCTCTTCGTATGATTCATTGTGAAACACCGCTTGAACATTATTTTCTACAATTTTTTGTACAGTGAAATTAAAAAGGTCCATGAAACGAACTGCAGGTTTGCCCTTTAGCAGACTTAAGTCATTTTTTGAAATCAGAAAAGTTGCTGTGCCATTTTTTGGAGCAACATCAAAGGTTCTGAAACCCATCTCCGAGTGATTGGGGTGCACGGGAATTTTGGCTGAATAACTGGAGGGAATGCCAGTTACCGTAATTTTGATTGGGTCAGATACAAAGAAGAACCGTTTAGCAGTTGGGTCAACAAGTTTTCTGTTATGGGCATACAAGTTTTTCCAGCTCAGAACTACATCTTGAGGTTTTGGACCCACGTCAATTATTAGACTTTGAATAGCTTCTGGTTGGATTCCACGCTTTTTCAACGCTGCAAGAGTAGCAAGGCGGGGGTCGTCCCAGTGTTTGTAAAGTCCATTTTCCATGCCTTTTACAATTTCTGATTTACTAAGTGACGCTCCAGTAATTTTGAGCCTGCCATAATGAATGGTTTCAGGATAGTCCCATCCAAAATGCTTGAACATGTATTCTTGCCGAGCCTGATTGGTCAGATGCTCTTTGCCACGGATTATGTGGGTTATTCCCATCAGGTGATCGTCAATTCCAGTAGAAAAATTGTAAAGAGGCCAAACACGGTACTTGCTTCCCACTCGAGGATGAGGATACTTTACAGTATCAACAATACGCAAAGCAGGCCAATCCCGAACCGCAGGATTAGGATGACCTAACTCAGTTTTCACACGCACTACTGCGTCTCCTTCGTTGTAGATGCCAGCTAACATTTTGTTCCAACGAACCAAATTTTCGTCTGCAGGCAATATTCTGCACGGACAAGGATCACCTGCGTGGGATTTTTCGCGAAAAACTTCCCGCTCACAATTACAAACATAAGCATTACCTGCGTTAATTAGCTCTTCAGCATGCTCATAATAGATTGGCAACCTGTCGCTTTGGATAAATTCTGAGTCCCATTTACAACCCAACCAATCCATATCGTGCCGGACGCCATCATAAAACTCAAGTTTTGGCTTTTTGGTTTTTGTGTCTGTGTCCTCAAAACGAAGAATAAAACTTCCATCATACATTTTGGCGTAATCATAACTAAGCAAGATAGCTCTGGCAGAACCCAAATGCAAAACAAAATCGGGGTTTGGAGAAAAACGGGTAACCACCTTTTTGTATTTTTTAACGTTAGGCAAAGGAGGAAGCTGTTTGATTTCTTCAACTTTTTCTTCAACTAAAGTTTCAGGCCAGTTATCTGCTACAATCGCTTTTTGTTCAGCTAAAGTCATTGAATTGATTTTTTGGACAATTTCGTTGATTATGGATCCGATTTCTTTCACGTTTTTTCGGAATTCAGGATACTCTCCCAAAAGTTTGCTGAAAATGGGTTTGGGGGTTGCTTTTCCATCATAACGAACAGCGTTCAACAACACAATTTTGTTAATTATTTCTCGGGTTTGTTTTTCGTCGGGTGGGTTCAAAGTGGACCACTTAACTTAGTTTTGTCTGTCAAAAATCAGGTCAGCTAGGCTTAATAGGTCTTCTTTATCTGCACAATCAGGAAACTTGGCTAAGACCTTCTTGCATTTAGTAATATACTTGTCTGCCATTTTTTTGGCATAAGAAATGGCACCCAAAGAATCAATCAACCCAATTGTTTCTTTAATCTGGTCAGCAGAAGCGTTTTTATTTCCCAAAGTTTCCAAAATCTTTTGACGCTGAGTTTTGGAGGCTTTCTTAAGAGCATAAACAACCATTAAGGTTCGTTTGCCTTCTCGGATGTCGTTTCCAACAGGCTTTTTGAGAACTTTTTCATCTGCAGTCAAAGCCAAAACATCGTCAATAACCTGAAAAGCAATACCCGCATAGCGCCCAAACTCGCCCAACCGTTTAACTTGTGTTTTGGTTGCGCCACCAATTATTCCTCCACATCGAGCTGAGGTTTCAAAAAGTGCAGCGGTTTTGCCTTCAATCATTTCAAAGTATTCAGCTTCTGTAACTGTTTCGTTATCTTCAAAGAGTATATCACGGGTTTGTCCTTCACACAAAACTATCGTTGCTTCGCTAAGTTCTTGCAAAATGTGCAAAATACGTTTAGGTGTCACATTTTTTTGGTCTGTGTTTTTTGTGATTACCTCAAAAACCTTGGCAAACAACAAGTCTCCAGCAACAATAGCAATGGGCACACCATATTTGGTGTGAACACTGGGAACTCCCCGACGTTTTTCGTCTTGGTCCATTATGTCGTCATGCAAAAGAGTGAAAGTATGAAGCAATTCCATGGACGAAGCGGTTGCTATTGCGTCTTGTTCCTTTCCGCCTACTAGACTGCAAGTTTTCAAAACAAGAAAAGGACGTAAGCGTTTTCCACCAGCGTCAATTATGTGCCGGGAAGCTTGGTACAAAACCTTGGGTTCAGCTTCAATGTCTACTACCGTTTCGATAAATTTGTTTACTTTTTGGGCTGAATCAGATATTTGAGTTGATAATGGGCTCACAATTTTCTCCTCGCATAAGTTTTAGGTTTAATGCCACGTGCCCGTAACCACTCAGCAGTTTTGCCAGTTAACACAACTGGAACATTCTGGAGTTTTTGAACTGAACTGGCACCCACAAGGAACATGGCATTTTTCACTTCCTCAACAAAATACATGAGTGCCTTTTTAACGTCTTCTGAATCTTTTGTAGCGGGACCCAGAAACGGAAAAGTTGCACTTGTCAAACTTGCCCCCAGTGCCAAAGATTTTACCACATCTACTCCAGTTCTTATTCCACCCGAGGCGATTACAGGCAAATTAACAGAATTTACTGTCTCTACAAGACTAACTGCAGATGGTATACCCCAGTCCCAGAAAGTTTCCCCAAGTTTTTGACTAGACCCATCGTTACGAGCCTTAGCACGGAAATACTCTACACCCGCCCAGCTTGTTCCCCCAACTCCAGCAACATCAATTCCCGCAACACCAGCAGCCTCGAGCATAGCAGCATCTTCTGCCGAGACTCCGGCACCAGTTTCTTTGACGATTACGGGAACATCTAAATCTTGAACAAGCTTACGAATTTTTTGCAACAAATTAGAGTAATCAGTATCCCCCTCAGGCTGAACAGCTTCCTGCAAAGGATTCAAATGAATTGCCAAAGCGTTGGCTTTTACCATTTCCACTACTTTTTTTGCTTCGGCTACACCGTATTTGTTAACTAACTGGGGACCACCAATGTTTGCCAAAACGAAAGCTGTTGGAGCTTTTTCTCGCACCACACTAAAAGAATCCGCAACTTCAGGGTTGTCGATTGCTATTCTTTGGCTTCCCACACCCATTCCAAGACCTAGTTCTTCAACAGCTTGGGCAATTACCGCGTTAATTCTTTTGGCTTGGGGAGTGCCTCCAGTCATGGCTCCAACAAAGAGGGGTGCAGAAAACTTGTACCCAAAAACAGTTGTTGAAAGGTTAATTTGTGCCCGGTTGATTTCAGGTAAAGCCCTGTGCACTAGAGTAACGTCCTCAAATCCGGTAGTTACGTTTCTTGCTTGAACGTTTTCCTTTAGACTAACTTCTATGTGGTCAGCTTTTCGTTCTCCAATAATGTCATCCACTTTTGTTTACCCCTTAACAATAACGGTTCCAACTACGTCTTCACCCTTAAGTGCCTTGCAGACCCTCATGGGTTTTGTGGCGTTCACAATCAACGTTTCGATTTCTTCCTCAATTGCAGGAACTAATTCACGCATCTTTCCCAGCATGCCACCCGTTACGTCAGTTGACTGCGAACCTTCTATTTCATGCTTTTCAGATTTTAATTCTTCCAAGGTAACCCGTGGAATCAGTTGAGCAGAAGAACAAGTTTTTGGATCAGCAGTGAAAAGACCATCCACATCTCCGCCCATTACAATCCGAGAGGCATCAAAATTGATGGCTAAAGAAGAAACTAGCTGATCTCCAGAAAGAATTGCAAACCCTTTCTCAGAATCAAGAACTGCGTCACCATAAAGAACGGGGATAAGTCCCATGTCCAGCATTCGTTTAATTGGTTTTAGTTCAATAGTTTGGATTCTCCCAGATTTAGTTACCACACATGAAGACGGCTGAATAACTACCGCGTTAACTTTGTTGTTAAACAAAGCTTCCATAACCAAACTGTTCAATTGGGTCATAGCACGGTGGGTTTCAGAAAAACCAACAATTTGTGAAGCGTCACCAAAACCGCCGGTTAGATGGTATTTTTTGGCAACAGGATGACCAAAGGAGCCGCCCCCATGAACCAAAATCAGAGAGGAAATGTTAGCTTGAGCAATTTCTTTTGCCAAACGTTCAATTGCTTCAAAATTTGGGGTGGCGGGTTTGTTTTTTTCTGTTATTACAGAACCGCCCAGCTTTAGAACAGTTGGCTTGGTTGTCATCCTTCTCACCATTACTTTACTGTGTGAACAATAAAGGAATAAAGTTAACTGGGTTACTTCTTTATTGTGACAACATCGTTTTCTATACGAACAGTGTCCCCACTCAAAATTTTGGAAATATCAATTTTGTCAACACACGGTATCTCGGAAATTATTGCGCCAACGGCAACTACTGTTTCACATTCGCTGTTTATGATTCCCGCTGGAGCAACACCACCTTTTTTGAGTCGATAAAGGGTATATGAGCCAACGGTGGAGCCTTTGCCGGTTGGGAAAACTAGGATTTTGCCTTTGATTGATTTGCCTTGTAGTTCATGTCCTTTTTCGAGTATTTCGCTGGTTTCTGGGTCTACTCCACCGTAAAAAGAAATTGGTTGAGTGGTTGTTAATGCTTCGGCTTCAACAACACCTTTTGAGATTATTCGCCCTTTTAGCTCCATTTTCCAGTCACTCCAGCTTGTATACATTCTTCTAAGCTGCCCATTTTGGTTAACATCAAGTTATGCCGTGAATAGTAACAACCTTTTGCGGAAGTTGTCGCAATTGCCTTAAACCTTCCTTTCAACGGAGCAACCGCCATGCATGTGTCACATGCAAATTTTCCGCCAGCATCTTCAATAATTTTTGTGTAACCACGTATGTCAGCAAGCTGTTTTGCAGGCCGTGAAGATGCAACCCAAAACTCCGTGGTAGGCGAGATTTTTTTGCCTTCAAGCAAGTTTGCTATTTGGGCAATTTCTTTGATTGAAGCATGAGGGCATCCAATGCAAACAAAGTCGATGTCTTCGGTGGCATCATTAATTGCGTCGTATGCTTCTTGTAGTGCCTTCTTATCGATCGTTACTTTTTCTGTTGGAGGATTAACTTTCTCAGATGCTGGAGTAATATCCTTCATGTAAAACAAGGGTTTAGAACCAAAAGTAACCACAGACGCACAAAATGACTTTAACTCATCAATTGATGCATTTTTGATTCCAGTAATGTATGGAATTTTGCTTTGTGCAGCTTTTCCGATACAGTATCCAAGGGCTCCCCAATCGGAAATTTTGGACAATTCTGCGGTTACTTCTACTTGAATGTCGGGCACACGGTTCTCATCAAGATGAAGACCATAACAAGGAGTTTTCCCAACAAAAGCTGCTGCTAAAGCTGATGGACCACCTTCTCGGTTTGTTTTTGCTCCGATAACTGAATTCGCAAATGTAACTGCAGAGGATTCTGCCCAAGCAATGTGTTCTCCGTACCTTGGCAGGTTACCAATCAGGTAAGGCGTACAAGTACAAGAAACAATAATCCCCATTTTGCTGAAAGCGTCAATAACCAGCTTTTGTTTTCGGGCAAACTCAGGGTCAATTCCAAGGTTTTGCCAGTTTTCTAGATCCATTCCTGCAGGATTCAGAGTTGTTAGTACTTTGACTTTGCCGTCTTTTGCGAGTTCATCCAAAAATTCCAGTCCTGCATCTCCAAGATTATGATAAGAAACCCCAGAAATTTGAACAGACCCAACGTCGATTAGTTTTTCTGCCCCGTAAATGTTTCCAAGGGCAACCAGTATTTCCATGGACTTTTTTACAGCGTAGCCTTCTTCGCCATCCAGCATTTTTTCTTCATTTTTTGTTAAGTACATGATGAATCCACGAACTTTTTCAAGTCAACTTTTTCGTAATTTATTTTATCGAATCCTTTGCCCGTTCCAGTCAAAGGAATCGTAGCATCCAAACCCATTTTACAGGTTCGCGCTTTTTTGCCTTCAGACAAATCTCCTGAAGGGTCAAGAGAAGACCCCGGCTGATTAGGCATAATAACTGCTGCTTTGTCTGCTTGAAACCTTGTTGCAATTGCCCATTCTACATCGTCGCTGTCGTAAATGTTGATATCATCATCCACGACAACACAATGTTTCAAGGATTTGTGGCCATTAAAAGCAGCTTCAATTGCCTTTTTTCCGTCGTCAGAGTTTTGTTTAGTTATCTGCAACACAGCATGAAGCCAACTACATCCACCAGTAGTAATGTAAACGTCGTTACACTTGCAGACTTTGTTTGCCTCGTTAAAGATAGTAGGCTCTTTAGGCATACCCATTAACACCTTGTGTTCATTTCTTCCAGCAAGAATTGTTTGATAAAATGGGTCTTTTCTATGGGTCATACATTTGACTTCGATAACGGGTTGCTGCCTAACACGATCAGGGATTCCAGTCAAGTCAAGGAACGGCCCTTCTGAAACTGTTTCTTTTGTTATCCGTCCCTCCAGAACGATTTCACAATCTTTGGGAACTTCAAGGTCAACGGTTTTGCATTTGACAAGTTCCGTTTTTTCTAAGGCATTTGCCATTCCTAACTCGTCAACACCCATAGGCAACGACGTAGCCGCAGCCAAAAGAACAGCAGTTGAGTTTCCAATGCACATTGCAATTTCTAACTCACCGCCAGCTTTTTTGAGGGCAGTGTCAGTTCCCCTGTTTTCTACAAGGCGAGCAACAAACTTGTTTTTCCCAATCATCATCAAACGATGAAAACACATGTTTCTGCCAAGTTCAGGGTCTTTAATAATAGAAACAGCAGATGGAATGTATTTGCCTCCGTCTTTTGCGGTATAACGCATTATGGGCAGTATGTTTAGGTCAACATTTTTTTCTACAACTTCTTGACATTTCCCAGTTTTTACAACTGCAGGAGGGACAGGATTTTCCAAAACACCAGAAAGTTTAGGCAAAATCTGTTGCACGTTCATGTTCAAAGCTTTGGCAACTAATTCTTTAGAAGAAACTAAACCACCAACCAAGGGCATGCTTGATTCTTTTACTTTTTCAAAAAAGCAGGGTTTTTCCCCTAAAGCTTCAAGGATTCCAGCTAATTCTAGGTCGGTTGAAACTTCTTTTTTGATTCTGGTTAGTTTTCCTTGTTTTTCAAGTTGTTCAATAAAATCTCGAAAACCCAAAACTTTTCCCTCACATTTTTCTTACGCCAATTTTTGTTCTTAAAACTTGTAAACCTTCATTTTCAATGGATGTTGCAACTTTTTCTTGCAGGTCTTTTCCTGGAGTTAAAGCTAACATGCAACCTCCGCCTCCCCCTCCGGTCATTTTGGCTCCGTAGGCGCCTAGTTTTCGGGCTAAATCAACTAAGTAATCAAGTTCTTTGCTGGAAACTTCAATTTGTTGCAATAAAGCATGGTTTTGGTTCATCAGCTCACCAACTTTCTTCAAGTCAAAAGCGTCCAAGGCTGATTTTCCTTTAATGGCTAACTCTTCTGCTTGTTTGAAAATTGGGTCATATTTTTCGGGGTTAGCTTGTTTTCGTTCGGCTACTCCGGAAACCATTGCTTTGGTGTTAGCAACAATTCCTGTGTTTCCTATGACAATTTCTACAGGTTCCCGGATGTTGAGTTGTTCGATTTCGTTTATGCCACTTTGCAGGTTTTTCTTAAACCAAATCAAACCACCAAAAGTTGCGGCTGTGTTGTCAATTCCTGACGGGTTACCTGCGTACGCTTTCTCTGCTTCATAAGAAACGTCATTAATTTTTTCATCTGATAAATTCAAACCAAATTCTTCAGAGATTGCACGGGCAATTGCAACACTACTTGCTGCAGAAGCACCAAGACCACTGAATCCAGGAAGATTTCCACCCAACCAAATATCTAGACCAACATTTTTTGGGTCCATCCCCATTGCTACTAACATTCTTTCGATGGATTCTACCTGCTGAAGTTTCTTTTTTTCTGCATAACCCTTTGCGCCAGTTCTTTCGTCAGTTACTTTGATGCCTTGCGCAATTTTTTTTACTTCTGAATCAGCTGCAGAGTCAACTGCCGAAGCAATTCCAGGTACACCATGAACAACGAAATGTTCACCAAACAAAATTGTTTTTCCAAAGCCAGAACCTTTTCCCATTGAAAACAACTCAAAACACAATTACGGGGATTAAATAAAATACTTTTAGGTAAATCATGTTTTACAAAAAAGAGGTAATAAAAAGGAGACAAAATGAAGGGAAAATTGGGGGTTTAAGTTGGGGTTTGTAGGGGTCACCTCGAGTTTGCTTATTGTGCCAAAAAGAGTTGTTAATTGTGGCAGAGCGTGATTGGTTGTTTTGTTAGATTCTTGGGAAGAACCAGATATTAGCGAGCTCTTTGAAGGTTAAAGATTCGTTTAGTTCTAGTTCAGGTTTGTTTTCATTTACGATTGGTGTTGCCATATTTACTCACACTCATTCAGTTAATTATCATTATATAATATAATTATATATAAACATTCCTTATTACTGAATATATATTCTAAAAATATTTTATTTACTGAATGAAATCGAGGTGTAGCCCACTACAGCAGATTTGTCCCCCAAAACATCACCGCTGGTCCCATAGCACAACAAGTTTGAATTTTTTGCACCCAACTTTTTTGCCGCAGTTATCGCAGCAACTGTAGGACCATAACCACAAGTAGAAATTCCAAACAAGTCTACATTACGATAATATTTTTCTTCATTCATCTCAAGGGCAGCATCTATGGCTAGTTTGTCTTTTTTTTCTGCCTGACTTTGAGGTTCATAATGGGACAGGTCAGTTGATGCAATAACCAATCCGTTTTTGTTCTTCAAAGCAGCCGCAACTGCTTTTCCAACTTCACGACTGGTATCGAGGTCTTGCATCATAAAACATATGGGAACAAACTTGAATTCAGAACCATAAAGATACTGAAGAAAAGGCAACTGCATTTCAATAGAATGCTCGCGAAGGTGGGCACGGTCGTCTATATCTATGACGTCAGAATTTTGTAAAATCTCATTGGCGATTTGAGTGTCAATTGGAACATCCCCTAAGGGTGTTCGCCAGGCGCCTTCGTTCATGAGAGAGATTGCGCTTCCAAGTCCAGTGTGGTTGGGACCTAAAATCACGATAACATCAGGTTTTCCATCAAAAGCAAGATGATAATATGCATGGGCAGCTACAGGACCAGAAGCCATGTATCCTGCATGAGGAACAATAAGACTAACAAAAATTCTGGGACCATCCTGCATTACTAAAGGAAGGCTTCCAGGTCCAAGTTTATGAGTAAAAAGATTTTGGATTTGGTGATTTAAACCATCAGGAGTACCAGCATACCATGAACCGGCTACTGCTGGATACCTGAGTTTCAATCTTCTTCGACGTCCCCTCGGTCCCTTGTTAATTTAATTTCGAAGTCTTCGATAGACTGACTAAGATCACCGTCTGCGGGGATTTCGCCTTTTTCGCGTAGCATTTGCCTTGCAAGGAGCCAGTAAATAACTGCTAATGCACGTCTTCCTTTGTTGTTGGTTGGTATAACAAAATCAACAAATGAGAAGTCGTTATCTGTACTGCACAAAGCAACAACAGGAACACCAATGGTAGCAGCTTCTTTAACTGCTTGAACATCAGCTTTTGGATCAGAAACAATGATCACACTAGGTTCAAGGCGATCAGGATACAATGGATTTGAAAGCATTCCAGGAATAAATCTACCAACTATTGGGGTTGCTCCAGTTACTTGGCAGAATTTTTCTACTGGAGAATGACTGTACAAGCGTCCAGCGACAACTGCAATCTTTGAGGGATCAAAACGGGCTAGAAACTTGCCAGCAACGCGTATGCGTTCATCGGTTTTTTTAACATCTAATACGAACAGACCGTCTGCTCTAACCCGGTAGATGAATTGTTCCATGTCTTTGGTTCGCATTCTGGTTCCTATGTGAACACCCGCGGACAATAGGGTATCCTGGGGCAACAGCAATTCTTCTTCGCTGAAATTTTCCATGTTTTCTTCATTTTCGGACAAACTTTTTTCCTCCAACTATAGTATTGACATTTGAGCTCTATTTCCAAGATTTTCTTCAATTCTGATTAGTTCATTGATTTTTGCGACACGTTCTCCATGTAACACACCAGTCTTTATAACTGGACAGCCGAAACCAACTGCTAAGTGAGCTAAATGTGTATCTACTGTCTCACCAGAACGATGAGACATAACTGGAACATATCCAGCCCATTTCGCCAACCGAGTGGTCTCTAACGCATCTGTAATGGTTCCAACTTGATTAACCTTTATGACAAGAGAATTACCAGCCCCCATTTCTATTCCCTTAGCCAATCGGTCACGGTTTGTAACAAACAAGTCATCACCACAAATTAAACAATTAGTTGATTTTTTTGTGAGTTCAGCAAAGTTTTCGTAATCATCTTCATCGAAGGGGTCTTCAACAAAAGCGAGGTTATATTCTTCAATTAGTTGCAACATAAACTCAAGTTGCTCACCAGAATCTCGTTTTTTGCCTTCCATAGAATAAACATAAACACCCTTTTTGGGGTCATAAAAACTAGAAGCCGCAACATCAAGACAGGGTCTACATTCAATATCCATTTCGTCTGAAACTTCTTGACAAGCTTGAGAAACAATCTTTAGTGCTTCTTCGTTCTCAATGTTTGGTGCCCACGCACCTTCGTCACCTCTTCCACCAGTAAATAATTTACATGTTTTTTTAAGAAGAGAACCAACTTTTGCATGGACTTTAATGTTTGCAGCAGCAGCCTCTGAGAAACAGGATGCATTCAAGGGAATGACCAAATATTCTTGGATGTCAGTTGTTTTTCCAAGAACATGTTTTCCGCCCCCCAAAACGTTTCCGAGAGGAAAAGGAAGCTCATTACCCAAATATCCACCCAAATATTGGAATAAAGGCAAATCAAGAGACGTCGCAGCTGCTTCAGCAGTAGCTACAGAAACCGCAAAAGCAGTGTTTCCTCCAATATTACTAAAGTTTAGGGTGCCATCAATTTCATGAAGAAGAATATCAATGTCACTTTGTTCTTCTGCATCCATTCCAATAAGTTCTGGAACAACAAGTTCTTCAAATTTCTTTAGGGCAGCGTCAACTCCACCTTCAGGATAAGGAACAACTTCAGCTTTACCCGTACTAGCTCCAGCAGGGGCAGCAACGCTTCCAAATCCATCAGCAGTTATTATGTCAACCTCTATTGTTTCTCGCCCGCGACTGTTGAAAAGTTTTCTAGCTGTTACCTCTTCTATGATAGACGACATGTTGTTTCACCGCTAATATGGTTCAGAATTAAAGTTTGCTTTTTGGCTATAGAACCGGAGAATACTGTCAGAAATTTCAATGTGTCCAAGAACCATCCTACGACAGCAATATCTTGTTACACCTAAACTATCAAGAACCTTTTTCGGGTCTTCTCCAGACTGAACCCGCTTATTGAAGTCTTCCCATACATCAGCAACCAACTTGCCACAAGTAAAACAACGAACTGGGATTATAATTTCAATTCGACCTCCTACACATAATTTTGACCTTCAGGTTTTTTCCAGTTTTTTCAATTTATACTCATACATTGGCACCGATTCAGTGCCCTTAATGCCTTAGCTACAAATACATCCATTAAATGAATGCAGTTACCTGTAGCTTTTCTGATCCCTAGCCCTAGCGCCTGGTCCTCCAAACTTTTTGGGCTCACTTCTTCGGGGATCACCTGCAATCATGGTTCGATCATAATCGATAAGAGTTGTTCGAAGGCGGGTGCTTTTGGTCCACTTAAGTAAACTTTTAGCTACTGCCATACGAGCGGCTTCAGCTTGACCCATGTATCCTCCACCAGCTACAGTGACATTTATGTCAAGTTGATTCCAAACTTTGTCATCTGTAAGTAGCAAAGGTTCAAGAATTTTGTCTCGTGCAATTTGTGGTTCATAGACTTCTAAGGGTATATTGTTTATGCGTACTCGTCCTTTGCCCAATCTAACTGTTGCTCGTGCTATTGCAGTTTTTCGCTTTCCACTTAAGACCATAACTTTTTTTGTTTTTGACATTCTAATCTACCTCTGGGGTCCATCCGCCGATTTCTTTAGCCAATTCGCCCACGGTTATATAAGGTGATTTTAATTTGCCCGTGCTTGCTTCAATAACAGTCTGAAAATCTTTGCCATCAAATTCAACGGGAACCCCTAAGTATACCCGCAATCTTTTGAAAGCTTCAATACCTTTAGATTTTCGCCGAGGCAGCATTCCACGGATAGTTCGACTTACAATTTTGTCGGGTCGTCTAGGATGGTTTGGACCTTTTCTGGGGTGACCAACTTCCAAGAAAGTTTTAGCGTCAGTAACTATGTGCTGCTTCTTGCCAGAAATGGCTGCTTTTTCAGCATTTAAAATAACTACACTTTCACCGTCAAGAAGACGTTTAGCTACATTACTAGCCAATCGACCAAGAATTAGACCTTTAGCATCAATTATTACAGAATTATTAGAAGACATCCCAATTCACTCCATTATTTTCACGTTTTTACCTGTTGGGTTTTTTTTCATCAGGTCGCGAATAGACAAACATTGTCCTTTACTGTTCGCAATTTTAGTTTTAGCAACATCAGAGAAAGAAAAAGCAGCAATATTCAAAGGATGATCTGCTTGTCCGGCACCTAAAACTTTGCCTGGAACTACTACGGTTTCACCTTCTTTTGTGTAACGATTTAATCGACTCAAATTTACGGCTACACGACTTCGGTTCGAACTGTTTAAACGTTCAGCAAGGCTAAGCCATAGTTCAGTTTGGCTTTCTTGTGACTGTTTTTTCAAATCACGAATGAGCGTAACAAGCTCTGGATTAGTTGACTTTAATTTCTTCACTTCTTATTACCCTTTTTAAGTTG
This sequence comes from Candidatus Bathyarchaeum tardum, assembly GCA_029762755.1. GTDB lineage: Archaea > Thermoproteota > Bathyarchaeia > Bathyarchaeales > Bathyarchaeaceae > Bathyarchaeum > Bathyarchaeum tardum. The sequence continues at coordinate 41,120 of JARVGH010000003.1, forward strand.
ATTAGAAAATTCTTTGATTTCGTTGTCAAGAATTTTTGTTGCTTCCATAACTATTCGTTCTACTGGAAGTGCTCCAGTTGATTCGATTTTAAAAATGAAAGTTTTATCATCCCAAGACACGTTTACAGCGGTTGCTGAGTCTTTGGGACATGCATCTACACAGTCCATACATAATGTACAGTTGATTTCGTTCTGAACTTTTATTCCGTCATCAGTCTGTTTTAGAATGTTTTCTGGACAGATTTTAACACATTTTCCACATGAATCACAGAGTTTTGGATCAATTTTGATTTTAGGAAGATAACTATAAACGCACATAGAAACTGGTTGCCATTTTGCGTGTTTTTTGCCTTTTCCTAGGCGTGCATAAGCTTCCATTTTGATTTTTTGATCTTGAGCCAATTTTGCAAGTGGAATCTTGTCACTTACTGGAGCAATGTCAGGATTTTCAGGGATTATGTCACCCGAATAAACGGTTGTTATTTTTTCGTTTGCTTCAATTTCTAGTGTTAGATTTGCCCGACAAAGGCTACATCCAAATTCGCTTTCACATTTACAGTCTTCAGGTAGACTGTAAGAATCTAAATCAGTTTTAAGAGGAATGAACCCCATTCTGTGTGAAAGGATTTCATCAGTAAGAATTGAAGAATTTTCAAGAATTACAATCTCGTCTATAGCCATTGCTGGGACTTCAGTAAGGATTATTCTTCGTAGTGCGTTAACAAAAGGCGTATTGACTCCGCTAACAATGAAGCGCATGTACTCGCTGGTTTTCTCAATTATTTGAATTTCTACCACATTTAAGCCTCTGTAATTAACGCGTTTAAAGCTCGTGCTTTTCAAAAAGAGCTAAAGCCATTATTTCAATATTTTGGTTATCAGACAAAGCCGATTCAATACTTTTTTCGGCTATTGTCCAACATTTCACAAAAATAATGAAGAAAAAAGGGATTTAGACTCTACGTCCTCTGCGTCCACCCTTCCTTCGAGTGCCATCGTGAGGAATGGGAGTAACTTCTTCAATTCGCCCGACACGGAATCCTGCTCTTGCTAATGCACGGATTGCAGATTGTGCTCCAGCTCCCGGTGTTCGGGCTCCTGAGCCTCCAGGGGCACGAACTTTGATGTGAATGGCAGTTATGCCTTTGTCTTTGGCAATTGTTGCAGTGTGTGCTGCTGCACGCATTGTAGCATATGCAGAAGATTCTAGTCGGTCTGATTTAACGTGCATTCCACCTGAAGACCGAGCAATGGTTTCCGCCCCAGTGATATCTGTGAAATGAATTATCGTATTATTATATGAACTGAAAACATGAACTACAGCCCATTTGTCAGCTTTTTTACTCATTCTTGGTTTCCTCCTCTTCTCCCATCATAGGTTCACCAGGTATACTTGCTGCCCGTGTTATGGGGTGATCAGGACTTGTTAAAGGACTCTTTGGAGAATATTCGATTTTGTCTTCTTCTTCTCGGAGTACCAAATAACTTGGTGCAGAAACTTTTTGCCCATTAATGGAAACATGTCCATGAGCAATCAGTTGACGGGATTGTTGCATTGTTTGGGCTAATCCTCTTCGGAAAACAAGAGTTTGCAGTCTTCTGTCAAGTATGTTTTCTAAGGTAAGGTCCAAAACGTCGTCTAGTTCAGATTCTTCGTGAAGGATTCCTAACCTGTTGAGTCTGTGCAGAAGTTGTTTTTCTTGAATACTTCTCTCATCAGCAGACTTGCCTAGAAGTGAACGCCCAATACCCCTGTATTTTGAAAGCAGAGTTTTGTGGCGCCAAATTTCTCGTTTGTTACGTAAACCATATTCACCGAGAAGTTTGAGTTCTGCTTCTAAAGCGTCTATTTGCCAAGGAAATCTTGGAGTGTCAAATTTTTTGCGTTGTCTTTTCGGATCACCCATTTACTATTTTCCTCCTCGTTGTACTTGTTTTCGTTTTACACCCATGGCCTTTCCTTCCCGACCTGTTGATTTGGTTCGTTGACCTCTAACCTTCAAACCATAGCTGTGACGGAATCCCTTCCATGACCTTATTGCTTTCATTCCGTCGATGTCGTTCTTTGTTTGAACGATTAGGTCTGTTCCTAAGAGATGAAGGTTTTTTCCCGTGTCCATATCTTTTCGTCTGTTTAGAAGCCAAGCGGGAATACCATATTTATTTGGATTTGTGATGACGTCTTCGATTTTTGCTACATCAGCACTGGAAAGAAAACCCATTCTTTGTTCGGGATCGATTCCAGATTTTTCTACAATTACAGTTGCTAATTTGATTCCTATACCCTTTACATTAGTTAGGGCGTAAGTTACCGGCTGACTGCCTTGAATATCTGCTCCGGCAAACCTTATGATGTGCTGAAATTCTCTAGACATCTTGAATTTTCACGTCTCTTTTAAGCTAACTACCGAAGTGAATAGTTGTTTATTTAAGTTTTCCTTATGGACAACAATTTCTCTTCAATAAACAATGCAAACAGGTACCAAATTTGGTTGTTTTAGTTTAGAAAGGTGTAGATTCAAAAAGAAAAAAGGCTGATAGAAAGTTTAAGTAAAGTTTTCTCGATGAACAAGAAGAATCAAGGATACCACCAATAAGAGTATAATGTAAACTATCAGAGCCACATTTAGCATAATAGCACCTCCAAAGGTGTTTAAAGCAACAGAACTAGACAGAGTTGTCACCCCAAAGGTTAATCCTACAGCTAAAAGAGCAGCAACAAGGGGTACAGCCAATTTTTTCATGCTGAAAACCAAGTATCCAGTAATTAAGCTTAGAATCCCAAGAAGTGGAAGATGCAAAGGCGCACTAGAGCCCTCTAATGCAAAGGAGCCTAATTGGACAATTCCGGCTGCTATGTAAAAAATGGAAAACATCAAAAATGTTCGATTTTTTGTCGCCATGCTTGTTTCTGAAGCCATATTGTATTCCCTGCTACCGCTATAATACGATTAGTAATAAAATAGTTTCTCAAGATTGATTTCCGAAAGAACAGTTTTATGCATAAAAAACAAGTTCAAAGAAAAAAGAAGAATACAGATTGTTGATATGGAAGATAGATTTGGTATAATAATTTTGTTTTCATAAGGGTTATCATTCGTTAGCCTAATCTGTGTGCGATAAAGATGGACACTAAAAAACTGCTTTCAAAGGAAATATCTGCAAGAATAAAGGGGCAAATTAATGAACAAATAGTTTCTAAGAAAGTTGATCAGTTCTTCAAGCATGGAAACACCTTTCTTCTCTTAGAATTAATGAGCCTAAGAAGGGAAGTGAAAAGTCTACGAGAAGAGCTCCAATACTATCAAGAAAACAAGCAAAACTCCCTTCGCGCTTTGATTGTTCCCTAAACTGTGAAAATTTGTTCGCTCTGCAAATAATTCATGGAGAACCATAAACATTGCAGGTGTGGTATTGTCGGCTGTTTTCGCAATCTTTAAAAGTATACTGAATAATGGCATATGCAGTTGAGGATTTAAAATGGTCGAATTTCCCGAAGACGTTTTAAAAAAAGCGTTTATGAGAGCAAACATGCGATGTCAATGTGAACGAGATACCCATGATCATGGAACTTTTACGTGTTTCAAACAAATCATTTGGGAACACCGGGGAAACGCAAATGAAAGAAGTGGCTGGGAAGCCGTCTTTTTTGTCAGCCCAGAAAAGGGTGGAAAACCCACAGTAGAAAACTGTGAAATCCTGTGCTGGGACTGCTACACAAAAGTGAAGAGCCAATAATCCTAAATCTTCCTTTTTCCTTATTTTAAAACTAATGTACATACTGCGCTTATTTTTGGGGGAATGACCAAGTATGAGTTATCGTGACCTCTTTGTATCTCCATCGCCAGTTTTTACTGGAAGTCAAGAAATCTATGAAGCAGCAAAATATGCAATTTTGGGAGTGCCTTTTGACGTAACAAGCACTTATCGTTCTGGCGCTAAATTTGCGCCTTTGGCCATCAGGGATATTTCCCAAAACATCGAGTGTTACAGTTTTCGGTCAGGCATAGACATAGAAGACCTGCAAACCCATGATTTAGGAGACCTTCACGTTGCAGCAGATGTAGAGTTAACTCTTGGTCGCCTAGCCTTAGTAGCCCAAGACCTTTTTGACGAGGAAAAAATTCCCGTGTTTATCGGTGGAGAACACACCATAACTTTGGGGGTCGCGCGCTGTTTTGATGAAAACGTTACTGTGGTAAGCTTTGATGCTCACTTGGATTTACGGGATAATTATCTTGGTCTTAATGTTTCTCATACAACGTTTATGCGAAGAATCAATGAGTCTGTTAAACCCACAAAGATTTTAGAAATTGGAACTCGCGCAGTATGCAAAGAAGAGCTTGATTACGCAAGGGAAGCAAACATTGACTATATGACAGCTCTTCAGATAAGAAAGGATGGGGTTAAAAAAGCAGTTGAAGAGATAAAGAAGGCTCTAAAGGGTAGTAAAAAAGTATACATTACTGTTGATATGGATGTTTTAGACCCAGCCTTTGTGCCTGCAGTGCCAAACCCTGAACCGGAGGGGCTTGACACGTCAACACTTTTGGACTTGCTTGAAACAGTATGCGAATATAACGTAATTGGATTTGACGTGGTTGAAGTAGCACCACAATATGATCAGGGCGTAACAGCCACTCAAGCAGCAAAAGTAATCTTTGAAATGTTAGGATTTCTGGAATGCAAACAAAAACGAAGCTAATTTGCTTTGTTTATTTGATTTCTTTTTGTAGTTTTGCTACAAAAAAGCCGTTACATTTGTGAATATGTGGATACAAACGTTGGCATTTAGTTAATCCTCGAAGTCCAGGCAAACCAATTTGGGGTTTTGGGTTTACTAACTTGAATTCAGGGTTTGTTTTCAGGAAGCTTTCGATTACACACTCGTTTTCTTCAACTGTTATGCTACATGTAGAATATGTTAAAAACCCACCCTCCTTCACGTATTGTGCACCTTCTTCTATCATTTCTGATTGCATTTTTGACATTCCCAATATGGACCGCTTACTGAGACGCCATTTTGCAGCAGGTGTTTTCCCAAAAGTTCCTGTGCTTGTACATGGGGGATCTAAAATTACCACATCAGCAGAAAATTTCAAAGGTAAACTGTTTCGTACATCAGCCACTATGGGCAGCACGATGCTTGTGCCGACACGCTTGGTTTGTCGTTTCCAGACACCTATTCGCCGTTTTGAGTAATCAACAGAAAGAATTGTCCCATTATTTTCCATTAGTTGTGCCAAATATGTTGTTTTAGATCCGGGAGCGGCACACAAATCAAGAATTGTGTTTCCTGGTTTGGGATCTGCGATTTCTGAAGCTAAGCAACTGGCTTTGTCTTGGACATAATAGAACCCATCATGGAAGCTTTGTGTCTTTGTAAGAGGTTTTTTTGTTTCAATAAGTTTGTAGGCGTGCCTAAGATGTGGAACCTTTTCCAGAATTATAGATTCCTCATTCAAGGTTTTTAATATTTTTTGCTCAGGTGCCTTCAGGGTGTTAATTCGAACGTAAACGGGTGGAATTTGTGTGGATTTTCCTAAAAATTGGAGGGCTTCGTATCGTCCCAAAAGTTTGTAACAGTAGTCAACAAACCATGTTGGATGATATATTTGTAATCCAATTTTTTCTGTTTCTTCAAGACAGTTTAGGACTTTTTTTGGGTTGAGGCTTAATATTTTACCAAGAACTTCTTCTACGTCATTAAGTCGTGACCAGCCCAGAATTCTGCGACCCATTTGGGCGATTTTTGAAGCATTATCAAGGTTTGAATCAACAAATTTTGTTTCATGAACATATAGTTCAAGAAAAGCGCGGATATTCAGTTTTATTTCATCAATTGAACGAGGGACTAGGACAATGTCAAGTATATGGTCTATGTAATTTTTTTTTCGGAGGGTTTCAGTAATAAGCCGATGGGCTAAGCCAATTGCGCGGGGGTCTTTTATTTTCAGTTTTTTTGTTGCGTTTGTTAAGGCTAAACGCTCACCGAGTCGTTTTAATTCTATACAGCTTAAAGTTTCAATGGCGAGAGCCCAAGCATCCCTTAGCATTTATGGTCATATTGTGTCTTAGCTGGGCACATATTAAAGGCTTGATAAGGTTAAATAATTACATGTTTGGATGAAAAACTAAGCAAATGTTGTGAGCCATAATGAAGCTACAAGAAGTTCCTGAAGGAGTTGTATTAGATGTGTTTGTTAAACCAAACGCTGAAAGGTTTCAACTAAAAATTGAAGAGGACGAACTTGTAGCTTTGTCCAGTGAGGCTCCAGTGAAAGGTAAAGTTAACAAGGAATTGCTTAAGCAGTTGACAAAGATTTTTGGTCATAAAGTTGAGTTGGTTTCAGGGTTTACTTCACGTCAGAAACGGTTTCTTGTTACGGGAATAGACGCAAAAGAAGTTGAACAAATCTTAGAGTCTGTTTGAGGAAAAACAAATGGTTGAGCTTTCAAAAGAAGAACTTCAGTATTATTCGCGACAAATCATGATGGAAGAAATCGGTGCCAAAGGTCAATTAAAACTGAAAAATTCTAAAGTTTGCGTGGTTGGTTTAGGGGGTTTAGGTTCTCCTGTGGCGATGCAGTTAGCAGGGATGGGGGTTGGGCATTTGCGCATTGTTGATGGCGACTTTGTAGATGTGACAAATTTACATCGGCAACACCTTTATGGTGTTGACAAAAAGGGGATGTCAAAAGTCGATGCGGCTACAGAACGATTACGGAAGTTGAATCCCTACATAGTTATTGAGCCTGTGAAGACTTTGGTAAACAAAACTAACGCAAAAGAAATAATTCAGAGCATGAACGTTGTGGTTGACGGCTTAGACAATATGGAGGCACGCTATGCGGTTAATCGAGAATGTGTTAAACTTGGTGTTCCATATGTATTTGGTGCTGTAGCAACAACTACAGGGAACGTTTCAACGATAGTTCCTGAAAAAACTGTTTGTCTTGAATGTTTTTATGGAAACAAATCAAAAAGTGAATCGGAAATTGTTGGGGTTCATCCGTCAGCGGTGAACATTATTGCAAGTTTGGAAGTCAGCGAGACCATAAAGTTGCTAACAGGTCAAGAGCCCTGTTTGGTTAACAAGCTTCTAAACTTTGATTTAAACGGGTTAGAGATAAATCTAGTTCCTCTTTCAAAAGTTGATTCTTGTCCTGTTTGTGGACCAAACTCATAAATATAGAAAGTGTGAAAGTGGGTTTAAGGAAACATTTTTGCTGTCCTTTGGTTTTCAAGAAAAAAGCCGTTTTCACCAATGAACTACTATTAAGATTGTAATAGTGGTTTAGGGTCATTTAAGTTTTAAAATAATATAGAAGGGGTTTGTTGAGCTTACCCAAGTAATCGAGAGTGAAAAAATTGAAAAAACAATGCCACTATCATTTGTTTCATCATTTTAATTCTTTACATTTTTTTGATAGCTACAATATTGTTCACAGTTTAGATTAAATTTTTCCAAGAAATTGATTAGAAAATTAGATAAAATCAAATTTAACAACCAAAATCCCTTATATTATTACCAAAGTTGTTTTGTAACAAATAAAAACCACTTTTTACTACCAGAGTCCTATAGGTAATCTTTAAAGAGGTTAAATCAATAAAAGGTTTAGAGAAAATTAGATGGTTATCCAGTTTATTCGTCGGAATGCCTTCTGGATTTCTGCAAGCTTATTATCTTTATTAGTTTGGGTTCTTCGTTGGATTCCTGAAAGTTTTGTAAGTTTCTACAACATAGTTTTCATTTCTTGGGAGTATTATCCACATGTTTTAGTTAGAGGTTCAATGTACGCTATCGCTCCAATTGGAATGATTTCCCGTTTGTTTGCAGTGATCCTAGCACTATCAACAGTATATCTTATTTGGAAGGAAAAGACCGATTCTTTTTATATATCAAAAATTTTAGCTGCTTCAATATGTTTAGAAGGCATTTATTATGCTTCTTTGATACCCTCGATACTTTACTTATTTGCCTCGACATGGACTCAAAATTCTCTGTTCTATGGAATGTTAGGTTTTGGCTATTTCTTACATGTAACACTAACTTTTCCCTTTTTGACATTTTTAGCATTAAAGCTTTATCAAAATAAAGCTGAATTGAAAGATTTCCAATCCTTTAAGCTAATAGCGATTACATTTCTAGGTTACATTATAGCGTTATGGGCAAATGCAAGTTTTCGATGGATAGGATTGGCTTTAACAGTAGACCTGTCCTTTCTTTGGATGGAATCTACTAGTTTACTGGCTTGGAATACAATTATATTTATGACATTAGCTGTTGTTTTTGCTTCTTATGGAGCTGTTTATCTTTCAAAAAAGAAGAAAAGAGCAATAAAATGGGTTGCTCTAGCTTTAACAGCGGTTGGTTTGCATTATCTTATTTATTTGATTTATCACATAATTAGCGGTAATTATATTTCCATTTGGTTAATTGATGTTTGGGCTATGGCATTATTAGGTTTAGGATTATCAATAATAAAATACAAACCATTGTCCACTAGCCAACGAAAATAAAGGAAGCGCAAAAAAATACATCGTAAATTTCATTTAATTCAAACAAAACCCCATAATTCAACTAAAATCGTCAAACTAATAATAAGAAAAAATTGAAGTTATACCCTACTGGAATACATCCTAACGTATTATTATAGCCAAGGATTTGCACAATAGCGAAATCATTCAAAACATATGCACCATTAATAACCAAAGTGACATCATTTTACTAATATCGTAATTTTTCTTAGAACCAGTATACTAATATACGGAATTTTTTGTTCCAAGTTACTTTCTTCACTAGATAAAATGAAGTTTTTGTTTGTTTGGGTGGTTGTTTTTTCTTTTTTTGACCGAAAGAAATAAAGAAGAACTGGTTACTATTTGGTCAGAGTATATACAGAATGGTGATTACATGGGCAAAATCAGGGTTGGCGTAATTGGAGTAGGAAACTGTTTTGCAGGTTTAGCTCAAGGAATCGAAATTTACAAGCGAAACAAAATTGAGAAACTCGGTTTAATGCACGAAAAAATCGGAGGGTACGGCTTAGAAGACCTAGAATTTGTTTGTGCCTTTGACGTTGGAGAAAACAAAGTAGGCAAACCCTTAAACGAGGCAATATTTTCTGACCCAAACTATGTAGATTGGGTGGAAAGCGTTTCTAATTGTACCTCAAGAAAGGTTAAAGAAAGTCCAATTCTTGACGGTGTGGGAATCTACGTTGCAGCAATGATTAAACCAATTAACCAGACTAAGACCATTGAAGAACTGGAAAAAGAAGTAATCGAAGAAATCGAATTGACAAAACCACAAATCCTGATCAATTACTTACCTGTTGGTAGCCAAAAAGCTGTAGAGTTTTGGGCAAACATTGCCCTCAAAACTGGATGTGCCTTCATTAACTGTATGCCAGTTTTTATTGCGTCAAACAAAGAATGGCTCAAAAAATTTGAAGACGCAAAATTACCCATCGTTGGAGATGACGTCAAAGGCGTAATTGGTGCAACTATTACTCACCGAACCCTAGCCAAACTTTGTGTCGACCGCGGAGCAACCATCGATCGAACTTATCAAATTAATGTTGGGGGAAACACTGACTTTGCCAACATGCTTGAACGCGAACGCCTAGAAAGCAAAAAAATCAGTAAAACAGAATCGGTGCAAAGCCAAATCCCAGAAAAACAACGCCTAAACGCTAAAGACATTTACATCGGACCTAGCGATTTTATCCCCTTCTTGGGTAACACCAAACTTGCTTTCATCAGAATTGAAGGACGAATGTTCGCAAACATACCATACAACATGGAAATCCGCCTTGACGTAGACGACAAAGCCAACTCAGGCGGAGTTGCAATCGATGCCATCCGATGCGCACAACTAGCCCTAGACAAAGGCGTCAGTGGTAATCTCAAGTTCGTTTCAGCGTATTTGATGAAACATCCAATGGAACAAATGGGTGACGAAGACGCCAGAGAACATTTGGACGCGTGGATTGCAGAACTAGAAAACAAGTAACGGGAATAACATCTTGACCCACAACAACCGTCCCCTTCTTCTTTCATGCGGCATTTTACGAGAGGAAATTGAAAAACTCATCAACGAAAACAAACTTGACGTTGATGCTGTTTTTTTGGATGCAGGTCTGCACGCAGTTTATTCTGAATTAGAAAAAGCGGTAACAAATGCCCTTGAAGAACACTCAAAACATGCAAAAAGGGATATAGTTGTAATTTACGGTGACATGTGCCATCCTCGGCTCAAGAAAATCATCAAGAACTATGACAACACCGTTAAAGTTGATAGTTTAAACTGTATTGATTGTTTATTTGGTGGACACAAAAAACTTTTAGATGATGACCCTAAATGTAGCCATTTTTATTTGTCTCCAGGGTGGATGCCATCTAAACTGAAGAAAAATAAGTACTTTAAAGAAATTTTTGATTGGAACCTAAAAGATATAAAAGAACAATTTAAACATCTTGATGGCTTGATTATTGTTGATTCTTTAGGTAACTTGGACAAACTAGAAAGTGACATCAAAGAGTTCAGTTACAACAGTGGTCTTGAAGTAAAAAAACAAAAATCAGTGGGATTAGACCGGTTAAAATCTGTAATCGAGGAAGCTATCAAAAAACTTCAAAACAAATAATGCTAACAATTAGATAGCCAAAGCGTGTTTGCGATATTTGAACAATCCCGGAAAAATGTAATATGTTGATCCTTTGATTGCATAACCCAAAGATTTTGCGATGTCAAAACCTTCGCTTACTCTGCTATGTGTTCTTGTGAACACTCCTGCATACTTTTCGTAAGAGATTCTTCCAAACTTTGTCATTAGTCGGGAAATTTTTTGGTCTTCTGATATTCCAAGTTCAGGGTCGTAGGGTCCAGATTTGCCATTTGACATTTTTTCGGCAACGTCCCGCAGTACCGTCATACTGGGTCCTGGAACAGTTGGTCCCATTACAGGAATTCCGAAAATCTTTATCGTGGGCAACATAAGGGAAACTTGTGTCACCAAGTTAGCTCCCATTATTCCAAATCGTCGTCCAAGTTTTAGACTGTCACGTGGTCGCAGGGAGGGGGCTGAAGCTATGATATCTTTTCGTTTAAAGGCGTAGTACATTACTTCAAAATAGTTTTCATATTTGTCTAAATCAGAAAAAACGTACTCGTTATCCATTTCTGTGCCAGTTGAAAAAAGAGAATCAATGTCGTTAAAAACGATCATCTTACCCTTTGAATGTTTGAAACCTAAATTTCGTCCTATTGCAGGAGTATCCCATTTTGGATACTTTATGATTCCTTCTTTCCAAAGGTTAATTCTGTAATCCTCATATTCTACTGGAGAAATAACCCGCAAATCACTGATTTGTGGAAAAGCTGAGTTTTCTCCCGCGTCTGCAACTAAAAATTCGATGGCGTGGCTTTTTCCGGTTTTTTCTTCAAAAACCTTTTTTGCAATCTCCCAGTTGTTGAATGTCTCTTCGAGGGCTTGTGTATCTCTTTCACCTCTCCCAGTTGCAATTACTGAGAAAATTGGCTTTGACATAACCTCCAATTAAAACAACAGTGCTTTTATCTTTTGCCCGAGGGTCTGATTACACAATAGGGAGAGAAATTAAGGCATTTATCAAGGACAAATTATTTTTGAAAAAGTAGGGGGAATATAAATTTCTGCTCCATAATACTTTAAAAACTATGAAGTGTGATTGATTCTATTAATTGATTAACTCTTCGTTGGTCGTTGCGAGAAAGGAGAAAATACATGCCAAAAGATTCCAAAAATCAAGTGGTAAACTTATCCAAGAATTCAAAGGTGCAACGTCTTATTAGCAAGTTTGTTAGCGGAGAGATTAAAACATTAAAACCAATTTTTGACGAAAAATACTGTTTCACTTATCCAATAGTTGATGAAATAATCGGTGAAGCTAATACAGAAATGTTCTTAGAAGAACTTACTAAAGGCGGAATCCTGAAACAAAAACTTCATGATAAAATCATAGAATGCCCATCATGTAAATCTTCAAAAGTTGCAACACATTACACTTGTCCGTATTGTAAATCGATTAACATTAAAAAAAGTGCCCTAATTGAGCACATAAAATGTGGCTACATTGACATTGAAGACAAGTTTCAAAACGAAGACAAGTTAGTTTGCCCTAAATGTGGAACTGATTTAATTCGTCCGGACTTGGATTATAACAAAGCAGGAGTATGGTGCAATTGCAATAGCTGCAACAAAAGTTTCGACATTCCGGTCCCAGATCATTTTTGTCGAGAATGTGAAACAAATTTCAATTTTGACGATTCAACAATCAAAGATGTTTACGCGTATACTTTGACTCCACAAGCCGCAAAGGAAGCAAATGTTGAATCTATTTTAACAACTCCAATTACTGCACTTTTACAAGAGTTTGGATATAATGTAGAAAGCCCAGGTTATTTAACTGGAAAGTCGGGGACCAAACACAAGTTTGATATTACTGCTACTGACGAAAACAAGAATTGCGTTACAGCAATGGATCTTGCATTTGCAGACGACGTTGTGTCTGAACAATCCGTAATTTCTATGTTCGCCAAAATCTTTGATACTGTACCAGACAATTCTTGCCTTGTTGCTGTTCCACAAATGAGTGAAAATGGCAAAAATTTAGCCAAACTTTACAACATAGAACTAATTGAGGCAAAAGACCAAACTAAAGCCCTAGAAGCTTTGAGGCGATTATGTCTTATAAAATAAGAATTTAATTTTCAGAAAATATTGCTGAATTTCCTCGTTCAGTTATAACCTTGACAACATAGTTTTCTGGGGGTAATTCAACATCAAAACTAACATAATTTTTGGTTGCGCCCGAATTTAAGAAAACATCTATGTCATAACGTTGATGAGTTGTTGAGTTTGATACCCACAACGAAACCAAACGCACAGTTAAAGAGCCCTGGTTTTTGAATGTAAACTGAGTTCCAGTAGTTTTCACGTTTATTCCCAGAAAATCTATGTCAATACTTGTCTGGTCGATGTCACCACCTTCATCTAAAAGCTTGACATTAATTGTGCCATCAACATCAACATAATCTTGCCAAACATCAGTGAAATTCACGGTGTAGTAATCCCATCCGGTTGTTGGGGCGTGACCAGCAGTAACGTTGAATCCATTGTTACTGTAGGTGGATGATGACCAGTTATAGGCTTGAAGGTACCATTTTTCTCCCGCATCACTAGCCCGGTAAATCAATTGTAACTCAATTGTTTGAATGTGGTTCATTTGATAATCGGACAAGTCGACAAAAAAGTCTCCAGTAATATCAAAGGCGTATGTAGCAGTAGTTGATCTTTTTTTTATTGTTACTTCATCAACACATGCTATTTCGTTAGTCCCAACAGTTTTAGCCCACCACCGAATCTGGAAGTTTGAAACAAAATATTGACTGTCTGTAACTGTTTGGCTGTAATGGTGCCAACCATTTGCAGATTCTAACAGATTAAGGTCTTGGATAGTATCCCATGTGCTTCCGTCATAATACTGAAGAATAAAATCATCATTGTCAAGACGATGGTCATACCACCAGAACTCTACATATATTATTTCAGCATCTGAACAATTCAAGATAGGTGAATACAGATATCCTGACTGTCCTCCACCACTTGAGAAGCCATCAAATTGTGCAGAATATGTTCCATCATGTTGGTATTCATTTTTTTTGTTCCAGTTACCAGTTGCACTCCAACCAGCTGGTGGCCATTCAGCTTCAAAAGATTCGTTATTGATAAGAGTTACATTGTTTGTATCCAAACCTTCAGTGAAGCTTGCAAAGCTACCATCAATGGATGCTGTAGCAGTGTACGTTCCACTTGTTTTGGTTCCGGTATTAACTGTGTATTCGCTTTGTGCGGTAAGCCATAAAGCGGTTGTAGAAGATTTAGTGTTAACTATGGCTACGTTTTCTTTCATTTTTTCCCAGTCAGCTTGGGTCATTTCGTAGTCCCATAAGACAATGTCAGAAACTATGGCCAACATAATCACTAGGCTGAGGGCAACAACTATGATGTTGCTTACGCCCCGGCGGTCGTTTCTAAGGCGACGAAACATAGTAATCCGCAACTTGTGTTCCTCTCCCGGTTACAACTTTAATTTCATATTCAGTTTCTGGACTCCAACTGTAACTAACATGTAACCAACCATGTTTGCCCTCTTCCAAGTCCAAAGGTGAAAAATCTTGGCGTATCTGGTTAACGTAAACGGCATCAACATCAATTTTAATCCGTCCAATGTTACGAACATAAACAGAAATTTGGTCTGAATTAAACCAAACATCTTCAACAATGACTCTTTCACTCATGTTGTTGTGCAGACCATCAGTGATGATATATGTTGCGCTAACAGCGATGGACATACCCGCCACTGCAATTACAGTCAATAAAAGACTGCTCAGCACGGGGCTTACCCCTTTTTTGTTTCGCAACACTTTTCGCACTTATGTTCTCTCCTACACTACCAATTTGAATGCCAAATATCCAAAGACTAGCAAAATGACGCTATGTTTTAGACCACCGCCAACTGTTCCTTCCCCCATTTTTCCTGCGACTAAACCGCCAAAGAAGGCTTGAATTGAACTCATATGAAAGAAGATACGTTTTGCTTCGTTTGCAGGCATCATTTCGAACTGGCTGAGTTTAAAATCAGCTATGTCAACAAAGAACGATTTTAGAAGTATAATAATTGTGAACAAGAAAACAAAGAAAGCAACATAAATAATTGCAAGATAGGGTCTAGTTTGGGTTTTGCGTTCTTCATCAAAGGTTAAAGTTGTTTGCACAAAACTTTCTAATGGTTCAAAAATTTTTTCAACTTGTCCACCTGAATGTTGTGATTCAATAATCAACGGAATTGTTTGACGCATAAGAGCAGTATCAACACGTTTACCTAACGACTTCAAAGCGTCTTCAAACGAAACTCCCCAGCTCATTTGGGTAACCATTTTTTCTAGTTCTTTACTCATTGCACCGTAGTTTCTTTTAGAAGTATCTTCTACTGCTTGGGGCAAGGTCATTCCAGATTTTTGTGCTTGTACTATGCTCCGAAACAGGTCGGGAAGATGTTTATCTATAGACCTTTTCCATCGGTGATCAACATAATCAAGAACCGAAGCGGGAAAAACTGTAATCACTACTGCCAAAAGCAAATATTCATCGAAAAGAGGTGTATCCCAAAGCAAAAGCACTGCTACGGCACACACAATAACCCCTAAGGTGCCGGAGACGATCCACGCAATTTTCTTTTCATGATTTTCGATTTTTGGCATATCTATCGCTTCGGTGAAACCATATCTATTATTACTAAAAATACCACAGAACCAATTGGTAATCCAATATAGGTAAGAAGCTGCAAGACAAGTCGTGAATCTAATGAACCAAGAATGCCCCCACCTAACATTGCCATAACCGACAACATAACTACAAAGATGAGGGAGCCTGCAACCATCAAGGTAACATAAAATTCTGCCAAGACTGCAAGGTTATCCGAGAAACGTTTCAGTGAAATTTGTTTTAGTTTCATGTACTGTTCTGAGCGATTTCGGAGATATTTTACTAAACTTCCCCCAGAGTGAACTACAGAAATGAATCCTTCAATTAGTTCTTTGAATTTTTCTGACGGTGTCCGTGTGGAAGTATTTTCTAAGGATGAAATAATGTCAAATCCTAGAAGTTCTACATCCCGAACAACATTTTTTGCCGTGTTAGAAACAGATAACGAATTATCAACTTGCGCCAAAGAATGCCAAATAGAATCGGCAGGCACACCTGCTCCTGCCAAGATTGACATGTAACCTGCTGTGAATGCAAGGTCGTCTTCTAGGTCTCGTTTTAGACTGTCTGCGCGGTAACTAGGATACGTGTAAAAAATGACTGTTGTTAATGCCCCGCCAAGAAGGCTCAAGCCAACTCCAAACAAAATTGACAAAAACATAGAGAGTTTAACTACAAAAAACAAAACAGTGGGAACAACCAGAATTATTGAAGTAAAAACCAACAAACTAACTAAAATTACGGTGCTAACGTATGCCTTGAAGTTTGTTTTCATTCCTGACTTTTTTAAACTAGAGTCAAGATCAGCAAATAACGGAAGAGCCTTTTTCACTTTTTCTCCAATTAGCTGATAAGCAAAAACATATGGCTTAGATTTCCCAAGATGAACACCATCAGATAACTTGGAAACTTTACTGTTGTCCCCAGACTTTTTTCCCCTGAAAGCACTATTAATGCGCAAGTAAGCTCGTTTGAGCCACTTTCTTAGTTTTTGTGCACTCACGATTTTTCCATCCTAGCTCTGCGGAAAACCCGTATAGGATCAGCGTAATAGTCTTGGATAACTGAAACTACGTCTGTGTAATTGCGGATACCTTGGTTCACCATCCAGTCCAGAACGGTTTTTCGGTGAAAAAGTTCATCTTGAAGTTCTTTTTCATTAAGACCCTTCTGTTTCATTTTTTCGTCCAATAGATAACTATGACCCGAATAGACGAACCGGTCAAATCTGGCATCCCATCGGTAGACTTCGTGAGTTAGCAATTCTTTTGTTTTAGGGTCTAAACCAATAATTTCCGTTACTGAACGGGTTCTTCGAACTGGTTTACCTTTAACTTCTGTTCGCAGCTGAACAGGTATCGCATTTATCATGGTTAAAAGAGGTCGTGGAATGTTCATTGGCTCTGATTCCAAACGGTGAATAACAGAAGTTGCAGACTCGCCATGAATTGTTCCCATACCCAAGTGACCAGTCGCCATTGCTTGGAAAAGAGTATACGCTTCTTGACCTCGAACTTCACCAACAATCAGGTAGTCTGGTCGTTGCCTTACTGCTGCCTTCAACAAATCAAACAAAGTAACGTCTCCAGCGGCTTCATTCGCGTGACCAAAACCTGTTCGAGCAACAGAAGGAATCCAGTTTTCATGGGGTAAATTCAATTCAGCAGTGTCCTCTACGCTTACTAATTTCAGTCCAGGTTTGATGAACATTGAAAAACAGTTAAGAATCGTAGTTTTTCCGGAAGCAACGCCTCCAGCTACCAGAAAAGATGCTCTGTTTTCAATTGCAAACCAAAAATATGCCCCCATTTCTGCTGAAATTGTACCAAGGGCAATTAAATCTGTAATTGTCAAGGGGTCCAATCGGAAACGGCGGATCGTAAATGTTGAACCTCGTCGCGTGATTTCGTTTCCGTAGGTCATTTGAATTCGACTACCATCAGGCAACGACGCATCAAGAATTGGTGTTGCTAAAGAGATATTCTTTTTTGAAAGATACGCCAGCCTTACAATAAAGGAATTAAGTTCTAAACTATCTTTGAAACTAACATTTGTTGAAAGGGATTCATAGTCACGGTGCCAAACATAGAGAGGTATGCCAACTCCGTCTGCTGAAATGTCTTCTATAAGAGGGTCTTTCATCAGGGCATCAATTTTTCCATAACCCAAAAAATCCCGTATTATGTAATAAGCGAGTTTGTCGATGGAACCCTCTACGATTTTTATTCGATAATCCTTGATTATTTCAGGAATTTTGGATTTCAGATAATCTTCTGCTTTTTTTCTAGTCTCGATTTCTTTGAGGTTAATGTCGATTTCTTCAATGAGTATTGTTTTGATTTCTTTTAGTAACTCTTCCTCTTCTTTGAGCAAGGTGGGCTCAATCAGTTCATATTTCAATTTTTGATTGTTTGATTCGGTAACTATAGCTGCATAGACGTAGGGCTCATTTATTGGGTACACCTCACGGAAAACTGAGGCTTTTCGTCTAGGAGTGAATTTTGAATCCGTTTTCATCCGATCTCACATTTAATCGATTCTTGTTAGCCCTAGCTAATTGATTGGTTTTGGTTTTTCAAGTATTGCCTAAAAAAATAGGGCTTCTTAAGACTTAATAAAACATGTGTATTTAAAATCACTTTACAAAATTAACAAGCAAGAAATCAAACACCCCAAAAGGGCGATTCACGGCGCATAAGTTCCGTATATTCTACCAAAGCTTCAAGTTCATCAGGAGACAATCGGTCTTCAAACTTGGTCCGCAACATTTTAGCATGCTTTTCAGGTAAACGCACAAAGAAAATTTCACCTTCATGAATATGGCGACCAACAATCGTTTTATTTAACGAAACTGCAACCTGAGAACCAACCTTTGCTTCAGAGGCAGCTTTGCCTTTATCCTGAATTTGTGAAATTTCTCCTATATTTTTTCCGTCTTCTTTAACAAGGATTTGTTTTGGTTTTACTGTTCCTGCTAGAACCTCAACACCCACAACTGCTGGTTTTGCTTTCCGAAAAACATAACCTGGAAGAAACCTGACTTTGACAGGCTTAATTAACCGGTTGAATTCTTCGTCAAGGCGAGCCTCATCTTCTTGTTTTAGCCAGTCAGTGTATTCGTCAATCAAACTGTAAATGGTTTTTTCGTTAAAAATGGGTATATCACGGTTTCTTGCTTCTTCTTCAGCGTCAGGTAAAACTTTAACATTAAAAGCCAAAATCGCTCCATAGAGAGGCTCACGTTCTTTGACTACTGCCGCTTTGGTAACATCCCGTTTAGAAACATCGCCAACATCAGCTAATTTTATTGGGACCCCACTGTTTTTTAGGCTCTCGGCAATTGCTTCAAGAGAACCCAAAGCATCAGTTTTCAGAATAATTCCATCTAAATCAGTATCAATTTTGATTTGTTCAACTTCATCAGTAACAAGCTGAACAAACTCGTCAAGACGATCTTCAGACGGAACAGTATAGACCGGTGCACCTGCTAAGGTGTCTTCAAGATCTGGAGCCGCAATTTTCACTCCCGCAGCTGCAGAAACACAATCAACAGAAGTAAACTTGTCTCGAGGATCCCGAATTTCATCTAAGGGTTTGGGCAAGAAAACCGCCCGAATGTTAGTCACAATCGGTTTTTCTTTAGCACCCACAACAATAAGATCACCTTTTTGCAGAATTCCATCATAAATAATCACGTTTGCTGTTATGCCTAGCCCGGGCTCTTCTTTTACTTCCAGAACGGTTCCTTTGGCTGGACCTTCTGTTGTTTTTAGCCTATGCTGCAGATAATGCTGGGTTAAACCGATTAGAACGGCTAACAGTTCTGGAATTCCTTCTCCTGTTGTTGCACTTGTAGGAACAATGGCGATTGTTTTGGAGAAATCTTTTACGTTGTCGAATTTGTCGGTTCGGAATCCAAGACGAGAAAAGGTTCCCATAAGGCGATACAAGTTTTCATCCAAAGCTTGTTGAACGTAAGGGTCTTGGCTTTTATATGACGCTGTGAAACTTTGTCCTTCTTTAGGTTTCCATCCCGGAACCCTGTCAAGTTTGTTTGCTGCAACAAGAAAGGGAGTTTTTTTTTCTTTCAAAATTTCGATGCACTCATAAGTTTGGGCTTCAAACCCTTTCAAAACGTCAACGACAAGAATTGCAATGTCAGCTACTGCGCCGCCTCTTTTTCTTAAGTTAACAAAAGCTTCGTGACCTGGAGTGTCTACGACAAGTAACCCCGGAAGCTGAACATCTTTTTGCATTCCTTTAAACAAAGGTCCGCAGATTTTAGCCAAAGTTTCAACGGGAAAATAGCTTGCCCCAATGTGCTGGGTTATTCCGCCTACTTCGCGGGCTTGGACACTGCTTTTTCTGATTTTGTCTAGCAGTTTGGTTTTTCCAGCGTCTATATGACCTAATACAGAAACAATTGGTTGACGTATTGGCAACAGCTTTTCCTCAATATTATTTTCAATAAACGGCGGCTATTTAGCTTATACTTTAAAAAAAGAAAAAGCTGAACTAGATTTGAACCTAGTTTAATTTGTCAATGGCAATGTAACATTGAAAAAGTATCTTTTCAACTTCATCAATGTTGTAGTTGGCGTCAATGTCAGCTACCAAACCTTTGTTCCGCAAATAATCGGTAACTGGTTTGGTTTTTTCGTGATAAACTGCTAACCGGTTTTTTATGACTTCAGGTTTTTCGTCCGACCTTTGAATAAGTTCTCCACTGCAACCATCACAGACACCTTCAACTTTTGGAAGTATATTTTTTACATGATATGTTGAACCACATTTGTTGCATGTTCGTCGTCCGCTGATTCGTTCCATTATTACTTCGTCAGGAGCAACAAAATTCAACGCCAAATCGAGTTTTTTGAAACTAGGCATTGCTTCTGCCTGGGGAACTGTTCGGGGATATCCATCTAGAATGAATCCGTTTTTGCAGTCATCTTCGTCGAGTCGGTTTTTTACTAGTTCGTTGACTATTTCGTCGGGAACAAGTTCACCACTGGAAACGATGCTTTTTATTCGCAATCCTAGAGGTGTTTCGTTTTTTATGGCATTACGGAAAAGGTCACCAACAGAAATAGTTGGGATGATATATTTTTTTGCAAGATATTTTGCGTATGTTCCTTTGCCTACTCCAGGCGGGCCAAGGACAACAAGATTCATGGTCAATCATTTAACCTCCGAAGTATGACAAAAAATAGAGAAAAATAAGGAATTAAGCTCTTCCTTTCTCTTCCTTTCCGAAGTATTTTGTCCACTTGACTTTTCGTGAGTCACGCTTTAAGTTGATAGAACTTTTTCGGCACTTGTTAGAACAGAACTGTAATGTTGTTCCGTCGTTTCGGACGTACATCATGCCTGTGCCTGGCGGAAATTCATGCCCGCAAAATGAACAAATTTTGGACTTTGGCACGTTAATTCACCTTTATCTTCTGAGCCGTTTTGCTTCCCGTTCAGTGTCTCGCAAAACAAGAATGTCGTTTGCACGAACTGGACCTTTCACGTTTCTTGTTATGATTCGTCCTTTGTCTTGTCCTTCAAGAACACGAACTCGAACCTGAGTAATTTCGCCAGTAGTCCCTGTTCTTCCAACTACTTGGATGACTTCTGCGGGAACTAGCTCATCAGATTCTTCTCGTTTGCTCATTCAGAGCCCTTCTGTTTAAGTTCCTCAAGTCTGCTTGAAATTTCCTTCACCAAAGCGACAGCCTCACCAACATTGGCGATTGCTGCTGCAGCTGAAGAAACTTCGATTCCGGAGGAAACTCCAAGTTTTTCTCTACTGGGTACGAACACGTAAGGAATTTTACGTTCTTCACAGAGAAGTGGAAGATGTGCCACAACTTCCGGTGGGTCAACATCGTTTGCAATAACTACAAGTTTTGCTTGACCTCTTTCTACGGATTTTGTTGTTTCGTTAGTACCAATTCTAACTAATCCTGTTCGGCTGGCTATTTGCAGGGCTTCATAGGCTGCATCTGCCACAGCTTCAGGAACCTCAAATTTTGCATAAAATGGTTTTGACATATGCCTCACCCTTAGTTTTTCAAGTGCAGAGTTTATCGATAACAGGCTTTATCAATGTTTCTACCTGAACTGCCTAGGAAATAAACATTTAGATTTAGAATTTTAGATTTTTGATTGCCATTTTGTTAGAAAAAACAACATAGAAAAGCCAAGTGCCCTCATCGGGTTTGTACCACGCCACCCTGATAATTCAAATTTTGGTTATCTCACGTTGAGATGATACATAAACGGGATTTACGCATGCAGATCAAGCTCACGATGAGAGCAAAAAACGGATAGGCCGAGTTACAGTAATAAGTCTTATGAATCCACAACCAAGCTTCAACTAATGGTGAGGACAAAACAGCCTCACAAACATATCGTTATAACATTTGAAATACTATTATTTCATACATTTACTTTTTAATTTACAAATTTGGGGTTTCAGAATATGAGGATGTGGATGGTTAACCCGAAAATAATGTGTCGGCAGCATCTTTTGGGGGAACATGTCGAAATTCACATGTTTATTGGGACCTTAAATCAAGAAAAATCAGTGAAGGGATATTTGGAAAAGGGGCTTCTTGAAGTACATAATTTGTATTTTCGCCATCAAAAACTCGTTGAAGAAATGAAACGCAGAGGGTATAATCATTGCTCTGAAGTTGAGTCAGAATGGAAATTTGCAGAAAAGTTGGGAGTAGTTAATATTGAAAAAAATCTTGAAGAACTAATCAATCGTTGTCCAATATGCAAAAAAAGATACTTTGAATCAAAAAATCAGCTCAAAATAAGTTAAGGTTGGCATCGGTCTATGGTTTGGTTTTTTTGAAAAATGGCAGTTTTCAACATAGAACTGCTATTATTAATAGTAATATGATTTTTTGATTAGGGTTGATTTTAGTCTTGAAAATATAGAAAAACTGTTAGTTTTTTTCTATATTACAGATAGATGTAGCAACCGCAAGCAAGTAAGGGGAATGAGCTAAAATTCCATATTCGCCAGTGACTGCGTCTTGAAATGGTGAAAGGTGTGGAGGATAGAAAGTGAAAATGACAAACAAGACAGCTAAAACTGCCAAGGCAATTATTGAAATTAGTTCTACTGTTTTGTTTTGTTGCTTAAAGCTCAAAAGTTTGTAGCTAAGAAACTGTCCAACAATGACGGCGATAATGAAGCTTAAAATGTCTATTACAAGAATGGCTTCACAGGTAATGCTTGTGTAGCTGTAAAAAATTGCTGGAATTATTAGAATTATTGTGAAAGCAGCAACGGCTTTTGCCAAAAAGAAGTTGTTTGTTTTATCTCTTATTTTCCAGTATTCAATAACTGTGAATATTATTAATGGCCAGAATCCTAGTTTAAGGTGTTCCCAGACACTTTCGTTTACTGCAGAAAAAGCACCAACTATAGGATTGAACCCTGACAATTCGAATATGAAATGAAATAAACTTCCTAGAACAGTAATGAAAAGCACTCCAATGATTTCGTAAGTTAAAACGGTTCTTTTTTGAAATTTATCCATTAAAATCACGCAGAATATATTTGACCCAGTTTGGATTTAAGATTTGACATGGTTTTTTGAAAACGTAAATAGGGGGGTTTGTATTAGTAGGTTTAAACACCCAAAACGTGTTGGTTGCGATGGTTTGGTTGCTTAGAAAATGTGTGAAATGTGAAAAATATACGTTAAATCAGGATGTTTGTCCTGCGTGTGGAGCAAAGGTGCGTATTCCACATCCAGCTAAATTTTCGCCCGAAGACCGTTATGCAAAGTATCGACAAGCAATAAGAGAGCCGAAACAAAAATGAAACAAACAACCATTGAAGAACAA
This sequence comes from Candidatus Bathyarchaeum tardum, assembly GCA_029762755.1. Taxonomy (GTDB): domain Archaea; phylum Thermoproteota; class Bathyarchaeia; order Bathyarchaeales; family Bathyarchaeaceae; genus Bathyarchaeum; species Bathyarchaeum tardum. Next base: position 64,286 of record JARVGH010000003.1, read on the forward strand.
AAAAAAGTTGAATTAAAAAATCCAATCCTAATTGAAGGATTTCCAGGCTTGGGCATGGTAGGCAGCATCGCCACAAAATACCTTGTAAAACAACTAAAAGCTGAAAAAGTTGGAACCTTGTATTCACCCCATTTTCCATACCATGTAATCGTAAGCAAAAAAGGTGGAGTTAGACTTCTTCGTGGAGAATTCTATGTATGGAAAAACGAGTCAGGAAAAAACGATTTCATATTCCTGATTGGAGACAGTCAAGCCCAAACAATTGAAGGGCAATTTGAAGTAGCAAATACTATTCTTGATTTTGCTGAACAAAAAAACGTTGAGACAATTATCACCATTGGGGGATACAGAAACGAATTCGAGGGTGACCCAAAAATTGTTGCAGTAGCAACCAATCCAGAGCTGTTTGAACAGGCACAAAAAGCAAAGGCGTTACCCAGCGAAGCAGGAACTCCAATCGTTGGTACTGCAGGTTTACTGTTAGGATTAGCACAATTCAGAAATGTTCATGCTCTCTGTTTATTAGGTGAAACCAGAGGCTATTTACCCGATCCAAAAACTGCAAAAAGCATCATTGAAGTTTTGCAAGGATTCTTGAATGTAACTGTTGACCTAACAGAATTAGATAAAGAAATAGAAAAAGCCAAAGAAGTTCTGGGCAGAATGCAAGATATAGAAAAACGTCGAGCAAAATACATGCAAAACATAAGAAAAGTAGAAGAAGAGAAAATCACTTACATCTCTTAACTTTTTTTTTCAGTTTATTTTTTAGTAAATGACTTTATAGACACACACCATTGCTGTAAAGTATCCTCCATCTGATGTTGGATACAATTCAGGTGTTGTGAAGAAGGCTTCTTCGAAGTGTTCTAACACAATGTTGGAACTACCAGAGATAACCATGTCACGGGCATAGTGCATCAACTTGTATAAGACAGAACTGTTTCCAAGCTCATTTACAACCAACTCGCTATCTGCGACCGAGCCATCTTGGTTTGCGTCTACCCAATCCTGTCCCAAACTGTAGTTGCCGTATTTCTTATCATCCAAACCAGCAATTCTTGCCATCCAGCGCCACTTGCCTTCGTCACCGTATCCGATATCGTTTCCGTCTCTGTCGAAAGTCATGAACAAAGTAACATATTCTGCATCGAAATCTTCCAAAATCTGGATAGATGCAGTTTCATTAGAAACAAACATTTCACCAATTTTACCGATCTGCGTAGTGTTCACTGTACCGTTATCCGCAAGAGTTGTTACATTGCCAATCGTAGTAATCCAATAACCATAATCCCACCAAGCCGCCACCACAGTGCTTGAATTTAGATTGGTTCGCATCCAGTTAAGTGAATCTAACCAATAACTAACTTCTGCCCTCAAAGGCAAACTTGAAGCAGCTATGGTTGTTGGCGAATAGGCTCTGTTTATGGTACGTGAATAGGATGCACTGTCAGCCGGCAACACAAAGTTTACAGTCAACAACAAAAGCAGCAAACCAATAAAGCCTGCACTAAATTCTTTGCCTACCTTAGGTAGGAAACGCTTTTTACGTCTCGAAACTTTAGGGTCATCACGCAAAATCTCAGCAAAAGGCTTAACCAATTGGACTAAAGCCAAAGCCCAAATAATGCTAACGGCAGGAGCCAACAGCAAACTCAACCTTGCCATGGATCCTGCAAAGTAAATTGCAGTCAAACCAAAAATCGCAACAAAAATGTTCCTATTCGTAGGCTTTTGTAATATGAAAAACAAACCTATGGGAACAAAAAGTGCTCCAATTCCCAAATCATAATAATATGATCCCCAGGTGCTGGGTCGATGTTCTTGTACAGATTGTACAAGTTGTTGTGTAGGAGTTTCACCAAGACGTTGACCAGGGTTTATGACGGTTAAGAATTTTTCTCCTAAAGGTCCCATTAAATTAAAAGCAGCTAGCGCTGCGAATACAACGACAATAAGGGTTAAGAAGCCAACAACAAACATTAGTTTATTTTTTGGAACAGTAATACGGGTAGAAACTTCATACATTACAAGTAAAAGAAACATTCCTGCAGTAGCAAGAACTGTAGGTTCCACCAGAAAACCTACACCTAATTTTGGCACATTAATTGCTATCAGAAGACCAACAGCAAAAGTTGTAGCATATGAAAGTAGCAGACGTGTTGAATATCTACGTAAAATAAGTAAGACAAACACGAAAACCAAAACAATCCCAAGAGGATACCTTGCTGCACCCCAAGATGCAAATAGGTAACCTAGGGATAATCCGCCTAAAGCACCATATGTTATTGTTCCTTTGTTTGACCTTTGTTGGTCAATTGACCTTAAGAAGAAGAAAACAAACAAAAGGATACCAAATATTCCAATATTTTCGTCGTCAAAAAAGCCCAAAGAAGTTCTGCTGATATAAGCTGCACTTACGGCTAAAAAGAAAGCGGAAAACAGACCAACTCCTTTACCGCCAATGTCTTTTCCTACAAAATACATCACTAGAACGGTCAAGGTTGCCATTATTACGGGAAATATTACACAGAAATTGAAAATTGGATCAGCATTTAATGGATGATAAACTGCTGAACCCAGAACAGGACCAGGGGCAAGGTTCAGTGCATTAGCTATTTGATAGAAAACAGCTGCTGTTGTAGCCAAACCTGGAAGAATAGCGGTTGAAATATCATATCCCCCAGGGTACCAACTCATGGGGTCTATCCATGATGTGTAACCATTCAGTCCGTTTTCTACTATGAATTTTGTTGCCCGATAATGAATATGGGGGTCAAATTCTGAAAGTTGATATCCCCAACGTAAGGGAAGTAATCTGATCGTAGCTGCAATAACAAGAATAATTGCTAGTAACGAGAAATGAATCAAAGTTGAATGAGAAATTCCAAGACGGAAAGAGCCAATGCTAGATAATGTACTACCTGCGCTTTCTTTCCTAAACAGTTTTCCAATTTTCACTGCGAACCCTTCTCTTCGTGAATGAGGTCGTGAAGCATATATCTTTTTTGTGGTATCCCATAGTGGTTGAAGCATATTACGGAACAGAAAATTTAACGTTTAGGCTAGTTTAGGCAAAAAATCAAAAAAAGTAAGAAAAATATGGGTTACAGGGAAGCTAAAAACAAAAGTGAAATGATTTGTTGACAATTAGTGTCTTCGTCTGGAGTTGCCTGCAGATTTTACTTCAACTTTTGTTGGCACAAACCCTATTTTTTTACCACAGTTAGGGCATTTTCCCGCATGAGTTTGGATGATTTCATCCGGGGGTTTTAGATCTGTGCCTTCGTATAAAACAAAACCACATTTATCACAAAGTACTTGTTGAGGCAATGTCTCACAGCCTTGTAGACGCAAAATAAATTCATACATGCTTTTATATATTCCGACGTTTTATTGACGCCATGGTGGATAAATTACGGTTATCTGCTAGTTTACCCTAAATATTGTTTGAACCGTTTATACAATTTTAATAATTACAACAATAGAACAGGAAACGTTAATGGAAAAATACAAGTTGATAGTCGCTGAAAAACCAGATGCTGCAAAAAGAATAGCATATGCTCTTGATTATCAGGGTAAACCAGAAAAACTCGACGAGAATGGTGTTCCATATTTTATTGCTAAACGAGATCGATTGCTTGTTATTGTTCCAGCCATTGGTCATCTTTACAGCATCAGTCAAGAGGGTGGAAAAAAAAGTTGTTATCCTGTTTTTAATTACAAATGGGCACCCCGACATTTGATAGAACGTGATGCAAAATCAGTTCGCAAATGGGTTGAAATATTTTCCAAACTTTCCCAGAATGCAGATGCATTCATTTCGGCTTGCGACTATGATATTGAAGGAAGTTTAATTGGATATTGCATTCTCAAGTATGCATGCTACAACAAGGAAACTTCTGCAAAACGGATGAAATTTTCTACCCTTATGAAATCTGAACTAGAAAAAGCCTACGAAGAGCCCCAAGAACATTTGGATTTTCTCTTAATAGAATCAGGAAAAACTAGGCATGAAGTTGACTGGTTATATGGAATAAATCTTTCACGAGCATTAAGTTTAGCAGCCCAACGTCAGAGCGGGAACTACTCAACGTTAAGCACAGGTAGAGTTCAAGGTCCCACATTACAAGTTTTAGCAGATAGAGAGAAAAAAATCAACAATTTTGTTCCAACACCTTATTGGCAAATAAAAACAGATGTTCAAATCGGCAATTCAGTTGTTGAAGCTGAGTTTGAAAAAACCCGAATTGAAACAAAAACAGATGCAGATAAAATACTAGAAGATTGCAAAAACCAAACTGGCACCGTAGCAAGTGTAGATTTGAAAACCGTTCATCAGAAGCCTCCGGTGCCCTTTGATGTTGGTACATTACAACGTGAAGCCTACAGTATTTTCGGATACACGCCACGACGAACGTTAGCAATTGCTCAACACTTGTATCTTGATGCATTGATTTCATATCCTCGAACAAGTAGCCAAAAGTTGCCTCCTGAGATTGATTATCGAAAAATCCTTGGTTCTTTGAAATTTCAACGAGGATACAAAAATTTAGCTTCAAAACTCTTAGAACAGGATACTTTGAAACCGCGAGAAGGGATTAAAGATGACCCAGCTCATCCTGCAGTTTATCCGACAGGAAAATTACCTGAAAAGCCTTTAGGCATTGATGAAAAACGAGTTTGGGACCTAATTATTCGCCGCTTTATGGCTGTTTTTGCTGAAGATGCACTCAAGGAATCCGTAAAGGTATGTCTTGAAATTTACAAATATGGTTTTGTTGTAAAAGGAAGGCGACTATTAAAAGAGGGCTGGATGGAATATTACAAACCTTTTGTGCGAACTGAAGAACATGTTTTACCAGCCATCGCACAGGGAGATAACATACGAATACTAGAAATCAAAGGGGAAGACAAGTTTACTTGTCCACCTTCTCGTTATAATCCTAGTAGTCTTTTGAAAAAGATGGAAAAACTAGAAATTGGAACGAAAGCTACCCGAGCAAACATTATCCAAACCCTTTACAGCCGCAAATACGTCAAAGATGAAAGAATCACAGTAAAAGAACTAGGATTCAATGTTGCTAAAGTTCTAGGTCAATATGCTCCTGTTTTGTCTTCAGTGGCGTTAACCCGAGAAATTGAAGAGAAAATGGAACAAATCCAAAAAGGCGGTATGAGGCGAGAAACAGTTATTGAAGAAGTTATTGAAAAATTAAAGCCCCAACTGGAAACATTCAAAGAAAACGAAAAAACCATCGGTGAATTACTAAGTGAGGCAAAAAAGAAAACCCATGTTCAAGAGCGTGTTGTGGGAAAATGTCCGGTTTGCAGCTCAGGGGATTTAGTGATTATTTATTCCCGAAATACAAAGAAGCGTTTTATAGGCTGCACCAACTATTTTAATGGGGTTTGTAAAACTTCTTTTCCACTCCCTCAAAGGGGCACGATTAAGCCAACAAAAACTAAATGCAAGGCTTGTGGTTGGCCCCAAGTTCTGGTTTGGACAAAAGGGAAAAAGCCATGGAGTTTGTGTTTTAACCTTAACTGTTCGCTTAAAAGCAACAAGAGGAAGAAAAATTGAAGTGCATAATTTGTGGCAGATCCTCAAATGAGGAGTATTGTTTGTTTCATAAGAAAGCTTGTAGCAATCTTATTCAAAAATTTGATGAATGGCAACAAGCTACAGGGGTTTCGTGGAAGCAATATTTAAAAGCTGTAGTTGAGAATTCATACACAGGCGCTTGGGCAAAAGAAGTTGCAGAGCATTTATTGAAAAACAAGGATGGAAAAAATATTGTCTAACAGTTTCGATAAAAAAAAGTCATCCCTTGCCTTTTCGTTGCAAAAAACTTACGAAAAAATATTGAACTTTAAACCTTCATTTTTCATTATTGGTCTTTTAGCTGTCGCTGCTTCAATCTTTTTGTTCGCTGGAGGAATCTACAACCTTTTAATGAAGCCCATCGTGGCAATTGTCGCTGGTGGATCAATAATTAGTTTTTATCCATATGGAATAACTGAACAATTACTCCTAGAAAGCATACTAGTTATGATCTTTTACACCCTTGGATTTGCAGGTTTACTAATATCTTACAGAAGCACAAAACACGCATCCAATCCTCGGGAAGCATACAGGTTCCTTTTGGTAGGCGTTGTTCTATTTGTTATAGCATATATTCTGTTAGAAGTGAACTTGTTTGCTTAGTTAAGCAGCTGGTTTTTTCAGCAAAAATAATGTTTACTTGTTTTTTCGTTTATTTTTCATGTTTAACAAGGCTGCCCCCAAATTTGTTAACCAATGCGTAGGTATAGTTATCAAGAGAATTATCAAAGCAGAAACCAAAGAGGGGGGAGAAACTGGAATTGAAAACAAGAAAGCACCCAAGATGAAATCCAGTTGATCTGCTATTGGAAGGTTGCTCCCAGGAGAACGGTTTAGGCGCCGTTTAATGCAGGATTCTATTAGGTCTCCGGTTACTGCTCCGACGGATATCATGAACCCAAGAAGTATGCTATATTGAAACTGAGGACCATACTGGAACAGAACTTGTTCATAGATAATGGTTTGAATCAATCCGACAAGTGTTCCTATTATGATGCCTACAAAAAATCCCCGGAAGGTTTTGTGGGAACCAAACAAGGGTTTGCCGTCAACGAAATTTTTGCCAAAATCCATGGGTTTGCCGCCGCCAAAGATTACTGGCGCCCCGTTGGCACAGTATGCGGGAAAAATGAACCATAATGCAACAGCGATGTCGATTAGTATTTTTGTCATTTCGTTCATACCTTATCCGTTGTCCAAGAAAATAACTCTAGTGTCTGTAATCAGTTATTCCAGAGCTTTCTATCTTTACATGAACATATCCAGTTCCCTTGATAGTAGGATGTTTTTCTCTAAGGACCTTTATGACCCGAGTTTGCCCAGACTGGCGCATATCCAAAACAATATCTGACCAGTAATTCAGAACACGGGTTGCTACTGGTTTGGTTTTGACTGACTCTCCAATAGGGACACTTCTCACCTGGCTGATTATAAGGACTGCCACGTTGCGGGTTTTGGCGATTTGTTTCAAAACTGCGATTTGCCGGTTTAACTCACGGTTTAAGGCATAAGTTTTTTCTATGTCGTCAAGTTCAGCACGGTATAACGACGTGACGGTGTCAACGACAATCAAGCCAAACTTGTTTGTTATGATTTTTTCTAAGTGATCTAGGGCTTGGGATTGGTCTTGAAAGGTTGTTGGGCGCATTATAATCAGGAAAGGAGAAATTTTTTCATAATCATATTCTGCTATCTGGGATAGCCGTTCATAAGAAAAGGTTCCATCGGTGTCTATGAACAGCGACTTGATGCCTCTGCGTGCGAGGGTAACTGCACATTGAACAACAAGGGAAGTTTTGCCGGTTTCTGCTTCTCCATAAATAAGGGAAATGGATTCGGTGAGGAATCCTCCTCCCAGTAGTTTGTCAAGGGAAACACACCCAGTCTTAACGTAATTCTGCAATATGCCTACACAAGAAACGAAATATGGTATATGAAATAATAAGGATTGTTCTGGTTCAGTTTTAGCTGGATAAAGTTTCGGAACATATTTAAGCCAAAAACCAAAACAAAAACCACACGTAGGTTCAAGGTCATGTACACATACTGTTCTTCAAATTCTATACATGCTTTTTTCCCCGTGAAAAATGGAAAGGGTAACAAATGAAGAAAAAAATTGCAGTTGCAACTGTTAATGGGCGGGCGTACTACGAACTTGTTAACGAATTATACAACAAACGGTTACCGTTCTTGAGCTTCAAACCTTGGGACAGTATTCCACCATACATTAAAGTAGTCTTAACAACCAAAGAAGAATGTGACAAGGTTTCACATCCTACAGTTTTATGTTATAAACAAGGCTCAAACCCTGAATCTGTTGTCGATGAAGCGGTTTTAAAAATACAAGGGAAACAAGTTTACGAAAAAATTGTTGTTGGAGTTGACCCAGGGGACAGCTGCGGCGTAGCAATTCTTGGAGACAACAAAGTTATCGAAACAAAAACAGCTTCTAGCATAAACGATGCTGCAAATTTGATTGTAGAAAGTGTGAAAAGGTTTCCTGCAGAAAGTAAAATCGTGCGAATTGGAGATGGAACTCCAGAATACACCCATGTTCTAGTTAGTTTGTTAGATGAGATTTTACCTCAAGAAATTTTGGTTGAAATCGTGAAAGAAGCCGGAACAAGCCGACTACTCCGTACATCAGTGAACCGAAGGGTCCTAAGAGACAAAATTTCTGCAATAAAAATAGCTGGAAAAACAGGACAAGTTTATGCACGAAAATAATGGTTAAACCCAAATTTTTCCAAACATTTGAAAAAGTTTCTTGCTACAAAGGCTAAATAACGTGTTTAAACCATTTTTACAATATAACATGGGGAGCATAGAATTTGTCACGAGTAAAAATAACAAAACACGAACTTGTAGATAAGAACACAATATTTTTTTCTGTTCTGTTGGAAACAGCAAACGCTAATCAACTTTTCTTAAGTGAAACCGAAGATAAACTTGGAACATTAGCGGTATCTATGCCCCAACCAAAAAAGATGGTTGGCAGTCCTGTTTCATCAGTTCTTTTAGGCGACCGCAACATGATGATCACCCGCTTGTTAGCAGAAATTTTGGCTAAAAAAACCGAAAAAATGAGTTTAGTTTCAGTTTTTGTAAAATCTCTTAACGAACAAGAAGCGGGTCCAATTCTTCGAAAACTCTTGGATGAGACCCTCAAAAAAATGGAAGAAAAATAACATAAGCAAACTGTTTGCCGTTTTTGTTGTTGGTTTCCAGCTAACACATATATTTGACCTATTGTACGTAGTTTTGGAAATTCCGGAGGAACCGTGATGGATTTCGACGTTATAATTGTAGGTGCTGGTCCGGCTGGAATCTTTTCTGCCCTTGAGTTAGCTGACAAAACAGACCTTAAAGTCTTGCTTTTGGACAGAGGCTCATCCATAGACGAGCGCAAATGCCCTGCCAGTAGAGGATTAGGCTGTTTAAACTGTGACCCATGCTCCCTGTTAGCGGGATGGGGAGGCGCAGGTGCATTCAGTGACGGAAAACTTACCTTGTCCACAGAAGTTGGTGGATGGCTGAATGAATACTGCAGTGAAGAAAAACTCTGGGATCTTTTGCATTACGTTGATGATATGTACATAAAGTTTGGAGCTACTGAACACATATACAGTGTCAGTCAACAAAAATTTGAAGAACTTGAGCAGAAAGCTTCCCTTGTTGGTTTAAAACTAGTTCAACAAAAAGTCCGACATATGGGTACTGAAAAATGTGCTGAAACTCTTCGTATGATGCGTGAACATATAGAAGACAGAATTGACATTCGAACCCGAACAAACGTAAAAACACTACTAGTTAAAGACGGAAAAATTGAAGGTGTAGAAACAACCAAAGGTGAAAAATTCTACGCAAAATATGTCATTTTAGCCCCCGGAAGAATTGGAGCACAATGGCTTAAAACTGAAGCAGAACTTCTGGGATTAAAGACACTAAACAACCCGGTAGACATCGGAGTTCGTGTTGAGCTTCAAGCTGCTGTTATGGCAAATCTTACAAAAACCTTGTATGAGCCTAAGTTGATTTATCATTCTAAATCCTTTGATGATCAAGTTAGAACTTTCTGTGTTTCTCCATTGGGAGAAGTTATCACTGAATCCTATGACGGCGTGTTAACAGTAAACGGACAAAGTTACGCTGAACGAAAAACCAAAAACACAAACTTTGCTATTCTAGTTAGCACTTCTTTCACTGAACCCTTCCGGGAACCCATCGCATACGGAAAATACATTGCCCGACTTTCAAACTTGCTCAGCGGAAGCGTAATTGTCCAAAGATTAGGCGACCTAAAAGCTGGACGACGCTCAACCGAAGCACGAATAAAACGAAGCCTATGCGTTCCAACCCTAAAGAACGCTATACCGGGTGATTTGAGTTTTGTTTTGCCTTACCGTTACTTGTCAGACATTAAAGAAATGCTCCAAGCATTGGACAAAATCTCACCGGGTGTTTACTCAAATGACACTTTACTGTATGGAGTTGAAGTCAAATTCTATTCCACACGCCTTGAATTAACCCGCCAGCTTGAAACAAAAATCAAAAACGTATTCACAATCGGTGACGGCGCAGGAGTAAGCCGAGGACTCATTCAAGCTTCAGCTTCAGGGGTTATTGTTGCCAACGAGATTGCAAAACGTGAAAAACAAAACATATAATCTTCCCCATTTTTGGGCACATTTTTTATTCTTATAACAAATAGCGCTAGTTTTGATGTTTGGTGGGACCGCCCGGATTTGAACCGGGGTCACGAACGTCCGAGGCTCATAGCCTAGACCATGCTAGCCGACGGTCCCTGTTTTATTGGATGGTACTGCAGTTTTAGATAAGGATTCTCGTCTAAGAATTTTGATTTCAACCCAACTGATTTCAGCTATTTTTTGGGTTATTGATAGCTGAAGCTGGTTTAAGACTATACATTAAACAAAAAGTAAAAAAATATTTTACTGGGTAAATTTGTCGCGGTTGCGTTTGAATTTCTTTTTGCATTTAACGCTGCAGAAGTAGTAGGTTTCTCCGTCGTGAGTGATTTTATATTTGGCGGTTTTTTCGTTCAGGTTTACGCCGCACACTGGGTCTCTTGGCATTTTGTTTCCTTCTTCTCACAAATAGGGAAAGGTATTAGATAAGCTCTTTGCATGCTAAACGTCGATTTGGAGGCTTTTTTACCAATAAAGAGTTCATTTAATGGTCAAAGTTTTTGTCAGGTAATGTTTAAAAGTTCAATTTCAGTAAACGTGAAGCTGTAAAGGATAGGACGTTTTATGGTTGACGTTAAAATTGGTGACAGAATAAAGATTCCTGTTCACAGTGTTTTTCATCAAGAAGCTGAACACTACGGCAAAGTCGTATACATCAGCGAAGACAAAGAAACAATAACCGTAAAATGTGAACGCAAACATGGCGGCAAAACAGTCGCATTCAACATCGCTCTTGTACCAAGACAATATTAAACAATTACATTTTTCATAAAAGCGCATTGAAATGCACTCGACCTGAACTAAGTGCAGGGTGCTAAGTTTTGTGAAAACTAGGTGTAATAACCCTCAAACCATGTTATTAGCTCAATAATATAGTTCAGTGTTAAAACAATTTTTTCCAAACCAAAGAAAACAAAAATGTAAGCCTAAACGAAACTATTTTTCTCGGCTAAAGGAACCTTTGCCGCCATTCTTAGAAATGTAATCTATTGCAGAATCTGTAGATTTTTCTAAAATGCTTTCTGCACTTTTATAGTCTTCAGCGGCAACTACAATTCGATAATTTGGGGGAGAAACAAGATAGATGGCTACTTCGGCTCCTTCGGCTTCACCTACTTCTTGAGCTTGCTTGAGAGCATCCTTGATTACAAGAACTCCCTTTGGACTAGGATTTTGTAGGTCCAAAATTCCTTTCACATTAACTAAAGAAACCTGAATTTTATCCTGGGCAATTTCAGTTAAAGCGTCAGCAAGTTCTTGATTAATACCTAACTCAAGGAGAACTTCAACACCATCTTTTGCAGTCTTTTCCAGACCTTCATACAATGCCCCAAAAGCATTTTCGATTAGGGCTCCCCCTTGTTCATAGGCGTCTTCAAAACTAATGTTAAGTTTCTCAGCAGCAGTCCGAAGAAGACTTTCGGCTTTTCGGTCTTTCTTCCAAGACTGAATTTTTTCTTTCTTATCCCGTTTTGTTACTCGTCTACGGGAAAGATCAACTTGACCTTTGTCTGCTTTAACACGTAAAACTTTAAGAACAACTTTTTGGCCCTCACGAACATAATCCCGAATGTTTCGAACCCAACGGGAAGCCACTTCAGAAACATGCAAAAGACCCTCTTTGTCGTATTCGTCAAGCCTAACATAAACGCCGTAATCGGTTATTCGTTCAACCGTGGCGATTACTAAATCGCCAACTTCAGGCCATTCAGGTCTCCTTAAACTCATGTTTCTTATTTCCCTTTTTTCTACCTTACTCTAATTCGGCAGTAATTTCGCCCTTGACTGCGACCTTTCCACCAGAAGGCTCAGCCAACACTGCACTACAAACATTGCAACAAACAGATGTTGTAGCATGACTGAAAACAAATTGTTCATTTCCACAGTCAGGACATTTTATTCGATAGAAACTGCTTTTAGGTTTTGGTATAACTTTATCCCATTCACTCAATATTTTTCCACTCCATTTTAGACTATGGTCAATTTCTTAAGGCGCATACCTTTTTTATGGCGCATAAAGCCACAACTCTTGCATTTGAGTCGCAGCGTCATTTTCTTAGTTACTTTTGCAAACTTTCTTTGCCGGGGGAATTTTTGTCCACCATAGCCTTTCTTTTCCCGCAGTTCGTGAGCTCGCTCACCTTTGGCTAAGGCTCTCCTCTTACCTGCCTTGTACAAGGAAACAGTGTGAACTTTATGAGTCTGACACTTAGGGCAGTACGTGTTTACTTCTTTTGGAGTATTCATTGCGACCACTGACTAGTTAAGTATAACACAGCTCCCTTAATTACTATTTATCTGTTTCTTTTTAAAAACAGAAACGCATATCAAAACACAAAATAAATTTTTGATTTTAAGAAATTATGCCATAAAATTTTAGATGTACCAAAATAAACCATTTACAGATATAAATAAAGTGGAGAGCACATTTTGGCGCATAAACCAAAAAAATGGTTCAAATAAAGAAAATGTTGCACTACCAAAACGTGCTTGGAAAGTGCTTAATCTCCAGATTTTTTAGAGCTTATATGTCGTCTGCTAGATATTTGAGGTCAAAGTCTCGCAGGGTGTTTCCTGAACCTATGCTTACAAGGAATGATTCAAAATTATCCAACGAAGAGCCCCAATCCATAGAGAACGAACGGATAAATGCCGAATAGGCGGAATAGTCTTTGTGGAATGAGATTAAAATTAAGTCCTTTCCAAAACCTTCACCATCAGTGGCAAATATCACATTAGGACGTTTGGCTATCCATTCTTTGGATGTTTTCATCATCGCCTCGAAAGTTGTGTTTTCGGGGTTTGTTTTCATTTTTGCGAGAGTGAATGCCATTATTTGGTAACCAAGTTTTTTGAAGTCAGGAATTATTGTGTAAGTATTGATGTATTCTTTTTCGATTCTAGCCCGAGTTCTGGAAACTGTGGGTTGTGAGACGCCAAGAATGCCAGCTAATTCGCGATCGCTTTTTTTGGAGTTTTTAAGCATTTCACTTACTAGTCTAAGGAGTTTTTGCTGTTTCATAATATAATATCTTATGTAAGTCCTTTAAAAGTTTGATGCATTCTATAGCATCTCCTTTATAAAGAGACGGGGGTTCAACAATAGTTTTGATACATTTTTTCCAATTTTTGTACGCTATAACAGGATGAAATGAGTGAAAATACAAAGGCAAACAGGTACCAAATGAATGAAAAATTAAAAAATATAGAATAATGAGCTGAAAAGAATTATTTTGAAAATAATTATTTTAAGTTATTTTGCGTCAACTTGTACAGCCAAACCTTGTTTAACTAGAATCCGAGCATTTTCTTGGGGCAAGGTTGCGATATCTTCAGGCATAAAGGGACCATAAGTTTTCATGTCTGCCCCAATTAAAGAAGGAATTTCCTGAACAAAACGAAGAACACAAGTATCTTGTTTTGATCCTTTTTTTACAACTGACAAATGACCACGAAGAATGTCCTTCGAGAAAGCATAATATTCTTCCGACAAAGGCAATGCAGATTCATACAATTTTTTTTCTTCTTCAGACAAGGTGTCAGAGGGCACTGATTCGCGACAAAGAGCTTTTTCTTGAAGTTTTTGGTAACGCAAACATAAAAGTTCTCCAACCATAACGTTGAAATAACTAATTTCAGTGTGCAACAATTGGGCTTTTGGGGTCTTTTTATCTAACATCCGATTTTCGACTTTCAATTTTTTATAATAAGAAGTAATTTTACTATAGAAGTTAGTTGGAAGACGCTGAAGGTCTTCATGTTCTTTTTCCTTTTTCCAAAGTTCATACACTTCATTATACAAGGTAACTAAACCACCTTTGCGAAACCTTTACACAGTAACATCAACGCTGCTGCAGTAGGCAACTCAACATCTTGTTGATCATATGGACCGTAAAGTTGGTCCTCTACCCTAAACTGAGGCGCGCTTGAAACATGAACAGTAACAGCCCCCTTCTTAAAAGCTACTGCACTCGTTAGAGGATCAAAATCATCAATTCGGTTAGCAGAAAATTCAAGTTTTTTCAACCCTGTTTTCCCATGCAAAGAATTAAGGAGCCGAATCAGTCGATTAACGTCAGGAGTAACCACTGTGTCTATGTTCACGGACTGTTTCTCCACACCATATTCAGCAATTTGCCGCCAAGTATCTGCACTAATATCTTTAATTGCACCCCAAGGACCTTTCTCTTTCCAACTTTCCAAAATTGAGTCTCTGTATGTAAGTATGACATTTATGTGCCGAGGCTTTAAGCCAAGACGCATTAAGTCTTCTTTTGAAGCAGTTTGGATAAAGTCGTAAGTTCCTTTAGCCAACCGACCCCTCCAACCTTTGTCATTTAAATCAGGACCAGAGACCTTCTTTTCAGAAGTTGCACTTTTTCCTAAACCATGAAATTTCGCTTCTAAACCAATCCCCATCACATAATCAACTATTTCTTTGCGACCCAAAGAATCCAAGTCTCGAATGGACTCATCTTCCACGTGAACGTGATATCCTCTATGCCCAGAAAAAGCTACAGTTAATTCTTGTAAAGAAAACCCAAAATCCGCTGATAATACATCTAAAAGTTTGATCGCTTCAACCTTGGAAGCTTCTAAACAGATGTCACAGGGCATAGTTTTCTCTTTAAATTTAGTTCCATTACACTTGAAACATTTAGAGGGATGCTTCCCCTTCCCCGAGACACCACAAGCGGTACAAACCCAAAAATCGTGAAGGGACACACATGGAGTTGGTATATGGTCAGCATCTATATCAAAAACCAAATCAGCACCAAGCCATCCTTTTGCTTTCATTTCTTCCATTGGTCGTTCATAATACGCACTGGAATAGTAAGCATCTGAAGGCACAGTAGAAATTAATGAAGACCGTATTCCTTCCACATTCCTGAACCCTTTGTGTCTAACCATAACTTTTTTGTCAAGAAGAAGAAAACCAAACTCCCGTCGCTGCAAAGATGAAGGCGCCATAATTGAGGCGGAATTTTCTTTGTAGTATTCAGCAAATTTGTTTTGAATAAATGTCTGGGATAAAGAGGACATGTTTTTCTGCACAACTTACAATAAAACAAAAACAATATTTAAACAAAATTAGAGCCCAAATAACTTAGAAAAAAGCTTGTAATTTTATATTAACCTTGTACAATAGTATATTTTGAGTACCATGAAAAAACTAAAAAACAAAAGGAGTTCCAAAAAAGAAGAGGGCGAAGAAAATGAAACCATGGACATTTATGACGAAAAACAACTAGAAGAAATGCTAGATAACGACGAAATAACTGAAGCCGAATATAGTTTCATGCTAGGAAGAGAAAAAGTCCGAAAAGAAAAGAGACTAGGTCTTGAAAGAAAAGAACATCAAGACAGTCATTCAGGCGAATTAGCAAAAACAGAATACGAAGACGATTGAGCAAGATTATTTGTTATCAGTTGTAGATTCAGCTTCTTCAACAGGTTGTTCTTCAGGAATGTTCTTCAATTTTCGTTTGTAACAAATCAGAGGATTCACTGCTCCTTGGCATTCTGGATCACGTGAAACACAAATTCCATGAGTGTGTAAGGTGGCACAGTTGGGGGGAGTGTATTTTGTACCTGAACCGCGGGTTCCGGCAATGTGCTCTACTTGATAGCGAGTCATTCGTTCATTGAAGTCTGAAACAGAACGGAAAAAACTGAAAACATCTTCTGAACTCATACCAATACTAATCATAAAAGACGTTAACCCGAATCGCCCCAAATGGGAAACAGGACGACCAGCTGAAACCCGATTATAAACATCCTTGATACAAGGAGGAAAAGCTTCCATCACTACCCGCTCGGGCATTTGTTCAAGACGGATTTGCTCTTGTTTTTCTGCTGCTAATTCCCTCAATTTATTGACACGATCAAACAGAGCAGGAGGAAGAGAACGAATCGTTGTATCAAGGCGATTTTCAATATACTTCCGAACCTCTTCTTCTAATAAGCGGCTTACCTCTCGCGTTGTAAGATAAACTGCACCATCAACCAATAAATGGTTAACAAGTTTCCAGTTTTTGTCATGAAAACCTGTCGCGTTACGTAAGAAAATTGGAAAATTTACTGTAAAAGAATAGGGCTGAAAACTAAGATCATCAACAAGTTTTGCATTCCAACCAAAATTGTTTGTAATCTCCAAGAGTTTTTCCTTTTCTTCATTTTCTAGTAAAGCAGATGCACGTTTTGCTTCTGCTAGGGCGTATCTACTTTTTATAAAGGATTCTTCAGTCGCAACAACCAGCATGATAGCGATTGGAAAAGAAAAAATTTCAATCTCATGATCTTTTGGTTCATCACGAGGTTGAGTTTTGGAATATGCCGACATATCAAGTAAAGCGTCGTGGATCCGCTTTTCGGCACGATCCAAAAAAGGAACAAAAAAATCACTTTCTAGATCGCTAATATCTAGACCCATTTGTCTTACGTGATCAGCAGCATCTTTCATGAAAGGATATTTTGCTCGGTCGTAAGCAGTTAGTAACTGCTTAACCTCCTACATTGTTTGTTATTCTACTTCTATTCTAGGAGCCAAGAAAAACTTTAGGCTTCCTTCTTTTTCTTGCTTAAAATCCAGTTGGATTGGCATGTCAGTAGAAAATTCAATAACAACAATTTCTGAAGTAGGCACAGCAGCTTTCACAATTTCAGAAAGGTAACTCAAACTAAAAGTGGCTTTAGAAGCTTCTTTTGCTTTCATTTCCAAAAGAACATCAGAGCCGGTAGCAAATTCAATTTTTGCCCCCATTATGTCCCCTGCTGCAGTCATAATCATCTTGTCATTATCAGCCTCAATTCTTACATGGTCACTTACCAAAGAAGCGTCTTCGATAGCTTCACGGAGTCCCTGAGTAGTAGTTTTTGCACAGACATTAAACGTGACTTTTGGAGTTGGAACTTCTTCATCCATGGCTTCCAAGGTAGGCATATGGAATGTACGTGAGTAATTTCCTTTAATTGAAATTTTGAGTTTTCCAGTTTTTTCATCTAAAGAAAGTTCAACTGATTCGTCTTTACCTGTACGCCTAAGCAACTTCAGCATTTCACTGATGTTGATGCACATTTTCATGGGTTCAACACAAGAATATTCATCAAATACAGTTTTTGGCCATTCGAAATCAACCATGGCAACTCGTGAGGGGTCCATTGCGCGAAGCTTGATTCCCTCGGATGTTACATCAAAAGTGGCTTCGTCTACCAATATCGAAATGGCGCCCATCATGTCTTTCAAAAATTTTGCATCAGCCATTTTCGCCTTGAACATTATCAAATCTCCGTTAGCATTTATGTTTAAACTACCTATAATTTAAGGTGTTTGATTCCTAAACATGATCAATAAAAAGAATAGTTTAGACCGTTAATACAGCAAAAAGAAAAAATTAGCTGTATTCACGGAAAGTATAGTTACATTTTGTACAACGGAAAAACTGTGTAGAAGATTCGTCAGTTCCCCTTGTTTGTACTTGCCATGCATAAGCTGTATTGTTCCCACATTTTGGACATTCTATTCTTACGGTAGGCAAAGTACGAAGTTTTTGTTGTTCTTTATCGATAATAGCTATGGAGGCATCGGAAGAATGGTCTATAGTTTTAGGTACAACAGATGGTTTTTCTCCAGTTTTTCGTTTGTAGCCACATTTGGGGCATACAAGGTAGAAAACAGGTTTTTTTGAATTCTTTTCGCGACGTGAAACAAGTCGCATTCCGCAATCAGGACAAAACTCCACGCTATTCACCTCATGGTTCTGCGCAATCTGGGTTACAGTTTAATCATTTAAATCTTTGCTTTGAATCTGACTTAAACCAGAGGCAATTATATGGGCTACACGCAATGCCTCAGGAATCTTAGCAATGGTTAAAGTTTTTTTCAGAATTTTTTGGGCGTCTTCACACGAGATGCCTGCAACCTGTAAATAAACAGGTTTTAATCCAGGTTTAACTTCAACTTCAAAAAGCTCACCAACATTTTGTATAGCATTCCATCGCACATCAAAGTCTGGAAGATTTAGTAAAGCGGCTTTTATTTCATCTAAATTTGGGTTTTCTTCCACAACTGTAACTACAGGCAAACCAATCAAAGTGAAAAGTTTACGAATATCTACAACGTTAAACCCACCAAAAGTAATACCGTTTAAAAAAACCACACGAATTTCTCCATAATAGGGAGAATTTTTAATCATTAAAGCAAAATTTTCTGTAGCATCTAAACCATCAATTGTTATTTTGGTTTTCATTACACCTTCAAACAAGTACGCCCCACGATAGACAACCCCCACAATGTCTACTGTTCCTTTAGTATGAGGAACAAACGTTCCATCATCAATACCTAAGACGCGAATTTCAGGCTTTATTGAACGAAAAGGTTTAGGAAACAAAATTGTTCATTAGCCAATCAGTTTGCTTAGCCTTTAAATTTTGTTTATACATTAAATAGACTTTAACAAGCAGGGAAGTACATGTTCACATTAAATAAAAACCATGAAACCCTTAGCGAAATTTTGATGGATCAAAAACTTGCCAAACTAGGAGATGCATATGTGAATTTCCTTTATTCTTTGGCATTGTCAAAAAAAATCGGCGAAGCTACAGGAGTTAAAGTTAAAGGGAGATTACTTGCAGACGCATTTAAAAAAGCAGATTTACGAAAGTTTTTACCCTCAAGAGTTGACTGCCATAAACAAGCAGATGCTGCCGAGGCATTAATTGTATATCCATGGATACAGGGTACAATGACAATGGAAGAAGGGTTAAAAATACTCGAACAAACAGAAGATGACGTAGATGCTTTCTGCAACCTTCTACTTATTGCTAAAACAAAAAGTAGAAAATAATAACTTTCAGTCAGCCTTGTAAGATTTAGATGCCTTCTTGAAGGCGGTATGAAAATCTTTGCTAAGGTCAAGGACTTTCTTTGTGGCTCCAAGTATAGCGTCTTCTGGCTTTAGTTTGTCTTTGGTGTGAACAAACAACACACCACTATCAATTAGCGGATGGGGCACATGATATCCTGCAACTTCAATTTCAGAATCTTCCAAAAGAGTCTTTTGAAGTAAATTCAAAATGGAGTGTCCAGCACCTTCAATTTCAATTTTCAGTTCATTTTCTGAACTTTTTATAACATTAACTTTCATTTTGCTCAACCTCACGAGTAGTTGTTATTTCATCTTTTCCATAATCTGGAGCTAATTTTCTTCGTTCATTGTTTCCGCAACTAGAACAGTGCAATCCCCCACGATTTTCAGGCTTTAATGGATGACCACATATGGAACATAGGGCATAAAGTACTCCTAAATCATTGTTTGCAGTCGTTAAAAAGAAAGACCTATTTTCAGTGCTAATCACTTTTGCACGCAAAAGGTCACCAGCCTTACAGATATTAAACATGTTATCCACGTAGCCACGACTTACACCGGAAATGTGCAACATCCCTTTGAACTCGCCAGAAATTTTTTTGTCACCAACGTGAGAAATCGACAGAACAGCATTTTTGCTTTTTACGTCTGAAACCATCCCAACTACAATATCTCCAACGCGGGGAAAAGTTGCTGATTTAACAAGAGGGAAGACTGAAACTTCTCGGTTTAACATGTCTAACAGTGTACGACCAGTAATTTTTGAGTGAATTACTCCGTCGTCTACATATGTTCCCGGTCCAGACGTAAACTCTTCTATGACGCCTAAACTGTCTCCGGGAACAACGAAGAGTCCACTTTTTCTTTCAGATTCTGTCATTAATTTTTTCCTTCTATTCGATACAAATCCACATGTGTAATTTGTTTTTCCTTAGTGTGAAACTTGAACATCCTAGGAATTTCCATTGTCATAGGAAATATGTTAGTTATTTTTCCGCCATGCTCCTCAATAAACCTTTTGATAAAGGCGCGGTTACTATCCCCACCTTTATGAAATGAATAAATTGTATGACCTAACTCTAACGATTTAACTATGAAACGCCTATCAGCGCGCCTTTTTTGAACACCAAAAGGAGGATTTTGCAAAACAGTATCAAAATTACCACAAACAACATCGATGTCCCCCACAACCCAATTTGTTTTTTCTTTAAAATTCATTAAATCAGCATTTTTTTGAGCAATTTTAACTGCAACAGAATCAATATCCACTCCAAAAACTTCTTTAGCACCCAAGAAAACAGCCCCAATCGCTAACCGAGCAGTCCCACAACCTAATTCCATCACAGTTTTATCGAGGATATCATCAAAAACGTAGGCTGCCAAATGTAGAACATCTGCCGCAACAGTTGATGGCGTAGCATACTGTTCAAAGCAAGCTTTAGGTGCAGGATTAACTTCAATGGATGAAAGCGCCCGTTCTAGATCGCGTTTTCTAACCAACCGTTTTTGAGCAGGTCTTCCCATTTCAGCTCCCCTAACAAGACACGTGTTTCATTAATTGACAAAATAGGTTTATCAAAATTGGGTGCGTCATCCAAAGCGAGTCTTGGACAAGCAGTATTCACGAAGGCATCTATAGTTGGAAATTGCATAAGCGCTGGCGGTGAAATTTCTTTTAGGGCAAACAAAGTAGTAGAAAATCCATTTTTTTCAAGTTTCTCTTTGATGGTTTGTGCGTTTTTAAACTTCATCTGTCCAGGTTTTAGGCTCACTAATATTCCAAAATGTTTTGCAGTTTTAGCTTCAGATATGTTAGCCCAGCGTTGCATCACAATACGTCTGGTTTGATCCTGAATAGGATATGCTATTTGTTCATATGGATCTGCAATTATTGTAGGTTTTCCAGTCGTTAAGGCTACCCCTATTGCATGAAAGCGACCGCCACCAACATAAACGTACGCTTCAACATTTTCTAAAACAGCTAATGCATTACTGAAATCGCAGCCCAGAACTTGTCCAGGATACTTGAGATGCCCAGCGTTGCCGACAAAAACAGTTTTTTCTGCAGCTTCCAACTGATTTTTTACTTCATCCAACTGGTGAATATGCTGAACAGTTGTGATTAAACCAATTTTATTCCAACATTTAAGAAGAGACAAAGCTTTTGCTATCACTTCGCTTATCCCGATTTTAATTGGGGCTTCAAAATAAACTGTTGGAATTTTAGAATTTTGGATCATTGAAGTGTGTCCATAATGTATGATCAAATCGGCACCCAAAAGTTCAGCTTCAGAAACAGCTAAGTCACAAGCTCCATAACAGGGATCCGATGAAACAATAGGTAATACTCCAAAGTCTTGAACAATTTTAGCTAGACGGGGGGCTTCTGGTTTTAGTCCTTCAGGAAGCTGCAATAACACAATTTTTGGAGCTCGTTTTGTAAGCTCTTCTTTGAGTTGGTTTTCTTCAAAATCAAAGGACATTTTTTCACCTAACATTTGAAAGTTAGAAATCAGAAAGAAAATGCTTCAGTAAAGAAGCAAAATCATCTATTACTGTTACTTAAAAGCAACAATCAGGTTATTTAATGTTCAGACAATCATGCAAATTTTTTGATCAGATATTTTGCATTAGTTTCAGTTATTCCCAATTCTTTGGCGATTTTTATTGAATCTTTATTGTTTTTCTTGATAATATCGATTAGTTCAATTTCTATGTCTTTGACTGAAAGCAAAGTTTCAACAACTTTGTCAGGGTTAACACCAATAGAATCTAAATGCATAGTTAAGAACTTAAGAAAACCTTTTCCGAGGTCACTTGGTGCTTGACCACATATTCCAACAGGTCGTACAGGATTCATCGAATGGGCTCCTTCACACAACATTTCGATGGCTTTTGTTACTGCAGGATTAGATTCGTCAAATTCCCAGGCAATTTTTTCACTATCACGATCAATTCCAAGAGTTAGTTGAGTTAAGTCGTTACTACCAATACTGAAACCGTTACAGTATTGAGAGAATGCTTTTGGAATAAAGCAAACACTAGGAACCTCTGCCATGAAAATTATATCAGGCAAATCTAAACCTTTTTTGCGGAAAGCAGTTTTAATCATTGAAGTTACTTTTTCTGCTTCAGTTGTTGTTCGGACAAAAGGAACCATTGGCACAGCAGTTGTCAAACCTAACTTATGAACTTCGGTGAAAGCCTCAAGTTCTAACGCATACGCGTCACAGAAAAATTTGTCAATGTATCGGGAGGCGCCTCTAAAGCCAATCATTGGATTGCTTTCTTCGAATTCAAGTTCAATTTTGTTAATTTCAATCGCTTTGGAACCACACATAGGACAAATTTGTTGCGGACCCAAGGAAATGCTATTTCCACACTTGCAGCTTATGTCATAATAGACTGCTCCTGGAAGGGAAGCATATTCGTTTGTTTTGAAATCAGAGAACCGAATAATGACTTTGCGAGGCTTAAAGGCTCCAGCAATTATCGATATGCCAGCCTTCAATCGGGTAACATACTCTTCAACGAGAGAATTTACCATAGGATATTTTTCTTTAATATCTTCAGCCCAACGGTCTGGCCCAAGATTGTCTGCGCGTAGAGCAAATACTGGATGTAATTCTGCATTGGAAACTACGAATTCAATTCGTACAAGAGAACTTCCCTGAGAAGGTAATTGACTCACATGGAGTGCTTCATCTGGGCTGGCAATGTTTACCATTACTTTTGTTACGGTTTCAGGAATTTCTTTTAGTTCAATTTCTTGCACTTCAAAAGGTATTTCCCCAGCAAAGATTTGGGCTTCACTTGAGGTACAATCCAGAGTTATTTTTTCGCCATCATCCAAATTAAGAGCGCCAACAGCACCAACAGCGCAAGGTATTCCACGTTCACGAGAAACTATTGCTGCGTGAGAGGTACGGTTTCCTCTTTCACAAATTAGGGCAGAAACTTTATCGAGACTCATGATAACTTCCCAGTCAGGAGTAGTCATGGAAGTAACAAGCATTGGTCGTATTCCTTTCTTGTTAAATTCTGCAACTTCTATTACAGCTTCTTCAGTAGTTACTGCTTTGGCAACGATGCCTGACGCAATTTTTGTCCCAACAGGAATACCAACGTAAAGGGGTTTAACTTTTGGTCTTTCTTTAAGCTTGAAAAGAGTCAGTACAGTTCGGGTTGCATGAACTGTTTCTGGTCGAGCCTGTGTAATGAATACTTTCCCGTTTTCGACTGCATACTCGATGTCCATAGGTTTTCCGTAACTTTTTTCGATACAGGTGACATGATTCGCAACCTGAATCGCTTCATCGGGCGTAATTACTTTAGGATCAATCTTGCCCACAGGAATTTCGACATTTGTTTTGGTTTTTGGATCATAAACCATTTTTTCTTTTTGAAGACTTTTGGGAGGAATTGTTCCAAGAAGTTTGACTTCAGGATCTTTGATAAATCCAGTCCAAGATGCACTTTCTTTTCCTTGGACTATCATTTCACCCAGACCATAAACTGCTTGAATTACACCAACATTACGATTTCCAGTGTTAGGATCTATAGAGAAAGCAACACCAGACTTTTCCGAGTCAATCATAGTTTGAATAACTACAGAAATCAAACCCTGATTAAGCAAATCAACTTCCGACAAGTCCAGAATTTTTTTCTTACGCAAATCTTGTCGATAATCAATAACTCTCCAACCAAAAGCAGATGCAATACATTTCAAAACGTTCTTTATTACACTTGAAGATTCCAATTGAACATTAAGATAAGTATCAAACTGTCCAGCAAAAGCGGCAGTAGCCATATCTTCAGTTATACCTGAACTTCGAACAGCAACACGAGCACGTCCGACACGTTTCTTTAGTTCACAGATTTTTTTGTCTAATAACTCAAGCAGTTTGGGTTGTGTTTTTATGTTTTCAATGACTGTAATAATTTTTTCTGCAATCTTCTTGGATTCAACTTCATTATCGGCCTTCAAAGCAGCATCTAATTCTGTAACTAAATCAAAAATTTCGGGATCATGTAGTAACAACTTTGCAAATTCAGTAGTAACCATTATGGCATACGGAACATTACCTTCCCCTAAAATATGGAAAAGTTTAGCTAAATTTGATCCTTTGCCGCCCGTAAGGCTACCATCGGTGGCAACTTCTTCTTCAATATTAACAATTAAATTTTCAGAAACCACATTAACACCTCATTTTAACTAAATGTAGTAAAATTTAACAATACAAGGAGTGAAAAATTAGTGCATGTCTTGCCCTTGTGGGTAGACCTCTGCAACCATACTCCCTCAATTATGCCTCAAGTTTCTTGACAACTACACGACAGGGTGTAGGTAGTTTGGCGCCTCCACGTTTCAGCGCCGTTGTAGCAGCTTGGAGTCCTTCGTCGTTGACGTCAGCGATTATTAATTTTTGACCTGGTTTTACTCGTGCAGCAAGACTTATGGCTTTGCCAAAAGCGTTTCGCATTCCATCTTGAAGTCGGTCAGCGTGAGCCCCGAAAATCATTTTGTTTTCGCGAAGCACAATATGGGGGTAAGGCAAAATTTTCAGGTGATAATTGTTTCCCAGTTTTTCTGAGAGAACCCTGTTAGATGCTATGCGTGCAGATTCCAAGGCATTGTGCCTAATTTGAACTGATTTTTCAGCAATTAATTGGACTTGATATTTGTAAGTACCTGAGGGATTGCCCATAGTAAATTTGACAATTTTTGACATAGGGGAACCACGGATATACTTTTTCCGGGTATAGGCTTGCCCCTTTACTTCACGATAGTTATGAGCCTTCATTGTTTATTCCTCATCTGCTCTGACATCATAGTTTAACAGATATTATAAAAACTATTCTGTATAGCAAATAGTCATTTACAAAAAAAACCAAAAAACAACATTGTCAACAAAATTTTTGTATGAAATTCACCATCAAAAATATGGGTCTAACAAAAACAAGCACACAAGGGATAGCATCACAGAAAAATTAGCTTTTGAATTTCTGAAAGATTTCATTTGCCATCGACCCGAAGTCTTCTGGAGCCAATTCACGTACTCTTTTTTTGCTATAAAACAAAGAGTCGGCAAAAATAACAGCTTGGTCTTTAGGCAGTTTATGCTGATGTAAGAAAGGAAGGACAGCATTTCTAACTTTTTTGTTTCGCTGAGTGAAAAGAATCCTAACAAGGTCAAAAAATAACGCCTCATCTTCAACAGGAAAAGGTGGACTTCTGGGTCTTAGACACAAGATCATTGAATCAACATCTGGTGAAGGATAAAACATTGTTCGTGGAACAAGTTCTAAGAGTTCAACCTCTGCTCGGTAGTGGATAGTAACTGTTAGGCGTCCATAATCTTTGGAGCCTACTGGAGCAGCTAATCTTTCTGCAAATTCTTTTTGTAAAATCAAAAATGCGGAATCAAACTTATTTTCAAGAAGACGAAATAGAAGCGGTGACGAGATAGAATATGGAGGGGCGGCTACAACTTTGTTAAATCGTGGAAGAGAAACTTTTAGAATGTCACCTTCAATTAATTCAACATTTTCCAAATCTTGAAGATAATCTTTCAAAAACTTTACGAGTAAGGGGTCAAATTCCACAGCAATAACTTTCTTGCAGATTGTAACAAGAAGTTCCGTTAAAAACCCAAATCCAGCCCCAACTTCTAAAACTATATCATTTTTTTTTAAACAAGAATGAAATATTAAGCGGTGCAACACATCTGAATTAACTGTAAAATTTTGACCTAAACGTTTTTTTGGATAAAAATTGTAAAGGTGAAAAAAATGTTTCACCCGTTTAAGAAGATTGGGGCTATCCACTAGGGTGCTCTCGTAAATAATCTGTACTTACTATCTCCAGCCAGTTCCTCCAATATCCTTCTTGTGATAAGCTTAGAGGGATTAGGCATGTTAGCACGTTCTTGTAAATCTTCTAAGTTTTGGAAAGGTTTTCGATCCCGTTCATCAAGGATTTGCCACATGTACTTTTTTCCTATACCAGGAATTAGTTCCAAAGCATGCATTCGAGGAGTAATTGCTTGAGCAGTGTTAAAGAAGTCAATAAACCACTTTTCCCGGTTAAGTACTATTTTTTCTATAGTTCCAGAAAGTTCCATTCTAGAATTTGAAGTCAAATCTTCATAGGGTATTCGACCAATGATATAGGTAATTTCACTTCGAGAATCTTTTCCAACGTAGACTCTGTCAGCTGCTTTAAGGGGAACTCCTTTGCGAGCAATTGCTTCAAGAAAAGTAAAATATTCTTCACCAACCACCTGAACTAATGCCCCAGCACGGTACCCCGGATGAGTCCCGGGTCTTCCATGCGGAAGATAATCCAAAACATAGGCGTACTCTTCGTATCTCTTTTCACTCTTTTCCACGCTTTACCCCTTCCCGAAATGGTTACAATTGGTTTTAGATATTATATAATATAGAAAGTCCTTTATTCGTCTTTTCTATATTCGTTCAAAAAATCCAGTATTTTTTCTAGTTTAGAGGACTCAATAATCTTACGACCACCAGCCAAAAATACTCTAATTTCTTGGACACTTTCGGGCATAGCATTAACTATCTGGACTGCACCGTCCGCATCTAATTCAAATTCTTCGACCAGTTTGGTAACAAGAATGTCAACGTTTGAAGGCTCAACTTTGCTGAATTTAGTTGCATAATCAAGAGAACGCCTTTGGAACTGGTCCAGTCGTTCTTCACCGATGGATTCTAATGCTTCCTTTACTTGTGGAACAGTAACTGTCTGTTCCTTGAGAGCCTTTCGTACCATTGTTATGCCCCCTTATGAGGCGTAATGTGTTCTGGCCTAACAGTAATTTCTTTAATTGCTTTTCCTTGAGAGACGTTAATTACGTAGGCTCTTCCACGTTTTTCAGCAATAACACCGATTCGACCATGGAATCTTCTGTGCGGCATACCCTTATGTACACTAGGGTCTAATTTGATTACAACTTTTTCAGTAGGTTCGTATTCACGTAGTACCTTACTGAGTCCTGTTTTTCCCCGGTCTCTAGGCTTTCTCTTCAAGAGGTAACGGGTTCTCCTTCGGTAACCTTTCGCTTTTCTTCCCAACTATGATTCCTCCATAATAACATTCAAAACGTCTAAGTCAACAGGCTTGGCTTGTGCATTGATAATAGAGGCTACGCTAGGGACGGTTCGCCCTTCATCGCCACTTACCAACTCTTTAATATAAAGCCCTCCTTGGCAACGTATTTTCATCTCTGCGCGGTTAGGCGCCAACCTCTTTAGATACGCCTCATATATGTACTTTTCCCGAACTAGGTCTGCTCTTCGATGCAAAACACGTAACGGAGTTCGCTGTTGAACAACAGATTTTGACAATTTTTCAGTTACAGACAACAATTCTTCGTCAGAAACATCACGGTCAAAATCAATAAAAACTTTGTAAACTTTTGTTGAACCTTCACCTTTCTTTAAGCGTTTAATATCTGCTTTAGTTGCAGAAACAAGGTTCAAAATTTCAACTTTTCCTTCCCCGTGTTCGTTGATTATTTTTTCCAGTTCTTTTAGATTAATGAACCGTTTTTGTGGACGTTTAATTTCCATGATAAAAGGTCGCCCCATTCCAAGCATTCGGGCATCTACATCTTCTCGTCCAGCTGCATGAAAAGCTACGGCATCGCCTTCAGTTTTTTTTAAAAGAGGTGCCGCAATTATTTCTTCAACAGATTCGGAGTACATTTTTCCGGTTCCCTTACAGTTTTTGCAGCCTTCGCCGTGGCATTGTCGACAGAACCATTTAGATTGCGGAATATCTCGGACAAGTTTTTTGTATGATCCTTTAACATACAGGGGATTTGATTGTATGATAACTTCTCCGGTGAAAGGTCTTACGAGAACTACAACATCAGGTTTTTTGAATTCTGCAAGTTTTTGTGTGACTTTTGAAAGTTTTTTGCCAATGTGGCGACTGAATTCATTTCGCATACTTTCGCCATAAGCCACATCATGTAGCGCTTTGAACTCGTCTTCTCTTTCTTCAATTATGTTTGGCAATTCGACACCAACAAGAAAGGTATTGTATTCGTAAGCTTTGAGGGCTTCCAAAGCGTTTTCAACTAGAATATTGCTACTTTCAAACAAGCCTTGGCAAAGATAACATGGTTCCTTTTTTTTGGCTCGTTTTCTCATTTTTTTCAATAATTCAGCAGCCATCTCAAAAGATCCACGAGAAACCAAAAGTCTAAGAGTTGAAAATCCTTCTTTTTTGCCAGCAAGAGCTAACTGGTGATTTTTCATGGTTAACATAAGTTTTAGGGCTTCTCCTCGTTCGCTGTCGTCTAAACCATAACCAAGAAGGGCAAATTGTCTGCCTAAACAGTGGTCACACAAAGGTTGTGCTTCCAGAAGGCGCTGGGCTTTTTCAAGTAATTCCACGAATATTCCTCAATTTTATGTAAATAATCAAATTATGTACGCAGATTCTGTTCTACCCTGTGGGTAAACCTTTTCCCCCGAAAAAGTTGGGCAATCGTTTTCGTCTGAAACTCTTCATCATCTTTTTCATTTGATTGTATTGGGTTAGTAGTTGTTTAACGTCTTTTTCTGTAGTGCCTGACCCACGGGCAACCCTACGGATTCGAGAAGATGAAAGAATTTTGGGTTTTTCTCGTTCCTTGAGGGTCATAGATTGGATGATTACGCGCCATTTTTTCAAAGCGTCTTCAGCTAGGTTCATTTGATCATCAGGAATGTTGTAACTCATTCCAGGAATCATCTTAAGTAGTCCCTTTAGGGGACCGACTTTTTTCATCGATTCAAACTGTTCATACATGTCGGTTAAAGTGAATTTTCCGCTCATAAAGGCGCGGGCTTTTTTTTCGGGCACTTTTACTTCTGCGTCTCGAACCTTGTCAACAAGGCTTTGAAGGTCACCCATCCCTAGTAATCGCCCTACGAACCGAGAAGGAATGAAGGCTTCAATGTCCTCAAGTTTTTCTCCGGAACTGATAAATTTTATTGGTGCACCAATAGCAGCAACCGCTGAAAGAGCACCGCCCCCCCTTGCAGAACCATCAAGTTTGGAAACAATAATTGAACCGATAGGCGTCGCGTCATGAAGGGCTTTGGCTTGTAGCGCCGCTTGTTGTCCTATGGTTCCGTCAATAACCAAGATCGCTTCGTCGGGTTTGATGACCTTTTCTAGACGTTTCATTTCGTCAATTAAACCTTTTTCTTCTTTATGTCGACCAGCAGTGTCGATTATAACCAAGTCATAGTCTTTGAATTGTTTCAGACCCCTCATGGCAATTTTTTCAGACTTTTTTTCATGAGGTTCACCATATACTGGGACATTTATTCTGCCGGCTAACTGTTTGAGTTGTTCGTAAGCTCCTGGTCTATAGGTGTCGGTACAAACTAGAGCAGTTTTTAGTCCTCGTTTTTGGAAATATTTTGCGAGTTTTCCAGTTGCGGTCGTTTTTCCAGAGCCTTGGATTCCTACCATCATGAGGACTTTTTGTTTTCCAGGTTCAATTTTTAGGGTGGCTGATTTTTCTCCTAAGAATCGGGTTAACTCTTCATAGACTACTTTTACTACGTGTTCGCGTCTGGAAACGCCCGGGGGGACTTTTTCTTTTAGGGCGCGTTCTTCGATGTTTTTCGAGACTTCCAAAACCAGTTTGACATTAACATCTGCTTGAAGCAGGGCTCGTTGTATGTCACGAACAAGTTCTTTTACTGTTTTTTCGTCCATGACTGGCGCTTTGAATACTTTCTTTAAAGCGTCATTTAACGAAGAGCCTAGACGGTCCAGAACCATTGATTAATTCCCAAGATAAAAAACAGGAGTTGCCGTTTATAGGTATTTAGTTTATCTCAGAAAGAGATTCAACAACAGACGTAACAAAACATGTTAACGTACATGTAAAAAGTAGACAACTAATAGGTACAGCAGAAAATTTTAGAAAAAGTTGCTCTTCAACATTTACTGCTAATAGAATACATATATGCTATACCAACGTGTTAAAAACAACAGTTTATGCTGAAATGCTGTTAATTGTTTTTTGTGCCCATGTTTTTGCTGCTGTTAGGTCGTTGTTGTCTGGGCGGCTGCTTCTTCTCATATTCCACTTGCCGTAGCTGCTAAAGAATCCGTCGATTACGATTTGGTTTTTTTGTTCTAAGATTGTTCGTACCTTGTCACTAACAGTTTCGTCGGTTTTCCCAGTGCCGCCCCAAGTTAAGAAAATTGCGAAGAGTTTAGAGTCGGGTAAATTAAGGGTGTTCAAGTAAGAAACCAGCTCGGGGAATGGGTTTCCAGCCCGGATGCCAGTCCCAACAAAGATTAAGTCATAATTAGTTAAATTAATATTTGGCATGGGGTCAGGGTTTGTAATTTGAAGGATATCAGAGTTTGTTTCTGATGCTATTGCTTCTGCAATTTTTTTGGTGTTGCCAGTTTTTGTAGAATATAAAACAATAGATTTCATTGTTAACACCTGACAAAGGTTAATCATGTAAAGGGCGTGGTGATTTATTTTTTTATTCTTTTTTGCATTGAGTTGTGTAAGAAAAATACACAGATGCAGAACAGAAGTTTATCTCAAGATTATGAAAAGTTTTAAACTATCCATGAGATGTTATCTAAATGGGGAAATCTTTTGCAAGAATCGGTTACAATCGTAGAGAAAGCCCCCATTCCGTCTGAGGCTAAAATGTTAATTGGTCTTCCTGATGTGGGGTTGGTGGGACTTATTGCAACATCGTATTTGATTACTGAACTTAAGTTAGAAGAAATTGCATACATGGAATCGGATTTGCTTCCTCCGGTAGTTGTTTTACATAATGGCTTGCCCCATGCCCCATTACGAATCTATGGAAATAATAAACTGATTGCAGTTATTTCAGAGCTTGCGGTTCCAGCTCCGGCAGTGTATACTATAATGCAAGAATTAGTAGATTGGGCACAAACCAAGAAAGTTAAGCAAATAATTTCAATGGGTGGAATCCCAACAGAAAACCGGCAAACCATCAATACCCCTGAAGTTTTTGGAGCAGCTTCAAACCAGAAACTCCTTAACAAAATAACAAAACAGGGATTAAAAGTCATGAATGAAGGCTATATTGTTGGTCCCCAAGCTCTAAGTATGAGATATAGTGTGGAAAAGAAAATGCAATCTATCGCGCTTTTGGCTCAGTCCTTTTATAATTATCCGGACCCCCAAGCAGCAGCTATTGTACTTAAAGAGCTAGCAAAAATTTCGGATGTTACTGTTGATGTTACTAAACTTATGGAGAAGGGAGAAGAAATTAGGCTCAAAACAAGGGACATAATGAAACGTACCCAACAAGAAATGAAACGCATGCAAAAATCTCAGGAATATGATATGCCACTATACGTCTAGGAGAAATCAACGGTGGAAAGAAGAAAAAAAGGTTCAAGCTTTGAAGAAATGGAAGAATACTTGCAAAAAATTGAAGAATTAGCACAAGAAGTTATGGCAGCAGCGTTTCCTGAAGGTCCTAGCTGGAACACAGAAACTTGTTGTCTACATGCCTTATCAAACGTTTTCATTACTCCAAGGGAAGTTATTGTTACCGCAGATCTTCCAAACGTTGCACCAGAAACAGTGAAAGTAACAGCCATAAACGAAAAACATATCGAAATAATAGCAAAAATGAAGAAAAAAGTAAACTTCAACGATTTAGGCATATGCCATAGACAAGGGGAGTTCTCGTTTTTGCATTGTCAAGGTCATCTGCAAGTAGACATTGACGCAGACAAAATGCAAATTAACTGTGAAGACGGAATACTAGAAGTACGGTTCCCAAGAAAAAACAGGCAAGAACTAGAATAACAAAATGTTGTGTTTAACAGAAAAGCCCATTTACGATTTATTTTTTGTTACAGATTCCAACGCTGCAGCAACAATTAAAGGAAAAGCGATAGTTGCATCGCAGATAACGGTTACTTCTTTGCCTTCAGGTTTTACTTTTCCCCAACTGATTGCCTCTTTTAGGGTGGCTCCACTTAGACCCCCAGGTTCAGGGCGATCCATAGTAATCTGAATGGCACGGTCTACGCCTTCTCGGAAAGTGTTAGCAAACAAAGCATAATGTTTGGGCCAGCCACCGCCGAGGATTATCATTCCTACTTTTTTGGCGTCGTAAACAATGTCAACTATTTTGTGAGTGTCACGAAGAGGGTTAAGTCTCAAGGTGTTATCTTGACCATACATCCACAGATGAAAACCAGCAATAGAGTCGACCAATCCAGGACTGATAATAGGAACCCCCTTCTTTGCAGCAGTTGCAAGTATCGAGTTTGGGTCAGAAATATTTATTCCAAGTTCATAAAGAAGTTCGTTTGTGGATATATTTTCTCGAGTTTTCTCAGGAATTTTTGCTAAAATTTTGGTAATCCATTCTTCTAACCCTTTGAAGGCGTCTTGTTCAATATAGATGTCGCCGATTCTGCCGATGTCTTGTTCCATTAATTCAGTGTCTTCAGCAAGAAAAGTTCCGATCCAGTGATGGTGCCCAATAGATTCAACCATATCATGTACCATGTTAGCGCCAGTAGTAACAACGGCGTGAACATAGCCTTGATCTATCAAATCCCTAATTATTTGGCGCATTCCACCCGGAACCAAAGCCCCAGCTAAGGTCAAAAATACAGTGTAGTCTTTGTCTGCAAACATTTCGGTTACAATTTCTGTTGCTTTACCAATGTTTCCTCCCCCGAGGACTCCGCATTCATTCATTTTGGAAACTAGGCTACCAACTGTTTGAGTGTTATCAAGTTGAATGTGTTTTACACGCTTCAAAGTTATCAGCCACAAGTACAAGTGCTAAAAGTGCAATTAAGAACTAAAAAAGGTAGTTACATTACACAAAAAAGGATTTAAAAGGATTGTTTAGCCTTTTATTCGGGTTATTCTAGTTCGACCTAGAATGTGCCAGTATTCTACTTCAACGCCAGATTCGAGTTTAGATTTGATTTCTTCCTCTTCGGGGTAGGGTGATTCAGTCATTTCGTAGGATTCCAAGTTCATTAACTGAACAGCAGAAGGCAAAAGAGCAATAACTTGCCCAGTGCTTTTATCGATAATTGGAACATCAACCTGTGCACTTACAGGTTTTACGATTGTTTTTTTTGCTTCGTTAAATACGCCTATTGCTACGATTCGAGCCTTTGCAGCCCCATGTTTTCCAGGTTTGGATTTGCTGTAACTCACAATTTTACAGGGTTCATCATCAATGATTATGTAACTACCAACTTTTAGTTCGCCAACATCCTTAGGTACGCTCATGGTAATTGTTCTCCTGCTAGAAGAATTTCACGCATTTCTTCGTTAATAATCTATCGCCTCAAAAAACAAAAGAAAAACTCCAGTAACGTAAAATAAATCATACAACTCCTTATAATACGGAAAAAAATCCTAAAAAAGAAACAAAACTCCGATTAGAGGCATAAAATATTGAAACACAAAACCCTAGTTCTTGACACTTCCGCATTTATCGGTGGATTTGACCCGCTTTCATTTCCAGAAAAACAATACACAGTTGATGAAGTCAAAAACGAATTGAACCAAGAATCAATGATTTGGGTGCGTTTCCACACAGCAATTGAAAACGGAAAAATCATAATTTTGCAACCCAAAGAAATGTTTTCTCAAGAAGTTCGAGAAGCCTCCAAAAATTTGGGGGACATGCGTTACCTTTCCAAGGCAGACATGCAGGTTTTGGCATTGGCTTTAGAACTAAAATCTGAAGGGGCAACACCCTTAGTTATAACAGACGATTACTCAATGCAAAATGTCGCAAACAAAATTGAAGTAGAGTTCACATCATTAATGACCTTTGGAATAAAAAAGAGGTTCAAATGGATTTTATATTGCCCAGCATGTTACCACAAATATCCGTCTGACTATGAATTTAATTCTTGTGAAGTATGTGGAACTGAACTTAAACGAAAACCACAGAAAAAATCACGGTTAAGAAAAACAAAGAAGAATGGCGCCGGGGATGGGATTTGAACCCATGTGGCGCCAAGCACCACCGGTTTTCTTCTGACACAAAGTGCGTCATTTCGAGACCGGCACATTACCGCTCTGTCACCCCGGCACAAAAAAGTAGAGCTTTTTACAGATTTAAAGCGCTTTCGCCCAAAGTCTTGCTAATCAAATAATTACCCAAAAAAGGTTTGTATCTTTGCATTTTGTTTTTGAAGACAAATATGCTTCAACCAATTCTTGTCATCAGTGTTTGGAAAATCTTCTCGGTAATGGGTTCCACGACTTTCAGTTCGGGCATAAGCAGCAGTTGCAATGAGATTGGCTACAGTTACCATGTTAAGCAACTTAAGAAACCGCGTGTTTACTCCAACCCCACCAATAGAATTTAATCTTGAACGTAAACGATCCAGTTTTCTAAGCATCAAAATGATATTTTCTTCATTACGAATAATCCCGATGTAATCCCACATAGATTTTCGTAAATCAGCTTTGAGGTAAGTTAGTTCTGGAGTGTCGATGTTTGCGAAACTTACAGTGTTCTGAGTTGATGTGTAAATCGAATTTTTCAAATAATTTTTGGCTTTTTTTGCCCCCAAAGTAGAAAAAACCACAGACTCTAACAAAGAATTGCTAGCAAGCCTGTTAGCACCGTGAACTCCAGTGCAGGTGCATTCTCCAAATGTTAAAAGATTACCAACAGAAGTTTCACCATACTCGTTTGTTTTAATTCCTCCACAAAGATAATGAGCGGCAGGAGAAACAGGAATTAAATCTTTAGTAATGTCAAGATCATACTTCAAGCACTCATTGTAAATCATGGGAAAACGATCTAAAATAAATTCTTCACCTTTGTGACGAAAATCCAAATAGACAGGTCCAGTTTTGAGTTCATTAAAAATTGTCCGAGCAATAATATCTCGAGGAGCCAGATCGCCCATGGGGTCATGTTCTAACATGAAACGTCTACCATCCTGGTTTACTAAAATTGCCCCTTCACCACGAAGAGACTCGGAAATCAAAAAATGAGGGGCGCCAAGCTTGTTTAAAGTCGTTGGATGAAACTGCACAAACTCCATATCCTCAACAATAGCTCCAGCTCTGAATGCAATTGCTATGCCGTCTCCAGTTGCAATTTCAGGGTTTGAAGTGTTCAAGTAAAGATAACCCACGCCCCCAGTTGCTAATACTGTTACCCGAGCAAAAATATCAAAGATACAACGGTTAGGAATGTCTAGCATTTTTGCTCCGAGGCATTTACCGTCTTTTATTAGAAGATCAACGGCGTAACAGTTTTCAAAAACTTGAATGTCCTTGTGTTCCCGAACATTTTCCGTCATTTTTTGCTCAATTTCTTTTCCGGTAGTATCCCCAGAATGAAGAACCCGGGCAATGCTATGACCCCCTTCTGTAGTTGAATGAAGGATATCATCTTCTGTGTCAAAATTTACCCCAAAAGAAAGAAGGTTTTGTATAGCTTCAGGACCATGTTCAGCAAGGATTTTTACCATTCGTTTGTTTGACAATCCAGAACCAACAGTCAAAGTGTCGTCGATATGAGACTGAATAGAGTCGTCTTTTCGGGTTACAGCAGCAATTCCACCCTGAGCAAGGTTGGTATTGGATTCCATAATTTCTTTTTTTGTTACAAGGGTTACTTCCCCATATTTAGCAACTTTAAGGGCAAAATTTAATCCAGCAATACCGCTGCCGACAACTAAAAAATCAGTTTTCAAAGGGTCATCTCCAAACTCAGGTCTAAGGCTTTCACGGAATGAGTCAGATACCCCATGGACACTACATCAACCCCAGTTTTAGCGTATTCGTGCACATTTTTAGGAGTTATGTCACCTGAAGCTTCCAATAATAGATTGTCGTAAAGGTTGCTTTCACGAAGAGTCTCCATAGTTTCTTGGATTAATGTAGGATTCATGTTGTCAAGCATAATAACACAAGGTTTTTTCATTTTTAATACATCAAAAGTTTGAGCAGCAGTTAGAGCCTCTTCGTGAGATGTAACTTCAATTTCAACAAAATCGATATTATCTAAAAATTTTGATGCTCTAGTTAATGCAGTTTCAATGTAAGCAGTTATTCCTTCGTTTTTCAAGGCCTCCAAATGATTATCCTTGATTAAAATGGCATCCCAAAGACCAAAACGATGAGTTAAACCGCCACCCAAGAAAACTGCTTTCTTGTCAAGATAACGCAAAAGGGTCTTTCGCGTTGCAGCAATTTTGGTTTGATATTTTTTGAGGGAATCAACTAAATGTTTAGTCTCTGTGGCGATTCCGGACATTCTTTGTAAAACGTTCAAACATATTCGTTCGGTTGATAGAATGTCTTTTTTCCCACCTTGAAGAGTTAAGACCAAATCGCCTTTATTCACTTTTCGTCCATCGTTTACATGAGCTTTAACTTCAAGACCATTTTTTTTTAGAAACCAACATGTTTCTGCAAGACCTGCAATAACTCCAACTGATTTTGTGTACAAAAAACCAGTCGTCAGTTTATTTTTTGTTAAAATTGCGTTACTAGTAATATCTCCTGTGTACACGTCGTCATTGTATTCTCGATTAAAAAAACCGGTTAACCAACTAAGATATTTCTCGTTGCTTAAGGTTAGTTTATTTCCTTTCTGGTAGGCGAGTTCAACAAGATTTTGCCTGTCCAAAACATCAAGCCACATTCAACATTCTATCCAAAGCCTTCTTGGCCCTGACCCTTATATTTTCTGGAATTACGACTTTAAACTGCTCCTTTTCGATGGAAGCTAAAACAAGCTCCAAAGTAGTTTTTTTCATTTGCAAACAAGTTCCCCCAGGAGGAGCTTGATAAAACGTTTTTTCTGGAAATATTTGCCGTAGCCGTTCAACCACACCAATTTCAGTAGCAATAATGAAAACAGTATCTGAACTGCCTTTTACGTAGTTAATCATTCCAGTTGTGCTAAAAACTTCGTCAGCTAAATTCACAACTTCTGGAACACATTCTGGGTGAACCAAAACTTTTGCATCCACATGTTTAACTTTAGCGTGGAAAATTCCCGCGGGGGAGAATTTGTTATGAACATAACACCAGCCATTCCAAGGGATAATTTGTTTGTCAGTGTTGCGCATCACATAATTTGCCAAGTTAGAATCGGGAACAAAAATTACTTTTTTTCCAGCCAAAGAATTAACCACGTTAACGGCGTTTGCGCTGGTGCAGCAAATATCTGATTCTGCTTTAACTTCAGCAGTTGTATTGACATAACTCACAACAGAAGCATCAGGATGTTTAGCCTTTAATTCCCGTAAACCATCAACGTCAACCATTGCAGCCATTGGACAATTAGCTAGTTTTGTTGGAATTAAAACTATTTTTGTGGGATTTAAAATGTAAGCAGATTCAGCCATGAAATCAACACCACAGAAAACTATGATTTCTGCGTCAGTTTTTGTTGCTTGTTTGCTTAGTCCGTAAGAGTCACCAATGAAATCTGCAACTTCGTAAATTTCGGGTCGCTGATAAACGTGAGCTAAAATTACTGCATTTTTCTGTTTTTTTAGCCGGTTTATTTTTTCAATTAGGTTCTTTTGTTCCATTTGCCACACGCTTACCATAAAAACTAGAAGGCAATCTGACAATTAAATATATCAGGACCGTTTTGGAATTACAAGATCGCAGAATGTTTAGACCGTCATTGTAAATTTAACGAATCATAGAGGCAGTAGAAAGAATATGAATACCTATTTCAGGAGGAGGATCAACAAAAGTTGACTAAAAAATAGTAATTTCAAAAACGTTTTGTTCAAATTTAAGAACAGAGTTAATAGGATACTTGGTGTATAATACCGTTTCAACAGAGGGATATAAACGACACAAGAAATTATGAGTGAATCTAACAAGCTACAGCAAGCTGTTTCGTTCACGATATCTTCAGGATTCCAGTTAGATAAAGAGGCTTTCGAATTCTTAGATAATATTGCAAAAACAGAAGATCCCCTTTATCTCATGGAAGAAGTTATCAAAAAAATCAGAAATTCATCACAAAAACCTCTGTTTATCGATCGAAGTTATCTAGAAGACATTAAATTAGAACCGTGTATTGGAAAAAGGGATTTAGTTGAACCTGATTCAGGTTCAATTAGTATTCAATCAAGAAAAACCTTTAGAGCATACGCCAAAGATGTGGATGAAGATGTTAAAGTTTTACTGGACCCAACCAAAAGCAGCTGTACCACAGGAACAATCAAAGAATACATGCAATATTTTCAGGACCGTTTCGAACGGTTAAAAAAAGTTCTGAGAAAAAGAATGGATGTGAAGAATGCTGTTCCTATTTCTGTTGCTTTAAAGGCGCCAATGAAGTCAAAAGTTAACATTATTGGAATGGTTACAGAAAAAATTGAAGTAAAGGATAAGCTCTTCGTGAGAATGGAGGACCTAGAAGCAAATGCCACGGTTCTTGTGTCCCCTAATTTGGAAAAAGAAATTATTGAAAAAGCAAGATCCCTGATTCTAGATCAAGTAGTTTGTGTAAATGCCGTAAAAGGAAACAATGACTTAATTATTGCCAAAGATTTCATTTTGCCAGAAATGCCACAAAAAACTCCTCATAGAGCAGATATTCCAGTTTATGCGGCGTTATTGTCAGATATTCATGTTGGAAGTAACAAGTTTATGGAAAAAGAGTTTAATCAATTTTTGCTTTGGTTAAAAGGAGAAAAAGGCAATGATAAACTACGGGAATTTGCAGGTCATATTAAGTATTTGGTTATTGCAGGAGATATTGTAGATGGAATTGGCATATATCCAGACCAGCTAGACGAGTTAACTATTTCAGATATTTATGAACAATACAGTCATGCAGCCAAACTTTTGGAGCAGGTTCCTGATTACATAAAAATTTTTGTTATTCCAGGAAACCATGATGCCTCCAGAAAAGCATTACCACAACCTGCGTTACCTAAAGATTACATCGAACCCCTGCAGGAAGCTCGAGAAATTTATTCCCTTGGGAATCCTTCAACAATAAGCCTTCATGGAGTAGAGGTGCTTGCATTTCACGGAAGAAGTTTAGATGATATTGCGGCTTTTGCTCCAAACGTCAGTTTTGACACCCCAGACAAATCAATGAAACTGTTACTTAAAGCTAGACATCTCGCGCCAATTTACGGAGAAAGAACCCCAATAGCTCCAGAAAAAAGGGATTTCATGGTTATCGAAAGACCCCCAGACATCTTTCATGCTGGACATGTTCACATTCTCAAATGCAATAGATATCGAGGAACTTTAATTGTAAACTCAGGTGCATGGCAAGAACAAACAGATTTTCAACAAAAAATGGGACTTGTTCCAACTCCAGGAATAGTTCCAATAGTAAACTTGCAAAAATCTACTATTTCAACAATAGATTTTACTGAACCCTGGTAAGCAAACCATTTGAAAACAAAAATTTTTATTTTAGTGGGCTCCGAAACAGGTTGGAACATAACTTAACAGATCATGAAATCTGTCATTATTCATGAATACATTTCTTACAAGAGTGCGACCAATCCCCAAACGGATTTTTTTTGTGCGCCCATGTCGACCCATACTAACGACACGAGCATTTAACAGACCAATCATGTCCAATTCACTGATTAATCCACTTACACGTCTTTGAGTAAGAGGTGAAAGCCCATATTGGTCACATAGTTCAGAATATATTTCATAAATATCTCCAGTAATTGTGTAACTCATTTTAGTTTTACCCAACAAATATACACTACACAATACTAACTTTGAATGCACAGGAAGATTTTCTAAAGCCTCCACGATGCGGTCGTGTTCTACACGTTTTTCTGCTTCTCGGACATGTTTTTCAGTAACTGAATCTGTGCCTTCTCGTTCTGATAATTCCCCAGCAACCCGCAAAAGATCCAGGGCTCTACGAGCGTCCCCATGTTCTGCTGCAGCTAATGCAGCACACAAGGCCACGGCACTATCGGTCAGGGCACCATCAGAAAAAGCGATTTTTGCCCGTCTCCATAGAATGTCTTGAAGTTCAGCTGCATCATAAGGTCGGAAAACGATTTCTTCTTCACTTAATGAGCTTAATACACGGGGATCCAAAAATTCTTTGAAGCGTAAGTCGTTTGAAATTCCAATTATTGATGTTCGACCATGACGAAGAGTCTCATTAACACGAGTTAATTCATAAAGAAGGGTATCGCCACGGGTTTTAATCAGGGCGTCAATTTCGTCAAGGACCACAATGAAAATTTTTCGTTGCTTATCGAGCCCTTTTTTGAAGCGATCAAACACTTCTCCAACAGCAATCCCAGTAAAAGGAACTTTGACATCTAAAGCGTCACAGAGGCTTGAAAGAACTCGATATTCCGTGCCTGCTAAACGGCAATTAACGTAGCAGACTTCAATAGGTCTTTTTAGTTGTTGTGCTTTAAAAGCGAGTTTATTTAAAACAAATTTTGTTACCGCTGTTTTTCCTGTTCCAGTTTTTCCATAAATAAACACATTAGAACAGGGAGAACTGCGTAATACAGGGGCTACGATACCACCTAAGCATTGGATTTGTGTATCACGATGGGGGAGTTTATCTGGGATATAATCATGACGTAATACTTCTCGGTCGTTAAAAATGTTGGTATTACTCAGAAAACGGTCGAAAACGTCTTCAAGAGTATCAATTTTAGGCAGTGTTGTAAACTCCTCTAACAAGTAATAGAATTATTGCCTCGATAGGTTTTCCAGTAGATAAAATGTGTCGTAAAAAAAAGTAAACAAAAACCACAAAATCCTAAAGGGGGACTAAAGTTTTGGGATAATCCTGATTTTAAGTTAATATTAGATATAAAAAATCTTTTAGTGACACTCGGACCCCTTAATTTCGGGTGGAAAAATTAAGGTGAATTCTTGGTGTAAAACTAAAAAGAATCAATAATTACGAAGATAATATTATATTAAAAAAGAATCTCATTGGTGCTATACTCAGAATTAATATATAATTTTATTTATAAAAAAAATTAGAGTTAATTCTACATTATTTTATGTTTACAACTTTTTTAAAACGTAGAATTATTTTTTTGTTACAATGGAAACTAAGGGGTCAGTGTCTTTGTCTAGAATTTTTTGTAACACACAAAATATTATTCCACGAAGAGTCTTACTAGTTAACCTGTTAACACATGTGTTTACATCAATGTGAAAATTTGTGAATAAAAATCAACTTTAATTCTTTAATAGACTTTCTTTTTGCTAAATAACTTCGATTCAAGCTCTTTCACAGCAATTAGTCAACCCCTTTGTTTCTACTGGAGAATTAGAATTGATTAATTCTTTGTTTTATTTTTACGTTTGGAACTCTTTGTGAAGTCTGTGAAGTAAAATATTTGCAAAAATTCTTTAATTTTCATTTTAAACTAATTTTTGAGCTTTTTTACTAAACACTATATACCGTAATACCTATAACTAGTGAACTAGTAGTAAGTGAATACTAATTGGTGTAAAATATGCCAACCAAAAAAATGCGAGTAGAAGTCTTCAATAACGGTGACCGTTATACTGTTACCTTTGAAGGTCAAATTACTCGGGATAAGGCTCTTCGTGTACTTGATTTGGTTGAGCTATTAGGAGGATCACCAGCAACAAATTCTGAACAAACTCTTGCAGCAACTGAAATATCCAAGATAGACAAAGTGCGATTAGTTGCTGAAAAAAACTTTTCTGTAGGATGGTTCTCCTCCAAGGATATGCGTGATGCATTCGAGAAACAGTATAACGAACCAATCAGCCTTAGCACTGCTTCAACTTACTTGTCTAGATTAACTGATCGGGGATATTTCCTCAAAAAAGGCTCATCTAATCAAATGCGTTACAGAATTATGACTGCACTGTCCACTCAAATTCAAGAAAGATAATAAACTTCTTTTCTTAAAGAATAATTGATTTAATAAACTGCCTGTAAAGCTTTCTTGTTTGAGGAGATCACTCATATATGAGTAAAATTCAGAAAAATTTGACTGAACTAAAAACTAAGCTTAAATTGTATGTTGACAAAGGTCGACAAATAGGTTTTAGTGATGTTAAACCTCAACCTTTGATTATTTCTAAACCTGACATAGCCAAAATTAAACCCTTACAAAAAATTAAAAACTGTAATTCCCGATTTTTTGCTGTGGATTGTTCCACTCGAACATTAAAACGAGCCCACAACTGGGGAATTTACCTGATGCGAGTCGCTTACGCTTCGGTAGAAAACCGTAAAGTAACATGGGATTATGAAGAAAGCATCGTTTGTGCAGTGGGAGACCGCCGTTACCGTTCAAACTTTTTGATTGATAATCGACTCCAAATTGAAAGCGAAATGGCCTTAAAACTTATTCACGAAGAGGCTACTCCGGGAAGCTCTGGTGAGGATACTCTTCGCGAGTTAGGTGCAGGGGATTATATTCTGTTGGATGGAGCCAGTTTTTTTGGAGGAAAACGAGGTTTCCACACTTCCCTTTACGAAGAGGCTCTTCGTAAAAAGATTAATCTTCTTGCCATAAGTAAACAGTCTCCTATGCTTTGTGACGAAAAAGGACGCGATTTTATGGCTTCAACAAGTGTGCTTACCCCTTATTCCCTTTGGGTATACCATCCAGTCAAAGAGGCAAACATGGAAAAACACCTTTATGGGGACGTTTCCCTTGTGAAGCTATGTGAAGATAGTAAACACATATTTCGTTGCGACATAATGGATTCAACATCTCAAAACGTAACTGAACTGCTCTCTCCATTAACTTCCCTTTCTGAAGACCCAAGGTGTTTAGGATACCCTGTTACCCTTTGGCTTGCCCACGAATTCTCTGGAGCATCAGCCTCTAAACTTTTACAATATTATGATTTAATCGAAAAAGAGTTAGAGACTGCTGGCATCTTAGAGACTCTTCGTGTAGAAGAATTATCCTGTAGTTTTGCTGACAAAATTCATGGAATAACAAACCTATTTGAAGGAGATGAAAGCTTTGATAGAATTTGAACCCGTAGGCTTTGTTCGAGAAGTAAAAGGCGACACGGTTTCTTTTTTCCTGAATCAAGGAATAACACTTTCCTTTGGCCAAATCGTACGAATAAACTCTGAAAACCGAAATTTTTATGCTCGAATAGTTGATGCTGGAAGCTCTTCTACCCTGAAAACAAATGAACAACTTCGAGAAGCAGAAGGCAAAGAATCTTTTGGACCCTACTCCAGCTATAGACATGTTGACGCTGTTTTGTTACTAGAAAATAATTCTGGCAGAATAAGATCTCCGACTTTTAACCCAAACTATATGGATCATGTTTACACAATTAATGAGCAAGACTATTTAATTTTGCAGCTTTCTGGAGATCTAGAGATAGGAAGATTGCGTTCTGGCGAAGAAGTGCTAGGTGTAGTGGGAATAAACGCTAAAGCAATTCCTAAAATGATGGGCATGTTTGGGATGACCGGCTCTGGAAAAACTAACACCGAACTTATTTTGAACGCTCGAATAATTGATGACCCAACAACAGTTGGCCTAATTTTTGATTTTGCCGGTCAACTCCTTTCTGGCAAAGACTTCGGAGAAGAAAGCGGTCTCGGGGACCATCCCCTCTTTCATAGCAGGGTTAGTTACTATTCTGCCCGAGATGGCAAATTGTCCATTGGTTTGCGCAGCCTTACTCCTGGGCGGTTGTGGACTTTGTTCCCCGATATTGGTCGACCACAAATCAGGATTGCCCGACGATTGTATGAGAGTTTAGGCAAATGCTGGATTGAAGAATCCCTTGAAGCATACCGCCAAGAAGGTCACTCTGGGGTTGGACGTATTATTAACCACCAACAAAAGGTTGTGATTATTGCTCTGATGAGCCGTCTTTCTGATTTGCCGCCACACTTGTTTCCAGTTTCAGATTACAACTTCATAGAAGATGTTGTACAAAACATAAGCAAAGGCGTTACTTGTCTTGTTGACATTTCCGGTTTGACCTCCGAAGAACAACGCAATGTGACTTGTCTTACTGCAACATTTGTTGCCCAACATTACAAACGTTTGTGGGAAAACAATTTTGAAGATTGGAAAAAACTTCCAACTTTGTTGATAACTTTGGAGGAAGCTCACGAGTTTTTGGACCCAGAAATACGAAAAACAATCTTTTCAGACATCGCCCTTACTTACCGCAAATACCGGGTTGGTTTAAACGCAGTAACGCCTAGACCCTCAAAAATTAATCGTGACGTGTTTGCAGAGTTGTGGACCAAAGTTATCATGAAAACTGAGCTTAAACGGGACCGAGACTATCTTACCCAAAACACTCCTTACATGGAATACAGTGACACTGAGATCAAGATGCTTGACATCGGGGAAGCCTTGATTATTTCAGAGCCACAGATTCGCTTTGCTGTTCCAGTTAAAGTGATTCA
This sequence comes from Candidatus Bathyarchaeum tardum, assembly GCA_029762755.1. GTDB lineage: Archaea > Thermoproteota > Bathyarchaeia > Bathyarchaeales > Bathyarchaeaceae > Bathyarchaeum > Bathyarchaeum tardum. The sequence continues at coordinate 108,883 of JARVGH010000003.1, forward strand.
TTATCCGACTTACCTTAGACAAAAAGGAACTGCAGACTATAATTTGCCCGATTCAAAGACCCTTTCTGAAATGAATGAAAACCTAAAGCGCCTCAAAGCCGCTGGAGTGTCCCTCACTGGTAAAGCGGAAACTAAGACGGATTAATTTCCCTTCTTTTGAGAATTTTTTCCATTTCTTCTTTTAGTCTATAAACGTACGGCATTCTATGGGTGTCTCTTTCTAGGTAGCCATCTTTGTAAAGTTTTTTCATTAGCCTTGCAGTATGCTCCCGCGTCAGACTAATCATTTTTTGTATTTCTGGAGCAGTTTTTTCGCCTTCTTTACCTATTGTTTCAAGAACTATCAATTCTGTTTCCGTCAACGGCTCCAGGGCTTTCTCTTTTTTTATTGGAATCGCTGCTTTGATTTTTACATCTGGTGCATGTCTTTCATATTTGATTTTTTCAATTTCAACAAGCTTTTCAAAAACTTTTTCTTGAGTTTCCTTTATTCCTTCAAATTCGTTTCGTATCTCGTTAATTTGACCTGAGAATTTTTCTTCAAAATCTGAAGGGAAATCAGTTATCCGATTACTGATTTTAATTAATTTTTCTTCATATTCTTCTACTTTTTTTGCAACTTCTTGATTTTCTACTGCAACCTTTTCGATTTTATGGGCCACATAAAGTACGCCCTCTTTTTGCCTCATAAGTTGATTATCTATGCTTACCACAATGTCACTTACTATTCCTTTGGCGTTATGATACTCATGTCGAAGGGTTATTATGCGCTTGTAATACAGAAATAACACCGAAATCGTCCCAAACAACAAAATAGACGTCAATATTAGAAAAACATCTGAAATCATCAAAATCGCTCCTCACGTGTGATTTGGGTGTGATTTCGTGTGATGTGCATAACTAATCACATATCACACTAGTATATAAATAAACTTAAGTTTTTCGTCAAATCTTAAAACGTGACATCACACGTCACAAACACCTCACATTACAACCACACGAAAACCATTGACTGTTTGTATCCCCCAATCTTTTTTTATCCCTGTGTTTTATCAATTTTTTTAATAGGCTTTGATTTTGTCAATTATTTTGCTAAATAAGCCTAAAATAAGCTTTATTTTTTTGTGTTTTTTCTTCCCCGAAACATTTTAATGTGCCAATAATTACCGTCACCATGGCGTAAATATTCATTACTTTTTGTGAAAAAAATACTGTGATTTGTGATGTCACATCTTTTTTGATATTTTGCGTGGACTGGACAGCTCTTCAAGACTGCTTTTGAGTTCTTCATGGAGTCTTTTGATGGTTTTAATTTGTTCCTCTTCTGGTCGTTTTTTTATTAATTCTCTTTGAGTGTCGATATACTCTTTTAATTTGTTTGCAGCCTCCAAATATGGTTCTAGGCTGATTTCTTCGAGAACTCCCAGGTATCCTAGTAACAAAATCGTGTAGATTGATTGCGTAACATTGTGTCTGGCCTGCCTCAAACTCCTATTAAACGCGCCTCTACTTACGGCTAAAATACGAATCTTAGCCTTTTCATCATATTTTAGACCCTTATCGGCTATATTTTCGGCTAAAACATCAATCAAAAGTGTTTCTAATTGTATTTTTGTTAAATTGCTGTTTTTTGCTAATATTTTGACTAAAGGGTCGTTTAAAGAGTAGTTTAGCCAATTCTGAGCCCTTTCCTTTACATTCAAATTAGTTTTTACAACTCCTGTTTTAAAGGATACATTTTTGTATACCTGCCATGTCCTAAAAACCTTTCCTGACTATTAAAACAACTGCCTTTTTGGCTTTGATGCTTTGCAATAAATTTAACATTCCAACCAAACAAACATTGAAACAAAAATACTTTTTGCAAAATAATTGAATTGCCCCTTCTCATGTTGGCTGATTATAATTCGATTTTTCTTGAAAAATTTATCATTTTAAAATTTTAATTAATCAAATTGCATAGATTTGCTATTTTTTAAATTAGTGATTGGGAGCAAACCCTTTTTTTATATTTATTATGGTATTTTTTTAATATTTTTTCCTTTTTTTCTTCAATATTATGTGTGATTCTTGGAAAAAATTTACATCACGTGTGATTATCACAGAATCACATGTGAGATCACGTTCGAATCATTTTTCCAAAAACCTCAAATATTACTTTATTTTCATTTTAGCACTGTTTTTTGGGTTTTTTATTTGTGATGTGATTTTATGTGATAAGATTTTGTGATTCCTTTGGCATCACAATTTTTTCATTCAATCTTTGGAAAATGGTCAGTTTGCTTTTTTTGTTTTATTTTTTTGTTGATTTCGGAACAAAGTAATTTTTTGTTTGATCTATTTTGAGTTCTAAGGTGGTTAGAGCGATTTTTATTGTCCCCCGCTCATTAATTGTTATTTTTTGTCCTAAATCCTACAAAAAGATATATTGAATATTTTTTAAAAAAAGTAATTATTTGATAGTAAATTAAAAATAATATAGATTAATAATAGTTTTACATTCATATTTTCTATATTTACGTGGATTCTTTAACATTTCCCTTTTTTAACTTGATTGCTTTTTTTCTTTCCATCATTACTTATTTGATCTAATTCACTCCCTGGATTTACGCAGTTTTTGTTTTGGTTTGGGCTTTTAGTTATGTTTTTAGGACAAATATTTAAGCCAATGTTGCGTTATACAATGAAACAAGCGATTTCGCTAATAATAACTAATGAATTTGTGTTAAAGGGGCTTTAAAATGGGCAGAAGAAGACGCAAAGTTGTTCACATCCCAAAAAAGAAATTACCTACAGTTTTTCTCTGTCCCATTTGTGGTAAACAAGCAATTACTATCGAAATATTTCCTGGTGGGGTCCGTGCCAAAGTACACTGTACGGGTTGTGAATTAACCGAAGAATTTGGCACAAGACCCGCTTTTAGTGAAATTGATATATACTGTCAATTTACAGACCTTTTTTATTCAAGATCCTCTGTCTAGAACTGGGATCAAACATGATTGGCACGGTAGAGCAATATCTCTTAAATAAAATTAACAAAGAAGGCGCCATTCATCTTACATTAATTGATCCAGAAAAAGTCACGCCATGCTCTGCAGTTCGGACGGCTAAAGAAGCAGAATCCTGCAACACAGCAGCAATAATGGTAGGCGGATCAACATCAATCACTGACCCTCACTTAGATGATGTTACTAAAGCGTTGAAAGATTCAGTAGAAATACCCATAATTTTGTTCCCTGGTAACCATAACGGAGTAACTAAATATGCAGACGCTATCTGGTTTATGTCTCTTTTAAATTCTTCAGATCCCTATTTCCTTGTTGGTGCTCAAATTTTAGGGGCTCCAATAATCAAAAAATTCGGTATAGAACCCATTTCCATGGGATACATAACTGTAGGTGAAGGCGGAACTGTAAGTATCGTAGGAAAAGCCACACCCCTCCCTTACAGTAAACCTGAACTTGCAGCCGCTCATGCCCTTGCTGCCGAATATTTCGGTATGCATTTTGTGTATCTAGAAGCAGGTTCTGGTGTAGGTAATCCTGTGCCTGTTACTTTGATAAAAGCAGTAAAAACTGCAACCAACCTTCCCATAATTGTGGGTGGTGGAATACGAACAGGTAAACAAGCAAAAGAAATCGTCAATGCAGGTGCCAGCATTATAGTAACTGGCAATGTTTTAGAAGAAAACAAAAGCAAAAACAAGATTCAAGAATTGATAAGTAACATCAAAACCAGATAACCCTTGACGATTCCTATTTGTTCTAGAAAGACTCAATACCTTGTTTTGTAACCTCTAAAACTAAGGAGAACCCTTTTGACGATTCCCATGAGCAAGGAATACAAGCAATACGCAGACAGTTTAGAGAAACAGCTTGAAGACATCTACGCCGTAGTAACCAAAGCAAGAAAAAAAGGCTTAGATCCTGCTTTGGTTCCCGAACCCGAGGTTGCTAAAGACTTAGCTGCCTTGGTAGAGGGTCTTGTTGGACCCCCTGGTGTTGCTGAAAGTATTCGGGACTTAACCAAAACCCTATCTCGTGAGGCTCTTACTTTCAAGATTACTGAACAGATAATAAATGGAAAATTCGGAGTAATGGATTCTCGGGAAGCTGGAGAACAAGCCATGAGAACCGCTCTTGCCATATTAACTGAAGGAATAACTGCTGCTCCTATACAAGGTATCGCAAAAGTAGACATTAAGACAAATTCTGATCGTACACGGTATTTGGCAATATACTATGCAGGACCAATACGTTCAGCAGGTGGCACCGAACAAGCTTTAACCATAATTGTTGGCGACCATATTCGCAGATTACTTAAACTGGATCGTTACAAACCTACAGAGGATGAAATTGGGCGATTTATTGAAGAAATTCGTTTGTTTGAACGCTCAATTGCACGTTTCCAATATCACATCTCAGACGAAGAACTACGGAGAGGTCTACAAAATATTCCTGTGGAAGTAACTGGCACTGAATCCGATCCTGTTGAAGTTTCAACTTTCAGGAATCTGCCACGAATTGAAACAAACAATGTTCGGGGTGGCGCTTTGCGCGTAGTGAATGACGGAATAGTTGGTCGAGCAGCAAAAGTATTAACTACTATTGAAAAACTTCAGATACCTGGTTGGGAGTGGCTCGGAAACCTCAAAGAGTTTTCGAAGAAAAAGAAATCTGGATTTATGGCTGACGTAATCGCTGGTCGACCAATTTTTTCGTTTCCTTCTCGGTTTGGAGGTTTTAGGCTTCGTTATGGGCGGTCTAGGAACACTGGTCTGGCTGCTGTTGGGATTCACCCTGCAACCATGTTAACTGTTCAGAACTTTCTTGCAGCAGGAACTCAACTACGTTTAGAAGGTCCAGGAAAAGGAGGAATTACTGTTCCCGTAGACAGTATCGAGCCACCTGTTGTTCGACTTAAAAATGGCTCAGTTGTTCGTGTTACTCTTCAAAATTTTGATTCCATCAACAAAATGATTGACAAAATCCTATTTTTGGGCGATATCTTGATTGGTTTTGGTGATTTTCTATATACTAACAAGCCTCTTCGTCCGGCAGGATATAACGAGGAATGGTGGGGTGAAGAACTTACCGTGGCTGTAGATGAAAAGTTTAGTGGTGATTTAGATAAAACTGCCAAAGCATTGGGGCTGGAAAAATCTTTTCTAGAAAAAATTTTGATTGACGTATACCAAAACACGCCCCCCCTCCCTGATGCCCTTCAGCTTTCTTCGATTTTGGGTGTTCCTCTTCATCCATTTTATACTTATTTTTGGGAAACTCTTTCTGCAGAAGAATTTGTGGCTTTAAGGAACTGGTTGTTAGCTTCTGAAATCAAAGTTGAAAATAACACTGTGCAAGAGATTGTTGGTGTGAAAGATAAATCAATTAAATTTATTCTTGAAAAGCTATGTATTCAGCATGAATTAATTTTGAATACGGTGAAGATCGGGGGTGATGAAGCTCACATTTTCGCTTTTTGTCTTGGATTTAACAAACCTGATTGTACAATTGAATCTTCAGAAACTGTTCAAGATATTATACGAAATCTCACTGGGCTTATTGTTAAGCCAAAAGGTGTTAGTTTTGTTGGGGCTAGAATGGGTCGCCCAGAAAAAGCCAAACATCGAGAAATGAAACCCCTTGTTCATACTTTGTTTCCGGTTGGTCTGGCTGGGGGGTCTCGTCGTAATCTTATTGATGCTTCAAAAAAAGTTGCAATCGAAGTAGATCTTGTTAAGCGTCGTTGTGTTAAATGTAATGCACCAAGTTTCACCCTTAAATGTGTTCAATGTGGCTCAGACACTGTTCTAGAGAAAACTTGCCCTCAGTGTGGTAGAACCTTAGATCTAAATGAATGCCCTGCATGTAAAACTTCGACCCGAAGCTACGCTAGACAAGAAGTTGACATCCGAGGCTTATTGTCTATGGCTTGTAAGAATCTAGGTCTTCCAATGCTCAGCCTTTTCAAGGGGGTAAAAGGCATGACAAATGAAACAAAAACTCCTGAAATACTGGAAAAAGGGCTTTTACGGGCAAAACATGGTTTGTCTGTTTTTAAGGATGGTACAATCCGATTTGATGCTACTAATGCTCCTCTTTCACATTTTACCCCTAAAGAGGTTGGCGTTACAGTTGAACAAATCAAAGCAAATGGTTACTCGCATGATTACAAAGGAAACCCCTTAACCACCCCTGAACAAATTTGTGAACTCAAAGTTCAAGATATTGTTATCCCTCGAAAATGTGCAACTTATTTTCTTAAAGTCGCCAATTTCTTGGATGAACTACTTGAAAAAGTGTACAAACTGCAAAAATACTACAACTTGACAAAATCCAGTGATCTTGTGGGTTGTCTAGTTATTGGGTTGGCTCCTCACACTTCTGTTGGCATTGTTGGTCGAATTATTGGTTTTACACCTTTGAACGTTATTTATGCTCATCATATGTGGCATTCTGCAAAACGACGAGATTGTGACGGCGATGAAGATGCAGTAATTTTAGGTATGGATGCAATCTTGAATTTCTCCAAGGAGTTTCTTCCTTCCCAAATCGGCGGAATTATGGACGCTCCAATTTTGATTATTCCTGTTGTAAATCCCTTAGAAGTACAGCGGCAAGCCCACGAAGTAGATGTAACAGGAAAATATCCTCTAGAGTTTTACCAAAAAGCCTTGGAAGAAGCAGACACTCGGCAAACAATGGGTATTATTGACGTTATTGCAGATCGGTTGAACACTCCCGCTCAGTTTGAGGGTTTCAAGTACACCATTCCTGTTTCAAATATTAACATGGGCAACACTGAGAGTGTTTACAAAAAATTTGGTAAAATGATTGATAAAATGCACAGCCAGCTTGTTTTGGCAGAAAAAATTGCTGCCGTAGACGCTGACGTGGTGGCTAGAAAGGTTTTGACTACCCATTTCATTCGTGATATTGCGGGAAATCTTCGTGCTTTTACAACTCAGCAGTTTCGATGCAAAGGTTGTAATCGAAAATTCAGGAGAATGCCTCTTATTGGTAAATGTCCTTCTTGCAACAGTGATTTGATTCTCACTGTTTATCGGGGTGGAATTGAAAAATACTTAATCGCAGCAACACGGCTGGTTGAAAAATATGGTTTACTAGATTACTATGCACAGCGTCTCAATATGGTAGAAGAAGAAATTTTAACATTGTTTGAAGGCAAGAAACCTCGTCAATGTAGTCTTGAAGCTTTTTCATAATTTCTAAGTTGATGTAAATCTTTTTTGATTTAAACTCTAACATACTTTGAGCAAGAATGTTCCACTTTAACTATCATCCAAATGCTTTCCTAACTTCAATAAAAAATATTCGACCTGGTTTGGTCGCTAGAACAAAAATTATTGCTGTTCTTGAGGATGAAGTGTCTAAAACTACGAAGATTTCTAAAAAAGCAGAACTTAGTTATCCTGTTGTTCTTTATCATTTGCATCTACTTGAAACTGAAAACATCGTGCGCCACATAGGCAAACGGCGGTATCTTTGGAAATTAACTGGTACAGGACAACAAAGATTGATTTACACCCTTTAGAATGGACAATCACAAGGGTTTAGTTTACATTTTGGACATTTATTGTCATATTTTGATCGTGCAGCTTTTTCCAAATCGATACCCACGACGTTTGCCAATGAAGCTAACCATGCCAAAACGTCGGCAAACTCTTTTTCTGCTTCTTGCATGTTTTCTTCTTTTAGAGCCTCTCTTAGTTCTTGCACTTCGTCTTCAAGCCAAGATAATGTTTTTTCTTGACCCCTTTCTGCATCCCGCGAAAAATATAGCTGTTTCATCAGTTTTTGGAATTCATTGATATCCATTTATGTGTCCTCATTGTTAAAATGCAAATCTACATTTGTTTTAGATTTTTCTTTGTTTATAGCCTTCGATGCACCCTTTTTTTATCTGGGTTACTAATTTGGCAATCTCGGGCAGTGTTTTTACAGGGGTTTCCAAGTTTTTCTCGTACACTTTAGCGTATACGCTTCCTGCTATTGCTCCGTCTGCGCCTGCGGCAACTACGTTTGCGGCTTGTTCTTTGGTTGAAATTCCAAACCCCGCTAACAGTGGCATGTCTGTGTGTTTTCTTACCCGTTCAACTAGTTTGAATGTTGAATCGCCTATGCTTTCTCTTACTCCGGTGACGCCTTCAACCCCGATAACATAAAGAAAACCCGATGCAATGTCTGCAATTTTTTTTAATCTGTCTTCTGTTGTTGTTGGTGCTACTTGGAATATGGGGTGAATTCCTGTCTTTTTTCCTTCAGTTAACAAAACATCTGCTTCTTCAACAGGAACATTAGGCACAATTATCGCTTGAGCCCCTGCTTCCTTTATTTTATTCAAGAATTTCCCAACTCCCATCACATACGGGATGTTATAGTATGTTGTAACTACAATCGGATTTTCTATGCCTTTTGCTCTTATCTTTTTGATTCCTTCAATACATTTGTTTGGTGTAATACCGTTTTGAAGTGCCCTTTCACATACTCCCTGAAAAGTCGGTCCATCTGCTGTTGGATCAGAAAAAGGAATTCCAAATTCAAGGATGTCTGATCCGTTTTCTACTAGTGTCTCTAACAGTTTAAGTGAAAACTCTTCGTGGGGGTCACCATAATAAACATGAGGCATATGTGCCCCTTCCCCTTTGTTTGTTAGTTCTTTGAATTTGTCTTCAAGCTTCATCAAAATACCTCACAATGGTTTCTAGGTCCTTGTCGCCTCTGCCTGAAAAATTCAAAACAACCACTTCGTCTTTTGCGAATTCATCTTTGTTGTCCACCATATACGCAATGGCATGAGCAGTTTCAAGAGCAGGAATCAACCCTTCAGTGCGACACATCACCTTTACTGCTTCAAACACTTGATTGTCAAAGGCACAACTAGCCTTTACTCTACCTCTGTCTACCAGTCCTGAAATTTCTGGACCTCTTCCAGGATAGTTAAGTCCTGCGGCTCTGGTTCGGGACGGCTTTATCTGGCCATTTTCATCTTGTAGAACCTGCATTACTGCTCCGTGAAGAATTCCTGGTTTGCCGATTTTGAAAGCTGCAGCGCTGTTGTCGGCTTCTAGGTTTTCTCCTCCCCCTTCAACAAAAACCAGTTTGACCTCTTTTTCTTTGAGGAATGATTTGAAAGCTCCTAAGGCGTTGCTGCCTCCACTTCCGCAGGCTACTATTCTGTCTGGAAATCTGCCTTCTTTTTCTAGGATTTGTTTTTTGATTTCTTTTCCGATAACACTTTGGAATGTTGCCACAATTTCTGGGTACGGTCGAGGACCAACAGTTGACCCCATTAGATAATGAGTAGTTGTTGAGCAAGTTGTCCATTTTCGTAAGGTGTCTGAAACTGCATCTTTTAGCACTCCCATTCCAATGTTAACGGGGGTTACTTTTGCTCCTAATAGTTTGATTCGTTTGACATTGCTTGCCTGTCGAATAATGTCTTTTGATCCCATGAAAACTTCTGTTTCTAATCCGCAGACGTTTCCTGCCATGGCTGTTGCCAGACCATGTTGGCCTGCTGCGGTTTCGGTTATCATTCGTGTTTTTCCCATTTCTTTTGTGAGCAAGGCTTGCCCAAGGGAGTTATTGAGTTTGTGTGAGCCTCCGCAGACTAGGTCTTCTCGTTTGAGGTAAACTTTGCACCCGATGAGTTTGCTAAAGTTTCTTGCATAATAAAGAGAAGTTGGTCGTCCTGCGTAATCTCTTAGTAACTGGTTGAGTTTTTCTTGAAATTCTGGAGTTGGATAATGTTTTTCAAAGGCATCTTCTAATTCGATTAGAATTGGCATCAGTATTTCGTTCACGTATTGTCCGCCAAATTTTCCAAATTTTCCTTTCGTCAAAATATTACACCTATTTTTGTAGTTTAATCTCTTTTGCGTTTTCAACAAAAACATGAATTTTATTATGGTCTTTTATTCCAGGGCTGGTTTCAACTCCACTAGCAACATCGACCGCGTACGGTTTTACTGCTAAAATTGCTTCTTTGACATTTTCTGGCTTTAATCCACCTGCCAAAATCACTGGAACTGGAGCAACTGCTTCTTTGATTTGTTGGCTTACTGTCCAGTCATGAGTTTTTCCTGTTCCACCGTACTGATTTTTTGTGAAAGAATCCAAAAGAACCGCATCAAACTGTTTCAATTCTTCTATGTTTTCTTCTTCTAGGATGTCTGGTTTCACATAAACGGTTTTTACTAAACAAGTATCCGTTACTTTTTCATGAACTTGGGAAAAAACAAATTTTTTCTTTCCATGAATTTGGATTACAGATGGCTTAAGTGTTTCACAGATTTCAACTATATCTTTAACACTTTCTGGAGCCGTAACAACTACACTGTCAACAAAAACTGGAACTAAATCCAACAAAGTTTTTACCTTTTCTAGGGTCAGATTCCTTGGCGACGACGGAACCCCCACAAGAAAACCAACAGCATCCGCTCCTGCATCTACCGCAACAGTCAAGTCTTCTTTTCGGGTTATTCCACAGATTTTTACTCTAACCTCTCTCATTGGGCGTTAACAAACTCCTTAACAGTTTTTTCTAGGTTATCCGACATCATAATCGAAGAACCAATTAAAAAAGCATCAGCGCCACAGTTCCGCAAAAAAACTATGTCAGACGGAACCAATATGCCGCTTTCACTGACGACAACTTTGTTTTTTGTTTTAATTTTTTCCAAGATTTTTTCGGTTGTTTTGATATGCACTTCAAGCGTTCTTAAATCCCGATTGTTAATACCAACCAAATCTGCATCAGTTTGTAATGCAGAGTTAAACTCAGATTCGTTATGTGTTTCCAATAAAACTTCAAGATTTTTTGAATGAGCAAGTGCAATCATACCTTCTAAACTTTCTTCACAATAGCCTCGGTCAAAAAGGGCTTTTATCAACAAAACAACATTTGCACCAAGTTTAGACCCCGCTTCAATCTGTACCGGACTGAGGATTATGTCTTTCATTAGAATTGGTAACTTTATTACATCTCTGATTTTAATTAAATAATTAAGGGAACCCTTGAATTGCTTGGGTTCAGTTAAAACAGACAAACCAGTTGCTCCACCCTTTTTCATGGCTTTTGCGATTTCTGCTGGATCAAAACCTGTTTTAATAGTTCCTCTGGATGGTGAGGCAGCCTTCACTTCAGAAATTACTGCGTTTTGTTTTTGTTCTATAACTGCTTGTTTAAGACTAACCGAAAAGAAACTGTTCTTTCTTGAAATTTCATAGTATCCTTCTGCAATAGTTTCTTTAGCATCCTGTGCTAGCTTGTCAAGAAAATCAGACATATTTTGTTTCCAACTCTTCAAGTTTAGTTAGGTCTCCACCGGAAAATTTGACAAGCTCCTTAAGTTTTTGGTATGCTTTACCGTTTTCAATTGCTTCTTTTGCTAGTTCAATTCCATAGCCAAAGTCATCAGCTTTACCCCCCACTATGATTGCAGCTGCACCATTAATTTGCACAATGTCCCGTTTAGGATCATTAGACTCAGTCATGCCATACAAGAGTTTGAACATTAAATCAGCGCTCTGTTCTGGTCTAACTCCTTCGATGTCTTTTAGTTTAGCCTGTTTTACGCCAAAATCCTTGGGAGCCATTTCTATGTTTGTAACTTTGTTATTTCTTAACCAAGAAATACGGGTCTTGCCAATGGTTGAAATTTCATCCAATCCATTCAAGCCGTGAACAACCATTGCCTCTTCACTGCCTAGATTTTTGAGAGAATTAGCAAGAGGCTCTGTAAGTTTGGCATCATAAACTCCTAAAAGTTGGGCATTCGCGTCTGCAGGGTTAGTTAATGGACCAAGAACGTTGAAAACTGTGCGTATTCCGAGCTCTCTTCGTGGACCAATGGCATACTTCATTGCTGGATGAAAAGCAGGTGCAAACATGAAACCTACTCCAACTTCTTCAATTGACTTTTTTACATTTTTTGGTTCCAAGTTAAGGTTAAGCCCCAACTCTTCTAACACATCGGCGCTGCCGCATTTGCTGGTCACTGACCTGTTTCCATGTTTAGCCACTGAAATATCTGCTCCTGCAACAACAAAAGCTGCAATTGTGCTAATATTGAATGTTTTAATTTTATCTCCACCCGTTCCACAGGTGTCAACCAGTCGACCTTTGACTCTGGGATGAATTTGGTTGCAGCATTCTTTCATTATTGTAGTGAAACCTGTGATTTCTATGCTTGTTTCCCCTTTAATCCTAAGAGCCGTCAAAAATGCGCCAATTTGGGCGTTTGTTGCTTCACCAGACATTATTTCTTTCATAACAGTTGTTGACTCCTCATAAGTTAAGGCAGTACCATCAATCATTTTTTGCATGCTCTCTTTGATCATTTTGTGTTTCTTCCCTCAAGAAAATTTTTGATGATTTTTTTTCCGTCTTCACACAATATGGATTCAGGATGGAATTGAACACCCGTTATGGGGTATTCTTTGTGACGAACCGCCATAATCTCCCCATCATCTACAGATTTGGCACTTACTTCAATACACGACGGAATTGATGATTTTTGCCCAACAAGGGAATGATAACGAGTTGCAGTAAACGGATTTTTTACCCCTTCAAACAAGCCTTTGCTATCATGCTTTATTCTACTCGTTTTACCATGCATCAATCTGCTGGCGCGAACGACTTTTCCCCCAAAAACCGAAATTATCCCTTGATTTCCCAGACAAACTCCTAAAGTGGGCGTTTTACAGCTCATCTCTTTTAGTACTGCAGAACAAACTCCAAAAAAGTGTGGGTCTTCTGGGGTTCCTGGACCTGGAGAAATTACTATTCTTTCAGGATTCAGTTCCATTGCTTGTTGCAATGTCAGTTGGTCGTTTCTATAAACTATTGGGTCGCCTCCGAGTTCTCCGATGTACTGGACAAGATTATAAACAAAGGAATCGTAATTGTCGATAACTAACACTTTCACTGTTTTTCACTTCCTGAAACTTCTTCCAAGGCATTCATTAAAGCGCGGCCTTTGTGCTCGGTTTCAAACCACTCGTTTTCTGGTACCGAATCCGCTACTATTCCTGCTCCAACTTGAAGGTAGGCGTTTTCGCCATTCGCAACAAAGGTTCTTATTGTTATGGCAAAATCTGCGTTCCCATTATACGAAAAATAACCCACTGCCCCTGCGTATGGTCCCCTTCTTGTTGGTTCTAATTCTTCAATTATCTCCATTGCACGAACTTTTGGAGCACCTGAAACTGTTCCTGCTGGAAAAACAGCTCTTAGGGCATCAAAAGCATTGCATTCATCTTTGAGGTCTCCTACAACCCGTGAAACAATGTGTTGAACGTGACTGTATTGGTGCACTTGCATGAACTCCGGAAGATGAACACTTCCAAACTTGGAAACTTTTCCAATATCATTTCTGCCCAGATCTACTAGCATCACATGTTCCGCACGTTCTTTTGGATCTGCTAACAGTTCTTCTGTCAGTCTTTTGTTTTCTATTGGGTCTTTTACGTGGGGTCTGGTTCCTGCGATTGGAAATGTTTCAACAGCTCTTTTTTCAACTCTTGCGAGCATTTCAGGACTGGAACCAACTATCTGATGTTCGCCCGCCTTCAGAAAATACATATACGGTGACGGGTTTACCTTTCGAAGATTGCGATAGAACCCAATCAGGTTACCTTTAATTTGAAAATCATACCTTTTGGAAAGTACAACCTGAAAAATGTCTCCAGCCGTTATGTAATCTTTTGCTTTTTCTACAGCATCTTCAAACTTTTCTTTGGAGATGTTAACTTTTAGTTGTTTACACTCCAAACTTCCGTTGTTTTCTGCCTCTTTAAGTTGTTTGTTAATTTCTTCTAGTCTGTTCTCGTTTAGGTAATAGTAGAATGCTTGCCTGTTTTTGTGGTCGTAGATTATTCCATCATCAAAAATTCCGACTTTGACATCTGGAAACTTTTGGTCATCTATTGTTTTTTCGGGCAGTTTTTCCCAGTATCTGACTGCATCATAGCCAATGTATCCAACTGCTCCGCCCACAAATCTTTGATCCAAAAATTCTGGTAATGATTTTAGAGTTTTCGCTATGGTTGATAATGGGTCGTCACTTTTTTCTGTTTGTTTGTTGCCCGTTTTTTTGTTTTGAGTCGTTGCTTCACCATTTTTTATTGTGATTGTTGCTACTGGACAAAATCCAATGAAAGAATACTGTGAAAGTTTCTTGGGGCCTTCTATGGACTCAAGAATGTAAGCGTTTTCATATTTGCTATAAAGTTTTGAAAAGATTTCCAGAGGAGATTTTTCAAAGGACAATTTCTTGATTTTCAATTGGCGTATTACTTTAGAATTCATTGGCGTGCTGCGTTTGCGGGTGCCAAACATTATCCCTCATTTTCTAACTCTCCTATGGGATAACTATTGACTCTAATGCATTATTTAAATCTTCTCAGTATAATATTATACGTTATAGTGCTTAGTATATCGCTTCATTTTCCCTTCTTATTAAGTCTGAAATCTACAATAACCGACCAAAACTCTTCAGTTTTCCACTTTATGAAAATTCATGCCTTTTGATTTTTTAAGTTGGATGCGTAACTTTAATAAAGTTCTCATGAATCTGTATGAATTGAAGCAAAATGAGTGTCCGAAAAAAAAGACGACAAGACGGTGCTCGCATGCCTGCTCAAGGTGCTGGTTTATTGCGATTCTTTGAAGAGGACACCCGAGGCGTAAAAATCAAACCAGAAATAGCTGTAATAATGGCTGTTGCTCTTATGGTTGCAAGCATTTTGGGTCCAGTATTTTTCGCATAAAATTTTAGTCTTCGTGCAAAACTTCTATTCTTTGTACTGAACTCAGATTGATGAACACTTCACTTCGGTCTTCTCTGCTTACTATCTGAGGTACAGGTTGAGCTATGGTAGACCGCAACGTAACAACTTCTGCTTCTGAAAGCCAGATTCCTGGAGGTTCCCTTGTTATTGCTGCCAAAGTTCCTTCAAACCCGTAGGACGGGTCTAAAATTGCAATCATTTTTCTCCCAACATGCCTTTCAAGAATTTGAAATACTGATGGCGGAGGGGGTCCGGCTTTTGACATAGCCCTTCAATCTAACTTGCAATCAGCATAAAAGCTTTTACGCCCTAAAATTATGATTTTAAACCCTTTTTTGAGGTTTAACAAGGTTAATTCCAAATATTTTATCACTGTTTTATCATAAAATCATCGATAAAATTGTCTTAATGTGTTCCCATTTGTGTAAAAAAGCTTCCTTTTTTCTTTTTTAGCGGCACATTTAAGTACCAAAGACATCGCAAAAACTATAACATATTAATATTTTTGAAACTTTTCTAAAATTACATAAAGAGGCGACACATTGACAGACGAATCAACCAACAAATATATTGACAAAATAGTTGACCGATATTCACAACTGTTTACTCTTCCCTCCACCCGCAAACTTGCTGTTTATTTTGCTTTGGTGGGTCTACATGGTGGGGTTATTTCAGTATTAGCGCTAAACTTGTCTTTAGACAACTTTCTTCATGGTTTATTTTTTGGATCAACTTTTATTCTTCTAACTTTTTTTGCAGACCTAATAATCAAAGCTACGGCAATGAAAAATGACCATGTTTTCAATTTACGTCGGTCTTTTGCCCTGTCTTTTTTTTCTTCACTTGTGTGGTTTGCAATTCTTCTTTTGGGGTCCTTAGTTAGTGGTTTTCTTGGGGTTTCAAACCTTTGGATACGCTTCTTTTTTCTCGGATTTGGGGGGTCCCTCATTCTTCGGTTACTCGTGTATTCAGTAACCTCCTTTGCAGGCTTTGCAGGAGCAACTTTTGCTTCTATGTTGCAGCCAGTTCTTTGTTTGCTTTCACTATTTTTTGTACCCTCTACACTTGAGTCTTTTACACAGAGCCAACTTCTGCTGTTTGTTTCTATTCCTGTTTGTATTGCTTTCCTTACTGTTCTACTTTTCAAGTATTTCATGGACCGTGAAGGCACTGGAAGTCTTGGAATTGCGTCTTCTGTTTTGTTTAAAGCCTTTATAGCCAATTGGACTGAAGACCTTGTGGCTCCTTTGGAAACTTTTTTTGAAAAAATGGGTACTTTAGAAGACGTTAAAGTTTCGTTGTTGACTTTTAGGACTGAAGAAAAACTAAAAGCTGCAATTATTGTACCTGCTTTACATCCTGGACCCTTTAAAAATCTTGGGAGTAGTCTTCTTCCCTCTTTGATTCAAACAGCTGTTCAAGAAAAATACGGTTGTGTTGTTTGTGCACCTCACGGTTTAGTTGGTCATGAATTAGATGTTGCTTCGCAGGCTCATAATCAGCGGGTTTTGGATAGTATTATTGGGTTTCTGGGCGAATCAAATAGTTATTCAAAAGCTACACCAATGGTACGAACAGAAAGTCGAGATGCAAAAGCTAGTTGCCAACTTTTTGGGGATTTTGCCTTTGTCACTTTAACTACTGCACCAAAAACAATTGAAGATCTCCCCCCTGAACTAGAAGCTTTTCTTTCGGAAGAAGCAAGAAAGCGAGGCCTTTCTATACTTCCAATTGACGCCCACAACAGCATGGGGGGTGAATTTGACTTGAAGAATGCGGTGTCTTCGTTTAGTCAGGCTTCTATTGCTTGTTTTGAAAAAGCTTTGAGATCTACTGAATCGTCTTTCCGTGTTGGGGCTTCAACAATTATTCCTCGTGATTTTTCTGTTCGTGATGGTATGGGTCCAGGAGGAATAAGTGTAATCGTAACTGAAGTTGAGGCCCAAAAAACGGCTTATGTGACCATTGATGGCAACAACATGGTGTCTGGGCTACGGGACAAAATTCTTTCAGCAGTAAAAACGCTTGGTGTGGATGACGGTGAAGTTCTTACTACTGATACTCATTCAGTATGTGGGCTTACACGTAGTTCTCGTGGATACAATCTGGTGGGAGAAGCAATTGACCACACAAAGCTCGTCAGTTATATTAAAGACGCTGTTTCCCGTGCAATTAATAATCTAGAGCCTGTTACTGCATCGTGGCGCACGGAAATGATTCATGACGTCAAAGTTATTGGGGACAAACAAATAACAGAACTAACCGTTTTAGCTGACAAAACCACAGAATGTGTTAAACGAGTTGCATTAATCCTATTTCCTTTATCATCAATAATCCTGACAACTCTTTTACTTGTTATTTTTTAAGCTTTGATTTTTTTCCGAAACCTTCTTTTATTTTTATCGTAGTTAATTTCATGTTAGGTGTGTGTTTTGAGTTCAAATGATGAGTTAGTTGACCTTTTCAAAAATCAGATTAAAACTGAAGAAGCCATTGTGGATTCAGTAAAAACTGGTTTAGCTGAAATAAAAAATCTTGCAGTTAAAGGTGTTTTGAGGGCGATTTCTTTAGATTCTGTTAAACATGCAGAAATGTATTCATCTGCCATTATTTTGTTGAATGAGATTCCTCAAGCTTTAACTGAAGAAAACCTTGAAAAACAAAAAGAACTGCTAAAAAAACACATCCAATTAGAAACCGAAGTAATCGAGAAACTTGTTGAAGCCCTTCCAAATGTAAAAAATAATAAAGTTAAACTTCTTTTGGAGGCGATATTATCTGATGAAAAACGTCATCATGAACTTTTAACAAAAATATTAAAAATTCTTGTAAAAGGCGAAACAATCACTGATGATGATTGGTGGGACATGCTTTGGGAAAACGTTCCTTTTCATGGAACGCCCGGAGGTTAAAAAAAGAATCAAGGCGATAGTTTAACATCGCTTATAATTTAATTTATTCTATTTCACAGGCTTTGAGCAGTTTCTTCCAGCGACGGTCAACATTGTTTTGGATTTCGTCTAGAATGTGTTTATTTTTTGGTTTGAATAGGTGCCTGAATCTACGTTGGGTTTTTAGGTACACTTCTACTGGCTTCTTTTTTTCTGGCTTCATGGCTATTATTTTACTTTTTGGTGAAAGCTTGTATTCGCCGCATTCTGCTTCCCACAGTGGAAATACACATGTTTCAACTGCAAGGCGAGAAATTTCAACAGATTGGGCAGTTTCACTTCTCCATCCTCTTGGGCATGGAGCAAAACTATGCAAAAATGCTGGTCCATTTATTTCCATTCCTTTTCGCGCTTTTTTCACCATGTCATTCCAGTATCCAATGCTAGCTGTTGCCACGTAAGGCATTTCGTGGGCGACCATTATGTCGGCTATTGGTTTTTTGTATTGGGGTTTTCCTGGAATTACTTCTCCTGCTGGGGAGGTTGTTGTCCATGCACCATGTGGAGTCCCTCCGCTTCTTTGTATTCCTGTATTCATGTAGGCTTCGTTATCGTAAAGCACGTAAAGGAAGTCGTGTCCTCTTTCTACTGCCCCTGATAATGCTTGGAAGCCTATATCGAAGGTTCCACCATCTCCTGCAAAAGCGACAACATCTATGTGTTCATCTTTTATGCGCCCTTTTTTTCTCAGAATCTTTAATGCACTTTCTATTCCTGCTGCATTGGCTGCTGCAGTTTCAAAGGCAGTGTGTATCCACGGTACGTCCCATGCTGTGTTTGGGTAAATAGTAGAAACTACTTCCATGCATCCTGTGGCGTTTGTGGCTATTACTGGACCTCTTGCTGCTTTCATTACCAATCTAAGAGCGATTGCTGGTCCACATCCTGCGCAAGCTCTGTGCCCTGGCATAAATTTTTCAGGTATTTTTGCAAATTCTTTTCCTGTAACTTTCCATTCTGTCATTTTCTTCACTCCCTTAATCCGACAAATTGTATCTTGTTTTCAATTTGTCCTGTTTTTGCAATATTCTGTAAATCTTTGTAGATGCTTTCAATCATTATTGGTCGTGTATCTCGTCCACCTAGACCGTAAATGTAGTTAACTACTTTTGGGCTATCCGACACATCATATAATGCATGACGAATTTCAATGAAAATTGGTCCACCGTTTCCGCCAAAACTTGATGAACGATCCATTACGGCAACCGCCTTTTTACCTGACAAGTTGCTGATTATATCTTCAACAGGTACAGGTCTAAACGTTCTTAATCTGAGCAATCCTGCTTTGATTCCTTTTTCACGCAGATCATCTACAACAGTTTTTATTGTTCCCGCAGTAGAACCGATACATACTGTAACAATCTCTGCATCTTCAAGCCTGTATGCTTCAACTAACGCATTTCCATAACTTCGTCCACTTTGTTTTGCATATTCGTTATGTACTTGTTTGATAACTTTAAGCGCTTTTTTCATGGCTTCTTCTTGTTGTCGTTTATGTTCAAAGTAGTAATCTTGAAGAGCAACAGGTCCAAGTGTCAATGGTTTTTCGGGGTCCAGCTTGAACGGAACAATTTCGCCTCTATGATTCATCACGTGGGGAATTTGTCGTATTCCTACAAATTTTTTAACAGTTTCATCTGGAAGAACGGTTACGTTCTCTAACGTGTGGCTTAAAACGAAGCCGTCAATTCCAACCATTATTGGAAGTTGAACCTCCAAGTTTTCAGCGATTTTGAATGCTTGAATTATCGAATCATAGGCTTCTTGGCTGTTTTCGGCATACATCTGTATCCAGCCCAAATCCCTTTGAGCCATAGAATCTGCATGGTCACAGTGAATGTTAAGGGGAGCTGACAATGCCCTATTAACAACCGACATTACAATTGGCATTCTTGAACCTGAAGCAACACCCAACATTTCATGCATTAATGCTAGACCAGCAGATGCAGTTGCAGTAAAAGTTCGGGCACCTGTTGCCGCTGCTGTTATGCTACATGTCATTGCTGTGTGTTCTGATTCTACACAAACGAATTCTGTGTCTACTTCGCCGTTTGCGACGTATTCACTAAATTTTTCGACAATTATAGTTTGAGGGGTAATTGGATATGCAGCTACTACATCTACGTCGCACTGTTTTACAGCGTAGGCGACTGCTTCATCTCCGTTGAGAGGTATAGTTTTTTGTTCAACTTTGGTCATTTTCATTCACTCCTTTCCTTCCATGACCATTTCTATGGCTTTTGCTGGGCATTCATTTGCACAAATTCCGCAGCCTTTACAGAAATCATAATCATATACCATGACATTTTGTTCTTCATTATATGTAACTGCGCCTTCAGGACAAAATATGTGACAGTTCATGCAACGTATGCATTTTTCTATGTTCCAAATAGGCTTGTAGGAACGCCAGTCTCCAGTTTTATAATCTGTACTAGGTACCCAACATACTCCTGCTATGGGAATTTCTTTCCAATTTTTCTTTTGTGGGCTCATTCAGTATTTGCCTCCTTGTATGCTTCTTTGATTACTCCAATGTTTTTTTCTGCAAGTTGTTCTGGAAAACGGTCATTTACTGCTTTTTCGATGCTTTCCATTTCTACTATCCCTGTTGCGCGGGCAACCACTCCAAGCATTGCTGTGTTTGTTATTGCTCTTCCAAGAATCCGCATTGCTACATCAGTTGCTGGAACTGTCCACACTGTTCCTTGTTTCATATTCAGTTTTGCTTTCATTGTTTTTGGGTCTTTAGTTGTGTTTATTATCAAAATTCCTTCTTTGCTTAAGCCCTCTGTAACTGGAACTGTTGCTAAAAGGGTTGGATCCATTACTATTGCTAAATCTGGATGGTATACTGCAGAATGGAGCCTGATTGGTTCATCACTAATTCGTGTATAAGCTTTTACTGGTGCCCCCATTCTTTCAGGACCGAATTCGGGGAATGATTGGATAAATTTACCTTCATGGATTGCAGCTCGCGCCAACAGCTCACTTGCTGTCCACGCTCCTTGACCACCTCGTCCATGCCATCTGAACTCTTTGAGAACCACTAATCTTCCTCCAAACAGCATCTCACGTAATTTGTTTAAATTACGACTTACAAGTTACGGTCATTTTTAAGTATTAGGGAAATTGCACACCTGCAGTGCAGTTTTATTGAATATTTTTTGTATTTTGAGTCATAAAAACTCGTGATTTTATTACCCTTCGATTTGTATGTGCTCGAAGTGACACCTGCTCTTTTATGAATTACATGAAACTTCAGTGCAAACATATAAGAGGATATGCCGCAATTTAGATTTAATTTAAAATTATGCTAGGAAAAATGAGGAATGATTTTTGGGCAAAGAAGCAACGAATTATGAAGATGATACAAGCAAAATTGGTAATAATATTGTTCTTATTGGCAAAAAGCCAGTAATGAATTATGTTACTGCTTGTATCACATTCTTCAACAGCAGCGGTGAAAACAATGTTGTTGTCAAAGCTCGTGGTCGGGCAATATGTAAAGCCGTTGATGCAGTTGAATTGCTTCGTCGTGCATTCATCAAAAACTTAGAAATTAGTAATGTTTCAATAGATACTGTAGAACTCTTTAGATCTGAAGACAATCAAAAATCAAATATCTCAACAATCGAAATCATTATCAAAAAATCTGAACCATCACAAACTTAATCTTAACTTTAGATTTTCTTTACACTTGTGCTATTTTATTGTCCATTTGGTAAATTGTTTCAGGACTTAGATATGTATAAAAATAGTGCAACTTACTTGAATATTATTGGTGCACTATTTTGTCTGATTATCCAAATATTGTTGTTCGACCACCTGGACCTAAAGCTAGAACGTTAACTAAACGTGATTCAGTTGCCCTTTCTCCCTCATTTACTCGTTATTATCCTTTGGTGATAGAATCTGGACATGATTGTATCGTAAAAGATGTAGACGGAAACGAGTACATAGACTTCAACTCAGGATTAGCTTGTTTAAACGTCGGGCACACTCATCCCAAAGTTGTTGAAGCAATAAAGAATCAATGCGACAAGTTTTTGCATTATTCTAACACGGATTTTTATTATAGTCAAACAGTAAATTTAGCAGAGAAACTTTTCGAGATAACTCCTGGAGATTTCCAAAAAAAGGTACACTTTGGAAACAGCGGGGCAGAAGCTGTAGAAACAGCAATCAAACTTTCCAAATGGCACACCCGTAAACACCAATTCATTGCATTTATAGGAGCCTTTCATGGACGAACATGTGCTGCGACGGCTCTTACCGCAAGTAAACCAACTCAAAGGCGACATTTTTTTCCATTAATTCCCGGAATAACACATGTTCCGTACCCGTACTGTTACCGGTGTCCGTTCCACCTTTCACACCCTGAATGCAATTACCACTGTGTGGACTTCATAGATGAACAAGTTTTGCAAAAATACGTTCCCCCTGAAGAAGTTGCAGGATTTGTTTTTGAGCCGATTCAAGGTGAAGGTGGGTATGTTGTTCCTCCTTCTAATTATTTTCAACGCCTTCGAAAATTGGCAGATAAATACGGTTTGTTGTTGATTGCTGATGAAGTTCAATCTGGAATTGGGCGAACTGGAAAATGGTTTGCAATTGAACACTGGAAAACTGAACCTGATATAATTTGTGTCGCAAAAGCTCTTGCTTCAGGGTTGCCGTTAAGTGCAACTGTGGCACGGGCGCGGTTGATGGATTGGGACGCTGGTTCTCATGCTAGCACTTTTGGAGGAAATCCTTTGGCGTGTGCAGCTGCAGTGAATGTTCTTGAAACAATCAAGGAAGAAAAACTTCTTGAAAATGCTGAAAAACAGGGTAATTACATCATGAAGTGGCTGCGTGATGTAAGAGAAGAACACGAGATTGTTGGTGACGTTCGAGGTAAAGGCTTGATGATTGGAGTTGAGTTTGTGGAAGATAAACAAACTAAAACAGCTGGACCTGATCAAGCTAGAGAAGTTATGGTTCGTTGCTGGCGACGGGGTGTAGCAATTATAACTTGTGGAGTTTCGACTCTTCGGTTGGTTCCTCCTTTAACAATAAGTCGAGACCTAATAGATTCTAGTTTAGAAATAATTGGAGATGTCATCAAAGAAGTTGACGAAGAGTCTTCTTAATCTATTTAATTTAACGTTTCGATAACCGTGGAATATCGTGAAGATAGTTCCATTCGGTTTTCATATCCTCTTCTTGCGTAAACATTTCGAATTTTTATTCTTACGCCTTCGGGCAAATCTTTAACTGTTTGCGCCAAATTTCTCCATGCTGACACTCTGATTGTGCTTGACTTGTCAGTTAATTCAAAATTGGCAACTGCAATTTTTTCATTTCGTGCTGTTGTGACTTCTCTGAATACGGGTTTTGTTGTGACTGTTCCTTCAACTGTTATTGGACCGCCTTCCTCTGTAATTTCAGCTAACTTTTTTGTTGCCTGATCTAGAACCTTGATTCTTCCTTTATCTCCTAGATGCAGTTCAGGTTTTCCATCTTGTCCTTGGCGGACGTATGCATGGGACACGTTGATTTTTTGCTCTTTTTGAATTTTTCCTTTGTCTAAAAGTTCGGCTTTGTCGTCCCACAGAACAACTCTTATTGTTCCAGTTTTGTCTGAAACAATAATGCTGCCTATTTTTCCTTCTGTCCAATCTCTGCGTTTGAATGTTCTGGATGGATAACTTGTAACAACTTGGACATTCAAGGAAACGTCATTTAATCCTGATACGATGTCTTTGATTTGAATTTTAAGACTAAACTGTTTCTTAGATATTTTAACTCCTAGTTCGGATGCTATAATTCGAGCTGCTGTTTGGTCTGTTAGGAAATTTCCTGTTTCCTTTTTTTTATTTTTTATCA
The DNA here is from genome assembly GCA_029762755.1 of Candidatus Bathyarchaeum tardum. Taxonomy (GTDB): domain Archaea; phylum Thermoproteota; class Bathyarchaeia; order Bathyarchaeales; family Bathyarchaeaceae; genus Bathyarchaeum; species Bathyarchaeum tardum. Next base: position 132,521 of record JARVGH010000003.1, read on the forward strand.
TTTCAAAAATTTGTTCAGTTTTGAGGTCAGTACGGGCTGTTAAAATTTGGTTAACAATTATATCTAAACCCATGTTGCTTCACTGAGTGACTTCAATTTAGTTTTTTGTTGCCAACTATTGCTGAATGGTTGGCGATTGTCCTTCTATCTTTTACTTATTTGTTTGTTCCGCAATAAAGATAGAACAAAAAGATTTTGCTCATTCTTCTTCGGTTTCGTCTTTACCGTAAACCATGTACAAGAAGCCTAGAACCAATGCTGTGAAAATCAAGGCTGATAATCCGATGAGTATCCAGGCAAAATATCCATCTGCAGTCATGTTAAATTCTCCTGTGGTCTAAAATAATTGGATGTGAACTATTTAAGCTGATGCCCTTTCCATTCTTCCATGAGGCAATCGTAGAGTCTATCTTCTTCTTCGATTTTCTCGTACAGCTCTAATTCATCGGCTATCTTTTGCGCAATAAGATGATAACAAATGTTTGTTTCCCTATCCATTACCCTGAAATAAAAGTCATCACAAGAACAAAAACCAGCTTCTGGCATAATCTGATATTCCCGTTCTCTGCCCACAACTACCCAAACAATTCTGCCACTGGGACTAAAAATATACTTTTTTACCCGTTCCTCTTGAATTGTATTCCACGCTTTTGTAAACCGCGAACCAAAAGCTTCTGATAACTGAGCTAGCTGACTTTCTGTCAGTTTCCCTTTATCTTTTGCTTCTTCACACAATTTTTCGAGTAGCTTGACTTCTTTGGAGATTTTCATTAGCTCTTTTATTTGTTAGACTAGTTATTGGCTTTTCTGTATTTGCCCCCTTCTTCGAACAATGGTTTTTGTTTGGCTGTTTATTCAACTTTGATTGGTTCGCCATTTGCTTGTTCTTCTTCAATTTTGGGTAACGTGACTTGTAGCACTCCGTTTTTATAGGATGTTTTGGCTTTCTTCGGGTCAATCTTTGATGGAATCTCGATTTGTTTATAGTATTTGCGTTGTTCTGTGTCAACAGAAATAGTCAATGTCTCAGGGGTTCCAGAAAGTTTGATTTCTTCTTTTGCAACTCCTGGCAGTTCTGCTATTACTTTGATTTCACTTTCTAAGTCAACAATGTCTACTAAGGGTTCCCGTTCTTGTTTCACGTCAAGACACGGTTTGTTTACGCCACACGTTTCAGCCTCGTTTGAAGGTTTGACGTTGCCAAATTCTCGGATTTTTGGTTTGCCGTCTGGTCCTATGGTCATGCTGTATCCATAAACAAATGGACCCCACTCGGGTACTGTTGAACCGTCAGGAAGTTTGCGTTCTCTTTTCATTTCTTCAGGTATGCGCGTTCTGAATTGTTCAAAATTTTGTTCCATCATTTCTTCCATTTCTCGCATCATGTCTTCAATGTCTCCGAAGAACCAGTTTCCAAAAAATGGAGTTCGTCTTTTTCGTTTCTTATACCATTCGGGCAAATCGTCCCCTGACATCACTTTCACCTTGCCTTTACATGTGTTACGGAATTCATTAAATCTTTCGAAGCTCCCTTCTTAGCAAAGGCATAAAGCCTTTCTGACGGATTCATACAATTCCATATTGGCAGCAGCAACAAAAGACACCCTTTGTGTCGCTTCTAACGGCACATTAAGCTCATTAGCATCTGGTGTCATTATGATTCCGCCCGCTTCTTGTAGGATAAGATATGATGCAACCATGTCTGTCACTCTTAATTTTGATCTAACGTCGACAAATACGTCGGTAGAACCGTCTGCAACATAGCAGATTTCTTGTGCATTGGCTCCAAAATGTCGGAAATGTTTTCCACAACTAAACAATCCTTTAAGTTTGGATACGAATTCTTCAATTTTAATCGTGTTCAAATCTACACCAATAACTGCATCTTCTATGTTCGTCACTTTTGACGGGTTAATTGGTTTTCCGTTCTTGAATGCACCCTTGTTTTTTTGTGCAGTGTAGGTTATGTCGTGCACTATGTCGGATACAATTGCTGTTTCTACGTTTTTAAGCCAAGATCCTTTAGAAACGGCAATAACGTGAGCACAAAATGGTAAGCCGTGAACGGCATTTGTTGTGCCATCAACAGGATCAGTTACAACATAATAATCTGAAGATTCTTCTCCTATTTTTTTGGTTCCTGCTTCTTCACTAACTAATGTACACGATATTTCATGCTTGTTCAAGCAGTCTATCAATGCATTTTCTGCTGCTAAATCAATTTTTTTTGAGTGGTCTCCCCCTGCTCCCACTGTAAAGCTTTCTGCAGCCTCGGGTGAGCCATAATATTTCTGGGCTGCTTTTTTCATTTCTTGTGCGCATTCTTGTATTATTTTCAACCAGTCCGTCATTTTTTTCACGCCAGTATTTTCCAATTAATGAAATACTCATCTTGACATTTAAGCTCAAAGTTTTAGCGAAAAAACACTTAAGGAAGATTAGAACTTTGAAACAAAGGAGCGGGGGTCGCCGAGCCAGGTCAAAGGCGCAGGCTTCAGGAGCCTGTCCCGTAGGGGTTCGTGGGTTCGAATCCCACTCCCCGCACCATTTTATTAGAAAATTATAACTAGGGTTAAAAGAATTATTCTTTTGTATTTAACGTTAAAACTGCACAAAGGTAAAACAAAATCCTCAAAAAAGGCAGTCTACATGTATTTGCCCTTAGAAGTTATGGCAGGAGATTGGAAAAACAAAGTAGACCACGCTGGAACCTGGGTAACGAGACAATCCACCGGATTGTTGCCTAACTATTGTTTTTCATTTCTATTTACACATTTTTAGTGATCTTCTATCTTTTATTGTTGCTTCTGCAAGTTTTCTTCCCAAGTTCATTGCTTGGTTTTCATCTGTTTTCCAAGGGTTAGCACGTTCAGGAACTGTTTCAATAACTATTCCGGGTTTGATAAACATTGGATTGAAAACTCCCAAAATACGATCAATATTTTCAAGGGCAATTACTTGAGCACCGGTTCCTGTAGTAAAAACTGCCATAGGTTTACCTGCCATACTATCACGTAGCGAATAAAGTTGAGTCAACAACGACAATACTTTTCCAGACATTATACTGAAATGTGATGGTGACCCGATGGCATACCCATCAGCTTCAATAACTTCTTGTAAGTCAACTTCTTCTGTACGTTTTAGTTGAACATTTACATCACAAACTAATTTAACACCTTTAGCCACGGCTCTAGCAAGTTTTTCTGTATTTCCTGTATTAGAATCATACATTATCAAAATTTTTGGACACATAAAAATCCCCATATATTATATCTTTGATTTCATATAAAAAATAAGCTATAGTAAAATTTGTGGTGCAATAATTTGATTGCTTCTTTTATGTGGAAATGTAAAAGTTTCAAAATTGAACTGGAATATTTTTTTTCAAATAATTCCCTGATTTATTTATTAAAAAAGTTGGGGGGGTCCAATCTCTTTGAAAAATGAAACCCGATCTAATTATTGTAATATGTCGTTTCCTTGTTCAGTTAGACTATAGTTATTTTCTATTTGTTTTACAAGTCCTGCGTTGACTAGTTCTCTGAGTCCACTTCTGACTTTAAACATAGGTTGTCCTGTTTGTTCTGAAACTGTTTTAGCTGTTGATGCTCCATTTTTGATTGCCGTTAGTGTTGCAATTCCACTTTTGGTTGGCTTTCCATCTGCAGAAACACATGGCAAGATTATCACAACTTTTTGAAACAAAGATACCAATCTTTGCAATCATATCCTTCTTTTATTCGCTCTTCAGCTCCTTCAGCAGTAGCTGGTGGTGGAACAACAACCGGGTCACCGGGTTTCCAATTTGCAGGCGTAGCAACTTTATGTTTATCTGTGGTTTGTAGCGCATCAATAATTCGTAAAATTTCTTGCATGTTTCTTCCAGTTGATAATGGATAGTACAAGATAGTTCTAATTTTGCTCTCTGGATCAATGATGAAAACACATCTAACCGTTTCAGTTTTGCTTTGTCCGGGATGAATCATCCCAAATTTTTGGGACACTTCTTTGTTTAGGTCTGCAATTATTGGAAATGGAATTTTAACACCCATCTTTTCTTCGACGTTTCTTGCCCAAGCAATGTGAGATGAGACACTATCAACGCTTAAACCAAGAAGTTCTGTGTTTCTTTGTTTTAGGTCATCAGCAATTTTTGAAAATGCAATGAACTCTGTTGTGCAAACAGGAGTAAAATCTGCAGGATGTGAAAACAAAACAAGCCAACTTCCTTCATAATCTGACAGTCTTAATGTTCCCTGTGTTGTAACTGCTTCAAAGTCAGGAGCCCTTTCTCCAATTAATGGAAACTTAATTTCATTTGTTTGATTTTCCATCAAAAACACCAACAATAATTATTACTAACTTTGATTTTTTATGGGTTGTGTTTATTTTTTAAACTGTAACGTCATTTTTAATTTTCTTTGAGCTTCTTCGCTTTAGGCGTAGAATTTAACTCATTCTTATGTCGAAACAAAGGCAAATCAAAATTTTTTCTATTCGTTCAACGTCAAAAATTTTTAGGTTATTATTTCCTGCTTTTTTCCTCTTTTTCTCTTTATTCCTAAATTGAATAATTCATTAAAATCAACGCAATAAGTAACGCTAAAGTTGTTATTGTGTCTGCAAGAGAGCTTTCAATGGGGATAACAAAATTGTCTGGGTCTAAACCTCTTCTATAGGTTAAAATTGCTACTGAAAAAGATACTATTACTATTACTAAAACTGAAATTATGTTTAGTATAACTAAAAGACCAAGAAAATTCAGGAAGGATTGCAACATCAACGAGCCCTGAATGGACAAGGAAATAACAGCGTACAAAGTAAACATAATAAGTGATGCAATCCACGTAGTTACGATTCGTTTTGAGTGGCTAAATATTGAACGAAAAGAAGGAGAAAGCAAACCTAAAGCCAATTTTGTAGTAGCTGTAGAGCCAACTATTGAACCTACATCTCCCACAGTGTCAATTAATGCAGGATAAACTGTGTAAATTTCTTTTCTACTGTTCACAATTTTTTCAACATCTTTTAAAATGGTACCTGTGATGTTAACAATTATTGCAACAAAAAACAGTGTCACGAATGATTCTTTGATTGTTTTTATGAAGTCTTTGTTATGGATGCAGTTACGTAAGAAAATTAGAGCAACAATTGAAAGTATTAACCCCAAAGAAAAGACGACACTTTTTCCAACTATATTGAACATGAAAAACAGGTTTAATATGAAAACATAAGATAATGTAACAGTAATATCTGCAGTTGTTGACATTATTGGATATACAATAACATCTGTGTCCAGCCCCCTCTTAAAAGAAGTAAACGCAAATAGTATTGTGAACAACGAGTTGATTAATCCTAAAAACATGGTTGCTGATACAACCATTAAAATGTCAAAAAAATCTAGGAAAGTTATTCCCCAGAAAAGGCTTCCAATTATTATTGAAAACATGCTCATTATAATACTTGTTTCCAAAGTTAGGACAATTATTGATTTCAAAAGCGTATAGAATTCTTTAGTGTTTCCGCGAAGTTTAGGATAGATTGTTCCAAGATGCAAGCCTGTACTTAGCCGACCACTGTACAGACCGCTTACTACACCCCGTGCACTTAGAACAACTGGATAAACTGCAATAGCCCATGGAGCAAGTTCAAAAACATTGAATTGAAACGCTACAATAAAACCAGCTAATATGCCGCCGAGATTAAATGAGAGGGCAATAAATGTTTCTTTCAATAACTCCATCGAAACAGCATGTTTGCTGAAGCTTTGCCAGATGTTGGCTAGACTCATCCGGTTCACTCTCCACCTGTAATTCCTCCTTCAGCAAATCGCTTTTTTCCATTATGGCGCCCTTTTTGTCGCGTTTTAATCTACTTTAATGTAGCGAATATAAAAAGATTTTTTGCAGTTGATGGTCAAACAACTTGAAAACGTTTTGACTAAAACTTGATTATTACTAAGGGGCAAATAGACTTTTAATATTTTTAATAGCGCTTACACAGATTCACCAAAAGGGTTTTAAATCAAAAATAGAACCGCTTTGTTTCAGAGTTTTTGTCATAAGAATTTGTGATTGTATGGGAAATAACAATATGCTGGAATGGTTGGGTATACTAAAGAATCTGTTGTTTTTCTTTTTTCTTTAATTGTCTTGTATATTCTAATAGTACTGGTTTATCACTTGGTTAAAGTAGCCGAATTTGTGTTTGAGCCAGTCAACAGCAACATGAATTTGCCTTAATGGTGTTTTGTTTTTTAACAATAAAAACTACAGTCAACGTCTTTGGTCGTTTCTTTAGTTTTCCCTTCTTGATGAATATCCCTTCGACTGATATTTAGATAGGTTTTCTATGATTGTTAAATCAATTCCCTTACATTTAACCAATTCAAGCACGCTTTAAGTTGGGTCTGATTATGTAATTAACCGCGCGTCAATTTCTATTCCTGAATTTACACAGTTTTCTTTTGCGTTTTTAAATAATTTTTTCCTGATTCTAAGTACACTTCTTCACTTTTTCAACAATACATTGAGGCAACTGGTAATAGGCTTTCAATTCAGGATGTAAAAAAGTGTTAGGCACAACATGACCAACAGTTACTTTTGAACCATACTTGGAAGAAATCAACAAAGCAACTGTTTGAGCATGAACACAAGAACGCAAATCATCTACTCGAACAAGAATATTATGAAAAAATGATTTCCATTCATTATTTTCAAATTTGCTTCCTTGTCCGTGTTAACCGATCTTTCATAAAGTGCCTTATTAATAACCTGTTGGTATATTTTAAGAACAATCAACAATTAATGTAATACGGGGAAAAACGTGAAGGAAATTGGTCTTTTAGCCGATAGGCATACTGCAACTTGTTTTAAGTTGGCTGGATTACGTAATGTTTTTTCAGTTAATGATCATGCAACAGCAGAAGAAACATTTTTTGAAATCTTGGAAAAAAACAATCTGCGTGTTCTCCTTGTTTCTGAAATAATATTAAATAACCTACAAAATATTACTACACTTTCAGAACAACAATCTCCCTTAATTGTTCCAATACCTACTATGCTCGGTCGAGGATCTTCAAAGGTGGATTTCATGGTAGAGCTGATTAAAAACAAAACAGGGATCGAGGTGAAACTTTGACAACTCAACAAAAAATTCGAACGTCAAAGGGCACAATCTATCGAGTAGCAGGACCTTTCATTATTGCTAAGGGCATGTCAAGTTCTAGAATGTATGAGTTAGTAAGGGTCGGAGAAGCAGGTATAATTGGAGAAATAATTCGTCTTGAAGGTCAAAAGGTAGCGATACAAGCTTATGAAGAAACTACTGGCATAAAAACAGGAGAAAAAGTAGAAGGCACTGGAAAACCGCTATCTGTTGAACTAGGTCCTGGGTTGATAAGTCAAATATACGACGGGATCCAACGCCCGTTACCAGTTATTCAAGGCTTAATTGGATCTAGAATTGAACGCGGGGTAATCCCTCCTGCGTTGGACCGAAAAAAACAGTGGTACTTTACCCCAAAACTCAAAAAAGAAACTAAAGTCGTGGGGGGTGACGTACTCGGAACAGTTACTGAAACCTCCCTTGTGGAGCATAATGTTCTTGTTCCTCCTACAGTCAAGGGAGTTGTAGAAGACATTGTCTCCGAAGGAAAATATTTAGTAACTGACACAATCGCCCACGTGAAAACAAATGAAAAATTACAACCATTACATCTGATGCACACATGGCCTATACGACAAGCTCGTCCGTCCAAAACTATTCTATCTACTGAGATTCCTTTGTTGACTGGACAACGGATAATTGATGCTTTCTTTCCTTTATCCAAAGGAGGAACTGCAGTTGTTTCCGGTGGGTTTGGAACTGGAAAAACTGTTTTATCCCAAACCTTAGCGCGGTGTGCAGATGCAGATGTTCTTATTCTAGTTGGCTGTGGTGAACGGGGTAACGAAATGGCTGATGCTATTGAACGTTTCCCACAACTGCAAGATTTTCGTTCGGGTAAACCTTTGATAAATAAAACAATACTTATTGCAAACACTTCAGATATGCCCATCGCAGGCCGGGAAGCAAGCGTGTATTCTGCTCTAACCCTTGCGGAATACTACCGTGACATGGGGTATGATGTTGCACTTATGGCGGACTCAACTTCTAGATGGGCAGAGGCTCTTCGTGAAGTATCAGGCAGATTAGAAGAAATGCCTGGAGAAGAAGGATACCCCGCATATTTAGCCTCAAGACTCGCCGATTTTTATTCCCGCGCAGGACGTGTTTTGACCCTAGGAAATGAAGAAAGACAGGGTTCAGTTACTGTTGTTGGTGCAGTCTCTCCCCCCGGAGGAGATTTTTCTGAACCTGTAACAGAAAAAACTATCAGATTAACTCGAGTGTTCTGGGCTCTTGATTTTTCGTTGGCTCATCGTAGGCATTATCCAGCGATTAACTGGTTTAGGAGTTACTCTGAATATTTGGGGTCTCTTCAGAATTGGTACGAAACAATAGGAACTGACTGGAGCCGCCTACGCGAAAATGCCATGACTCTGTTAAAAGAAGAAGAAAAACTTCGAGAAGTAGTTTCTTTAGTTGGTGCTGATATACTTGGGGATAAACAACGCACCGTTTTTGAAGCTGTTAAAATGTTAAAAGAGTATTTTCTTCTTCAAAGCGCTTTTCATCCTGTTGACTTGTATTGTCCAATGAAAAAAACATACAAAATGCTTGAATTGATCTTAAAATTCTTCGAAAAATCACAACATGCAGTTAATTCTGGTGTTCCATTATCCTCTATTCTTTGCCTTGATGTAAAAGAAGATCTTGCACGAATGAAAATCATAAAAACAGATGAATTTGAAAACGCCAGCACAAACATCTACCAAAAAATGGATCAACAATTTGAACAGTTACTAAAAGAAACTGCAGGATGCTCGTCCCAATGAAGAACTTCGCAAAGTCTGGTCGCACTTTTAGGACCATAAATGAAATTTCTGGCCCTCTGGTTTTTATTGAATCAGTAACTGGGGTTGGTTATGGCGAACTTGTAGAAGTAACTGCGCCAAACGGTGAAAATAGAACCGGACAAGTTATTGATGTTAGTGAAAACATCACAGTTGTTCAAGTTTTTGAAGGCACCTCTGACCTTGATATGAAGAATACCACGGCAAGGTTTACTGGGGAACCTATTAAATTGGCTGTTTCGATGGATATGTTAGGACGGATTTTTACTGGCGGGGGTAAGCCTATTGATGGTGGACCCGATGTTGTTCCAGAACTTTACTTAGATGTTCATGGCTATCCAATTAACCCGTACTCAAGACTATATCCAACTGATTTTATTCAGACTGGAATTTCAGCAATTGATGGGATGAACCCACTGGTTTTAGGTCAAAAACTTCCAGTATTTTCTGGTTCTGGATTGCCCCACAAAATCCTTGCATCTCAGATAGTTAAACAAGCAAAAGTAAAAGGAAAGGAAGAGGACTTCAACATAGTTTTTGCAGCCATGGGTATAACTTCAGAAGAAGCAAAATTCTTCAAAGAAGACTTCATGAAAATGGGTGTTCTAGGAAGAGTAGTTATGTTTGTTAATCTGGCCGAAGACCCAATCATAGAACGGATTTTGAGTCCGCGTTTGGCACTTACGGCTGCTGAGTATTTGGCCTTTGAAAAAGACATGAACATCCTTACGATTCTTGTTGATATGACCAATTATTGTGAAGCTTTACGTGAAATTTCTGCTTCGCGCATGGAAATTCCAGGTCGCCGAGGCTATCCAGGATATATGTATACAGATTTGTCCAGCCTTTATGAACGAGCGGGAAGGATTAAAGAAAAAAACGGTTCCATAACTTTGATTCCAATTTTAACAATGCCTGACGACGACATAACCCATCCTATTCCTGACTTGACAGGTTACATTACAGAAGGTCAGATAATCTTAGATCGATCCTTGCACAAAATGGGTTTATATCCCCCAATTAATCCTTTGCCTTCCCTTTCTCGTCTTATGGATAATGCAATTGGAAAAGGCAAAACACGTGAAGACCATAAACAGTTGTCTGACCAGTTGTATTATTCGTATGCAGAAGGAAAAGTAATCAGAGAAACAGCATTGGTTTCGGGAGAAGCTGCGTTAACTCACGTTGAAAAATTATACATGCGCTTTGCAGACCGATTTGAACGTGAATTCATTGCTCAGGGACCTGAAGAAAACCGTGACATAGAGACAACCCTTGAGTTTGGTTGGGAATTTTTGTCTGAACTTCCTGAATCTGAATTTTCAAGGATAGACCCTGCTATAATCAAAAAGTATAATCCTAAGCATAAAACAGGGGATGTGCCCAATTAGTCATGTCTGCTGAACTTACTAATGTTCATCCGACTCGTTTAGAACTCTTACGACTGAAACATCGAAAGTCGATGGCTGACGGAATTGTTGATATATTAAAAAAAGAAATTGATGCGTTGACCCTTACACTTCTTGAACTTTTGAAGAAATATTCACCTTTGCGGGAAAAAATGTATATTACATTAAATGAAGCTTACAATTTTTTTGTTGAATCTCAGATGGTTTCGGGTTCGAAAAAAGTTGACGAAGCCTCACTTGTTACTCAACCTGTTGATTATTACATTTTTGAAGAAACAACAACAGGAGTTCTAGGGCTGCAGTTTCCAGTTTTTCAACTAGAACAAAACCAAATCATCGGTCCTCGTTTCAATCCTTTGGATACTCCAGCTAGTTTAGACAATTCTTCTTCAAAAATTAATGATGCACTCCATGACGTAGTTAAACTTGCAGAGATAATGGAATGTATTAAAACCCTTCTTGATGTAATTGCCAGAAAGAAGCGGCAAATGAATCGGCTTCAGTTTAAGATTATACCTGAACTGGATGCAACGATTCGTTATATTGAGTTGATTCTGGAAGAAACTGAACGCCAAGATGCCATCAGAGTTAGAGTTCTCCAAAGAAAACGAAAAGAGCGGTCTATGAAACGTGCTTGAAAGAAAATAGGGAGGTTTGTTGGTGTCTGCGTGGAAATATAAACAGTTAATGCCTAAGCTTATAGTTTACAAGCTTAACCTCATGGACACAAAACGAATAACAGGATTAGTTGGTTCAAGTCTTTTTCAAATCTCTTTCGTACTACAGAATAGCCCATATAAACCAGAAGTTGTTGAGGTTAACACAAAAGAGCTAACTTCCATTTCTTTGGAGGCTGCTCTTCAAAAAAATTTTATTAAAACCTGTGAAAACCTCATGACTTTGTCGCCTAAAGGAATTCGTTCCCTGATTTCTGGGTTGTTACTAAAGTTTGAGGCAAACTGTGTGAAAACTTTACTCCGAGCTAAAGAAGCTAAACTTTCTGTAGAAGAATCAATGAAGTACGTTGTTCCTGTTGGAAACTTGGATGAGTTAACTTGTAGAAAAATTTTAGAAAACTCTGAAAACATTGAAGATGTTATTGATTTTCTTTCAGATTTTGAGTATGGACTGTTACTGGAAAAAGAGTTTGAAGTTTACCTGAAAACTAAATTGTTTTATGTTTTGGAAGTTGCCCTTGACCGTTATGTTTATTGTAATCTTTGGAATCAGGCAAGAAAACTTTGGGGTTTGGATAAAAAGATTGCTAAAACAGTTATCGGATTAGAAGTGGATGCCCTCAACATTAAAACCGTTTTTCGGTGCAAGAAAATGGGTCTCAGTCATCAACAGATACAACAGTACCTTGTTCCTGTGTCATCAGTGTTAGGTGAAAAAGAGCTAAACGAAGCAATAACTGCTTCAGGTAACCAATCCACAATTGAATCTTTGATTAAGTCAGCTAAATATGCCTTATCGCGAGACCATCAATATATTTTTGCTGAACTGCAAGACTTAGACTTGACCTCACTGACAACCCTTGAGACTTTCCTTGATCGAGGGTTACTAGAAACTAATTTACGAATGCTAAAAAGACATACCGCATATTTTAATATCGGTTTACTGTTGGCTTACTTGAACCTGAAATGGTTTGAAATAAAAAATCTAAGAAGCATCATCCGTGCTTCAGAAGCAGGTATCCTTTCGGAAAAAGTGAAAAAATTATTAATTCTTCCAAGATAATCGAAATTAATGGAGAACTTTATCAAGTTCTTCCCGTTTTTCTTGAAGCCACTCTTTGAGTATCATGCCTTTTTCTGAAACATCATGTTCTCTGAGGTTTAATAAAGTAGGGGGAAGCTTCCTATGCATAAATCTTCTGAGCTTTAGTCTGAAAGTTCCTGTTGATTGACATTTTTTTGGTCTTTTCTTAATCAAAAATGAATGATGCGTTTTAGTTGCTCCTCGCTTTAACTGCTTACGAAAAAGTGCTTCTTGCTTATTCTCACCATGTAATCGTTTATTCAAGCTGTTTTTTCTTAACTCTGATTTTGTTAAGTTTATTTCTCGTTTTATTCTGAATTTTGAACCTTGATGTTCCGTGGATTTCAACTGCTGTTTTAGTCTTTTTAGATTTCTTTTCAACTTAACAGATTCTGCTATGTGGGGATAAACCTCAGAAAAATTATGATACTCCGTAGTTTCACTTACTTGTTGATTCAAGTCAGCTTTAACTATTTTTTCATAATAGTTGAAATGCTTCATTTCACTTTTCACAAATATGTTTTCCCTCAATGCGAACATTACTATATTTGGCCAATAATCATGAACGCAATAAGCAGTCCATAAATTGCAAGAGCTTCAGATAGAACTACGCCTATCACGTTGGACGAAAATGTTTCGGGTTTTTCTGCTGTTGCTGCTATCAATGATGAACCACTATAACTGATTCCAACACCCGCACCAACTGTTGAAACTGCGATTACTATCCCTGCGATGAGGGCTTTGTTTGCGGACTCTATAGTTGTTATATCGGGTAATTTTCCTAGAAGCATGAACGCAATCAGCAATCCATAAATTGCTAACGCTTCACCCAAAACAACTGTTATTATTAATTTGCTGAGTAATTCAGGTTTTTCTGTTCCAACACCTGCGAGTGCTGTTCCACAAATAATAATTGAAAAAGCAGCAGACAAAATTGGAACTCCAATAGATATTGCCAAACCAATCAGACTGATGAGACTAGGATCCATAATAATCCTCCAATATCATGTAGTAGATTCGAACGGCTTAAAAGGAATTCCCTCGCCCGAATGAAATGTTGAAAACCATTCCACCCAATGAAGACGAAGAGTGTGCACAAAAACAACTAACCCTTCGATTATCATAACAAGAATTGTTCCTATGGCTATTAACGGGATGCTGGTTAATGGAAAAACTCCATGTTCTACACCCCCTAGTACCAAAAACAGGTAGTTCATTGCACTGTGTATAAGACCCAAGGCCATCAATCGGCTATATGACATGGCATGGCTGAGAGTTTCAGCAAATACTTCTACAGTAAACCCTACCCCCACCATTAATCCTTCAGCAAGAGCTGAGAACACAAAAATCAACATCAACGGGAGTATCATTAGCCCCCCGAGCATAACCATGCCTTCTGAGAACCATAACGAAATGTTTGATATTCCACCATAATATGCCCACATGAATAAGCTGCCAAAAATAAGCCATATCCAACACACGGGTATTGGGGCAAATTTGTAATGTTTGTGGTTGATTTCGTTTAATAATCTTAAAACCAGTCCTATGCTTATGTGAATTGTACCTACAAGAATTGCAAACCTTAACATTTTCATTGGTTCTTGGGTTGGTTCAAAGCCCCCTATTTGAAAGGGGCCAATTCGTGCTAAAGTTATTGGATGAATTAAACCTGAGGGACCAAAGAACTCGCCAAAAATAAATCCAAAAAAGATAGCAGATACACCAATGTAAACAAGCATTTCTCCGCTGATTAGCAAGTAATTGATTATGTCGTTTTGGCTTTGCACTTTTCCTTTCTTTCGCAGAAAAGTCAAAGCTATTCCTAATAACACAAAAATTGCACCTTGTCCCACATCAGCAAACATTATTCCAAAAAGTATCGGAAAAGTTATAGCAAAAATTTTAAGGGGATCAATATCTCCACTGCCTGGGAGACCATATGCACATTCTAGTTTTCCAAAGGCCTGCATATAGCTTGGGCATTTTTTGGGTATTATGGGATACTTTTCATCTACGTTAGGGAATTCGTCGTAAATCATGCAGTTTCCTTCAGATGCTTCTTTTATGCGGTTCACGGCATGTGTTTCAAAACTATTTGGTACCCAAGCTTCGAAAAAAACAATTTTAGAGCTTCGAACAAACTTTTCTTTTTCTTTAGTTATTCGTTTTTCTTCTTTTACAACGTTCAACATAATTAAAAGTTGGTTACGGATGTCGTCAAAATTGATTTTTCCCTCAATTGTAGATTCTATTGATTCAACTGTTTTTTTAAGAGTTACAAGTCTTTCCCCAAAATATCGTTCACTTTCTATGACGAATTTTGAGAGCTCTGCAAACTTTTGACCAATTTCATCAAAATCATCCAAGTGTTTAGCTGCAATTTTTTCAACCAGAACATGATGGTCTAACAAACCAGTACTCTCAATGGTTTTGTCCAGTTCGATTAGTTCGAACTCGATATGCTCTAATTCCATTTCTTCACATGGCGTAAGGGACGGGCCATTCTCAAATTGTTCAGGTTTAATTCCAAGGTCCTTAATGATTTGGTCAATTCTTGAAGCTAAACCATAGATTTTCACTTCTTCGATTGGTAATTCTGATAATTGTTGTTCAACCTTGGCTAGAACTTTTTGTGTTGTTTCTTTTGTAATGGGTATTTCTGGTACTGGGAAAATGTCCGGTTTGATGTGCAATGTTTCAAAAGCTGTTTCGATTTTCGAAAGTAGTTCAGAGCACTTTGAACTATTTTCATTTGAGTCTGTATAAGGAGTTAAATTGTCTTTCCATTCTTCAGGATTTTCTTTCAAATCGATAAACTGTACTATTTTGGCGTGCCCAAGGAACCTAAGAGTTGCGTCAATATATTCTTCATGAACAAGAACTCTCATTTTTTGTATTTCTAGCATGTCATCATCTTCATATCTTCCCTCGGTTGATGATGTTTGTAATAGGTAATGTTAATTTGATATTAAGTCATTTCTAAATCATCGAAAAACTATTAAAGCTTTTCATTTAACTCTACTTGTTTTGGTGTGCCCTTTGCTCGATTCCTTTAAGGAAGTGTTAGAAAAAGAACGTGAAGCAGAACGTGTTGTTATTGTTGCTCGAAAAGAAGCAAAAAAAATAGAAACTGATGCTCAAGAAAAAGCAGAACTAGTTTACAGGCAAACTTTTCAAGAAACCATTAATGAAGCAAGACGTCACGCAATTGAAACAAAAGAAAGAGCAGAAAAAGAAGCAGAAGCTGAATCGCAAGTTTTTATGAAACGTGCTGAGGTTCTGAAAACGCGCATTAAAGTCAGTGGTCAGCAAAACTTTAATGAAGCTGTAGATGAGGTTTTGAACGAATTTTTGTTATAACTTGGTGAAATTATGGAATTTTCACAAGAAGAAATTATTAATAGAATACTAAACGAAGCAACAGCGGAAGCTGAACTAACTATAAAAAAAGCAAAAGAATCTGCCGAATTATTGCTAGAGAACCAACGGCAAACTGCTTGTGCTAACGCAGAAAAAGAGGCAAACTCCATCTTGAAAAGAGCCCAAAATGAGGCAGAACTTATTCGACTAAAAACAATAACGGACATCAAGAGACAAGCAGACTGGATAGTATTATCGGAAAAAAATCGATTAATTGAAAACGTAATAGATTCTGTGAAACAACGACTCATGGATTTGGAGAAAACTTCGAAATATGTTCCTTTGCTCGAAAAATTAACAGTCGAGGCAGGTTCTGCTTTGGGCGGTGGAATGTTAACTGTTTTCTTAAACAAAACTGATTCTAAATTGAAGTTAAATTTCGATAAATTGGCAAAGGAAATAACCTCGAAAACGGGTGTTGAAACCAAACTTTCTTTTTCTAACGAAAACATAACCGCCGCGGGTGTTGTTGTTAAAACATTTGATAACAAAATTTTCGTAGATAACACCTTTGACTCAATCCTTAGACGAGAAGAAAAAGAACTCAAAATTAAAATAGCACAAATTCTGTTCAAGTCAATTGAAAGTTTTTAATCTTATTCAAAGGCACAATCCAGAAGTTGTTAAAAATATTAGATTATTCAGAAATCAAGTTTATCCTTTGGTGAGTAACGTGGATTTGTTACCATAATTTACAAGCAAAATATTGAATGAATTTAAAATTAAAATAATTTTTTGTGGTTAGTAAATGTAAGTTTCAATTATTATATAATTTCAGAGGGAAAAACTAACGAATTTTGTTGTTTTTCCAGTTTTCAATTATGTTTATGATCGGTTCACATTTGTGTTTTTGTAAAAACTTGATGACTTCGCTGTCTGTTACAAGTTTTCCTTGTATTTCTTTGGTTATGTAGGGGTCATGGGTAGCGAGTATTATTCCATTAGCGTAATTGGATACCGAAATAATTGCTGATAGCAAGTTTTTTAGTTTAGGACCGGGGTTGCTTGCGTACAGTTCAATGTAGAGTGGTTTTTCTAGTTGTTTAATAAAATCAAGGACTAATGTTTCCACCCAGTATGTTGTTGAGTACGCCAAATCGTAGATTGGAACCAAAAAGAAGTCAACATATTTTTCTAAAGCTTGGGCGTCTTCGCCGTATCTTTGTTTGCCGAAGCATGGGTCGGGCAGTAATGTTACTGAGAAGCTTTTGTTTTTTTCTCTAACCAATTTTGAAACTTGTGCTACGAAATCAGTTACTGTTTTTGCTCGCCACTCTGTCCATTCTAGGTTGCTTTCTTTAAGTTCTTTTACACAGCGCTCACAGGTGCAATATTCGGACCTTGGAAAACCAATGGATTCTAAATGAATTCCTGTAACATCAGCTTTCAAGGTGTTTTTTACTAAATCAAGAATCTGTTTTTTATATTCTTCACCACTTGGACAAATAACGTCCCAAAGAAATCTGTGATTTTTGTTTCTTCTAACTGCTTTGCCCTGTTTAGAAACAGCTACCCACTCAGGCTTTTTTCTTGCAGTTACGTTATCGCCAAAACAGCTGATTATGTTAAATACGTTGTCTGCTGGTTTTTTGATTCTTCCTGTGCAGGATTTAACACAATAAAATGTTTTGTCAAAACCTTCAATTGGTTCTGGTTTGCTTGTTAGCACTCCTATTTTCATTTTTATTTATCCACAAAGAATAGTTGAATAGCTTATTGCATTTATTTTTTCTTAACATCATTTTTATTTTCGATATTTAAGTGAGAAAATTTGATCAAGTTTTTCATTATCACGGTTCTATTTAAAATTTTTATTTTATTTTTTAAAAAAAATTACGTTATTTTCAACAAAAAATTAATAAATGATTGATGAGTTTTGGGCGGTATCTGCCCTCGGATTGTGTCTAAATATCGTAATCTCTGACCCTGAAAATAATGAAGTAGCAAATGATTTTGCCATTCCCGTAGACCTTATTCGATGCTGCGGTATCATAATGGTTTTGTTGCTTCACGCTGCAAACGAATACTACACAACCATCTTGCTCAGTCCCCTTGAATCAGGTTTTTACTGGTGGACTTCTACCGTTTATAAGTCTTTGACTTTGCCTTGTGTTCCCTTATTTGTTATGCTTAGTGGAGCTTTGCTCCTTCAGCCTTCAAAACTTAACGAACCTATTCGGGTCTTTTTCAAAAAACGCTTCAACCGACTCGGTGCTGCCTTTGTTTTCTGGAGTTTTGTTTATCTGGCATGGGCTTTCTTTACTTCTAGTACCCCTGTTACTTTTTACAACTTTGTTGAAGGCACCCTTTTCAGTTTCTTTTCAGGCTCTTATTACCATTTCTGGTTCATTTACATCATAGTAGGTCTTTATTTGATTACCCCGATTTTGCGTGCAATAGTCCAATGTGATTCCCAAAAAATTATCAAATATCTCGTAACTTTATGGTTTATTGGCGTAGCATTGGTTCCCGTTGTCCAGTTGGTTACTGGATATGCTCTAAATGAAGGGCTATTTGTTATGGGTGGCACAATTGGTTACTTTGTCTTAGGTATATACTTGCAGCGGGTGAAAGTTCGATCATCATTTTTGTATGGGCTGTTTTTTGCAAGTGTATTTTTTACCATTATTTGTACCTGGCTTATGCGTTTTCATTTCTATTCTATTGGTCAAAAGTATTTCTTTTTTGATTATTTGTCTGTCAATGTGATTTTGGCTTCTGTTACTTTGTTCATGATATTATGTAAATTCCCTCCTGATTGGCCAGGTGGGAAGCATCCTGTTATTCGTCGTGTTACTCATGCCATAAGCCAGAACACTTTGTCCATCTATCTGTTTCATCTAATAATTATGGAAACCCTTCAACGAGGATATCTAGGATTCCAACTAAGTTTAACAACAATAAACCCTGTTATTGGGGTTCCAATTATCACTACATTTACGTTGTTTATTACCCTTGGATTAATTCTTATTATGAAAAAAATACCTATACTAAAAACATTAATCGGCTAATTTTTCATTTACATAACTGAACTTCAACTGGAACCATTAATCGCATCATAAACTTGGTTTGCTATCACGGTTGCGCCCTTACTGTTGGGGTGGATTCCGTCAATAAAATATTCTGGATGATTTTGCATTTCACTGTAAACGTCAATAATTGATATTTTCTGATCGATTGCTACTTGTTCAATCCGGGGAATTATTTCTTCTGAAAAACTTTCAGGTTCCAAATCAAGATTGTTTTCAAAAATTGGAGGGGGTTTCACAAGAAAGATTTTTGGTTTGGTGCCAAGTTCTTGGATTTGTTCAACTATCTTTGTGTAATCTCTAACAAAATTGTCTATTGATTCAAAATTATCTGTACGGGCATCGTTGGTTCCAAGCATGACAATAACAATCTTTGGCAAAAATTTTATTGCCTCCAAAAATTCAGTTTGCTCAACGTATGGCGTGTACGTGTCAAACAACACTGTTGCCCCCATTATTCCAAAACTTGCAACTTTATAGTTGTCGCCAAGCATGTTTTGCAGTTGACTTGGGTAATTGCTAAAATGTTCGTCTGTTATGCTGTCTCCAATGCATGCAACACGGATTTTTTTTGTGTCATTTATAATATTCATATTAGTTTGAACAATTATTGCTGTCAAAACCAAAATCAGTACCCCTGTTACACTGTATTTTATTACTTTTTTTCTGGGTATGTTAATTTTTTCTTCCTCACAACGTGGAATGTCAAATTCTAATTATGAAATCTTCTAAAAAAATTTGCACCTCAAATTGACCCTACTCCTTTTTACTTTTGGTCAGGTGCTCGATTTTATTGTTTTAATCATCGCCATCTATGTATAACAACTCATAAAGACCTTGATAGCTTTGTCCATCATTTGCATCAACATGATAAATCGCTGAAGGAGCACTGGAAAAGTTTCTGTCTAAATATTCTTGGGCTGGTCTAACCGTAATTTCCCAAATATATCTGTAAGTTCCGTTTGCATCGGTAACTGGAGCGTAACTTGTTACTTTTTCTGTTACTTCATACATTCTTGCAACTGGAATTAATCTCTTAATTGGTTCTTCTAGCACTGAAATCTGCATTAATTTTACTTCAAACTTGAAAATCACTAACTTTGCGTTGACGACCATTCCTTGAAGGTTTTGTGTGTTCCACTCTCCTCTAAGACCAATTTTTATGGCTTCAGTTTTTGATATTGGCGGAGCGTCGTCTGAAGAAACCAGCATTGACGTGTAACAGTCCCATAATAATTCATTTGAATTCAGTAGCATTTGGTTATCTTCAGATATTTTTGCTAATGCTGAATATTGAAGATAATTTGCGCTTGCCAAAAAAGCAAATCCAATTATTAACAATAAACTGATATATTTCCAGTTTTTGGACAAAAATCCTGAAGAATGATGTGTTACATGTGGTGTTTCTTCGACTTTTGACATCATTGCCATTGCGGCTTCTCCCAAAAATGAGAGTTTGTATTTTCCATCCTCTGTTTTTGAAACTAGTTCTCCAAGGTTGTCCAAGTGATAGTTAAAATGGGAGCTAGAAATTCCAAGGGATTCAAACATGTCCGAAAAACTTCTCGGTTCTTCTGCTAACATTTTCAGAATTTTTCTGCGAACCGAATGATTCAAAGAAGTGAAAATACTCGAATAAGTTTCTTCTTCAAAACTTGTCATTATTCTACTCCCTTCAATTATTGATTCATGTTTTTAGGTAAAACTTTTTTCTCAAAAATTTTTACCAAACTTTTTTCCTGTAACTACTAAATGCGTTTAGTTAAGTAACTTTTTCGGTTTTTTGCTGCGTTCAATTGTAAGTTTTGCATTATTTTTTTTGTTTGGATTTTCTTTGGATAGTTTGGGAACCATAATGTTTACCTGGCTATAAATGAAAATAAAGTTGGTTTCAATATTTTACTGAAATTAGTATTCTAATATGTACTGTTGTTAGTTTGTTTTTGTTCTTGCTTGGGTTATTAAGTCTGTTAATGTGGCAAAGGCTTTGCTGACGTTTTCCATGGCAAGGACGATTATTGTTTCTGTGAAGCAACTCATGGTTTCTTCAATGTTTATGTGGCGCCGCGAGAGAGCGTTGTAGAATGCTTGGACACATCCCGACGTATATGTTATTTCGTCTGGGCTGCGAATGATTATGGTTGCTAGGTTTTGTTTTTGGTTGATTATTTGATTTTGATTGAATATTGATGTTATTTCGTTGAAAGAGTTAAAGTCAGAAATCAAGGTGATTATGGTATTTCCCTCAATTATTTGTAAAAATTCTCCTTGGAATGTGGCGAGGGCTTTTCTTACTTTTTCTAGGGTTTCTTTTGTTTTGTGTACAGAAACTTTTGCCATGTCAGTTCGGATGTTTAGGTCACTGCCTGCTACTACTTGAGTGATTTTTCCTTCTAGGATTGTGTAGTTTGTTTTTGCTCGTTTAACCGAAGTTATCACACTTTCTAGGTTTACGTCAGTGTTTACTGTTTCTTTGATTTTTGGCATGAGTATGCGGGCGATGGCGCTGTAGTTTGCATAATCTCTTTGCAAGGCATCCTGTAGTGAGAGGTCTTCGTCTATTATGTTTTGCACGGTTTTAGATATAGAGTTGACCATTTTTGGTCACTTTTGTCCATTTTACTTAGATATTGACCAAAATCTATATAAGGGTTTCTCGAATTAACAACCACAAACTGGGAAACACAATGAAAGATACTGTAATCTTAGCCTATTCAGGTGGACTAGACACGTCCGTTCTCATAAAATGGTTACAAGAAAACTGTAACGTAGATGTAATTACATTCACCATGGAACTAGGCCAAAAAAGCAACCTAGAAAAAGTCGAAGAAAAAGCCAACGCTCTAGGAGTCAAAAAACATTACTCCATAGATGGCACAAAAGAATTCATAACAAAGTACGTATTTCCTGCCATCAAAGCAAACGCCCTTTACGAATCAAAATACCCAATGGGCACCGCTCTTGGGCGACCCTTAATTGCCAAAAAATTGGTTGAAATCGCCCAAAAAGAAGGCGCCATCGCAGTTGCCCACGGCTGCACTGGAAAAGGAAACGACCAAGTCCGATTTGACATCACCGTGAAAGCCTTGGCTCCTGACCTAAAGGTTATGGCTCCTGTACGAGAATGGGGAATGTGCCGAGAAGAAGAAATCAAATACGCCAAAGAAAAAGGCATAGCAATTCCTCACTTGTCTGACCCTTACAGTATCGACGAAAACATCTGGGGACGAAGCATCGAATGCGGACCCCTAGAAAACGCAGACCAAGAACCCCTCGAAGAAATCTACACCGTAACTACTTCCCCCGAAGAAGCGCCAGACACGCCAGAGTATGTTTCAATTTGCTTTGAAGGAGGTGTCCCAGTTGCCTTGAACGGCAAAAAAATGGACCCCGTAAAATTAATCGAAGAACTAAACGAAATTGCAGGAAAACATGGAGTTGGACGAGTAGACCACATCGAAGACCGTCTGGTTGGAATCAAATCAAGGGAAATCTACGAAAACCCTGCCGCAGAAGTTCTGATTGAAGCCCACAAGGACCTAGAAAAATTGGTTCTCACCCGGCACGAATTAGAATTCAAAAAAATTATTGACGAAAAATGGGCTTGGATGGTTTACACTGGCTTGTGGATTGACCCCCTGCGAGAAGCCTTGGACGGGTTCATTAACAAGACCCAAGAACGGGTCTGCGGTGAAGTAAAAATGAAACTATACAAAGGCCGATGCTGGTCGGCGGGACGATCTTCTCCGATGTCGTTGTATGACAAGAACTTGGCGACATACGAGGTTGAAACTTCCTTTAATCAAGCCTCTGCTGAAGGCTTTATCGAGCTTTGGGGACTCCCCACCCGCGTTGCTACCCAGTTAAAGGAGAAAGCCAAAAAACAAAACAAATGTTAACGAAACCAACAACCCAAAACGGGTTGTTTGTTTCTCTAAAAAATAAAAAGGGATTGGATGTGAAAAAAGTTGTCTAAGCTGTTGCGTGGAGGACGAATCGGCTCTGCCCGAAAAGATGCCGTAGAGTTTACTGCGTCCATAAAAAGTGACAAAAAGTTACTGGAAGCTGTGATTAAAATCAACAAAGCCCACGTAACCATGCTAACAGAACAACAAATCATTTCCACAAAAACTGGTACTCAACTTCTCAAAGCACTCTCAGAAATCAACCCAAAAATGGAGTTAGACCCCTGCCTTGAAGACGTTCATCTAGCAGTTGAAGAAGAAATAAACAAAAAATTAAAACCTGAAATTGCCGGAAACTTGCACGTTGCAAAAAGCCGAAATGACCAAGTAGCAACCGCAATCCGAATGGCCCTGCGAACCGACATCCTAGACCTGATCGCAGTCATTGTTGCTTTGCAAGAATCTCTGATTGGGCTTGCAGAAAAAAACACAGAAACTTTAGTTCCGTCGTATACTCACTTGCATCCAGCACAGCCCATAACTTTTGGTCATCTTCTGGTTTCTTACGTGGACGCCATTGAACGAAGCATCAACCGACTCCAAGAAACATATTCCCGAGTTAACATGTGCCCCATGGGTGCCGGCGCAATCGCAACAACCAGTTTCCCAATTAACCGAAACCAAACCGCCCAACTACTGGGCTTTAATGGCGTGCTAGAGAATTCCATAGACGCCGTAGGCAGCCGAGACTTTGTACTAGAAACCCTCGCAGATCTAACCTTGCTAGCAACAGACGTTAGCCGAATTGCTGAAGACTTTCTAGTTTGGAGCAGTCCAGACTTTGGGATATTGGACCTTCCAGAAAGTTTTGCCTTCACTAGTAGCATCATGCCTCAGAAGAAAAATCCTGATGTTCTAGAAGTAATCAGGGCAAGGATGAGCCAAATACTGGGCAACTTTGTAGCCTGTGCAACGACAATGAAAGCATTGCCTTCAGGATACAACTTGGACCTTCAAGAGTTAACTCCTAAACTTTGGGAATCCATTGAAACTGTCGAAGAATCTGTTTGTATTCTTTCTGAGCTTGCCAAGAACTTGAAAGTCAACCCTAACGTGTTTGGTAAACAGGTTCTGAATTACTCAACAGCCACTGAACTGGCTAATATGCTGGTGAAAAAATATGCTGTTCCTTTCCGAAGCTCTCACAAGATAGTGGGAACCATTGTCAAAACCCTGATTGACAAAAAGTTAGCTCTTTCGGACTTGTCACCTGAACAATTAAATAAGACCGCTAAAGATTGTGCGGGAATCACTCTAGCCGTTAAACTGGAGGACATAAAGGACTCTATTGACCCCAAAAAATGTGTTGAAAGCCACAAAACTTTGGGTGGTCCAGCTCCAACAGAAGTCAAACGAATGCTCAAAAACCGATTAGAGTTAATGAGCAAATCAAAAACAAGCCTCATAGACCAAAAGAGCAGGCTAGAAGAAGCTGACATGGAACTAGAATCTGCGGTTCAGCGTTACTCAACTAAAAAATGATTACAAATAGTGTAGGTCATAAAAGTGAACACAAAAAGTAAACAAACCGGCAAAGCTGTTCTTGTTTTAGAAGATGGCTCCACCTTTGTTGGACATGGTTTTGGCGCCCCAAAAAAAGTATCCGGAGAAATCGTGTTTTCCACCTCTATGGTTGGATACCCCGAATCCTTAACTGACCCTTCATACAAGGGGCAAATCCTTACCTTCACGTATCCTTTGGTTGGAAACTATGGTGTTCCACCTTACGTGGAAGAAAACAGTGTCATCAAATATTTTGAATCCGACAGCATCAAAGTAACTGGCTTTATTGTTCACGAACTATGCAAAAACCCATTCCATTGGGCAAGTACCCGAACCCTTGACCAATGGCTCAAAGACGAAGACGTCCCCGGAATTTACGGAATCGACACCCGAAAACTCACCAAAAAACTGCGAGTAAATGGTGTCATGCTGGGAATCTTAAAAGTTTGTGAAGCAGGGGAAGAACCAAACATACCTGAACTGGTTGAAGAAGTAAAAACTGTAAAAGACCCCAACTTCACTGACCTCGCAAAACAAGTAACAGTCAAACAACCAACCCTTTATCCTTCAGGAGGCGACCACACCGCAGTTTTAATCGACTGTGGTGTCAAATATGGCATAATCCGTAACCTGCAACGCATCGGCTTTGATGTTATGCGGGTTCCTTATGATTTTACTGCAGATCAGATTCTGCAATACAACCCTGACGCCGTAATGATAAGCAATGGTCCAGGAGACCCCAAAAACTGTGTTCAAACCGTTGAAACCGTGGCAGAATTACTGGACGAAAACATGCCCATGATGGGCGTATGCCTTGGAACCCAAATTCTGGCTTTGGCTTTAGGCGGGGACACTTACAAACTTAAGTATGGTCACCGGTCCCAAAACCAACCTGCTTTGGATTTGGAAACTGGTCGGTGTTACATTACAACTCAAAACCATGGTTATACGGTAAAGCGGGAATCAATTAAAGAAACCGGATTAAAAGAGTGGTTCATGAACGCCAACGACAAAACCGTTGAAGGCATTAAACACAAAACCAAACCCGCCTTTGCCCTGCAGTGGCATCCAGAAGCCTCCCCCGGACCTTACGATACGGAATTTCTTTTTGAAAAACTCAAAAAACTAGTAATGGAGGCGGACTAAATGCCCAAGTTTGAATGGATAAAAAAAGTTATAGTACTGGGTAGCGGAGCCATCAAAATCGGCGAAGCCGCAGAATTTGATTATTCTGGTAGTCAATGCTTGAAGGCTCTTCGTGAAGAAGGAATAGAAACTGTTCTAGTTAACCCTAACATTGCAACCATACAAACTGACCCTCGGCTTGCAGGGAAAGTCTACTTGTTGCCTGTAACTCCAGAGTTTGTGGAAGAAGTAATCGCTAAAGAACGCCCCGACGCTATTATGCTCAGTTTTGGAGGACAAACTGCCCTTAATTGTGGAGTTAAACTTGCCCAGAGCGGTGTTTTGGACAAATATGGTGTTAGGGTTTTGGGAACCCCAGTTAAAACTATCGAAGACACCGAAGACCGGGAACTGTTTCGTCAGTCTATGTTGAAGGCTGGTGTTTCCATCGCCAAAAGCAAAGCTGCCAGTACTTTGGAAGACGCCGTGGAAGTCGGCCGAGAAATAGGTTATCCTGTTATCATCCGTGTAGCTTACACTTTGGGCGGTAAAGGTTCAGGAGTAGCATACGACGAAGAAAAACTCAAAGACATCGTCAGCAAAGCTTTGGGTCAGAGCATGATTTCTCAGGTTCTTATTGAAGAGTACTTAGGCCACTGGAAAGAAGTGGAATACGAAGTCATGCGAGACTACGACGACAACTGTATAATCGTATGTAACATGGAAAACTTTGACCCCATGGGCGTACACACGGGAGACTCAATTGTAGTGGCCCCTTCACAAACCCTTTCAAACAGGGAATACCACCTTCTTCGTTCAGCCTCCATAAACGCTATACGCAGCTTAGGTGTAGTCGGCGAATGTAACATCCAATGGGCTTTGGACAAAGAATCAGAAGAAATCCGCGCAATAGAAGTCAACGCCCGACTCTCACGAAGCTCTGCCTTGGCAAGCAAAGCCACCGGATACCCCATTGCGTATATTGCTGCTAAGTTGTGTATTGGTTACACGTTGCCTGAACTGCAAAACAAGGTAACCCATGTAACTACTGCTTGTTTTGAGCCCGCACTTGACTATTTGGTAGTAAAGTATCCTCGCTGGGACTTGCAAAAATTCAAAAACGTCGACCGCCATGTCGGTCCCCAAATGAAATCTGTCGGCGAAGTTATGGGAATTGGACGATGTTTCGAAGAAGCCTTACAGAAAGCCATTCGCATGCTGGATATTGGCAAGTTTGGTTTGGTCTGTAACGCAGAAGAAGACGAACCAGAATCCCCCGAAACAATCAAGGATGTTTTGGCTCATCCTACCGACCAGCGTTTGTACATGATTGTAAAAGCCCTCAAACAGGGTATGTCTATTGAAGAAATTTATGATTTAAGCGGTGTGGACCCGTTCTTTTTGCACAAAATCAAAAACGTTATCGATATGCAAAACAAGCTGGAAACCATAAGCCAACAAGACATCGACTTTTTTGAAACTTTGCGCGAGGCAAAACGAATCGGTTTTTCTGACCTGCAAATTGGCATTTGCCGCGGCACAGACCAGTTTACCATACGAAAGCTCCGACAGCAAGCAAACATTGTTCCTGCAGTTAAGCAGATTGATACTCTTGCAGCTGAGTGGCCCGCCAAGACTAACTACTTGTATTTGACTTACGGGGGTGACGAGGACGATATCCAGTTTTCTTCAGAGAAAAAGAAAGTCATTGTTCTTGGTGCAGGAGTTTTCCGGATTGGCTCCAGTGTCGAGTTTGACTGGTGCGGAGTCAACACCATATGGGCTCTCAAAAAGAACGACATCGACGAAGCTATCATGATTAACTATAACCCCGAAACTGTTTCCACAGACTACGACATGAGCGACAAGCTCTACTTTGAAGAATTAACCCTTGAACGAATATTGGACATTTACGAAAAAGAACAACCCATGGGTATAATCGCAAGTGTGGGAGGACAAATTCCTAACAATGTTGCCCTTAAATTGTCCAATGTGGGCGTAAACATTTTGGGAACTACTGGAAAAAGCATTGATCAAGCTGAAGATCGTGTCAAATTCAGTGCGTTACTTGATACCCTTGGAATTCCTCAGCCTGAATGGCGGGATTTGTCCACAGCAAGTGACCTCAAAAAGTTTGCTGCAAAGGTCGATTATCCAGTTCTTATTCGTCCTAGTTACGTGTTGTCTGGTTCTGCAATGCGGGTTGCTTACACCGAAGATGAACTGGAAGATTATTTAAAATTAGCTGCTAAAGTTTCTCCGGACCATCCTGTGGTAATTTCAAAGTTTATCGAAAATGCCAAAGAAGTAGAAGTTGACGGAGTATACGACGGCGAAGATAACATCATCGGAGCCATTGTTGAACACGTTGAAAACGCTGGAGTTCACAGCGGTGATGCAACTATGGGAATTCCTGCATTAACCTTAGACAGTGATGTGCTGCAAACAGTTAGTCTCTATACCGACAAAATTGTTGAAGCCCTAAAAATCAGGGGTCCTTATAACATCCAGTATCTAGTAAAGGACGGCGTAACCTACGTTATTGAATGCAACCTGCGGGCTTCCCGAAGTATGCCTTATGTAAGTAAAACACGGGGCGTAAACATGATAGAACTTGCAACCCGTGCCATGTTGGGCAAAAAATTCAAGGATTCGGGTTTTATTGATTTGCCCGAAATTAGCCATGTTGGCGTGAAAGTTCCACAGTTCAGTTTCATGCGCCTGAGTGGAGCAGACCCTGTTCTGGGCGTGGAAATGCTCAGCACTGGGGAAGTTGCTTGTCTGGGTGAAAACTTTACAGATGCTCTTTCAAAAGCGTTGCAGTCTGCGGAATTCAAGATGCCCCCTTATGGTGGCTCAGTTTTAATTACTGTCGGTGGAAAAGAACTCAAAAAACAGGTTGTGCCCATTGGACAAGCATTACGCAAACTCAATTTCAAAATTTATGCAACCCAAAACACTGCTAAGGCGCTACAAGATGCGGGCGTAGATAATGTCTTTGTTTTGCATAAGGTTCGAGAAAAAGCTCAAAGCCCTAATATTGTTGATTACTTGCAAAATGGCAAAATCCATCTGGTTATCAACATCCCCATGCCAAATCATATGGTAAAGTTCTCTGAAGTTCTTGACGATGAATACACCATCCGCAGGTTGGCGGTTGAATTTAACATTCCTGTAGTAACTAACCTTCAGTTGGCGTCTGCATTAACAAAAATCCTGGAACAACGGGAAGCAAACAAATTTGACATCCGTTCATTGAATGATTACATGGATAGCTTACCCAGAAAATTTTGGTAAAAAACCACAAAATGAGAGGTTTTTATCCTCTCGGTATTATCTTTATTTTTCGTTGGAACTTTAGTTTGGCTGTCAAGATTTTTTCTGTACCAAACAGTCTAGAGGCAATGAACAGCACCACAATAGTGAAAACTGCCATGTATGCAATTCCTCCAAGGGCTCCTATGTAGTTTCCAGTGAAGGTTACGTTTGTTGCCAGCATCGAGTGAGTAAAAGGAATTGCAAGCAGAATAATAGACATCGGGAATGGTAGGGCGTTGATGTCAGTGTACATTGTGAATATCATTGGAATTATGAACAATATCGATAAAGGACCAACTAATGCTTGTGCGCCTCTGACGTCTTCAGCAAAAACTGACAAGGAAATTGCTAATGCCAATGCTGAAAGCAGTGCCATAAACAATGAAACGCCCAGAATTGCATAGGATTCAATTGTTGGTGCTAGTCCTAGAGCGACTAGGTCTACGTTGCCTGTGCCCAAAAGTCCAGTGAAAGAGTTCATGTAATACATGAACCCAACAATGTATGCTATGGAACCTACAAGGGCCACTACTATCGAGCCTGTTAGTTTTCCTGCTAAAATTGTGGTTCGGTTAATTGGCATTGTCAATAAGGTTTCGAGGGTTTTTTCTTCTTTTTCTGAAGCAACTGCTGTTGCCGCCAACTGCATTGCAAAAATTAGCAAAGCCATTATTCCTGCCGGCATTGCTATTGATTGAGAAATCATCAAACTGAACAAGGTATCAGGACTGACATCAGCACTTTTTCCTTTAACGATTGATTTTTCTTCAAAACTTATTGGATTCAATATTTCTGTGGAGTTTGCATCTGGGAATCCTTGTTGAATTCTTTGATCGATGATATAATTTTCAAAACTGAAAAGTATACTGTTAATTGCAGAAGATTTTGTTGCTGAAGCTATTCCACCTCCTCCTTCGAAGGGTGTGTAAACTGTGAGACTTCCTGTTTTTCCCTCAGTTATGTTTTGACTGAATCCTTCAGGGATGATTACCAAGTTTGTAATGTTTGAATCTTGAATCTGCGTGATCGCTTGGTCTAATGACATGTCATCAAGGGATGTAATTGAAAAATTAAACAATCCCAAATAATTTCCAAGATTTAATGCAACATCCCCTTGGTCCTGATCTATTAGGGCTATTGATGTTTCTTGGATGCTTTGTTCTGCGGATTCCATTGAAGTTTGAATTGCAAAACCCATCAAGGGGAACATTATCAACGGAACAATTATCATGCTTAACAAGATTTTGGGGTCTCTTGCTAGTTCTTTGACTTCTTTTATTACAATTGTTAATAATCCTTCAAGCAAATCCAACTACCTCCCCGAATACATCTTCAAGGTTAACAGCGTTGTATTTTGTTTTAAGTTCTTCTGGGGTGCCTTCCACGACAACTTTTCCTTTGTATATTATTGCTACCCGATCACACAAGAACTCAACTTCAAGCATGTTGTGGCTGGACAAGAGCACTGTTACCCCTTTTTCTTTTGCATAACGTTTGATAAGATTTCGAACATGAACAGAATGCAATACATCCAAACCGCTGTTTGGTTCATCCAATATCGCCAGTTTGGGTTTTGTCATTAAGGCTCGGGCAACTAAAAGTCTGCGTTTCATTCCTTTACTATAACCTTTTACTTTGTCCTTGAGGCGCTCTCCTAACCCAGAAATTTCTGCTGCATCATCAACTAATTGTTGAATTGCATTTTTATCTTTAGTTGTAAAACTTGCCATAAATCTGAGGTATTCAAATCCTGACAGGTTTTTGTAAGCCCCTGCTTCTTCTGGAAGATAACTGATTATGTTACGGACTTTTGCCGCTTCATTAACTACTTCATTGCCAAAAACGGTTATCGTCCCCTCTGTGGGTAACAGAAGAGTAGAAACAATTCTCAGGGTGGTTGTTTTTCCTGCGCCGTTCAATCCGATTAATCCAAAGATTTCGCCCTCATTTATTGTGAAACTTAATCCATCAAGGGCTCTGACGTTTCCGAAATCTTTTACTACATTTTTTGCTTGAACTGCAATTCCCATAAAATCTTATCCCACTTTTGGTATGCTTATAGAAGCATCTTCAATAAATCTGCTTTGGTAACTATGCCTACTACTTTTCCCTTCGCCAAAATCAAAACCGCTGGATAAACCCGCAACAGATTTGAAATCAGGGGCAATGGAGCATCCTCTCCTACTTGAGGAAACGCTTCCTCCATCACGTCGGCAACAGAAAATTTCGAAACTTGTGACAAATCTTTGCCTGCAGAAACTTTTCCTATTATTGTCTTTTCTGAAATGCTACCCACGGCGTGTTCCCCGTCAAATACTGGAAGCTGAGAATAACCATGTTCTGCCATTGTTTGAACCGCTTTAGATACTGGATCTGTTTTTTGTATCCCAATTACTTTGTTGTGGAGTACTTCTTCGGCTAGAACTTCTGTTTGTGTTTGCAGCCTTTCTAACGTGTCAAAAATGGATTTTACTTTGGTATATGCGGGGTCAATTTTTTGGGATTCAAGTTTTGCTATTAGAGATTGGCTTACCCCTGCTAGTCTTGCAAGTTTTTGTTGGGTCAGTCCCATTAATCTGCGTTTTTTTGCTACTTCTTCGATTGCAGGTAACATGATTTGACTTTTAATCAACCCATTAATATTCTTTTTGGAATTTTTTTTTCAGTAAAATATTAAAATAGTAATGACCTTTCCTATGTTTCATATCCCTGCGACAGGGCTAGGAGACTACAAAAATTGTCATCCAAACAAAAACAGAACAGACGGTCTATTGCTGAAATCAACCAGAAAATCAAATCTGGCGACGTTCAGGTTCTGACCGCTGAAGAAATGAAGAAACTCGTGGAAAGCAGCGGCGTTGAAGTCGCATACAAAGAAGTTGATGTAGTTACTACTGGAACTTTTGGAGCCATGTGTTCCTCAGGCGCAATAATCAATCTTGGACACGCAGATCCCCCCATCAAAATTCAGAGGGCTTGGCTTAATGATGTTGAAGTCAGTCACACAGGTGCTGCTGTTGACTTATTTGTTGGTGCTACCCAGATGTCCGAAACTAACCCCTTTGAGTATGGAGGCGGACACGTAATAGAGGACCTAATTGCAGGAAAAGAAATCGAAGTACGCGCCACCTCATACGGAACAGACTGTTATCCTCGAACTAAACTGGACACCACCATAACCAAAGATGATCTAAACCAGTTTTATTTGCTGAATTTCCGCAACTGTTACCAACGTTACGTTTGCGCCACAAACAGTCGTGACGAAATAATTTACACCTACATGGGTAAACTTTTGCCCAAATTCAGAAACGCAACCTATTCTGGGGCTGGGGGATTGAATCCTTTGATGAACGATCCCGACTATGAAACTATCGGAATTGGTACTCGAATATTCTTAGGGGGTGGTCAAGGCTACGTTATCGGAGAAGGCACCCAACACGACCCTACTAACAGGTTTGGCACTTTAATGGTTCGGGGAGACTGCAAACAAATGAGTCAAGAATTCATTCGTGGTGGGGCTTTCACTCAGTACGGTACAAGTATGTATGTTGGTATGGGAATTCCTATTCCAATCCTCAATGAAGGATTAGCTAAAAAAACTGCAGTGTGTGATGAAGAAATTTTAACCGACATAGTAGATTATGGAGTCCCCCGCAGAGGACGACCCAAACTAGGTCAAGTCAGTTATGCCAACTTGAAATCTGGAGAAGTAACAATTAACGACCGCACAGTCAAGGTCAGTTCTCTTTCAAGCCTGAAAAAAGCAAGAAAAATTGCAGCGATATTAAAATCATGGATAGAACACGGAGATTTTTATTTGTCTGTACCTGCTGAAACCCTGCCGACTGCTTCAGTTTGCAATCCAATGCATCAAACCAGTCAAGTCGCCTTTGTTAGTGCCGTAGCCCACGATGCAGTTACGTGTACGGTGGATGAAGACATCAAAACAGTTGCTCAACGGATAATCACCAAATCAGTTAATCACGTGGTTGTAGTCGACAAAACTGGAGAACTAAAAGGAATTGTAACTTCTTGGGATTTGACTAGGGCTGTTGCTGAAGGCAAAACTCAGCTAGCTGACGTTATCACCAAAAAAGTCTACACAACAACTCCTGAGGAAACTGTAGAAGTTGCTTCCCGTAAGATGGCTCAACATCATATCAGTGCGTTGCCGGTTTTGGATCATCAAAACAAAGTTGTAGGTTTGATATCAACAGAAGACATCGCCAAATTAAGGGGAAGGTGAGTAAAATGGATAGAATATTGTTAAGATTTTCAGAAGAAAATGTTGCAGAACCAATTACTTCCCAGGTTATTCTTGAACTTGGAATTCCAATGAGAATCGTAACTGCTACTGTGAATTCTTCCGGTGGAGATATCCTAGTTGAAGTCCCCAAAGTTCATGTTCAACAAATCGTCAAAGCCTTCCAAGCCAAAGGCGTGGTTGTGAAGTTTCCTAAACTCATCGAAGTAGACTCTGACAAATGCATCGACTGCGGTGCATGTTATGCTTTGTGCCCTGTAGACGCCATCTCATATGACAAAGACTACTCCGTAGTGTTCGATGACAAAATCTGCATCGGGAGCCCCTGTGGCTTGTGTGTTGATGCATGTCCTGCCCGTGCCATTAATCTTGTTGAGCAGCAGCGAAACAGCAAAAAATGACAAACAAAAAACTGTTTAAACAGGCTTTTCGCTACAAAGAATCAGACTGTGCCATAGTTTCAGATACAAAATCTGGAATAGAAACCGCAAAATCGTCAATTAAACGCAACTTACAGCTCCTTGAAGAGTATATTAAAAAAAATCCTCGCTTTCTTTTTTCTCTTGACCCTGTTCCAGTAACTAATGCTCCTGACGTGGCACGTTTGATGGCTGAAGCCTCGGAAAAAGCCAAAGTGGGTCCAATGGCTGCTGTAGCTGGGGTTTTAGCTGACTTGGCTGTACAAGATATGGTTGATTCTGGATGCAAAGTTGCAGTAGTAGAAAACGGCGGTGAAGCCTACGCAGTATCGAATCAACCTATTGATGTTGGTTTTGCTGCAGGGGACGAACCCCTATCAAAGGAAATGGGCTTTAGGCTCAAACAGTTCCCCCTAGGGGTGGCAACTAGTTCTGGCAAATTCAGTCACGCTTTTAGTTTTGGGGACGCCGATGCAGTAACAATTTTTGCTATCAACGCTGGACTTGCAGACGCCGCTGCTACTTCTGTTGCAAACCTGATAACTGGAAACGATGTTAAAGCCACAATAAAAACGGGATTAAACGCCGCCTTAAGCATCGACGGGGTTAAAGGGGTTTTCATTTTGTATCATGAAATTGTGGGAAAAGGCGGACAAGTACCCGAAATGATAAAACTTAACCCTTAATTAGAAACAATTTTGTGTTCCTTTAGTTTTCAAGAAAAAAGCCGTTTTTAACATTGCGTTGTTATTAGTATGCATATATCTTTTCAATTGTTGTTTGATTGTTTTACTCTTCGAGTTTGTTTAGGATGTATTTGTAGAGAATTACCATTACAAGAACAATGAATACTACGATAAGCAACGGTGTCCATTCTGGATATTCTGAGATTGTTTCTATGTTTTGGTTTAAACTGCTGTGATTTATGGTAAAGTAAACTATGCTACTGTCCAGTCCCATGATGTTGTCGGCGTTGTATCGTGCATAAACTGCTATGTTGTGAGGACCATCAGTTAATTCGGGCAAAGCAACAGAACCATTGATTATTAAAGGAACCATTAATGTTGAATTAACTACTACTGTTGTTCCGTTAGCGTAAGTTCTTGTTACCTCTCTGGTTTTTTGGGTTCCTGTTAATGGAATTGTGCCGTTTTCTTTCCCATCAATGCTGTAGCTTACTTGGGCATAGTTTGGACTCAACAAAAACTTGAAATTCACACCCAAATTCAACTCGTTGGAATTATAGGTGCTATTTTCGGGAGATGTAATGGTAATTTGAGCTGCAAGAGGGAATCCTTCCCCAGATTCTGTATATTGTGGCTTAACTGCGGGAACTCCTGTTGTTGCAAAGGAAATTAGAAATGCGAAAACTAAAACAATACCTTTTTTTTGCACTACTTTCACCTTATTGCTTTTACATTGTTGTCTGTTTTTCCATTGTACAGTTCATCCTGTGCTTGTGAAAACTGATTATATTCATTAATTATTTCTAAAAAAAACAGGGTAGCTACAAGAGACAGACTCCTCAGACTGCAGTTTTTTCTTGTAGCTTTAATCATGCACGTTCCCCTGTGTGTATATTTTGGGCTTATTTTCTGATAAAAGCCTATTTATCAAGAATTCTTGACAAACTAAACGCATAACATCCATTTTTTAGTCAAACTTTCTTGACTAATTATAAAATGTATATTTTTTAGTGTTCTACTTTCGGAACATCCAAAAATTTTCCCGAGTTTTAGCGAAAAAGGTTCTTGATTATACTCTAATTTTTTAAACTAGACTGATGCATTAGTCTGTGTTGGTGTATATTGGATGCCTAGACAGCGACGAAAATCTGGTGTGAAAGTTCTGAAAGCAGCTTCTTCTTCTTTGCGTATGCAGCTGTTACTTACCCTCGTAGAAAAAGGTCCCCAATCCTACACTGACCTCATGAAGGTTCTTAAACTCAACCCCAGCCGAGACGCAGGAAGATTTGCGTATCACCTCAAATACCTGCTCAACGCTGATTTGATTGAACCCGACGTAGACAACAAAGAATACCGACTCACCGAACTAGGCAAAATCATGATTCAATTCACTGAAGACATTCAACAACAATTCTTACAAAGGAAAAAAATTCTAGTAAGAACCTCCCGTCTGGCCATGGAAGAATTCGACAGAAACAAAATCGTTGAAGCCCTCGTTAAAGAAGCCAATGTCCCCATTTTTCAGGCTCAAAAAATTGCCCGTGAAACCGAAAAAAGGATCTTGGAATTCAAAACAAAATACTTGACCGCGCCCCTAATTCGAGAAATGGTTAACGCAATCTTGGTCGAAAAAGGTTTAGAAGAATACCGTCACAAATTAACCCGACTTGGGCTGCCTGTTTTTGATGTTAACCAACTTATTGAATCAACTGGTACCACAAAACAAAGTGTTGATGCCATCCACAAAGCAGCAGCGGATGCAGTTATGGAAGAATACACTTTGCTTAACGTTTTGCCTCGGGAAGTTGCTGATGCTCATTTGTCTGGCGGGTTGCATCTTAACAATTTGGGGACTTGGGTTTTAAAACCTGATCAGTTTATGCATGATTTAAGGTTCTTTTTTCAGCATGGATTAAACCATGGTGCATTGAACCTTGAAGAGCCCACGTATCTTCCGCCTAAAACTCTTGAAGCTGCTTTGGTTACTGCTTCTAATGTTTTAAAAATTGCATCCACCGAATCATCGGGAGAACAAACCCTTGACTTTTTTAACATTTTTTTGGCTCCTTTCACTCAAGGTCTTTCCGAAGAAAGAATTCGAGAAAGCCTAAGACTTTTCATATCTAACCTTAATCAGCCTCTATTAAATGGGAGTTCAGTTGGGGCTTCTTTAGGTGTAGAATTTTTGGTTCCAGAATTTTTAAAAGACAAAGAAGCTATCGGACCCGGAGGAAAAACAGTTGGATGCTACAATGATTTTGTTGAAGAAATTAGACGTTTAGTTTCTTTGCTGTTTGAAGTTTTTCTTCACGATGACACTTACAAACCAGTTTTAAACCCCCGCCTGATAATCAAAATTCGACCTGAAGTCCTCAAAAACGCGGCGTGTACCCATCTGCTTTATGATGCCCATAAACTTGCAGAAAACGGTCTGCCATATTTTGCTAATTTATGTCCTGCTGGACAGATAACCGCATCTTATACATCTGCAGGTTTTAGGCTTGCCGCTGAATGGCGAGAAGATTGGGAACTGGACACCCTGCAAACTGGAAGCGTTGACAGCGTGATAATTAATCTACCCCGTGTCATGTATGAAGCAAAAGGCAAAGAAAACAGTTTTTTCAAAATCTTGGACAATCAGCTTGAACTTGCGTTGCAGGCTTTGGAAATAAAATATCATACAATAAAACAGCGTGAACGGGAACATATGTTACCTTTTTTGATGCAAAAAACTGGCGGCGACCAATACTTCCGAATTGAAAACGCCGTTCGTTTAGTAAGTTTTGTTGGTTTGAACGAAACAATCCAAGCTTTCTTTGATAAGCCCTTGAAACAGGAAGGGGAAACTCTTGATTTTGCTAAAAAAATAGTTTCGTGCCTGTCTGAAGACATCGAAAAATACTCGAAAAAGCCTGAAACCCGGGCTGCTTTAGCTATGGTGCCTGCTAGTTATGCTGCTAAACGGTTAGCCGAATTGGATGCAGAAAAGTACGGTTGGGGAACTGTTCATGCAAAAGGTACTAAAGAAAACCCCTTCTATACTGACTTAGTAGCTTTGCCGTTAGACACTCAAATCTTCTGGAAGGACCGACTCAAAGTTGAAGAACAGTTTCACCGATTAACTCCAGGGGGACACTTGGCAGTCATACCCCTTTCTGATGAACCCCAAAAATCTGATGATTTGTTAGCTGTAACCCGAGATATAGCGGGTTCTATGAACGTTGGGTTAACTGTTTTCAACCGAAACATCGCATATTGTGCAGTTTGCCGTCAGATTTTTTATGGACAATTGGAAAAATGTCCTTCATGTGGCTCTGTTAATATGCTTCAATCTTTCAGCCGAGTATAATACAGCCTTTTTTTGTTTTATTGTCTATATTCAAATACAGGGTTTTTTGTTAGACCCCTATATAAGACAGAAAACAATTCTAGAGTAAAATCGTGTCAATATTTTTCGGTGTCTTTCAAACTAGAATACTAGTTAGATGTCAATTTGAAATGACTCTTATACAGAATTTTATACCATTAACACTAAAAAATTAAATATAGCCAGTTGCCCCTAAATGCTTTTATCTTACAAGTAAAAACATCTAACGAGGTAATTTTTCATGGGTTTTTCAAACGATTTCGGCAGCTCTTCTGCGCATCCACCCGCAAACGGCGTCGTGGTTTACACAACCAGCGGATGCACTCGATGTGACATGCTGAAAAAATGGTTAAAAAATAAAAACACGAATTTTGAAGAAAAAAATCTAGAAGACTCAGACGTAATGACCGACCTAGTAATGAGAAATTTTGTCGTTATGTCCGCGCCCGCCCTAGAAATTAACGGAGAAGTATATACAGACAGTCAAATATTCGAAAACAATGGAATAATCAAGCCGACAATTTCAAAAATTTTTGAGGGAATGTAAATGACCGAAATGTTGCATAACGTTCAGCCGATGGTTAGAGGAACAGACGGTTTTATTGTTCCTTGGAGTAAACAAAAAATTGTAGAACAGCTAATAACTGAAACTAAATTGGCTAAAGAATTTTACGACATGCCTGCAATAAGCCAGCACGACGCTGAACAAATTGCATCTGAGGTTGAAACGAAAGTTTTTGATTTGAATCTCAAGTTCATTAGCGGTCCTTTGATTCGAGAGTTGGTAAACAATGTTTTGTTGTCCAGAGTTTCAGAAAAACCACAGTTTGCTTTGTACCGAAACATTTTGACTCGAGTCGGTGCACCTGTTTATAACGCTTATTTGATGGATATGGGTGAAGGCTTTAAAGCAAAAGAGAATGCAAACCTTCAACCTAACCCAGAAACTGCCCACAAACGAAAAGCAGACTGGGTCTCTGGTGAAGAGTACCTTCTATTGATGCCGCCGGATATTGCTGACGCTCACTTGGCGGGGGACTTGCACATTCACGATTTAGAATATTTTGGCACTCGACCCTTCTGTCAAGACTGGGACTTGCGTTACTTCTTCTATTACGGGTTAATGCCTGACGGACTGGGTACACGAACAAGCATCGCTGGTCCAGCTAAACACCCCGAAGTAGCAATTCTACATACCGCTAAAATCTTAGCTTCAGCTCAGACAAACTTTGCAGGTGGAGAAGGTTTCTACAATTTCCTTATATTCTTAGCACCTTACTTCCGAGGACTAAGCTACGAACGAACTCGTCAACTCATGCAGATGATGTTCTTTGAGTACACTCAAGCCTACGTTGCTAGGGGCGGTCAACTAGTTTTCAGTAACATTCAGGTGCAACCTGGAGTTCCTGACCTATGGAAGAACGTTCCAATTGTAATGAACGGAAAAATAGGACCAGATGTTTATGGCAACTATGAAGACGAAGTTCGCATGATGTTCCGTGCCCTTTACGATGTTGCTGGCAAAGGCGATTACTGGGGTAAACCTTTCAACTTTCCTAAACTTGAAAACTCGTTGAGTCCCGAATTTTTCAAGCCTGAATATGATGATGTTTGGCTTGATGTTCACAAGGTTGTTGGCAAGTTTGGGTTGCCTTACTTTGATAACTTGATGCCTGATTATCGAGGGTATGGAAAAGGTGTTTCATGTTACCAATGTTGTGCATACTGTTTTGTTGAAACACCAGAAGACAGCGAAGACTTCTACGAGAAACTCAACTTTGATGGCGGAAAACATTTCACCATGGGTAGCTGGCAAGTTTCTAGCTTGAATCTTCCAAGGTTAGCTTATAAAGCAAACGGAGAGGACGAGGTTCTCTTTGAAGAAGCACGAAGACTGATGGATTCGGCTCTGGAAGTTTTTAAAGCAAAGAAGAAATGGATGGATCTTTCCCTGAAGAACAACCGTATTCCTTTTGCTACTCAACGACCCTTAGATCCAAGAACCGGTGAGAAAGGAACAACTGCTGTAGACTTTGATGCCCTGACCTTTACAATCGGTCTTGTAGGTGGTAACGAGATGGCTCAGTACCATACTGGTTATCAGTTGCACGAAAATATGGAAGGCGTCAAGATTCTAATCAAATTGATTCTGGAAATGCAAAAATATAAGAAAGTTCTCGAAGAAAAGAGTGGTTACAAAATTGCTCTGGCACGAACTCCTGCAGAATCTACTGCCCAACGGTTTGCCATTTCTGACTTAATAACTGATAAATATCGAGGTAACGCAGAAAAACTTGTCAAAGGAAATGTCGGGGAAGCCAAGTTTATGTTGGCTAACCACAAAAAGGATGTTCCAGTTTACTACAGCAATGGAACTCACGTTGACGTCGGGGCAAAAATGGGTCTGTTTGAACGAATGAACATTGAACAAAAGTTCTTCCCCCTCTTGAACGGTGGAAACATGCTCCATGTCTGGCTTGGCGACGCTGACCCTGACCCTGAAGCTTTGTACAAACTAACAAAACGAATTACAACCCAAAGCAATATCGGTTACTTTGCTTACACTAAAGACCTCACTGTCTGCAGTAACTGTGGAAAAGTCACTTCACCAATGCGGGACAACTGTCCTAACTGTAATTCTAACTCTGTAGAGTGGTGGTCACGAGTAACTGGATATTACCAAGCAGTCAGCGGTTGGAACAAAGGCAAACGAGAAGAGCTAGCAAACAGATACCGAACTGGGCTGTAAGATGCAGCTCATTTTTACCATTTTTTTGGTTCAAGTTCACCGTTTAGTTTTTGCCAACAAAAATTGGTGAAGCTGCGGGAATCTTGAGGTCAACAATCTTGTTGGAATAATCAGCTTATTTGCTGCAAGTTCCCCAACACCCTTTACTTCGTATCCTTTTTTCTTGAAATCTTCTGGTGTCCATTTGCTGACGTGTTCTTGGAATGGGTTGTGCTTGGTGTGGCTTTTTGGTTGTTTAAAGAAACTAGAAGGAGTAGAAACGATAACCGTGTCTGCGATTCTTTGAAGTTCTTTTAGCAGTTGTTCTCCACAATTTTTTGGTAAATGCTCAATTGTTTCTATGCATGTGGCGACGGTGAATTCTTGGTTATCAAAAGGTAATGGCATGTTCCTTAAGTCAAAACAATGGAGTTCATCATATATGCTGTATTTTTTACAAAATTCAACATATTCGGGGAAAATGTCTACTCCAACTAACCGTTTTGGGGTTCTATAAATTCGTGTTATGGCACCTACGATGCCTCTGCCGCAGCCTACGTCAATTAGTGATTCAACATTTTTTGGGATTTCTTCCAGTAGTTCGTGAAGAAAAGGGCGAGTCCAAGAGGCAACTTTCGAATCCATGCTTTACCACTCTGTCGTAGTCAAAAGTGTAATGAAGTAAAAAGAATTGCCCTTTTTGCGAAGTTGTTGAAAACTTTCACGAAAAAACAGATACACACTATTATATTGTCTGTTGACCGTAAAAGACAGCAAGTTGCTGTGAGCTAAGTGGTTGAAATCAACAACTCAATTAATAAAAATTGGTTGCCAAGGAGCAAGACCCTCAAAAGAACTGTTCCCCTTTTGATTTTGGGTCTGTTGATTTTTGTTATTTACCTGTACTTTTTTGTTGACCTACCCGAATTGCTTGCAGTTTTTCAGGGAATTGACATTTTCTATTATTCACTGGCTGTAGTGGGAGTTCTAGTAAACCTGCTAACTTACTCCTTGACTTGGCAGTATCTTCTGAAGCCTTTGTCAATAAATGTTGGATTCAAAACAACCTTGTTAATCAGTTGGGTTGGAAATTTTGTTGAATTTTTTGTTCCTTCCGAATCCATTGGCGAAGACGTTTCTAAAAGTTACCTTATGGCAAAAGCCTCAGACGAAAACGCTGGAAAAGTCGTAGCTTCAGTTTTGGGACAGCGAATACTCTCCATGCTCGTTACTGTTATTATTTTGGTTTTATGTTCCGTTTTGTTGTTTACTTTGGATTTTGTTATTCCTTCGAGCATGTCCGTTTTGATAGTTCTGATTTCTGTAGGCACTGTAATCCCCTTATTATTCATAATTTTGTTATGCAAAAAAGAAAAACTAAGTCATAGAGTAATCGATTTATTAATACGTTTTTGCGCCTGGGCTTCCCGAGGACGGTTAAACCTTGAAGACCTCCGAAGAAAAGCAAAAAACTCGGTGTATTCTTTTCATCAATCAATGAGTATTTTGGGTAAAAATCCAAAAATTCTGATTTTACCTTTGGTGTTTTCTCTGGTTAGTTATTTCTTTAGTGTAATTGTTTCTTACTTTGTTTTTGCTTCTTTGGGATACTTCAACATCAGCTTTGTTTTACTTACACTCGTTTACACTCTTAGCCGCAGCTTTCAAAGCATCCCTACCATGCTGCCCGGTGAAATAGGCTTTCTAGAAATTGTTATGACCAGCCTTTACATTGCTCTTCTTGGACCTCAAGCCACTGCAATAAGTGCTGCATCTACAGTTCTTACTCGTGTTTTGTGGGTGTGGCTTAAAGTCTTGTTAGGCTTTGGGGCTCTTCAATGGGCTGTTCGTAAAAAACTATTGTAGAGAATCAGTTTTTTATAATCAAAAAACTGTTTTAGCTTCAAATGAAAAGGAGATTTTGCGATAAAAGAATCGCTAATCATGTGTAATTTTTTTTGGTTAGTCTACTCGTTGCATTGGTTGGTCACAGCAGAAAAGGATCCCTTTTCCTGGTGTCATAACCTTTACAACGTTGTCGCATACTTTGCACGCATACATTTTTCCTTCGATTGTCACTTTTTCACCTCCTCTGTTTGTCCGCGTATTAGATTACTATAGTTCTGTTATAGGAAATTCAATTCGTCGTAAATATTTCTTACATATTCTGGTTCATGTGATAACTCATGACTTCTTAAAAGTTGCCTTTCTAACCGACTTAAAGCGGTGCGAAAAGTCGCTTCTGGACCATATCCTTCGCTGGAACTGAAAAACGAGCCCTTTCTTGTCCTAAACTGCAAGCGGCAGTGTATTAGTTGTTCTCCTTTAAAGTTTGTCCCATGCGTTTTCATGTACACAAACAAGGTTCCAGACTCTAGGGTTTTTTGGTATTTATTTGCAAACACTTCAAAATCAGACATTATGGCGCCCTGTTGCATTTCCTTTATTCCGACTCTTTTGACAGAGAACTGCACTGTAATTTTTTGTTCGGGGGTTTCCCTTTCAGCTAAAGGCTCAAGAAGGTCCCTTTTAGTCAAAATTCCTGCCAGTCTTCCTTTGCTGGTTACAACCAAAGAAGTAATGTCATTTTTTTGCATTTTTTCAACTGCATCTTTTAGAGTTGTTTCTGGCTGAACGGTAATTACTGGTTTGGTCATTATTCCTTTAGCGGGAATGCTTAGAACTGGGGCTTTTTTCCCGCTCATATCTCCAACGGTTTGGCGTTGTTTTGGCTGGAATAAGCTTTCAATTACATTTTTAACTGAGACAATTCCTGTTATGTTTCCTTTTTTTAGTACTGGTGCGTGAGAAATTCCATGTTCCCTAAAAAGACTTAGAACTGCTCCTACTGAGTCATATTCATCGATGTAGAACGGTTTTTTGGTCATTACATCACTGGCTGTTTTGTCTCCCCATTTTCCTACAACTGCCCCTAGAATTATATCATCATCTGTAACTATTCCAATTAGTTTTTCTTGGTTGAAAACTGGAAGCTGGTTGATTCCGCTGGTTATCATTAACTGTGCTACTTTAGTGAGTGTGTCTTCTGGTGATACTGTTGGTGCTGAGCGCATCAAAGTTTCTACTTTTGTTATGGCGGGATCGTAACGTGATCTGGCTAT
Source organism: Candidatus Bathyarchaeum tardum (assembly GCA_029762755.1). Taxonomy (GTDB): domain Archaea; phylum Thermoproteota; class Bathyarchaeia; order Bathyarchaeales; family Bathyarchaeaceae; genus Bathyarchaeum; species Bathyarchaeum tardum. The sequence continues at coordinate 175,594 of JARVGH010000003.1, forward strand.
CCATCTGTGGGTGATTACACCAGTGTATTTTCCTTTTTCGTTTAAAACAACAAGTACTGGTGTTGGTTTATCTTTAAAGATCGAAAGACAAACAGAAAGTGAGTCGTCTTTTTTAACACTCTTAAAATTTGTTGAAAACACATCTTTAACTACCGTTGAGGCCATTTTTACTTCTCCAAAAATCCATTTTTTGCAAAAGGCAATTCAATCAGTATATACTAACCTCCTGTTGAAACTTTAACGTTTTGTTTTAGGGAAGTTACTCTCTTGTTTTACAACATTACATTTGTTGAAGAATTGTTGCACTTGATTATTCAATTGATTTTTATGTCCTCAAACTTGTTGACCAATCAATGTCTGTAAGGTTATTTTCAACTAAACATTGGACTTGTAGGTCAATTTCTTTAATAAAAATTTTTTTCTTTCTCATTTATTCTCTTACTCTAACAAACTTTTTTTTTCGGCTTTTAAAATAACTTGTATATTTTTTAAAAATTTCAATCAATCCCTTGGTTTTTAGGGTGGGTATTGCTCCCCACATTTGCTTTGGCAAATTAGTTGTTTGAACTTCGCCAGAATTTTTAATAAAACTATACGTTTTCTTTTCCATTTTACCTAATTTTTGTATATTCACATTTTTCACCTCGAAATTATCAGAAAATTTTTGTCTACATGATTCTAGGATACGAACAATTGACTAGCACGTAAAAGCAACGTTTTGGAATTTTCTGACTTTTCATCAATTTAGCCGATTTGCATGCAACCTAATACAAATATGTTCTAACTGGCTCTTCGACTAATACTATAATTATTCTCAGGATATTTTATAAAGCTTGTTTGAAGTAAAAAAATTGTTCGCTCACTCTGTTTTCTTTGTTTCTGATATGTTTTGACACTATTTGCTACTTTTTTGCTCCTAATATAAGCGCCAAAAGAGCAGTTCTAGTAACCACACCGTTCCAAACTTGCTGGAAGTATCTGGCATGAGGAGTATTGTCAACCTCATGATTTATCTCATCCACTCTGGGTAGTGGATGCATGATAATTAGGTCTTTTTTTGCATCCTTTAAAGTGTCCAGTCCAATTTTGTAGGTTCCTTTTACTTTGGCGTATTCTGCAGGGTCGGGGAATCTTTCCTCTTGGATTCGCGTCACGTACAAAACATCAGTTTGGGGCAAAACATCTCCGAGCTCTGTGCATTCAGTTACGTTGATTCTCTTTTTTATAGCGCCAGTTACTTCATTTCGCATGCGCAAAAGTTCAGGTGAAACCAAAAACAAGTTTACATTATACAATGATAATGCATAAGCCAAAGAATGAACCGTGCGACCATATCTTAGGTCCCCGACTAGGGTGATGTTTAGGCCGTCAATGGTTTTTTTTTCTTTTAAAATTGTGTACAGATCCAATAATGCTTGAGTTGGATGTTCTTCTGCTCCTGACCCTGCATTTATTACTGGGACATTAGAAAATTCTGCAGCTAACCTAGCTGCTCCTTCCAAGGGATGCCTTAAAACAAGAACATCTGCATAATTATCAACAACCCTGATGGTGTCCGCCAAATTTTCCCCTTTCTTGATTGCTGCCACTTTGGGTTCTGCAAAACCTATGGCTTTTCCTCCAAGCTTGTTTATGGCTGTTTCAAAACTGAGACGGGTTCTTGTGCTGGGCTCAAAAAATAGTGTTGCCAAAATTTTTCCGTGGAGCATATCTGAACCTTTTTTAGCTGTTTCCTCCATATCTGCGGCGGTTTTAAGAATGTAATCAATTTCTTCTCTGCTGAAATCTTTGATTGATACTATGTCGCGTCCCTTAAATTGCAAGCATTACACCAGACAACTCTTGTAAATTCACAAATAAATGCTTAATCTATCCAATCACTGAATCCACAGTCATGTTAAGGACAATCTCTGCAATGTCCATGGAATATTCTGCTATTCGCCTCACACTTTCAATTACTAATCGGATGTTGGTTGCTTCTTCTATGTTTGTTTCTTTTGACGAAAGAAGCGCCTTCTTTTCTAACTCAACTATGCTGTTTGCTTTTGTGATGACCCTGTCGGCCATTTCGTAATCTCTTTTAAACAACGATTCGATGGAAGTTTCAAAGCAAGAAATTGCAACCCTATTCATTTCTTGAATTGCATCTACAAATTCCTCATCTAATGGTTTTTTGAGGAGTAGTACATTTTTTGCAATGTTCGTGGCGTGGTCGGCGGTTCTTTCAACCATTTTAGTTATTAATCTGTATCCAAGGCAATCGTTTGAATTTTTCAATCCAATTTCTGTTACTATTCTTGGGTTCCGAATTGCCATTTTCAACTGCCGAATTATATACAAATGAAATCTATTAACTTCATAATCTGTAGCCCTAACAAATTCTGCTAACTGATGGTCACCATTTTTCAGCGCAGTTATTGCATCTTTGTGCATAGATGATGTTATAATTGTCATCCGTCGTAATGCACTTGGAACTGACAATTCAGGATAACTCAATAAAACTTGTAATGTCAAGGCAGTGGATGTGTCAGTTACTATTTCTGTTCCAACAAGCATGTTTCGGGCAAAGGTTTTAAGGTCGCTTCTTTGGGTAGACAAAATTTCTTTTTGGTTTTTAGCTCTAATGTGAATTATGTTGTAACCCAACAAATACACAGAAACAGTTTTTCTAATTATTTCATCTGAGTTGTCTTCTGAGCTAACTGTAATCATTGCTTCTTCGGATTTTTCGGGTCGTGCAATTTCTGGAGGCAAAACTTCTAAACTTCCATTTTCTTCTTGGCGGATGAGTAATGGGCTGCCTTTTTCTAATCTGTTTTGGGTAACCCACTTTTTCGGCAATGAGATTACGTATGTAGAGCCTCCAGTTATCTGGAGTTTACGTGTTTCCTCATTTTGACTATGTTGAGAATGACCCAATTCTAACTCCTTCGTAGATTCAAAGTACCTTGTACAATTGTATTTTTCCTATATAGTTTATATATATTATGTAGGAAAACTATATACTTTTTGCGAGTTTCTTACAAATCAAAAAACTAGGTGAAGAGTTTGATTATGAAATCAACTAAAGGCATATCAACAATGATTGCACTCATAGGCATGATAGCCCTTCTAATAGTAGGTTTTGTAGCTGGTTCTGCATTAAATTCAGGAACAAATGAATTCTCTGGTGAATACCCTGAAGACAGCGAATGGAGAACAGATTCTATCAGTATTGCTGGCTCAACAACAGTTCTACCTGTAGCTAATACTGCAGCAGTAGAATTCATGAACATGTACACGGGAACCACAGTAACTGTTCAAGGTGGAGGCTCCGGTACAGGTTACGCCTCAGCATTGGACGGTACTGTTAACATCGGTATGGGTTCTCGTGGTCCTAAACAATCAGAAATTGACACAGGAGACATTTGGCTAACTCCAATAGCCCTTGACGCGGTATGTGTTGTAGTAAACCCATCAGTAGGCAGCAACGTTGAACTAACTCTGGAAGAAGTCGCTATGATCTTCGCCGGAGAATACACAAACTGGAACCAAGTTGACTCCAGTCTACCTAACGCAGAAATCTATGTTGTTGTCCGAGAATCTGGATCTGGAACCCGAGGAACCTTCGAAGAATACACCATCGATAAATACGGTCTCGACATTGACAGCACAATGGTCCACGAACAACCAAGCAACCCTGCAGTAAGAAACGCAGTAAGCTCCACTCCTAACTCTATTGGATATATCGGTTTCGGATTCTTGACAAATGACATAGTGGCTGTATCACTAGCTGCAGAAGAAGGATCAGTATATATTCCTGCAACTTTAGAAAACATTCAAAACGGACTTTACCCAATTTCACGATTTCTCTATTTCATTACCGGAAGCCCAGTTGAAAGCGGCTCATTAGCTGACAGATTTATCTCATTTGTTCTCAGTGAAGACGGACAAAACATCGCAGAAAACGAAGGATACCTTAGAATGCCTGCAAACTATAACTATCCATAAAAGTCTGAACAACTATTTACAAACAGGATGTTCAGATGAAAATGAGCAACAAAACGCTCAAAAAACTTTCTTTCTTTTTTTCTAATCTTAAATCTCAACCTATGACAATTGTTCTTTTTGTTTGTGCTTCAATTTCTATAGTTATTTTGTTTTTGATGCTCTTTTTTGTCGCCAGCGAAGGCGCTTTAGCATTTTCACAATTTGGACCTGACCTACTTTTGGGTATGCAATGGAACCTTGGAAAAAACATTTTTGGTGGGTTCCCTCTTTTGGTCGGTTCCCTAATCATAACTTTTGGTGCTCTGCTTATTGCAATTCCAATTGGAGTTAGCACCGCCGTATTCGTTTCCGAAGTTTTACCCTTTTATTTACGAGATCCCATTAAATCAATAATTGAACTTTTAGCATCTATCCCTTCAGTAATCTATGGTTTCATAGGTTTGCTGATAGTGGTTCCGTTTATTTCGGACTTTTTTGGTATTCCATCGGGGCAAACAGCGTTAACGGCATCTTTAATTTTGTCTCTTATGACGATTCCCACAATTGTTAGTGTTTCTGGTGAGATAATCTCTGCTGTCCCAAAAGATTTCAAAGAAGCTGCCCTTGGTCTAGGAGCTACAAAATGGGAAACCATCAAAACTATAGTTATACCCATTTCAAAATCTGGAATCTTAGCAAGTATAATGCTAGGTTTTGGACGAGCTATTGGAGAAACCATTGCTGTTTCTATGGTTGCAGGTAACCGAGCTCAAGTTCCAACAAGTTTCTTAGATTCAGTTTACACTATTCCTTCTTTTATTGCAACCCATATGGGTGAAGCTGCATTAGGCAGCCTCGAATACAGCGCCCTTTTCGGGTTAGGGCTTATTTTACTTATTATCACTTTTATTGTGAACACTTTGGCTGACATTGTTGTAAAACGAGGTGCCCAACATGGGTAGCCCAACAAAAGAAAGAATATTTTTCTTTGCCCTTGGCGTTCCAGTGGTGATTTGTTTACTGGCATTCTTCTGGATTGCTGCCGCTCTTTTAACTGGAGTTGGGACCCTAAATCTGGAACTGATAACAACAAGTGCCCTTAGAGGTGGACTTTTTGAAATGATTGTAGGAACTGTGTACCTTTTCATAGGTGCAACCGCAATTGCAGGTCCAATAGGAGTTTTTGCCGCAATTTACCTTGTAGAGTACGCACCCGCTGGGAAGGCCACTCGCATCATTGATCAAGCAATTAACAACTTAGCTGGTGTACCCTCCATAATCATCGGTTTGTTTGGGTATACCTTGTTTAGTCGCCAACTTGGGTTTGGTATTTCTCTTCTATCTGGATGGCTGACCCTTTCTTTGATGATTCTTCCAATCGTAATACGGGGTTCAGAAGAAGCCATCCGTATCGTTCCTACTTCATTCAAACAAGCTGCGTTAGCGCTAGGGGCAACAAAATGGAAATCCATCAGTCTAACAACTTTGATTGCTGCTGCCCCTGGTGTAGTAACAAGTTTAATTTTGGGCATTGCTCGTGTCGCAGGAGAGACAGCTGCAATACTGTTTACTTCTTCCGTATTGATAACCAGGGGCTTACCTAGTTCGCCGTTTGAGCCTGTGATGACGCTTTCTTTTAATATGTATGTTAAAATTGTTGCACAGGGAGAATCTCCAGACAGCGTTTTTGGAATTGCTTTGATTCTCTTCTTTATTGTTCTTTCTTTCTCGCTTGTAGCAATAATACTACGAGTATACTACAGGAGGAAACAACCATGGCTAGATTAAACAAAAAACAGGTGATTATTCTTTGAGTCACGAAGACAAAATAGACATTAAACAACTAAATCTTTGGTTCGGAGAAAAACACGTCATCCGAGGTGTTGATCTGAAAATAAAAGCAAACACAGTAACCGCTATTATGGGTCCATCAGGATGCGGAAAATCAACAATGCTCCGAGCCATCAACAGGATGAACGACGTTATCAAATCTTGTAAAGTAACTGGGGACATTTTCATCAATGGAAAAAATGCCTATGGAGATAATACCAACGTTTACGACCTAAGACGCCAAGTTGGAATGGTTTTCCAACGACCAAACCCACTCCCTAAGTCAATATACGAAAATGTTGCTTTTGGTCCAAAAATCCATAAAATGGCAAAAGGTAAAGAACTTGACAAAATTGTAGAAAAAAGTTTGCGCGCAGCAGTATTATGGGACGAAGTTCAAGATCGTCTAAATGACAGTGCTTTTGACCTTTCTGGTGGACAACAACAACGTTTGTGTATTGCCCGTGCATTGGCAGTAGATCCAGAAATCATTCTCATGGATGAACCTTGTAGCGCCTTAGACCCTGCAGCAACAGCTAAAATTGAGCAACTAATAAGAATCTTATCCAACGATTATACTGTTGTGATCGTTACTCACAACATGCAGCAAGCTTCGCGAGTTTCTGACTATACGGTGTTCTTGTATCTGGGGAAAATAATCGAGGAAGGCGCAACAAAAGGCATCTTTGAGAACCCGAAACACGAGTTAACTGAACAGTATATTACTGGAGAATTTGGTTAGGTGAATAAAATTGAAAAGATTAATTGACGCAGGATTAGAACAGTTAGCAGGAATGCTTTTTCATATGGGAGAGCTTGCCCAAAAAACTGTTTCCTTATCGATAATGAATTACATAGATGGTACTCACGCTCCCGAACAGGTGAAAAGTCTTTCCGACACATTGTCTTCTATGTCAGAGCCAATTGAAGATATGGTTTTCGAAATCATGTCCCGATTTCAACCTGTTGCTTCTGATCTTCGAATTCTAAGATCATACATGAAAATCTGTTATGATTTCCGACGTTACGGACGATACGCTCTTGATATCTCCAAAATCTACGAACGTATCCGTGAAGCAGGACATTGTGACCCATCCTTACACAAAACCATTGAAAAAATGGGGATAGAAACTCTGGAAATGGTCGGAACAAGCATAGAAGCCCTAAGAAATCACGATGCAGAACTTGCAAAAACCTTGACTAAACGGGAAAAATGTGTTGACAAACTCTATTACAGCTATCTTGACAAACTGATTGAGACAAAAACCACGACCGGCTGTACTATCTCAAGTTTGCTTGTTGTTCGGTACCTTGAAAGAATAGCTGACCATGCGACCTACATTGGTGAGTCGATTGTCTATCTTGCAACTGGAGAAAAAACTAGATTAAGATAAAATAAAAATTGGAAAGGAGGGAAAAAAATGGCTAAGAAAAGTTATGCTTGGTTTGAAAGAAGCCGCAGAACAAAACTGTTAGATTTAGCTCAAGAACAGATAACTAAAGCTCTTGATACTGCGAATTTGCTTCATGATGCGATGGAGAAAATTTCTAAAGCAAAAGTAGCTGAAGCTCGAAAACCGATTGAAAAACTGTTTACGGTAGAAGAAGAAATTGACCACCTTCGAACTGAAGTTTTCAAGGAACTGTCCAAAGGAGCAGCAATGTTTGCTGACTACAGAGAAGACATACTTCATCTTGTAAAACGCCTTGACACGTTTGCTGACCACGTTAAAGATGCTGCACGTTGCATAGTGATGCTTGGAGACTACCCGATTCCTGCTGAATTGTGGAATAAAGTTCTTTACATAACTGCAACTATTGTAGATTGTGCAACTGCCCTTCGTACGAGTATTGAAAACATATCTCCAAACCCAACTGAAGCTGTCAAAGGCGCAAATAAAGTTGAAGAGATTGAAGCTGGAATTGACAGAGAATATCTTGCAACCAAATCGTTATTCATTAAATACGGTGACGATGTTAACAGCGGTGCGTTGATAATCTTTGACGACCTGATTGAGTTCCTTGAAGAAGCAGCTGACATGTGTGCGGATACCGCAGATTACATAGTTACCCTAGCAAGTTCAGATTAAACTGAACTCAAGGGAACCAAATCCCTTTTTTATTCTTTATTTTGATTTTCTCAAGGTGTATATGTCTCAATATATTATTTAGGGTTCTATATAGTATTTGGATAACGTGAATATGCTGTCTTGCCATTCTATAAGTTGTGGTTAAAGTGGTAAAAGTAAAAAACAAGAAAACAAAAAAATTTAACCCAAAACCGAGTGAACCTTGGTACTTTCCTCATGTCTGAAAACAAGTGGGATTAAATTTAATGTTAACTTGACTTTTGGGGTGAATTTGATGAGTTTTGAAGATGTGGAACTTCTAAAAAACAGCTTTACGTTGTATGCTGTTCCAGTAAAGCCTTTTGTTGCATCAAAAACTCTTTAGTAGTTCAAAAAAGAAACACAACCTACGCGCGTGTAGTTGTAAATGTTCCTTATGGTGCAAAATATCATTTCAAAATGTTGTTATTATCGGTGTTTTCAAAACTGAAGAATATACATAGATGAATTTCTAGAAACAATATATATAAATAAATTCTTAACTCAAATGTGGTATACTTTATCCTGTGGGCTGTTAATTGTCTGAAACAACTTTGCGTGTATCCAAAATCAAGGACGGTACCGTGATAGATCACATCACTGCCGGTCATGCTTTGGAGGTTCTAAAAATTTTGGGAATCACGGACCCTGTCAAAAGTGTTGTAACTGTTGGCATTAATGTTCCTAGCAAAACCTTTGGTTTGAAAGACATGGTGAAAATTGAAGGCAGAGAACTCAAAGCCCACGAAGTCGACAAAATCGCTTTGTTGGCTCCCCATGCAAGCATCAACATTATCAGAAACTACAAAGTTGTAGACAAACAACTAGTAAAACTGCCCAATATAATACGGGAAACCGTCAAATGCACAAACCCTGCATGCATTTCAAATAGTAACGAACCCGTCAAATCAACGTTTTATGTGGACAACGAAGAACCTTTGTGCCTAAGATGCCATTACTGCGGTTACATAATGGAACGCCAAGACATCCCTAAACAGTTCTAAAACCTATTTGATGTCGTTAAACATCTGGTTTTAGTTGATTTTCGATTCATAACTGTTATGAACCAAAATATGGTGTCTCTATTGTGGTTCAATGACGATTTCTACAAAAGAAGAGTTGCAGTTTCTGCTTCATCGGGCATTAGAAATCGAAAAAGATTTTGAATCAATTTCTGTTTGGAAATGCTTTGTTTGTATAGGTTCAAAGTATCGACCTACTGTTCTTACGTTGGCGCGAGACTCTCATAATCATAGGCTTGATTTGGAAAAATTGTTGAAAACCCTTAACTTGGATCCCCCTACTGATGAGATTCCTGAAGGATCCTTCAATTTTGAAGGCATGCTGGACAATGAAATCCTTCAAAAAATTGTTGAAAACGACCAGATAGTTGCTGACTTGTATGCTGAAGTGGCGAAAAAAACTGATCCTAAGCTTGTGGCGGCGTTGTTGGGTGATGAAAATGTATCCATTTTCTATGATTTGCTGAAGTGCCTGGTTGAGGATGAAAATAGGCACGTTAACATGGTAAAGTCTGTCACTGGCGATATTGTTCGTGTTCAATGAGTTTTGTTGATTATATCAACGTTTTTATTACTAAACAGTAATGTTTATATCTTTTATAATGGTTGTTACTTGTAGGTAATATAGGACGAGGTTGTATGACATTAAAACTCCAGCTAGTGCGTGACGGAAAAATAGTTCTAGAAGTTCCCTTATCGCTGATGGACTGGCCAAAAGAACAACTTGAAACAGAATTCGAAGCTTTCGAAGATGATTTTGAGCGCTTCTCCAGTATGTTTGATGCCTTATCCAATCAAACTCGCCTACGGATGATGCGCCGATTAGTTCAAGACGAAAACATTACCATGAATTTTGCTGGTTTCATGAAAGATCTGGATTTGAATCCAAAAACTGTCTGGGAAAACTCAAGAAAATTAAGTGACGGCGGATTTTTAACAAAAACCGGACGAGGAACATATAGCTGCTCTGAATTTGGACAAACAACTTTTCTTACTTTAAGCCTCGCCTTACGTCGCCTGTTAGAATCGTTAAATGAAGAAAATGTTTAGGAGGTGAAAGACACTTGACAGAAGATAATCGATGGTCAAAATGGTTTAACCAAAAGATGCCTTTCTTTGAAGAGGACTTTTTGGGCATAAACGAAACCTTCAAACAAATGGAAGAAGCAATCGCAAAAGAATTTGAAGAATTATCCAAACGTGCACCCACTGATTTACAACACGAAGAAACCCTGCCTGACGGAACCAAAGTACAAAGTTATGGTCCCTTCGTCTACGGATACAGCGTAACAGTAGGTCCCGACGGAAAACCCAACGTGAAAGAGTTTGGAAACTTCAAAGCAGGAACCCAACTAGGAAAACCTCACATGGACATCAAAGAAAAACGTGAACCTTTAACTGATATCATAGATGCTAACGAAAACGTTCGGATCATAATTGAACTGCCTGGTGTCGAAAAAGACGACATCAAACTAGCCGGAACCGACAACAAACTAACAATTTCAGTTGACACTGCCAAACACAAATACTACAAAGAAATCGAAATGCCCTCCAAAATCGACGCCAAAAAAGCCAAATCAAACTACAAAAACGGCGTATTAGACATAACAGTTCCCAAAAAGAAACCAGAAAAGACCAAAAGCCAACCTATAAAGATAGACTAAACTATCCTCTTTTTTTATTTCCATTTTTCCTTTTTTAGCATGTCTAGGATATTATTATAATATCAATTCAATTTTTGCACACCAAAAACGTATCTACCTGTTGAAAATGCCATAAATCAAGAAAAACAGTTATTCAAAAGTAGATACCTTTAAATCATGACGTCAAAACCTATAAACGATACAAAAGTAAAGTTTACGAGAGGATTAGTAATGAGCGAAATGGCCACAAAAATCCTGGAAGAAAGCCTCGGCAAAATAGTTCTAGTACGTCTACGAGGCGGAAAGAAACTAAGAGGCAGACTCAAAGGCTTCGATCAGCACCTCAATTTGGTGTTAGATGAAACAGACGACACAACAGATGTAGAAAACGTGAAAAAACTCGGCGCCATAATTGTCCGTGGCGACAATGTGGTAATAATCTCTCCTCCCCCAAGGTGATAACAAATGGGAAAAACCGGTAAAGGAACATCATCCATGGGTCGACGTGCCCATAAAACCGTGCACATCAAATGCAGACGATGCGGCAGAAGAGCATATGGAGTAAAAACCAAATGCTGTGCAGCATGTGGATACGGAAGAACCACCAAAATACGCAGATATGCATGGCAGACAAAGACCGTCAACGGCGCACGGCTTGTCAAAATTAGGCAGTCTGCCTAATATCAACCTTTTTGTCTATGCACTTTAGATAACACTTTTTAGTTTATTTTTTTCACACTTCTGTGCGACATATATGTATACTACTAACAGACCTATTTTGAAAACTACCTTTTTTGTGAATTTTTTTCTCACAGCACAACTGTTGTGCCAAAAGTTTACACGAAAATTATACTATTAAAAAATGAAAAAAAGAAAAAGATAGGTGAAGAAGTTTTCACTTCTTCGTGTTGTTTAACCTTCTGCGACTGCTTGTTTTGCGGCTTCTACTGAAGATTTGTCTTCGATTGTAGATAGGTCGCCGACTTCTTTTCCTGCTACGATTGCTTTGAGAACTCGTCGCATGATTTTACCGCTTCGAGTCTTGGGCAATTTAGTTACGAAGTAGGTCTTTTCAGGAGTAGCGAGAGGTCCTACTGTTTTGCGGACGTGAGCTTTGATTTCTTTTTCTAGCTCTGGGCTTCCGGTGAGTCCTTCTGATAGGACAGCAAAGACAATGATTGATTCGCCTTTGATTTCGTGGGGTTTGCTTGCGACTGCGGCTTCTGTTACTGATGGGTGTTCAACAATTGCGCTTTCGATTTCGGCAGTTCCAAGTCTGTGACCTGCGACTTTGAGGACTTCATCTGATCGGCCAAGGAGCCAGAGATATCCGTCTTCATCTTTCATACAGTAGTCGCCAGGGAAGTAACAACCTGGGAATCGTGACCAGTAGGTAGATTTGAAGCGTTCTGGGTCTTTGTATACTGTCATGGTCATTCCTGGCCATGGTTTCCTGATTACGATGTAGCCTCTTACGTTTGGTTTTACTGAGTTTCCATCTTCATCTACTACGTCAGCCTCGATTCCTGGAAGAGCGTATGATGCAGATCCTGGTTTCATTGGAATCTCTCCAATTCCTGGAGCTCCTGAGACCATGAATCCACCGGTTTCAGTTTGCCACCAAGTGTCAACGATTGGGCATCGTCCGCCGCCTATGTTATTGAAGTACCAAATCCATGCTTCTGGGTTGATAGGTTCACCGACACTTCCAAGGAGCTCTAGGCTACTTAAGTCGTGGTTTTTTACAAACTTTATGTCCATTCCCATGAACATACGAATGGCAGTTGGGGACGTGTAAAGGACATTGACCTTGTAGTCTTCAATGATTTCCCACCAGCGGTCTGCAGTTGGGAAGTCGGGGGCTCCTTCATACATGACGATGGATGCGCCGTTCATCAAAGGTGCATACACAATGAAGCTGTGACCAGTAATCCATCCGATGTCTGCGTTGCACCAGTAGACACTGTCTTCACGTAGGGGGAAGACTTTGTTGAATACAGAGTTAATGTAAACCATGTATCCACCAGTGCTGTGGACGATACCTTTTGGTTTACCCGTGGTTCCAGAGGTGTACAAAATGAACATTGGGTGAGTGCTTTCAACTGGAACTGGTGCGATGACTTCTTGTGTTTTCACAACTTTGTCGTGATACCACATGTCACGTCCTTCTTGCATGTTGATGTCATGACCAGTTCGTTTTACAACAAGAACTTGTTCAACTGATGGAGCCAGTTTACATGCTTCGTCAACAATGCCTTTTAGTTCAATAATTTTACCCCGTCGATAACAGCCGTCTGAAGTAATTACTAATTTAGCTTCAGTGTCGTTAATCCTGTCTGCAAGAGCCTGTGAGCTGAATCCAGAGAAGACGATGGTATGAATTGCACCCAGTCTGATACATGCCAGCATCATGATTGGTAGTTCAGTAATCATTGGTAAGTAAAACGCAATACGGTCGCCTTCTTTTACACCCATTGCTTTGAGTGCCGCTGTGGCTTTGTTAACTTCTCGTTGGAGCTGGAGATAAGTCAGGGTCTTTTCTTCGCCTAATTCTCCGATCCAATAAATGGCTGCTTTATTTTTTCTGTCAGTTTTTACATGCCTGTCTACACACAAGTATGAGGCATTTAGTTTACCCCCTGAGAACCATTTTGCAAAAGGAAGGTTCCATTCGAGCACTTGATCCCAAGTCTTGAACCAGTCAATTTTTCTTGCTTCTTGTTCCCAGTATTCTTCAATATTTTCCAACGATTTTTTGTGTACGTCTAAATACCTTTTCATTGGCCAATATTTTTTCGATTCAGCTGGTGTTTCTGTTGTCATACCATCACCTGTTCAAATATGTTCGAGCGAAAACAAATTATTCCGGCAATATATCTTTTACGGAGTTAAACAGGAAAAAAAACATTTGATATGTTCACATTCAAAATTTGTTATTTTTTCTTAAAATAGTGGCGGACCCGCAGGGATTTGAACCCTGGGTCTTCGGCTCCGAAGGCTTGCGCGTCACTTTTGGGTGACTCGACGCCTTATCCAAACTAGGCTACGGGCCCACGTTATTCAAAGATGCTATTTAAAGATTAAAGGATAACGGATTTATCTTCTTTAAAGTTTGAGGGCACTAATTTTAGTTCAATTTTTATGTATTTTTCTCTTGAAAAAAGTATATATATTGATATATGCCTCCGACATTAGGTGTTGCGAGGAGTGTAATGTATACTTGAACGTCATTCTTTTCAAAACTGATTGTTCTTGTATTAACAGATTCCTTGTTGGACAAACTTGTGTGATGTAAAATGTCTGTTGTAAAACCTGTAACTTGTCCCATATGCGGCTGTGTATGTGATGATTTGGAAATAACCGTTGAAGACGGAAAAATAAAGAAAGTAAAAAACGGTTGTGTCCTGTCCATTTCTAAGTTCATGAATTATAACTGTGCACACCGCCTTATGGAACCTATGATTCGAAAAAATGGGGAACTTGTGCCTGTTTCCCTTGAAGAAGCTGTAGACAAAGCCGCTGAAATTTTGGTAAACGCCAAATATCCAATTTTACACGGTTTTTCTTCAACAACCTCTGAAGCTATCGTTACCGGAGTAAAACTAACCGAAGAAGTCGGGGGAGTATACGACAACTGTGCAGTAAACTGCCACGGTCCATCCCTGCAGGGTGTTCAGCACGCTGGTGTTCCTGGTTCTACTTTGGGTCAGGTTAGACACCGTGCAGATTTGATTATTTATTGGGGTGCTAACCCAATGGTTGCCCACCCAAGACAGTTGTCCAGATACACTGTTGGAACCGAAGGCAAATACGCAAAAAGTGACATTCGCGAACGCTACAACAAGAAAGCAATGAATGAAGAGCAACAAAAAAGCATGAACGAAGTTTTTGACGACGAATGGGTAATGCAACATTATTCTACTAAATCTGCTGCCATGAATGGCGCTATAGTTGACCCCTTGAAAGTTAAACGAAAAGTAATTGTTGTAGACGTCAAGAAAACTCCGACAGCTCAAATGGCTGACCAATTCATCAAGATAAAGCCCAACACAGACTTTGAATTATTCCAAGCCATTCGAGTAATCCTCAAAGGCGGCGACTTAGATGTTGACGAAGTCGCCGGAATTCCCGTTGAGACCCTTGAAGAACTTGTTGATGCTATGATTAGTTGCAGGTTTGGGGTTCTTTTCTGGGGTCTTGGATTAACAATGAGCCTAGGCAAATACCGAAACACCGAAGCAGCAATCCGGCTAGTACGGGACCTTAACCAACGAACCAAATTTGTAATGATGCCAGTTCGCGGCCACTATAACGTTGCAGGCTCAAACGTAGTCGCATGCTGGCTCACTGGTTATCCTCACTCTGTTGACATGTCCCTTGGTTATCCACGATACAATCCGGGAGAAACTTCAATAACTGACATTTTAGCCCGGGGAGAAAACGACGCTTCAGTTATCCTTGGTGCTGACCCTGTTTCAAATTACCCCAAAAAACTCTGTGAAGCCTTTGTAAACAATCCTTTGATTGTTTTGGACCCTCACAAAAACATTTCAGCTTTAATGGCAGACGTAGCAATCCCTGTAGCATTCAGTGGAATCGAAGCCTCAGGCACCGCTTACCGAATGGACAACGTTCCCATTACCCTCAAAAAAGTTGTTGACCCCCCAGAAGGCATTCTCACCGACAACGAAATCCTAACAATGATTCTCGCCAAAGTCAAAGAACTCAAAGCCAAAAAAGCAAACGCTTAACCTTTTTATTTGCCGTTCTTTTTTGCGGCAACATTTGTTTTTATTTCTAGCATAGTTAATGTTAAGAGAAAGAAACAACTACTTTTTGTTGATTCACTCTGCATTATTTAATGGGGCTTGCATTTTGAAACGAACATTAGAATTTTGGCTATCTTTTGTTATCTTGATTTTTGTTGTCGTCTTTTCAGTTGTAGCATATGTCAGTTGGTTTGAGTTGCTTTTTTTTGTTGGTTCCCTGTTTTTTGTTCACTGGATCGGTTTAGGTGCAACAATTTTCATTGCAGTTTTTGTTCCAATTTATTATGTGCTTAAACGCAACAAACCCCGAAAAATAAAAACCCTGCTAAGGATTCACGTTTTTGGAAACCTTTTGGGGTTTTTGCTGGTTTCAGTTCATTTTTCCCAAAACGTCGGTCGGTTAGCTGGTTTTTATCCCCGGTTAAGTGACGGGTTCGTATTGTTTTTGGTTATGGCTGTAATTGTAGCAACAGGAATGATAGAAAGGTTCGATGGCAAACCAAAACTAGCAAAATACACAAAACCGATCCACCGATACACTGTTGCAGTTTTTTATTTGGTTGTCATTGTTCATACTTTGCAAGGTTTTAACCTAATCTAAAACTTTTCAGAATTTCCCCTTGTTGTTTGAGCACTCAATGATGGTTAGGCTGGCAAGGCAATGCTTTAATAAATGTTGTATTTTATCATGTGTGCTTATGGGCTTGTAGCTCAGTACGGCTGGAGCGTTCGGCTGATAACCGAAAGGTCGAGAGTTCAAATCTCTCCAGGCCCACTTTTCAATTCACCTGGTCCACTTTAAAATTTTTTTTAGTGGTTATTTGCGTTTACGGAAGAGCATGATTTCTTCGGGTGTGGTGCAGACGTATTCGAATCCGTTTTCTATTAGTTGTCTTGCTTCTTCGCTGTTTTTGGTTGCTTTAGATGTGTAGTCGTCTCCTTTGAAGTCGACGAGCTGGGTGTATTTTAGCGTGTTCATGATGTTTTTGTGTCCCAGCATGTTCATGACGTGGAGAATGTCCTTTGTTTTATGATACTCCATGGTGGCTTTCCAGTGCCTGAATGTATTGAAGTGTATTTGTTTTAATCGTGGATTTTGTAGTTTTCAATGGAGACTTGCTTTGTTTAAGCGGGCTTTCTGAATGATTTCGATTATTGTTTTGCATAGAATTTTAATTATATTAGAAGTAGTCCTTCTCCACAGTAATTTTACGACTACTTCTCAAATGTCTTGAAAAAAGCTCTATTTATTGAATAGGGCATTTTTTGGGAGCTAATGAGTTGTCAGGGTCTAAGACAAGCTTTCTAGTGACTTAACACTCTTGTAACTTTCCGTTCGCGAAAATCATGATGTTCTAACACTTCAAATTCCCCCAATTCGAAACCTAAACCCATCTCAAACCGAAGTATATTACCTGCAATCAAAGAGAACACGAAAAAATCGACAGAAACCTAATTCTTCTAACCCTGAAAAGCTTGGAAAATGCAGCAGTCACCTTTATCGCCCCCACAAGTCAACTAGAAGTAGTAGTAATCACTAGTGAAAAAATGGAGTCATTACAACTTCTAAAATTAATATATCAAATTGTTGATCCTCCATCTTTGGAAGACCGTTAATTAGCCTCTGCTTTCAGGATTATTAAGATTATATGCCTCTTTTTGGCTGCAATATTAAAAAAATCTAAAAGCACTCCCCGAAAAACTTTAAATATTTTTAATTTTATATGCCATAAAAAGGATAACTGTATTAAAAAACGTGAAAACATATGGTAACAAAAATCGAATCCCTGTATAATGCCCTTCTTCCAATTAAAGTTGTAAACTTCAATGACATCCTAGAGAAAGCCACAGCCATTATTGAAACTAACCCTGAACGCAAATATGTTTACCGCAAATATGTAAGGAGTTTAATCAAAAAAGGCAAGCTTCAGAGGATTAGAAGAGGCTTATACATAGTTTTGTCTCCCCTTGAAGAACCAAAAAGACACATAATCGATAAACTTCTAATTGCGTCCAAAATCAAGGACGAATACTACCTAGGTTTTCATACCGCCCTTGAATACTATGGTTGCGCCAGTTCGTTTTACAATGAAGCCTACATCTGTATAAAAGCAAAAGACCGATTTGATCCTTTCAAATACAAAAGATTCAGCTTCAAACCCGTATTTGTAGCTGATACTAACACCGAAGTTGAACAAAAAAAATACAAAACAACCACAATAACCGTTAGCAGTAAAGAAAAAACATTCATTGACTGCATCGACAAAATTCAATACGCGGGAGGATGGGAAGAAGCCATCAAAAGCCTTGAAGGACTGGGAGGAATAAATATAGAAAAACTATTGAGCCATCTCTACACCTACGACAAAGACATACTATACAGAAGAGTAGGCTACGTCTTAGAGCTCCTAAAAAACAGATCACAATTCTATGAAGACATAAACGAACAACTGTTAGTTGAACTTAAAAAGCGAATATCAGGTCCACCCCGATACCTGATAAACACTAAAGAAGGAACTCTTGACAGAAGATGGCAACTGTATATTCCAGAAGATTTTCAAGAAAAATTACGAGGGATTTAAACTGAAAAGAGATTACGACCTAGACGAACTGGCACGCAGTCACGGCTTTGACGTTCGGCAGATTGAAAAAGTATGCAGAATTTCTGATGTCCTAGAAGATATTTCAGCCATAAAATTCCTAAGAGACCGACTCTCCCTTTACGGTGGAACCGCACTTACATTTATTCACTCTGAAAAGATAACTCGACTTTCTGTCGATTTAGATTTCAACTATCGGGACTTGGACGAAAAAGACTGGGGTGAAACCCGAAAAGACATCGACACGAAAATGAAAGAACTGCTTTACAGGCAAAAATATAACCGCTCTCACCTAGCTATAAATGCAAGTTACCCCTTAGCGAGAATTACTGTAAGCTATATCAACACCCTTGGAACAAATGACAACTTCAAACTCGAAATAGGATACATGCGCAGAACACCCATCCTCAAAACCGAATCAATTGAAGAATTCCGGCATATAGGCACACAAGAAACATATCCAATAAAAACTCCAACAAAAGAAGAACTCTTCGCAAACAAATGGTGTACCCTTCTTTACCGAGGAACACCAAGAGATCTCTTCGATGTCTACCAAATATCCAAAAACAAAATAAATTTTGAAACATTCCGAAAATGCTCCATTGTAGACAGCTTAATGCGCGGAAAAACAGAAATCCATAAACTTAACATAGAAAAAATACTTGAACCAATAAACTTGGACTCCAACCTAAGAAACGTATTACAGACAGAGATGCTTTCAAAACTAGACATCAACGAAATGAAAGAAAAAGTCAAAGAATTCAGCCAAAAAACACTAGAAACATTAACACAAAATGAAATTAAAGCAATTGACCACTTTAACCGACTACAACAATTCGAACCAAGCTTAATCGATGAAAAAAGAATCTTTCACCCCAACATAAAAAACCACCCTGGCATACAACGATCACTACAAAAACTATCAACAAATAAAAAACAAACTTAAACAATTCAAAAAAAGGGGAATTGCAGGAGGATGCTTCCACCAATAGCTTACGGGGTTGAATTCAAATTTCTTATATCGGCTTTTATTTTTATTTTTGATTTGCTGGTTTCAAAGTGTTTATTGGCGATGAATTATAGTTAGGTATCTCTTTTGTTACTTCAATAGTGAAACCTGATTTTTCTAAACTGTTTTTTATTCGATTAACATATGCGCCGTGGGTTCCCCAAGAAAGTTCAAGAACTCCTGAGGATCCTGCAAAGGATATGAGTTCCAGATTTGTTTCAGATGGGCTTGTTTCTTTTATGATTATAAATATTGCTGCATTGCTGTTTGCCCTGATGTAGTATGATTCCCCTAAAATTACTGCAATTTTTCCTTCTGAACTGTTCCATTTTTCGTTGTGGATGCTGCCGAAATATTTCGTCATATGCTGAGTAATTTGTTCAAATGAACTTGATACTTTGCATAACATGTAATGAGCTGTCAATTATTTTCTACCTATTAATGCTTGGATTATTAGATATTAAAACTCTTTTGAATAAAAAATGTCTAGATCCGCGTCATTTCATTGATTGGGATCAAGCAATGTGAAGCAAAAGTAATGTTATGTTTTTCTTCTTCTGCCATGACTGCTCCGGGTACGATGCCGCCGACCATGCATATGCCGAATCTGTCCATGCTTACAGGTATCCCAAGTACCGGCTCGTTGGGTTCTCCTAAAACAAGAACCCCGCCCCAGCCTTTCTTTTGCTGTTCTTCAATAATTTTAATTGTTTTTTCCCTTGCTTCACAAGGAACTTCTCGTATAGTTGCCAATAACATGCCTGAACCTGTTTTTAGCATCCTTGAGATTGATGTCATTTTTCTATGAACAAATACTTCCAGCGGAGGAATTGTTGTTCCTTCATACGAGATTATTTCTACAAATCTGATTGGTTTATGATTTACTACTTGAACAAGTCCCCCATACTTGAAAAACAGGGGAATCCCCGAATGAATCATTATGCTATCTAAGGTTAAGTTACAAACAGTAAAAAGGGCAATTTTGTCCTTAGGGACAGAAATGTCGTAGTATTCCTCTTTTTCTTTAATTACTTTGATGTATGGTGCTGAAAGGAGATTCATGTATTGAAGTGCGTTCATGGTTTTTACTGTTTTGTCTTGAAGATTTTTGTTTAGCACCGACACGTTTGCGATTACTGTTCCTTTGTCTGTTGTTGGGTTATATGTTGCTGCGTATGCTAAGGACATAAAACGGGTGGTGGTGAAACCTAGCCTTTGAGTAGCCAGAGAACGGCTCAACTCTTCAAGACCCTTGTTTGTTATTGATCTTCCTTTTCGGTCATGCCCTAATACGAAGCCTTTTGCTTCTAAAAGTTGAAGATGATATCTTACTGTTCTTTCGCTCAGGAGAAAACCTCTTTTTTTTAGTTCTCTTTTCAGCAAAGTTGAACCCAACGGGTTACCAAACTCGCTTAAAATTCTTAATATTTCGATTTCTTTTCTAGCACTTTCTTTCTCCTGCAAAATAAACCCACTTTTTTGTTAGAAAAAATTTCAAAAAGCAAGGGACAAACTGTCCCCATTTTTTTATTTGTTTTTTTAAATCATTCCTCGGATTTTCATGGCTTCGATTACTCGATTTACTGCGACTACATATGCAGCTTGTCTCATGTTCACGCCATATTTTTTAGCAGAATCTAAGACCTCATGATATGCTTTGCTCATTTTTGTTGCTAATCTTTCATGGATTGTTTCCAAGTTCCAGTAATACATTGAAGCGTTTTGTACCATCTCGAAATATGAAACAGTTACTCCTCCTGCGTTACACAAGAAATCAGGTATTAGGTGAACTCCGTTTTTGTACAAAATTTCATCTGCTTCTGGTGTAGTTGGTCCATTAGCTAGTTCAGCTAAAACTTTAGCTTTGATGCGCGAGGCGTTTTCAGCAGTAATTATGTTTTCTAGGGATGCTGCAATTAAGATATCTACATCAAGTTCGAGTAGTTCTTCACCCGAAATTGTTTGAGTATTTGGAGAATTTACAACTGAACAAGTTTCTGCTTTGCATGTGCAAATACTGTCAAGGTCAAGGCCATTCTTGTTATATACTCCACCTTTAGAGTCGCTTACTGCCACAACATTTGCGCCAAAAAATTCTTTACTTAAAAGTGCAGCATAGCAACCTGCGTTGCCGTAACCATGTATTGCTATAGTGGCTTTTTTCATGTCTATGCCCAATTCTTTTGCAGCTTCTCGAATAGTGTACATTCCACCTCGAGCAGTTGCATCGTCGCGTCCGCAGGAACCTCCAACACATATTGGTTTTCCTGTGATACAGCCAAAAGTATTGTTTCCTGTAATTTTTGCGTATTCATCCATCATCCATGCCATAGTTTGGGAGTTTGTATATACGTCTGGAGCAGGCACGTCTTTTTGGGGTCCAATAAATTGCCAAATACTTTTGATGTATGACCTGCTTAAACGTTCTAGTTCATTTTTGCTCATCTCTTTTGGATTGCATATAATTCCGCCTTTTCCTCCGCCCAGTGGCAAATCTAAAAGGGAACATTTCCAGGTCATCCATGCTGCTAAGGCCCTGACTGTGTCTACTGTTTCTTCAGGATGAAAACGAATGCCACCTTTTGTAGGGCCTAGCGCGTCATTATATTGAACACGAAATCCTTGGAAC
Source organism: Candidatus Bathyarchaeum tardum (assembly GCA_029762755.1). Taxonomy (GTDB): domain Archaea; phylum Thermoproteota; class Bathyarchaeia; order Bathyarchaeales; family Bathyarchaeaceae; genus Bathyarchaeum; species Bathyarchaeum tardum. The sequence goes on from JARVGH010000003.1 coordinate 197,173, forward strand.
ACTTTGGTTTTGCCGTTATCCATTCTAACTGGGATTGATACGTGTAGTTCGCGCATAGGATGACTCAGTATTTCATAAACGTCACTATCTAACTTGAGTATCTTTGCACAATCATTTAGTTGCTTTCGTGCAATTTCAAATGAGTTTTCGTTTGCCATTTTTTAACACCGATAACTAGTTTGTGTGCGCCGAATGATTGGCGACTTTTTTTATGCTTTTGAAACTTAGTGAAGTTTCTACAGGGAAGTCTGTTGGGAATGTTATTTCGTATACGTCGGCTGTGTTGCAGTTTTCACATTTCAGCGGTCTCCATCTGCATGCAAAACAGTTTTCGGATTCCATGCCGATGCGAAGGCATATGTCTTCACATCCTTCTTTGCGTCCAACAATTACTCCAACAAATTCGATCCATGTTTTTCCACAATGAATGCAGGTGAACCTTTTTTTGATCAGTTTGCCTGTTTTTTTTCTGTTTTCTATCTCCTTGATTACCTCGGTAATTTCCAAGAGAGCATCCCCACGTTATAAGGCTATTTAGTGAATATTTATGTATTTTGTTCGTTTATTACATTTTAAAACTGACATTATAAGATAAAATTGTGTAAATATTATATTTTGTCAACGTCTGTAAAAATTACACATATTCAGTCGACATTTTAAGATTTTTCTTCTAAAATGGTATAATTTAAAAACACTGATGTGTTATCTTTCAACAAAGAAGGGCATATTATGGCTAATAAATTAAAAGTTGATTTGATTGACCGTAAACTGATTAGAGCCCTACAAAAAGACGCACGTACAAATTTTGCAGATATTGCTAAAGACTGTGACGTGTCAACAGACACAATCAGCAAACGATTCAGAAAATTGAAAACCGCTGGCATCATAAAAGGAACCACTATACTTTTGAATCCAAAAAGTTTTGGAAATGAATGTGTAGGAAGCTTTGGGGTTGACGTCAGCTATCCACATTTGAAGACTGTTGTTGAAACAATACAAAAAATACCTGAAGTTGTTATTTGTACTACTTCAATGGGTAAGCATGACATTTTTTGTATAGCTGTTCTCAAAAATGTTGGGCGCCTAAGTCAAGTAAAAGACTTGATCAAAGGGCACCCTGCGGTAAGGGAAGTTACAACAAGCATCTGGGTTGAGGAAATATTGCTTTGCCCCGAAAATTTTGAATTTCAAAAATTAGGGATGCAGTGAACAAAATGGATAAAACTGATTCAACAATAATTAATTTATTGACTGTAGATGCTCGGACCTCTTTTCGAAAAATTGCCCGGGAGCTTGGGGTTTCTCCTGATACTGTAATATGCAGATACAAAGCGCTACAAGAGCAAGGTGTAATTCGTGGGTCAACTGTAGTTCTTGATCCAAAAAAAATTGGTTACAAGGGGATGGCTGCATTTATGATCGACACTTCCCCTACAAATATTATCGCAACAGAAGCAACGCCCCCTGAAGAATTGTCCCATATTTTAGAAACATTGATCAAAATGCCCGACGTGATTCTGGCTACAAAGACAGTTGGCGACCATGATATGCTGGCTATCGCTGTAATCAAAGATGTTGAACATCTAATTGAGACCGGCGGGAACATTGCTAAGATATCTGGAGTAAAAGATTTGCAGGTATCTTTTTGGGTTGAAAAAGCAGAGCTTCATCCAAAATATTTCATAATTTAAACCAAGGGATTTCCTTGGTTTCTAAATTATGAGTAACAAATTTCATGTTTCAAAGCGTTGTAGGAAAATTTACTGTTGTTTACAGTATTTTTCTACTAATGTTTTTGTGTTTACCACGTTGAGTTGTTTGAATAGGAACTCAAATTGTTTTTCTACTTCTGTTGCGATGGTTGTTCGGGTTTGTTGAGGTAATGCCATGATCTCTTTTTTGAATTGTCCAAAAGCTTTTTTGCGGGTTTTGTAGATGAATTGTTCTTCGGTTTGGTCTTCTTTGCGTTCGTTTGCAAGGTTTGCTTTGAGCCAAGTGTACATTTTTTGTTTTAGGTCTTCCGGGAACTGTTTTGATTCATAAATTATGTTCTGGAAAGCCGTGGCTAAATGGACTTCTGCGGTTTCGCATTCAACAAATTTGTGGAACGCTTCTGGTGGCAGGGTTGATGCTCCATGTTGGACTGCTCCTGCCATTCCGTATTCTTTGCGAGCTTTTTCAGAGAGAGTTTTCAGTGTGTCAAAGTCAAGCTTGATTTTGGCTATTGAACCATCGGGTAAAACAACTCCGCCGTGGGTTGTTCCAGTTTGAATTGAAATCTTGCTGATTCCTGTTACATCTTTTCCTAGTTGGCTTTCTAGACCATTCATGTATGCTTTGAGGTCTTCAGGTGTGGAGTTTTGGGTTCCGATTTCGCCGATTTCTCCTCCTACAGAAATGGTAACGCCTTTTGGTTCTATGTTTCGAATAAACTGGGTAAGTTTTGCACAAACTTCATAATTCAAACGTTGCTGTTCTGTTAATGTTGGTTTGGATAAGTCCACAAGGGTTGATGAGTCTATGTCAATGTTGTAAAACCCTGCGTTGATGGCGTCTGTAATTAGGTTTTTTACGCCTTGGATTTCTTTGTCTGGGTTTTCTTTGAATTTGTCAGCTTTTACTTGGAAGTGGTCTCCTTGGATGAAAACTGGTCCTGAATAGTTTTCTTTTATTGCAGCTGCCAAAACCATGGCTGCAAATTCAACTGGGGGTTGATTAGTGTAGCCAATTTCTGATTTTGCAATCTCAAAAATGAAAGCGCCTGCGCTGTGTTTTTTGGCTACTCGAAATATTGCACAAGCCAAATCGTAGGTCATGGTTCTTAGATTCATGGCTGGAACCGTGAATCCTTCAAACTTGTTTCTGCCCCGAGCCATATAAAATTCATGAATACTTGCGGGGTAAATTCCATTTTCTTTTGCTAGGTCAAGAATTTGTTTTGCGATTTTTTGTTTTTCATCCATGTTGTCGGTCATGACCAACTGGGTTATAGTTTTTTCGATATCAAAAGATTTGGAGTCCATAACACACGCCGCCATTTAATCAATGCTTACTACTATAATTCTCTATTATTTGAATATTAAATCATGAAACGAGATGTTACGTTAAATTACATAATTTTAAAACCGTAGCTTTTTTATTTTCCGTAAAAAGGTTGTTTTCAACAATGAACCTCATTAGTATACATATCTATTCACGTCTGTTCAGAACTCGCCAGGCACGTTGATAGAAACAATCTCGATGTTTTTTGATAAACTCATTTTCATTTAGCCTTTTTAAAAACCATTTTTATAACTAACAAAATAGTTCCTAAACCTAAAAACTCAAATAAAGTTAGGTTATTCTCTGGAATTGTTTTGATGTCGATTTGTTTGGTTAGTGGGTGGTTGTCTTGGTTGTTTTCGTCTAGGATGTATGGGGTGTCGCCTATGTTATCGCCGTTTTCGTCTATTCCGTCGTAGTCACTCCAGTAATTGCCGATGGTGCTGTTATCCCATGCTACGATGTCGGTTCCTTTATTCGTTGGGTTATAGTTTCCATACTTTATTTCATGTGTACTTATCTGCTGGGTGTTTCCGACAAGTAAGTTGCCAAAAAACTTGTTTCCTTCTCCCCTGATTGCCATTTCTCCTCCGACAGGAAATGTTAATAACCAAACTGCGATGCTGTTTTCTGAAATGTTGTTACCATACACTTCTGCATTTCGGCAGCCTTCGGCAAAGCGGATTGCCCAGTCGTTTTTTGTAAAATTGTTTCCGTAAACCGAGTACGGTCCATAATAAATCATGTTTAGACCGCCTTCGTTGCTGGAAATGTTGTTTTCGGTGACAGTTATGTAGTTGGATTGTCCAATGTTTATGCCATACGTGTTTTCAGTTATGTTATTTCCAATGATAACAATACTTTTTGTATCGTATCCTGAAATTCCAGTGCCACAATTTGTGATGTTATTGCCAGAAATCAACACATTGTTTGCTCGCGGTCTAATTCCTTCAGAATTGTTTACAATGTTGTTGTTGATTATTTTGCAACCTGACGGATGTGGTTCACCACTGTAGTTCACAATTGTGATTGCCACTCGGCAGTCCGTTATTGTAAATCCTGAAATAGTAACATCAGGGGCCGCAACCCTGATTGCTGTACCCCCTCGAATGTTGCTGTAGTTTCCTTGAATCATTGTGTTTTTTGGATCTTCGCCAATAATGGACACTGTTTTATAGACAATAATTGACGCGTTCTCATCCACGGGATAAACTCCATTTTTTACAAAAACTGTATCCCCGACGTTGGCTGCTATAATGGCGTCTTGAATTGAATCATAATCATCTGGAACAACAATGGTTTTTGTTTCAGCATTGACTAATGGAAATTGTATGACAACTAACCAACTAGAACAAAAAAGCAAAAGCAGAATTAATCTTGAAGCATTTTTTGTCACATTTTTCTCCTCTGTATTTTGTTTCTAAAAACTATCAAAACCGCTGTTGAAACAACAAACAGCGGCAGAATTGCCCAAAATGAAAACTCAGGAATTACGTTAACCTCAATTGGTGTCATTAATGGATATTTGTCTGTGTTGTTGCGGTATTCCGAAACTAGGTATTGTGTGTCGCCGATTCCGTCGTTGTTTTTGTCTGTTCCGTTGTAGTCGCTCCAATAGTTGCCCCCTGACTGGGGACCGTTATCAAAAATTTGCATTCCATCTAGTATTGGTATGTATCCTTTGCTGGTTTTTTCGATTTTGACCTGTTGGTCTATGTTTTTGATAAAATTGTTGTTGTAAACAACGTTGTTTGAGCAGTTGACAAATCCTGCTCCTATCCAATTATTTTCGATATTGTTGCCTGTTATTGTGTTGCTAGAGGCGTTGAAAAAAAGCAGCCCGTGTTTGTAGTTTTCTTGAATGTTGTTGTTGGTTATGTTGTTTTGTGTTGAGTTGCCAAGCCAAATTGCCCAGTAATTATGTTTGATATTGTTTTCAACTATGGAGTTGTTTGTGGATTGGTACAGTTTCACGCCATAATAGTTGTTGATTACTACAGTTTTGGTTATCGTGCAATTTGTTGTGTACGCTAAAAAAAGTCCATTATAATTGTTTGAGATTTCAGCATCTGTAACTGTGATGTTACTGCAGTTAACCAAGGTTACCTGTCCTGCATCTGTTGGAACAGTTGCATTATGTAGGTTGACCAAGTAGTAAACTGGCTTGCCATCAACAGTGTTTGAGCTGTCAATATCTTGAATGTAATGTTCAAGTATTGTTCCGTTAACCCAGATGTTGTTTTTGTTACCAGAAATTTCGTTGTTACTTAGTTTGTTGTTGGTGCATTGTTTGATTTCTATTCCATGTTTATTTTTTGCGATTTTGTTTCCTACGATTATGTTGTTGCTTGCATCATCAGCTAATCCCAGTCCACAATATATGCTGTTGATTATGTGGTTTTTTTTGATGATATTGCCGAAAGACGAAGATATTATTTGGACAGCATTTGCTGTATCCATAAAACTGTTAGATTCGGCCAAATTGTTAGATGATGCTTGAATCTTTAGTCCATAACTGCCAAGTATTATGTTGTCTGCAGATCTCAAAAAAATATTTCTGGTTATCGTTATCTGGTTACTTGTTATGGTGTTGTTGTCTGCTGATGTGCAGCACCATATTCCGCCAAGGGAATTAGAAACAAGGTTTGTACGTAGATTATTTGTAGTTGAAGAATTTATTACGATTCCATAACCGTAGATGTAATCCTCTATGCTGTTGCCTTGGATTGTGTTATTGTCAGAATATTGAAGCTTTATTCCTTTGCTGTATGGTATGTTTCTTGTGCCGTTCATATGGTTGTTTTCTATGATATTTTCTGAAGCTCCGTAAAGCCAAATACCTATCCAATGTTCGGAGAAAATGCAGTTTGACACTTTACAGTTTCGAACATGAAGCAGGTGGATTCCTCTGCCACTTATAGAATTAACAACACTTTCTATTGTAAAATTGCTGATGGTGACATTGTCATGTTGCACCAACACTGCTGTTCCATTAAGTTCCCAGTTGCCGACTATTTTGGTTTTTTCTTTGTTTTCCCCAACTAATGATACCATTTTATCGATAACTACGCTGCCGTTGTATGTTCCTTCTTTCACAAAAACTGTGTCACCGTCATCAGCAGCGTCTACTGCTTGTTGAATTGAGTTGTAATCGTCGGGAACAACAATCATTTTTGGTTCCGGTTGGGCTTTAGTTTGAGGAAACAAAGCCAAAACAGAAATTAGTAATAACAAAATGAATGTTGTTTTGAATTCATTCATTTTACATCTAAATATTACTGGTTTGACATAAGGAAAAAGGGTTTTTGTCAAGAAATATTGACTAAATGTTCTTGTATAAATTGTTTCTATAGTCAAGAAACTTTGACTAATAGACTTTTGAGTTTTTGTTTATGCATTAGCCTCTGCTTTTTTAGCAGTATCCTATTCTGTCTTTTGGTGCAATAATTTTTTGCATTTTGGACAATAAGGCTGAAGACTAAAAGGTTTATCTACCCACCAAACCCTGTTTACCAGTTTATATTTGACTTTAGTTCCACACGAATAACATTTTCTTTCATGAGGTTCTCTTGCTTTTGACATTTACTGCGTCCCAAAAACGTATTAAATAATAAGACTAAATAAACTTTAATTATTGATAATACGGATTATTTGATGGGATTAAACTTTATCTCCTCTGCTGGTTTGAAAGGAATATCTTTACGGTTATCGTCCCTACTAGGGTACCCTGACTGTTTTCCTTACCTGTATACACGATTTAGCACGTAAACACTCTACTTCTTTTGTTTATAATATGGTACCTTCCTTAATCCTCTCTTTCATATTTGGTATACAATCGCAAAGAAATGAGGAAGAAATTAATACTCTTGGTTTAATCTCCTGCATAAAAGCAAACAAGATTACATGTGCAAAGATGATTACTTATTGCTTTTCTCTATTATGATGTCTGCAAAGTACCTGACCATTACCGATTGTTGTTTTTTCCCCTATTTGCTCCAAGGCTTCACGTGATCACTTTTAAATTAATAGATTAAGTAAAACTGTAAAAAGCCGATTATTATGGATTGTAAACCAAAATATGTTGCAGATTTTTTTATGGCAAACCTAAAAAGGAAAAACAATCCACATTTTCTAATCGAGAATAGGGGTAATCATGATGGTAAATGCGAGAGAATTTATTGAGAATGCCATAATTGAAATTAATGAAACAGTGGGAGAAAATAAGGTAATCTCTGCTTGTTCTGGAGGAGTTGACAGCATGACTGCAACTTATCTAGTTCACAAGGCTGTAGGCGATAACCTACTTGCAGTTTTCATTGATGATGGATTGAGGCGTCAAGGAGAACCAGAATTTGTTGCTGAAACACTAAAATCTTTAGGAATTAAAACAAGAGTAATTGATGCAAAAGAAGAATTCTTCAAAACTTTTCAAGGAAAAATTGATGCTGAAGAAAAACGCAAAGCTTTCAGAGACAAATTCTATAAAACTTTTGGAAAAGTAGCAAAAGAAGAAAACATGAAATTTATTGTTCAAGGCACAATAAAGGCTGATGTACTTGAAACTGTTAAGGGAATTAAATCACAACACAATGTCCTAGAACAGATAGGAATTAATCCTCAAAAATATGGTTATGTAATTCTTGAACCCTTAAGAGAACTTTTTAAACCCGGTGTCAGAATGGTAGCTCGGGAACTTGGGCTTCCAAAAGAAGTTTCTGAAAGAATGCCTTTCCCGGGACCAGCATTATCACTAAGAGTCTTAGGGGAGGTAACTCCTGAAAAAGTTGCTATTGTACGTAAAGCAACTCAAATAGTTGAAGAAGAAACATCAAACCTTAAAACATTCCAGAATTTTGCAGTGCTTCATAACGACAAAGCTACTGGAATTAAAAATGACAAAAGAGTATATGGTAACATTGTAACAATACGGGTTGTAGTTTCAAAAGATGCTGTAACTGCAACTGCAAAAGAAATTGAATACAAAACATTATTCAAAATTGCAAAAAGGATTACAACGGAACTACCTACAGTTGTTAGATGTTTGTATGATGTTACAGATAAGCCACCTGCAACAATAGAGTTCGAATAATACAAAAACATCTTAATTTTTTGGTTAATTTTTAACCTTTTTTCCCTCTTCTTTTCTATCTTTCCTTTCTACTTTTCTTATCACAAAACACAAAATGAAATACAGTAAAACAAAAGACTCACACGCAATTGTGGGAATAATTGTTAGGTCAAACTTTCTTGACAAGGTATCCGATATTTTTGGTCAAGGTTTCTTGACAAAAACCCTTTTGTTTTCTCTAAATCCAGCAATTATTCGTGAACATAATGAAACGTATAATGATTATAAGTTCACTGATGACTGTTTTATTTCTTTCAACCTGTATACCTAACGCTGTTTTTGCCTCTTCTGAGAATTGGGTTGAAGTAATGAGATTTTCAGAAAACTCTTCTTGGTTAGGTGAGACGGACCCTTTTATTATTGACCATGTTGATTGGAGAATTAAATGGGAATATGTTCCAAGACCTAATGAAGAAAATCTGTCAGTTTTTCAAGTATATGCAGAAACACACGAAGACTTTCACAAAAGAGTAGATTCAATAGTAAATTGGGGTTCTGGAATCTATAATGGAACTCTAAACATAACCGATGATTTTGGCAAATATAAATTATTTATAATATCAAACGTGCCTAGCTTCTCAATAATAATTGAACAAAACATAGATTCCATCCCAGAATTTCCTTCATGGATAGTTTTACCCTTATTCTTGATTGCAACGTTGTCTTTGATTGCTGCCAGAAAAAAACTAAAACTAAATTCTTGAGTAATGCTTTGTGATTCGGAATTTGAGAACACAATATCCGAGATTGAATAGGTTGTTTATTCCGGAATAGGCTTTGAATCCTGTTCTTTTTCACTCTGCCTGTGCCCCCTTGGGCACAATTCACTCGAGCACTGTAAGATTTTGTTATTTTTTATTCTGTTTTTGATCCATTACTTTTTTTGCTAAAATTACTGCTTCTTCTTTTGTTTCTCCGAATAATGCACCTATTTCATCTGCATCGTCTTCAGTCACAGCTGTGCCGCCAATCATGATTGTAATTTTGTCTTTTATTCCTTCGTTTTCTAGGGCAGAAACTACCTTTGGAAGATTATTTTTTGCAGCGCTCAATAAAACAGAAATAACAATTATGTCTGCGTTTGTCTCTTTAGCTTTTGACGCAAAAACTTCCGGAGAAGCCCCGCGTCCAACATCTACAACTTTAAACTGTGCCCTCTTCAAGGCTTTTCTGACCATCTCTTTAGCCGTAGTCATTATATCGGGATCAAGAGTACCTATTACCACAGTTCCAATTGGATTGTCTGGTTCAGGAGGTTCCTTGTCCATCATGCCTTTTAACCAAGCCAAAAAATCACCCCTATATGTATAATACTAATAGATGCTGGAAGCTTTTAATCCTGCCGTTAAAATTGCATCCGTTCGGGTGTATTTTAATTGGTATTTTAGTTACATAATGCTTATATTATTGGTTTTCTATGTTGGCTTTACTACCTAAAGTAGTATAGTACGTGTGGTAACAAATGACTGAAGCTCGAGCCGCCAAAAACATTTACGAATCTGAAGAGGCAATGTGAGGGATTACTATCAAAGGCGATTTAGACCTATTTTTGATGATTCTGGAAAACCCCACACGAAGAGATATCATAAAACGTCTCAGCGAGGAACCAAATTACTCCCTTCAGTTGGCAAAAGATTTAGGCCTAGGTCAACAGCTGGTTGCAAAACATCTGCGGATAATGGAAGAAGCTGGAATGGTGGCATCTTCTGTTGAAGCCAGTCCCCTTGGTCCCAAACGCAAAATCTACACCCTGGACAAGAACGTTTCTGTTACTTTGGATGTTTCCCGACATTTTTTCAAGGCCAAAGTTGTATTTTTTGACTCTGAGCCTGAACGAGAAGAAATCTCTGATACTTCTGCTTCTCTGATGGATAAAATGGACCAAACCCTGGAACGTCCAAAACAGTTTGAAACCATCACACCTTTTACCAGTATAATTTCTGAAATAGATAAACAACTAGAATCCTTGGAGAATGAACGTGCAATTTTGTTGTATATCAGAAATTTTGCAATGAAAGAAGCTTCCCACATCGTTGAGTTATTCACGAATCCTGATACAAGAAGAATCATCCGTTACGCTTTAGATGAACATGACATCAGCGTGAAAAGCATCTCTGAATCCCTAAATTTGAGGGAAACTATTGTTCGTCAGGCATTATCAAAATTGAAACAGAGTTTTAATATTGGAGTTGAAATTGTTGACGAAAACCCAAAAGAAAACCAGTAAATCGAGTGGAAAATCTTTGAAAGATTCTAACATTAACAAAGAACTTGAACAAAAAATAACCCAACTAGAAGAACAACTAAGTGTAGAACAAAAGAAATCTCAAGACTACTTGACTAAACTCAAGTATCTGCAAGCTGATTTTGAAAATTACCGCAGAAGGGCAGAAAAACAGGTCCAAGATGCTGTTACTCGTAGCAACGAAAACCTGGTTTCATCCCTGATTGAAGTTATTGATGATTTTGAAAATGCAATTTCAGCAGGAGAAACAACCGAAAACAAAGATGCTCTGCTGGAAGGAATAAAAATGGTTCATAAAAAACTGGATTGTTTGTTGGCAACTGAAGGTTTAGAGCGCCTTGAATGTGTGGGTCACCAATTTGACCCCATAAAACATGAAGTTTTGGCGCAAATCCCAACCGACAACCATGAAAGTGGCACAGTCATTGAAGAAGCTCGCAAGGGCTTCGTTTTCAAAGGCAAAGTTCTCAGACCAAGCGTAGTTACTATCGCTTGTGAAAATTCAAAAGGTGAACACAATGAGTGAAACAAAACGAGAAAGAATATTAGGAATAGACCTAGGAACAACCAACTCTGCAGCTGCCATAATGGAAGCTGGAAGACCCGTAATCATCCCCAGCGCAGAGGGACCAACCATCGCGGGCAAAATGTTTCCGTCGGTGGTTGCCTTCACAAAAGATGGACAACTGTTAGTTGGAGAACCCGCAAAACGACAAGCGGTAACCAACCCAGAAGGGTCAGTTTTTGAAGTAAAACGAAAAATGGGTACAAACGAAAAGATCAAACTCCACGGCAAAGAATACAGTCCACAACAAATTTCTGCTTTCATACTTCAGAAAATTAAACGTGACGCAGAAACCTTCCTTGGTGAACCTGTAAGCAAATGTATCATTACAGTCCCTGCCCATTTTAACGACAACCAGCGACAAGCAACCAAAGACGCTGGAGAAATTGCAGGGTTTGAAATTTCCCGAATAATCAACGAACCAACTGCGGCCTCCCTTGCGTATGGTTTAGACAAAACTGACAAAGAAATGAAAATTTTGGTCTTCAGTTTCGGTGGAGGAACCAACGACACTACAATCATGGATTTCGGTGGAGGAGTCTTCGAAGTTTTAGGAACAAGCGGAGATACTCAACTAGGTGGAACAAACTTGGACTCTGCAGTTGTAAATTACTTACTTGGAGACTTCAAAACCCAAAACGGCATTGACCTAAGCAATGACGCCATGGCAATGCGTCGACTTAAAGAAGCTGGAGAAAAAGCCAAAATTGAGCTTTCAACCTTGCTCACAACTGATATCGATCTGCCTTTCATTGCTTCTGACGTTAGTGGTCCAAAACACTTGCATGTTACATTAACTCGAGCTAAACTTGAACAACTAACAAGACCCATAGTTGAAAAAATCCGCGAGCCAATATTGCGAACCTTGCGAGACGCTAAACTAGAAACAAAAGACATCGACAAAGTCGTATTAATTGGCGGACAAACGCGAATGCCTTTGGTTCGAAAATTTATGGAAGATCTTCTAGGTAAACCTGCTGAACGTGGTGTTGACCCGATGGAGTGTGTTGCTGTTGGTGCTGCAATTCAAGCTGGAGTCTTGGCTGGAGAAGTCAAAGACCTTCTACTGTTGGATGTTACTCCCTTGTCTCTTGGAGTTGAAACTCTAGGTGGAGTTTCCACAAAAGTCATCGAACGAAACACAACCATACCCACCAAGAAAAGCCAAATATTCTCTACTGCTTCAGATAACCAAACAACCGTAACCATAAACGTGTTGCAAGGCGAACGTGCCATGGCAAAAGACAATGTTTCCTTGGGAATGTTTAACCTAACTGGAATACCACCTGCGCCTCGAGGTGTCCCTCAAGTTGAAGTAACCTTTGACATTGACGCTGACGGTATCCTGAATGTTTCAGCCAAAGATTTAGCCACAAGCAAGGAACAAAAAATTACCATAACTGCTTCAACAAAACTTTCTGACACAGAAAAAGAACGTATGATGAAAGAAGCTGAACAATTCGCCGAAGAAGACGAAAAACGCAAAAAAGAAATCGAAGTCCTCAACGAAGCTGACTCGTTGCTCTATACTGTAGAAAAAACCAAATCTGACCTAGGGGACAAACTTGCAAAAGATCAAATCGAAAAAATCGATAAAGCCGCAGCTGAATTACGAGAAGTTCATAGTAGCAAAGACATTGAAAAAATCAAAGAAAAATCTGAAGCTTTAACCAAAATCTTGCAAGAAGTAGCTACTGTAGTTTACCAGCAAGCCGCGGCTGCACAGCAAGCAGCCCAACAGGCTCAAGGAGCGCAAGGGCAACAAGGACAACCGAACGCTGAAGGTCCCAAAGAAAACGTTGTAGATGCAGAATATGAAGAAGTAAAGGACAACAAAGAATAATCACCCTGTTGTTACGGCTTAGGCTGATATCCAGTGACTGACAAACGCGACTACTACGAAGTTCTTGGAGTGTCAAAAGATGCTCTAAAACCCGAGATAAAAAAAGCATACCGAAAATTAGCTATGCAATACCACCCTGACCGAAACAAAGACGGAGGCGCTGAAGAAAAATTCAAAGAAATATCTGAAGCCTATGCTGTTCTTTCTGACGACGAAAAACGTAGCCAGTACGACCAGTATGGTCATGCTGGAATCAACGGGAAATACAACTGGGAAGACATTTACCGAAACACCGATTTTAACTCAGTTTTCAGAGACATCGGTTTCGGTGGGTTTGGCTCCATTTTTGACATGTTCTTTGGTGGAGGTGGAGGCGGTCGACGGGGGGGTCCACAAAAAGGTCAGGATTTGCGTCATCCAGTGGTGATCACTCTGGAAGAAGCTGCTTCTGGGGTTGAAAAAGAAATTGAATTCGACGGTTTTGACTCCTGTGACGTTTGTAGCGGCAGTGGAATTAAGCCTGATGCAAAAACTAGCCGATGTCCTGAATGCCAAGGAACTGGTCAGGTGCGTTCTGCTCGAAATTTGGGGGGTATGTACTTTACTCAAGTTCATCCTTGTAGGTCATGTAATGGAAGAGGCGTTCCTTTAGATAGTATATGTCAAAGTTGCAGGGGTTCTGGCGCTAAGCCTGCACGGCACAAAATTAAAGTAAAGATTCCCGCTGGATTTGAAGATGGATACAGCCTGCGCATAAATGGCGAAGGCAAGCCTGGAATTAAAGGCGGTCCTCGGGGAGACTTGTATGTGCTTGTACACATTAAACCTCATAACCTGTTTGTACGCAGGGGTGATGACATTTTGTATGAAACCCAAATTAGTTTTCCTCAAGCTGCCTTGGGGACCAAAATTATGGTGCCCACATTAAATGGCGAAGCTAAACTGAAGATTCCAGATGGAACCCAAAGTGGAACAGTTTTCCGTTTGAAAGGCAAAGGTGTTCCTCATTTGCGGGGTTGGGGAAGTGGAGACCAGTTCGTAAATGTTGTCATCAATACTCCCCAGAAGCTATCGAAAAAACAAAAGAAACTCTTGAAAGAACTAGAAAAAGAATTTAAACACGATTAACTTCTATTTTCAGCTCTTTTTTTCTGTTTTTCCCATTTTTTCTTTGCTGATCAGTCATTGGTTGGTTGTGTATTGTTGTATCTTTGGTTTCTTTGGTTATTTTGGTTTTATTTGCCTGTTCCAGCGTTTTCTTGTGCTTTTGTACGCTGTTTTTGTAGTTTTTGGTACTTCTGTTCTACAGTTTAAATATTGACTAATACTTCAGTTTTCCCCCATTTTTTTATGCATTATGTATTCTATTTTTAGTTATTTATGAAATTTAGTTGCGATTTTGAAGTTATTTTTGCTGTTGAAGTTGCTGGCGTGATATGCTTTGATATTGTTTGTCGTCACACCCATCCTTAAATCGATGTTTGACCTGTTATGAAAGTAAGAATATGTCTGGATAATGACATATTGTATAACTGTAACACATAACTACACAAGGAAGATGGAAAAAAATGAACAAACAAGAAATTAGAAAAGCTGAAATCAAGCTCGTAAGAGGAATGCTTGACCTAGTTGTCCTAGGGTTATTAAAGGATAAATCCCTCCACGGATATGGAGTAATAACAAACATACGCAAAAACTTTGGAGTTTACTTTGGTCCCAGTACCATCTACCCTCTGCTGGGTGAACTTGAAAAGAAAGGGACCATCAAAAGCGAATGGGACCTAACCCATGACCGTCCACGAAAAGTATATTCTTTAACCCCTGAAGGGGACAGTTTGTTAAACGGTGTGGAACAATCCCTTTACCAAATATGCAACAGACTCAACGAATTCGGGATGAACCGTTTGCGTCTTAACTGCCCAACAATTGACAACCAACTGAAAGTAAACGATGTGATTTCCCTATGACCTCCTCATCAATTCAAAGAATTAACATCTTTGACGCCTTGCATACTGCCATAACGTCAAAAGACAAAAAACAACTTAGATTCGCAAAATGTCCACAATGTGGTCGACACACGCCCTACCGAATAGAAAACCTGGGTGACAATGGCCTTCGCTGCAAGCGATGTGGTTCTCGTATTTCGTTGTATTATCGACAATGAAATGCGAATAAAGGTTGTTTTGTGTGGATTGTTTGTTAGGTTCTTGCTAGTTCTTTTTTGAGTTTGTTTACGAAGTTTTCTTCGTTTTCAGCAATTTTCTTTTTTACTTCTTTCCATGTTTCAGAGCAATTCTTGTATTGGACTCCAACTATGCTGTGGATTGTTTTGTCGATGTCTTTTTTGTTTTCTTTTGTGACTTGTATTTCTGCTTTTTCGAAAAGAGCGTTCAAGTGTCTAAAGTAGCATGTCATATAATCTGAATATCCGTTTAGCAATATTTATAAACTGGTGTATGTTTGAGTAATCGGCAATAGGTTGCCGTATGCCAACAAGTGAAGTAGTGGAGAGCGAAAAAATAACATGAAAAGAATATCCGTCAAAGAAGATGCATGCATAGGCTGCGGAATATGCCAAGTTTACTGTACTTTAGAACACTCAAAAAGCAAAGACGCCATCAAAGCCTACCTAAAAGAAGACCCTAAACCAGTCAGCAGAATTCGTATCGAAACTAACAAACCAGTTTCAATGTCAATCCGGTGCCAGCACTGTAAAGACACCCCGTGTGTGTATGCTTGTCTTGCTGGGGCAATGACTCTTGACAAAAAAACTGGTCTAGTAATTCATGACCCTGAAAAATGCATGGGCTGTTGGACCTGTATTATGGTTTGTCCATATGGTGCGGTAAAGCCTGATTCTTCAGGAAAAATAATTGCAAAATGTGACCTTTGCCCAAACCTAGATGTTCCTGCATGTGTGACTAACTGCCCCAACGATGCGTTATTGTGTGAAACGGTGGAAGAATAAAATGGTGAAATACTTGATTATTGGGGGCTCTGCAGGAGGTGTTGGAGCCGTTGAAGCAATACGTGAAGTTGATCCAACTGGTACGATAGCACTAATTTCCGAAGAGGTTTTTCCTCAGTATTCCCGTCCAATGATTTCCGAATTTGTCAGTCAAGAAGCGACTCTTGCTACTATGAAATACCGTAGTGAACAGTTCTGGAAGAAACACAACGTCCACGCATACACGGGAAAAACTGCACTGAACATTGATTTTGACAAAAAAATCGTGAAACTTGATGACGGACAAAAACTAGAATATGAAAAACTGCTACTTGCCACTGGGGGTCGACCAGTTGTTCCCCAAATGGATGGAGTAACAAAGGAGGGGGTTTTCACTTTCACTGAACTTGCTAGCGCAGAAGGCATAACCTCTAAACTGCAGCACGCAAAATCTGCTGTGGTTCTTGGTGGAGGTCTTATTGGAGTAAGCGTAGCTGATGCCTTGGTGAAACGTGGAATAAAAATAACCTTAATCGAATTAAATGACAGACTGATTCATGTTGTTTTGGATGAAAAAGCTTCTGAACTTGCTGAAACAGTGATAAAAGCCACCGGAACAAAGCTGATTCTTAGTCAAACAGTAAAGCAAATTCTCGGAAAACAAGGAAACCCCAACGAAGTGGGTGGGGTACTTCTTCAAGATGACACAATAATTTCTTGTGATTTAGTTGTTCTTGCTGTTGGGGTTAATCCACGAATAGAACTTGTTGAAGATTCAAAAGTGGAAATTCAAAAAGGAATAATTGTTGACCGTTTCATGCAAACCAACATTCCCGACGTTTACGCATGTGGAGATGCAACAGAAGCCCACGATTTTCTGGTAAAAGAAAACCGGCGTTTGCCCCTATGGCCTTTAGCTCATGTAGGCGGACGAGTAGCTGGATACAACATGGCTGGTCAAACAACAGAATACGAGGGCGGCACCGTAATGAGTTCCATGAACTACTTCCGATTGCCTATTATATCAGTGGGAAAAATTAACCCCGAAGATAGCAGTGAATATGAAATACTTGTTGATGTTCAACCTGAAAAGCCAGTTTACAGAAAAATTGTCCTCAAAGATGATGTTATTGTAGGCTTCATCTTCTTGGGTGAAGTTGAAAAAGCAGGAATACTGTTCCGATTAATTAAAAACCACGTTAACGTAGCTGAAGTTAAGGAAAAACTTCTTTCCAAAGACTTTGGAATAATTAGTTTGCCTGAAACTGTAAGAAAAGAAATGTTTGTGGTGCATTAACATGAAGAATCTTACTAAAGTTAACAACCCTTACGGCGACGAAAAAGTCTTTGATGCCTGTTCCATATTTGGCATGATGAACCTCAAAGGAGAAAGGTTCTCCGCAAAAGACCCCATGCGAGCAATCGCTAACATGCATGACCGTGGAAACGGTTTAGGAGGTGGTTTTGCAGCGTATGGAATATACCCCGAATACAAAGACGATTACGCCTTCCAGGTAATGTACCTGAGCACCGATGCAAAACTACAAACTGACCGCCTGTTAAACGAAGCCTTTGACATAATCAACGATGAACCAATGCCCATCCAAGAAGCCAAAGTCACAGATCCCCCTCTAATGTGGAGATACTTTGTTCAACCTAAAACTGCTAAACTTCAGAGCCAGCATCCAAACGATTACGTCATGAAATATGTTACTCGCATAAACAGCGAAACAGGCAAAGCTTTCGTGTTTTCAAGCGGAAAAAACATGGGCGTGTTCAAAGGAGTAGGTTTCCCCGAAGACGTTGGTCAATACTTCTGTTTAGAAGACTACAAAGGATACCTTTGGACCGTTCACGGACGATTCCCAACAAACACCCAAGGCTGGTGGGGAGGAGCCCATCCTTTCAGTATGCTAGACTGGACTGTAGTTCACAACGGCGAAATTTCATCGTACGGAATAAACAAACGATACCTGGAAATGTTCGGATACAAATGCACAATGCAAACCGACACCGAAGTCCTAGCATATGCCTTTGACCTTCTGATGAGACGCCAAAAACTGCCTATCGAAGCAGTTACAAAGATTCTTGCACCCCCATTGTGGTCAGAAATCAAAACAATGCAACCAAATGCCCAACAAACCATAACTGCTATGCGACAAACATACGGTGGTTTATTGATGAACGGACCTTTCACAATCATAGTTGCCCATGAAGGAGAAATGATTGGACTAACAGACAGAATCAAGCTGCGACCTCTTACTGCCGCAACAAAAGGCGATATTTTGTTTCTGTCTTCAGAAGAAGCAGCCATCAGGCTAGTTTCACCCCACTTAGACGATGTTTGGAGCCCCCGAGGTGGAGAACCCGTAATTGGTCGACTACAAACCAAAAAACCTGTGGAGACCATAGCCTAGGAGAATAGACCATGAAAAGTTACGTTATTCCCGAATACATAATCGAACGCGACCCAAATCGTTGCATCCGTTGTAAAGTTTGCGTTAACCAATGTAGTTACGAAACTCATTGCTACGACGAAGACGACTACTGCATGGTCAGCAAAAGCGAAAACTGTGTAAACTGCCAGCGTTGTGCAACATTTTGTCCAACTAACGCCATAACTATAAAGAAAAACCCCAACGTTTACCGAAGTAACGCTAACTGGAGCCAAGAAGCTCTAATCGGCATAAAAAAACAAGCCGAAACAGGAGGAGTCGTCCTTACTGGAATGGGCTGTGACAAACCTGAGCTTACATACTGGGACAGGCTTTTGATAAACGCAAGCCAAGTCACAAACCCTTCAATTGACCCCCTGAGAGAGCCCATGGAGCTTCGAACATACATTGGTTCCAAACCTAACAAGCTAGACCTTGACTTTAGCAAAGGAGATTTAGAGCTGAAAACTAAACTTGCTCCTCAGCTTACTCTTGAAACTCCCATAATGTTCTCTGCCATGTCTTATGGGTCTATTAGTCTTAATGTTCACAAATCCCTAGCCCGTGCAGCCAGTGAATACGGCACATACTACAACACCGGAGAAGGAGGACTAGAAAAAAGCCTGTACAAATACAGTGACCACGTTATTGTTCAAGTTGCCTCTGGACGTTTCGGAGTTCACCCTGAATACTTGAACGCAGGCGCAGCAATAGAAATCAAAATCGGACAAGGTGCAAAACCTGGAATTGGTGGTCACCTTCCTGGAGAAAAAGTCAGCGCCGAAATTTCCAAAACACGTATGATACCCATGGGAACTGATGCTCTTTCTCCTGCGCCTCAGCATGACATTTACTCTATCGAAGACCTAAGGCAACTAATCTTTGCCCTCAAAGAAGCTGTCGACTACACAAAACCAGTCTTTGTAAAAATTGCAGCAGTTCACAACGCTGCAGCTATCGCAAGCGGTATTGTTCGAGCTGGTGCAGATGCTGTAGTCCTTGATGGTATACGAGGAGGAACCGGAGCCGCACCACGAATAACCCGAGACAACGTAGGCATCCCTATCGAGTTGGCTCTTGCTGCAGTTGATCAACGGTTACGTGACGAAGGCATCCGAAACCAAGCCTCTGTTGTTGCTGCAGGCGGAATCAAAAGCAGCGGTGACGTTCTCAAAGCCATCGCGCTGGGTGCAGATGCCTGTTACATTGGAACTGCAGCCCTAGTTGCGTTAGGTTGCACAGTTTGTCAGAAATGTTACACTGGACGATGCCCGTGGGGAATTGCAACCACTGATTTGTGGTTAACTAAACGAATTAACCCAGAAATTGGTGCTCAACGCCTTAAGGGGCTTTTGCGTGGATGGAGCCTAGAAATCATGGAAATGATGGGCGGAATGGGAATAAACGCCATTGAAAGCGTGCGCGGAAATCGTTTGGTTCTCAGGGGAGTTGGACTTACAGATACAGAACTGAAAGTGCTCGGAGTAAGAACAGCAGGAGACTAAAACAATGTCCCTACAAGACTTAATCAAACAATCAGCCGGCAGTTTAACCGTCAAAAACAAAGTTGCAAAAATTGATTCCACTGGAATGTACTACCGTGAATTGAACAGTTTACTGCGACAACTGGACAATAATGGGGTTGAAAACATTGAAATTCGCAACGTTTGTGGTCAACGCTACCTTGGAACTGACCTTAAAGGGAACATAAAACTTGACCTCTATGGAACTCCAGGAAACGACTTAGGTTCGTTCATGAAAGGAGTAGACATAACTGTTCACGGCAACGTGCAAGACGCTTGCGGAAACACCATGGACAGCGGAAAAATAGTTGTTCATGGACGGGCAGGAGATTTGGTAGGGCACTCCATGCGTGGAGGGAAAATTTTCATCCGTGATAGTGCTGGCTACCGTGTTGGAATTCACATGAAAGAGTACATGGGAAAACGCCCTTCCATAGTAATTGGAAGAACAGCCCAAGATTTCCTTGGTGAATACATGGCAGGCGGAATACTAGCTGTATTAGGAATAGACATGAAACAAAAAGTTCACGACGCCCGATTTGTCGGAACAGGAATGCACGGCGGAGTAATCTACATCCGGGGTGAGGTTCGTCATATGGGAGAAGAAGTCGCAGTCCGAGAACTTGATGATGACGATTACAAAAACCTAAAACCCTTAGTTGAAGAATTCTGCAGTTACTACGACTTGGATGTATCAAAAATTATTGATGGCAACTTCAACAAGCTGATTCCAGTTTCAAAACGCCCTTACGGAAACCTTTACACATATTAGTCTGCTTTGCGTTTCTTAATCGCGTTTTCTATTACGTCAAGCTTAAGTGCAATATACGCCAGGGCTGTTGCAACAATGCCGAGAGCGTAATATCCTGCTCCAACTGTAACCCCTATTGATGCGACGGTCCAAAGGGTCGCCGCAGTAGTTAGTCCCCTTACTTTTTCTTGGGATTTTACTATGGTTCCTGCACCCAAAAAACCAACTCCCACAACAACTCCTGCTGCTATTCTTGATGGATCACCCCCCGGAAAGGCGTCATAGGATAAAATAGTAAACAGGGCTGCTCCTAACCCGACAAGGCTGTTGGTTCGTAATCCTGCGGGTTTTCGGCTTAATTCCCGTTCAAGACCCACAATAGCCCCCAAAATAAATGCCAAAACTATTTTTATTATTGGTTCAATTTCGAGCATCATAGCAACTAAATCTTTTTCACACGTTCTATATATATTTAAACAGGTCTACGTTGTATGCACAATTATTTAACTCAGCCACAATGGTTTTCCATCAAGAAACTGCGTCAAAAACCCTGCAAAATCAGAATTTCTACAATAAAATGATGCAATTTCATCGTTAAGTAAGACTTCTAAACAATCAACTGCTTCTGCAACAATATCAGCAACACCCTCCCCTTTGAAACCGTGTCGCAGTTTATCATTTAGTAAGTCAATAACATCCGTGTAGTTTCTCTTCACATCTACTATCCAACGGCTGTCTTCTGTTCGGGGTCCAGAAACAGTCAAATCTGAACCTAGATGTTTTCGCAAAAACTTTTCGGACTCGTTTTTCCTGTTCAAAGGCGGACCTAACTGAGCTTTCATGTTTGGAATCAAACGATTTTGTAGCTCAAATACGAAAACGTTCAAGCTTTTTTCGTCACTCCAAATAGCATCCCGCAAAACTTCAAAATCATTTTGGGTGATGATTTTTCGTATGGCTTTTTGTCTTTTGTAAAGTTGCCCCCATAACACATCGGGAACAGGAATTTTTCCTTTAAACTTGATGAAAACTAATGAAGACCCCCGATTACGTATGCTTTCAAGGAGTTCTGTTTGAGTTAGGGCTTTGGTTTTTGGTGGATAAAAAAACTTTATGTCAGGTTTTTTTAGGAATTCTCGTGATGCCGCAATGAATTCGTCAAGTTTTTCTGGTCTTACTGCGGCTGCGACGTTTCTTTGTTTGTCTACTGGGTCAACCACGACTAAGGGTTCAACAAATTTTTCCTTGAGGGCTTTTAGTTGTTTGTATTGTTTTTCGTTATCTATGACGGTTTTTTCTTTCCAGTCTGTAGCAGCCCGTAAAACCTCAATGAATGAACCAAAATTTAGAACCAAAAGCTCACAAAGGTATCCGCTGAAACCTCCAACCTTGATTTCTGCGCCGTAAACGTTGATTCCTTTCATGAAGCGTTTAAGTAACCTGATTTCTTCTGACATTTTTTTGGTAAGATGCGCTTTGACATAATCTGTGTGGAAGGGCGTTCTGTCGGTTGCGCTGATTAAGTTGCCCTGTTTGACTTTGTAACACGGAACAACATTCAAGTAAACTCCATCATCCGTAACCGCTTCAATATACGGGTGCTGGGCATACCTTTCAATCTGGACAAAATCTTTGGTGGCTTCTTTTGCAACATCCAACAAAACTGTCCCAAAATCTTCTAGAGGAACCGTTTCAGCCACTTGCATAAACACATCAATTTCTGGGCAATCCTTCAACCATGTGTTCTTGGCAACTGAACCCTCTATTCTAACTTCAATGTCAACCCCTTTGTTTTTGGCGGCGTTTTCTACTTTTTTTGTTAAACTCTCTGCTATTGCTTGAATCTTTTTTTGATCGCTTTCGCTGGGGTTAACTAGTTTTAGAACTTCCCAACGAATTTCTTCAACGGAACGAGGCACAACAAACACCAAATTATGTTTTACTTTTTTCCACAAACTTCTCTTAGATTATTGTAAATTGGACCTCGAGGCGTCAAATCACTTTTCTTTAACCTAAGGCATTCTGCATTTATTGTTCCTAACTCGTAGTCTGCCATTTCATGAATTGTTTCTGCGAGTTTGAATTTGTTTCTTCCGCTCCGTACACGAGCTATGGTTAAATGGGGATTGAAACCTTTATTGTCTGGTTGGAATCCCAGCCCTCTTAGGCGGGGTTCTAGTTGCTGAAAAATGTCTTTTAGTTCTTTTTCGCCGTTTTTGATTCCTGCCCAGACAACTCGGGGATTATTAGGTTTTGGGAATGCACCTAAACCCTGAAGTTCTATGGTAAATGGAGAAAACGTAATCTGTTTCATTTCTTCATGGATACTGTCAATCATTGAGGCTTGTATTTCTCCTAAGAACCTGATTGTAACGTGAATGTTTTGTGGATTGACTAACTTCAGTTCTGCCCCGCTGTTAGCCAACATTTTTTGAATATGAGAAATGTTTCCAAGTATTTTTTGGTCTTCTATATCAAAGGCTAAGAAACTTCGGATGGTTCCTGACATACAAATCTCTCGTATAATGTCCAATATACTTTTCTTTTCGCGGTTTTAATAACTTCGCGTGTAGGCGCGCCTATATTCATTAAAAGTTCACATGCGTTAATTTTTGAATTGCTGGCACCAGAAAAGGGGTTGAGCTCCATGGCGTTTTTGGCGTCCGAACCGAGTGTGCGCCAAATCCTCCTTAGATTTTTGCGCATTTGCGCACGGCGACTCAAGGTTCTTTGAGCTTGCCCCTTTTTTGGTTTCTATGACAAAAACTTGAATAACAATAATAGGTATAACGTTTATGCACATAAGATTTGTTCCATATTTCGTTTTTAAATCTGATTCAGAATTACACTGAATTTTTAAACATTAATTTTTTTACCATTTGTATTGACTCAAAATAAGTCCAAAACTTAATTGCTTGAATTGCGCCGATTTCTTTGTTACAAGTATTTTCTGTAAAAACTGTGACCTTACATGAGTTAAAGAAACTAATCTGTTTTTGTTGGTGCCAACAACTGTTTTATTGAGTTTTAACAGAAGATACTTCATGTAACATAATGAGGGGTTTGGGATAGCAGACAAAATTGTTGTTGGGCTTGCTGGGATGCCGGGAGCAGGTAAGGGTGTTTTTCGGAAAACTGTTCAAAGGTTAGGGCATCCTGTTGTTACCATGGGCGACGTAGTTCGAGCAGAAGTAAAAAGACGAAACCTCAAAGCAACCCCTGAAAACATGGGCAAAGTAATGCTTAACTTACGAGAGTTAGATGGACCTGCTGCCATTGCTAAACAATGTATTCCAGCATTGAAGCAAACAACTGGAAAACTTGTTGTTATTGACGGAATCCGTAGCCTTGTTGAAGTTGATGAATTCAAGAAGCATTTTGCTGATTTTGTTTTGGTTGCTGTTCATTCTTCTCCTAAGACAAGATTTAAACGCCTAGTTAACAGAAAACGAAGTGACGATCCCCCTGATTGGAACACGTTTATGGACCGAGATCTTAGGGAACTTGGGATTGGAATGGGGTCTGTTATTGCAATTGCGGATTACATGATAGTAAATGAGGGAAGCATAAATCATTTGAAGAACAGAATTAATCAGTTAATTAGTAGGGTGCTTAACGATGACTGATGTGCAGATTCGTGTTGATGCTGAAGTTAATCAAACAGAAGACTTAGAAAAGGTAAAAACTGCAGTTGAAAACATGTTTGGTCCTTTGGATTTTGAAGTAAAAGACAAACTCTGGGGTCAACTACTCACCGTACGGATTACTGGGACTCAAGGCTTAACTAAGCTATCTAATTTGCTTAAACGTGAGCAGATTCTTGCAGCTGCGCGAAAGGTTCTTCGTAACTCCATTGACAACAATTCTATAACGTTTTATCTTAACAAGCAAGTAGCCTATGCTGGACATGTTTCTTTTTCCCAACAAAGCCATGAATCCCCATTGGGACCAATCACCGTCAAAATTGACTGTGATGACCCCAAAAAACTAGTAAACTGGCTTGCCCCTCGAACCATAAAGCAAAGTTCCTCACGCAAAAAATAGCTGTAGTGTTTAGGGATGGTTAAACCTGAAATTGGCTTGTCAATGCTTTACTGCCTCGATAAACCTTTCAAGTATGTTCTAAGTTCTTTGCCTGAACTTAATGTGAAGCACGTAGAATTAACCGACGAAGGATTCCATGCCCTGACCAAAAATCGAATAAAAAAACTAAAAGAAATCGCCAAAACTAACAACCTTGACTTTGTTGTTCACGCCCCATGGGCAAACGTAAACATCGCAACTATCAGCCCAGTTTTACGCCGAGCAGTTTTGAAACGGTTACGACAGTCTCTTGTTCTTTCTGGGCAGTTGGACTGCCTTTTGTGGCTTTTTCATCCTGGATTTAAGAGTGGTCTTGACAGGTTTTATCCTGGGAAAGATTGGGAATTAAATTTGGATTCTGTTCGCAGTTTACTAAAAGTTGCCCAGCAAGAAGGTGTAACTATTGCTATCGAGAATATTCCCGAGCCTTTCCCAGCATTGATGAAAAGTGTAGACGACTTTCATAGATTCTATCAAGACTTGAACGACGACATTGGTATGGTGTTAGATGTTGCGCATGCTAATTTGAACAACCAAATTAACGATTTCATACAACAATTCTCCAAAAAAATCATACACATGCACCTGAGCGACAACCAAGGAACCAGTGACCAGCACCTAGGAATTGGCTATGGTACCTTAGACTGGCAAAACTTCGCAAAAGCGGTCAAAAAAGCCCGATACGATAAACTATTGATGATTGAATCCACGGACCACCCACAACAAAGCATACAGTATCTCAACAAACTTTTTACTTAATCTTTCAGGGCTAATTCTAGCTGCAAAAGGTCTTCTGCTAAAATCGTGTTAGGAAACGTCGTTTTTGCTTGTTCTAATAGCTGATTGGCATCTTTGTATCTGGCACTGATATGGGTTAAAACCAGTTTTTTGACGTTTGCTTGTTTCGCTGTTTGAGCAGCCATCGTTGGTGTAGAATGTTTATCTTTCAATGCTCTTTCCTGCAAGGCATCTTCAAAAGTAGATTCATGAATCAACAAATCCGCGTTTTTTGCTAACTCAACCAAAGCTTCGGACGGTCCAGCATCTCCTGTGTAAACAATTTTTCTTCCCTGTCGAGAAGCCCCAAGAACATTTTCAGGCTCCACAACTTCACCGCTAGGAAGAGTAACAGATTTTCCTGACTGCAGCTCCGACCATAATGGACCTATAGGAACACCTAGTTTCTGGGCCATTTTTGTGTTAAATCTTCCCGGTCGCGGCTTTTCTGATAATGCGTAACATAATGCAGGGTCCATATGACCTGAATCAACTGCTGTTACTTGGTACTCTTTTTCGTCACAGACTAAGCCTGCTTCAACTTCAAAAATTTCTAAAGGAAAAGTGAGAGTATATGGCACAGTTTGATTTATTGCCTCCACAAAATCTTTGATTCCCTTTGGTCCATAGATTTGCAGCTCTTGTTTTCGGGATAAAAGGGACATGGTCTGTAAAAGACCAGGCAAACCTAAAACGTGGTCACCGTGCATGTGAGTAACAAAAATTTTTGTTTTACGTTGAAAACCCACACCTGCTTGCACCATTTGCCTTTGAGTTGCTTCTCCACAATCAAATAGTATTAACTCATTTTTTCTTCGAATTGCAATTGCTGCAGAACCCCTCTCAACTGTTGGAATGGCTGCTCCGGTTCCAAGAAATGTTATCTGCAAAGTTGTATACTCCCGTTTTCTTTACAAATAGTATATTATATGTTTTTTAGGTTTATTTGATTACGCCTTCAAGGCTTGTTAGAGTTTTTCAAAAACTACTATTTCTCGGGTTAAACTTCTGTGCACATAAACAAAATGAGACTCCAGATGTTTGAACCCTGCTGCTTGTGCGGTTTCACTTATCTGAATCTTTTTTGGAGCAGCCATACAGATCTTGGCACCTTTAGGTAAAGAGTTTCCGATTCCTGCTAGAAAATCTTCAACGATATATCTTGTTTTTGCGCCTAAGGTGCTTGCTGACCTGCCGTATGGGGGGTCTGTGACGATACAATTCACTTTTGTTATTGGAGGACAACGGGCATCTGCTATTGCAAAGCCTTCTGCTTCTATTCCGAAGTGTTTGATGTTTTTTCGTCCACCTCGAAGCATGTGAGGTTTTGCGTCAAATCCAATAACACGACACCCTATCAGGCCTGCTTCGATAAGCATTCCTCCTGTTCCACAAAAAGGGTCTAAAATTAAATCACCTGTTTTTGGTTGAGCCAGATTAACCATGGCTCGCGCCAGTTTAGCCTGCATAGCCGTAGGATGAAAGAAAGGTCTTCTTCTTGGTCTTCGATCAGAGAACGGTTTAGGGGTGATTTCTGCAAGTTTCAAACCAAAAATAAACTTGTTATCTGTTAAAACTCCATAGAACGTTTTTTGTGGATTTGTCAAATTAACTTTAGATGTGGTAACCTTTTCAAGTATGGTGGCACCAACATGCCCTTCAAGCCAAACACGGTCAATTTCTGGATTTACCCCTTTTACTCTGCGAATTCTCACAGCAAAAGTTTCGTTACCAATAAACTCGTCGACAAAAGACTGAATGTTATCCAAGATTTTTTCTGTTGAAGCATTACAGTTGAAGATTTCTTGGCAACAAACCCGAGTCAAAGCTGACCTTGCCTTAATAGAATCTATGCAGTTTGTTTCTGCTTCAAGGCGCAGTACCTGGGTTAGTTTTTCTTTGATTTGGTACCTATACCCTTCTGCTTTTAGAATAGCTTCTGCTTCCGAAACTGGAAGAGTTTCATGCTCTCCTGAAGTCTGGAAAAAAAGTTTGCCCAAGAAATTGGCACCTATTTGGTTGACAATGCCTCCACGATCAGTGGTGCAAGGGATACTTGTCTAACTGTGCTGGGGATGCTGTCTGTGCCCACGATTTCTTCGGCTCCGCTTTCTATAATCTTGGTTTTTGCTTCCCCAATAAGTAACGGGTGAACACAAGCAGCGAAGACTCTTCGTGCGCCTTGGCTTTTGAGCATCTTTATCGCTCGGGCTATTGTTCCACCTGTGCTGATTATGTCGTCAAAAACGATTACATCTTTGCCTTTCACGTTGAGGCACTTTTCTTCAACCTGAATCTCACCAGTATAACGGTCACGTTCCTTTCGTAACCACCCACAACCTCCACCAAGAACCTTGTCTGCCTCTTCAGCTAACTTGATGGCACCCTTATCAGGGGACAATGCAAAAGCACCATCTAGTCCTTTGTTTTTGAAGTCTTGGGCTAACAAAGTTATGGCTGAAAGATTCATTGTGGGAATTGAGAACCAGTTCAGACTGTTTTTGGCATGAATGTTAACTGTAACAAACTTGTCGATGTTACATGCTTCCAGTAGTTTTACTAATGTTTGGCTGCTGATTGCTTCCCCTGCCAAGAAACGTTTGTCTTGTCTGGCAAAGGCCAAATACGGAACAACTGCGGTTACTTTTTTTGCTCCCAAGTCTTTAGCTGCATCTAGGGTCAACAACAATTGCATAACGTTTTTGTCTTGAGGTTGCCCAGTGGTCTGAACTACAATAACCTCTTCATCTGTCAAGTCACCATCAAAACGTAACGAATACTCTCCGTCAGGAAACCCTTTGACGTTAACATTAACGATTTCTGCATTTAGGTCTTCAGCAACTTTTTTGCCCAAATTTTGAGCACTTGGACCTGGAACAACTATCATAGTTTTCCCTTCTGTTTGTATTCTTCTATGAGCTCTTTGGCTCGGCTCATTCGAACTTGTTTTTCTTCAACCATGCGCTCCACTACCATTTCAACCAATTTTCCTGACGCTCCCGCGGTGATAGCCAAGTTACGAGCATGCAAACCCATGTGTCCTCTTTGGATTCCTTCATTAACTAAGGCACGTAGCGCTGCAAGATTTTGAGCTAAACCTACGGCTGCACATACTTCTCCAAGTTCATTGGCTGTTTTCACTCCTAAAATTTTCAAGGCAATTTTAGCAGTTGGGTGAACTTTCGTGGCTCCACCAATTATTCCTATGGCCATTGGCAGTTCAATTGAGCCTACCAAGTCCCCGTCACTGTTTTTCTCCCAGTGAGACAAAGTAGTATACTCCCCGTTTCTGATCGCATAAGCGTGGGCTCCTGCTTCGATTGCTCGGTGGTCGTTTCCTGTTGCTGAAACAACTGCAATTATGCCGTTCATTATGCCTTTGTTGTTGGTTGATGCCCTAAAGGGGTCAACTACACCAAAATTGTACGCTTGAACAATGCCATCAACAACATCTTCACCGCCAACAGCTTCTTTATCTATTATTACCCATGCCCGAGCTAACCGTTTAACTGCAAGATTAGAAAGTATTCGCAGGTAGACTCGACCGCCTGTTATTCTTTCTATCACGGGGGCGATGGCTTCAGTCATAGTGTTTACGGCGTTGGCACCCATTGCATCTCGACAATCAACATAAAGTTCGGTAATTACCATGGGACCAGTTTTTGTGTCAATTACCTTAACTTGTAAATCTTTAGCTCCACCGCCAACAGAAAGAAGCATGGAGTCTTGATCGTTTGCTTTTTTGAGAATCTCTTGTTTGGCTGACAGTATCTTCATTTTTGCTCCAAAAGGTTCTTTGATGTTTACTGCTTGGATTTGCCCAATCATTATTGGGTCAGTGCTACTTGTGAAAAACCCACCTTTTTTTCCTGCCATTTTAGCGCCATAAGACGCTGCTGCAACAACTGAAGGTTCCTCTGTTACCATGGGTATCATGTATTCTTTGTTGTTAACAACAAAATTCATGGCAATTCCCAGAGGCAATGGAAATGTTCCTACAACATTTTCTATCATTACTTCTGCGAGTTCCATTTTCAAGGCACCTGTGGTCTGTAATAGTTGAACTTCTTCATCGGTTAGCCCTGCAAACTCTTTAACATGCTGCATTCGTTCTTGAGGTGTTAATTTGTAAAACCCTGGAATTTGAGACTTTTTCATTATCATGCCTCTGATAAACTCAGTTTACTTTTAACGGAATCGCATATGAATCTATCTGAGCACCCGGTATTCACGTTCTTTCAATGCAAGAAATGTAATATACAATATCGTTAGTGAATTTCCCCCAATTATTTGCGATTTTTCTGACTTGAGTCTCTGTAAGCAATTTATTGTCTGAATAAAAGTTTGAAACTGTCCGCCGAACCCCAAGATCTCCAGCAGGAATAGCAGTACTTCTTTTCAAACCTGCAAACAAAACCATCTCAGCAGTCCATGTTCCTACGCCGTGAAAGTGTTTTAATGCTTCAGTTACTTCAGCGTTTGAAAGCAAAACTAATCCTTCGGCATCAAACTTGTTGTTAGTTACTTGCTGAGCTATTTCTTTAATACACTGAGCTTTGCGCCAACTCACTCCACATTTTCTGATTTCTTGAAGGCTTATTTTAGTAAACTTTTCTGGCGTTGGAAAATCGTAGTAAATTAGGTCATTTACTTTAATGCTGTCTCCGAATCGGGTTACCATCTTGTTAGTAATAGAATAAGCAACTTTGATTGAAATTTGCTGCTGAATTATCGACTTAATGAAACATTCAAAAACAGTAATCCCAAAACCTGCCGCTTTCAAACCCACAAACTGATTTTTCAAGTCAGCAATTTCCTTGTTTTGTTCCATAAACTTGTAAAGTTCAGTTAAGTCTTGACTAAACGAAAAAATGTTATCCAGTTTCTCTGTCAAATCCTGTTTTTCTTTCGCATCTAATTTTTCACCAAAATATTGCAGCTCAATTTTTGGGTCTTGAATTGTACCTTTTGACAGTAATGATACTGGAACAAGTTTTCCTGAATCTAACTTTACGGCACGTCTCCAAATGCTTTCATTGTAGACTTCTGGCATAGGTTTTTGGTATCCAAATACTCTGCAGTTCAGATCGAAATCGAAGGGTGCCTTCGGATAAATGAAAAAATTTTGAAACATCAGATATGTTTCCTCAATTATTTGAATAGTTAATTATTCACTCCATGCTTGGTTAGAGAATTCGATTGCATGCAAAATTTTTTGTTTGAAATCTGAATCTTCACATTCGAAGGAGTACATTACAAATCCATCAAAGGCGAAAAAGTACATTCTGCCTGTTTGGTAGATTATTTTTGGTTTGGCGATTTCTACCAGTTCTAAAAACTGTTTTCTTTTGAATTTAACCCGATATGAGCTGGTGTGTTGTGCTGCAATAACTGCCGCTGTGGTTGCTCCTGCTGTTGCCATTCTTTTTTAACCTCACAAAATATTATTATTCATTTCTGGTATAGTTTTTTCCCTTTTTTTTGGATAATTTGACCCGAAACCCTTTTTCCAGCATCTATCTTTATATATTAACATATGAACATGAACTGAAAAGGCGAGAAGTATGAGATATTGCCCTGAATGTGGTGGCGAACTACATTACGTGTCCCTTACAAAGCGTTACGTTTGCAAGAGCTGCGGTCTTTCTCTGACTCCCCAAGAACTTTATGAGTTGCGCGAAAATAATCGACCAACTTACGAAACACCTGAGGAGCAAAAACAACAACAGAGAAAGGATTACCTGAAGTGGTACCTCAGCAAGAAAAAATAAGCATTGATAAAACTTAATGTTTTGAAAGAAAACCTAGCATACATGCTTTTTGGTAGCATTTTTATTCATTAAACAAAGCAGTTATCTTTTCGTTTTCAATTATTACTCAACAGTTTCTAGGTTAGGATCACTATGAATCAATCTGTGGAAATAATCTGTGTTGGAAACGAACTTCTTATCGGCAAAACCTTGAATACAAACGCTCAATGGTTAACAAAACGAATCACAACCTTGGGTTTACTCGTCAAACGGGTTACTGTTGTGGGCGACAACCTTTCTGATATATCAATGGCAATAAAAGAAGCAATCCAACGCAAGCCCTGTTATGTTATAATCACTGGTGGGTTGGGTCCAACCTTTGATGACATGACCCTAGAAGGACTAGCCAAAGCCTTAAACCGCCAAACCAAAGTTGACGACCAAGCTTTGCAAATGGTTGCAGAAAAATATCGTATGTACGCAAAAGATGTCACGATAAATGAAATTGAGTTAACTCCCCATCGTTTAAAGATGGCCAAAATTCCTGTAGGCTCTACAGTTGTTCGTAATCCAATGGGGACCGCTCCTGCAGTAAAGTTTGAACATAAAAACATTACCATATTTGCCCTTCCCGGGGTGCCCTCTGAAATGAAAGGCATATTTGAAGAATCAATTGCTCCGTTACTCAAGAATGCTGGTCAAGGAATGAACTTTTTTGAAACCAGCATAGTTTCTACAAATGTTATGGAGTCAGAAATGGCACCTTTTATTGATGTTGCAATGAAAGACAACCCTTATGTTTACATAAAATCTCATCCCAAAGGAACTGAAACCTCATCTTTCATTGAGTTTCATCTTTCCTCCACCGACAAAGATGCTGATGTTGCCAAAAATCGTGTTAACAAGGCCCTTGCTCATCTCAAAGAACTGATTCAGAAACGAGGTGGAACAATAATAACTACCCTGCCTGATGATTTTTAATTCTTCGAAACAGACAACAATTATATCCTCTGATGAAAATAAGACCTTCATGTATGTTTAGTGTTGGTTGGTGTTTGAGTGGTCATAATTTTTCTTATTGGAACTGCTGGGTCGGGCAAGTCTCTTCTTACTGCGTCTTTGAATGAATTGCTCAAAGTCCAAAAACAAAAATCAATTACAGTAAACTTGGATCCAGGTGTTTCAAACCTGCCCTATAAACCAGATATCGATATCAGAAACAAAATTGACATTAACCAAATCATGGAAGAATACCAACTTGGACCCAACGGCGCCTTGGTTCTAGCTTCAGACCTTATAGCAGAAGAAGCCGCAACCATCGGAGGTGAAATCGAAGATTTCCAATCAGATGTTGTTCTGGTGGACACCCCTGGGCAAATGGAGTTGTTTGCTTTTCGAGCAAGTGGACCCTATATTGCAAACGAATTAACATCTGAACAAAAAGCAATCGTGTACCTTTTTGATTCTGTGTTTTCTTTTAATCCTCTGAATTATGTTTCAAACATGTTCTTGGCCTCTGCAGTGTATAACAGGTTCTTTTTCCCACAGTTGCATGTGCTTTCAAAATGTGATCTGTTGCCTCCTGAAGAATCGGAACGGATTGTTGAATGGTCCCTAGACCCAGAAATGCTTGAAACAGTAATCGAAGAAACTCTCGAAGGAACCCGTATGCTTTTGAGCCGAGACATGGTTCACGTTATTCACCGTTTGGGGCTAGATTTTCAGTTGGTGCCTGTGTCTGCAAGGACTAATTATGGAATAATTGAGCTAAACTCTGCGCTGGAACGAATTCTGGTGGGTGGAGAAAAGTTTACTATGTAACTTTATATTTCGTAAAGTTCTGAAAGATTAAAATATGGTGAACATAAAATAATTGCAACAAACCTTTGGAACTAGATTTTTTATTTTTTATTGGTATATAATAAGATTTGTGTTTTTTTGTGTATTTAAATCATACATGTGTTAAACATTTATGCATAATGTTTATATTTCACACTATTATGAATTTGTAACTATGATGAAAAAACGAATGCTCAGACTTTTGTTTGAGCTTATGAAGAACGCGAAACGAAGCGACAGGGAAATCGCAAAAATCATCGGAGTCTCACAACCTACCATCACACGAATGAGACAAAGGCTAGAGAAAAAAGCCATAGTCGATTACACGATCATACCTGATTGGACTGAATTAGGCTTTGAAATCATGGCAATGACCCTAGTCAAAGCCAAAGGATTGCCCCAAGCAGCTGAAAAAGCAAAGAAATGGACTATGGAAAACGCTAATGTTGTTTTCGCTGCAAATGGCGAAGGCATGGGAATGGATTTCTCGATTTTGTCTTTCCACAAAAACTATTCTGACTACTCTAAATTCGTTGGCGACCTAAAAACACAGCTAGCAGACAATCTACAAGACGTGCAAAGCTTCCTAATGGCAACCGGTAAAGAACACACACTAAAACCCCTTTCACTAAAATATCTCGAAAAAACTACCCAAGAATCAGACTAAACAACGTTTAATCACCGTTGTTAACGTCTCTTATTTTTTTCTTTCTCCAGAACCTTTTTTTATTTCCCTTTTGTTAATTTGGATTTCTTAGACGAGGATAGAAAGCCTTAATTTTAATGGCGTATCCCAAAAGCTGTATGGGTCCGTAGCTTAGCAAGGAAGAGCAACTTGCGCCTAAAGCACCGGGCTTTTAACCCGGGGGTCAGGGGTTCAATTCCCCTCGGACCCGCCATAACTTTTCTAAACATTTAATATGTCTATTTTTTTGCCAATCTTTTCTTTCAAAGCTTTTTTGTAGACCACGTTTGCTGTTGCGGCATCTTGTATAGCAAGCCCAGTAGATGTGAAAACTGTAATTTCATCACTTGAAGTTCTGCCCTGTTTTAATCCTGCAACAATTTCACAAATGTCGCCCCAGATGTCTTCTTTTGTGATTATTCCTTTCGAAATTGGAACATTAATTTCGCCCCCATGACTGCTCTGTTCCCACTCGTCCACAACGTTTTTGGATCTTAACAAAATGTTTGGATCTAACTCTTGTTTTCCTGGAGCATCTGCTCCAATACAATTAATATGGCTTCCTTGTTTCACCCAATCTGACGAAACTAAAGGTTTTCTTGAAGGGGTTGTCGTTATAATTATGTCTGTTTCTTGTACTGCTTTTTTAACGCTTTCAACAACACAAATTTTTAGCTGAGGATATTTTTGCCTCATTTCTTCAACATATTTTTCTGACGCTTTGGGATTAATGTCCCACACGTTGACTTCTTGTATTGTCTTAAAGACTATTTGAAGCCCCATAAGTTGAGTTCTTGCTTGGGCGCCTGCACCAACTAATCCAACTATTTTTGGGCTAGGGTTAGCAAGATATTTTGCTGCGATTGCTCCTGCTGCTCCGGTTCGAAGGGCGGTAATCTTTGTTCCTCCCATTATCGCAACTGGTGCACCAGTTTTGGGGTCAACCAAAATTATTGTTGCCATAACGGTAGGCAGTCCATGTTTTGGGTTTTCTGGATGAGAATTCACAACCTTCACGGTTACTGCATCAATTTCTTCAAGGTATGCTGGCATGGTCCGCAAATCGCCGTTGTATTTTTTCATGAACAAATACTGTTTAGAAGGCATTTGGGCGTGACCTGTTCCCTTCATTTTAAATGCTAATTCTACAGCTGGGATTGTTTCATCAATTGAGATTAGGTTTTTTATATCCTTTTCAGACAGAACTAAAGTTTTCGTGTTGATTGCCTCCTGAGTACTTAATCTGTGATTTTAGTTTAATGTTACCGTGCTCCTTACTCTTTGTCAACGTAAAACTAAACAGTTCTAGTTGGTACCTGTTTTTGGTTCAACCCTGAAAGGGTTAACAATGGCTTTAACACTTTTTTGCCGTGTTTCCACCTGTAATACAAAACATACGCAAAGGCTGAAACAACCCGTGCTGGCCATTGGGAAAGGTCTGGGGCAAAAATTTCTATGTTGTTCCTCCAACATGTTGCCAAAAGTTCCCATTGAAGGGGCGTTAATTGTTTCAGGTCCATGTGTTGTGCCTTTCTAAGGTTGCACTCCTCCTCGGACGTGAACAGCAACGGGACATAGAACAGTTTATTGTGTTTTAGTTGATTTACAAGCTCAATGGTAGCGTTTGTGTCATCTTCGGTTTCGCCAGGCAACCCAACAATAAACGTCGCTAACGGCCAAATGCGGTTTTCGTTCATGATGTCAATAGATTTTGTTACTATGTCTTGCCACTCTTCGGGCTTGAATGGAAAAACTTTTCCCGGCATATATTTTTTCATAAGGCGAACGCTGCCAGTTTCTATTCCTACTTCGATGGAACTGTGTTTTATGCCACTCGTAACCCAGTACGATTTTTCAAGAAGGGCTGGTCCAATTTCTCGAATCATTTCTGGTTCACACACAACTGGTGCTAACGCAGCATGGGCAGGTTGAATGAATTCTACTTTTGGAATTTTTGCTATTGAATTAATCAGTTCAGAAACTGCTTGGCGGTTTGGCCTGAAGTTGTCTTTGCATTTGTATAGGAATATGTCTTCACTTGCCAAGATTATCATCCGGGTTCCATGCTTGGCATTTATTTCAACTTCTCTTAGAATGTGTTCTAATGGAAACGAATACCGTTTCCGAATCATGGGGGAACAAAACTTACAGCCTCGTCCGCAACCACGGGTAATTTCTACTGTGCCAAATATTGCTGGATTTACTATTGGACAGATTTCTTTCGGGTCTGGGGCTTGAGTTTCCACAAATTTTGGAAGTTCTTCACCGTTTAGTGCCTTGCGAAAAATTTCTAGTGCAGTTTTTTCTCCCTCTCCAATTACTATGCAATCGATTTGATACTTTTTTTGAAGTTTAGCCCTGTGAATTTGCCATGCGCCTGCTCCTCCCAGAACGATTTTTGCGTTCCATTTTCGCAGTATTGGGTTTGTTATTAATTCCCTGAATTCTGCGGCTGCCACGGGTTCCCCTCCAAAACCTACCAGAGAAGTGTACGTTCGGCTCACAAATCCTATTCCTACAGGTTCCATTGTTGATATTCCAATAATTTTTGTGTTTGGTCCAACCACTTTTTTGAGATCATATGGGTGAACAACTGCTACATGTTCTGGTCCAAACTCGTTAATCAATGAAGCTTCAATTTTGCGCATTCCGTAGGGCGCAAACTTGGCGGTGTTGTTTCCGTTCATTGGCGTTTTTGGGTACCAATATTTTCGTAACATAAACCTTGGAATGATTGCAGTTGGAAACCCTCCAGAAAACGCCCTAAAAGGATTGAGTTTAAAATCACTCATATCAGTGGCAGACCCTGTTAAAACTATTGGAACCCCTTGCAGCTGACCATTGTTGGCCATTTTTTTCCCATATTAGCGCGTTTGTATCGTACAACCTTTAAGAGTTTTGCTGTGCTTTTGTTTAATTGTATTCAGGCTTGAAGCCTTGAATGCAGATGTAAATTAAGAAAATTCAGGAGATATGGGTTTAATGACAACTGAAAGCTGGTTACAGTGCATCCTTCCCAGTTGTGGAAAAAAATACAGTGTAAATGAACGAAGAACAAATTGTGACTGTGGGGAACTTCTTGACGTCCGATACAAAGGCATCTTTCCCAAAAGTTTGCAAGAAACCTTTAGTGAACGTTTGAATCATCACCAAAACATCTTTAACGAAAGTGGAGTTTGGCGATTCCGTGAACTGCTGAATTTTGTTGGCGTAAAAACAGAAAATTATGATGACTGTAGCAAAAAACTAGTTTCTTTAGACGGTGCAGAAGGACGAACTAAACCCTTTCATTTGACCCGTGTTGCAGATTATGTGGGACTAAAAACTGCCAACTTTTGGTTGCAGTTTGAAGGAGACAACCCCACTGGGTCTTTCAAAGATAATGGAATGGCTTCTGCGTTTACTCATGCTCGGATGGTTGGAGCCAAAAAGGTTGTTTGTGCTTCTACTGGGAATACTTCAAGTTCTGCTGCGGCCTTTGCTGCTAACGAGTTGGACATGCAAGCTGTAATTCTGGTTGGAGAAGGCAAAATCGCAAAAGGCAAACTTGCTCAATCCTTGGCTTATGGTGCTAAAGTTTTGCAAGTTAAAGGCGATTTTGATGTGGCTATGGCAATGGTGCAAAACCTTTCTAAAGAAAGCGACATCTACGTGGTTAACTCCCTGAATTGTTTCCGCCTTGAAGGTCAAAAGACTATGATGTTACGTATTCTTGATTACTTGCGGTGGGAAGTTCCTGACTGGATCGTTTTTCCTGGAGGTAACTTGGGTAACACTTCGGCTTTTGGTAAGGCTTTCATGGAGCTTTACGAATATGGCTGGATTAAGAAGATACCCAGAATGGCAGTAATTGTTGCTGACGGTGCCCCAACTTTGTCTGATATATACAATGAACGTGGTCTACGTTGGAATGGTGGAAACATCAACAACAGCATAATCAACGATTACTACAGTGAAGTGGACCGCAAAGGCATCAAAGCAAACACTCGAGCCAGTGCCATTGAAATTTTAAAGCCAGTTAACCTCAAGAAAGCGATTCGAACGCTAGAGTTCACTGATGGTGTTGTAACTACGGTTTCTGACCAAAAAATTTTGGATGCAATGGCAATGGTGAGCAAGAACGGTTTTGGTTGTGAGCCAGCTTCTGCTGCTACTGTTGCGGGAATCAAAAAACTGGTTGCCCAAGGAGTAATTGGGAAAGATGCAACAGTAGTTGGAATTGCTACGGGCCATATTCTTAAAGACTCTTCTGCTGTTGTTGACTATCATTTTAATTCGGAAAACAAGTTTGCTAACACGCCGATTGTTGTGGAGCCTGACGTGAAGAAGATACTCAAACTTGTGGATTCTTGATTTGACTTTGTTTAGGCTGCACCTAGAAAGCTCAGTGCTTGGGATGCAATCAAGAACAAGAATATGGAACTGGTGACTTTGGAGCCTACTTTCCAGACTACTGATAGTAGAATTAGTATGGTTGCCATCTGTATGAGTTGATGGGATGCTGAAATTCCCATGTATTCTAAAATGAAGCCGATAACAAAGGTTAACCCATCTCCGATACTTTTTAACCCGATCATTATTTGGCCTAAAGCTTCGATTAAGCCTGGATTAAACACTTTTTTAACACCTAGACTCCGCTGACGCTTAAATACAGATACCTGAATTTAATTTATCAACCTTGTGCGGTAGCAGTTCGGATGATAAATCCAGTTAACCAATTATCAATAACAGTATTGTTCGGTTTTATTGACGCTTGCTACTAATTCAACAATAATTAAAAAATTTATGAAGATTCATTGCATAAAAAAATTATATTAAAAGTTAAATAACACAAAACAATACCTAATTTTGTCCTTGAATTTGCTTTATCATTTTTGCTTTCGAGTTGCTAAAGGGATTCAGTATGTTTTGTAAATATCTTTTAAGTGAGAAATGTAATTCATCATTTTGGTTCGGTGATTTTCTTTATAATTGCTTATGGTTTAGTTTCAATGCGAACCATAACACATTTGAAATAACTAAGTTTTTGTATATGAAATCTTTCTGAGAAATGAAAAATTTAAGTACAAGTCCGTTGATTGTTACGGAATTGAATGCCTTGGTAGTATAGCTAGGTCTAGTATAGGCGGCTGTCGCCCGCCCGACCCGGGTTCAAATCCCGGCCAAGGCGCCATTCACATTTTCTGTTTCTATTTTTTCTAAGGATCAAAGTTTTTTCAACTGGGAAAATATTTGCTGGTGGTCAATATTAGCTGAACACATAAAGCATCAAAGGGTTTCACGTAGCAACCTGTAAAAAGTGTCAGGTTTGCCTGGTGCCATTACGGCGATGCTGTTTTGTTTTCTGCAATGTGTTCTTTTGCAGTTTTGATTACATTGTTTTATGGGGATTACCTTGGAGTTGTGGAAACCGTTCAAAGCTACTAGTTTCCATTTTTGTTTAACAAAAACTCAGAGAAACCGCTACGTTCTGAATATCTTGTTGTTGCAGTCTATGGCTTCTTTTACCATCTTTTGCTTCAAATTCAGTGTACTCTTATCTGTGGTGACAATCATGTCAATTATTATATTTTTTTAAAACAAAAATTAAAAATCAAAACGTTCACTGGAAAGTTTTTGTTACCCATTCCTTGATTTCTTGCCTGACTTGTCGTACTTGTTGCATTATTTGTTCTTCAGTGCCCTTAAACTTTGAAGGGTCAGCAAAACTTTTGTGTATCACTTTTTCTGCTGGAAAGAAGGGACATGTTTCTTTGGCGTGGTCACAAACAGTGACTACGACATCAAACTTTTTTGCTTTAAACTCATTGATGTTTTTTGACCATTGTTTTGACGTGTCGATTCCAATTTCGTTCAAAGCTTTGATAACATGCGGGTTGATTTTTGTAGCTGTTGTTCCAGCGCTGTAGGCTTTGTATTTGCTTGAAAGGTTTGCGTTAACTAGGGCTTCTGCCATCTGGGAACGGGCAGAATTGTGGGTGCAAATGAACAATATTTCTTTCATTGGATTGCCTCTACAGTAAATCAAGGTCCCTTAGTTTTTCGATTTCTGTTTTGTCTGCTATAGAGCAGTATGCCCATTTTCCTTTCTTTTTTCGTTTAACTATCCCTGCATTTTCTAGTATCTCAACGTGGTGAGAAAGATTTGGCTGCGTCGTATCAATGCACACCATGAGTTCGCAGATGCACATTTCTTTGTTCATAAGCAATTTTATTATTCTAAGGCGTTTTTCGTCCGCTAACGCTTTGAAAAACTTGCTTTGTTTTTTTGCCATTTTGGTGTCTGCGACGGTTTCAACTAGTTCGAGTAATTCTTTGCAGTATTCTTCTGGGGCTTCTGCATTGCAGTATTCTGTTTCTGTTAATCGTTTTAATCGATCTTTGAGGTCTTCCATGATTTTTCACTTTATTTTTGTTGTGAACGTTTTTAAATATGTTTACACCAACAAAACGTATAAATATATCTATATATGTTGATAACAATAAGAAACATATCTAAAAGTGACCTAAATGGAAAATAAAAAAATAAAAGAACACATCAAAAAGCGGTATGGTGCCATTGCTTCATCCGACTGTTCTAGTTGTTCATCAACTTCTTGCAGTTCTTCTGCGTGTTGTCCCTCATCAGGTTCTGATGACCCTCCACAATATATCGCATGGAAAGTCGGCTACGCTCCCGACGAAATAAACAGCGTTCCCGAAGAAGCTGTTTCAGGCTTAGGGTGCGGAAACCCGGTTGCCCTCGCAAAACTCAAAGAAGGACAAACTGTTCTTGACTTGGGCTCTGGTGGAGGAATGGACTCTTTTTTAGCCTCCAAAAAAGTTGGACCCACCGGAAAAGTGATTGGGGTTGACATGACCCAACAAATGATCGACAAAGCTAAAACTACTGCGTCGGCTCATGGTTACAATAATGTGGAGTTCCGTTTAGGAGAAATTGAGTCCTTGCCTGTTGATGATTCCTCAGTGGATGTAATAATCAGCAACTGTGTAGTTAACTTGGCTCCCGACAAACTCAAAGTCTTCAAAGAGGCTTACAGGGTTCTAAAACCGGACGGTCATTTGATGGTTTCCGACCTAGTTACCTTGGGTGATTTGCCTGAAAATGTCAAAAAAAGTT
Organism: Candidatus Bathyarchaeum tardum; assembly: GCA_029762755.1. GTDB lineage: Archaea > Thermoproteota > Bathyarchaeia > Bathyarchaeales > Bathyarchaeaceae > Bathyarchaeum > Bathyarchaeum tardum. Next base: position 237,906 of record JARVGH010000003.1, read on the forward strand.
TTGATGCTTGGGCTAGTTGCATAGCTGGTGCTTTGGAAAAAGACGATTATTTAAACAAAATTGCAGAGGCAGGCTTTACTGACGTTAAAGTTGTTTCTGAAAAACCTTACCTGATTGATGTTTCATCCCAAATTAAAGGAAAAATAATCAGCATACAAGTTGAGGCTCAGAAAAGTTCCTAATCTGATTTAGTAAATTCGTTTCTGACTGGTGTCTGCCTGCATGGAATAGGAAGTCTAAGTGTGTCCTGATGGCTTTATGCTAAGGTTCCTTTTATGGCATCGGCTTTCAACCTGAGATTATCCAGCTTGTCATCGAAATGAAGGCACGAATCTTCATCTTTTTCGGGGTCTTTTAATGAACAGTGACCGTTATTCCAATTTATGCAATTTGACCTATCACATAATGGGTAATCCATCAATTTCCCCTCTTGTGCATTTTTTGTTTAGATGATTTGCTCCAAGATTTTTTCTGTAAGTGAGTTCATGATTTCTGGAGTAAGTGAGTCAACAATTTTGAACACTTGAGGGTCTGCTACCGAGTAGAGTCTACGGTTTCCATCTTTTCTATTTTTGACCATTCCGCAGTTTTTTAGAATTTTTAAGTGCCGAGAAACTACTGGCTGAATAATATCAAGGTGAGGAACAATTTTGCATACGCATTTTTCGCCGTCACGGAGGAATTCGAGTATTTCTAGTCGAACTGGGTCTGATAATGCTTTGAAAATTTTGGCTTTGAACTTGTTTTGGTCTTTGATTTGTAGGAGCATATGTTAAAAATGAGAAAAGTGAATATTTAAATATTGTTATATGCTTTGCAGATTTTACGAATACATGTTCATAGGTGGCAAATAGTGGCTAAAAAAATGTACAAAGGAATTCCCCGAAACAAAATCCCTTGGTATCCTATAATTGACAAAGAAAAATGCACTAACTGCGGCAAATGTGTAGAATACTGTAGCCTTGGAACTTTTGGTTTTGAAGAAAAAGACGGAGAAAAACAAGTAGTGATAAAAAATCCATATAATTGTGTGGTTCTTTGTACTGGCTGTGATTCTATTTGTCCGACTGGGGCTATGTCTCATCCGTCTGTGGAAGAAACTGAAAAGATAATTGAAGACTTACAAAAAAATGTCTAAGTCTATCTTTTATGGGCTGATTCCGTACCACGAGAAAACTTTTGCAAATATTGGTATTATTGCTCCGCAGGCTGTACGGGTGAGTACTGTTAGCAAGAATCCGTCAACTCCTGTGACAACGTTGATAGGTGAAAGGTGAAAGATTCCAAAAAGCATGATTCCTCCGATTGTTGTCGAAACTATTCCGGAGATTAGCATTCTGCGGAAGTTGTTTGATTTTTTGTTCATGCTGCCTGCCATGTAACCAATTAATATTGGACTAAGGACGTATCCCAACAAGACGGTATTTGCTCCAAAGCCTGCACCTGGAAATCTGTAACTGTCTGCCCAGTACAGCGCATAGAGGCTTCCCATGATAAACCCTGAAGCGCCTCCTGCCCATTGGTTCCAGACTAATCCAAGGAGTAACGGGATTACTGTAATGAGCAACAGTTCTTCCAGTTGCATGGTGATTCCAGTTATTACTCCGAATCCTCCGTCACCAATTAGGTTGTCCAATTGGGATATTAGTACGATTAACAAAATAACAACGACTGGTGCAACTATGCCGTAAAGAATGTCGTTTTTGGTCCATTGCTTCCATCCAAGGCTCAAAGTTTTTCACCTGAATGGCACAACAGTCTGTTTATATTAGAATTTAAATTTTGTTATATACCAACTAGGGTCTTGTAGTTTTTTTCAATTTCCTTGAGCAAAACATCTTTAGTTATAGTTCCATTGGACTGCAACATTGCTGCAATTGAGCTTCCTCCGCATCCAACGCCTTCTTTTACTACACCTTTTTCGTAAGCCTGCAGTCCCACAAACTTTGATTTGCCAAAATCCAAGTCTGCAGCTAAAACTGGAACATCTGCAATCTTAGAAACTAGGCCATTAAGGTCTGAAGTTTTGTCGTTTACTATCCATTTTGTTGTCCCAATGGCAACATTACCTAAAATTTCAGGGTTTGCAGCATTAACGATTGCTAGCACTGCTGCCATCTGGGTTCCCCCTGCCATGATAACGGGCACTTTTTTTGCTGCTCCAATAATTAGTCCTGCGGCGGCTGGTTGCATGGGGTCACCTACTGCGGAAACTGCACCCATAGGGTCGTTACTGTATTTTCCCTCGGTTATGTTTGCTGCTTGCAGGGCTGTTTGGGCAGTTTTAATTTTTAGCTCGTGAGGATTCAAGGGCATACTACTGCTGACTTTGCCTTTTGCATCTATCCCAAGGGCTAATAATGCGCTCAGGGCTGTAGTGGTTCCACCGGGAATGCTTTCCCCTACAACAAGGTAATCGACTGTTTTGGACAATGTTTCTCCAACAATTTTTGCTCTTTCCATTACCTCTTTAGGGTTTTCTACAGCTTTGCCCGTTCGTATATCTTTTCCAGGACAGCCTCCAACATCTAAAAAGGGAACATGGGGCTTTATTTTTAATCCCGCATTAACCACAAGGGTAGGTATGTCTGCCAGTTTCAAAGCCGACATAGTAATCAACGCCGGAGTCGGAATACCATCTGGAGTCACAGGAACTCCAGTAATGCACTTACATCTGCCAAAATACAAAAGCTCCATGTCCGCGGGCGGGGTATAATCAGTAATTTCTGGGTTTGCCCCAGCAGCAGAGATTCCTTGAATCTTTGCTGTTTCAGTTACTCCAACAACACAACTAAAAAACGGGTTTTTGCCCTTTAGTTGCTCAATCATTTCTGCGCCTTTGGTTTTATTGTTTGCCAAAATAATATCATGCATGTTTCTTTTCCGCCAATTTTTTGTACTTTTGTGGTTTCTGGTTGGAGTAACCAACCGATACTTTAAATCTGTTACTGAAAATAATTCAAGATACAAACAATAATTTCAGGTGCCCAAAAGATGGAAACAAAATTTGACAACTTGCCCTTACTCAAATACTTAGAAAACCACGGAGTAACCCTTAAAGACCTACTAGACACCGCCCTAGAAATGCACATTCCCCACCCGGGAATAGAAACCCGCGAACAAGCCAAAGAATTATTTAAGGCAGGATTTTACGAAGCCTTAACCGACGTTAACGTAGCAGTTTTACAAGTTGCATGTTTCCGCGCAGAAGAAGACGGGCAAAACGGTTTGATTCCCCTTCTTCCTGCAGAACAATTCAAAGGTCGCCCCGGACTAATAGTTGACGAGTACCTGGGAATGACCATCGCAAACTACATTGCAGGTGCCCGAGCAATTTTTGAGTACATACGTTACGACCAAGCTAAACCCGGAATATTAAGAAAACTTGGTCCTATAGCAAATGACGCCATCAGTGGACTGATTGCTGGAGTATCTAGTCGAGTTTATTCTGGTGCTTTAGAAAAACAAAAACTGGTGGAATCAGAAAAAAAGTAACCCCATTTTTGGGCTTAAAAAAATCGGGCAACGAAGGGTTAGTCTTCGATGTTGATTATGATGTTTGCGATTGCCGTTTGACCTGCTTGGTTTGTTAGTTCGTAGGCTGCGGTTATGTAGATTCTAAGTCCTTCTTTGTTGGTTACTTCTGCCTGCAATGTCTTGATGTTTATGGTTTCTCCGGCACACATGTATCCACTTGCCATCAGTTCTTCACGGGTTAATACTTCGTTGTTTACTGTCCACTCATCAGGTAAATGAACCCTGATTTGGTCTGTTGCGGTGTTACTGACCAGTTTGTTGATAATGCAACGATTGTGCCTTGAACTTGAACAGGTTCAGAGTTTTGCAAGAACCACGCAGCAAACCTTGCTTTGGGACGTATCCACCAGCGGTTAGTGTTGGTTTCTTCAATTTCCATTTCGGTTGGGTCGTCACCTAAGCTTATGGTACTTGGTTGGCTCGCCTGAGCAAAAGGAGCAACAAGCACCAAACACGCAAAAACTGATGCTACAACTAACATCAGAGCCTTAGTTTTTGTTTTCATGTTCATTTTCTCCACATATGTTTACAAACCCACTTCAACTCAAACAGAATAAAAGGCGACGCACCATCCATATACACCAAAAATGAACCTAAAACAAACATTTCCAATGCTAGTCAAGAAACTTTGACAAAACCCTCTTTACCAAAAATCATTTCAGGTTTTTGTAGATAATCTAGGCAAATCAAACCCTCGTATAATGATTTTTCATTTGTTGTTGTTGACCCCCCCTACCCCCCAACAACAACAAATGCTTCCACATAAAAATTGGAAAGCATATTTTGAACAACTTCATACCCGTGAGGAAAACAACCTTTTTTTCTGTACCTGCACACAACTAAGTCTAAAGGTTTACACGAACGTTCTGTTTGCTATTGTTTGTCATCTTTTAATTCTTCGTTTAGGATTTTTTCTTCTATATGCCTGAGGAGTCCGATTCTGCGTTCCCATTTTCTGAAGAACTTGTGCTGGGCAAGCAAAGCCGAAACCGTGTAAACCAACGCCGCAACTACGGCAAGCATGAATATACCTTCAAACCATGCTCGGTCCCGCAAAGCTCCAAGCAAACGAGTTAGCGAGAACAACAACAAAATCCCTGAAACAATAACTCCAATAAGGGAGCCTGTTCGGAACCTGTCCCATTCACTGTTTAGTTTCATCTAAGAAATCGTGCATCGTTCGTACCGGATACTTGGGTTCTTGTTTGTCTTGGTCTTTACTCATTTTTTATGTTCTCCTTTTGTTTTTTCTGTACTAAATATTAATGCTGATGCACCAAAGGTGCACTTTGAACTATAAAATTGAAGGCAGTGATTTACGTAACTCAACATAGATGTTTCTTCCTTTTCTGGTTAACAAACACTGGTTATCCTCTGTTTCCTGTACCAGAGTTTTCTCTTTTAAGTACAGCAGGTGCTTCAAAAAATCGTCATACGACAGACTGGTTGCCTTACGCTAAACATATGTGCGGGGCTGGGGGTCACGGTTATAAAATAGGTACTCTAAAATCTCAAACCTGATTTGAATAGCACCTTTCCGTACTCTAACCATACGCTGCACCGAATAATAGACGATAATACAATTACATGAACAAGAAACGTATATATTGGTTACATCCCAGCCTAGTTTGATTGTTACAGTGGAAAAACCCGTATGTGTTGAAAAACCATTGACTAACAAAAATTCTTGTTTCATAAGCTTTAGCGCCAAAAAGTTAATATGTTACGATTTTTGGATGGCAAAACTTATTAATGGGCAGGTTGGTTTACGTTGATAGCCTTCAAAAGTAAATTTGAAGCTTAATTAAGGAGACCAAGCTTTTAGGGTGGATGAGCTCCCGCCCGACGGAGGAAAACTCCCAATTTGATGAAAATAGAGATGAACCCCTCAAATTTCCCTTTTCTGTACAACCTATTAGGGAGGACTTAGAAAAATTTGGTAATTTCACAAGATGATATTCTTACTCTTCAGAAATCTTTCTTTAAACAGAAAGGATTAGTTAGACAACACCTAGACTCCTATAACAAATTCATCGACACTGGACTTCAAGAAGTCATCGATGAAACAGGAGAAATCAAAATTGAAATCCCAGAAATGCCCTACAAAATCAAACTCGGTCAACTCTGGGTAATTGACCCTCAATCAAAAATCAGTAGACCCTACAAGACTGAAGTTGATGGAACAAAACACGAAATTTTCCCCATGGAAGCCCGATTCCGAAACTTAACCTACGCGGCACCCCTTGCCCTTGAGATGACCCCCGTCATAGACGGACGGGAACAAGAACCGGAACTTGTTTTGATCGGCGACCTTCCTGTTATGCTTAAATCTAAACTTTGCATACTATCACAATTAACTGACGAAGAGCTGATAGAGTATGGAGAAGACCCCCACGACCCTGGAGGTTACTTCCTCATTAACGGCTCAGAACGAGTAGTCGTCGCCATGGAAGACCTAGCCCCAAACCGTGTGCTCGTAGACATCGACAACCGCGGAACAAAACCGGTTTATCAAGCTAAAATCTTCTCCACAACTGTAGGTTTCCGCGCAAGAATCCAACTTAGACTGAAATCTGACAATTCATTATCTGTTTCCATACCCGGAGTTCCAACCGAAGCCCCCTTCGTAATTTTGATGCGTGCCCTTGGAATCGAATCAGACAAAGAAATCGCAGAAACAGTTTCTCCAAACCCAATAATCCAAAACGAACTTGAAGCCTCCTTCGAGAAAGCCGCAGGTTTTGACACCGTAGAAGACGCCCTGATGTATATTGGAAACCGTGTTGCCCATGGTCAAGTCGAAGAATACCGAAAACAAAAAGCCCGAAGCATAATCGACAGAAACTTCTTGCCTCACATCGGTCGAATCCAAGATAACCGTTTAGAAAAAGCTTTGTTCCTTGGCGAAATGGCAAGCCGAGTTATCGAACTTAAATTAGGACTTAGACAACAAGATGACAAAGACCACTTCAAAAACAAACGCCTTAAACTTGCAGGTCCTCTGTTGGCTGACTTGTTCAGAATTGCTTTCAGAAACTTGTGCCGGGACATAAAATATCAATTAGAACGCATGGGTGTCAAACGACAACTTATCACAATTTCTGCTGCAGTTCGTCCAGGTATAGTAACTGACAGACATAGACACGCCATAGCCACTGGAAACTGGGGACGAGGACGTGTCGGTATTACTCAACTTCTTGACCGAACAAACACCGTTTCCACTTTGAGTCACCTTCGACGGTTACAGTCCCCTCTTAGTCGCAGCCAACCAAACTTCGAGGCTCGTGACCTTCACCCAACCCACTGGGGACGGCTCTGTCCAAATGAAACTCCCGAAGGCTCAAATTGTGGTCTGGTAAAGAACCTCTCCTTAGCTGCTTCTACTTCTATTATGGTTGACCCAAACACTGTTCGACAAGTTTTGTATCAATTGGATGTAATCCCAGTTGATGAAACAGACATCGACATCCGAAGCTCAAGCGCTAAAGTCTTCGTTAACGGCTCAATCATGGGTTATTGTGCTACCCCCAAAGAATTAGTTGACCAAATACGCAAAAAACGCAGAAATGGAGTACTTTCCACAGAAATTAATGTTGCTTACTTCTCCCACGAAGCAAGAGACAGCGAAGAAGTATACATAAGCTGCGACCAAGGTCGTGTTCGACGTCCACTTATTCTTCTAGAAAACGCTGTGCCCAAATTAACTTCTGAGCATGTTGAAAAAGTCCGTTCTGGTGAATGGACTTGGTCAGACATAATCAAAGAAGGAATCTTAGAATACATTGACGCTGAAGAAGAAGAAAACATCTACGTCGCAATCGACCATAACCACATCACTCCTGAGCACACTCATGTAGAACTTTCCACTTACACAATTCTGGGAATTTGTGCCTCTATCATACCTTATCCTGAACACAATCAGTCACCACGAAACTCTTACGAAGCAGCAATGTCCAAACAAGCCTTGGGAATCAACTTAACAAACTTCCCCAACCGTGTTGACTCCCGATGCCACATTTTGCACTACCCTCAAACTCCTTTGATTAAAACCAAACCAATGGAAATCATTGGATACGACCAAAGACCTTCTGGACAAAACTGTATAGTTGCAGTTCTATCCTTTGAAGGCTACAACATGGAAGATGCTATCATATTCAACAAAGCTTCCATTGAACGTGGTTTGTTGCGCTCAACTTTCTATCGTATCTACGAAGCAGAATGCCGCCAATACCTCGGCGGACTCAGGGACCGATTTCTAGTTCCTGAACCCGGAATCCGCGGATACCGTGGAGAACAATATTACCGTTTTCTTGAACCTGACGGTATCGTTAGCCTTGAATCTGAAGTAACTGGAGGAGATGTCCTCATCGGACGAACCAGCCCTCCAAGATTCCTTGAAGAATACAAAGAATTTGAAGTCAAAGGTCCAACAATGCGTGACACCTCAGTTGACGTGCGCTCTTCTGAAGGCGGTGTAGTTGATGACATATTCATCACAGAAACTGGAGAAGGCAGCAAAATCGTCAAAGTCCGAGTTCGAGACCAACGCATTCCCGAATTAGGAGACAAGTTTGCATCCCGTCACGGACAGAAAGGTGTTGTCGGAATGATAGTTCCACAAGAGGACATGCCCTTCTCACCAAAAGGAATCGTTCCAGACCTCATCGTTAACCCCCACGCCATGCCATCAAGGATGACCGTTGGCCAGTTCCTTGAATCAATCGCAGGAAAAGTTGCCTCTGGACGAGGAAAACCTGTTGACGGAACCCCATTCAGCAATGAAGGATCCGAACAACTCAAACAAGAGTTAGTTAAACTTGGTTTCAGTAACACTGGACGAGAGATACTCTACAGCGGCATTACTGGAGAAAAATACGTAGCTGACATCTTTATGGGCGTAGTTTACTATCAGAAACTTCATCACATGGTTTCAGACAAAATGCACGCAAGGGCTCGCGGACAAGTCCAGATGCTTACCCGTCAGCCAACTGAAGGTCGTGCCCGTGGTGGTGGTCTGCGTTTCGGAGAAATGGAACGAGACTGCTTGATTGGTCACGGTGCTGCCATGGTTCTAAGGGACCGCCTGTTGGAAGAATCTGACAAATATCTGCTGTATGTGTGTGAAAACTGTGGATTCATTTCCTATTATGACATCAAACTGCGCAAATACACTTGCAGAATCTGTGAAGAAAAAGGTCAGGTATCCCCAGTAGTAGTGTCTTACGCTTTCAAGTTGTTGTTGCAGGAAATGATGAGCCTGTGTATTACTCCGAGATTAAAACTAAAGGAGCGAGCATAACATGTCAGATGATATAATTCATAAAATTATAGACGAACTTTACTTTGGGCTGTTTTCCCCCCAAGACATCCGAAGACAATCCGTTGCAGAAATCCAAACAGCAGACACTTACGACGAAGACGGCGCCCCAATTACTTCTGGACTTATGGACGGAAGATTAGGAACCCTAGAACCCCGACAACGATGCAAAACCTGTGGAAACACTGCAATACGCTGTCCAGGACACTTTGGTCACATCGAATTAGCTGTTCCAATTATTCACATTGAATTTACAAAAATTATTCACAATTTGCTCCAAACTACCTGTAGAAACTGCGGGCGTGTTCTACTTACTGAAAGTCGTGTTGCTTCAGTAAGAGCTCAAATCCAAGAACAAATCGACTTGTTGGGAGAAGTTCCCCCGGACTTTTATAAATTAATAACAAAAGAAGCGAAAAAGAAAGAATGTCCATACTGTGGTGCCCAGCAATCAAAAATTGATTTTGCTAAACCTACCACTTTTTATGAAGTACTTGAAGAAGAAGGCGCTCAACGATTAACACAAAGCATGATACGAGAACGACTTGAACGCGTACCCGACGACGATTTAGAATTGTTCGGTTTCACCCCTGCTACTGCCCGTCCAGAGTGGATGATTCTCCAAGTTCTGCCAGTACCTCCAGTATATGTTAGACCTTCTATTACTTTAGAATCAGGAATTCGTTCAGAAGACGACCTAACGCACAAACTTGTTGACATTATCAGAATCAATCAGCGTCTGCGAGAAAACATGGAAGCTGGTGCCCCTACTCTCATTATTCAAGACCTTTCTGAATTGCTTCAGTATCACTGTACCACTTACTTTAATAACGAAGCATCAGGAATTCCTCCTGCACGTCACCGTTCAGGAAGAGCTCTCAAGACCATTTCTCAGCGTCTGAAAGGAAAAGAAGGTCGATTCCGAAGCAACCTGTCTGGAAAACGTGTAGACTTTTCTGCTCGTACAGTTGTTTCTCCTGATCCAAACCTTGACATCAACGAAGTTGGTGTTCCTCAAGAAATTGCTATGCGTTTGTCTATGCCTGAAAAGGTTACTGTTTGGAACATCGAAGAAATGCGCAAACTGATTATCAATGGTCCAGAAAACTTCCCAGGTGCCCTTTATGTCGTGCGACCTGATGGAAAACGTGTCAGACTAGAATTTGTTATTGAACGTGACAAGGTTGCAGAATCTTTGGAAACTGGCTTCATTGTAGAACGACATCTAATGAATGGAGACATTGCAATCTTCAATCGTCAGCCTTCACTTCACCGGATGTCAATTATGGCACATTATGTGCGGGTTTTGCCCCATAAGACCTTCAGGTTGCACCTATGTGTTTGTCCTCCCTACAACGCGGACTTTGACGGCGACGAAATGAACCTGCACGTTCCCCAGGGTGAAGAAGCTCAAACAGAAGCTCGTATGCTGATGCAGGTACAAGACCAGATTCTATCTCCAAGATTTGGTGGACCAATCATTGGAGCTATCCGAGACTTTATCACTGCATCTTACTTGTTCACTCGAAAAGCAAGTTACTTAACAAAAGCTGAAGTCTGCAGATTGCTTGTAGCTTCTGGTTTTGACGGTGAATTACCTGAACCCGAAATCAAAGAACCCCAACCCATGTGGAGTGGGAAACAAATCTTTAGTTTGTATCTTCCAAAAGACTTGAATTATGTTCTAAAGTCGACAATCTGCCGAAACTGTAAAACTTGTTTAGGCGAAGACTGTGAAAACGACGCCTATGTGGTTGTTAAGAACGGAGTTCTCAAAAGCGGCCTTATCGACAGACGATCAATTGGAGCTGAACAATCAGACAGTTTGCTTCACCGAATAATCAAAGATTATGGCTCTGAAGCTGGACGAAAATTCCTTAATGACATTTGTCAACTTTTGAAAGTCTTCATTGGCATGCGTGGATTCACTTACTCCTATGATGAACTTGAACTTTCAGACGCTGCAAGAAAGAAAATCCGAAGAAACATGAACATAATCGAAAAACGCATTGAAAAACTCATCACTGACTACCGTGCTGGAACTCTACCGCGTCTTCCTGGTCAGACTCTTAACGAATCTTTTGAAATCTACGTTATGAATGAACTCGCCGAAGCCCGAGACAAAGCAGGCAAAGTCGCAGACGAAGACTTCGAACTAGAAAACTCTGGAATCATCATGACTCGCACTGGAGCCCGTGGCTCTAACCTTAACATCGGTCAAATGACTGCTTGTGTTGGTCAACAGGCTGTACGAGGAAAACGTATCATGCGAGGTTACGTGAACCGAGCGTTGTCTCACTTCAAAGAAGGTGACCCAACTCCCCGCGCACGAGGATTCGTTTACAACTCATACCAAACTGGATTGGATCCCATTGAATACTTCTTCCACGCCATGGGTGGTAGGGAAGGTCTAGTAGACACGGCAGTCCGTACCCAGCAAAGTGGTTACATGCAGAGACGTCTGATTAACGCTCTTGAGCAATTGCGAGTTGAATACGACGGCACTGTCAGAAACTCCATTGGTGATGTTATTCAGATTACCTATGGTGAAGACGGTGTTGACCCTGCAAAGAGTGACCACGGTCTTGCTGTAAACGTTAGCCGAATAATCGACCAAGTCGGAATCATGGTGGACAAAGAAACTCCTGCCAGTAAAGATTACGTAATGGAACGACTCAGTGAAGTTGAGGATCGACTAACTCCTCTTCTGGTATCTGAGCTTAAAAACGAACTTAAACGAGCAAAATTCGGCAAAACAGGTGTAGACAAAGCCATTAGTTTAACCTTAGAAAACTACAAACGTGCATTGGTTGAACCCGGAGAAGCTGTGGGTATTGTTGCTGCCCAGTCTATTGGAGAACCTGGTACCCAGATGACTCTACGTACTTTCCACTATGCGGGTGTCCGAGAACAAAACGTCACCCTTGGTTTGCCTAGGCTTATCGAGATTGTTGACGCTCGCAGAAGTCCATCAACTCCTATTATGAACATTTACCTGGACAAAGAACACCGCAAGAGCAAAGAAAAAGCCACAGAAATTGCACGGGATGTTATCACCACAACTTTGGGTGATGTTGCAGCAGCTGAGCCTTACGTTGATCCTGAACTAGAAGTAGTGGTTGTAGAACTTGATCCAGTACTTTGCAGTGAACGATGTGTGAATGTCGAAGGACTACCTGACGTTATCAAACTGACGAGCTATGATGTTAGTTTGGAAGAAAACCGTTTACTGTTCACGCCTAAGAAAGAAGTGGATATGAGTAAGCTTGTAGCTTCCCTTCCATCTGAACACATTAAAGGTGTGCCTGATATCCGTAGGGTTCTTGTTACTGAAGAAACTGGTGAATGGGTTATCCGAACAGACGGCTCTAACTTGTCTGCTGTTCTTGACGTTTCTGGTATTGATCCAACACGAACAACAACAAATAATGTTCACGAAATCGCCGAAACCTTGGGAATTGAAGCAGCAAGAAACTCCTTAATGAAAGAAGCCTTGGGTGTTCTTGAAGAACAAGGTCTAGACGTTGATATCCGACACGTTATGTTGATGGCAGACATCATGACTTCAACAGGTGATGTAAGACAAATCGGGCGACACGGAATCAGTGGAAAGAAATCCAGTGTTCTGGCCAGAGCAGCTTTCGAGATTACTGTTCCTAACCTTGTTGATGCAGCAATCAAAGGTTCCAGTGATCCATTGAAAGGTGTAACCGAAAACGTTATAGTTGGCCAGTCGATACCCATCGGCACAGGTCTCGTTGATCTTTATATGACACCAACAAAGAACAGAGAGAAGAAACAATGATAGATATCAACAAAGCAATAACAACAACTGCGAAAACTGGAAGAATTCAAATTGGAGCAAAAAGTGCACTGAAAAGTGCCAAAGCCAAAAAGGCCAAATTGATTATATTTGCTTCTAACTGTCCTTCTGGTATTCAAGAAGAGATTGAACAATACTGTAAGATTGCAGAAATTCCAGTATCCGTATTTAAAGGTGAAAGTACAGATCTAGGTGCACTATGTGGAAAACCCTACACCATTTGTGTTTTGACTGTTAAAGATCCTGGCGACTCACAGATTCTAAAAATCACGGAGGAATAAACTGAATGGCTTCTGGAATCAAGCTGACAAGTGTAGAAATGCGTTACATCGCCCTTTTTCAAAGCATAACCGGTGCAACAGTGAAAGACTGCATAGTTGACGAAGACCTCAACAGAATCATCTTTGTCGTCAAAGAAGGCTCTATTGGCATGGCAATCGGCAAACGAGGAAAAAACATACATCAACTAGAAAAAATGACTGGCAAAAAACACGAAATCATTGAACACTCTGAAAATCCTGCCCAGTTCATCAAAAACGCACTCAAACCCGCTAAAGTAGACGAAGTACGAATAACTGAACGGATGGATGGAAAAAAAATCGCAGTAATATCTGTTAACCCCAAAGACAAGGGCGTCGCCATAGGCAAAAACGGCAGAAACGCTGAAAGAATCCGCTTTCTAGCAAAACGCTATTTCAACATTCAAAACGTCAGCATAACATAGCATTTTCTTTAGCTAAAACAAATTTGTGCTTTTCTCCATTATTTAATAATAATATATTGTGGGTTTATATGGCCTATTCAAATCAGTTGGTCAAAGAACTTTGACTAACATTTTCATTTATTTGGTCAAGAAACTTTGATAAAAACCTTTTTTATTAAATTTCTAATAGAAAATAAATTGTTATGCAAACTAGCTTTAGAAAACAGGCTTCAGTGGCAGGTTTGTGTTTTGTTCTTTGTTTTGTTTTAGTTTCTGGTCCCGTTGTTCGAATTGTTAATGCACGACCTAGTACACTTGTTGTTCCTGACGTTTATTCGACGATTCAGAACGCAATCGATAATGCTGATGATGGAGATATTGTATATGTAAAAAGTGGCGAATATTTGGAATATCTGGTTGTGGATAAATCTGTTTCACTTGTTGGTGAAAATAAGGAAACAACAATAGTTTATCGACGTGACCAAGCTTATCCTGACGTATATCCTACAATTTTGGTAAGAGCGGATAACGTGAATATTACTGGGTTCACGATACGAAATAATGTTTCTGCTCCTTCTTTGATTCCGAGTGGAGCCGTTAACTCCCATTCTGCTGTCCATTTACTAAATGTTAAAGATTGTAATTTGGTTGGAAACATTATTATTGACAGCGGATATGGTGTCTGGCTTTTTGATGCATCAGAAAACAAGGTTTCTGGTAATTTAATCATGAATTGTGCTCATGGAATTTTGGTTGATAAATCTTTAAACAATACTATAGTTGAGAACACTATTTCAGGCTCCAGTAATGGCATTTTACTTTCATCTTCTGGATGTAACACTCTTAGGAAAAATAGTATTTTGAATTCTTCCCATAATTTTGGAGTAACAGGCTCTGAACTGTCACACTTCATGAATGATGTTGATGCATCAAACACAATTAACAATAGCGAAATATACTACCTTGTCAACAAAAAGAATCTAATAATAGATCCAGTTACATTTCCAGACTTAGCAGCACTAATACTTGTAAACTGCACCGACATAAAAGTCCAAAACTTGAATATAACTAACAATTATTGTGGGCTACATCTTTTTAATGTTACAAGTTGCACTATAGCCCAAAATATTTTTTCAAATAATAATGGTGGTATTTGGCTTCAGTTCGTTTCTGATTGTGTCATTTCTGAGAATAATGTGGTCGCAAACGCTGATTGGGGAATTCGGGTAGAAAATTCACAAGATATTCTCATAACTGGAAATAACTCAACTTACAATCAACTACTGAGCATTATGCTTGTCAATTCTGATAACAATACTATTGTTGACAATAATGTGACAAACTTTCGCTTCAATCAAAATAACGGAGGAGAAAAACCGTTCTATTTAGAGTCCTCGAACAACAACTGCATCATAAATAATCAAATATTTGACGACAGAGGCTTGCATGGAATATCCCTTATTGATTCTTCTTATAATCTTTTGAGTTCAAACAATGTTACAATTGGTGGACCTGGAATAGACATCAGAGGTGCATCATGTTACAACAAAATAGTCAGCAACAACTTTACAACTGACCGAGGAAGTTATGGAGTGAGCCTTTTTTCATCGTTTAACACCTTTATTGGAAATTATATCTATAATTTTTCAAATGGATTCCACTCCTCTCATTCCTCACATAATTTAATTACTGAAAACACAATCGAAAGCAAATCAGCAAGTTTCTATTTTTACAATTTCAGCAATAACCAGATTTATCACAACAATATTCAAGGGCAAAGAGTTTGGGATTTGGGCAGAGACCAACCAGGTAGAATCGTTTCAGTTAATCAATGGGACAATGGCATCGAAGGTAACTACTGGAGTGATTATGCAGTAAATGGCACTGACGGGTTCGGTATTGGCGAACAGTCATATTTTATTGATGACGACAACCAAGACAATTACCCGCTTATTTCCCCTGTTAAAGTGTTTGATGCCGGACTATGGGAAGGAACACCGTACACTGTTAGTGTAATTAGCAATTCATCAGTTTCAGATTTTTCCTTCATCCCTGATGGCAAAATAAACTTTAAAGTTGAAGGTGAAACTGGAACTGCAGGTTTTTGCCGAGTAACAATTCCTAAAGACCTTTTGGATGCTGAAGAAAACAGTTGGAGTGTTTTAGTAAACGATGATTTGGTAACCCCAACAATAAACATGGACACAAAAAACACATTGCTGAACTTCACTTATAGTCACAATGTAACAACTATTAAAATAACTGGAACCACTGCAATTCCAGAGTTTCTTTCATGGATTCTTGTGCCTCTGTTTTTGGCTTTAACTTTAGCTATTTGTTTGTGTAAAAAAAAGTTGTTCATTACAACTGTTTGGCAGTCAAATTAATTGTCTTCTTGAACTGAGTGTTAACCTTTTTCTCAAATATGCGGGTTACTGATTATTCTTTTTTGAAAGCATCTTTTCTAGTCTGGGACGCATTTTTTCGTTTTCAGCTATTATTTTTTCTGGACCTAAACCTTCTATCTGTTCAGTCATTTCTTTCATGACTTGTGCAAATTTTACTCCTTCTGCGGCTGAAATGTATTCTACTCTGAGGCGTTCTTTGCTCATTCCCATTTTTTGTAAAACTTTGGAAAGCGCTTCCATACGTTTAGTCATCTGAACGTTACCTGAAATGTAGTGACAATCAAACGGTAAGTGACATGCCCCAATCATAACCATTGCAGCTCCTTGCCTGAATGCTTCTAAAACAAAATCTTTGTCTACCCTGCCGGCACACATCACACGAATAGCACGCATATATGGTGGATACTCAAAGCGGCTTGTTCCTGCAAGGTCAGCTCCGGCATAGCTGCACCAGTTGCACAAAAATCCAAGTATCTTTCCTTCAGGATTCTTTTCTAACGCTGCGTCTATCTGAGCTTTTATCTGATCATCAGTGAAATGCTTTTGTGTAATCGCATCAACAGGACATTCTGCAACACAGGTTCCGCAACCATGACACATTGCAGCTGTAACTTCAGCAACTTTGCCTTTTTCTCCAACTATTGCACTGTACGGACACACAGTAGCACAGATTCCACACTTGATACAAATGTCTGAATCAACTTCAGCGATTATTGGCTCTACCTTCCATGTGTCCTGAGAAAGGATCGTAGCTGCCCTGGCTGCTGCTCCACTTCCTTGAGCGACACTGTATGGGATGTCTTTTGGTCCTTGGCAGGCTCCAGCTAAAAATATGCCATCAACCGGTGTGTCTAATGGTTTTAGTTTGGGGTGGCTTTCCATGAAAAAACCGTCTGTGCCTCGTGTTATGCTCAAGATTCGGGCGACTTCTTCTGTTCCTTTGCTTGGAATAGCAGCAGTGCTCAAGACCACCATTTCAGATTCGATTTCTATGGGTTCCCCGAGCATGCTGTCTTCGGCACGAATTAAAAGATTTTTTGTTTCAGGAATTTCTTCTATTTGGGCTACTCGTCCTTGAATAAAATTTACTCCCAGCTCCCGGGCTCTACGGTAGAATTGTTCGTAACCTTTAAAGTTAGTGCGCATGTCCAGATAGAAGATGTTGACATCCACCTCGTCATGATACTTTTCTTTCAAAAGCACTGCATTTTTTATTGCATACATGCAACAAAAGCCTGAACAGTATTCGTATCTGTTGATGTCTCTAGAGCCTACACATTGAATAAATGACACTGAATTAGGTTTTTTTCCATCAGATGCTCGAATAACTTTACCGCTTGTAGGACCTGCAGCCAAAATCAGGCGTTCAAACTCCATGGCTGTAATGACGTTGTCAAATCTGCTGTAGCCATACTGGATGTCTTGGTATGGCTTGTATACATCAAAACCTGTAGAGACAATTATTGTTCCCACTTCTAGTTCTATTTCTTCTTCTTTTTGGTCAAAATTAATTGCTTCACGGGCACCACACGCGTCCACGCATTTGTAACACTCAATACAATAGTCCCTGTTAATCGTGTAAACCAAAGGCACTGCCTGATCAAACGGAACCGAAATGGCCTTACGAACCCCCAAACTTTCATCCCATTCATTAGGAATCTCAATGGGACAAACGTCCCTGCATTCACCACAGCCGGTGCAATCTTTAGCAACAACGTATCTGGGCTTCTTTTTTATTTTAACCTTAAAGTTGCCGACAAACCCTTCCACGCTGACAAGGTCTGCAAAAGAAACAATTTCAATGTTCGGATGACGATAAACGTCAACCATCTTTGGACCTTCAATACAAATGGAACAATCTAACGTTGGAAAGGTTTTATCCAACGCAGCCATATGACCGCCGATGCTTTCGGTTTTTTCTAACAGGTAAACTTTGTAACCCATGTCCGCTAGATCTAGAGCAGAACAAATTCCAGCAATTCCCCCACCGATTATTAGTGCCCTGTTTGTGACAGGAACTTCCATTGTTTTAAGATCTTCAAGCAATCTTGCCTTGGCAACGGCCATTTTCACAATTTCTTTAGCTTTTTCGGTTGCCTCTTTCGGGGTGCTTCCGTGGCACCACGAAGCAAATTCACGAATGTTTGCCATTTCAAACAAGTAAGGATTCAAACCCGCATCAGAAACTGTTCGCCGAAAAGTTGGTTCATGCATACGAGGAGAACACGCTGCAACAACAACCCGGTTTAGGTCGTGTTCTTTGATGGCTTTCCGTATTTCCTCTTGCCCCGGGTCGGCACAAGTGTAACGGTTGTCTGTAGCTACAATAACATTAGGCAATGTCTTGGCATATTCTGTTAACTCTTTTACGTCAATTACGCCAGCAATGTTCAAACCACAATGACAGACAAACACACCAATTCTGGGTTCTTCAGGCAACTATTTTTCCTCCTGGGGGAACCTGTTCTCAACAGACTGTTTTCGACGTTTTGTACTTTTTGTTTGCAACTCCTTTGTTACAGCCTTTATCGACGCCAGCTTTTCCAATGCAGTATTCCAGGCTCCAGAATGAACTGGAGTATGCTGAATCTGAGTCCGCTCAAGAGTCAACGCCCCTTCCTTGGGGCAAACCATTTTGCAAACTCCACAATAAACACAATTTTGCTCGTTAAACTGAACTTTTCCATCGTCAGACAAAACCAAAACTCCTAGAATCGGACAAACATCCACACAATCGCTGCAGCCATCTGGACACTTTTCTTGATTGATTTTTAGGTTTCCTTTTATTATTTTTTCTACATGAACAACGTTGTTTTCCACTTCTGTTTCACATAACCTACAACAAGGACAAGAATCTTTATCGATTTCCAGAGTAACTTTAAGATTTTGTTTGTCTGAAACTTTACTCAAATCCAAAACTTCTTTTCCGTCTGCAGTCTTAGCAGTTACCTTGATTAAATCTAATGGACAAACCTGCTCAAGTTCTTTACATTTTATGTTGCATCTGTTTTGGTCGATTTCGATGTTTCTTGTAAGCTCAGGAAAACTTTCACTTTCAACAACCGGACGGGCATGTTCGCCATTAATTTCAACTTTTAATGCTCCAAAAAGACAAATGGCGTCACACATTCCACAGAAATTACACTTTTCTTTGTTAAGGCTAATTGTTGGATGGTTTACTTTTTCGCCCTCTTTCTTTTTAGGCTTTATTGTTTCGATTGCTTCTCGGGGACAAATCTGTTCACAGATGCCGCAGCCTTTGCATTTGTTTTTATCCAAAGTTAAACTGTAGTTTTTGGTGTGCAAAATCCTCTCTATAATGAGTTTGTTGTCTTCTTCTTTTTTGAGCAACTTTATGGGCGTTTTTCTACCCACCCGAAACATGTTTATCTATTTTAAAAGGCGATTTCATCCTTTTGGTTGAAAATTAGGTTCCGTGAGTGGTTATAAACCTTGTCACTGTTGTTGACTATTTTTGGTAGTGTTTAAAAACGTCTGTTCTTAGTCTTTGTTGAGGAACAGTTCATGGAACGCATAACTATGGCCCATGGCGCAGGCGGCACCGTCATGGCTGCTCTGATAAAAAATCATGTGGTCAAATACCTTGGGGGAAGCCACGCCGAAATTCCCCTAGAAGCCTTAGACGACTCCGCAGTAATTGATAACATAGTTTTAAAATCTGATTCCCACGCAGTAAAACCCCTGTTCTTTCCAGGTGGTGACATCGGACGTCTTTCCATAGCTGGAACAGTAAATGATATTTCAATGATAGGAGCCCAACCCGTCGCTCTTACTTGCGGAATGATCCTTGAAGAAGGACTTCCTATCAGCGACCTAGATAAAATCTTACAGAACATGAAACAAGCCTGTGAAGAAGCCGGAGTTTACGTTGTTACTGGTGACACTAAAGTCATCGAAAAAAGCGGGTTTGGCGGATGCCTAATCAACACGTCAGGAATCGGAAAAAGAAGCGAAGCATTAGAATACAACATTAGTGAAGTAAAAAAACATCGAAATTTCAAGCACCGTTGGTTGTTGGATTCCAATTTGCAAGATGGTGACAAACTAATAGTTTCTGGCACAGTAGGCGACCATGGAATAACTGTTTTGTCTGCCCAAGAAGGCTACAACTTTGGAAGTAATATTGTCTCGGATGTTGCACCTTTGAACAAGACAGTACAAAAAATTCTTGAAGTTGGAGGAATTGTTGCAATGAAAGACCCAACCCGTGGGGGTTTATCTAACTCGTTGAATGAATGGAGCCAAAAATCCAACGTGGGTTTGATGGTGCACGAGTCAAAAATCCCTATTCGGGGTGATGTCAGGGCTGCGTGTGAAATGCTTGGGTTAGACGCCCTAGAAATTGGTAATGAAGGCAAAGTGCTAATTGGTGTTGTTCCGCAAAAAGCTGAAGAAGTTTTGTCAGTTCTGAGACAAACCAAAGAAGGCAAGAACGCCCAGATAATCGGTGAGGCAACCTGTGACTTTACTGAAGTAGTACTAGAAACCGTAGTGGGAGGAAAACGAATCTTAGCTCCACCCGTTGGAGACCCTATTCCAAGAATCTGCTAAAACAAACTCAATCTATGGTTTTATAAACAAGTATTCTTTACTTCCCATTGTTTATTCATAGGTAAGCCAAACAACCCATATTTTTATTGACATAAATATGTTAAAAAAAATTTTACAATTTGATTTTCATGATGTCTAACTCTGCGATAAAGTATATACTCAGCTATATCTTTATAATATAATATCCCCGAGTTGGGGAGCATGCTCTGGTATTGCATTGAAGCAATTGAGCATACTACTCGAAACGGCTGAAGATTGGTATGCGACAAAGACTTTGCTTCTAAAGGGCTGAACAATACCTAAAGTGCAATGCGCATAGGCATCGAGTGCGTCCTTCAAAAAGACTGACGACAAACGCACGAATAAAACGATGTCCATGACGGGTCTAACATGCACCGAGGGCTTAGACTCAACTCGGGGATTTTTGTTTTTCTACAAATTTAGGATTACAGTTTCCATTTTTTTGCCAAAAAAATTGGAGCTCACAAAATACGCCTAGGTTAATTGGGATGTGAACCGATCATATTGTAAAAGAATTTGAATGGATGGTAGTACTCCGGTTGGTTGAAGTGAAGCGACTCAAAACGTTGTTACTGAAGCACCAAAGACAATCAAGAACATTAACTGTATAGAAGTAAAACATTGAACTGCAAAAGACGCAAATGCAAAAACTATGGAATACCCTGTTGATGTGAAGATTTCTTTCATTGCGGATCAGTAAACTGTAAACGTTTTGGGCTAGTTTTTTATCCAACGCATTTTATTGTTTTTTCTTTATCTACTTCGTCTTTTAGTTGGTCCCATGTGAACATTTCAAAACAGATCAGAGTTTCTGTTTTTCGTATGTACCGAGAATTTCGCAGTTCGATAATTCTACGGTCAATGTCTTTCATGTCGCCGTGAAGTAAGCAGATGAAATCGTATGTGCCATGGACAAAGTCTGTGCGTTCTATCTTGGAGTCTAAAATAAGTCCCTTTTGTAGGATTTCTTCACAGAATTCTTTTTCTTTTCCTGCAATAAGTTCAACTAGAACATATGCGCGAATACTTTGAGAGCTCACAAAATATAATATGTAATATCAAGCTTAAATTTTTTTTGAAGATTTAAATTTTGTTCATCGGCGTTTTTTGATTTGTTCGCTTAATGTTTAAACGGTAATCAAACAAACACATCTATTGCAGAAAAATGCAAAACATGAACTTTGAATATCCCAAACTTGGAATTTGTGGGCTTTCTTGCCGGCTTTGTCCTATGTATCATACAGAAGGAAAAAGTAAATGTGGCGGCTGCAAAAGTGAGTTCAGGATTGCTGCTGGTTGTCCCTTTATCACTTGTGCAATTAAGAAAAAACAAATTGAATTTTGTTGGAACTGCAATGAACACACAACTTGTGAAAAATGGAAAAAACACCGAGAAATAGGAAAAAAGTACGACTCATTCAAGTGTTATCAAAAGCTTGAAGCCAACATTGTTTTTATTCAAAAAAATGGGGTTATAAAATTTGAAAAGTTGCAACAGTCTAGGGAAAAATTGCTTGAAGAAATGTTAAAATTATTCAATGAAGGTCGTTCAAAACGGTATTATTGTATTGTGGCAACCGTTTTTGAAATTGAGGACCTACAAAAGCTCTTAAACAAAGCAACAGAAAAATCAAAAGGTCTAGATTTGAAAGAAAAATCTAAGTTACTTCATTCTTTGTTGGATTCAACAGCACAGAAAAAGGGTTATTTGTTGAAACTACGCAAGTAATTCTTGTTTCTGTATGTGTTATATTATAAAGTTCCACCCTGAGCTATGTCCGTGCCAGAAGAACTCGTGGAGTTCTCCTAGGCTTCTGAATCCGAAATTGTTTTTGATTGACTTGCAGAGTTCATTAAAGTCAAGATAGTTTTCGGCAGTTTTCACGTTTAAATCGATAATTTCCCAATCCACTACATGGGCCAAAAAATCTTCAATTCCGTTTACGACGTTTTGGTGATAAATTGTATATTCGTCATTATTTACTGACGCCATAAGTTGCGAAACAAGACATGGATCAAAACCTTGCAAATCCATTACTGTTTGGAGCCTTTCTTTGAGGGGGCGGATTCCAAGGAACAGGTCAAAAAGTTTCAGTTTCACTTCGTTGAAATCGTTGGCTACCACAATAGTTTCTGCTAATTGTTTGGATACACTTTTGGGCAAAAACAGTTTGCTCAGTAACAATTTTTTGAATTCATCTGGCGTTAGGTTAACCAGTTCTGTGGTTAATTTTGGTTTGAGTTTTGCAGAACGTAGATCGTGCCAAATAACGTCAGGGTAATGGTACTCTGCCATTCTGAACCGTTCAAGAACCTCATTAACATTCAATTTTTTCACTTCCAAAAACGGCAAACCGATACTATTAATTGTGTTTTCAGAAGATATAAGCCTTCGTTCGCCTAAAATTTTGTTACTTTATGTTTTGCCCAAATTCTACATGTGCCTTCGTTAGAAACCATGCACGCTCCTTTCGGAGACTCGGGATTACATTCTGTTAGGTAACTTGGACATTCTGACGGTCTAATCCTGCCGACCATAACCAAATGACATAAACACCCCTTCAAAATATCTTTTGAATCCTTGATGTGCAAATCATATTTTGAACGCGCGTCGTATTTCTCAAAGTCTTTTTTTAATACTAACCCCGATTTAGGAATCTTTCCAATTCCCCGCCACTTTCCATCTACGACATCAAAAACTTGTTCAACCAATTTTTGAGCCTTAACATTGCCTTCCCACGAAACAACCCGGCTGTACTCATTTTCTAATCTGGCTTTACCATCTTTAAGTTGTTTCAAAAGCATGTCCACAGCAAACAAAATGTCCAACGGCTCAAAACCCGCTGCAACTGTTGGCATACAATATTTTTTAGGAAAAATTTCGTAAGGCTTCATTCCTGCAATCGTGCAAACATGACCTGCAGCAATAAAACCATCGATCTGCAAGTCTTCAATTCCTAGAAGCAATTCCATGGCTGGTGGAATAACCCTGTGAGAAACAAGAAAACTAAAATTTTCAGGCGGATTACTAATCAGTTCAACTGCAGTAGCAGGGGTAGTGGTTTCAAAACCAATAGCAAGAAACACAAACTCTTTTTCTGGATTCTTTTTTGCCATCTGTATCGCGTCATGTAACCCGTAAACTATTCTAACGTCTGCTCCTGCAGCTTTTGCTTTTTGCAAGGACGTTGTTGAACCCGGAACTCTGATAAGGTCACCAAAACTGGTAATTGTTACTCCCTTTTCTGCGAGAGCTATGGCTTCATCGATGTCTGCTGCTGGAAGAATGCAAACAGGGCATCCTGGACCTGCAATTACTTCTACGCCCTGTGGAAGAAGGGACCGAAGACCAAAATGGGTAATAGTCCATTCGTGGGTTCCGCAGACGTGACAAAACTTTACTGGGTGTTCTGGAGCAATTTTTTTGATGTGCTCTGCAGCTTTTTTTGCTAGTTGGGGGTCTCGGAAGTTTTCGGGGTTATTGTTGATTGTCATTGTCTTTTTCCTGCGGTTTGAGAATTGTTATACTCTTTATTGTGCATTCTTTTCCTTCAACTATTTTTGCTTCTTTTCCACATTTCGGACATTTCAACGTTGGAACTGGAATATGATAAGTTGGGTCATCTTTGATGGGTACTGGACCTTTGAATCCACAACTGCTGCATTGTATGACTCCATTATTTTCTTCAATTATTAGTTTAGAGTCTTTCAAAATTGTGTCTTTTACTAAAATGCCGTAAGAGAAGCGTATTTGGTCGATGCCCAGAAACGTCATTTTTCCAATAACCAACTGAACTTCAGAAACTTTTTTTGCACCATGCCTTTTTGCTTCTTCCAAAATATTTTCTACGATTTGTGTTGCCATGGAAAATTCATGCACCTTAAAAATCTCCAAACTACAGTTCCAATGCCTTGATTAGTTCTTCAACACCCTCCCCTGTTAGAGCGTTAGTAATCGCAACTTTCACGTTGGGTTTTACTTCTTTAGCTTGATTCTCAAGTTGTTTTGTGTCGATTTTCATTGTTTTGGCTAAATCTTTCTTGTTTATAACCATAATATCAGCATTCATGAAAGTAAACGGATGCTTGAGTACCATGTATGGACCTTCAGTAACGCTGATTACAACTACCCGTTTGTCTGTGCCCAAGGGAAATTCGGCAGGACAGATAAGATTGCCAACGTTTTCGATAATCAACAAATCAATGTTTTCTATCTTGATTTTTTCTACCGCTTTTGAAACCACGTGAGCGTCTAAATGGCATTCTCGTCCAGTGTTAATGGTAACCACCTGAACCCCATGGCGCCCTATCCGTTCTGCGTCTATAGTAGTTGTTAGGTCACCTTTGAAAACTGCAATTCGGTAATTTTGTTTAAGTTTCTGGACAAGCTGTTCAATTAGGCTGGTTTTTCCAGCACCTATGGAACCCATGATGTCGATTGCTTTCACGTTATGTTTCTTTAGCATTTCTTGATTTTTTCGGGCAAACTCCTTGTTAACTTGCAAGATGTTCATTCCGGGCTTTAATTCAAGGCTCACTTCGTTACCATTTATCACTTGTTTGTTTTTTGTCAATATGTTCACGCCTTTAACTTTGTTCCAAAACTTGACGCCACATGTCTAGGCTCTCTTGTGCGGCTTTTTGATCCAGCTTTTCGATGGCATATCCTGCATGAACTAATACATATTCTCCTACCTGAGCGTCAACTAGCATAACGTTTACTTCTCGGGCAACGCCTTGCCCAAAATCTACCTTGGCAATGTTCCCGTTAACTTCAAGAACTTTTGCCGGAATTGCGAGACACAAATTTTCTCACCCTAAATTGTTTAGAAACCAGAAACTAACGTTCTGTAACCATGAAAAGTGACTGAATTCCCCATTTATTTAACCTATTGGTTTTGCTTCAAACCAGCAACTACTGCTTGTCCAAAAGAAGTTCCACCATCCCCAGCAGGAATTTTATTGTGAACAAGGAACCTAAACCCAGCATTTTCTACAGTTTTTCGTATTGTTGCTGTTATGTGCTCGTTGTAGGCGACTCCTCCGGAAAAACCAACGTCTTTCACTTTTAGTTGCTCTGCATGTTTCACTGCCAACTCCCCTAAGCCCCTGCCCAAATATGATTGAGCAGAACACGCCAAATCTGCTAAAGAAACTTTGGCTTTGTTACTGAAAATTTCATGAACCATAAACGCTGTATCCAGCACGTTATCCTTGATTTTGGGAACCAACTTCAGTACATCTTTACCTTTTGCTGCCACAGATTCCAGTTTCATTGCAGGTTCCCCTTCGTAACTGCGCTCATAACAGATACCCAACAACGCCGAAACAGCATCCAGCACGCGTCCGCAACTGGTGGTTGTTGGTGCTGTTCCTTTTTCTAACTGTTTGATTATCAGTTCTGCTTCAACTTTTCCGTGGGGCAAATGATTACTGCTGGAAATTAGCCAATCTGTAATGTCCATTTTTTTGTTTAATATTCCTGCAGCAATGCGCAACGGATGGTATGTTGCGAGGTCGCCTCCAACTATTGGTTGGGGTTCAAGGTTAGCTAACCGTTTGGAGCCTTCATTGTTAGAGTACAAGACTTCTCCTCCCCATGCTGAGCCGTCAGAGCCATATCCGTAACCATCACATGTTATTGCAACGACTTCTTGGGTTTCCCATTCTGCCATCAACGCTGCGGCATGGGCATGATGATGTTGAACCTGAACAACCGGACAATCCAGTTTGGCTGCTAAATCTTGAGCCAATTTAGTTGTGGTAAATCGCGGATGAAGGTCACAGGCTACTGTTCCGATTTTGCAGTTGGTTAACTTGGTCAAATGAGTTATCGAATCTTTAAGAAAACGCAGGTTCTCTATGTTTTCTACATCGCCGATGTGCTGAGAAATAAACGCCCTGTTTTGAGAAAGTATGCATGAAGTAACATTTAGTTCTCCTCCAACTGCCAAGACACAACGGTCCGACACAAATTTAACCTGAACCGGTTCGGGAACATATCCCCTTGAGCGCCGAATCAACGATGGATCTTTGCCGTGAAAACGAACAACAGAATCGTCACATCTTTTAGCTAATGCTCTGTTGTGCATCAAAAAATACTCAA
Source organism: Candidatus Bathyarchaeum tardum (assembly GCA_029762755.1). GTDB lineage: Archaea > Thermoproteota > Bathyarchaeia > Bathyarchaeales > Bathyarchaeaceae > Bathyarchaeum > Bathyarchaeum tardum. Next base: position 264,393 of record JARVGH010000003.1, read on the forward strand.
CAGTTTTCCCCAGTTTTTGTATTGCTTGGTTGTTGTCTATAACTATGGGTTCGCTAGGCGGATTGGCGCTAGTCATTACAAAGGCTGGCTCTTTAACCTGATCAAAGAGCATGGCATGCAATCCCGTGTAAGGAAGCATCACACCCAATGTGTGTAGTTGGGGCGAAACTAATTCTGAAAGATAATATTTTGGGCTTTTTTTGAGCAAAACAATGGGCTTACGGCACGAAATCAAAAGCTCAGTTTCCCACTGATTTAATTCCGCAAATGTTCTAACTGTTTCCAAATCTGGAGCCATTACCCCAAAAGGTTTGTTTTTTCGATGCTTGTCTTTTCGTAGCTTTGCTATTGGCTCTGGGTTTATAGTAGAAGTGGCAACATGAAAACCTCCATTTCCTTTAATGGCAACAACATTGCCTTCTTCTAGCAGCCTTCCTGTTTCCCTGATTGGGTCTCTCGAATCAATTGGTTCTCCCTTGTTTGTTACAAGGTACACTTTTGGTCCACATTTTAGGCAGGCAACTGTTTGGGCGTGAAATCTGCGGTTTGATGGGTCACTGTATTCTTTGGTGCAGGCTTCACACATGGGAAATTGGTTCATGGTTGTGTTTGATCTATCGTAGGGAATGCTGTTGATTATGGTGTATCGTGGTCCGCAATCTGTGCAGGTTGTAAAAAAATAGTTGAAACGCCTGTTTTTGGGGGCACGCATTTCTTGTAAACATTCGTCACAGATTGAAACGTCTGGTGGAATTACAGAGCCTGAAAGCTCTGTTTCTCTTGAGCTTTTGATTATCTTGAATTCTGTAAATTCTTGTTCTTGTTTTTTGTAGTTTACTTGGGTATTGTAGAGTTGTGCCAAAACAGGATTTTTTGTTTCCAAATCTTTCAGGAACTGCTTGATGTCTGATTGTTTGCCTTCCAAAACGATTTTGACTCCAGCGTCACCCCTGTTTCGCACAAAGCCTGTTAACTTGTTGTTTAGTGCTGTTCGGTAAATGAATGGGCGAAAACCAACGCCCTGAACTATGCCGCTGACCAGTATTTCGGCACGCAAAGGCTAGCAAAACTCCCGTAAACTAGAAAAACAGTTTCGTTTGGGCAACTAATAAAGGGAATCATTTTACCGTAAACTTTTTATCGATATGTTTACTTATGCATATCGGTTTCCATGGAAAACAAAACGCAAGCCCTTCAGGCAAACATCAAAAAAACAAAAACAGTAGACTTGGTCACCATATCCCTTTTGGCAAGTTTGGGTCTTGCATCAAAAAGCATTCTCAGACCACTGGTTGGCGTGATAACCAGTTCTTTATACATCCCAACTGGGGCTGTGGCTGGAGGACTGTACATGATGTGGCCTGTAATCGCGTATGGGCTTGTGCGAAAACGTGGAGCTGCAACCACGATCTCGCTGGTTCAAGCGATAATCAGCCTAGTATCTCCTTTTGGAAATTTTGGCATTTTCTCCTTTGTTATCTATCTTGCTCCGGGATTGGCAATCGACGCGTTTCTGTTTTTGACTCGACACAAATCATGTTGCATGGCCTGCTGTTTTGGAGCTTCTGCCATTGCAAATGTAGTAGGAACAGCATTAGTTGGCGTTTTAGTTCTTGCCTTACCAACGGTTCCATTGATGTTCTCGTTAATTTTGGCTGCAATAAGCGGAGGTTTGGGTGGATTTATCGCAAACACGGTACTGGTTGAATGCAAAAAAATAGGATTTTGAGGAAAAAATCATGAACAATAAAGTAATAATTGCTGTAATTGTTATCACAATAATTGGAGTGTCTGCAGGAGCTTACCTGTTATTGCCTTCTGCTTTTGGAAACAGTTTGCTTCCTTCAGGGACTGCCCCCGACTGGGAAATCACCGTTTCCGGAGAGGGCACAACCACTACAGTTGTGTCTGTTAGTGACATGACTGAAATGCCCCTCACGAACGTGACTCACACCATCAAAGGTGAAATTGCAACCTATGTTGGGGTTTTGTTTACTGATTTTTGTGAGCAAAGCGGAGTTAGTTGGTGTGCAGGACCAGTAGAAGTAACTGCTTCTGATGGTTACGCAAAAACTGTAAACCTGTATCAAGCTTGGAACAGCACCCAATATCCCGAAGAAAAAATGATTCTTGCCTTTGTGAAGGATGGCGAATACATGACCGAAGAAACTGGCGGTCCAGTTCAGTTGATTGCTCCTTCCCTTGCTAGCCAGTATCAAATCAAAAACATTGCCAGTCTTAACGTGGGGCTTTGGGCAATTCAAGTATCTGGCGGTGTTTCAAACCCAATGAACATAACTGGACTAGACATAACCGGCTTTGAAACCAAAACGGTGCAATTGGCTTTTGCTCCGGGTGGTGAACCCCAACGAACCTCAAATTGGACTGGAGCCGATTTGTGGGATATTCTTGAAGCGGCTGGGGTTTCTGAGTCCGCGACCACAATCAAAATTACTGCCATCGATGGCTATGCACGAGAATACACCATGACACAAGCCCAAGTTGACGGAATGCTTGTTGGTTACATGGAAAACGGCGAATACTTGACTGTTAAGGACGGTCGACCTTTCCGTTTGTTCATGGAAGATCCCGAACTAAAATGGGGACAATACTGGGTCCGATGGGTTGCCCAAATAGAAGTCTACTAAACGAGTGAAATAAACAATGAATAAAGGAACTAGAACTGCTGTAATCTTTTTCGTTTTACTGGTTGCGGTTGCAGTTCCCCTCTACTTTTTCAGCCGACCCGCTGACGTGCAAGAAGGTGCCCTTCAGGTTCGAGGCAATGTAAACAATCCATTAAATTTAACAATTAGTGAGATTGAAGCTTTGCCTTCTTCTGATATGCAGGCGACGTTGGATTCTGCTATGCATGTTGAAGATGAAGGCAATTTCACTTACACTGGAGTTACTGTTGCAAGCCTTTTAGAATTGGCTGAAGTTTCTGAAGACGCTTCTTCCGTTTTGATCCAGTCCATAGACACCTATGCTATCACGTTGTCTGTTGACGAGATCATGAAAAACCCAAAAGTCATGCTAGTTTACCAACAAGACGGACAAGCCTTGGTTTCTCATGCTGAGGGTGGAAATGGTCCCTTGCGTCTCATAATTGGCTCAGACGAGTTTGCTCAGCGTTGGGTTACCAGTGTAGTGTTGCTTGAAATCAGTTAGGTTTGAGCCTTGAAAGCAATTTAAATACAAAAAACAGCGAACTTGCACACAACAAAGTTAACAACAATTGATTAAGCGTTAATGGCTTTTTCTTTGTGTTTGTCCATTTTGTGTGGACTAGTTTTTTTGTAGTATGGTTCAGTTTTAGCTGTAATCTAACCTTACTTGTTTTCTATCTTGAGCAACAAACTGCGAACATCATCTACCCCATTAAGGGACTGTGCCATGCTGGTTACAATGTTTGTGATTATCTCTCTTGGAAAATCTTTGATAGGTATTCTTGTGCCGTTAACTTCCAAAACCACTGATTTTCCCGTCAACAGCGGGCAATTCTTTGCTTTTGGGTCCTCTGCAACCATGGCTTTTGCCAACTCATAACATGACTCAAACCCGCATTCTCCACAATGAATCAAATCAGGAAGAATACTGAAGGCTTTTTGTTCAACTATGTCCGCAAGGTTTTTTGCTTCAGTTAGGCTTTTGACCAGAGGAATTTGTAAAGCAGCTGCTTTTTTTGTTTCTTGTTCAGATTCAACGATAAGCCCAGAAATTGCTATTGCTAATCCATCAGAATATTCGGTTACTTCTTGCATGGTTTTTGCTGCGATTATTTTTGGGAAAATTTTTTCGTTCTCAAAGCCTTCCAATAATACGTAATCCATTCCGTGTAGAAATTCTGTAAGATCGTTTAGTTTTTGTTTCTTTTTTACGAAAACAACTGTTTCGTTTTGTGGGACTGCTACAATAATTTCTGCCCCTGCTTCGCTGTGTTTCCATGTGTCATGCACTGGAGACGGCGAATCTATTGTTTGTATTCGAGGCATGTGTTTAATGGTTCCCACTTTGTAGCCTCTGTTTTTTAATTCAGTAATTAGCTGTTGAATGATGGTTGTTTTTCCTGAATGTTTTTTTCCAACGACGGCGACAATTTTTGGCATCCAAAATCACTTCACTGAAACAATAACATTTTATACTGTATATGCTTTTATGCAAAAAAATTTATCTTTAGCGTTATTCCTAACTAGAAATAACGGGAAGTTTTATGACGTTCATTGTAGCTGTTATTGGTTCCCATGGTTCAGGAAAAACCACAACCATCGAATATCTAATTTCTTGTCTTACTACACAAGGCTACGCTGTTGGCACCATTAAACACATCCACCATGAAAACTTCAGCATCGACACTCCTGGAACCAATACTTGGCGGCATATGCAGGCTGGCTCAAAAATTACTGTTGCTGTTGCCCCCAAGGAAATCGTTGTACTAAAAAAGACAGAATCTGAACTCCGTAGTTTAAACAAAATTCTTGGTTTATTAGCAAACGAAAACTTGGATTACATTTTTGTGGAAGGCTTCCACAAGCTTATTTCTGAACGTAAAGACATCCCAAAAATTGTTACCGCAAAAAATTTCGAAGATCTCACCGAAACTTTGGAACGAACTTCTCATGTTTTTGCTGTATCGGGTTTGATTGCTCAAAAATCCAACACGCTCGAAGGGGTGATTTTTCCTGTTATTCAGTTGCCTGATGATTGTGATAAACTTCTAAGAATGCTCAAAGATTTCTTTAGTAAACAATCCAAAAGTTAGTCAAAACGTGTTTTTTATTTTTTAAAGGTTATAGTTTATTAAAGAGAAAACTTTAAGTTGGATGTCAAGAAGTGAAGTATTCTCAATACTTCAGGAAAAAATATGCTTCTGAGTGTAGAGCAAGATGACGAATGAACCTAGTCGAACCGCTGGAATAGAAATCGCAGATGACTTTTGTAGCCGCTGCGGAGTTTGTGTTGCAGTTTGTCCTTTTGAAGCAATTTCAAAAGACGAAGAGCAAAACAAGATTATTTTGGATGTAGAAAAATGTCGGGTTTGTGGCTTGTGTGTAAGCGCTTGTCCAATGTCAGCAATAGACCTTGTCTATTATAATGTTGACTCGATGACCAAAAAAGTGCAAGACGAAATGAAAGAGAAAGATGCAAACACTCTTGTTTTGTCTTGCAGAGGCAGCAACGCTGTAACCATTGACATTAAAGAGAACTTTAAAGACGAAAACGTGGAAAACTTTGTTTCTCTTCGCCTGCCTTGTGTTGGGCGTGTTCCGCCAGAATTTTACATGAATAACTTGGCTGCTGGAACCGAAAAAATTCTAGTTCTGCAATGTGAAGAAGACTTTTGCAGATTCAAAAAAGGCAGCAAAGTAGGACTCAACAGGTTTGAGTTGCTGAAAGAAACTGTAGATGTCTTGGGTTATGACCCAAACAACCTTGTTGTAAAAACTAATTCCCTGAAAGCAGTTTACGACAGTGACAAATGTGTTGGATGTGGCAAATGTGTTTTCATCTGTCCATATGACGCGATTGTATGGAAAGACGTTAGCACTCCTGAAATCAAAACTGACGACTGTATGGGTTGTGGAGCTTGTGCCCTTGTTTGCCCTCATCAAGCCATCGAATTGCGAGGCTATGAATTTGAGCCCGTTTCTGATATTATCAAAAACTGTAGCAGCAAAGCTGCTAACGCTAAAGCCAAGGGTAAATCTGCGATTTTGTTGTTTGTTTGCCAATGGTCTGAGTTCTCAGCCTTGGACGATGTCCAGAACGGATGCCTTACCGATAACGTTACCATAATCGAGCTTCCATGTGCCAAAGGCTTTGATCCTGTTTTGGTTTTGGAGGCTTTAAGCGCAGGTTTTGACGGCGTTATGGCAGTTATTTGTCCAGAAGAACTCTGTAAACTTGAAGAAGGAACCTATCTCGGAGAAAGAAACTTCTCTGCTTTGAAGGTAGTTCTAAAGGAATACAACTTGGACGACCGTTTTGAGTCCTTCAGGGTTAGTCCCAAGTATCCTGGAGACTTTAAGGAAAAACTGGAAGAATTTACCAAAAAAATTTCTTCTATTCCTGACTCGGAGGAAAAAAGCGCTTAACTTGGACGTGAGCATGAATGTATAAAATTATAACCAAAGAAGAAGTTGCACCCAATATCCACTTGATTGAAATAGCTGCTCCCGATGTGGCACTCAAGTCTCATCCTGGACAGTTTGTCATTATTCGTCTCGACGACAAAGGTGAACGTGTTCCCCTTACCATCGCAGGCGTTGACTTGCAAAAAGGTACAGTTTCCACTGCTTTTCATGCAGTAGGCAAAACCACCAAAAAACTAGCAAAACTTAAGGCAGGCGACTCCCTCTTGGACTTTTCTGGTCCTTTAGGCAATCCTGCCGAAGTTGAAAACTTTGGTAAAGTTTTACTTGTTGGGGGTGGAGTCTGGTGTGCTCCCTTGCATTATGTTGCAGTTGCCCTGAAGAAAAACAATAACAAACTTGTTGTTGTTGCAGCAGGACGTACCAAAAACGACATGGTTTATGAAAACCAACTAAAAGCTGTAGCTGACGAATTCCATGTAGCTACTGATGACGGTTCTAAAGGAAATGAGGGTCTGGACTTTATTAATGACATTTTGAAGGCTCAAAAGTTTGACCATGCCGTTATTATGGGTCCAGTTTCTACGCTAAAGAAAATAGTAGAAATGACTAAACCCTACAATCTGAAAACAATGGTTACTTTAGCGTCTTTGATGGTTGACGGAACTGGAATGTGTGGTGCCTGCCGTGTAACTGTCGGCGGTGAAACTAAATTCGCTTGCATGGACGGTCCTGAATTTAATGGTCTTGACGTGGACTTTGACGAATTAATCTCAAGGCAACGTGTTTACTTACCTGAGGAAAGGATGGCGTCTATGATTTATGATAAACTTGGAGGAAGTGTGAAGCGTGGATAGAGAACAAAGAAAGCATTCAGCTCCGATGGCTAAACAAGATATTTTGGATCGGATTCACAATTTCTATGAAGTAGCCCTTGGTTACACCGAAGAACAAGCTATACTGGAGGCAACCCGTTGTTTGCAGTGTCCTAATCCTCGATGTGTTCAAGGCTGCCCAGTAGGAATTGACATTCCTGCCTTTATCAAAGAAATCAAGGAAGGCAATTACAGTGCTGCAGCTTCTAAACTAAAAGAGAAAAACAGTTTACCTGCAGTTTGTGGACGAGTATGTCCTCAAGAAAACCAGTGCCAAGAATTATGTGTCATCGGTAAAATGGGTGACCCCATTTCTATCGGCAGGTTAGAACGATTTGCTGCAGATTATGAACGCAAAGCAGGTGTTACCATCCCCGAAAAACAACCTGACGGCGCAACTGGCAAAGTAGCCATTGTCGGTTCAGGTCCTGCAGGTTTGACTGTTGCGGCTGACCTTGTTAAACAAGGTCATGAAGTTGTAATGTTTGAGTCTTTGCACTATGCGGGTGGTGTTTTGATGTATGGTATTCCTGAGTTCCGTTTGCCCAAAGAGATTGTGCAAGCAGAAGTTGAATACATCAAAAACCTTGGTGTAGACGTAAAAACCAACTACACTATCGGGCGAATCTTTACTATTGATGAACTTTTTGCAGACGGCTATGATGCAGTTTTCATCGGTAGTGGTGCAGGTCTTCCTAACTTTATGGGAATTGAGGGCGAAAACTTGGGTGGCGTATACGCTGCTAACGAGTTCCTGATTCGCGTAAACTTGATGAAAGGTTACCTGTTCCCAGAATACGATACCCCCATTAGAATTGGCAAAAACGTTGCAGTAATCGGCGGTGGAAACGTCGCCATGGATGCTGCTCGTTGCAGTTTACGATTAGGTGCAGAAAAAGTTTACATCGTTTACCGTCGAGCTCGGGAGCAGCTTCCTGCCCGTGAAGAAGAATCAGAAAATGCAGAAGAAGAAGGCATAATCTTCCGATTATTAACTAATCCAATCAAATTTACTGGTGACGAAAGCGGTTGGGTAAATGGCATGGAATGCATCAAAATGGAACTTGGAGAACCCGACGCTTCAGGCAGACGCCGACCCGTTCCAATTGAAGGCTCTAATTTCATGATGGACGTAGACACAGTAGTTATCGCCATTGGTCAAACACCAAATCCATTGATTCAACGAACCACTGACGGTCTAGAAACTACCAAATGGGGAACCATAGTAGCAGACGAAGAAACTGGCGCAACAAGCAAAGAAGGCGTCTACGCAGGCGGAGACGTAGTCAGCGGCGCAGCAACAGTAATCAGTGCCATGGGAGCAGCCAGAAAAGCCGCCCAAGGCATCCATGGATACATCCAGAAAAAGAAAACTGGACAATAACCCTAAAAATCCAAGGTAACCACAAGTTACCTTACTTTTCATTTTTATTTTCACATTTTTTACATCTTATTAAGTTCAAAAATAGTTGAAACTAATTTAATCCCTGTTTCTGCTTGTTTTTCCATTTTTTCTAATTATAACTTCGAATATTCTTGGGAACTAAACAACACCAAATTATCAGGAGAACATTGATGCCCTATTTAATAGCCTTTTTTCATGAATGAACTGGACCTTTTCTTTTTTCGGTTTATTAACCAGACTCCGATACACGCGATTCCTAGAAGAATAAATGATGCACTAACTATTGGAGCCCAATTAACTGGGTTCAAGAAAATAAATGAAATTATTGCTACGATGAACCATGATGCGGCAAAAATCAACATCATTTTACCATATTCAATTTCACTCATGCAATATTCTATGATTTTTCTAACTTAAGACTTTATTGTTAAAACATATTCAAAACTAACAATATAATTATATATCACTCTCGCTCTGAAAATATTGAATCAATCACGCAAGGAACCAGACTGAAAATGAATAATAGATTATGCGCTGTTGTTTTAGTTGTTGCCCTTGTTGTTTCATTTTTTGTCAATGTTGTTCTATACTTTCAGAATTACAGTGCCAATCAGCTAAAGGATGATTTTGATGCTTACTATAATGAGTTTGGAAATGTTATTGTAGAAAGCATTAGTTACAATTTTTCTCCACCCGTTTCCATGTATAAAGCTCTTAAAATTGCACTGGAACACGGTGGTTGGAACACGACTTCTCTTGAAAACATGACTGTCGGGGTTTACCTTGATTACCGCCAATTCTGGAGCAATTCTACAGTCACAACTCCTGAAGGTTTCACAACTCATATTCCTGGTTCGGGTTCTCACTTGGTGTGTTCAATCACACAACCAGTTGATGACTATTCAGTTGTTACCGTTGGCAATTCGACTAGCAACATGACATACAGGTACATTTGGTCTATTGTTGTAACACATAAATCAGGCGTTGTCAGCCTACCCCCGCCGGGACTTTATTGGATTGATGCCGCAACAGCAGAAATAATCCCTACACGACCATTTTAATTCTCAAGTGAACTGCAGTAAGATGCCCGTTAACACCCCACAGAAGCTCTTAAGGTCCGCTGTTGTCCTCACCAAACTTTACAGAATCTGTTTTTCGTACTCTTTATTAACGTCGTTTTTTCTTTGTTTTACACTCCGACGTACTGGTGATTATTTGTCCTCCGTGGGGAGGTTTGTTGTTGTCTGATGGGAAACTTGTTTCAGAGACTAAATCTAAGGCAGTTACCATGGGTGACTTTGACTGTAGCTTCAAAGCTGAGCTAAGCAAAGTTGCAGGGGTAGAAAACCTAAAGTTTTGTTACCAATGCGGCACCTGCACAGCAGACTGCCCAATCGCACGGGTCAGCAAAGATTTTCGTCCCCGAACTATCATGCGCATGACCCAGCTAGGCATGAAAGAGCGCATCTTTGAAGACAACAAAATCTGGTTATGTGCAGCCTGTTTTACCTGCGTAGATCATTGCCCCCAAGGAGTAGACATCGCAGGAGTAATGCGGGCACTGCGTAACCAAGCAGTAAAAGAAGGCAAAATCCCCAAAACCTTTGTGGACATCAAAAACAACATCCACAAAAGTGGCTTGGCATACGACATCCCTGACCTGCACAAACGAAAACGCGTAGAAAACGGACTACCCGAACTGCCTATAGCTAACTTCCAAGAAATCTCCAAACTCCTTAATCTTGTTGACAAGTCTAAAGAACCGAAAACGGAGAACAACTAGCTTGGCTGACCTGAAGTACCTGTTCTTTTTAGGTTGTGTTATTCCGTACCGTTTAGCCAGTTTTGAAGTTTCTTCCCGAAAAGTACTAGAAAAACTAGGCGTAGAACTGGAAGAAATGCCCGAAGCCAACTGCTGTGGGTTGCCTTTAGATTCTGTAGACCATGAATCGATGCTGGTTTTAGCTGCAAGAAACCTTTGTTTTGCCGAACAAAAAGGCTTAGACGTAATGACTTTGTGTCCGGGCTGTGCAGGAACCTTACGGAAAGTCAACAAATTGGTTCAAGAAGACAAAGCTGTCAAAGAAAAAATCAACGGGTACCTCAAAGAAGTTGGACTCAAACTTGAAGGCGGAAAAATTCGAGTCAGACACCTCCTCCAAGTATTATCGGAAGACATAGGCTACGAAAAAATTAAGCAAGCAGTAATCAATCCTTTAACTGACCTAAAAGTAGCTGAACACATCGGCTGCCACGTTTTGCGACCAAAAAAATACATAGGCTTTGACGACCCCGAAAACCCCGTAATCCTCAAACAACTAATAGAAGCAACAGGAGCACAATCACTTGATTACATGTACAAAACCGACTGCTGCGGAGCCCCCATCATAGGAGTAAACGACAAACTGTCCCTGCAAATCGCAGGAGACAAACTAAAAAACATCAAAAAAGTCAACGCCCAAGCCCTAATCACCGTGTGCCCCTTCTGCCAAATAATGTTTGACACCAACCAAAAACGAATCGAACAAGCCCTCGAAGAAAAATTCGGAATCCCAGTACTCCATTACCCCCAACTTTTAGGACTTGCAATGGGACTAGACCCCAAAGACCTCGCCATAAACGAACTACGAGTAAAAGCAACCAACCTGCTAAACAAAAACTAGAACCATAAAAAGAAAAAGAAAAGATGAAAATGCTGCAAGTGCAGCATCTTGTTGTTATTTTACGTCCACGATTTCTAGGTCAAAGATTAAGGTTTGTCCAGCTAGGGGATGATTAAGGTCTAGGGTGATGTTTTCTTCTTCAACTTTTGCTACTGTAGCGTATTTGACTCTGCCCAGATCCGTTTTATAGCAAACAACATGCCCCTCTTTGATTCCTGTTTCAGGTTCTTTGGATTTGTCTCGGGCGATTTCTGTGAACAGCCCATCTTTTCGTAAACCATACCCTTTTTCTGGAGGAACAACAACCGTTTTTTTCGTTCCATTTTCAAGCCCAACAACCGCCTCATCCAATCCTTTAAGGACATTTCCTTCTCCAACTTTAAATTCAAGCGGTTTTTTATCTCGGGAACTATCAATCATTCGATCATCAATTTTTGCATCATAATGCATTTTTACGACGTTTCCGTTTTCTATAACCAAAAATACAACTCCACATTGCCACACTCAGCTTTACATATAAGAGTTGTTTTCATCCCCCATTTTGCTGGTTAAGTTACATATTTTGCAAAAACTTTTTTTCAGAAAAACAGGTCACAAAGCTGTTATGTTAAACTTACGTCAAATATGTTCCTAATATTTTACGATAAAATGAGCTCTTCTGGTATCGATTATGCGCCTATTATTTTTCTACGTTGCCAGAAATAACGATGATTTTTATTTATATCCTTAAAAATGGGTTTGCATTGGCCTTGTTTTTACTTTCTAGTGCCTAAAAATGACCTTTTTTTTATCTAAACGTAAATATTCTGGGTTTTATGGTATGCGTGTGAGGTGGATTGTTTTGATGTTTGAAGAAGAAGACTGGGACGAAGACTTCGATGACGAAGACGAAGACTGATATCCGTTCTTGAGCTTTAAATCCCAAGACCAAAACAAAATCTGGGACTAAAAAGCAAAACCAAGACTAACGGGCGACCCATTAAAACAAGAATTTTGTTTGATGTTTTTTTATGATAAATGGTCCACATGTGACCAAACAATCAAAAACATAAGATTTTGCTGATTCAAAATCATATATTTCTATTGATAGTAGTTTATGTTGAAAGTAACCTTTTTTCTGGAAAACCAAAAAACACAAAATCTGTTCCTTAGAACGTTGAATGGTGCGGCCGCCGGGATTTGAACCCGGGGTTACAGGCTTGGAAGGCTTACACCACAGATGTGTCTGTGTCATGCCAGGCTAGACTACAACCGCACATTGATTAACAGCAAAGTAATGCAGCAGTTGTCTTTTATGAACTTTTTCTCTAAAAACATTCGAAAGTATTTGGTGCGACCGTATGCTAGCATAAACATTCAGGATTTTTGTCAAATAAACCAATTTAACATATTTGTAATCTGTGTTGACATGAGTGCTTAGAATAACTTTTTATTGTTTTTCAGCTTTAGTTTAATCTAAAGAATTTTTCTATGTTCCCTTCAGAAAACATCTGGATGGATTTAAAAAATGTTGGGGATGCCAGTGTCGGAGGAATTTTTTTGGCAAAAGATGATAATCGTCGTATGCTGTTAGAGAAAACATTAAAAGAATACAACTATGAAGGAAGCAGTCTTCTGGAAATCCTTCATAAAGCCCAAGGAATCTACGGATTCCTTGACAAAAAACTGCTAATGGACATTTCTCAATCGCTTAGTCTTCCCCCAAGTCATGTGTTGGGTGTAGCAACATTCTACAGCTACTTCAACTTGGAAAAACCAGGAGACCACATAGTTACAGGCTGCCTTGGAACCGCTTGTTACGTGAAAGGCGTTGAAGACATCATGCAAGCCATCGAAAACGAATTCAAAATCAAAAGAGGGAAAACCACCGCTGATGGCAAACTTTCTTTGTTTGTAACAAGATGCATAGGAGCATGCGCAATGTCTCCAGCTGTAATTGTAGATGACGAAGTCGTTGGTAAATCAACAAAAGAGATCGTGATCAAAAAAATCAAACAACTACTCAAAGGAGGCGAAAATATTGAAACTAGTTGACCTTCAGACAATAGCTGAAAATGAAGTAGACTTCCAAAGATCTTACAAACATAGAATAAACGTGTGTTCTTCAAGCGGCTGTATACTCTTCGGTGCACTTAAAATTTTGAAAGCCTTCAAAGATGCAGTTAAAGAATTTGGGCTAGAAAAAGAATGCAAAGTCGCAAGAACTGGATGCATAGGCACTTGCTCTGTAGGACCAGCAGTCCTAATCGAACCGGGTGATTACCTTTACCAGAATGTCTCTACAGAAAAAGTTCGAGAAATAGTAAGAGACCACATAGTTTTAGGTTTACCCATAAAAGAAATGCTATACAAAAACGAATCTTTCTTTAAAAAACAAAAACGACTAGTTCTAAAAAACGCAGGCAAAATAGACCCCCACAGAATTCAAGACTACATCGCGATGGGAGGATACTCTGCCCTCGTCAAATGTTTAGCAACAATGACTCCCCAAGGAGTTATATGTGAAGTTACTAGTAGCGGACTCAGAGGCAGAGGAGGCGCAGGCTTTCCAACAGGCCAAAAATGGAGTCTCGTAGCAAGAGCTCACAGCTCCCCAAAATACATTGTAGCTAACCTAGACGAAGGAGACCCAGGAGTCTTCGCAAACCGAACTTTAGCTGAAGCTGACCCTCATGCAATACTTGAAGGAATGCTAATCGCCGCTTATGCCATAGGCGCAGAAAAAGGATACCTCTACATAAGAGCTGAATACCCCCTAGCAATCCAAACCCTGCAAAAAGCCATTGCCCAAGCTAGATCAATGTCTCTTTTAGGAGATAGTATCCTTGAAACACCCTTCAAATTTAATGTCGAACTCAGACTAGGAGCAGGAGCGTTTATAGCCGGAGAAGAAACCGCCATACTTGCATCTATTGAAGGCAAAAGAGCAATGCCCAAACCTCGCCCACCATACCCAGCAACCTATGGATTATGGGGAAAACCAACACTTATCCAGAACGTCGAAACACTAGCAAATATTCCTATGATTGTTCTAAACGGCGGCTTATGGTTCTCCAAAACTGGCACAACTGAATGCACCGGAACTAAATGCTTCTCATTGACTGGCAACATCAACAACCCCGGACTAATAGAAGTATCAATGGGAACCACACTTCGAGAAGTTGTTTTCGACATAGGAGGAGGAGTGCAAAACGAAAGAAACTTTAAAGCAGTTTTAGTTGGTGGTCCCTCTGGAGGATGTCTACCTGAAGCTCTTCTGGACCAACCAATAGATTATGAATCCCTGAAAAGCGTTGGAGCAATAATGGGATCTGGCGGAATCGTCGTTCTAGATGACGGCTCCTGCATGGTTGATACTGCAAAGTTTTTCACAGAATTTTGTGTAGAAGAATCCTGTGGCAAATGTACTCCATGCAGGGCAGGTCTTGCAAGAGTAAAAGAAATTTTCGAAGCAATCACTAAAGGAAGCGCCAGACTGGAAGACATAACAACATTAGAGAAAGTTAGCGTCTATATCATGGATGCCAGTCTTTGCGGTCTTGGACAAACTGCACCAAATCCTGTTATTACAACACTGCGATACTTCAAAAACGAGTATCTTCAGCACATTACAGAAAAAACCTGCCAGGCAGGTAAATGCTTCAAAAAAGAAGAAGGCGAACAAAAACAATGAGCACGTTAATGGTTAACCTAAAAATAGATGGCATTGAAGTTGAAGTGCCAAAGGATACCATGATATTGAAAGCTGCCAAAGATAACAGGATTGACATCCCAACACTCTGCAACCTAGAAGGCTTAATCAGTTACGGCGGATGCCGATTATGCCTAGTAGAAATTAGCGGTTCATCCAAACTCTTTCCAGCTTGTACAACCCCAGTCAGCCCAGGCATGGAAATTACAACTAACTCAAACAAACTAAAAGAATACCGCAAAATGACAATCCAACTCCTTCTTTCTGAAAGAACACATATTTGCTCTGTCTGCGTAGCAAATGACCACTGCGAACTACAAAGCCTAGCAAACCAACTAGGAGTTGACCACACCATATTTGAGCGCAACTGGACCAAAGAAGAGATTGACTCAACTCACGATTTCTTAGTTATTGACCGAAACAGGTGCATACTATGCACCCGATGCATAAGAGTTTGCGACGAAATAGAAGGAGTTCACACTTTAGATCTGAGACTAAGAGGAAAAGATGCCCAAATCATAATGGACATGGACAACCAGTGGATCAATTCCTGTTCATGCACTTCTTGCAGAAAATGCTCAAACGTTTGCCCAGTCGGCGCCATTTACATCGAAGGAGAGCCAGTGTCCCACACCAAGAAAAAAGATATTGTCGAATTTATTAAAACAAGGAGAAACAGAAAATGACAACAATCAAAAAAACCAAAGTGTCCACAATTTGGCTTAGCGGTTGTTCAGGTTGCCACATGTCATTTCTTGACCAAGACGAATTGCTGCTAGAACTAGCAAAGAAAATCCAGATGGTTTACAGCCCCCTAATGGACATAAAGACTTTTCCCGAAAACGTTGATTTAACATTAATTGAAGGTGCTGTAGCAAACGAAGAACAGCAAAACCTGCTTAAAGAAGCACGCAAAAAAACAAAAATTCTGATCTCCCTTGGCGACTGCGCTGTTACAGGAAACGTTACTGCTCTCAGAAACGCTTGGAGCGACAGTGACCAAGCTGTTCTAAAAAAAGCATATATGGAAAAATCAAATAAAAACGGTCAAATCCCAACCGATGTTCCAAAACTATTGAAGAAAGTGAGGCCAATTCACGAAGTGGTTAACGTAGACTACTTTATTCCCGGATGCCCACCGCCTGCGGGTGTCATCAACTATGTATTAACTGAGTTACTGGCTGGAAAAACGCCTAACATGGAAGGCAGATCAAAATATGGCTGAACAAAGCAAAAGAAAAGATATTGTGATAAATCCGATCACAAGAATAGAGGGGCACGCCAAAGTAACAATATGCCTCAGTAAAAACGAATCAGTCAAAGAGGCCCGATTCCACGTAGTTGACTTCAGAGGATTCGAAAAATTCTGCGAAGGCCGCCCATTTTACGAAATGCCAAGCATAACTGCAAGGTCATGCGGTATTTGCCCAGTAAGCCACCTGCTAGCTTCAGCAAAAGCATGTGACGAGATAGTAGGAGCGAACCCACCTAAAATAGCTACGCTCCTACGCCGCCTGATACACATGGGACAAATAATACAATCCCATGCTTTAAATTTCTTCCATCTATCATCTCCAGACCTGCTGTTGGGAATGGACGCAGATCCCGCTGATAGAAACATTTTCGGTTTGATAAAAAAACAACCAGAAATTGCATTGCAAGGAATCAAACTGCGAAAATTTGGGCAAGAAATAATAGAAAAAGTAGCGGGCAAAAAAATACACCCCAGCGACTGGATCTTGCCCGGAGGAGTACAGTGGTCACTTAAGAAAGAAAATGCTGATTATCTGCTGTCTAATCTGCCAGAAGCGCTAGATATCACAATTAAGACAATTTCAATGTTTAAGGATCTCCTGCAAGGATTTGATGAAGAGGTACAAAACTTTGGCAACTTCCCCTCGTATTACATGGGAATGGTTAACTCGACCAGAGGACTGGAAATGTATGATGGAAAAATACTCATTGTTGACCAAGACGGCAAAATTGTAGCTGACCAGCTTGACCCTAAAAAATATCAAGAATACATCGGCGAAGCCGTTGAACCGTGGTCTTACATGAAGTTCCCATACTACAAACCCTTAGGTTACCCAAATGGAATGTACAGAGTAGGTCCATTGGCTAGGCTAAATGTAGCATCACACTGCGGTACAACTGTTGCTGATAAAGAACTTAAAGAATTCAAGAAACTTGGAAAGAATGGTATTGTGCAAAGTAGTTTTCTTTACCATTATGCACGCCTAATAGAGATCCTAACATGTATCGAAACCACACAAAACCTTCTTGAGGAGCCTGAAATCCTCTCAGAACATGTTCAAGCCAAAGCCTTCGTGAACAATTATGAAGGAATCGGAGTTGCAGAAGCTCCTAGAGGAACTTTGATTCACCACTACAGAGTTGACCCACAGGGAATAATAAAATGGTGTAACATGATCATAGCTACAGAACATAATAACCTTGCATACAACCAAGCTGTAACTCAAGTCGCTAAAAAATACGTAAAAACAAAACAACTACGAGAAGGAATGCTAAACAGAATCGAAGCAGTAATCCGAGCATTTGACCCCTGTTTAAGTTGTGCAACACACGCAATAGGAAAAATGCCCCTGGAATTACAGCTCATAAATTCAGAAGGAAAAATCATCGACATCATAGCCAGATAACAATACCCCAAGTGAACTAACACTCACTTTTAACAAAATACTCACCATTATTTGACTGCCCACAACAACAAAAACCCATTTGCTTCTGCAGCCTTCACAAGAAATCTGTTGCTCGCTCATAATTTAGGGCTTCAAAAATTTCAATAAACAAAAAAAGAAGAGACGATGAAAAAGTACAAAATGGTACATATTCGTTTTTAGAATGGTGCGGCCGCCGGGATTTGAACCCGGGTTGTCAGCGTTCTACCCACCGTGGTGGATGGCAGGCTGATGTCCTACCAAACTAGACTACGACCGCTCAGGACTGTTTCAAATACAGTTACGGCATTTATTTCTTTTCGTAGAAAAGAACTTTTCCATTTCCCCAACCAACACCAAAACCACATAAATATAATAGGTTGAGGACCTACTTGAACCCGAAGTGCAGTAATTCATGTCTGACAAAAACACCCTAAAAGGCAAATCGGTTTTTGTTATGGGCGGAGGAAAATTTGGAACCAACGCCCTTAGGTACCTAAAAACTAAAGAAGCTAAAGTTTTGGTTGTGGACATAAACCCCAACTGCAAAGCAAAACCAGAAGCTGACATTCAAGCGTACAGTTTAGATGCCTGGAACAGTTTGAAAAATGGACAACCTGCTTTTCTTGCCGGTGACGCTTACAAGCTTTTGTTGGATCTACTACAAACCTCGGTTCCAGATTTTGTGGTTACCGCAATTCAGGGTAACACCATTGCTAACGTTGTGCAAAACTGGTTTACAAAAAACGGTTTCAAAAGCGAACCATACTTGGAAGGGGTATCCAAAGTTTTAGAGAACCTCCCAAAGAGTATGGTCTTCGTGAATGAAAATACTGCATTTATTGCTGCCAGTTACATGTATCCCGACAAACGGTGCAAAACAAATTGCACCGCCCCAAAGAACGTGTGTGCCTTAACGGGCAGACCAAAACCTGCGACCATAGAATCTCTTTTGAAGTTTGCAGTTTTTGGTGTGGCGGATCACTGTATTCTTTTTAGTTCACCCCTACTGACTGCAGGATTAGGCGCCATAAATGGAAACGATCTTTCTTCCCTCTTTAAAAAGCTAGAAACCTTCCCCAAACCTTTTACCCTTGCTTTAGGAACTGCATGCGACTGCCACGGGGTTGTTAGCCTCATAAAAACAACAAAATAACAAAGTTTCAATCGCTTTTTTGTGTTTTCCACATCTTTTCACAGGTTTCCTAAATAATTCCCACCTGCAGGTTACTATAGTACATCCCTGGAGGGCATCACTAGGCTTTGTTAACTAAAAAAATGGCAGTAACTGTTCTTGTGGCTCTTGCGTTGTCAACAACTTTTATTGTCTTTAACCAAACTTTTGCTCAAACCATCGACCCCCAAAAACAAAAAACAGAAACTTTGATCCAAATTCTTGAAGAAAACAACATAACCGTGTTATCTGCCTTTAATGACCTTGAACAAAAAAACATTACTCCACCCGAGACTGCTCAAACAATGTATAATCAGGGGCTTGTCTTAGCGACTGAAGCTTATGATTTTTTGGAACAAGCAAACTATGCTGTAGCAAGCACCAAAGCTGTTGAGGCCATGAAACAATTTGAAGAAACCTTGTTTTTGTTAGAGTCTGCGTTGCCTTCAGATTCAACACCTTCAACAGCAGAAGCTGCCTTGAATTTGAAAGCAAACATAACCCGAGTTGCAAGCTATGTAGAACGGCTGCAGAACATGGCACAAAAAGCTTCTGCTGCAGGATACAACACCTTAAGGGTTGAAAAAAGTCTAAAAGAAATCAACAATCATCTGGAGAACGCTACACGAAAACTGAGTGCCCTTGATTTAGAAGGGGCATCTAATGACCTTTGTACTTCCGAAGCATTGCTTGATGAGTTAACGGAGCATGTTTCTCGGTTAACTAATCTTGTTTCGGAGTCCAATGCTCAAAGGTATCTTCAAGCTGCAGAAGTTAGATTGTCTGTAACGAGGACGGAGTTATCTGTTTCTGCAACTTTGACTCCTAAAGAAAAAGAAGACGCTCTTACTGCCTTGAACAATTCTGAGACCAGTTTAACAAACGCCCGTGATTTGATACAGGATAGCAAAGTTGATGATGCCATTGAAGCGCTTGAAGAAGCCAAACGATGGGAAGAACAATCAACCAACGCCATATCTGCCGTGGCTGTAACTCCATCTGCATCAAACACAAATGAAAGTTTGTCAAGCATCGAAGTAACTAAAGCTGATTAGGTAGTGTTTTTTCCGTGAATTTTCAGTACACAAAAGTTTTAGGCGTATACGTCTAACTTTCCGCAGAGAAGTGACGCCCTTTGACTAAAAAACGGGCTTTTGCCTATGTTATATTAAGTTTGGTTGTTGTGTTGGCAGTAACTTCTCCCAGAAGCTTTTCCCAAGAAATAACCCCAAAAACCTTAGTTTTCATGGTGTTTGTTGATGGTTTTGTATCCACTGATTATGTTCTTGAAGTTGATCCAGAATTTCCTACCCAAAATGTGACAGTTTTTGGTCAAGTTTTAGAAGACCTTCTGGTAGTAGATGAGGATGGGTTACCGTTAAGTTACTCATTACACGGTTCTACCATTAGTGTTCACAGTTTGGGAACAACCGAAGTTGAAATATCCTACCTAACTCAGGATATTACTTCAAAACAAGGGAAATACTGGACATTAACTGTGGCACCACCTATTGCGGCGCGAATAATTTTGCCTTCAGAAGCTGCAATTATTAGTTTGAACAAAGTTCCAGAACTAATACAAACCAGCAACGACAAAGTAAACCTTCTCATGGATTCTGGATTGATCCAAGTAACATACGTAGTGGGTATAGTTGGAACCCCAGAGCACGCCCGAATGGTTCTGGATGATGCAGAACTTTTGGTTGTGCAAATTCAGAGTTTGGGTGTAATTGTTACTGACGCAGAAACAAAACTTCAGCAAGGGGAAACCGCTTTTAGTCTTGGAAACTATGCCGAAGCAGAAACCCTTGGAACTGAAGCAAAAAATTTGGCTATTCAAATTAATCAAACAGCAGTTCAGGCTCAATCAAAAATTGTTGACGCTGAAAACGTGATAACAGTCGCTGAAGATAAAGAACAAAAAAATGGATTAGATGATGTCCGTAAGTTAGTTGAACAAGCACATACAGAATACGAAATTGGTAACTATTCTACAGCTCTAAGTTTAGCAACTCAAGCAATAATGTTAGCTGATGTTTCACTGTTTTCTGCGACTGAAGGGTTTCCTATATTAGAGGTTGCTATTGGAATAATCGTGTTTTTGTTTGTAGTTGCTTTATTTTTTGTTTTGAAATCAAGAAACAGAACTGACTTAGTAAAACCGGAATCCAAAAAACGTGACATAGATGTTGAACGCATATTTGCAGGTCATAAGGATTTATTGCCTGAAGAAAAACAAGCAATACAGTTTTTGGTTGACAATAACGGTGAAGCCTTTGAAGCAGACCTTTATGATTATGTAAAACTTCCGCGAACAACTACTTGGAGAATGGTTAAGCGCCTCAAAGGAATGAACATCATAACAGTTACCAAGTTCCGAAGACAAAATCTGGTCCGTATCAAAAGCAAATACAACATCAAAGACTAGGTCTAGTTTGGAAACCATCTCTTTTTTTTGAAATTTGTTTTTCGAGCCTTTTCATGGGTTTCCTAAAGATACGCCCAAGATATTGGTTTTTATGAGGTTTAAAAAAATGCAAAAGAAAATCGTAATTTCTATGGCTGTGGTAACGTTGCTGCTCATGGGAGTAATGGCAACGTCAGTTTTAGCCTCAGAAATAAAACTGGCAACCAATGCTGCTGTATCAACCAGAATACAAGCAGTCCCTGAAACAGAATTAACAAGAAAAGCAGTTTCCCTGACGGAACTTTCTGCCGTAGCAGTGAATGCTGACGATGCTTCGATAACTGTGGTCCCTAAAGAAATTGGAGAATTGTCAAACGTTGAAGTTGATAACCTGCGTGAACTAGTGCCTGAAACATACGAAGAAACTGATGCACGAGTAATTCAGAGAACAAGGTTCCTGCTGTATACAAAGGATGGCAAATACATCATGTGGGGCTTTGTTGGAAATGGCCACTTTGTGGGCACAGACAACATGGACAAACACTGCTGGGGAATCTATGGCAAAGGAGTCTTTGCAGGATTCTATGACGGAGAATTCTTCTGGGGCAACTACCGAGGCGGTAACTGGAAAGCCGAAGGACTCTTCGGACTCAACAGCGCGAGCGGAAAATACATACTATTTCCAACACCAACTCTAACAGCAAATACACCATAAAACAAAAATTTATCCAACCCTTCTCTTTTTTTTCAAAAAATGAAATAAAGTTATATTTCAAAACAAAACATTCTAGAAATGAAGTATTAGATTTGCCGGTAACACCTCTTCATCATCCCCTTGCATATTTCATTTACAAACTTAACAAACGGCTCAGTTTGCCATGGCTGATTGTGGGAAGCATGTTTCCTGACCTTGAAAATCCTTTTATTGTATTGTTTTTGGGAACTCAAGTTCCAAACCGACTGGTGCTTCATAGCATCTTTGGGGCTGGTCATTTCTGTTCTTGTTGGTATTCTCTCTCATGTTCTGTTAGATTTCACAAACCACTCTTATAACCCCCTTTTTTGGCCTTTCAGTTCCCCAACTTTCACCGAAAGCCCAATTTATTTTGCTCTTGGAAATCCCCTTGGATCACTTCATATCCATATTATAATGGGAGTCCTTCTTGTTGGGCTGATATTCGTTAATCGTAAAAACTTGTTTGAAAAATTACTTGTTGGTTAGAACTGTTTGTCACTGTTTTAATTGAAAGTTAAAATATCCCTTAACAAACAAGTATTTGGGGGATTTGGAGGTCAAAACATGAGTGTTGAGCTTCCTGAAGCAAAAATTTTAGCTGCCCAACTGAACCAGCAAGTCTTGGACAAACAAGTAAAATCATGTGAAACCCAAGAAAGCAAAGGCTTACAAAGAATTGGAATGTTAGAACCCGACCTAACCGTTTTTGATCAGCTTGTTGACGCAAAAATTGAGACGATTGTCTCACGAGGAAATGTTATTGTCATAAAATTTGATAACAAAACCGATTTGATAGTTGGACTGGAGTATGGTGGTGAACTGTTTTATCATCAAAGTGCGAACGACGTTTCTAGTTTTCATGTAAAACTTGTTTTCACAGATAACACAGCCTTAACTGTTAGACTTACCAGCATGGGGGTAATCCAACTACTAGCTGACAAAAATTTAGGCATGTCATATGTGTATAAACGGGACTTTGATTTGAGCAAGCTCTCTACAACAGATAAAGATTTTACTTTTCAGCATTTTTCTTTAATGTTTTCAGAAAAAAACAAGATGTTAAAAGCAGTTCTTGTTGGAAAAGATGCAGTAGTTGTTGGAATCAGTAATAGTACATTTCAGGACATTTTGTATCGGGCTGGGCTTCATCCAAAACGAAAAGCTTCTGAATTGTCCGCTGAAGAAATGCAAAGACTCTATGCTGCAATCAAGTTTGTGGTTAAAGAGCGAATACGACTCAACGGAAAAGAAGATTTTCAGGATCTTTACCAAAAAAATGGTAGTTATATGCCTGCGATGGGACCTCATATGAAAGAGAAATACTGTCCTGAATGCGGAACAATCATACAAAAACTAAGTCACGGTGGTGGACACGTTTACCTTTGTCCATGCTGCCAGACTTAGAACAAGAGACCTCTTTTGCCGTTTTCTACTATGAATTGTAACTCCTATTTTTTTTAATTTTAATCTATAAAGTCACGGTTTCTTTCACGCCTGAATAAATGAATGTATGTTCATGTTTGTGGGTTTTTGAGTTTATACATTGAATGTTTGATGTTGATTTCATCTTTTTGTTGAAAAATCTTATAAGCAGGGTTTTGCCTAGTGGCAATAGGTTGCCGTATACCGCTGTATGAGGCAAAAAATTGGAGAAATGAAATAAAATGAATTTAAGAAGACCAAACGCAGACGAAGCAACAGCTACATTCAACCGCTCAAAGAGCGTTGCCCCCATGTCTGGCATCTGTTCGCGATGTGTTGATGGATGCAAAGGCGGTTGTGAAATATGGTTATCATCCTTTAGAGGCCGAGAGGTGCTCTATCCTGGACCCTTTGGAGACGTAACTGCAGGAGCAGACAAAAATTACCCCGTAGACTACTCTCACTTGAACATTCAAGGATACGCCAGAGGTGCAAAAGGACTTCCCGAAGGTGTTGAAGCAGACCCTGACACTGCACTGTTTCCCAACGTTGACACAGAAACAGAATACGGTTGGACAAAAAAAGTCAAAATGCGCGTCCCGATATTCACTGGCGCATTAGGTTCAACCGAAATTGCCCGAAAAAACTGGGAACACTTTGCAATCGGAGCAGCAATCTCAGGAATCACCCTTGTTTGTGGAGAAAACGTTTGTGGAATTGATCCTGAACTAGTCCTAGACAGCAACGGAAAAATAACCAAAGCCCCAGAAATGGACCGCCGAATCGAAATCTATAGAAAATTCCACGAAGGATACGGTGAACTATTAGTTCAAATGAACGTCGAAGATACACGCTTCGGAGTAGCCGAGTACGTGTCCTCAAAACACAACTTGGATACAATTGAACTCAAATGGGGACAAGGTGCAAAATGCATTGGTGGAGAAATCAAAGTAAAATCTTTGAAACGAGCAGTAGAACTCAAAAGACGAGGCTACGTAGTTTCACCTGACCCTACTCTAACTGAAAACCAAATCGCATTCAATGAAGGCGCAATAAAAGAATTTGAACGCCACTCACGTCTAGGTTTTGTAACCAAAGAAGCATTTCTCGAAGAAGTTGACCGCCTTCGAGGATTAGGTTTCAAACGAATAACCTTGAAAACAGGTGCATACTCTGCTTTGGAACTGGCAATGGCCCTACGTTTTGGTGCAGAAGCAAAACTTGACCTCCTCACAATAGACGGCGCACCGGGCGGCACAGGCATGAGTCCATGGCCAATGATGAACGAATGGGGAATTCCAACATTCTACCTACAGGCTCTCACATACAAGTTCACTCAAAAACTCAAAGCAAGAGGCATGCGAGTTCCAGACCTTGCAATGGCAGGTGGATTCTCATCTGAAGATGGTGTATTCAAAGCACTTGCAATGGGAAGCCCAGACATGAAAGCAGTATGCATGGGACGAGGCTTAATGATACCCGGAATGGTCGGAAAGAACATTGACCACTGGCTGAAAGAGGGTAGCTTACCCACGTCAGTTTCTAAATATGGCAATTCCGTTAACGAAATCTTTGTTGCCTATGCAGAACTTACTGAAAGATTCGGTGCAGACATGAAGAACATACCATTAGGCGCTGTTGCTATCTACACATATTGTCAAAAATTCAAAGTTGGACTACAACAACTAATGGCTGGAAGCAGAAACTTCAAGCTTTCAACAATCAGCCGCAAAGACTTAATGGCGCTAACCGAAGAAGCATCAAAAATCTCTGGTATCCCATACGTCATGGACGCCTACGGCGAAGAAGCAAACAAAGTCTTAGAAGAATAAGGGACCAAAATCCCTTTTTTCAATTTTTAATTCATGTAATTATTATAATAATCTTTATGAATATCATAATCAAGTCTAATGGCTATTTTGGTGGTTTCGGACGAGGTAGAGGTCACTGAGGCTACGGAGGTGGCTCTGGCAGAGGCTGGTAAGCCTCTTTAAAACATGCCTTATTCCATTGGAACCAGTTTTATTTCAAATAGTTTGGACCAAAACTTTCCAGTAACAAAGAACCTGTTTTCGTTTTGGTCGTAGGCAATTCCGTTGAGCACATCACGGCTTGTTTGATTAACTAAATCTTTGAGACCTGTTAGGTCAATCTGTCCTGTGACGTTTCCGGTTTTGGGGTTGATTATTACGATTGTATCTTCTTGCCAAATGTTAGCGTAAATGCTTCCGTTGATGTATTCGAGTTCATTGAGCATCGTTACGGGACCTTCTTCGTTGTATACGTCAATTTGATTTATGATTTCAAAGGTTTGGGGGTCCAAAAAATTCAGAGTTGATGTCCCATTACTCATTATTAACATACTGCCATTATGAGTTAATCCCCAACCTTCAGTTGTGTAATTGAAAGTTCGTAATAATTCAAAAGTGGTTTTATTGTAAACAAAGCCGATATTTGACGTCCAAGTTAGTTGAATAATTTCGTCTTTGAAAACGGTTATTCCTTCACCAAATAAATTATTAGAAAGCGAAATTTGTTGTTTTACTTCTCCAGTTTCTATGTCTACCCGACGGAGTGTTGAATGTCCTTCAAGTCCAGTTCCTTCATACAAAATTCCATCTTCAATGACCAGACCTTGTGTGAATGCTGATTCGTCATGTGGGTAACTGTTTATGATTTCATATGTGTGATAAAATGCTTCTTGGGGTTCCGACGGTTCATTGATTGTGTTATTATGTAAAATAAACACAATAGAAAAAACTGCTACTACAACCAAAAAAGTAACAATAACTATGCTGTTCTGTCGTTTCATTGAAATCTACAGTAATTTCTGGGTTTTGTTCTTTTAACCTTTGATACACAATTTTTGTTCGGTGCTTCCATAGTAACTGAAACAACCTTAATGCCTTGGGTGAAATGCATTTCAATTAACAATGTTTTTCTGGGTTTTCACTTTTTTGCTCAATATTCAAGTAAAAGTAACCAAAAATTTCTATATGGCAAGCTCATTTTCTTCCAAAAACTTTCTAACTTTTTCGTAAGCTGTTATTCGTTCTGAGGCAGTAAAATCTGAAGTTTCAAACACTGGGTACGCTCCTGAAACATCATCGACCGGCCAGTCCAGCAGTTCTTCTTGATCATAATTTAACCATCTACCATTTTGTTCGACCCAATCCCAAAACTTTGTTCCAAAAATTGGAGTCGCCATGCTCAAATGAACACCATCAACATTGGTTTTTTTAACAAAATCTATGAGTTTGTCTGCAGATTTGGTGTTGTCCCCAGGGTTTCCAATCATCAAAAATGCGTTGGCTTGTATTCCAGATTTTTGAGCTGTTTTTATTGCATTTTCTATTTGCTGCATGGTTACTCCTTTATTTATTAACAAATTCACTTCGGGGTCAACTGATTCAACGCCAAAATTGATTGCAGTACATCCTGCTTTCTTTAGCTTGGATGCTAACTCATTGGTCATGTGGTCAGCTCTTAATCCATTCCAGAAATAGATATCTAGATTCCAATTTTTTGCGATTATGCCTTCTAGAATCTTTATTGCACGTTTCAAATCAACTGTAAAATTGTCATCAAGAACACTCAAAATTGAAATTCCGTGTTCGTTCAGTAGTTGTTCAATTTCTTCCAGAACATATTCTGGACTGTGACCCCGCCATAATCTTCCAAAAACTGGTCTGCTACAAAAAATGCACTGATGAGGACAGCCCCGGGAAGTAAATATGACACCGGCGTTTTCTTTGTATAACTCCATTTTTAGTTCTTCTCGAGCAGGATGCGGAATTTTGTCTAGTGGACTGATGGGTTTGGATAGAATGTTATTTTTGATTTTGTTTGAATTTCTGAACGTTAATCCTTCAACAGAGTTTAGATTGTTTTGGGTTTGTAATTGTTTGACTAATTCAAGGAACGTGTTTTCTGCCTCTCCCCTGAGTAAGGCATCGATTTCTTTGTGTCGGGTTAAAATACTGGATTCTATCATGCTTGCGTATGGACCGCCCATTACTACAAAACTTTCAGGAAGAACATGTTTTGTTTGCTTGGCAATCTCAAGTGCATGCCGAGCATTTGTAACAATAGAAGAAATCCCAACAATCTCTGGTTTTTCACGCGCTAGATATCTGCTAAGATTTATGTTTTCGACGTTTAAATCAATGATTTGGGTTTCAATTTCATGATTTTTTAGTACAGCTGTTAGATATGCTAATCCAAGAGGTGGTACTTTCAAACATTTGTTTCCAGGAGGATGAATTAGAGCAACTTTCATAGTAATAACGCCGCTATTGACTGAATAACAGATATTCGGTTTTTAATTAAAAACTATGCACGGAGGGACAAGTTTCCTGTGTTTTTGGTAAAATTGTCTCTTGATACAACGGCATGTTTTTGCGCCCCAAAAACGTTAAAAGTAAATTATCACCAATATAATTTGGGCAATATCTAAAATATATTAAAAAATCAGTTGAATTGAATACGAATACAAAAATATGGCAAATAATAGAAAACTTGCGGTCTCATAAATATTCGTTGCTGATCTAGGAATTAATTTCTCTGCGAACAATTTTAGATAGAACCTAGAAAATTAGTTGGGAAGCAGGGGATAAAATGAAAATAAAAACTGTTTTGTTAATGCTTGTTGGGGGAGTAATTCTTGCATTAATGTCTGCATTATATTCACAAGATATGACTGTGGGCTTGGGTGCAACAATAACCGGGTATGGTTTACCTTGGTTATGGCTGGAAAAAGTGACCACTATTGTACCCGGAAGCCCTGAAACTTTCTCTTTGTATGGGTCGGGGTTGAATTTATTGGGTGATATTGCATTTTGGAGCATCATTGTGCCGGTGACATATTTTGTGTATCTACAAATCAAAAGCTGAACATTACGTTAGCTGATTATGAAAAAACAACCCATTAACTTCTGCACGGTTTAGCTGAATACTGGATTAAACGGATGAAATGTGCCTCAATTGTCGTCAAAACACCAAATGATCAGTTCTGAGTAACGAGATTTTTTTCAAATCAAAAATATTGAAAATAAAAAAATGAAAATATGGTTGGGTCCACAAGAGTGAACCCTAACTTGTGTTCAAATTGTGGTGCTGCTTGGCTATTTCCACGGTAGTTTGAATCGCCCTGTTGCAGATTTCTTTTTCTGGGCTTTAAGGAATGCACTGTCTACTCCAGTTATGACCACCATGACGTTGGCTTTGCCTTCTAGTTCGGGGTCAACTTTTGCTCCCCAAATGACTGGCGAGTTTGGTGGCATGTATCGTTTGATTAGTTCTCCTCCACGGTGAACTTCTTCTAGGGTCATGTCTTCTCCACCGGAGATGTGTATCAGCACACCCTTAGCCTTTGTGATGTCTTCAACATCAAGCAAGCGTTCATTCAAAGCGCGTTCAACAGCATGTTCAACTTTTCCTTCACCAAAGCCTTGACCAATTCCAATTGAAGCGATACCCGCTTCGTGCATGATTGTTCTCAAATCTGCATAGTCGAGGTTAATTAAGCTCGCACAAGTGATGGTTTCAGTGACTCCTTTGACGAATTTTCCAATAGTTGTGTTAGCTACACCTAAGGCTTCTTTGAATGGCAGATTACCTGCAATGTGATTTAGTCTGTCGTTGTCAATAATAACCACAGTATCACAGTACTGTTTTAGTTCCTGAATTGCAGATTTTGCTGCTTTCATTCTTGCAGTTTCAATCTGGAATGGAAGAGTTGCCACACCTACGAGCAAACGTGGAACCGGGTCGTTTTCAAATTTTGCTTTTAATTCTTTTGCGAGTTGAACAATACCTCCAGTTCCGGTTCCTCCACCTAAACCTGCTATGAGGAACAAAATGTTAGAGTTTCCAACTTCCGTGAAGACTTCTTCAATGCTTTCATGCATTGCTACTTCTCCTACTTTTGCGTAACCTCCACATCCAAGACCTTTGCATGTGTTTTCTCCGATTAAGATTCGATTGTCAGCTTTGCTGATGGTCAGGTGTACTGCATCTGTGTTTACAGAGATGAGTCTTCCGCCGGTTACACCTTCGTCTTTTACCCAAGAAATGATGTTGCATCCTGCTCCACCAATGCCTACCGCCATGACGGAAGGTTTTGAGTTTGCAGCGTATTTTTCTAATTTTTCTTGGTCTGCAAGCACGTTTGCTCGTGCAAGCATTAGTTGTCTTTCTAACTCCTTAACTTGATTTATTTGATCTGACATTCTTTATTCCCACCCAAGGTCAATTTCTATTCACTTTTCTTATAATTATCTAAATATGATATAACTATTATGGCATAGTATTTCGAATGATAAATAATTATTTAAAATCAATGTATAAAATCCGGATATTTAATTCAAATTATTGTTTATACTATATTTCGAAATCGGCATATTGCTTATATTTTCAAGGAACGCTGGAACGCCTAGAGGATACGTGATTATGGAAAATCTGGACATGATGAAGGACTTTGCAAGTACCTTTGTAGGCGATGATTTCTATCTAATCATCAAATCCAATGCTACGAGTGTTTTAGTTCACACCGTTGAGATCATACAAAAAATCGACGAATCCTGTCAATTCAAAGACATCCCCATAGGTGGATATTTCTTCCGAATCAAAGCAGTAGACCCAAACAACCAGCAAGCATACATTTTATGCAACTGGAGCGAACAACTTTTACAAAACCTGCTAACACAACGTGTTAAAGCAAAAGAAGCAGGTTATAACAAAATCATCATGACCAAAGAAACTGCACCTCATTCAAATGACTGGATTTTAATGTGGGGCGACGAATCAGAAATCCGCAAAAAAGAAATGATCGAAAAAGCTTCCCACTTAAAATACATCTATTAGACAAGTAATTTCATGTTTTCCATTTTTCAAGTTTAGACGTTTTTATTATTAACGCCAAAACACGTTGGGGTATCATCAGCTTATGGAAACTTAACATGTTGACCTTGAAATCAAGAGTTAATTAGACATTATATTAAACCCACATTTTTCAATTGTTCATACCCAACAGCGGAAAGGTTCCCGTTTTTTCATGTGCTACAATAATATTTCCATAATGTGCAATTATTAAACCCTGATGTATAGATTACTGCTAAGGTATTTTTTAGATAAATTTTATTACAGAGATACCTTCTTTAGGGGTGTCATTATAGAAGAGCAAAGTGACATGTTGGGGACTACATGGGGTAAAAGATCAAATACACATGAGCAACACTGCTGCTCCGGGTTATGTGAAATGCACTTGAAAATAAAATAGTGAGTGTTTATTGGTATGCGGAAGCTAAAAATTGCTGTTCTGACCGAGTTTTTCCACCCTCACGTAGGTGGATGTGAGCGGCGGTTAATGGAAATTGGGCGAAGATTAGCTACCAAAGGTCATGACATCCATGTTTTTACAATCCAATACGACCGTAACTTGCCTAAGAAAGAAAAAATTAACGGCATAATCGTGCACCGGTATGCTCATTCAGAAAATTATGTTTCACTGGATGGCTTTCGTTCTTTTAGAGGCATTATGAAATACTCATTAATGTCTTTCGTACGATTGCTGGGCACAGATTACGATATTTATTATTTTAATCAGTGGCCAATGCTTCATTCTATATTTGCAAAACCTGTAGCTGCTCCCCTAATTCAAGAGTGGTGCGAAGTTTGGACCAACTACACACAAGTAACTTTGATGCAAAAACTACTAAAATATGCAGGCGACTACCATGTTGCTGTTTCAGATTTTACAAGACAAAGACTATCAAAAATCATGAAGATTGATCCCTCAAAAAGTGTCTTGATTCCTAATGGCGTCGACTTTGCCAAGTTTAACAGTTCAAGACCCAAAGTTTGGGGGCGCATCGTCTACGCTGGTCGTGTAGTGCCCCATAAACATGTAAAGTTGCTAGTTAACGCCTTTTCTGAAGTAAAAAAGAGAATACCCACAGCTGAATTACATATTATAGGCTCTGGTTCCAAACTTCAATCAGTAAAGAAAAGGGCCATGGACATCAAAGATTGCTATGTTCATGGGTTTCTCCCCGAAGATGAGATGATTGATTTATTAAAAAGCGCTTGGCTTTTTGTTTTGCCCAGCGAAAGAGAAGGCTCCGGCATTGTAGTCTTAGAGGCGATGGCATCTGGTGTACCCTTTGTTACCATTGATCATCCAGATAACGCCACAAAGGAACTGTGCCTTTTCAAATGCGGCCTTACAGTAGAACCAAAGGAAACATCTATTGCAGAAGCAATTACTCAACTTTTTAACAATGAAGAGTTATGGAAGGAAATGCATACTAATGCTTTAAAATTTGCTAAAAAAAACGATTGGGACATAGTCACAAATTGTATGGAAGATTTTTTTGTCGAGGTAGTGAAAAATGCTAACAAATAGGCGTTTTTCTACTTATCTTCCTTGGATGCTTCTACTTTTCATTGTTGTCTTTTCATTTATTGTTTATTTTGTTGGATTAAATCGATATACTGCTCCGCCTGGCTGTGATTACGGAAATTACCTTACTCAAGTAGAAATTTTGCGTGGAAACGACTTGAGAGGATGGGGGCTTCGGCACAACCCCGTTTTTTTTGTTGTACTTGATATTTTCCTTAGGCTATTTGAAGAGTTCACAGCACTGAAAATTGTAGCTTCTTTGGTCTTTGCAATAATCTCTATTCCATTTTTTCTTCTTGCAAGAAAACTCTCTGGCAATCCCCTTGTTGCCGTGATTTGTACATGGCTTTTTGTCTTCTTCATCAGCAATTCCGAGATGATTTCGTGGGGCGGCAACCCAAACATTCTAGGTTTTTCTTTCATGCTTGTTACTCTATTCTTTTTTGTTGACCTAATGGAAGAACCCTCAAAAAAGAATCTGCTACTTTCAGGTTTTTTCTTGAGCTTAGTCGTTGGAACACACATTCTTGTTGCAATTTGCCTCATCTTTTCTTTTCTAATCTTCTTAATTGCCACAACTTGGGCAAGCAAGGGAATTAACAAAGTTCGAATCAAAAGTTTGTTTCTTCTAATTTTAGTTGCAATTGTATTTAGCCTACCCTACCTCTCTTTTTACGTTAGCTTTCTCACAAATTCGTCGAGTAACATGGTGGGGATTACACTGCTTTCAATGCAGATCCCCCAACTATCTTTCGATAGCATACTGGCAATCGGAGAATACTGGGCATTCTTTGTTGTAGCAATCATATTTGTGCTAGGGCTCTTTGCGCTATCAAAATATGTTAAAGAAGAACACAAGAATAACGGCTTACTTCTCTGCAGTCTTTTCATGTCTCCGCTGATTCTTGCTTTAATTACCGATCATCCTATCCGATGGGTCTATTTTCTACCGATCCCCTTGTTTTTATGTTTCGGCATTTATTTACGAGACTTGTTCTTTAACACTAAAACTTCAGAAAAGACCGTTAAGTTGCTTGCAATTTGTTTCATAGCAATAATCGGTTTCCACACAACAGTTATGATGTTTTATCATCTCCGTTCCGCCTCAGAAGTTTACCAGTTTATAGGACAAGATGAAATCCAAGCGTTAAACTGGATTAAAGAAAATACTGCCCCGAATGCCATATTTGCAACCTCTGGGCATCCCAAAGGGGACATAGGTGGTGGAGGCAATTCATATTCATGGTGGATTGAAGGATACTGCACACGAGTTTGTATATCTTCTGGGGATCTCACGTACTATTCTTACAAAAATGAGCAAGATCAAGTTCAAATTGCTAATCGCATTTTTGCAGGGACATACTTTGCTGAATATGACAACCTTAGAGTTACCGAGGGTTATCCTTCAAACAGCCCAAACCCGGGGATTTCTGCTTTTCTTGACAAAGATTATCAAGACATGATTAGCTTAAATGATGAGCTGCATCGTTTGTATTTTTCTCCAAACGAAAGTGAACAATTGTCCGTGTCTGGTTTCTACTCTGAAGATAAGAGTTTAAACATCCAATATGGCGATACTTGGGCAAACATTACTGTTACCTACGATTTGCCTTATTTTGAACTCGTCCGAAGTGTAATTATGGGTGAAGAAAAGTCTTCAGTGGATGTAGTCTTTCAAATACTGCCCAAAAACTCTTCGTTGACGTTGTTTAAGGTTAATTTGTGGTCCTTGTTTGAAGCAGCATTGGAAGATTGTAACATCAGTAATGATTATGGGGTTTCCCTTGACTATAATCTACTTGATGAAAGTGCACAAATCCAAATCAGTTTGCTAGAAACCAACGGCAAAATTGAGAGCGCCCGAGTATTTTTTGATGACCCAAAAGGGTCTGCGCCAGTTGTGTCTTACTCTTTTGAACCTATACACGAGAGCCTTTATGTTCGTATTAGAGTATTCATTGAATCTTCCACAGATAATGCTGTTGACGATGACGAACTTCAATTTTACAATTCATACGACTTAATCAAGGATTTACATATTGATTACATCGTCCTGAACAGGGGTCGACAAAACGAGTTTCAGAGATTTCTTTTCGACTCCGAACACTTTACCGAAGTGTTTCAAAACAAAGAAGTAGTGATATTCAAAGTCATTTAGGCTACCATAAAATGGTATTTAGTCTCGTTAGCAGTTCCTTAGGCGAATATATTGTTAAACAAACGAAAATTAAGGCATTAGCTTTTTACATAAGACTGTTTTTGATTCAGGCAAAACCACACAAAAGTAAAAACTCAAGCGCCTCCCTGTCAAAATAGTGGGAGCGCGCTGACATAGATTTCAAAATAGTCAACATTTCTGTTTGAAGTAGCAAAAATCATGTTAATCGAGGCGGTTTCTCCGCTTTTCATAATTAAGGTGTAACAGCCCCTCAAGGGATCGCCGTGGGAAAGGGTTCCGACAAAGTTTCCTTGCTTATCAAACATGTATACGTCTATACCTACAACACAATCGCTACGGAGTCCTTGGGAGAATTGAATAATTTCTTCCATGGCGTAGTCATTCCTGATTGTTGCGTTTATTACCACTGCCGGAACACCTTCATGCGGGTCGTAACCGCTGTCAGCCGTAAAGCTTACGTTGGAATAATCGTACCTCAGAGTTGCTGATTCAAGAAAAATTTTGGTTATTTTATCACTATTGTCTGGAAAATAAGGCGCCCTAGATAAATAATGAGAACCAATCGTGATAGTGCCCAAATCTGACAGTGAATCGATTCGTTGATGTGATGACAGAATACTGCTTGCATAAACAGCAACTAGTAAACTAACAAGTACAACAATGAGTGCGATTAACAATATCCGGATGTGTCTTCTCAACTCACTCAATCTCTTGGTCATATCTGAGGATTAACTACAAAGTACAATTTAACTTTTAAACACAACGAATCTAACTGCCTTTTTTTCTATAGTATTAACATATTCGGATTTGCAGAACTGCCCCACAGTGGTTATTGAAATGGTACAACAACAAAACCGTAACTAACTTCAGGAACTGCAGTCTTCGAATTTTCTATTGTCACATGTTTTATGGAATCCAACATCCCCTGTTTTCCCCTTAGTTCATTCTCTTGGAAATTAGGGCACAATTTAGCTCATGGATTAGAAGTACACGTATTAACTCCTGAACAACCAGTTGAGCCTTTCTATAAAATGTTAACTTTTTGATAAATCACAATATCTCTAATGTTATTGTCAATTTAATTCAAAGTCAAATAACAAGCGACATTACAAGTTATTTAAACAACTAAATCCACAAACTGGATATTTTTTAAATGCTAAGAGCTTTGACCCAACTAACGATCTTGTCGCCGACCTATTCAAAATAATATAAATGGTGCCGAGGGCCGGACTTGAACCAGCGACAACTCGGTCTTCAGCTTCACCCTCAACAACGTTTGTTGTTTAGTCGAGTGCTCTCCCAACTGAGCTACCTCAGCGCCACTCAACATGAACGCCTACTTGTTTTTTAAGCTTTTTGAAAAGTTCAAGTTTTTCTGTCAGAAAAATTAACAAATACCTTTTATCGAGTCCAATGTTTTAACTTAACGGGTTGACTAATTATGGATGCACAATGCCCTTTCTGTAACATCGCTAGTGGTGCTGCTTCAGCAAGCATTGTCTATGAAGATAGCAATGTTTTGGCGTTTATGGATTTGAATCCAATT
Organism: Candidatus Bathyarchaeum tardum; assembly: GCA_029762755.1. GTDB lineage: Archaea > Thermoproteota > Bathyarchaeia > Bathyarchaeales > Bathyarchaeaceae > Bathyarchaeum > Bathyarchaeum tardum. The sequence goes on from JARVGH010000003.1 coordinate 299,662, forward strand.
AGTGTAGGTCATATGTTAATTATTTCTCGAGAACATTGGACGAACTTGTATGATGTTCCTGAAGGCACATTAAATGAAATGATTGTTATTGTTAAGCGGGTTGCTGTCGCATTGAAAAAAGCTTTTGGATGTGATGGAATCCGAATAATTCAAAACAACGAACGGTCTGCAGGTCAAGTTGTTATGCATATTCATTTCCATGTTATACCGACTTTTGCTGGACAAAAACCAGCAACTAGGAATCTTGGGCGTGTAAGACAGAACCGAAAAGAGTTAGATGAAACAGCCCAGAAAATTCGAGAAAATCTATAATCATGGTGGGCCCGTCCGGATTTGAACCGGAGATCTCTTCCGCGTGAGGGAAGCGTCTTTTGGCCTCCATTTGGAGTTAACCAACTGGACAACGAGCCCATGTCTAACTCTAAACGGTTACATTATTCCTTTATATCTTTTGTAACTTGTTAGGTGCTGTTTTGCCTTAATTTTCAGTGCTTAGCAACAGTTCTTTGTTTTGTATTTTCAAGAAAAAATTTGTTTTTAACATTCCACTCTTATTAGTGTTATAATTTGCAGGATTATTTTCACCCTGATTAATTTTGATTGTTTTTTGGAACTGAAAATTTTGGTTAAGTGTATTTTTTTAGTGGTAAGAATGGGTGAACTTGTCTTTTGTAGTTGATGAAGTGTTCACCAAGGTTTTGTGTTAGATAATTTGTTTCTTTTGAGGCAGTTATTGCGAGAAACAAAACCATGAGCAACCCCATACTAAATGCAATTGCCGTCAGGTACCACGGTGCGTGAATTAGTAATGTTGCTAGTGCGCCAATGGAAAACAGGAAAACTCCTGTGTACAATGGATGGCGTATGTATGCGTATATTCCTGTGACTTCAAGTTTTGAGGTTTTGCTGCAGTATCCTGCCCATGTGTGGGCGATGCCTAAATCCCGTTTAGATTTTACTACTGCTATGGTTCCCAGAACTGTGAGAGTAAACGCCGTAAAATCAAACATGGTCAGATAGTTCATAGTGGTTAGGGTGTATGCAGAGATTATTACTGGTCCAAAATATGTGAATTTTAGTAGTTGTGTGATTTTTTCGTTGATTAGGGGGACCATTCCATTTTTTTGTCTAAAGTCAGAAATGAAAACCACAAAGATGCCCATGGTTATGAACTGAGCCAGTTTAAAGATTGTAATCCACACTTTAAGCTACCTGACGGGTTGATTTTAGTAACAACATTATTTCTTGTATATAATTCCATTGAATTTTGATTCAGCGTTTATGCAGACACAATTCAATGAAGAGTGTGTAGCGTTTTGATAAAACATTTTTTGGATAAAACTCTTGAAGAATCGTGAACTTGGTGTTTTTCTTGCTAGAGCAATAGTTAAATACGTGCGCTCTATTTATTGGTTCGTCGTTCAAAAATGATCCGAAGACTTGTCTTAGATGTCTTAAAACCCCACAAACCAAGTGTTGTTGAAGTTTCTGAAGCTCTTAGTCACCTTGAAGGTGTGGAAGGCGTAAACATAATAATCAACGAAATAGACCAGCAAGTAGAAAACGCTAAAGTAATCATTGCAGGGATTTCCATAGATTTTGCACAAATACAAGAAAAGCTTGAAGAGTTTGGAGCCACTATTCATTCTATCGACGAGGTTGCTGCTGGCAAGCGTATAGTTGAGGAAGTGAAAACCCCTCAAGATAGTTCTGCTAGAATGTGAAATAGGTTAAGACCGTATTATGAAATTTCTGGACAACCTTAGGCGCTATATCCAGATCAGTGGAGTAGGGCCAATAAGCCGAAGATTCTTTATAATGAATGCCTTTGATGGAGCAACTACTGTACTTGGGGTAGTCGTAGGAGCCTACGCTGCGGGAATAAACAACGAGAGCTGGGTCATTTTATCTGCATTGGGTGCAACAATCGCAATGGGTATGTCAGGTTTTGCTGGTTCGTACATGGCTGAAGAAGCAGAAAGTGCAAAAAAGCTTATCACTTTAGAAAAAATGATGTTAACCGAACTAAAAGACAGCGTAGTAGGCAAAGCTAACCGTTTTGCTTCCCTTTGGGCTGCATTAATTGGAGGAGGAGCTCCTGCTTTAACTGGTGCAACATGTTTGTTGCCTTTTTTGTTTTCAGCTCACGGCATTGTTTCTGCTAGTCTAGCAATTCAAATGTCCATAGGCGTAGCTTTGTGTATAATGTTCTTGTTAGGTGCCATTCTGGGAAAAATTTCCTGTCGAAACGTTGTTATCCATGGAGCAAAAATGTTAGCTGTTGGAGTTTTGTTGACTCTTATCTTTTTCACGCTGAAACTAACATAGTGAATGACGTATGTCAAAGGTTATTAAGTGGTTTATAAGAGTCTAACTGGTCTGAAACAATAAACAAATTGATCTTATGGAGACAGAAATTGTTGGTTGGTCAAGAAATTCTTGAAGTTCTTTATTCGCCCGTTAAAGCATTCAAAAAAATCATAGAAAAACCTGACTTTAAAGCCATCATACTTATTTTAATTCTATCTGTTGCAGCAACTTTTGTGGCACAATACGTTCTTGCATCTAAACTTTCAATTGAATCAAGATTACCACAAAATGACGACTGGACAGAGTCATTAACTAATCAACACCTTTGGGTTTCAAATGGTGTGCTTTCACTTGATGATGGCGATTACAAATTAGGAAATGAAGACGGTAATCACAGTCTCGTTTGTTCTGTAAATGACGCTTCACAAATACATATGACGTTAACTGGGTTGAATTCTGACGTTTCTGAACAAACACAATACAGAGAATTCTTCTTTTGGATAAAATGGACAAATGAAAATAATTTGTCTCCAACATCCGCAACAATAAAATTGTTATCTGGAAGTGAAACCAGTTATTTTGAATCTGATATTACTGACCTTTTGGCAGAAGATGGAATTTGGACAAACATAACTCTTACAATTAGTTCTAGTTTGGAGTGGACTTCGAATAACGCTCCAGATTGGGGAAAAATAACTGGAATTGATATCACTCTGGATTGGGAATCTTCTGCAAATTCAACAATAAAAATTGATGGTTTGTTCTTCCGAGAATTTGTTACGCCTACAGAAACTGAAGATTTTGCTGCATTGGCACCCTCAATTATTCTTCAACTAGTTTTGGATTTTGCAATGAACTGGATTTTGTGGGCTGGAATTGTGATTCTTGTCGCAAAATTGTTTAATGAAGAACTTGGACAATGGAGTAAATCTTTTGTTGTTTTGGGATACAGTTTCATTGCAACAGTGGTTTATACTTCGATACAGGTGTTGCCACTTTCAGTACTTCCCATGTTAACGGTGCCTTTAGAGTTAAATGCACTTAACGTTGCAATTGCATCAACATGGAGTCCTCTTTTTGCATATCAATTATGGGTATACATTCCAATAATAGGTCAAATTTGGATAGCAGGTCTTAGTGCAGTTGCAATTCGCGTGATGAATGATATTCCCTGGAATAGAGCCGCAATAATTGCTTCTGTTGCTTTTGGGTTAAGGCTTGTTTTGAACCTTTACCTACGCATCTGAGAGCATCTTTAATCAATGCGTCCAACACAAGCTATGGTGTGGCAAAACTTATATCGTCGTTAATGCTCCTTTGATTTCGCCAACAGAACCGAATAAGCACAAAATCATTTATTGATGTGTTGTTCATTTTAGTGGCAAAATAAAACGGAGGAATATGCCCTTGAAAATTAATGAACTAAGAGATGGAATGCGAAAAGTAGATGTTGAAGCAGACGTAGTCGAAAAATCAGATGTCCGCGAAGTTCGCTCACGATACACAAATGATACTTACCGTGTTGCTGACGCAACAATCGAAGACGAAACAGGCAAAATAACCCTGACCCTATGGAACGAACAAACAGAACAAGTCAACGTTGGGGACCGTATCAAAATCGAAAACGGTTACATCAAATCTTTTAGAGATGTGCTTCAGCTCAACTCAGGAAAATATGGGACATTAACAGTCCTGTAAATCCCTACTTTTCTATCTAAAGATTTTGAACATTTAACTGTCCTATAAAATAGAGCAAACTTGAATTTTGTTTTTCAGGTTTTCTTTTCATATTTCTTTACTTTTTTAATCCCAAAAGAAAAACTGTTAAATCTTTGAATGAATGTTTTTCAGAAAATCATACCATTAGACTTAATGTTAATATTAAAGAGTAAATATTAACACAGAACAGCAATCCAGCCCGGTAGTGTAGTGGACAATCATGGAGGCCTTTGGAGCCTCTGACGGGAGTTCGAATCTCCCCCGGGCTACCATCTTCTAGACAATAATTTATACTTTTTAGCCGAGAGAAAATTCGCCTCATCTTCCCTCTTTTTTATTGTCTATCGTCTGGAGGTTTATTTTTTTAGTGAGCAGAAGATCTATTGTGAATGCTGTGGCAGCAAATGGGTTGTAATCGGCGTTGGTAATCAGATCTTAGCTATGCTTGATAAGTGCCCTTTATGTTCTGAAATAAAGTTGACTTGATTTTCTATAGAATTCTTCTATTTTAACTCGTAATAGAGAAAAAGACAGGTTCAACGTGTTAAACGAGTTAAACACGATTTTTTAACTCTAGCAGATGCAGTTCCTCTTACAAAGAAGGGCTTGCAGAAAAACAAACACCTAGCAAAGAGAATGCTCACTTTTTCTGGTCTAATCAAATCTAGGTGACCGTGTTGAAAGCTGATATGAAACGGGATACTTTCCGCAGAACCATTTTGGAATTTGTTGGTAAAGGCTGCGTCCACTATACTGACTTGGGCAAGAAGGTGTGCTCCTCATGTCACCCCTTCGCTACCATAAACACCTTCAACTCGCAGCTCCGATACCTGCTGGACAGTCAATACATTGAAAAAGTTGCCAGAGGCGTCTACCAGATAACAATCAGAGGCACACAATACCTGCATCTACTAACAGAATAGCACCCATTTCACGACTCTAGTCAAATTTTCTTGACCAGTACCCAATAAAGTTGGTCAAGGTTTCTTGACAAAAACCCTTTTTCATACAAATTAATGATACATAAACCTGATCACATAATGAAGAAAATATCAATGCTTTCGTTATTGATTTTGCTTACTTTGATTAGCTCAGTATTTACTCCCTGTGGTAATGCTTCTTTGGAGTTGTGGAGCCAAACTTATGGTGGTGATAGTTATGAAACTGCTACTGTTGTTGTTGAAACTTCTGGGGATAATGGTTTGGCTATTGCAGGCGGCACAACCTCTTTTGGTTTTGGAGATGGTGAGTATGATTTTTGGTTAATCAAAACCAACAGTTACGGAGTTATGGAATGGAACCAAACCTACGGTAAAGAAGGTGACGATTACCCTTATTCACTAATCGAAACCGTTGATGGTGGATTTGCACTGGTTGGAAAAACAGGTGGAGGTGGGTCTTTTCTTGGTGATGATTATGATGTTTTGCTAATCAAAACAGACAAGTTCGGAAATGTGCAATGGAACAAAACTTTTGGGGGAACAAAAGGCGACAGCGGCAACTGTTTGATTCAAACCTCTGATGGAGGATTTGCTTTTGTTGGCTACACAGAATTAGACACAACAGGATGTGATTTTTGGCTGGTCAAGATTGACAGTGATGGAAACATACAATGGCAAAAAACTTACGCACTTGGAGTTAACAACTACAATCGAGCAGGCTCATTAGTTGAACTTTCTGATGGCGGATATGTTATAGTGGGCACTGTTTCACCTTTTATGGGTGGAGGCGACAGTTGGTTCATTAAAGTTGACCAGTATGGCAATATGGTGTGGAATCAAACCTACAAAAACGGAAAACTTTTTTCAATAGTCAAGACCGTCGATGGTTTTGTTTTGGCAGGAGATACCCGAAGTTATGGCGCAAAGGGATTGGACGATTTTTGGTTACTTAAAACGGATGCTGTTGGAAATGTGGAATGGAATCAAACATTTGGTGGAGCTAGCAGTGATGTTAGTTCGGATTTAATCCAAACATTAGATGGTGGATTTGCTATAGCTGGTTATACTGAGTCTTTCGGTGAAGGCGCTAGAGATTTCTGGCTAATAAAAACAGATGCAACTGGAAAGGCGGTTTGGAATCAAACGTATGGAGATTCTAGATATTGTGATGCTAATTCGTTAGTGCAAACTTTTGATGGCGGATTCGTGCTTGTTGGAGCAGTTAACTCAATTTCTCCTTCTTCTGATTGGTGGGTAATAAAAGCTGACATGCAAGGTATTCCAGAGTTTTCGTCATGGACACCCCTACTGATTATGCTAGTTGCTTTCTTGATTGTGGCGGTCATTTACAGACAAAAACTAAGCCAAAGGAGAGCGGAACAGTGAAACGGTCTGCTTCTTTGCTTGTTCTGTTGCTGTTTCTTTCTTTTGTTCTGCCTGCAGTTTCTATGCCTTTGGTTTGGGCAGCTGAGGATTCTTGGGATACAAGGGCTCCTTTACCGCTTTCGTGCTGGGGAGTTGTTGCAGTAAACTACAAAATTTATGCTATTGCAGGCAGTGGCGACTATGATAACGTAACGTATAGCAACAACGCTGTTCTTGAGTATGACCCCGACTTGGACACATGGACTTTAAAGAATCCAATGCCAATCAAAAGGTACAGTTTTGCATTGGCTGCTTACCAAAACAAAATCTACGTAATAGGAGAACCTGATGGACTGAACCAACTTTACGACCCAGAAACAGACACATGGGAAAATAGAACACCCATGCCTACTCCAAGAAGCCAGTTACATGCAAATGTAGTCAACAACAAAATCTATCTTATAGGCGGAATGACTGGCGGTCCAGATAGTACTGTTGGTTTGAATGAAGTTTATGACCCTCAAACTGATACATGGTCATCAGCTGAACCCATACCTGTTCCAGTTGACTCTTATGCCTCGGCAGTGGTGGATGACAAGATATATGTGATTGGCGGTAGCGGACCAAAACCTCCGGACGTAAATCAGATTTATGATCCTGAAACAAACACTTGGAGTAATGGAGCACCCATTCCAAATGGGGTGGTGGATGCGGCTGCTGGAGCAACCTCTGGCGTGTTAGCTCCCAAGAAAATCTATGTTCTTGGTGGACGCATTGATTATGATACATGGGGGACCGACATTAATCAAATCTATAATCCTGGAAATGACAGCTGGACAACTGGAACCGACATGCCGATTGCCCGATATAATCTAATGGTTGCTGTAATAAACGACACATTATATGCTATGGGAGGAGGACCATACTTTAATGTCCAAGGAACATGGACCCCAGAAAACTACCAATACATACCAATCGGGTATATTCCCGAGTTTCCCTCATGGACACCCCTGCTGATTACGTTAGTTGCAGTGGTAGCTGTGATAGTCATTTACAGGCGGAGCCTACGCAAACAGGCTCAGAGGAGAAGTGGTCAATGAAACGATCTGCTTATTTGCTTGCTCTGTTGCTGTTTCTTTCTGTTGTTCTGCCCGCTTTTTCAACCCCTTTAGTATGGGCAGCTGAGGATTCTTGGACAACCTTGGAGCCGATGCCTACGGAGAGAGCTTGGCTTGGGGTTGCTGTTGTAGACGGGAAGATATACGCAATAGTTGACACAATTAATTACGAGTATGATCCATCAACAAACTCGTGGACTACAAAGACGCCAATGCCAACCCCAAGGAATGGTTTTGGAATAGCTGTGGTTGAAAATAAAATATACGTTATAGGTGGAGGGACTGTAATAAACGAAGCATATGATCCCACAACAGATACATGGGAAACTAAAGCTCCAATGAATATTGCAAGAAGCGGGTTATCTGCAAGCGTTATAAATGGAAAAATCTATTGCATAGGAGGGAATAGGGGCGAACCCACCTATTCTGGAGTTTCTGCAACTGAGGTTTATGATCCATCAACAGACACTTGGACTACCGCACATCAAATACCAACTCCTGTTACTGGTCATGTTTCCGCGGTTGTCAATAACAAAATTTACATAATCGGTGGTGCAATTGGTGTTACTCTCAATCAAATTTATGACCTTGAAACTGACGCATGGAGCACCGGAGCCCCATTACCTACGGGCGTGGACTCTGCAGCTGCGGGTGTAACCGCCGGAACCACAGGCACACAAAGAATTTTTGTAATAGGTGGGAAACAGAATCTCGACGCCGTAAAATTGAATCAGGTCTATGATCCAGAAACAGATACGTGGGTTTATGGTCCTGCAATGCCGACTGCCCGTTATAGTTTAGGTGTTGCAGTCGTAAACGATAGTATATATGCAATTGGGGGACGCGAAGGCTGGTTTGGATCTCCCGTCTCCGCAGCAAACGAAAAATACACACCAGCCGATTTCATCCCAGAGTTTCCCTCATTGTCAATATTAGTTGCTGGGGTATCAGTTGTTTTGATTTTATCAGTATTTTTTAGGCAGAAAATTAAGAAAGGAAGGAAAACATGAACAAAATCAAACCATTATTTTCTGTTTTTCTGATTTCCTTCCTTGTTTTGGCATCTATTCCTCAGATTAAAGTAGTGAAGGCACAGGGCAATACGATTTACATTAGAGCTGATGGAACAGTTGAGGGAACAGATAAGCTTCAACGGGATGGGAATGTATATACTTTTAGAGATAACATTAATGCTGAAATTACAGTTGAGATTGATGATATTGTAATTGATGGAGCAGATTATAGTCTTCAGGGAAATGGAGACGGTGTGGGAATACATGTTCCTAACAATGGTAATCTGGAAATAAAGAATACCAAAATACAGGGTTTCAAATTTGCTATTTACTTTGATTACTATTCTAAGAACAGTAACATCATTTCTGGCAATACTTTGACAAATAACACCCATGGTATCTACATCTATTCAAGTAATAACCATATTTTTGGGAACTACATAGAGGACAGTGGAACAGGGATACGACTGGTAGAATCTTATAACAATACAATTTTTCAAAACAAAATAGTTGGAAATGAAGCAGGAATCGGTTTTGGTAGTGGAGGTGGATACAGCACTATATTTCATAATTTGATAGCAGACAACGATTATGCCTTCACATTTTGGGCAAATTCACAAAATATCATCTACGGAAACAATCTAATTAACAACACAAATCAAGTGCATGTTTGGAGTTCATCAAATAACTGGGATTATGAGTCAACGGGAAATTATTGGAGCGACTACAACGGCACAGACAGCAACGGAGATGGAATCGGTGACACACCCTATGTGATTAGCACCTCTCCTGAAGATTATGGAGATGCTGACAACTGCCCATTAATGAAACCAGTTAACGATGCTATAATCCCAGAGTTTCCCTCATGGACACCAATGCTGATTATGTTATGTGCAGTTTTAGCCATGGCGGTCGCTTACAGACGAAGACTACATGAACAGAACCAAAGGAGAGCGGATCAGTGAAACGATCTGCAAGTCTGCTTGTTCTGTTGTTGCTTCTTTCTTTGCTTCTGCCTTTTTTGTTAACACCTTTAGTTAGGGCTGCTGAGGATTCTTGGCTTTCAAAAGCATCTATGAACGAAACCAGAGCATATCTAGGAGCTGAAGTTGTTAATGGAAAAATCTATGCTATTGGAGGCGACCAAGGGTCACTAATTGGAAACGCCATGAATTCAGTAGGAATGACTCAACAAACCACAAATGCTACTGAGGAATACAATCCCAGCTTAGACAAATGGACAATAAAGTCTCCGATGCCAACTGCTAGAGCACGTTTTGGAACTGCAGTATACCAAAACAAAATTTATTGTATAGGAGGATATACCGCCACTTTCGATGGTGGAACCAACTACTTTGACCTAGAGGCAAATGAAGTCTATAATCCAATTAATGATACTTGGGAAAGTAAGACACCTTTACCAACCCCTAGACATTCCCCAACAACAAATATGGTTAACGGAAAAATCTATGTCATAGGCGGATACTCGATTACTACACACTCCATACTGAATGTAGCCGAAGTCTATGATCCAACCAGTAATACGTGGGAAACAATATCTCCGCCTCCTCTGGAAGTCGGAAGCAGTGCCTCGGCAGTTATTGACAACAAAATATACGCCTTAGGACAAAATTCAAGTGCCTGGGAAACTTTCATTCAAGTTTATGATCCTTTGACTGACAAATGGAACATTAAAGGGTATACACCTGTGAGTGCTTTTGCAAGTGCTGTTGTAACAAGTGGTTTGAGTGCTCCAGAGAGGATTTACTTTTTTGATGAGAACAGAACGGACGTTTACAATCCCACCGACGATAGTTGGGTAGAAGGTACTCCAGCACCAACGAATCGACCTGTTGCTGCTGTCGCTGTTATTGATGATTTAATTTATCTTGTTGGTGGACGTACTGGACAATGGGGCTATATGACTTTCATGTATCCCAGCGCTCTATGTGAACAATACTTACCAATCGGCTATATTCCAGAGTTTCCCTCGTGGACACCCCTACTGAGTACTCTAGTTGCTGTCCTGGTGGTAGCGGCTATTTACCGGCGAAGACTAGCCAATAATCATGGGATGATAGAATAGTGAAAAAATCTGCAATCTTGCTTGCTTTATTGCTGTTTCTTTCTGTTCTTCTTCCAACTTTATCAACACCTTTAGTTAGGGCAACTGAGGATTGGTGGACAACAATGGAGCCTATGCCGACTAGTAGAAGTAGCT
>JARVGH010000004.1 GCA_029762755.1 Candidatus Bathyarchaeum tardum
AGCGTAATCTATACCACAAAATATGAAGGAATAAAAAATGAAACAAAAAGAAACAAGAATTTTTTCATTTACCCTACTGCTAATACTGGCATCATCCACAATAATGGCTGTCCTGCCTCTAGCATTTGCTCAAGAAATTGAATACAGTAAAGCAACACATGCATATATTGGTGCGATACCAAACCCCGTTGGCATTAATCAAGAAACCCTTTTACACTTAGGCATACCTGACTTTTTAGCATATTACTATCAAAGCTGGGAAGGTCTAACCGTAACTGTAACTGATCCACAAGGAAACACTCAAACGTTAGGTCCTTACCGAACTGATTCAACCGGAGGAACTGGTGCTGTTTTTATTCCAACAATGGTTGGAACATACAAACTGCAATCACACTTCCCTGAACAAACATTTGATTGGGCTGGAGGAATAGGAGCAAGGTCCCCATTCACCGGAGTTGTACACTATAAATCAAGTGATAGCGAAATACTTGAACTAATAGTAACCGAAGAAGCACAACCATATTATCCTGGACATTCATTGCCAAAAGAATACTGGACACGACCGATAGACGCTCAAATGCGGGAATGGTCCTCTGTCGCTGGCAACTTTCTTTCAGCTGTACGCTATCAAGCACCCTTAGTTTCGAGTCCAGCACCTGAAACAGGTCATATACTTTGGACTAAACCCTTAGAATATGGAGGCCTAGTTGGATCTGATTTAGGTTATCATGCATTTGAAGAAGGAGATGCATACGAAGGAAAATTCCAAAATTCTGTAATAATAAATGGTGTTCTCTATTACAATCAATACCAACCACGAGGAGGTTCCAACGTTGAACAAGATGTTGTTGCGGTAGACCTTCGAACCGGTGAAGAAATATGGCGAAGGAACTGGGATAACAACAGGTTAGCATTCGGACAAATCTTCTATTGGGACTCTTTTAACATGCACGGTGCATTTCCATATCTATGGTCAACTAGTGGAAGCACATGGAATGCCTATGACGTACAAACAGGTCGTTGGGTATACTCGATGGAAAATGTTCCATCCGGAAGCAACGTATATGGTCCAAAAGGAGAGATTTATCGTTACACTGTCAACACACAAAATGGATGGATGACTTTATGGAATTCAAGCAGAACAGTACAACCCATGACCTCTGGAACATCAAATGATGGAAGTTGGAGACCACAAGGAAATGTTTACGACGCAAGGGAGGGAATCGATTGGAATGTTTCAATACCTACAGGTCTTAAAGGAAGCGTAAATGCCGTCTTCTATGAAGATCGAATTATTGGTACAAACGCTCGAGGAGAAGCAAACATTGGATTAGAAATAGATCCAGTAGAAATGTGGTGTATCAGTGTGAAACCAGGCGAAGAAGGAACATTAATGTGGCAAAATAGTTGGCAACCTCCACCAGGAGATTTTGCTACAGGTTATTCAATACCACAGGGAGGGCAATCAAGCACTGAAGAGGGAGTATTTGTGTTATTTGCTAAAGAAATCAAATCGTTCTTTGGTTTTGATATGGATACGGGAGAACAACTTTGGGGACCAACAGAATCTGAACATTATATGAACATGTTCAGTCTTAGAGCAAATGTTCATTTTGGCAAATTATTCTCCACAGGATATGCAGGCACAACTCGAGCCTATGACCCTAACACAGGGAATGTTATATGGGAATACAATGCAGTTGATTCTAACCATGAAATTCTATGGAGCAATAACTGGGCGACTATCTTCTCATTCTTCACCCCTGACGAAAAAATAATATTATTCACAATGGAACACTCCCCGATTGACCCTAAACCACGAGGTGGACCACTAGTTTGTCTTGACGCTAATACTGGAACAGAATTATGGAAACTCAACATTTATGGCACGAGATGGGGTGGACCCAATCTCATCGGAGACGGAATAATAGTTGCTTTCAATGCCTACGACAACCAACTATATGCAATAGGCAAAGGACCTAGTGAAACTTCGGTAACCGCATCACCAAAGGTATCATCAAAAGGAAGTAGTGTACTAGTAGAGGGCAATGTTATTGATATTTCAGCAGGAACCCAAAGATCTGATTTAGTAGCAAGGTTTCCAAAAGGTGTACCAGCAGTTTCTGATCAATCAACAAGCAAGTGGATGGAATATGTTTACATGCAGCACGAACGACCCGAAGATGTAACAGGAGTACAAGTGACATTAACCGCAATTGATTCCAATGGCAACTCCATTAATATTGGAACTACACCAACCGATAGCAGTGGATTTTACAGTCATAAATGGGTTCCAGAAAATGAAGGAAAATATGTAATAACGGCAAGTTTCACAGGCTCGGGATCATATTGGCCTTCACATGACAAAACATCAATAGTTGTTGATCCTCAACATTCTCCATCTACACCCATAGACTATGATGGTGACCAACCAACAACACCCTTCATCACAACAGAAGTAGCAATCATCGCAGCAGTTGCAGTCGCAGCAGTAATCGGCATAGCCGCATACTGGTTCCTAAAACGCAAATAACTACACCAATTTCCTCCCCTTTTTTTGGGAGTAAAAATCAATGATAGAAATGGGGCTGAAATTGCTCAACACAGGAAATGAAATTCACCAAGAATAGTAGATGGTTGATTTCATTTTTCCATTCCTTCACAAAACCCTGTGCCTGAGCCTCAGCAAACCCATTTCTTATCAAAGTTAGCAAATTAATTTTGTCACTTAACAATTTTTATAAAAAATAATTTTCTAATAATGTATATATTTACAATATTACTGAATTTCTTTTAGAGCCAATAATTTGGATAATCTGTGCATGTTTGAGTTCTTTTTCTAGCATACTCAAAACCATTGCTAAGACTAACTCCATCAACAATATAACGCTTGTAGAACATTACTGAAAATATTGCAGCCTTGATCCAATCTATTTCTGCATTAGGAGCAAGAAAATATTCTGCACCCTGAAATGCTTCAGCAAAACTTTCTTGTTTGCTAAACATGCATTTGCACAAATTAATTCTGCACTGATTTGTTTTTTCTATCTCTTCTGGTCTAGCCCACCAAGTTGATCTGTTACCCAATCCAACTTAATCTTCATTTCCATGAGCTGCTATGTGAATAATGTCGTAATGCTTACGCGAATTTAGTTTATTTAAAAAACGTCTCTTGGAAGTAATATTATAATACAATGAATTGGAGCTTTCAGGTCTATGAAGTTTACATATTTCAAAAAACTCTTTAAGTAGATGACCTTCAGAAGGTTACGAATTCTTCGTGCAATCTAAAATCAAAATATTATGTTCATTCAACACTAGTTACTAGTAAATAATTTTTACTTATAACCAAGTTATTGACATCGACTCTTTACCTTTTTTACCATTACACATGTGGATCCAAATGAATGTTTCTCAACAATATTTTACATTTAGCAATTAAAAAATAATCCAAAATTTCAGTAATTATATTGGCTGTTTTTACCGAAATATTTGAAAAAAATCAATTATACCTAAAAATTTAAAAACAAATCTAGGCGTAATCTATACCACAAAATATGAAGGAATAAAAAATGATTAAAAAATATCTTGCAAACAAAATGATTACAATTTCATTGATTGTAATTTTTGTTTTTTCTACAATGTCATTTATTTTACCAACAATGGCTCAAGCAACAGTTGATCCTAATCCATACATCAATGCAATGCCTAACCCCGTTCAAGTGAATAACCCTGTACTATTTCACGTCGGCAGCGTCTATCCAACACCAACCTCAGTAGTAGGCTGGGAGGGTTTAATGGTTGAAGTTGTTAAACCCGATGGCTCAACCGAAATGTTGGGACCAATAACTACAGACACAACTGGAGGAACTGGAGTCTTATACACACCAACAACTCTTGGAACATATACAATTCGTACACTGTTCCCAGAAACTGTAACAACATTCAACTCTGCCAGAATTGGTCCAATAGGAACAGTCATGGAAGAAACATACAGTGAACCTGTTGAACTAATTGTACGCGAAGAACCCCTTGAATTCTACCCTGGCCATAAATTACCTGAAGGATATTGGGGAAGACCAGTTGGTGGCGAACTAAGAGAATGGAATGTAATATTAGGAAACCACTTACACTCTAGTTTACCCACAGGCACTGGACCTCACAACATCGTAAAGCAAGGAAATGAATACGCTCCAGAAACAGGTCACGTTTTATGGAGACACCAAATGACCACTGGAGGTCTTGCAGGCGGATTTGGCAATCTTGCCTTTGAACAAGGAGACGCGTATGAAGAAAAATTCCATGGAACCGTAATACTTGGTGGAATTCTTTTCTACAACAACTTTGAAGACCAATATGGACCCGAACACATAGAATTACCTGTAGTAGCTATAGACCTAAAAACTGGAAAACAATTATGGCGAAGTGAACTAGTAGCCTATGACGGAACAATTGAAAAAATTGCGTTTGGTCAATTATTCTATTGGGACTCATACAACTATCATGGAGCCTTTGGATACTTATGGACAGTTTCAGGTAGCACATGGCACGCATTTGACCCCTGGACTGGAAGGTGGGAATACACAATGGAAAACGTACCCTCAGGCACAAATGTGTGGGGACCAAGAGGAGAAATCTACAGATACAATATAAATAAAAATCAAGGAACAATGACCCTATGGAACTCTAGTAGAGTAGTCTCAGATGAAGGAAGCTGGAGACCTCAAGGAGAAGTTTATGACGCAACAGATGGAATTGAATGGACAATAAACATTCCTGGATTATCTGACATGGAAGGAAGTGTATACAAAGTTCGAGAAAACTACATTATAGGTGCAGATTTCCAAAGAGGTGGAAGAGCACCAACTCCTGCACACATTTGGGCAATAGAAGTTGACATAATGAAAGCAGAAGCTGAGTTGATATGGGATACAACATGGACACTACCTTCAGGTGTGCAAACAGTAACAGTTGAAGATGTAAGTGCTGAACAAGACCTAATTATCCATTCCTCAAAAGAAACAAGGCAAACTTGGGGACGCAGATTAAGCACAGGTGAAATGATTTGGGGTCCAACAGCCAAACGGCACTACACTGACAACTGGGGGCACTCATCAGGTAATAGCTGGGACATAATTGCAGAAGACAAAGTCATTGCTGGAAACTATGGTGGAACCGTATGGTGTTATGACGCCCAAACGGGAAATGTCGAATGGACTTTTGATATTCCAGACCCGTACACAGAAGTATTACACAACAACTTCTGGAGATTCAGACCTGCTCAAGTAACCGATGGAAAATTATACATAGAAAACACAGAACACAACCCCCGAGATCCCCAACCAAGAGGAGCACCCTATATCTGCATTGACTTGGAAACTGGAACAGAAATCTGGAGACTGCCCTACCGCCAAGGTGAATGGAGTACTCATTCAATAATTGGTGACAGCACAATAGTTATGCAAAACACATACGACCAAGCAGTATATGCTGTAGGAAAAGGACCCTCTGCAATAACCCTTGAAGCACCCCTGACAGGTGTAACTGCTGGCTCATCTGTGGTACTTCGGGGCATGGTAACTGACATATCTCCAGGAACACAAGAAGAATTAATTAAACTCAGATTCCCTAACGGAGTCCCAGCAGTCTCAGACTCAGACATGACGGCTTGGATGACCTATGTTTACAATCAATACGAACAACCAGCTGACGTAACTGGAGTTCCAGTGAAAATTGAAATCGTTGACCCTAATGGTCATTACGAATGGATTGGAACTGCAACAACTGATGTTTACGGCAACTACGGTTATTCATTTAGGCCCCAAGTTGAAGGCCAATACCTAATCATAACCACTTTTGAAGGCTCAGCTTCATACTATGGCTCAACATCTACAACATACATAACTATAGACCCAGCTCCTACACCAGCAGCACCTATTGAACCTGAAGAACCAGAAACCCCGGTAGCACCTATTGAACCAACCCAACCAGAAACACCGTTGATCACAACTGAAATTGCAATCGTGATCGCTGTTGCCGCGGTCTCAGTAATCGGTGTAGCAGCTTATTGGATGCTTAGAAGGAAATAAACCAATTTCCTCCCCTTTTTTTGGGAGTAAAAATCAAAGATAGAAATGGGGCTGAAAAGGCTCAAGCATAAAATGAAAAATCAAAATCGAAGTGATAGTAGCATGGTTTTTTCATTTTTTCACCTTCAACAATGTGCCTGAGCCTCAGCAAACCCATTTCTTATTTTCTTTCTACAAACATTAAGTTATCGGAACTTCACCGCATTCTTTGAAGTTTATACACGATTTAGCGCAAACACATATTTTCTGTATTTATGTATGAGATTTTCTTTTTTCCTTTTTACACAAATATCAGTGGGAAAGGAATGTACCTAAACTATGTATACAATTAAAGAGCAGTTTAGGTTACACAGATATGACAGATAACCGTAAGGCATTCCCTTCACACCGCCTGAGTTAAAATATTGCTTTTTTGTTAATGGTCAAAATATTGCACTATTGTCTTTTCCAAAACAAGTAAACTTTTGATTGATTAAGTTGTGCTAACCTAGTTAATGCTCGAGCTAACTCTGATTCTTCAGTATTTTGCAACCATTTGAAATAGTCGCCTTTTGTAAAGTTTCCATGTGCTCCAGCAATTCTTCGGTTATAGGGATAACTGAATTTTTCTAGAATTTCTTTTACTGATGTCACGTTTCCCTTCAGCTTCTGTTTGTTGTATTCTGGAACTGACAAAAGATAAGATGTGAGCCCTAGTTTTTCGAGTTTTGATATAGCTTCAAGAATTGTTTTGTCGGGTTTAGAATTACACACTCTCACCATTCCAGCATGTTCTGCAAAGGGATTGTAACGTGCCATTACCGCAATCATCTCTACATTTGGTTTTCCACAAAGAGGTAACGATTCACGTAGAAGATTAACAGATGCACCGATCGTTCTATATTTTGGATGAATAACAACTCGGGCAATCCGTGTTAGTTTCTCATTCAGATCTTTCATCGTTTCAAGCTTCAAAATCCTACTTCGACAAGGGGCAGCACTCATAGGACAAACATAAACGACAGCTCCACAAACGCAGTCTCCCCTCTTCAAAACAAATATCTTCTGAATAAAAGCTACCCTATGACTGCGATAATGAAAACCTGAGACTTGCTTCCAATCCTCATAAGATCCCTCTTCGACAGTCATTTCTTCGAGCAAACTGCATTGCGGTCTAGTTTTGTTTGGGTAATAGTTGACAGTTACTTCGCTGCCAAATCTCTTGTGAATATGTACCGATGGTGCTAAATCTTCAAAAAGATCTGTGTGAGTTGTAGCCGCAACTACTGCTTTGCCGAGTTGGCGAGCGAGCTTTTGAACATTATATGCAACTATTTTAGCAGTTTCTCGGTCTAAGGTGGCGCAGAACTCGTCCATGATCCACCATTGAGCCCCTGACTCAATCAATTTAGCTAGTCTATATCGATATTTTTGTCCATCGCTGAGTTGGCTATAACGGCGAACAAACAGGAAAGCATCATTCAACCCCACTTTAGACAGAAGTTTCAAGCCCTCTTCAACTGTATCGCCTACAGTATCAATCAATGGTTTATCCGGATCCACTTCAACCTCATTTAGTCTTGTAGCTTCATCAGCTTTTAGATCGCCAACAATAGCTTTTAGCAGCACACTTTTTCCAGAACCGCTATCACCAGTCAAATACACAATATCTTTTGGACCAATCTTTAGTTCCACATTATCGTAAAGAACATGCTCCTGAAACTCGGAAATTCCCATTCCGAAGGCTTCAGCAACCTCAACAGTCCGGTCAGTAATGTCGGTCTTGGTTTCATAACCAATATTGAAAGTGAACTTACCAGACTCTCGATCGTATCGCCTAGCAAATTTGTTGATTCTAAAATATTCTCTTCCGTGCCTCATTCTTCTTTCTCCTTGTCTTCGTTATGGTCCCATGGAAACTTCCAACCGTGACGTTTTTTCTCATGCAGATAGATGCTGTGAGCTGCCAAACCCAGAGCGAAACTAGCCAAACAACCAACAACAAAATTAATCAAATCAATCAACACATCCTCACCTACCCGAAGGCAAACGCTTCTAGCTCCAGTTTTTTCATTTCAATAGTAGCATAAACTGAAAGGCCAACTGCCCACCACACATCGTCATGTGTCCCATGAGGATGACTAAAACTAAGGGCGCCATCCCTGCGCAGCTCAAAGCGTTCAATATTCATTTCGCTGCAGATATCTCCTCGATAGGGTCTTTCCCAAGTCAGAAACGGATAGAAGAATCTTTGAGTCATCATCCGCTCTTTGAGCAAGCTGGCCATCTCGCTTTTACGGGAAGTATTGAAAGTAACTCCCTCTACGTTGTTGATTCCAGCCTCTTCCATATCCGAAATAATCGAAGTACCTTCTCGAGTGTTGTCAACTCTAACTCTTTGAAAACCCTCCCACCTGTCCTGCAACGCCCTCAAATACCCAATCACAGTCGCATACTTTGTAGGCTGCTGGAACACCTTCAAATGGCGCAAAAATAACCTGTCATTTACTCTTTCAGAAACTGCTAAAACACAATAATCACGGGTCTGAGCAAGATCCAAACCAGCAAACAGTTCTCCACTATAACCTTTGCTTGTATCCCACGGCTGCAGATCTTCTCCACAGTTTTTCTCTGTTCCAATGCAACTAGCTATCAGCGACATCGGCAGCCAGGTATCTTCATCTTCTGCCCATTCTGCTTCCATTTCCCTTCTCCAGCGCATTGGATCCTCGCCGAATTGGCGCTTAATCTTCTCCATGAAAGATTTACTCCAAGGATTAACCGAATGCATACCCACAGATCCAACACCGAAAAACGAAATTCTAAACCTAATCGATTACATTAAAACCATTGAACCAGGAAAAACAGAACAATGCAACCACACATTTCTTCACTCATTCAAAAGACCAATCTTGACTCAGGTAATAGAGCAAATACCATCAACTAACCAAATCACAATAATTGCTCCCACTCACTCATCCAACAGCTACTTTATAGAAAAAACCCTTAACCTCTTTGATAAGAAAGCCATGTTCATAATTGATCCTTCACGATTCTCAGTAAATGTAGACGCAAAATCAGCTTACCAACAATTTCAAATCAAAAAAATTGAAACAGACGGACATAGACCCCTACACGCAAAAATCTACATTTTCCATACAGATGAGGGAGATTGGACACTTTATGGAAGCCCCAACTTCACTGAGGCAGCCCTCACTAAAAGTGCAAAAGATGGCGGAAACGTAGAAGCAGCCTGTCTTATTCCTCCTTCCGCAAATTGGAATTGGACTCAACTCTTCGACAAATCAGTAGGTTTAACTGAAGTTAGTTGGGCAGACATTCATTTTTCTGAAGATGAAGAACAAGAAAAACCTAAAGAACAAAACATTCTGGTAGCAAAATGGGGGTATGAAAATTCAATTCGAGAAGGAATAATAGCATGTCCAGGACTCCAAGACGGAACACCAGTTAGAGTTCGCCTTTACGGTTTAGATTTTATGATAGAAGCGATAATCAAAAATGGAAAACTAATTTTTGATATTCCTCATAATTGGAATGGAGCAACTCGTTATGAAATATTTGACACCCAAGGAAATCTGTTAGCCATAGGTGACTTGAATCGCACAGGTGCAGTAATTCCAAAACTTGAAAACTATAAACTGGACGATGCTGCTAGACGAAGATTATGGTATTTCGCTCGAAGACTTCACAATCCTTTGCCAAAATGGCTAACCCAGAGAAAGGGAGAAGATGAGAGCATCGATTTTCTAATCAATCCTGAATTAATGAGGCTTGGACACGTTTCATGGGTTTGGCATCCAGTGTCGCGCCGAATAGAAGCAACAAACCCTGAAGATTTCTATTCAAGATCAAAAAGAAGATTTGAAGATGTAATAGCTAAACATAAACAATTGACTCTAAATTCAGACAACATTGGATCATACTTAAGGGAATCTTTGAATGCTCTAGATTTAATGATTGAAGGCACTTTCTATGCGAGCCTTTTTTCTGAAAATCAAAAACAAAATCTTGTTCTTTTAGCAAAAGACCTCTGCGAGTGGCTAAACTTACCCTGTTCAAATCGCTACAAACCATTAGCAGTTCCAAATATCCAAAATTGGAGTCCACATTTTTGTAACCCATTAAGCGAAGAATTAATTCAAAAGTGGAAAGAGTATGGACCCTTGCTTAGTTTAGACGTGGGAATACTCTTCAATTATTGGATATATTTTGAATTAAGAGGAATTGAAAGCTTTGATTATAGAGGATTAGACGCTGTTATTGTTACAAACAAATATTTCCAAATATGGGAGGCTCTCCGGCACCTAATGGGAGAAAAAATAGTTAATGCTTCAAGGGAAAGAGTATTTGACAGTCGGCTAGATGTTCTCACTTCGTACCCAAAAATCAATAATCCGTCCAATATAGCAGAGCTTGAAAAATGTCTAAAATTTGCCTTTGATAGATGTGCACCTAAACTCCAAAAATAGCCTCAAAAGTTCAGTTATTGCTAAAACACATGTTCACCAAATTACTATGTCTTATTGGCTGAAAATCTTTTAACTAAATCTTTTGATAGCTTAAGTTATGACTAAGAAAATATCTTTGGATCTTCCTGAGAAGGATTATGAAGAGCTTTCTTCTTTGGGACAATTATACAATAGGGATGTTAACCAAGTAATATTGGATGTTATTAATGCAGTTTCAACGGAATCACACAGCATCAAAACTATTCGAAAAGAATCTAAAGTTCCAATAGATCTAACCTCAGCAATTTATTCTGTGTTTTATGCTGGACGCAATGCAATTGATAACCTATTCAATCCCATACTGGACAAACTGGGCGTTAAGGGTCTCTATTTGCTGAATGACATGGAATTTGACATTGATGATAACAGTTTATCGATAAGCTTCAATGCCCATAAAGACTGCAACTTGCATATCGACGAATTTAATATTTGGTTAGAATCTGGGGGTCCTTCTATCCTCGCTAGTTCATATGTAGAGACTGAAAAAATCAATATCGAAAAACTAAGAAAACTAATTGAAAAAGCTGATTGCCCAGAAACCGAAGACTATGCAGAACTAGATACTTTTGAGACATCAATGCTTGATGAAGACGAAGAAATAGCAACCATTCAAATCAACTTGTCAGCTGAAACCGTAGATGATTTCCCAAGCATAGAAACGTTATCAATATTCGTAGAAAAACTCCTAACAAAAGCCAAACTGTGAACCATTCAAGAAATATAGTTCCTATCTTTCAAAGAAACTGAATGAGTATCCCTAGGTACTATGGCTTCCTTTAGAACCTGAACCAGCTGCTGCATGTCATTTTGCAGGTCCTGAACTTGCTTTTGGAGCTCGAATATTTTTAGGGGCATTAGTAGTCTTGCTTTGGCTAGATCTTTTCCTATGTATTCTTCGTGGGGTACACGTTCGGGGAGACTGTTGTCGATGGATCCTACGTCTTCGACTATGGTTGTTCCTAGTTTAACTAGTTCTCCTGCTTCTTCACTGTAAAACCATGGTAAGTGGCTGATTGCTTTAAATAATGGTTTTATGATATATATCATAACAAACCAAAAATGGTGTATTGTAATATGAAAGAAAGCCTGCTTCTTAAAAAGCTCAGAAGAGACAACAAAGAATTTGTTACCTCTGAAGATCTTAAAGCCTTGTGCAGAAAAATGAACCTAAATTACAAATCTGCTATAGGGCATTTTGTTTCACGCGGGCACTTGACAAGAATTTTCAAAGGAATCTTCTACGTCAAATCTCTAGATGAACTTAAACTAGGGAAAACCAAATACAATCACCTAGAACTGGTCGCCAAAGGACTGGAATTAAAACAAGTAAAAAACTGGTATTTCGGACTAAACACCGCTCTTAAACTCAATAACATGACCTATGAACATTTCACAATAGACTATGTGGTCAGCGACAAAATCTTTCGCGCCAAACCAATAAACATAGCTGGCTACAAATTCAAATTTGTGAAACTAAAGTCATCCCTCATTCGATTTGGCATAATCAAGAACAAAATTACATATTCTGATCCGGAAAAAACAATTCTGGACTTCATGTATAGGTGGACATATAACGGAATCCCTAAAGAAAAAATAGTTTCCGACATCTCAGAATGGTCTAAGAACCTGTCAAAACTCAAAATCAAGGAATACTCTAAGAATTATCCCAAGACTATACAAGACATAACATGTGAGGTAGTCAGATGAGAAAAGATTTTGTTAACCAAGTAAGCAGAATCCAAAAGATAAAAAGAGTAGACATGATAGAAAAAGACCTCATCCTCCACCAGATACTGTCTGACCTCTCAAACGACAAATTCTTTTCTGAAAACTTCGTCTTCAAAGGTGGAACTTGCCTCATAAAACATTATCTGGGATATTACCGATTTTCAGAAGACATAGATTTCACTTGGAAAAACCAGACAATCTTGCAGGGCAAATCCCAAAAAGAGATCCGACGAACCTTGTCCAAAATTATTGATAACCTCGGAGAGCTGTTCGAAAAAATATCAGCTAAACGCGACCTTAATTTTAAATGCGCAAAAAATAACACAAAATTTGTAGAACTGGGCGGCGGAAACAAATTCTGTACCTTCAAAATCTGGTACACATCTGAGGTACTTGACCGCGAAAGTTTCATGAAGGTTCAGATAAATTTTGTTGAAAAACTACTTCTTACTTCTAAGAAGGCAGAACTGAAATCATTGCTGACAGAACAAAACGAAGAGTTGCTATTGATGTTTCCAGAATATGAGGATTATTTGCATAAAATAACCGTTGATGTTTATGATATCAAAGAAATTTTTTGCGAGAAAATTCGGTCTATACTTATACGGCAGGGAACCAAAGCACGAGATTTTCTTGATGTTTACCTCATTTCAAAAAGATACAGAATTGACATAGAAGAAATGATTGATTCAATTGTTTGTAAAACAAAGTTCATGCTAGAATTGTATAAAAAATACAGAAAGAATTTCGAAAACAAAAAAGAACTAGGAACATTTCCACTTTTCAGATGGGGTGAAGAAAAAGAGCTGTTGTTGCAATATATTGACGAGAAAGACTTTTTCCAGTTCCTTGAAAAACTCAAACTAACTCTACAAAAAATTATCCAAAAAATAGCAGAAAAAGCATCTGAATAGTTAATTAAATGTAGAAAAAACAATCAAGAAATATGCCGCTCATCCTTTAAGGGCAAAGAATATTCTCCCTTGAATATAGGTATTAAAGCGGTCTTTAGTACAGAAACCAGTTCATCTACGTTCTCACTTAATTTTGTAAGTTTTTTTTCAATATCTTCAACTCGCTGCTCAAGCCGAGACAACTTCAAAGGCATCAACAACCTCGCTTTGGCTAAATCTTTTCCAACATACTCTTCATGAGGAACCCGTTCAGGCGGACTGTTGTCTATGGATCCTACGTTTTCGACTATGGTTGTTCCTAATTTAACGAGTCCTCCTGCTTCTTCACTATAAAATCTTGTAATTGGCTGATGCAACGGAACCCCAACTTCGCTTAGAACTAAACCAAACCTGTTCTCTAAAACGATACGAACTCTTTCCACTATTCTTCCACTAAGCATTAGCAACTCGTCTACATCAAAGCCGCGTAACCGTCCAGGATGAACAATAACACTCTTACTCGTCCGTACCACTCGGACGTTGCCAATTTTTACTCCTAGTTTTTCCCAGTTCCTTGGACGACCTAACCTTTTCCAATTCAAGGGAACATGTTCCCATTCTTTGACTTCAAACTTTATCGCATAATCTTCTAGACAGCAAACTTCAGGAAAGTAGCCCTCACCCGTAGTGAGAACCTTTGAACCATAAGGCGTAAGACAATAAATATGAACAGCATCTCGAACCTGAAGCTTAATTGCCCCCATAGTTAGGAACTTGTTTTTCCAATAACAAACATTAGAACGACTACAACCAACAATATTTGCTACTTTAATTGCCGGATTTCCTGCCCCCAACAACTTCAAAATCTGCAAGCCCTTCTTTGTGAGAGGAACTGCATCTGCTAGAGTTAAAAAATCGTGTTTAACTCGTTTAACACGTTGAACCTGTCTTTTTCCTGTCTTACGAGTCAAAATAGAAGACTCCTCTAGAAAATCAAGTCAACTTTTCTTCAGAACACAAAGGGCACTCAACAAGCCTAGCTAAGATCTGATTACCAACACCGATCACAGCCCATTTGGATCCGCAGCCTTCACAAGAAATCTTCTGATTACTCATAATTTAGTGCTCCAAAAATTCCATTAAACAAAAAAAGAGGGGAAGGTGAAAAAGTACAGAATGGTACGTATTCGCTTTTAGAGTGGTGCGGCCGCCGGGATTTGAACCCGAGTACCCGGCTTGGGAAGCCGGGGTCCTAACCGCTAGACTACGACCGCACGTGATTTGCTTCTTAAAATAATTTGGAATTCAAGAATTTTAGATTATTCTTTTATTGCTCGTTTTAGGGCATCAATTACGTTTTCTTTTCCCATGGCAAGAACGTATGGACCAAGGCGTGGACCTTGCGGAGCACCCAAAAGAATCTTGTACAATACTTTGAAGAATTTTCCAGGTTTAATGTCGTTATTTCGTGCAACATTGAATATACCTGTTTGGATTTCGTCTTCTGTTGCGTCAGCATTTAATACTGGAACCAGTTCTTTTAGGGCTGTTTTTTCTTGTTCTGTTAACTCGATGGTTTGTTCAGTTATTTCGTTGAAGTCTTTAGACCAGTTAAGGGCGTAATTGATTCTGCATTTAAGATCGTCGGTTAGTCCTTCTTTTCCGTATCTGTACCCTTGAAGCTTATCCATGATAAACTCGGTTTCTGAACATTCAGGAGCCATCTTCGCCAAAAAGGTTAACAGGTTGTAGGGCACGTGCTCACTCATTTTCTTGGGTACATTAAACAGCATACAATAAGTGTATAAACCAACAAGCTTTGCTTTCTCTTTCTCATCTGAAATAATCTTACGACCAAAGTAAACGTCCTCTAGTTCGTCAATTTCTTTCATGTACTGGGGAATGTCAGTAACAGAAAGGCTTCTGGCGCCTACAAACCGCTTCAAAGTTAATAACAACAAAGACTGGGGAGACCCATACCGGAACCAAACCTGAGGAGTGAAAACATTCCCTGCAGATTTGCTGATTTTTTTTCCGCTCTTATCCAGATACATTTCATAACGGGCATGAGCAGGAGGAGCCCAATCAAAGATTTCTTTGCATATACGGTCGTTGACCCGGACAGAATCAGAAATGTCTTTACCAAAGGGCTCAAACCGAATGTCCAACGCATTCCAGCGAGCAGCAAACTCTACTTTCCAGCCAAGTTTTCCTTCAGCTTTGGTAATGTCTGCTTCGCCCTTATGTCCACAGCCTTCAAGATAGTTTCCGCGCACTTCTAGTCCTTCACAGGCGTACAGGACCTTGTTTTCGTCAGGCAAAAACTTTTGAGCTTTGGTAGTGTAGATGCGACCACATTTACTGCAAATCGGAAAATATGGAAGGACATCAACAAATTTTTCTTGGCCAACTTCATCTTTTACTATTTCACCTACTTGTTGGGCGTTCATCAATATGGCACGAATTTGGTCAACAAACAAGCCTTGTTCATAAGATTTTTTGGCAGACTTGAAAGTGTATTTGATTCCACTTTCGTCCAAAGATTCTAAAAGCAGACTGGTCATGTGTTCGCCAAAACTGTCATGGCATCCGTAAAGGTCAGGAATCGAAGTAACAGGATAACCCAAATATTTACTCAAAGAATCGGGTAGTCCTGCAGGAACTTTTCTTAAACCGTCCAAGTCGTCAGCAAAGGCAACATACTCAGCGTTGATGCCTTGATCTTGAAGGGCAAGAGCCACCGCATACGAACGGGCGCAGTCAGCAAAACTGCCAATATGAGGAAAACCAGATGCCCCCAAGCCGCTTTCTGTTCGGATTAGGTCTAGGCTTCGACCTAGTTTGCGTTCTCGTTCCACGATTTTTTGGGCAGTTTTGTCGTACCATGTTCCGTGTCCAATAATTTTTTCAGGCATGAGTCAGGTTTCCTTTATTCGCATCTAACGTAAATGCAAGGTTAGATAAAAACATAAATCGGTTTCGCATTCTATGAACATGAAATGAGCGTTTCAACATTTGAAATGCCTATACCGCAGTGTCCCTTAACTTAAACGTTAACCAGTAATGTTAGTAGTGAAAAAACAATGAGAACAAAAAAAATAGCCATCTTGATGATTTTAGTAACAGTCGCTGTAATGGTTGCACCGGCATCAGCATATTTCTCAGCTCAGAACGTAGAAACCAAGGCTGAAAGAATGGTGAACATTGCAGAAAACGCTTCAGATGCAGTATTGGACTTGATACAAACAACCGAAGCAAACGACACGATAATGGAGCTAATTGTAGCCGCAGAATTAGATGATGATTTCTATGGAAACGTTTTCCTTTGTGTAGAAGAAGGAACAATAGTCAACAGCGTGGCAGCAACTGAAAATGGCAAAGGATGGGAAGCACTTAACTCAGCCCAAGAAAGATTGTTAGTTGCAGTAGAAACCGAAGACTTTGAAGAAGTGATCGACAACGCCCGCGAGGCTTTAGAAATATTCCGTGATGTTCTTAGAGCAATTAATGGAATTCTACTTGACGTTGGTGTAGAGCCGTGCCCAGCATGCGATGCTGAAACATTTCAAGAAGCTATAGAACGTTCATTAGCTAAAGTAGCAGAACTCCAAGCTTTACTTGCTGATGAAGAAATGCTTCAAAAATTGGCTGACGCCGAAGATTTACTAAATGCAGCAACTGACATGTTGCCAGATGAAATTGAAGGAGCAAGAGATAACTTACAAGATGCAAATGCATTGATCAGTGAAGTCTGTAGGGATCTAAGGGGAATAGCTCAAGACCTAAACTGGGGTCGAATACGAAGCTACATTGAGAAAGCATACCAGCACCGGGAACGAGTTCGGGAAAGAATCAGAACAGTATGGAACAATGTCGCAGATATTGACGAATTCCTTCAAAGGTTAGGTTACCAAAATGAAGAAGAATTTATGGCACAGTTCCAAGAAATGATCCAAAATGCACAAGATGCAAAAAACGTTAAAGACGCAATCGAAACTTTGAAAGAAATCGGTCAAGTTATCAGAAACATGGACAACTCGTTGATTGAACATCCAGGATTCAACGGCAAACAAACCATGCCCGGAAACGGCAGTGGCTTTGGAAACATGGGCGGCGGAAACAGCCGCTAAAACTTTATTTTTTTGTTATTTTTTTAGTTCAACTTGATTTTCAAGTCCAATCTTCTTGACTTTAACGATTTCTAAACGCTCTAAACGTTTAATTAACCGCCAAAGACTTGTCCGGGGAATATTAGGAAACTTTTCCCGAACCTGAGACTCGAAAGCTTTACCGTCATTGTCTGACAAGAATTGTATAACGTCTTTTTCTTCGGGGTTCAACTGAGGATAATTCTTAAAAATATTCTCAGCGCAGGGACCTTTTCTTTTCATGACAAAGAACAATAAAGTGATTATTACAGCTGCAACAACTGCAACAGCAACCAAGTATTCAGCTGGAAACGAGTCTGAAGGTTCTACTGGAATAGCTGGAGTTTCGGTTACTGTAAAAGTTTGTACAAGTCCATCCACGTTAATGCTGTAGGTTCCAAGGGTTTGTTTAGTGACCTTAAATTCAACAGAAGTGGAATCTCCTTTTGCTAGGGTTACTGATTTTGTTTCTTCAGTTACTTGGTTGACTATAAAAGGAACAGTGTATGAACCTGTTTGTCCGCCGATGTTGGTTACAGTAACTGAAACAGTGACTTCTTCGTTGGGTTTGATTTCAACTGGCGTGACCTTTAGGTTACTGACCAGAAAGTTTGCAGGAGGATTCAAAGGAAAAGTGTAACTGATTTCCCATTGGCTGGCAAACAAAGACATACTTATCGTGTTTCCATTAGTATTAATTGAATCCGGCACTCCATTCAAGTAAACAATTGTAGAGTCTTCAGGCAAAAACACGGTCACATTGTATGGAGTGTTAACAAGTAATGTCCAAACTTCAGCGTCTTTAGATGTTAAAGAGTGAGTATCATACTGCACGGAAACACGGGTTGTGCCCAAAGTAAAAACAGTGAGATTGCTGGCTCCGATTTCATAGTCTAGAAATGTGTTGTTTTCGTCAAGGACTATAAAATTGTCAACAGAATAAGCCCCCAAAAGTGGAAAAGAAATCACGGGCAAGGTTTCATTAACAGTTAAAGTTTGAGTAACCCGAACAAGACCATCACGATAAACTTGAAGGTCAGTTGAATCAATTTGAAATTCTGTTACACCAGCAACAACTATAGGCACGGCTAGAATCAAAACAATTAGTAAACAACTAAATAAAACAACTCGTCCAGAATCAGCCTTCATAACTGCTTCACCTTAAAAACTTGATTATGTCAATTAATAAGAATTCCGAATCCAGAATATAACAAGAGTCTTATTAACAATCATCAAGTATAATGAAAGGGGTGCTCTCAAACGATGGGAGACAATGAAGTCTGGCATTACATTATTCCGTTTCCATTAGAAAATGAAAAACGTAGATTAGTTTGGAGTGTCCTGCAGTCCAAAGTAGGCAAAAGCCTGCTAATGAACATGAAGATAGACAAACGAACATACCAAAAAGATCTCATTAAAAACACTGATTATTCAAACAAATCTATAATCGAGTACCTAAAACGAATGGTTGCAGCAGATATTCTCGAACAAGGCATGGAACAACTCACAACCGGAAAACGAAAAGTCAGAGTTAAATGGTATATCCCAACAAACCTTGGAAGATGGTTCATACTGTTTCTTAAACCCACAGAAGAAATTCCCCCTGAACTTGTAAAAAAAACCATTGAAGAAATATTCCAAATGTACGCCCAAAGCATCGTAGAAGTTTGCCAAAGCTTCAATATCGACGTGGACGTATTCTGCCAAATCCTAAACAAGCAACGCTAAAAAAATAAAATCTGAACAGGTCTATTTTGCAGATTCAGCGTTTCTTTGAACAAGGGCGTTTACAGCAGTTGCCAAAGCTTTAATGGCTTCTTTCCTGACAGCTATAGAAGTATCAACTCGTTTTGTTTCGATTTCTTTTTCTAAACTTTGCACTTTACTGATGGCTTCTTGTTTCTTTTTTTCGTATTCGTTACGCATTCTTTGTTTTTCAACTTCAGATTCTTGTGCAGCTAACGCCACCAGATGTCGTGCATTATCCAACCTTTGATTAAGTTCGGATATTTTTTGTTCCTGAGCAAGCTTCTTCAAAGGCTGCAAGAAACTTGTTTTGACTTTCTTTTCTTTTGCAAGTTCTTCTTCGAGGCGCCCAATGGTTTTAACCAAATCGTCTTTGGAACTGTTTTCATTTACAGTAAACTCAATTGTTTGAACACCAGACTTTTGTCCAATTTCACCTTTTTGTTGATTATTACCAGAATTTTCTGTTGCAACAGACAATCGATATTTTGCAGATTTTAATTTCTGGGTGAGCGCATACTTCTTTTGTCGCAAAGCAATCTTTCGGATGATGTTGCTTGGTTTTGTTTGATTCACTTTTTCTAGCTCATCCTCTAGGCGTTGAACGTTTTTAATTAAAAAGTCAAGGGCACTTTTTCCTCTAACTTGGAGTTTTTCGGTTTGAGCAGCAAATTCGTTATCCATTTCCCGTAGAATATACTTATTGTTTTCAAGGGATTTTGATGAAGCTTCCAGTTCAGCTTCTTCTACCAGCCGGTTACCAAGTTCCTCTTCGATGTCGTTGTATATCTGTTCTACTTCATCGGTGAAAACCTCATCTACAATTACTGCCTCATTAGATTCAAAGGCAACCATAACTTGCCGAAGGTTAACCAACCAGTCATCAAAATAAACACTAACAGGGGATTGGTCAAATATCTCTTCACCAAGCATGTGCAGATACTCCAAAGTTTCCGCCACAACATCCTCAAGTTTTGGTTTTTCCATAACCGTTGAAACTGGAACTTCGGGCACAACTTCAACTTCAGGTTCACTCAAGTCAACGGGTACTTCTTCAGGTACAATTTCAGGGTCAACAGGAGTCAAATTAACAGGTTCCTCTGGCACTACAATGACTTCGGGTTCAGGCAAACTAGTTGGGGGTTCCGGTATTACCTCAGGTGCTGGAACAGGTTCAGGTATTTCTTTAATGGGTTCAGGTTTCTGAAGTTTTTCTGTTTCAAATTGGCTAGCAAAATCTTTGAATTTAGGCATAATATCACTAAACACTGCCATCATGAGATCGCGGTTCTTTGTTTCAGTTAGGTCGATAACTTGTAAGCATCCATCTCCAGAAGTCAACATCAGGTGCCCTTCTGAATTTATCCGTGCCTGACTGAAGGCGCCCATCCTAAAAGGAAGCCCAGACGTAGAAACATCAAGGGAAAACATCTGCGGCGGCACATGCTGCAGAACCTCAAAGAACTGGTTCACCACAGCTTTTTCTTTTGAATTCAACTTGACAATTTTCTTAACATCATCCCCAACATCCTGTAAGGTAACCACGATTTCTTCGAGGCTAAACTGCTTTTTTTCCAAACTCTCTTGCTGTGTTGAAGATTTTTTCCTAGGCATGGCTAGCCATTTCGGCTATATATCCTCAATAAACAAAAAAACTAGGGTGTCGCAGAAATTTCAAACAGTTCAATTGAAAGCAAAGTTACAACTGAAAATTGTAGGTTTTTATGAACTGGACGGGACCTAAACTAATTTTTTAACAATTACATCCAAGAGCTGCTTAGCAACGGCACGTTTTTGGGCTGTTGGAACACGAACCACATTTCTTTCTTTGTCTATAATGAAAAGTTCATTTGTGTCAACAGCAAATCCTGCACCTTTTCGCCCAACATCATTTGCAGCTATCAGGTCAGCTTGGGGTTCTTCAAGGCGCTCATATGCAGTTTTTATTAGCTCTTCATCGGAAATGTTGTATTCTGCCTTGAAAGTAACAAGAAAAGTTTCAGGGCTAACTTTTTTCACAGCATTAATGATTTTCGAAGTTGATTTTAGGTTTAAAGTAAACTTTGAAGATTCACGGGTAGGAACCTTGTAATCATACGTTTTTTCAGGGGTCCAATCTGAAGCAGCAGCAGCAGCGATTACTATGTCGTATTTTTTTGATGTTAGTTCAGAAACAACAGCCTCATGCATTTGAGAAGTAGTTTCCACATTGATTACTTTAGAGTCATGAGGAGGACTGATTGATATTGGACCTGAAATCAAAGTTACTTGGGCTCCTCGTGACAAGGCTTCATTAACAAGAGCAAGCCCCATTTTTCCTGAACTTTTGTTTGTTAGGACTCTAACGGGGTCAATGTACTCCAAGGTTGGACCAGCAGTGACCAAAATTTTCTTTCCAATTAGGTCTTTTTTGACTGTTAATTCGTTGATTACTGAGTTTACGATTTCTTCGGTTTCTGCTATTTTTGCAGCTTTTCCTTCAATTCGGGGTCCAATGAATTTAACACCCAATGATTTGAGTTTCTTGATGTTTTCTAACAGAATAGGGTGCTGGTACATGGAGCCATGCATAGCTGAGACAATCATTATGGGTATTTCTAGACCAAAAGCGGTAGTAGCAACAGAAGTTATTGGGGTATCATCGATTCCGCAGGCAATTTTACTAATTGTGTTCGCAGTTGCAGGGGCAAAAAGAATCAAATCAGCTTTGGTTGAATTTCCACTGGTTAGGGCTACGTGCTCAATTTTTCCGGTTAACTCAGTTACAACAGGGTTTCCTGTAGCCCATTCCATGAGATAAGGATGAATAATTTTCTGAGACATCTGGGACATAACAGGAAAAACATCAGCCCCATGCCGCATCAACTCCCGAGCAATATCAGAACAACGAACGGCAGCAACACTGCCACTTATACACAAAACAACATTCTTTCCTTTTAGTTCGGTTCCTTTTGTTCCTACAATGTCTTTAGAGGGATGATCCGTCAACATTGGTTCCTCAGATGTTTTACTTCTAAACCTTTAATCAAGCCAGTTAATAAGGTGTTTAAAGGAGTTGAAACATTTCTTGTTTTTCCTAAACATGAAATTGCTCCATTTATGAAATCAATTTCTGTTCGTTTTCCTTTTCCAATGTCTTGCAACATAGAATTCTTGTTTTGAGCAGTCATCTCAGCAATGTTAATCATCAAAGAAACAGGGTCTTCATCCAAACGGGCATTGAATTTTCCTGCAACCTTTTTGCCTTCAACTACAGTTTCAGTCATTAGTTCTTTGAGGTCAGAACGTGCAATTAATTCTCCATTTGTCATTGCAGTTAAAGCACCAAAGGGGTTGATTCCAGCGTTTACCAGAACTTTTGTCCACACATCCCCTTCGATGTTTCCTGAAGACCTAGTGGGCAATCCAGCTTCTTGAAAGGTTTCAGCAATCAATGTTTTTTGAATAATCTTACAATAGGGTTCACCGATTACTGTTTGACCTTTGCCAGTATGCATAACCAAACCAGGTTTTTTAACTAAAGCACCGTTAGATGTTACTCCACGAAGTATCATGGTACTTCCAATACTGTCTGATGCAATTTTTTCTACACCCAATCCGTTTTGAAGGCATAACAAAACTGAATTGCGCCGAAGAAGCGGTTTTGCTTCTGCAACTGCTTGAGCGGTATCATAAGCTTTTACTGTTAACAGAATTAAATCAAAAGTTTCTGATAGCTCCATCACAGAGGTTACAGCTTTAACATTAACGACACGTTTTCCAGAAACTCCATCAATAATTAAGCCATTCTGTTTTATTGCGTTCACATGGGCTTCTCGAGCAATTAAAGTAACATCGGTTCCAGATTCTGCGAGTGAACCTCCAAATAAACTGCCGATAGCACCGGCACCCATTACAGCGACTTTCAATCAAGTCACCCAACGACTTTCTCCCATTTTTTCAGCTGCAAAACTTTAGAAAGAGTGCTACCCTGCTTGATTTCGCCCTTTATTCTTTTTTCTTTCTCAAACACATCCAAAGCCCTGTTTGCAATTTCCACAGCAGTTTCTTTGGGAACAACCACTACCCCATTATCGTCAGCTATCACCCAATCATCAGGTCGTACAGTAACGCCGCCACATTTGATTTCGATGTTAATTTCACCAAATCCTTTCGGGTCGCCAGCAGTTGGGGTTATTGTTTTCGCAAATGATGGAAAACTTAAAGGACGAATTTCATCAACGTCACGGATAGCTCCATCGATTACTACTCCGTTGACTTTTTTTTGTAAACAACTTAAAGTCGCTAGCTCTCCCCAAACAGCTTTGCCGCCCCCAGCTGCGTCAATCACTATTACATTTTCAGGAGTTGCAAGATCTATTGCTTCTACAGGTTTTGCCCAATCACCAGGATAAGTACGAACAGTCAGAGCTTTTCCAACTGCTTTAACCCCGTTAACTACTGGGTGGATGTCCAGCATCTCGCCTTTTCGCTGCATCGCGTCAGATATGTTAGGTGTCGAAACTTTCATGAAAACTTCATAGAGTTCGCTCTCGTGATACTTCTTGTAAAGATTCGTAGCAATTGGCTTACCAGTTAACATCGACTTTTTGATTTTTCGAGTTTCTTCTTCAGCATTTTCGGCTTTAGTTATTGCTCCACCTACAATTACTATGCTGGCTCCAAAGTTGACACATTTAGCTGCAGTTTCACTATTGATGCCTCCCGCCACTGCAACAGGAACATGTACAACTTCAACAACTTTTTTCAACACATCTAAAGGATCCATTCCCCGCATCTGCTGGTCGATTCCTACATGTACACAAACGTAATCTGCCCCAAGTTTTTCCAGTTCCACTGAACGAGTGATCATGTCGTCGATGTTTATCATGTCAACCATGATTTTTGCGCCATAACGTTTTCCTGCTTCAACTGCTTCACGAATGGTACTGTCGTCAGCAACACCCAGTATGATTATTATGTCTGCTCCAGCTTTTGCAGCAATTTCCACTTCTAAGGCGCCTGCATCCATAGTTTTCATGTCAGCCAAAAAAGTGTAGTCTGGAAATTTTTTCTTTAAAGTCCGGATAACAGATAGCCCTTCACTTTTTACAAGAGGTGTCCCAATTTCTATCCAGTCAACTCCACCAGCTATTGTTTCATCTAATAGCTTCAAAACACGGGATAGGTCTACAAAATCTAATGCAACTTGGAGTACTGGTTTTTTAAACGCCATTTGAATTATCTCTCTTTTTCAATTATTTGTTTCAAATCTTTAATGAAACATTCGATGTGTGACGAGGTCACATGGGGCATCACTACTAATCTAAGATAATCGGAAAATAAAGAAATTGCCCAACCCTGTTTTCTTAATTCTTGAGCAATGATTCGAATATCCATAATATTTGATTTTATTCCAACTACATTAATTACAGGCTTAGTTACTACATCAACGCCTTCAATCTGTTCAATTCCCTTAACAAGCTCCATTGTCAAGTTAAGGCAACATCTAACCACTTTTGAGTAACCGTCTTGTCCAAGGTTCATCAACAGCGCCCAAACTGCGATTGATGAAGCACCTAACCGGGTTCCAATAACTGTGGATTGTTCTGTGCAGCCTCCAGCTAAGTAAGGAACATTCACAGTTACAGCTTTCTTTAAAGAATCATCCCGGAACAATATGCCACCAGCAGGAATAGGAGCAAGACCCATCTTGTGAGGGTCTATAGTGATTGAACAGACTCCAGGCAACCGAAAATCAAACTCTGTAGATTTGGAACCCAGTTGTTTAAGAAACGGCAACACAAAACCTCCAAAAGCTGCATCCACATGAAGGTATATGTTTTGGTCTAGAGCAATTTCTGAAAGCTCAGGTATAGGGTCAACTACACCTAAACCAGTAGTTCCAGCAACGCCTACAAGAGCAACAGTGTTAGATGTTATTGCTTTCTGAACTGCATTGATGTCCATCTGATAATTTGAGTCAAGTTTAACTTTAATCAGCTTCAAGTTCAACAAGTCAGCAGCCTTGTCAAAAGAATAATGGGCAGAAACTGGAACAATCACTTCATTACGTTTCTTGTTAGCAAGATTTCTGGCAGCCCACATTGCAAGAATATTTGCTTCAGTCCCCCCAGAAACAATGTTACCAGAAGCATTATCATTTGAAAGCATACGACCCAACATGCCTATTACTTCTTTTTCCAGTTCAGCAGTTGCAGGAAACAGCCCGGGGTCGCCTAGGTTTGTTTCAAGATACTGCAAATAAACTTGTTTAGCAAAACTAGAAGGCTGGGTGCACATGGACCCTAAAATTTTGCCACAAGAATAAGTGAGATCTCGTTGAAGTTTAGTTTCAAGTTTTTGGAGAACTGCATCTTTGGGTAAACCTTTTTCAGGTATCTGGTTTTGCCGTTCAACTGTTTTGGGTTTCACAATTCGTGCTCCTTGTAGAGTTCATTTGCCTCAGGGATGTATATACCCTGTTTTGCAAGACCAGATAAACGTTGGTTAATTTGCTCAATTGTAATGGCTAAGTTTTTTTTGTTGTTAAAACTGGAAACAATTTTTCTAAGGTTCACAGGTGATTCATGTTTTAGAAGTTTTGCTTCTTCAATAAGCGAAGGAAACGTTCTAGCAACTTCGTCAACAATTGTAACTGAAGCCCATTGGGCAGTTCGGGAAAGGGGATTTAAATCAACGGTGATAACAGTTTTGCCCATTTTTCGCAGAGCTTCTGTTCGGTCACCGTCTTCAAGAGGAACCAAAATCACATCTGCTACTAAAATGCCTTTAGGGTCTACACTTCGGCGTTCACTGCAGATTTCAGGTATCTCAGCAGAACAGGCTTCACCTACTCCTAGTACTTCTTTGGCTCCAAACTTTTCTAGTAATTGTTTAATTGCTTTTTCCCGGTGCAAAGTTCGATGAAACAGATTAACCTCTATTTTAGCTCCAGTAACTTCCGCTAATTTGATTATTCCTTCAGGCACTAGGGCTGCAATATTTCCATTAACAGAAATCACTGGATGCTCAGCAAGAAGCATCGTTGCAGCTGCTGTTTTAATTGCATCGTGAGCAGTTTTGGTTGTTTTTTCTCCAAGTAAATAGTCGAAAGCTTCTCCCCTGCCATGAGCTAGGACACCTGCCAAGGTTACAACTCCTGATTCAACATGGCTAACTAAATCGTGCCGGGTCTTCAACGATTTGGCTCTTGGATGTTGGGGAGATATTTCAGTTTTTTTTACCATAGAACTCTAGCTCCTTCAGGGTCAATTTCGGAAACAAATACACGATCTCGTGAAGGGTTATGTTTGTAAAAAATTTTTAGAAGCTCCTCCACAGAATCTTTTTTGACCAAAGAAAAAATACATTCACCAAACATGTTCATGCTACACACAGTATTAATAGCATCGACTTCAACCAAAACTTTTCGCATCCGTTCTGAAATCAACCCAACACCTTCAGCAAATTTACGGGAAAAATTCATGAAAACACTGGGTTCAGGTCGCTTAATAAGTTCGTCTACCAGTTTTCCACCAAGATCATTTATTTGCCGGCAAAGTTCAGGATTAGATAATGAAGTTTTAGTTGAAATTGGACCAAAAAACAAACAAGCTACGACATATTGATCAGAAACTGGAATCTTAGTTATTTTTCCCACACCAGGGGCACCAGGTTTTTCTCTTATTTCTAATCCTCCAACGGTTTCGGCAATAACCGAACCTAAACCTGTTTTACATTGAACTTCTGCGGTGTGAGCAATTTGGGCAGCTTCAACAGTAGACAGCCTAAGTTGTAAAGCTTCGTTAAGAGCTAGGGCTAGACTTAAAGCTCCTGCTCCACTGGAGCCATAACCTGCACCCATGGGCACATTAATTTCGTGATCTACCAAAATTTTGTAATTTTCTTTTAGTAAACAATTAAAAGAATCTACTACTATCTTTGAAACTTCAGCAGATTTTGTAACCTTTCCATTAATTTTAATTTCCAAAAAATCTTTTGCAGATTTTTGCACCGTTACTTTTGTTGTGACCCCAAGTTTGAGAGAAACACCAGCACCTCTAGAACCATTAAACAAAGGGTCTAGGGATTCATTAAAAATTTGAAAAAACCCGCTGATATGGGCAGGGGAAAATGCTGAAACTTCTCGTAACATGGCATCACAAACATTAAACAAGATGTATATTCAATTTGTCAAAGCAATTTGCTAAATATGTGTAATAAAATAAGTCTTTTGTCTGAAATCTACTGTTCAAAAATAGATAACCGATTGCCGAAAAAATTTTCAAAAATGTTATCAGTTTTTGGATTTGAAATTTAGGAAAAGCTGGCAGTATTTTATTTATTGCATTCGTTTTTACATCCAAACTTTCGTCCAAAGACGAGAAATAAAGTATAAAAAACTACTTTATAGGATTTTTATTGTAAATTTCTAAACAATGTTTTAGATGTTCAATCTGCGCTTTATTCAAAGGTTTTTGTCTTGCTTTATGAACTTCTTAGCATCTTCATTTTCTAAAGTTGGTATGTGCTGTGGTTGCACTCTGGTTGCCTCCAAGCACATAATGTAAACTTTAATTTTAATAAATTTATGTGCAATTAAAAAAATTGACATTTTTCTTTATATTTTGTTTCATCAAGTTCTGCAGATATTGTTGGTAGCCTTTCAGCATATGGTGAATTAATTTTGTCATTTTTCCATTTTAAATCTCAGTTCATTTTAGATTTTCTTTGAAACTTCCAGAATGCTCTCCATACAAAAACATCCATGATATCCATTTCCTATTTTCCAAATTTTGCTATAACGATAACTGTATCTCCTTTAACAGAGGGGATAACAGCCGACCCCGCCAAACGATGGATCAAAGATCCGGATCATTCGCTTAGAAATTGGAAATTTAGTAATATAAACTGCAAGAGGTATAAACAAAAAGAAATGGTTCACAATCAGAGTGAGGAGATATCAAATAACAAATAGTAAACCCAAACGGAAATGGTTCATGCAAAAGACAACGCCTGAACAGTGGCCGTACTGGATGCAAAACCACAAGCAAAGCAGGAAAGCAACAGAGATGAGATTATAAATCTCATTACTCATTTTATCATTGTGAAATTTGTTCAGGCATCCGAATCAACATTCCATTTTTCCTGTAAAAAGGCATGTTGAAAGACAAATATAAAAAAATTAATAATCAACAACCACACATAATGAGTATGTATAAGGTTTTGTTATTATGAAAAAAGAAGAAGGAAAATCCACAACAACAGATGCTGGCATCCCAGTTGCCAGCCAAGAGTTTTCGCTTACTGTAGGACCTGATGGACCAATTCTGCTACATGATCATTACCTTATGGAACAAATGGCAAATTTTAACAGGGAAATGATTCCAGATCGCCAACCACACGCAAAGGGTTCCGGGGCCTTTGGATACTTTGAGGTTACCAAGGACGTCAGTGCTTATACAAAGGCGGCTGTGTTCCAACCGGGTACCAAAACCGAGGTTCTGGCGCGGTTCTCTACTGTGGCAGGTGAGAGTGGCAGTCCAGATACCTGGCGTGATGTGCGCGGCTTTGCGCTGAAGTTTTACACCACAGAGGGCAATTATGACATGGTGGGAAACAATACCCCTGTTTTTTTCGTGCGGGATCCTATGAAATTTCAGCATTTCATCCACTCCCAGAAGCGCCGTGCGGACAACGGTCTGCGGGATAACGACATGCAATGGGACTTCTGGACGCTTTCGCCCGAGTCAGCCCATCAGGTCACCATCTTGATGAGCGATCGTGGAGTCCCCAGAGGCTATCGGTACATGAACGGCTATTCGAGCCACACCTATATGTGGGTCAACACCAAAGGCGAACGCTATTGGGTGAAGTATCATTTCAAGACAAACCAGGGAATCGACAACCTGACCCAAGAAGAAGCCGACCGGATTGCTGGTGTTGATGCTGACTACCACCGCCGTGATCTGTTTGAAGCGATCAAACGAGGGGATTATCCTAGTTGGACACTAAAAGTTCAGATCATGCCCTTCAAAGAGTCGGAAACTTACCGATTTAACCCCTTCGACCTGACTAAGGTGTGGCCCCATGGAGACTACCCGGTGCATGAAGTGGGCAAGCTGACCCTGAACCGAAATCCTAGCGATTTTCACTCTGAAATTGAACAGGCTGCTTTCGAGCCTAACAACTTCGTCCCTGGAATCGGTCCGAGCCCTGACAAAATGCTCTTGGCTCGTCTAATTTCCTACGCTGATGCCCACCGAGCTCGCCTAGGGGTTAATTACAAGCAAATTCCAGTCAACCGACCTAAAGTACCAGTGTACAGCTATAGCAAAGGCGGGACTATGCGGATTAACAAGGTATCCGATCCTGTTTATGCTCCCAACTCAAAGGGAGGTCCCAAGGCTGACTCTGATCGTTATCCGGAAGAAACTATATGGAGTGCCAACGGTGAATTTGTCCGTGCAGCGTACACCAAACGTAAGGACGACGATGATTTCATCCAGCCAGGCACCTTGGTACGTAAAGTTATGGATGATGAAAAACGCGATCTGTTAGTGTCCAATGTAGTAGGTCATTTAAAAAACGGCGTATCGGAACCCGTACTGCAGCGAGCCCTTGAATACTGGCGTAATATCGATAAGGAAATTGGAGACCGCATCGCCAAAGGTGTAAAAGGACAATAATCGACATATGTATGCATTCGTGACGGCGTAGTTAAGCTTAAGCACATGTGAGCATGTTGATCTCAACCACAGAAAATCTCACAATCCCTCCTTTTCTTAGTTAAATTTTAACCTTTTTTTCCTCTTTTATCCTTCATATCTACCCCTCTTATGACAATACACAAAACCAAATACTATAACAAAAAAATTCCACAATTGTGAGATAATGAATTAGCCAATTAAGAACTAATTTTACGTTATCTCACTTGCATTTGTAAGTGTTAATATAAGCTAAACAATCATTTTCTAAATATTAGCACTCTATTCTTCAATATTTAATCCAGTGTAATCCTTGCAGTATTTTGCTTTAGAAACTCCTCGCTTATTGCATTCATTCTTAAAATTGTTCGGGCAATCCATAGTATAACAAGTTAAATCGTTTACCATTCTTCAGGTCACTACCAAAATAAACTGAATCCTTTGTTCTTAAAAAGTCTAGTCCAGCGACGCTAACTCCTCAATTACTTCAGGATGTTTACCATTATTTGACAGATGATTCTTTGCTTGAAAGAGCAACTAAATTTAAGAAAAGATAGTCTTCATAAAAATTACTTGGATGTTTTGGATTTAAGAATGGCTAACCCCAAGGCCAGCAATCCGATAGCCCAAATATCAGTGAGCCAAACTGAAATTAATGAATCAGTTAAGAATTGATAAATCAAATATATTAGAAAATGCAATCCCACTGAAGTTAAAGCTGCACCTACCCATTTTGATTCAAATCTCTTTTTTGAAATATCTAAACCCCCAAAAAATGCGAAAATAAAAGCTAAACTCATAACAATAAGGGTATTAAAAGCAAGAATACTACTAGAACTATTCCAAAGAACTGATATCCCTTCAGTTAACATTAAACCAAACCAATGGAAAACTGAATTTGCCCATAATGCACCAATATACGCAAAAAAAGTAATGCCTAACAATTTATACGATTGAAAATGACGGTAACCAAACTTATTCCTATAAATGCTTATGCCCAAAAACCAAAGAAAAGGAACCGTAAGAATAACTTGCAAAAAATAACCCACCCCAAAAGTGGAATAAAACAACGAATTTCTAGTTACTCCTAAAGCAAACAAATAAAATATCGATGGAATCAACGAAGCAAAATATACACCTTCAAGAACAATTGAAGTTCCCAAAAATTTTGTCGCTGAATTTGAACTTAGTTTACCTTTCCAAACAAGATAGATAATGAACATCGCTAATAACACAGCTAACAAACGGGAAACCATCCCAATTGCAGCAACTGTATACATTGAACCCCTAACCAGCACGCGGGGGTAATAATCCCAAGAAATGAAAACAATATTATAAAATCTAATAAAACTTTCAGGAATCCAACGAATAATCCACACAAACAAGGACGTCAAACTAATTAAAAGCCAAAAAAAATTACGCTGAATAAAATTCATAAAAAACAACTCCCCAATCCCTCCTAAAATCCCCCATTCTCTGATGCACTACATAGTTTGATTGTATTGCCTATTATTCTTAAAATAATTATAATGAATTTATTATTTGGGGTTAAAATTTAACCATTTCCATTAATGAACGAAATGTGGATATGTGTAAGCACAGGTAGGTAAAAAGGCATTACTGCAGCTTGTTGCCGCAGTTTCCGCAGAATTTGTTTGTGGACAGGTTTTCTGTGTTACATTTTGGGCAGTTAATTTTTTTTGGTTTCATTGGGGATCCACAGTTGCCACAGAATTTCATTGATTCAGGCATGGCTACTCCACATTTTGGGCAAATAATCTTGGCTACGGGGGCTAAGCTTTTTCCACAGTTTCCGCAGAATTTGGCACCGACGTTGTTTTGGCTGCCACAGTTTGGACACAATAGCACTTGTTGTGCTCCACCACTACTTTGAGAAGGCTGCATTGCCTTACCGAGAGTATTCCCCAGAGCAATTCCGATTCCTGCACCTACTCCAGCGCCAGCAGCTCCACCGCCTTCAGGGAGTTCTGCAGTTGTTTCTTTCATGTATTGCATGGTCATGGCTTGTTGCCCCATGGTTGTTGCAAAACGTCGGGCTTCTTCAGGGATTTTAACGCCTTCAAAAACTGTGTCTATGATTTTTAGTCCAATGCGTGCTGCTTCATCTTTTATGATCAACGAAACTTTGTCAGTAGTTTCGTCCACGTTTTTGACTACATTGAAGATGTCATGATTAGCGAACTCGTCTATTACCCGTTCATTTATGAATCCACGGATATAGTTTTCAATGTCAGTTGATGTGCTTGCGCCTTTGTTGCCAAAAAATTCGATAACAAATAATTTGGGATCTTCGATTTTGTAGAGAAGGTAACCATAGTATCCAAGTTCTGCTTGATATTGTATGGCTCCACTTGGGGCAGAGTAGGCTTGTCCGCCAAATTTTCCTCTGAATTGGCTGTTACTTACATAAACTACTTCACAACTGAAAACATCCCCGATTATACGAAGAGCCTTCAAAGCACCAGTTAACAAAGGAATATTGTTGCTTGTGATGGTGTGTCGTCCAGGACCAAAAACGTCGTATGCTTTGCCGTCACGGAAAAACACTGCCCATTGGTTTTCTTTGACGATCACTTGACTTCCGTATTTTAGGGAAAGATTAGGGAAACGATATGCAATATCTTCGTCTCCAGCAAAATCCCATGCAACTTTTTCTATTATTGGCATTTCAATAAACCATCCTATAGTTTTAAAGGCCTGAACTGATTTTCTCGTTCAGTCCATTTATCTTCAAAAGCAAGTAATAAAGTCTTAACATTTTTCACTTCAGTAGACACTGTCTCCCAGTTTTCTGCATCAACTTCATTCTGGGTTTTTGTTACTGCATTTTTCAAAGTATCCAAATCATTGAAAAACTGTTTATCAAAATTGAAAACTCCAGCCAACTCGTTTTCTCGAATATGCCCTTTCCGGTCGTATAAACCAGCGTAACCGTAATCTGCGTGGTGAACTTTTTCAGTGACCCGATCTAAAACTTGAATTATTTTCTT
Source organism: Candidatus Bathyarchaeum tardum (assembly GCA_029762755.1). Lineage (GTDB taxonomy): Archaea > Thermoproteota > Bathyarchaeia > Bathyarchaeales > Bathyarchaeaceae > Bathyarchaeum > Bathyarchaeum tardum. The sequence goes on from JARVGH010000004.1 coordinate 32,812, forward strand.
GTAGTCTCGGCTTTGTGCAGCCCCAGCATCCATGGCTGCTAAATAAATGTCTTCCCAAGTATGGCGCATGTCTCGAAGACACACGTAGTAAAGATCTCTGAGTTTTTTGTCTAATTCACGGAGGTCTTCTTTGGTTCCGTAACCTAAGGTGAAAAAGTTTTGAATCTTGGAAAAAATGCCCTGCTTATCTTTTACTTTGTCGATTGTTTCCCGTTCAGACAAGAAATGAATCCCCAATTTACTAAATCAATCTAATTTAATTAACTTTTGATAAAACCAAAACAAAAAAATGTTTTCAAAGTTTGTTTTTTGCCCATCGAATCAAAAAATAGGGATGCTTAAGCAACGATGCAACATACATACAATTAATTGAACAGTTTTTGCAAAAATCCCAATTTCCACAGTTTTCAATTATGTTTTTTGCTTTTTCAGAACATAAACTTGATTTCAAGTTTTCATCTGTATCGATTTTCATCAAAGTGAAAAAGGGACAGGGCAAAGCAACTGAAGAATCCGGTTTTAAGGCAACCGTAGTTGAAGCTGATGAACAGCCAATAACGTTCCGGAATCCACCAAGAGATTGAAAACGGAAATAGTCGCTTTCGAAATAGATTTTACTGTAGTTCTTTTTTTCTTCAGCTAATTTTTTTAGAACCAAACTGTTTTCAAGGATTTTCAAGTCTTCAGCACAGGCTTCATCGACGGATCCTCGGGGAACATTATCGACAGGAGAGAAATGGATGGGCAACTCAAGAGATTTTGCAAACTCAAGGGTATCATCAATGAACTCGAAAGTTTCACGAGTTATAACAGAAAACAAGTCAAGTTCTATCCCCAACTTTTTAGCATATTTAATGTTGTTTTTGACGGCATCAAAAGCATCCACCCCCCGTGTTTGGTTGAAGATTTCTTTATTGTTAACATCAAAGGAAACAGCCAAAAAATCGGTGTATTTTGAAAGGTCATCAACTTTTTTGTTTAATAATAACCCGTTAGTAACTAAACCAGTGAATAAGCCCAAGTTGCTATTTGAAAACTTTAGTAACTGCCCCAGATCGCTACGTAATAACGGTTCGCCACCAGTAAAACTTGCAACTAAACAACCCAAGTCCCAGCATTCAAACAAACGCTGTTTAAGCTTAGAAGTTGTCGCCTCGATGATATCAGGGCTTTTTCTCCAAACATTGCAAAAAGTGCATTTCATGTTACAACGATACGTGCATTCAAAATGAACAAACCACGGACTGACTGAAGTTCGGTTCAACAATGCATGAGTTCGTGAACGCAAAAAACTTTTGAAAAGAGGCTTGATTTTAGTTTGCACAATCCAAAATCAGAAGTCTTCCTTTTTTAGATTTTCCGTAAAAAAATATTTCAAAATTACATTTTGCATAAGAGGAAAATTTTTTTGTAAAGAAAGGGTTACCAGTGCGAAGTGTTGAACCAAGTAAATGTAGTCTGGAGAGGTCGGGTTGTTTTTTCATTTGTTATTAACAACAAACTGTGACTTGCAATGCAAATACTGCTACGGTAAATCATGTGATGACATGGATACAGAATTTGATTTTGACGTAGATTATGATGTCCCTGCTGAAATCAATTATGACATTAACCAGTTAACAAAGTTCATTGAAAAAGACAAAAAAGCAGTTCTGATTTTTTATGGCGGCGAACCAATGTTATGCATCGACAATATGAAACAGATAATGGACAAGGTACCAGCTAAACAGTTTAACATCCAAACTAATGGTTTACATTTACACAAACTTGAACCAGAATACGTGAATAGATTAAATACAATTTTTGTTTCATTGGATGGCAAAGAAAAACTAACAGATTACTACAGGGGAAAAGGCGTCTACAAAAAAGCAACCGAAAATATCAAAAATATCACAAATAACGGCTTTGAAGGGGAAATAATTGCCCGGATGACCCTCATGGAACAAACAGACATTTACGAAAACGTTAGATGGCTCTTAAACAATCCTGATTACTCTTTTAGTTCAGTTCATTGGCAACTTGATGCAGGATTTTGGAAAAACGATTTCCATAAACGGGACTTCAAAAAATGGACCGAAAACAGCTACAATCCCCAACTCAGAAAACTGATAAAATACTGGGTTAACAAAATGGAAACAAAACGCAAAGTATTGAAGCTTTATCCCCTTTTGGGAGTGATGCATTCCCTTCTTGTTCAAGAAACAAGCCTTCTAAGATGCGGCTCAGGCTGGAGCAACTATAGCATACAAACAGACGGACACATCATACCCTGCCCAGCAATGAGCGGAATGAAAGACTACTACTTAGGACACATCAAAGACACGCATCCATTAAAACTTCCTCAAATCTATGTTAAACAACCGTGCACAGATTGTGAAATCTATGAAGAATGTGGGGGACGCTGTCTTTACGCTAACGTAACTAAACAGTGGACTGACAAAGCATACGATTTAATATGTAACACCGTCCAGAACCAAATCAACACGTTAAAAGATTCGTTACCCCAAATCCAGCAACTAATTGATAACAAGACAATCAACCTTTCAGATTTTGAACATTTAAAATACAACAGTTGTGAAATAATTCCATAAAAACATCAAGTTCAAACCAAACAAAAAAATCATCAATTTGGAAAGTTCCCGACAACAAGTCATGACCAAAGCAACATCATAGTTTTCACGTTGCCCATGGCTATCGTCAAAGGAGAAATCATAGAAAGGTCTGCATTGCAGAAGGGACTAAGGCAATAAAAAAGAGAGAAAAGAGCTAAAGCTTAGAGTATCCACAAACTTAGCCCGATTCCGATTCCAATAACCGCAAGTAAGGCAATTATTACTGCAAAGATAATCACTGCAAACAAGGCTATAGCAAAAGCTTTCAACCAACTACAATCAAAGAAGTGTTTTACTAAACCAAGCAACAACACTAACAAGATTATAGATGCAATGATTCCGTCAAACAAAGCGTTGAAAACTGTGCTTATAACAGTGCCCAAAACAACAATCCAAATGGCGTCAACAAACTTGGCGTTCTTTTTTCCAGCTAAGAATCTTCCAGAAAGCCAAAGAACTGGAGCCATAACTACAATGTTAACAATAATTTGAATCAATAATGTATCCAAATTAAGAGCCAAAACATTTCCTCCTTTTGTTTAATTTGTAAACAATTGGTTTGACATAATTTGTTTTTATGCTTTGCTATAGACAATAGTCAAAAACAAAAAACCATGCTGAACAAAAAATTGAGCTATGCAAAGATAACCGACCACAGAACAATATAACTACACTAACAATTTACGTGTTTTTCCCAAAATAGCCCAGACACTGGAAACTTTTTCAGCCCGGCACCTTAAGCGGTTGGAGGTCGCAGGCTAAACACCTCGGCCGAAGCCTTGATGCGTACACCCCGACTCCATCAAGCCCATCTTCTATGGGAGCTTTCGTCCATAACTGAGGCCTTGTTACCAAGGTCTCGTGTTAGGGAATGGTTACCTTGTTTCAGGAGTGGCTTCGAGCTTAGATGCTTTCAGCTCTTATCCACGACAGCGTGGCTGCCCGGCAGTGCCATGTCAGACAACCGGTAAACTAGAGGCTACAACGTTCCGTTCCTCTCGTACTGGGAACCCTTTCCCTTCAGATAACCAACACTCCCAGCAGATAAAGTCCGACCTGTCTCACGACGGTCTAAACCCAGCTCACGTTCCCTTTTAATAGGCGAGCAGCCTCACCCTTGGCCCCTTATGCAGGACCAGGATAGGAAGAGCCGACATCGAGGTACCAAGCCGCGGGGTCGATGTGAACTCTCGCCCGCGACAAGCCTGTTATCCCCGGGGTAATTTTTCTGTCATATCCAACCCCCACCAACGAGGATTTGGATGTTCGCTAAGCCAGGCTTTCGCCTCTGGATCCCTTGCTGTGGAGGATCCAGTCAAGCCAGCTTTTACCTTTGCACTCTGCGGAGGGTTTCTGTCCCTCCTGAGCTGACCTTAGGGCCCCCTTGATATTTTTTCAAGGGGGTGCCGCCCCAGCCGAACTGCCCACCAATCGTTGTCCCAACACAATTGTGCCGGTAAGAGACACGGATGCGAAAGGGCGGTGTTCCATTGTTGCCTTCCCCAGTCCCCGGAGAGACTGAAGTATAACGGCTCCCGCCTACGCTCTGCATCCACAGCCATATCCCAACGACAGGCTGCAGTAAAACTCCACGGGGTCTTCTTTTCCCGCTGGGAGTCAGTGGACTGTTCGTCCACTTTAAGTGGGTTCACCGGGTACTAAGCGGGGACAGTGGGGTTCTCGTTGTTCCATTCATGCGCGTCGGAACTTACCCGACAAGGCATTTGGCTACCTTAAGAGAGTCAGAGTTACTCCCGTCGTTTGCAGGCCCTTAAACCGGTTGAAACCGGGCTTCAGGTACCTGTACTGGACAGGATTCACAAACCGTTCATACCCTTTCGGGCTTGCGGTTTGCTATGTTTTTATTAAACAGTCGGAACCCCTTTGCCACTGCGACCTGCTGTTCCAGCCGGAGCCAAAACCGCAGGCACCCCTTATCCCAAAGTTACGGGGCTAATTTGCCGAGTTCCCTCGCTTAGTGTGTACCCGACACGCCTTAGGTTTCTTGCCTAGGGGCACCTGTGTCGGTTCTTGGTACGAACATAAAGGATCCTTCTTACTTTCCTTTTCATGGGCTCCAGAAATCGGCTGAACCTTCCTAAAACGGATGGCTATTCCCGCTTTCTCCTGGTTCTCGCCATTACGGCACTCCCCAGAGTTATACGGTTAAACAAAGCGACGACCTTGCTCAACCTATCCAGAAGCGTCAGAAAATAAGCTTGCATTGCTGCGTGTACCTTTATGGTGCAGGAATATTAACCTGCTTCCCTTTCGACCTTCTCAGTTAAGATCGGCCTTAGGATCGACTTACCCCCAGCTGACGACGCGTTGCTGGGGAACCCTTGCCCTTTCGGCGGAGGGGATTCCCACCCCTCTCTGCTGTTACTACCACCGGGATACTCAATCCTGATCCGGTCCACTAGACCTCACGGCCTAGCTTCCGCCCAGTCAGGACGCCCTCCTACCAGATTACAACATAAGTTGCACTCTAGGGTATCGGCAGCTGGCTTAGCCCCGTCCATTTTCAAGGCCATCAGCCTCGGCGGGTGAGCTGTTACGCTTTCTTTAAAGGTTGGCTGCTTCTAAGCCTACCTCCCCGCTGTCTGGGGCTGATGACACTTTTCTATTTAACACTTAGCCAGCATTTAGGGGCCTTAACCCCAGTCTGGGTTGTCCCCCTCTCGGAATGGGGGCTTACCCCCCATAACCCGTCTCCCAAAGTCTACGGCGCTCATAGATTCGGAGTTTAGAAGGAAAGCGAGATCTTTCGACCCCTTACTTCCCAATTAGTGCTCTACCCCATGAGCTACCTCGTTTGAGGGTTGGCTGCGACCAACTTCGGAGGGAACTAGCTATCACCGAACTAGATTGGTCTTTCGCCCCTAGCCTCAGGTCAGAGGAACGAATTGCACGTCAGAACCCCTTCGGGCCTCCACCAGGCTTTCGCCTGACTTCGCCCTGCCCAAGGCTAGATCGTCCGGTTTCTAGTGTTATCGCTGTGACTCCGGGCCCTTTCAGACCCCGCACCTCACCAACCAAAGTCGGCTGTGTGCTTGTCGGTTTCCCTGCGCTTACAGGCATGCCTGCCTTTAAGCTTGCCACAACAATAAACTCCCCGGCCCGTGTTTCTAGACGGAACTTGCAACCCTGGTCCCCCTTCCTCGTATTACTGCGTTACCACAGGTTCCTTACGAAGGGATCTATCCTTCCGGGCTGCAAACGTCTGTAACCGTCTGGTTTCAGGCACTTTTAACCCCCCTCGCGGGGTGCTTTTCAGCTTTCTGTCACCGTACTAGTACGCTATCGGTCTTGAGACGTATTTAGTCTTAGAGGTTGGTGACCTCCAACTTCCCACACCGAATCCAGGGTATGGTACTCAGGGATCCCAACTCAAGTCCTTCCAGTTTACACCTACTGGGCTTTCACCATCTATGGCGGACCGTTTCAGGTCACTTTGGTTTTACTGGTTAGGATGAAGCTGGGCCCACAACACTACATCCCCCTCAGGTTACCCAGAGGGGTTCGGTTTGGACTGGTCCCGTTTCGCTCACGCTACTAAGGGAATCCCGATTGGTTTCTTTTCCTTCCCTTACTAAGATATTTCCGTTCAGGGAGTTCCCGTTCCTTACGGAACGCAGAGAGTCCCGAAGGACCACCTGCAAGAAGTCTCATTTGGGCATCCTCGGATCTACGCTTGCATGCAGCTACCCGAGGCATTTCGTTGCTTGCCACGCCCTTCCTCAGCGCTCAAGCCTGGTCATCCACCAGACGGCGTTACATGTCGGGCTTACTCGGTTACACTCCAATGTCTGTTTAGCATTGGAAAACACACTTAATTTTTGCTTGTGTAGCTATACTGTCCTATGATCGGTTATCACTGCGAGCAAATAGTAGCTCACTCCACCCTTAGCTCCTAACGGGTTAGGTCAGGAGGTGCGTGTGAATTGTGGCGATCTAATCGGAGTCCGATTTTTGACCGCCAACTACCTTACACATAAGTTGGAAAATATAAGCATTGCTATTATGGATTTTGGGCACTTTTAAACATAGGAATTTTTATCCCTAAGCGCCCCCTGTACTGTTTTATTGTTGGTGAGCTGGCGGACGGCTTCGGATTTCGGTCTGAGGAAACTCCATCCACCATGCTGAACTGCAACATCTGCAAAGATGTAAGGCGAGAGCCTTGGCTACAGAGCAGAAACGAAACGTCCAGTCGCAGTTAAAGATGATGCGTGCTAAGTCGCTGATAATGCGCCTGGAAACGGTGAAACGGCTGTCCTGCAGGGTGAAAGGGCGAATAGGCGTTGTTGACCTCAGCAAGAGACGCGGGTAGCCCGTATAGCTAAATGCCGTCAAAAACAAAAGATGGGTTACGACCAGCACACCAACATGATTTCTAGGAAACATTCAATAAAAAATTGGAAAAAAGGGAGATAATAGGTATTCTGGTTTTTTAGAATCCTATTGTGAATAGTGTTACTCCTACAAGTAGTCCTATTATGAATCCGACAATTACCATGATTATTACGGCAATTATTGCGATTACTAGTGCTTTTAGCCATCCGCAGTCAAAGAAGTGTTTAATTAAGTATAACCACAAGAGCAATACAACTATTGTTCCAAGGATTCCTGACAACAGAGCATTAAGGGCACCTCCAATTAAGGAGCCCAAAATAACGATCCATACTGCATCGCTGAATTTTGCTTTGTCTGAGCCTACCATACTTTTTCCTGCAAACCAAACAACTAAAGAGTTTACAACAACACTTATCAGAATACTGACTAACAAGTAGATAATTTCAGTAATTTCCAAACAATTACACCCCCTAACTGTTGTTTGAATACATGTTTCTCTATTAAGATACATATATAATTTTTCAGCCCAAGACTTTTTCGTCCTGCTTTAATTTTATAAAAAAAATTGTGAATCCATCCGGTTTAGAGGCAGTTAAAGTTAAACCAGAAAATATTGAAATTGTTTTTCTTGTTTTTTAGAACGTTTTTTATTCGGGTGTGAACAGAAAACATTGATAATACATTGTATGGTATTGATTCTAAAACTGTGGGTTAACAAAGGAAGTTTAAAATCATGACCAAAGGAAAAAAGAAAGAAAAAATGCATTCTTTGTTGAATGAACTGTTAATTGATTCTAGCAGAAGTGACAGAGAATTAGGAAAAATCATCGGAGTGTCCCAGCCAACTATTTCCCGAACAAAGAAAATACTTGTAAAAAAAGGTGTGATACAGGGTTTCAGTGCAATACCTAATTTTTTTCAAATAGGATATGAACTAATGGCTTTAACTTTTGTAAAAATCAAAACAAACTTGTCATCTATCGAAGAACGAAAAAAAGGTCATAATATAGTTATAGAATGGATGAATAAACAAAACAACGTAGTTTTCGCCTCATATTGCAGAGGATGCGACTCTGACGGATTAATGATTTCATTCCATCCAAATTATAAAGACTTTGACCATTTCATCCAAAAACATAACAGGGAATTAGGCTACTTACTAATCGACGTAAAAAGCGCCCTTGTCAACCTCGATAATGACCAAATAATTAAAGCTTTTAACTTCAAACATTTAGCAGAAAAATCGCGGTGTACAGAATAATGCAATTGCTGATTTCTGCATAAGTTCTGAAATTTTCTGGACACCCAACAAAGGACGAAAAAGTTCATGCAAACAGCACCTGAAGTTTCAGGTTGTTTGCTTATCCACAACAACCCGAAGTTTTCTATGTTTTCTTCTAGCTATCGCTCTTTTTTTACTTGTAGAATGTATAACATTATATGTTTGTAATTTTTTGTCAGATTTTTTTGAGCCATTTTTAGTCTCAGACAAAAATGTTGCCTCCTTAAAATAATTTAATTAATTTTTAGAAATCAACCACAAATTGTTGTTTGTGAAATGTAGTAACGACCGTTTTTGGTTTTTTTTATAGCTCCCAGAAAAGCGCCAGCAAAATAATCAAGCCAATATTGTTCTTGTTCATTCAAATTGGCTTCTTCAAAGGTTACTGCTTTGTCTATAGATGTTGCATCTACTTTTGCAAATTTACGAATCAAACGGTCTAACATTACAAACTGAAAACCAGACATAGACAATTTCACTCCCCCTCCTTTTTATTTGAATTGTTTATGTAGAAAACTCAAAATAAGGGACATTAATTGGATTGTTCACAAAATCCACTGAGAATTCTACAATTAATAATACACAGTACTTCCTTATTAAGACAACAGTTTGAACCTGCACAACTTCGCAGACAATGAACAAATCCGATTATGCACGCATAAGGTAGATGGATTCTTCTAATCCACATTCTTTTCCGTAAGTTTTCAAAAGCATTTCATATTCTATTCTTGCTTTGGTTCGTTCATTTCCGGTCAGACTGAAAATCTTTTTTTCTAATAGGGCAATCCTATGGCGTAAGTTCTCTTTTTGATTTTCATTTGACAATTCTTTTCCCCCCACAAAATGGAAAATGAATCCTGTTATATTTTAGGGCATTGAAATCTAATAAACATACCGTACGTTCGTATCCCTTAGAATCCATGAACGTGGAATCCAATTGCTGATTGCTTTGCTCTCCAAAAATTAACTTAAACATTAAATGCTTAAAACAAATAAAATGTTTACAGAGGTTTCCCCATGGATCAAGAAGCGTCACTTGAAAGGCTGCAAAAGACTCGAAGAGAAAACGAAGAAGCGTACCTGAAAGCCAAAGCGTTCTTAGACGGCTTTCGGGCAAGAGGTCAACTAAAGCAAAGGGACGATGATTTCTTAGTTCTCATGGAGTTCGTGATTAAAGGATTCAAAAACCATGGAAACGACATTATTACTGCCTTTGAAAACCAAGTAAGATTCACAGAAGCCCTTAACAATGTGCAAACTAAAATCACTAAACTTGAAGAAGAACTAAACCAACTAAAAATAACATTAGATCGAATGTACAAAGACAAATAACAATCTATCCCGGGTTGAGAACAGTTTTATTTTCTAAAACCAATCAGTTGGTTGGTGTATTCTGGTGGATTTTGAGTTAACCAAAACACAAAAGGAGCTAAAAGAGTCTGTCAGAAGCTTTTGTGAAAAAGAGTTTGATTCTGATTACGCCCTTGATTTTGATAAAAAAGAAGAATTCCCGTTTGACCTTTATAGAAAAAGTGCAAAACAAGGGTTTTCCAGCCTGTTTATCCCAAAAAAGTACGGGGGCAAAGGTCAAGGATATCAAGCAGCTTGTTTAGCCACGGAAGAAATGTGTAAAGCAGATTCATCTTTAGGTTTAGCTAGTATCATTGGAACCTTTGGAAGTGACATATTGTTGCGTCATGGAACCGAGGAACAAAAACTCAAGTATCTTCCAAATCTTTGCCAAGGAATCACCATAAGCGCAGCAGCATTTACTGAACCCGCTCGGGGAACAGATTTATCAACAGTAGATACTAAAGCAACAAAAAATGGAGACTATTGGACGATAAATGGAACTAAAACCCTGATAACAAATGCGCCTATTGCCAACTTTTTCATTGTTTTGTGTCAAACAAACAACATCAAGAAGTCTCATCAAAACCTGTCTTTGTTTATTGTAGATAAGAAAGCCACAGGGATAACGGTTACCAAGTTGTCAAACAAAATGGGAATCAGATGCGTTCCAACAGGAAAAATTTCTTTCAAAAACGTAAATGTTAGTGCTGCTAACCTGCTAGGAAAACAAGATGAAGGCTTCAGTCATTCAATGGATTTTTTTACAGTAAGCAGAACCATTATTGCAGCTCAGGCTGTAGGAACCGCCCAAGGAGTCTTGGACATTGCAGTAAAATATGCTCAAAACAGAAAATCCGCAGGACAGCCGATAATTCGTTTTCAACAGATAGGAGCCAAAATAGCTCAAATCGCATCAGAAATTGAAGCTGCAAGACTGCTTACCTACAAAGCAGCATGGACAATAGACCAAAACACCGTGGATCCGATGTTGACATCCATGGCGAAGCTTTACGCAAGCAAAGTAGCAGTAAAGGCAACTGATGCTGCAGTTCAAGTTTTAGGCGGGTACGGTTACCTGGGAGAATACAAGGTTGAACGAGCATATCGGGACGCAAAAATAACCGAAATATATGAAGGAACCTCTGAAATCCAAAGATTAGCTGTCCTTAAACAATTAATAAAAAAATTGTAATTAAATAGTTTTGAGGCAAATATGGTGTCCAATAGTTACTGCACAATAAAAGTTCACAAAAAAAGGCAGATTGCACATATTAGATTTAACCGACCTGACAAGCTTAACGCTATAAACTCTGTTATGTTACAAGAATTGTCTCAAGCAATAGACAACCTTGAGATAGACAAAAAAATAAAATGTTTAGTAATATCAGGTGAGGGAAAAAAGTCCTTCAGTGCTGGTGCTGATTTAACTGAACTTCAGAATTTGACCAAAGAAACAGCAAGAGCTTTCTCTATTAATGGGCAAGAAGTTTTTTCAAAAATTGAAAACATGTCTAAACCTGTTTTAGCCTCCATTAAGGGATACGCATTAGGGGGAGGGCTTGAGTTAGCGTTAGCCTGTGATTTTCGAATATCATCAGATGATGCTCAATTTGGGTTTCCAGAAATTAAATTAGGTTTTATTCCCGGATGGGGAGGAACTCAAAGGTTGCCCTTAATTGTTGGGGAATCAAAATCAAAGCAGTTGATAATGTTAGGAGAGAACATTAGGTCAGAAGAGGCGCTAAAAATTGGTTTGGTAGATACTGTTGTTTCCTCAGATGATTTAGATAGGGAAATAGAGTCTTTTGCTCAAAAATTAAGTGAATGTCCCCCATCCGCCTGTTATCAGTTAAAGAAAACAATTTTTTCCAATCTCGTCGATGACGATTTCAAGAAGGAAACAGCTTCCTTTGTTCAGCTTTTTTTGTTAACCGAAACAAAAAACAAGTTGGCAGATATTGCGTCTCAAAGAAACAAAAAATAAGGAGACTACCAAGTCAAAATATCAACAGTTGCAGATGAATAGCCATGAATAAAGTAGCAATTATTGGAAAAGGTCACAGCAGATTTGGGGACCGATCAGATGTCAATCTGGCTGAGTTGTCTTTCGAAGCAATTCAGCCTGCTCTTGATGCTTCGGGATTAACAGCAAAAGAGATTCCATACATGGCGTTGGGGTCGATGGGGGTTTGGTCCGAAGAGCCGTTGCCTGCTGTTGTTATTGCAGAATACTGTGGTTTAACAGGAGCAGGTTTAGTGAGATGTGAAGCAGCTTGTGCCTCAGGAAGTGCCGCGGTTTTCAATGCTTACTCTGCAGTAATGAGCAAGCAAACAGATTTAGCACTTGTTGTTGGGGCAGAAAAAATGAAACAAATAGACACATCCACGGTCATGGAGATGATTGGCCGAGCAGGATATTACATGTGGGAGTTTGAAAATTTTGGAATGACCTTCCCTGCGTATTATGCATTACATGCAGTTGAGCATATGGAAAAATTTGGTACTACTGAAAAAGATTTGGCGCGGGTTGCAGTAAAAAACCATAGGTATGGGGCAATGAATCCAGTAGCTCACCTCAGGCACGAAATTACTGTAGAGAAAGCCCTTAATTCGAACGTAATTGCGTGGCCATTGAAGCTCTATGATTGTTGTCCAATTACGGATGGTTCAGCAGCATTGGTTTTAGCGTCCGAAAGCAAAGTTAAAGAGTTAAAAATAGAAGACCCAGTGTGGATAGACGCCATGGGTTTTGCTTCGGATACTGCTAATATTTCTAAACGAGAAAATTACGTGGGGTTATCTGCATCGGTGAAAGCAGCAAAAATGGCTTATAACATTGCTGGAATTTCGCCCATTGATGTGGATGTTGCAAATGTTCATGACTGTTTTACAATTGCTGAAATAATGGCCTATGAAGACTTAGGTTTTTGTGAAAAAGGTGACGGCGCACAAATGATTCGTGACGGAGAAACAGAAATTGGAGGAAAAATTCCAGTTAATCTTGACGGGGGCTTAAAGGCTAAAGGTCACCCAATCGGAACCACAGGGGTTTCGATGCTTGTAGAACTGACAAAACAGTTGCGTGAAGAAGTGAAACCCACCAGGCAAGCACCTATGAAAAATTATGTTGCTTTAGCACATAACACGGGGGGCACTGGCCATTATGGATTTGTAAGCATACTAAGGAGATGAAAAAATGAATAAAGCACCATCGTTGGAAAGCAACAGGTCATTGATAATAACATATAATCTGCCAATAAGTAAGACCTCAAAGTTCTGGGATGAACTAAAGCAAGGAAAAGTCTATGCCACTAAATGTAAAAAGTGTGGCAAGTTAGTGTTTCCTCCTGTCGCAGATTGTGGACCGTGCGGTTCATCCGAAATAGAATGGACTGAATTAATTGGAAACGGAAAAATTGTGACGTTTACCGAAGTGGTTGTTAAACCAGCCAGTTTTTCAGAAGAACCCTCATACATTGTTGCAATTGCCAAGCTAAGCGAAGGGGTTAAAGTGCTAGCGTGGCTTAGCGGCATTAAAAAAGAAAAGTTGCATATAGGAATGAAAGTTAAGCTTAAAGCAAAAGTTTTTTCTGATAAAAAAGTTGCCTACGAGTTTGTTCCAGCATGAAATTAAGGTGAGAAAAACGGCAGACACAAACATTCAGCGGGTAGCAGTTATCGGAACAGGCTTAATGGGCCACGGTATTGCTCAGTGTTTTGCAGTTAATGGTTTTGATGTGACCCTTTTGAGCAGAAATAAAGCCAACCTAGAAAATGCAGTTCAAAATATTGAGTGGAGCCTAAGCAAGTTAGCAGAAAAAGGCAGTATGAGTCAAGAAGATATGCAGACTGCTTTGTCTCGAATCAGGACAAGTGACTCATACAGGGAAGGTTTATTGGATGTTGATTTAGTCGTGGAGTCAGTTTCAGAAAATATGCAACTGAAAAAGCAGATTTTTTCCAAGATTGACAAGTATGCTCCCCTGCATGCAATAATTGCTTCGAATACTTCTGCCTTAAGTGTAACTGAGATTGGACGGGCAACAAAAAAACCAGAAAAAACAGTAGGGATGCACTGGTTTATTCCACCCCCATTGATTAATTTGATAGAAGTGATTAAAGGCAACGACACCAACACGGCGACATTAAACGCTACAATGAATGTAAGCAAAAAACTTGGAAAAACCCCTATTCTTTGCAAGAAAGATGCGCGAGGGTTTATTGTTAGCAGGATTCTTGTTTCAGTTTTCAACGAGGCTTTCTGGACGTATACCCGCAAAGAAGCAACAATAGAAGAAATTGATTCCGCAATAAAATATTGTGGCAGATTTCCAATGGGCTGGTTTGAACTGATCGATTTTGTTGGAGTAGACATTGAACATGACGTTAGCAAAATATTGCATGAAGCCCACGGAAAAAGATTTTATCCACATCTAAAAATAACCGAACCCTTAATTGAATTAAACAATCTAGGCAAAAAAACAGGTCAAGGATTTTATGATTGGAACAAAGGCAGACCAGAAATCCCAGAAAAACTTGAAGGAAAATATAATGTGAACCGTTCATGGGCGGTTGCAGTAAACGAGGCAACGTGGATTATTTTTGAAGGCATTGCAGACCCAAAAAGCATTGATTTGGGCATGAAGCTAGGAACAGGATGGACGTATGGTCCCTGTGAATACGCGGACATCCAAGGATTAGATAATGTTCTAGATACGTTAGAATCTGCTTACGACCAGTTTTCCATAGAGTTGTACAAACCCTGTCCTATGCTCAAAAAATATGTAGAAAAAGGCTGGACAGGAAAAAAAGCAAGAAAGGGATTTCACGGTTACAAGTAGAGCCTATTGATACAAATGAGCTAGTTTTTAACGGTACCTGGATGATTGAAACGGTGACGAGTTGAACGCTAAGTATTTGTTCTTGTTTGAGGATGGTAACACAACATTCTATGAATCATCTTTAACTTCAAACAAGGTTTAAAAACCATGCAAGAAACTAATGCCTTTGATGTCGAAAAAATCTTTGAAACTGCTCCCACAAAATCAATGGCATGCAGGTTTTGTCTGATTCATAGACATTCCCAGGAGAAAAACTATAATGCATAAACGAAAACTTGTAATTGCAATACCTGCTTCGGTAATTTCAGATATTCCCCATCTGCGAGAAAAAACCCTAGAAATTGGTTTAATCGGCAGGGCTGCAGCCATTTTCCAAGTAAATGAAATTGTAATTTATTCCGACCAAGAAGGGGGACCTAATCAAAAAAGGGATCGCGGCTTAATCGCTACTTTGTTGGCATACATGGAAACTCCGCAGTATCTGAGAAAAAGGTTGTTCCAACTAAAACCTGAACTAAAATATGCTGGAATTTTGCCTCCCTTACGTACTCCTCATCACCCTTTAGAAAGTCAAGTAAACAAACTCAAAAAAGGAGAATACCGGGAAGGGGTTGTGGTTTCTGTTAACAACAAGGGTTCTTTTGTTGATATCGGCGTTGAAAATGCACTTTTGCTTCCTGAACAAAAGCTTCCTGTTAACCGAAGGGTTACAGTAGAAATAGTGCAGGTTGGGAAAACCAAAAAATTAGCCCTAGCTAATCCTGTAAACATCAATCAATATTGGGGTTATACTGTAACAACAGCAAAAGGTTCCTTTGGTCAACTGATTAAGTCCCGTAACTACGATTTAGTGGTTGCTACATCTAAAATGGGCGTATACTTCCAGAAAGTTGCAGATGAGTTGTCTGAAAAATGGAATAACTCAAAGAAAATTTTAGTAGGTTTTGGGGCGCCTTCTCAGGGACTGCAAAAAATTGTTGCAAAAGAAAAACTAAGCCTAGAGCAAATAACGGATTACAACATTAACACGATTCCAAATCAGGGAACAAAAACAGTAAGAACCGAAGAGGCAATTTATGCTACTTTGGCTTTGCTGAACATATTGGAGAAATAAAGGTTATTTTTTGTTGCAGTTACAAGTTTGCAGTGGTTGGTCGGGTTCCTAATTCTAGGTCTATGCTAATTGTTTCGTTGTTGCGAATTACTGTTAACTCAACTACGTCCCCCGGTAGTGTGTACTCTGATAAGTATGAAGACATGTCATCTATTCCAGTTATTCGGATTCCATTAATGGCTATTATGATATCTCCTCCAACAACTACATTTTCGTCTGCAACTATTACCTGTTGGGTTCCTCCGTGTAATCCTGCTTGGTCTGAAGGTCCTCCGTTAGAAACGTTAGCAATAAGCCAGCCGTAAGTAACGTCAACTTCCATTTCTTGAGCAATTTCATAATTCATGTCCACTCCCGATGCACCAAGCCATGGATGGTCGTTGTAGTAGCCCTCATTAACTAATGCTTCAATTTCTCTTAGAATGGTGTTAGACGGTATTGCAAATCCTAACCCTTCAGAGTTTGCAAAAATGGCTGTTGCTATTCCAATTACTTCACCGTTATAGTTTAGAACTGGACCCCCCGAGTTTCCAGGGTTAAGTGCAGCAGTTGTTTGAATTACATTTGCTATAACATAGCCCCCCGTTGTTTCAGCGGTTAAGGTTCGACCTAAGGCGCTAACATATCCAGTGCTCATTGACCCTGCAAGTCCATAAGGAGTGCCCACTACGATAACTGGGTCGCCAACCTGTAAATTGGATGAACTAGTAATTTCAAGGGGAACAAATTCTTCTTCCGGAGCATCAGTAGAAAGAACAGCCAACTCTGCGTATGGGTCAGACCCCAGAACAGTTGCAGAGTAAGCGTTACCGTTTACAAAAGTTACAGTAATGCCAGTTGCGCCCTCTATTACGTGAGAGTTTGTAATAATCACATTTTGTCCTGCAAAAGTGTAAACAAAACCTGAGCCCTGAACTTGTGAATAATACACGCGACCAAAAAAGTCATTGTAAGAAATCATTCCCCGGATAACAACAACTGAATCTGCAACTTGGGCATATAACTGGGAAACTGAAGCATTACTCACCGTAGTGACGATAAGATTTTGGTTATTGCTGCTTTGACTGGATTGAACCTGAGCAAGTTGTCCCTGAAGATTAGTAACTTGATTTTGTAGTTCATCAATTTCTCCAGAAGTAGCAAAAAAACATGTTAAATAACCTGAAAAGGCTCCAACAACTAAACTGATTACCAAAACTGCAACAATCAACGATGTCCATTTGCGTGAGGGTCTTGGTTGTTCATAAGTTGTTTCCAATTGGTTTCCCTCCTTTTTTCCTTCGGATTATTCGATATTTTCATCGCTTGAGTTTGGTACTAGTTTGATTATTCCCCGGTTTTCCAGTCGGTCAACCGCATCAAGAACCTGAGTGTCGTGTTTGCCTTTAGAATTGAAGTGCTCAAGCATTTCTTTCATGGAATATTTATTATAACTTCGGTGATGAATATGATTTCGCAAATAGTTTATTATCAGTCGTTCCACTTTTCCACACTTCCATGTGGTGTTTCTAATCAATACAACACCCATTTCAAACACGTTTTGAGTTCCCATCCCCGACGTCCGAATCACATTTTTCACCAATAGCGCCTGTTCATCTGACTCACCATAAAAAATAGTATAAAAGAATTTTTCAAAATTCAACCAAAATCTACCTGATAAAAAGGTTGAATAACCAAAAATAAAGTTTAGTTTAATTAAAATGATATATTAATGACAAAAGGGGTAATGTTTACGTTTAAGGTTTTAAATTTACGGCGTTATAGCGTTATCCATGATTGAATTTCAATATCAATCCTTAAAACATGGAACAAAAAACGGGGTAAATAAAATATAGTTGAGTAACGTTTTGAACAAGTATGTTTCAACTTAGTTACTGGGAAAGAAGATACAAACAAGGTGGAACAAGTGGAGAAGGCTCTGTTGACGAATCTAGAGATTGGAAATGGAAAATTATTGATGAAGAAGTAAATATAGTTGAAAATGTTGTTGATGTGGGTTGTGGAGACCTTACTTTTTGGCTAGGTCGAGATTGCAAAAATTATACAGGAATAGACATCTCTGAAACAATTTTGAAGAAAAACAAAGCTACTCGTCCTCAATGGAAGTTTATTCATTCCTCTTCAGATAGGTTTATTGAAAACCTCAAAGCTCCAATTGTGTTCTGTTTTGATATGTTATTTCACATCATGGATGAAGATTCATTTGTTAAAACTGTTGATAATGTGTGTCGCTATTCTTCAAAATATTTGTTCATTTACACTTGGAAGAAAAATCCCTTTTCTCGTTCAAACGCATTGCGGAGACTGTTTAAAAAACGAAATTTAGGTTATTTAAAATACCTCTTTTTTCCCTCCACAACAGACACCAAATACCAGTATTTCAGGTCGTTTGATGATTACATGAGTATATTTGAAAAAAATAATTTTCAAAGGTTAAAAGAGCATGAATATCCTGACAAAGTAGGATGTATGTATGTTTTCAAAAAATTAGATTCCTAAATCACTAAAATTCTTATTTATTTTTTCTTTTGTTTAGTTTTTTAAGAATTTCTTCAAATCATTCATATCCAAATTTAGTATTATTCGAGTTTTTCACAAACAATAACTAAAAACCAAAAACAGAGAAATCATTTGGTTCACTTCTTCGGACAAAAACATCATTTTGTAATCGCTTTATATTTGCTTCAATTAAAGGTCCTGATTATTAGTTCAATTTTCAAAGGATAAAGAATAATCCATAAACTGGTGATTGATCTCAAAATTTTAAGATTAAGTCAAATCAAGAACTGTTTTTTGGTTAAAATTTCAACCCAAACCCAAAGACAATATCAAGATTAATTTTTATCAACTCTTGTAAACAGATGAATTAAAATACAAAAATCTCTAACCATTGATATTGAAAACTTTACAGCAAATGATTTAATCGACAATTTCACATAAGATTTTTTGAACATAAACGGAAATAGCCACCTTCTGAAGCTTTTGTAGACCCGTGTTGTGGCACCGTGTTTTCGCAAAACGTATGCAAGTTCGTAAGATTCTTTAAACAGAACAAGCCTGTTTTCAATTCTCAAAGGATGATCTATGTGTTCATAATAACCTGCAGGTCTCACGTATTTTGGCGTCAGCCCTTTCTCATAACAGGTTAAAAAAAAGTCCCGGTCTTCCCCACAATATTGAATTGACTCATCAAACCTGATTTTTTGAAAGTCTTGCTTGTGAATCGCCAAAACTCTTGTTACAGGCTGAGGCGTTCCACCATGACTAAAACCCTCATAAGCCATAGCGAAGCTGCCAATAGGCAAACTGTGAACAACAGACCAAAGAGCAGGATACACTTTAAGGTCAGAATCCAAAAAAACAAGGAGATCCCCTTTTGCACGTTCAGCTCCTTTGTTACGAGCAAGCCCTAGACCCTTCTCAGTTGCCAGTATGATTTCGTGTTCAAAATCAAGTTGCTGCAAAGACTTAGAAGTCTGATTGTTTGCAGTTAGAGAAGTAATTATAATTGATAACATCATACCACAAAGGAAAGTTAAAAAAAAAGGTTAAAACTTTTGGGGTTAAAAATGGAGCTTCTGCAAGAAAACAAGGTGAAGATTTCTCAATTTATCCCCAAATGATAACCCTTCCAGCCTAAGCAGGGTGGTACTAAAAATGAAAATACATAATATGTGAGCGAGAAGATTATGCTATTTTGCCTATGATTTATCTTGTTTCTTTCAATTAGCTGTGTGGGCACGCCGAAAATAACATCAACTAAGGGCGCATTTCTTTGATTTATTTTTCTAGAATTTTTATTTATAAATAATTTATAGTAACCAGACGAGAAGATTAGAAAGAGAAAAAATTGACATTAGTTGAACTCGAAAAAATCAGAGGATAACCAGTTTCTGGTTATTATTATCGCTCTTTTCAGCTTTTCCTTGTTTTTTGCGTTTATGTGCAGGATATTTTTTTTTGTCAGTCACTATAGCAGTAATTGTTGTCCCAACCAGTACAGTATCGTGAGAATCGTAGGATAAGTGATGCATATATTGCAAATTAACTAGGATGATGGCACTGGAAAAATAAAAATTCTAAAAAACACCTATTGGTTTGCGATTAATTTCGTATTTTCTCTTCAATTCTGAAATAACCTTAAATATTCACTCTTGTGAATTTTTTACCATCCCGCCAAAATTCAAAGCTGAAAAGTGGTTGTGTACCTATTGATTTGTCCAAATTGTGGAAAAGACGTTATTATTGACGAAAATGAAGTTTGCCCGGACTGCAGCAAATTTGTTTTAACTGAAAATGACGAAAAACAATCAAATTCAGTTCAACTGCAACATAAACAACCAGATTTGGTTTTTGCTGCAGCGATTTTAACCTTAATTTCTGCAGCTTTCATTGCCAGTGTTGGTTATGTTGGATTATACCAGTATGCTTCTTTGGTTGATTATTTTGGTTCAACTGTTTTGCCCTCAGACTTGCAAGGATTCTTAGTCTTTGGAGCTGTTTCTATCATCTGCTCCATATGTGCAATGGCAAGCGGAATGTTCATGCTAAAAAAGACTAACTTCAAATTTTCTATGATCGGAATCCTTTCCCTTATACTTGCAGTGTTTGTAATCTATGTATTTACGCCTTCGTATTCGTATTCCTTTGATGTTAGATCAATACTGATGTTTGCTGAAGTAACAGTGTTCTTGTTTGCAATAATAAGTGGACTTTTTGTTTCCAGTTCAAACACCGAATTTAGTTAAATTTAACTTTTCACGCCTTTGATTATGTGGTGGAAAAAACTGTTTGCCTTGGAACTTAAAAGCAACAAATTGAATTTGTTTTCCAAGGTCACAAAAAATAAAACAGCAAATTTTCAGCTATTACTATTTCAAGTCATCTCGATTAAACTCTGGTTTTTTTGGAGGAACTATTGATGTCTGTTCGGGTCCGCCCTTTGAAGTACTTGCTTGGTTGGCTTATTGCAGGAAGTAGGGGTGGATTAACTCGTGCAAAGATAATTGAAATCCTGCATGAGCAACCTCAGAATGCGAACCAATTGGCAGCTTCAGTTGAAATGGATTACCGAACAATACGGCATCACCTGAAAGTTTTAGAAAAAAACAGGTTAATCACTTCCACAGGGGACGGATACGCTAACACGTATTTTTTGTCTGTTGATTTGGAAGAAAATTTCAGTTTATTCGAGGAGATTGTGAATAAATTATGGAAAAAACAAAAAAGGGAGAAAAAGAAGTGAAGCTACAAATGAACAAATTCGTTAAAATCTGGATAATCTTCGCCTTATTGTTAGTGGTAGCATTGTTTGCGGACTATTTGGCGTCCTCCCGTTTTGGGAGCAGCCCCATTTCTATCTTTGATTCTCGACCAGTTCCTTTTAACCGCATAACAACTGGAAAGAATTACACTTATGTCGGAGATATCGAATTATACTATAAAGTCCAAACAATTTTTTCGTCAATAAATGCTACGCTGTTAATTTTCTTACTGGCAGAATACGTTGATATGTACTTAAAATTAAAATCAGAATTTACATTAGGATTGATAGTCTTTTCGTTGACTTTGCTGTTGTATGCCCTTACGTCTAATCCTTTGATTCAATGGATTTTTGGTTACTACGCTTTCGGTTTAGGTCCATTTGCAATGATTCCAGAACTGTTTACTACTTTGTCCCTGGTAATCCTGTTGTATTTGACACTGAAATAAAACAAACGTTACTAAACATCAACACAAAAGGATAAACTATTACTGACCGGGAGACTTCCGTCGGATTGTTGCTAGATATTAAACGCTGAAGGACAAAGCTTGTTCAAGCTGCACAGGTTGCATTTGGGGTTTCTTGCAGTGCAGACTTTTCTTCCATGAAATATTATCAGGTTAGTTACCCGTTTCCAGTATTCTTTGGGAACAATCTGCATTAGGTCTGCTTCAATTTTGTCGGGATTGGTGTTTAAAGTTAACCCAAGCCGTTTAGCAATTCTGCGAACGTGAGTATCTACAGCGATTCCTACAATAACTCCGTAAGCGTTTGACAAAACTATGTTAGCAGTTTTTCGAGCGACCCCTGGAAGTTTAATTAACTCTTCCATTGTCTGGGGAACTTTAGAATCATATTTTTCTACGAGCATCCAACCCGTTTTTTTAATATTTTTTGCTTTATTTCGGTAAAAACCCGTGGATTTGATGTCTTGTTCAAGTTCAGATAAATCAGCATTCGCGTAATCTTGTGCTGTTCGATACTTCTTGAACAGCGATTTTGTAACAATATTCACCCGTTTGTCTGTACATTGGGCAGAAAGAATCGTAGCAACCAAAATTTCAAGAGGATTCTGGTAATACAAAGACGTCTTTGCTTCGGGGTATTCTTTTTCTAGTATTTCGATAATTTTTTCAGTTCTTTCTTTTTTGTCCTGCTCTGTTTCATTAAATGTTTGTTCGACCACAGCGATTACGCCCTTATCTTATCAGTAATTTCATTGGGATTTGTTGTTGAAGTGCATTTTCCTTCTGAACACACGTAGGCTGTTGCCTTTTTGGGTATGGGATAACTCAAAACTTTCAACCGGTCGCCATCTAAAATGGGGTGTATTGTTTCAATAGTTTTTAGGGGGTTATAGGTTTTCAGACTTTGTTTTCTTAATTTCTGGGTTTGAGAATCTTTAATGTCACCGATTATGTGCACTTGAACGGGACGAAGATACAACTCAACCGCTAAGCCATATCCGGAGGCCATGAACCCATACTTTTTAGCAACTGAAACAAATTGTTCCAAACTTTTTTTGGCTACTTCCAAAAATTTTGTGTTGCCTGTTAACTGATAAAGCCTTAAAAATGCTTCTGATGCTACACTGTTTTCTTCCAAAGGTTTATCCGACCTTTTCAATGCCCCAAAAGCATTTGGATCTTTGGGTTTATCGTAGAAACCACCCGATGAATCCCAAAGTTTTTCCATCATGAACTGGGCAAGCTTTTGTGCATAAGCCAAAAACTTTCGATCAGCAGTAAATTGATAGCAGTCAATCAAACATTTTAGCATAAACACTTGATCGGTTAAAAGACCTGAAAGATTGGCTTTTTTATCAATAATGAAGTGGCTCATTCCTTCTTTCGGACTGAAAGCCGTTTCTAACAACATATTTACAGTCTTTAAAGCATACTTTTCATATGTTGGCTCTTCAAGAACCACCGAAGCGAGCAAATACGAAGAAGCCATCATGGCATTCCAATTTACAAACAAGGTTTTGTCAATTGTCGGTGGGGTCTTGGTTTGGCGTTCAAACAAATTCAATTTATAATATATTTCGTCAGCGTCTTGGCTGCCGTAGAATCCCCCGTTTTGTTGGTCACTTAATTTGCTGGTGACATATGTTAAAATTCCGTGGGCAGTTTCTTTGAATTTTTGTTCGCCTGTAACTTGAAACGCTTCTAAGTAGTTGACCAAAAGTTTAGCGTTGTCTTCACACATTTTTTCGTAATGGGGCATACGCCAATCCCGAGTTGTGGAATAACGGAAAAATCCATTTTCCTCTTTGTCGTAGATGCCCCCATCAGCCATTGCACTAAGGGTTTTTTTAACGATTGTTAACAAAGCTTCATGACCCCGAAGAAAATGTTCTAACAAAGCTAACCTCAGGGCTTCGCTGTGGGGAAACTTTGGAGCTTCTCCAAACCCTCCATGGACGGAATCAAACCTTGAAGCAATATCTAAAAGTAAATCATCAATAACCAAAGGTAACTCTTCGTTGCCTGCATCTGGAGTTACAGGATACTGAGTTGTTTGCTCGTTTTTTTGTTCTTGTATTTTCTTTAATAAATCATCCTTGTTGTTTTGGTACAATTCGCTAACATAATCCAGCATCGTTGCCATCTGCAACGCCGGAATATAAGTGCCGCCAGTCAGGATTTCCCCTTCTGGGGTCAAAAAAACTGTGCTAGGCCATCCTCCCATGTTGTATCGTTTATCGATATCAGGGCGCTGGTCACGGTCCACTCGGATGGGAACAAACTTGTCGTTAATTAATTTAGCAACTGTGCGGTCAGAATACGTTTTTTCGTCCATAACATGGCACCAATGGCACCACACTGCACTGATGTCTAACAAAATTGGTTTATCTGCCTGTTTTGCCGTCTGCAGTGATTCAGGATTCCAGGGTAACCACAATACAGGGGTTTTTGTCACTACTAAAACCTCGTTAACATGCAAAATTGATATTATCTAATGGTCGTTGGGTGGCTAAATAGTTTACAGAAATTTTATTTTCCTGTGCGGTACAAAAAAATTTTTGAAAAAATATAAGTGTTTTTCACAATAAAGCAAGAAAATGGGGTTAGATTACGTCCAGATCGACTGCAAAAGGCAGTAAAAATCCATAATAGACCATAAAATGCAGGTTGCGTTTATGGTGTTTATTTTGAACATCTAAAAAAAGAATAGGGGTTGTTGTTTTCATTTAAATTTTATATTACCATTGAGATGTCTGCGTCTGCTGCTATGTCTAGGAAAGCTGTTGCCCCTGCGATTTTGTCGACTTCTGGGATGAGGGTTTCTTTTGTCACTCCGAACATTTCCATGGTTGGGCTACAGGCGTAGATTTTGACGTTTCCGGTTGCTTTCATACGTTTGAGCATTTCGTAGGGGGTGGGGTAGTTCATTTCTTTGAGTTTGGTTTGCATCATTGGTTCGTATTCTTTGTATGTTGCAGAAAGTCCAGCTTTGTCCATGGCTCCTTGTTTGAGCATGTTCAGTCCCCAAAACGTGAAGTAAAGGTGCACTTCCATGTCCATGATTGCTGCTGTGGAAGCTAATGTGAAGGCACAAAATAGTTTGTCTACGGTGCCGCTGTGTATGACTAATGCCATTTTCTTTTTTTCGGTCATAAAACATCAACCTTTGCGGTAAATTAATATGTTTATAACACCGTTATATATTTTGTGGAACTGGTTTAGGTTGACAAAACGCTTATAAATATCATATGAATATATATTCATATGAAGTTTGTTTCAATTAAAGTGATGAGTTAACAAATAAAGGAGGAACACAAATGATGAAAACCGTCATAAAAAATGATAAAAAACAACCTGCTTTTCAAGTGTTCTTCCTAAAAAATAACGACAATCAAGAGATAAAAGCTGTCGAAGTAAACGAGATAGATTTTAAAAAAATTAAAGAACATCTTGCAATTGGAGATTCAGTTTACATTACCAGCAATCAACCAAAAAAGCCTGAAGTAACATTCATTGCTTACGAACAACTAAACAAACCATGGTATTTCGTGAGGAGCTAAAAACAGGGAGAAAAACAAAGATGGTTCTAAGAAACATCGTTCAAATAGACGAAAAAAAATGCAACGGCTGTGGGCTATGCATACCAGCATGTGCTGAAGGAGCGATCCAAATAATTGACGGAAAAGCCCGGCTCGTCAAAGATATGTACTGCGACGGACTAGGAGCATGTTTGGGAAAATGCCCCCAAGACGCTATAACCATAATTCAACGAGAGGCTGACCAATTTGACGAAGAAGCAGCTCAAGAACATGTTCAAGCAACCAAAAAAACTTCAACTACACCTGATCAACCTATTGGTTGCCCGTCTGCACAACCGATGCAATTTGATACCCAACAGCCAACTAAAGCAGTTACAGCAAAGCAAAAATCAAGCTTAACTACGTGGCCAGTGCAACTCAAACTGTTGCCCCCATATGCGCCTTTCCTTAAAAATGCAGATTTGCTAATAGCTGCAGACTGTGTTCCCTTTGCGTACGCAAATTTTCATCAAGACATGTTACAAAACAAGGTTCTTACCGTAGGATGCCCTAAACTAGACGATGTAAGCCTTTACCGTAACAAGTTAGCTGAAATTTTCCGCACCGCAAACATACAAAGCGTTACCGTGGTGAACATGGAAGTTCCCTGCTGTTTCGGATTAAAACGGCTGGTTGAAGAAGCCATGGAACTTTCTGGAAAACATGTCCCGTTAAGCCAAAAAACAATCAGCATTAAAGGAGAAATCCTTTCACAATCAAATAATTAGGAGAATTAAAAAATGGAAAAATCCCCCGAAACTTGTCCGGGAATCAAAAATTTTCTTCGCCCTAAACCTGAATTCATCCAGTGCCCAAACTGCGCTGGAACAGTAGAAATCTGGAGCGACGAAGAAACAGCAGAATGCGATATCTGCGGACAAACAGTAAGCAGACCCGAAAAAGTGCAGTCTTGTTTAGACTGGTGTGAATTCGCAGACAAATGCCGGGCAATAATTGAGGCTAAAAAACATTAATTCAAATTTCGTCATTTTATTTGACGAAACCTAATTTTTTTAACTCGTTTATTGTTCTATCTCAGCGCTTTTTTCTTCAATTTCTGGTGTGGGTTCTTTTGCTTCTTTGTTTGTGATTTCCCTTACTGCGATAAGGGTGAAATCTGCCCATGCTGCATAAAATCCCCGGTCGAAATCTTGGTGAACCTTGTTTTTGTATTCTTTTAAGAACTCTTTTCGGCTTTTTCTTAGGGTTTTTTCATCATCTAAGTCGATATTAGCCAAAAAAGCATATGAATCGCTTGATTTCTGGGTAAGAAGTATTCCATCTAAAGCATGGATGTATCCGCTGTTCCATTCTGTTGTGTTTGTGCTTTCTTTTATTCTCTCAAGAACTCGTTCAGCTTCTGCAAAACGTCGCCCTTTTAACAGCTGCACAAACCTTACTACGAAAACTTTCGAAATCGGCATTTTAGTTAATTCTCTCCATCATTTGTGTTAACGTCCTCTATTCCTCTTTCGGTAACTTTGAAAACTCCTTCGCCCTCGGGTAGGTGGGGGCTTGAAACTAGACGTGCGATTCTTACTGGTCCACGGGCAGATTTTCGTAGAAAAACCCGTGTGTGACTAGTATGGGCAACTATGTGTCCGCCCACGGGATGCACTGCTTCTCCGAAGAATACGTCAGGTTTAGACATAACCTGATTTGTTACTACAGCCACAGCATTAAATGCTCGGGATAAGCGAATCAGCATGTGCATGTGTTTGTTTAGTTTTTGTTGGCGTTCTTGAAGCATTTCTCTGCCCATATATTCACTTCTAAAATGGGAAGTCAACGAATCCACAACAATCAGTCGGATTCCGTTTTCTTTGATTATTTTATCTGCGTTTTCTAACAAGAACATCTGATGATCTGACGTAAAAGCTTCTGCATAAATTATGTTCCGGATAGTTTCTTCGGGGTCTAACCCAAAATTTTTTGCCATCTGAAAAATTCGTTCAGTCCTGAATGTATTTTCGGTATCGATATACAGAGAGGCACCACCTAAACCCCCTTGTTCAGGGGGCAATTGAACATTCACGCACAACTGGTGGCAAATCTGGCTTTTTCCGCTTCCGTATTCTCCGTAAAATTCTGTAATTGACTGGGATTCAATGCCGCCCCCCAAGAGTTTGTCAAGCATTTTGCTTCCAGTTGTTAACTGTAAAATGTTTTTGCGCATTTTTACTAGTTCATCACCCCTGATGAACTGAAAAGGCATGCTTAAACGGGCTTTACGGATTAATTCGTTGGCGGTTTTTTTGTTGATTCCTATTTGCTCAAGTTCTTTGACAGTAGCCATTCCAAGAGATTCTACCGTGTTCAACCCCATTTCCCGAAGTTTTTTTGCCATGGTTGTTCCTAGGCCAAGGTCTTCTAAAGTTTCGAATTTTTTATTTTTTTTGGGCGTTTCTTCGGTCATTTTGGGGTGTCAGTTCCAGATTTACATGCATTGGCTAAGTGTATATTTAAGTTTAGACTATATAACTGATAAAATGTTTGATTAACAACAATTTCTTTTGTAGCAAAAAGTATAAGGAGTGTTCTTCTAACTTTTCTGTTCAGAGGATGTAGACAATTTTAGTGCCAGAACAAGTTGTGGAAAACGTAGCCGTTAAACTTTTGCAACTGGCGGTCACCAAACTACCTTCAGATGTCAAAGAATCTTTGGAACGGGCATATTCGCAAGAAACTTCTGTTGCGAAATCTCAGCTTAAAGCAATACTGGACAACATTGAGTTAGCAGAAAAAACGTGCGCTCCCATGTGCCAAGATACGGGAATAATAATTTTTTACGTCAAAGCAGGAAACGAGATATGTGGATTGGACATAATTGAGTCTGCCCTGCTTAATGCTACCTTGCGGGCAACTAAAGAAATTCCTTTGCGGCCAAATGCTGTTAATCCTTTCACCCAAAAAAACACTGGAGACAACACTGGTAGATATGTTCCATTCATTAACTGGGAAATTGTTCCGGGAAACAGCCTAGAAATTACAGTTTTGCCCAAAGGCGGAGGTTCAGAAAACGTTTCAGCTTTGGGAATGCTCAGTCCCAGTGAAGGGGTTAAAGGTCTCAAAAAATTTGTCGTAGACACCGTAATCAAGGCGGGAGCCAAACCTTGTCCTCCTACCGTTTTAGGGGTAGCCGTTGGGGGGGGAGCTGATATTGCCATGAAACTTGCCAAAAAAGCCCTGTTAACCCCAATAAATCAGGCAAACCCTGACCCTGAATTGGCTAAACTAGAACAAGAACTCCTAGAAGCTGTGAACTCTACAGGTATTGGACCCATGGGATTAGGCGGAAAAACAACCGTTTTGGGTGTTAAACTTGATTACGCCTATCGGCATCCTGCATCGTATCCTGTAGCAGTAGTTGTGCAATGCTGGGCAGCCCGAAGAGCCACCGCCCGAATAGATTCTGACGGAAAAGTTGAGTATCTAACCCACAAGGTGACATAATTCATGGCAGTTTACAAATTTAAAACTCCAATCTCCGAAGAACAAGTCCGAAACCTCAAAGTAAACGACGTAATCTACCTTACTGGAACCGTAGTCACTGCAAGGGATTCAGCCCACAAACGAACACTCGACTATTATAATAACCAAAAACAACTGCCTATAAACTTGGATGGCTTGGCAATTTTTCATTGTGGACCCATAGTCAAAAAAGTCAACGACGAATGGACCGTTGTTGCTGCTGGTCCAACCACAAGTTCCCGCATGGAACCCTTTACAGCAGATTTTCTAAAGAACTTCAAAGTGCGTGTAGTAATCGGCAAAGGAGGCATGGGCAAAAAAACCGTTGATGCTATGAAAAAATATGGCGCAGTTTACGGAGCATTCACTGGAGGTGCCGCAATTCTGGCAGCCAAAGCCATAAAACAAGTCAAAAACGTCGAATGGCTTGACCTTGGCATGCCCGAAGCCCTGTGGACACTAGAAGTGAAAGACTTTGGACCCCTAATTGTAGCCATTGATTCTCACGGAAATAATCTCTTTGATGCTGTGCAAAACAATGCTGAATGTAAAAAACAAAGAATTTACGAAAAACTCGGATTATAACTTTTAAAAAAAGAAATTTTGGGGCAAGAACAGTTTGTTCTGCCCATGGTTTTTGTAGTTTATTTTTTCACTTTGATGCTGTTGGTGTCTTCGAAGGTTTGTCCATCTACTTCTCCTGAGATTGTGAGTTCTACGTTACTGAATTTGTTTGAATTTTCGTAGTTGTTTTTTATGTGATTTTGTATTTCTGCTCTGTTGAATTTTAGTAATACTTGGCCTTCACCGCAGACTTTGCTTTCTTGGGCTTCAATTACCCCGTCAAGTAGAATTGTAGAAAGGTCTACATCCGATGGGCTAGCCCCTGTGACTTTGATGTGAACCATGACCCATTTGCCTTTGCTTTTCATGTTAAGGGATTGGGGTGTGATTTTTACGTTTACTGCTACTTCTTCTTCAGGGGCTGTTTCTTTTGTAACGGTGAAGGTTGTTGTTTTGTCTTCTGTTGGACCTGTGTTTCCTTCGTTGTCTTCTAGGTTTTGGGCTTCTAGTAGTGCAGTCCATGTTCCCAAGGGGGATTCTGTGTTTAGGCTGTATTGGGCTTCGAATCTGCTGTTTGCTGGAATATAAGTTGCTGTTAGTATTGTGCTTGTTCCGTTGGCCATAGTCATGTTGATTGGTGCACTACCCGTGATGACTGGAGTTCCGTCTTGATACATGGCGGTAAAGTAAGCTGTAACAACTTCTTGAACATAAGAGGTCATTGTGGTGTTAATTGAGTCGATGTTCAAAGAAGCTGCCTGCAATTCAAAACTGCCTGTGGAAACGTCTGTTAATGGTCCTTTGTTTGGGTTGTTTGCGTCAACGATTTCGTTGGCTTTTACCACAAATTGGTAATCGTCTGCTAGGGTTGCGTTCCAAGAGCTAATCCAGCTGATTATCCATTCGTTGGTTGTTGCGTTGAAATCTTCTGCAGTTAAGGTCACGTTGGCTACGTTGTTTACGTCTTGATAAACCCCGACTTGTATTTCGCCAAGGTCTATTGCGGTATAGAAGCTGTTGTCTGGATAAGTGATGTTGATTTTTGCAGTTACGGTTTGGGTTCGCATGTAACTGGTTGCTGGTTGTTCAGTAACCATAACTTTCAAGCTAGCGGACTGAACAGTGAATGTTTGAAGGGACGCTACAGTTTTGTCTAATCCTGTGTCGTTTACTGCTTCCACGGTGTAGGTTCCCTGTGGGGCATCAACTGGAATTGTCCAGTCTCCTGTCCATGTTCCGTCGGTTGCGTTCACGTTTTCCCAAACTTTAACGTTTTCCATTGAGGGATTCTTTATTGTAACTGTAATGTTTTGGTTAACTGCCCAACCTGAAGTTTTCAGGTTAACATTTTCAAACCTGTTATAGTATTGGGCGTCTGTCAAACCTACCACAAAAGTTGCAGTTGAAGCGTTTGTGATTTCTCCTGGAAGTGTCCGATTAGCAACTACTGTGTAAGTTCCTGTGTAGTTGGAAGTAGATCCAATGGAGTAGTCTATTGGAAATTCTGTTATGTTGTATCCAGCCCCGTAATTGTCGGTTGTAAAAGAAACGTTATAGTTCATGGTGGTTGTTGCTGCTGGGTCGGTAACTGCAACTGTAAAGTTGTTTACAGTGTAGGATGTTCCCCCGGTTACTGCAATTTTGATTGTGACCAAGTCGCCTTCTTGGACGTAATCTGGAACTGTTAAAGTTCGTGAGGTTTGCACAGTAAATGTGCCGTCGTGGCTTACTTCTGTTGAGTTGTCCTGTAAGCTGATTGTGTATTCTTCTCCAGCGTCAGTGCCTGCACAAGAAGGAACAACAAAGGTAGTGTTAATTGCATACGAACCCGCTGGAGCATTGCCCGTCTTTACGAGGGTGTCTCCAACTGCTGTTCCGTTGCCGTCTAGGTCAAACCAGATGCTGTATGCTCCTCCCATGGTATCTATTTCTCCGATTACTCTAACTTCGGTTCCCACGGGTCCTTGGGCAGGATTAACATCTGTTACAGTAACAGCGTGAATTGGTATTGAAAACACTGTTACTAAAGATAATGAAATCAGGGCAAGCATGATTATTGCTTTAGTTTTCTTCATCATTTTTACTTCCTTTGGGTTATGGAAAGCTTTATGTCGGTTCTCTTTTGATATCAATTGAGTTAGCATCATACGAACCGCTCTGATTAGGTTGCAACAAAATGTCATGGGAAAAAGAGTTAGTTCAACGTTTGTTACGTGTCAATCCAGTTTCAGAAAAATCAGCCAAGTACGTTAAACAACCAACTGAGAAACAAGAAGAACTTCTTGTACACAAGATACTTTTGTCCCTGGCAAAGAAAATCTATGAAAAACGTGAACCTGTTAAACTTCGAGAAATTGTTGGCGATATGTATGATACAGTAACTAAACGTGAAATGGATATTGTACGGCAACTACTCAAAAAAACTTTAATTCCGTCAGGAATAGTCGAAAAACTTAATCTTGGAAAAAAAGACGTCCGTTTCTTGCTTGCTGCATATCGTTTCCAAGAAATGCAAACTGTTGAATCAAGTTCTGGTGAAAAAATCAGAGAAGCCATAGGACCTGTTATTGAGTTGCCACGAGAATGTTTTCCAGTGCCAACCCAGCTGTTGTCTTTGCAGGTTCAAAAAACAAGCTTAAGCAAGGTATTAAACAAACTTGACGACGATTTAGCCCAAGGAAAAATCAGTGAATCAATTTACCAAACCATGCGCAGGGAATATCAAACAGTTTTTAGAAACGTGGTTAATCAACTGCAGGACCAGATTGAATTAGTTACATTGCTTGGTTTAGACAATTAATTTTTTGTTTCCATAATTTTTGCAAGGTCTTCTTTCAACTGTTTTTGCATTTCTTCGTAGGCTTTTTCACTCAAGAGCCCTTTCTGACGAAGGTCTTTCAACTCTTGTAGACTCGCATTTAATCTAACTTTTTCGAGGCTCTTTTTGTATTCTGTTTTTTTGATTTTTTTCATGAATCTTTTTCGGCTTCTCCACAACATTAGTAACATAGTTGCTCCAATCAATGTCAGAACAACTAAGCCAATTTGCCATGCTTCTAATTCTCCGCCTTCGTCTTTTGTTGTTGCTGAACTTAGTGCAAAATTTTGTGTATGATCGTTATTGGGTTCCACAGCAAGAGCAGTTAGAGTTGTGTTGTATCCTTCAGCTTCTACTTTAAGGGTGTAAATGCCTTCAGATAGATTTTCAAACAAGTATTGTCCAGCAGGATCTGAAACAGTGAAAGTAAAATTTTTGGTTTCTATAATTGTGACTTTTGCAGATGGGATTGGATTTCCCAGATTATCTGTAACTATTCCGGTAATTGTTGAACTAAACGTTTCATTTTGAGCAACATAATATGCTGTAACAAATCTATCATCAGTCAGGTTTATTGTTCTGGTTTGTAAAGTTGCTCCATTTTCCCATTCAAGAAAGTCGTAAGTTTTTTTGTTAACAGTTACGTTTGGGGGCATTACAATAGTATATGCTGCTTCTTTTACCGAACTGGAAAATTGTGTTATCCAATTTGTCCCATTCAAGGTGAAAATAACATCGGAAATCGGCAATGAAGAAACAGTCAACAGATGCGTCTGTGGAGCTTGCTCTAAAACGTGAATTACATCGTTTTCTTCAAAGGTTTCTGGCTTAGGTGGTGAGGTCCGCAAATAGATTTGAACCGCCCAGTCCCCTGATTTTTCTAACCGCGACAAGTCAAAGGAACCAGTGAAAGAGTTGGGTTGGCTCATGTTCTGGTCATAGTTAAGGTAAAATTTGTGCACATACTTGTCCAAAGTGAGTTGACAATAATGGTCACCAATGTTGTATGGGTCTAACTTTGAAGACCAAACCCATACGTAAAGTTTTTCGTTTTCTATATAATAGCGGTCATATGTTTCGTAATTAGAATCTGTTGACAGAATGTATCCTTCAGAAATTGTATTGACCTGCAGTTGATTTGTAACGGGCACCTCTTGGTTTACAGGTAACCCAAAAATCGGTGCTGAGAACACCACGGTACACATCCAGAAGGTGAACAGTAAAACGTGTAACGATGTTTTCAACATTATGCACCAAACACTTGAGGTATACCCAGATGATGTTATTTTATTTTTTCAATGAAGTATTACGTTACAAGTTTTGTTACGATTTCAGTCACTTTATCTGATGGCGCATTTGTTTTGAATCCCCTGCTGTTAAAATGGGTTAAAACAGCTTGGTATCCCTTTTCATTCAATTTTTCTAGGACCTTAATTTGAGGTGGAACCGGTAAATTCAATTTATCACAGATGTAGTCCACGCGATAGTAAGTTATTGGTGCTTCAGCTTCGTTTTGAAGCAAGTTTAACATCTTTAGAAGCCGTTTTTGTTGTCGAAGGTTTCTTTGTTCCATTTCCTTAAGCATTGATGAGCAAAAGGTTTTGTCCACAATTCTACCGAGCCATAACGGACCTGCAACGTTCATTTTGTTTCCACAGTTTGGGCATGCATGTTTTATTGAGGCAGTTATTCCTGGGGATGGTTCTCGGTGAAGGCATGAAAAGCAATGTAAAATGTATCCCATTTGTTTTATGCTGTTGTCTGAGACTTTGGCGCCGTTTTTTAAGGTTGCATAGACTCGAACATAATGGTCGTTGCTGTGGCTGAATACTACGTTGATTCCGGTTTCGTGTTTTGCAGCCATCATCACTAAGCATCCAGAAACTAAGCGTACCGCCAGTTCGTGACAGTATTCTGTTCGCAACGGAACTCCGCCATATTTTCGTAAACATGCCCGGGGATGAACTCCACATAACGGAGCCATGTCTGTTGCAGTTAATGCAATCATTCCTCCATTACGTAAGGACCGTAATGCAGAATCCATGTACGGAACAGGGGTGCCAAAAGGGTCAACGTCAACGTAATCGAACCTTTGTTTAGGTGCAGCATGTTTAGTGAGAAAAAGGTTAGCGTCTTCAGTTGCTGTTTCGAAAACTTTTGAAACTTGGTTGATTTCTGCATTATATTTAGCAATCTTTGTAGCAAGGGGGTTAATGTCGTTAACGACTACTTTTTGGATTCCTTCCACTTCGACTGCAATTCTTGTGCCCCGTAATCCGCATCCGGTCATGGGTTCAGAAACGTACAGTTCCCGTTCAGCCATTCTTTGGAAAGCCTGAAGTGCGACAACTGCAAAGTCTCGGTTAAGTTCCATTACTGGGTTATAGAAAACTGGAGCCTTGGATGGGGCGTAATCTGAGGCTTTTTTTGTGTAAGCACTAAGTTTGGGCACTATTATTGCTGTTTTGCCTTCTTGTATTTTTTCAGTGGGGAACCCAAACTCCAAGTTTCATGACTCCTGTGCACGCCAAATTTTTTATTGTTACAAGTACATATTAGAGTTAAGTCTATTGTTGTTGGGGTAGGCAACATTGAAAAGGATTATACTTCTAACGGGGCCTCCATGTATTGGAAAGTCAAGTGTATTCCATCGGATAGTAAATAGTCTTAAACAGAAAGGTCTTAAAATCGGTGGCATGCTTAGCGCCGACATCCGGGAAGGTGGTTCGCGAGTAGGTTTTGAAATAATGGATTTGTCCACTGGACAAAAAGGATGGTTAGCGCACATAAATCAGTTTCAAGGTCCTAAAATCAGCAAATACACGGTTAACTTGGTTGACCTAGACGTGTTAGGTGCAAGTGCAATTGTTGAAGCTATTCAACATGGAGATGTAATTGCAATTGATGAGGTTGGCCCCATGGAGCTTTCTTCAACTGCTTTTAGTGCAGCTTTGGTTCAAGCTATTGAATCCAACAAACCGTTCTTGGCGACTATTCATTGTAAAAGTAAGCATCCTCTTGTTGAGAACCTTAAAGGAAGACCAGACGCTGAAATTTTTCATGTAACTTACGAGAATCGTAAAACCTTGCACGTAGGGGTTTCCGAGAAACTGACTGCCTGTTTGGTTCCCGCGTAACTGTTTCGAGTTTAGCAGATTAAAGCAAAAAGATTTAGTTAGCAAAAATGTTGTTTTTGTTTCCCAAAGGGCACATGAATGCGCAGTAAGCTGGATTAGGTGACAAATCAATTGGTTTTTTTGTTTATATTGTATTTGCGAAGCTTTTTTGTCAAAAAAATCGCCAAAGGCTTCATAAATATGCCGTAACATAATATTTTAGTTGATTTAAGATGCCAATCCTAGGTAACCTGTATTTATGGGGAGAACGAGCAAAAGGTGTTCCAAACGAGACTGGTGTCTACGCTTTTTACGATGAAAACCGAAACCTGATCTATCTAGGAGGTAGTTCAGATCTTCGTGAAACCTTTACTCGATATCTTGAAACCAACTTTTCAGATGATCCCCGCAAACGTGAAACCATGTATTATCGAAGAATGAACGCAAAAAATTGGGAGGAAACAGTTAAGTGCCTTCTCGCGGAATATAAAAAGGACTGTGGAGACCTGCCGAAATTGAATATTCCAGTGGAGCAAGACGAAAAGGTCACTTCAGAATGGGGATTCTATTTCTACGAAGCTTTCAATAAGCCACTTTTTGAAGCTGCTTTCAACATTGACGAGTTAAAAAAGAAGGTTGCAAAAGTTCCAACTGATTCTTTAGAGTTCCACCAAAACAGAGGCGATTTTGCCCGGTGGATCCAAGACGTGTTCAAAGAAACTCAACTTGCAGACAGGCTAGCAAGCATCCAGAGCACCGGGGAGACTCTTAGAGCTGAATTGCTTAATGCATTAAAGAATCCAGAGGTTGCAGAATGTCCCGATTGTCAATCTTTGACGAACCTAACTAAAAGCTGGGAAATGACTGGGCGTCCAAGCAAATCAGGTGAACGGCTCAAACTAACAATTGGCTTATACAAATGTAACGACTGTGGCAAAACTTTCCGCAAGGCACTTAAAAAAGAAAGAATTCAAGCCTAATGGTTCTGCATTAATTCCCTTGCAGCCCTTTTTCTGTTTGGGTAGTGTTTTTGCTCAATTTTGTGGAATTGTTTGTTTGGGAAGTTTTCGATGTTTTAATCTGATTCTAAATCGGAATGGGAATAGTTAATGTTAATTCATACCAAGCTTTCATACAACTTAAAATCTGCTTTTGCTGATGTAATTTTTGGCAAAATAAGCCATAGTTGGGTGGTAAGTGGATACCGTGGAAAAGCTAACGTTGCTTGAAGTAGATTCGGGTTTCTATTCTGCAAAGATTAGGTTTCACTGTAGAAAACCTGTTGCTGGGGGAAGGGCTTAACCTAACTGATTGTATTTATGAAAAAATAATGGATGTTGATTAACATGTTAGATTTGTTAGCTTTTGGTTTTTGGATAGCACTAGGCACATATTTAGTATGGTATTTTTTCAAAGCAAAAACTGTTCAGCCTTTAACTATAGATGATTTGGCTTTAACTTGGAAAATTCACAAGCAACAAAGTGGATGCAAATCAACCCGTATTCATGGCCTAATAAAAGAAAATGATGAAATTATTGGATTCAAATGCGACTGCGGCTACAAATTCATACAACAACGCTTAATCACTCAGCGTTCAGTAAACCCTGCGCCTTATGTTAAAAAAATTAGCCAGCAAAAACATGATGAGTTGTTCACTACTGCAGTTTCCGGGCAGTAGCGAACAATTAACGAAATTTTTTATCTCTTGTATTTGTTGCATTAATTATTGAAAGCTAAATTTTTTGGGAACAACAGTTAGCAGATTCTTTCGAATCGTTCTTTTGAAACTCCGCATATTGGGCATTTTTCAGGCGCTGAGCCCTCTACGGTGTTGCCGCATACTTCACATACGTAGTAGTCATTGTCTTTTAGTTCGGTTTTGTTTTGCAGCGCTTCAATAGCTTTAGAGAACAGGGTAGCATGGATCTGTTCAACTTGGTTAGCGATGTTAAAGCTCCATTCTGCTTTTTTGTTTCCTTCTTGTTTGGCGGTTTCAATGTAGTTTGGGTACATTTCGTCAAACTCAAAGGTTTCCCCTGAAACTGCTGTTTGCAAGTTTTCTAAAGTGGATTTTGTTTTTCCGATTATTTCTAAATGGTTCAAAGCATGAACCGTTTCTGCTTTAGCTGCTGCCCTGAAAAGTTTAGCGATTTGGGGCTGTCCGTCTTTTTCTGCTTTTTTAGCAAAGGCCAAATATGTTCGGTTAGCCTGGGATTCCCCAGCAAAAGCATTTTTCAGGTTTTCAGAAGTTTTGCTCATTATAAAATTTCACCTTGAAAAATTAGTTTTCACAGGTGTTTATTAATTGTTCGAGAATTCGTTTTTTGGGAGTTTTTTATACTGTTATGATTGGTTGAAATGTTAGATATCCGCTTATCATCAGGTTTGTGGTGTGAACCAGCGCTACGATTACAAAGTCTCTAGCAAAGGATTCTCCTGCTTTTAGCATGGTTTCTTGTTTGGGTTTTCCGGTTATTATTTGTCGGCTTTGTATCAGTCGTATAGATATGAAGGTGATAAGGGCGGCTAGAATTGCAAAATATATGGTGTTTAGTTGGAATAGTATTCCTACTATTATCATCAGGGGTATCAGGCTGTATCCTAAGATTATGGTCAAGTAAAGTCCTCGTTTGAATCCTAATACGACCAGGGTTGTTTTGGCTTTGGCGGTAAAGTCGGATTTGTAGTCTGCTAAGTCTTCCCATAAGCTGTTTACTGCAGTGGATATTCCCATTAGCAAAATTAAAGCGAATATTTGAATTGAAAAAACATTGTAAAAGGCAGCTACGATTAAAACTGGTACTGCTCCTACGGATAAGTTAACAATGGGTTTGTATATGGTCTGCCTAAGCCGGAACGGGGGGACTGAATATATTACGCCTGCGAAGATTCCTATGAAAATGAACATTACTACTGATAGTATTCCTGTTGCTGCGCCCAGGCTCAGGGTAACCGCAAATAGCCCTAAAGATATGGCTAATCCTAGTTTTCCAAGGTTTTTTGTGTATTCTGCTCGTTTGGGGTCAGATTTTACGTCCAAGTCAACGTCGTAAACGTTGTTTATAGCGTCCACTCCGCTCCATAAGAAAAAGGCAATAATTCCCAAATAAACAGCGTCAGGCAAATGTGAACTCTTAGCAATAAGAAATGTTGCGCCCATGTTTATCATGAACAGCATTATTCCCCGTTCAAAAGAAATGAAAGAAAGGAATCCTTTTAGTTTATTGCGCATAGCGTTTAAACAGTTGCATTGTATAAAAAGTTATTGAGGTTTTTTGTTTTTTCAGATTCTTTGTTAATTGTATTGAACTTTTTATTTGGTTTTTTTCGGTTAAAAGTTGGGTTTTTTTATAGAGGTAATTTCCTGAATTATTAAATATCCTCTTAACTTGTTTTTAGTAGGAGATAAAGAAGATGAAAAAACAGATAGTTTTCTTAATGTTAACTGCGTTAATGATGGGGACAATAGTTCCTTCAGTGTTTGCTGATGCTGCATTGACCAATGAACGCTTCAGAGCAACCGGAAAATATGACATTGTTGCTGCAGGTGTTGGTTTGCACGATAAATCAGATGGTGTAATCACTCTTAATATTCCTGATCCGGGCACTTCTGTAGTAGTTGTTGCCTATTTGTATTGGTCAGGTTATGGCCCAATGGGTAGTGGCGATGCTGTAGTTGATTTTGAAGGTTCACAGGTTACAGTACTCGATTCGTTTGGCCCTGATCTTTGGTTTGATGATGATTATTCGTATGTTTATGTAGCTGACGTTACTGCTGCTGTAACTGCTGCTGATAGCAGCTACACCGTAGAAGGCGTTGATTTTGCCGTAAACTTTGGAGCAGGCCTCATTGTGGTCTACGAAAATGATGCCCTTCCGACAGCTGAAGCAATTATTTTAGATGGTTTAGATAACTTCTGGTTCGGTTGGACCGACCCCCGGGGACCAAATAGTGGCGTTACCTCCTTTACTTTCAATGCTGCTGCTGTTAGTCGCAATGCAAAAATGACTTTGTTAGCTGGTGGAACTGAACATGATAATCGGCCTAATGAAATCTGGATAGAAACTGGAGTCAGTCCAGCACCTAGTCCTGATGGCAACTTGATTAATCCTGCCAGTGATCCTGATGGCGATTACCCCCTAGTTGGTGCTGATGGCGCTTCCTGGGACACTTATGTTGCAGATGTTACTGTTGAAGTGGGAGATGAATGGGCTGCAGTTCAAGTAGAATCAGTTTACAGTTATGAAGAACCCCTAAATTCCGAAGGCTATTACGGTCGCGGAACAAGCGGAACCCTAATTGCAGCTGGCTTTACAATACCCATTCCATGCATGGCAGATGGTCTTTCCCCTGGTTTTTGGAAGCATAATATTGCTGTTTATCTTGGAGAAAACCCTGGCAGATACAGTGTCCCCCACGAAGGTGAACCTCGAATTACAGATGAGATTCTTGAAGCATACTTTGACATGATTCCAGTAACTGCTGAAGATGCCTACGCTGCTTTAACCGCCAAAGGCAAAGGTTCCGGGCAAATACGCCTTGACATGGGTAACCTTTTCAATGCTGCTGCTGGATACGCGCCGTATTCTGACTGACATCAAGCTGTTGGAATATTTTTTATCCCATTTTCTTTCTTTTTTTTAAAAAAAAAAATGGCTGTGTTTTGGAGTTAGTTTTTGTCGAGTTTTTTGAATATTCCAGTGCTGGTTTTTAGCAATGGGGGCAATCCAATCAGGTCCGTGGTTACAGCTAATATTCTGATCAAAAGGGCAAAGGGCAACGCGATTTCTATTGGGGCGCCTATGTTTGTTAGCAAGAATACGTATGCTGCTTCTTGCAGTCCAAGGCCTGCGAAGGTTACTGGGACGTACATGAATACTGCAGTTAATGGTCCCATTAGAAAAAAGTCTTGAAAAGTGGGTTGGGTCAGTCCCATGGCTTGGGCGAGTATGTATAAGGAGATTCCGCTGAAAATTATGGAAGCTACTACAGTTAAAATGATGGTTACGGCTGATTTTTGTATGCCTGTTTTGTCTTTGGTGAACATTGTTCGTATTTCGCATAGTTTTTTGATTAGTTTGCCTATTACCGGGATTTTGGCTAGTTTTAGCAGCAGTTCGCTAAAGCAGTTGGTCCATACAAGTACGGTTAGTCCTATTCCTGCTGCTAGCAGTATGGCAATGCCAATCAGCATAGCGTTAGTCATTGTTGGGTCAATAGGAATACGGTTTATGAAGTAAACTAAAGCGGTAGTTGCAAAAATTGCTTTTATGAAAAAGTTGATTGCTCCCACTGACATGACGCTCATTAACCCTTTTTCGTACGGAACTTCTTCCAGTTGGTTAAGCAGCACTGGGGTTGCGAAGTATCCTGATTTTGCGGGGGTAATGTCACTAAGCAGTTGTCCTCCAAAGTTTGCTAGTTGAGTAGTTTTCATCGATGGTGCAGAGTTAACGCTTTTTAATGCTGCATGCAGTCCAAATCCGATGGCGAGAGAAGCTAGCAGGAAAAATATGGTGGATAGGAGCAAAATTGGGATGTTAACTTGAGATAATATGTAGTATGTTTCGGTTAAATTTACGTTTTGGAACAGCAGGTATAATATCAAGATGCTTACTGCAATTTGTACTGGAATCATTATTGTGCGTATTTTTCCTGAAAGTTTTTTCATTTTTTTTTCAGCGCC
Organism: Candidatus Bathyarchaeum tardum; assembly: GCA_029762755.1. Classification (GTDB taxonomy): domain Archaea; phylum Thermoproteota; class Bathyarchaeia; order Bathyarchaeales; family Bathyarchaeaceae; genus Bathyarchaeum; species Bathyarchaeum tardum. The sequence continues at coordinate 73,335 of JARVGH010000004.1, forward strand.
TATGGTAGAGTTTAACAATCTTGGGGCAGAACCCAATTTATTGTTTACGAAAAATGTTGATTACGTTGTTTATGGGGCATCGTTGTTTTGGTTAAAATTGAGCATGTGGTCCGTGGATTGTGTTGTTTTGGATGATTTGTTTTTTTTTGAAGCAGTATTTTGGTGTTAATATGTAGTGTTTGGAATTTTGTGAGGGTTTTAATATTTGTTTGAGTATATATTATTTGATTTGTGTTTGTTATGATTGTTGATTTGTTGAATAAAACAATTAAACAAGAAATTGGTTCAAGTGTCAGGTATCTTGAACAATATATAAATGCAGAAAATTCTGAATTTAAAGATGATTTGAAAAAGAATGCTTTGGATAAATTTATTCAAGCCATGGATTTGGGGGATTTTGTTGTTAAAATGGGGGATTTTCCTGATTTGGGGGACGGGAAATCCGATCTTACCTTGAAACAAATGATTGAGTCAGATATTAGGGCTGAAAATTTGATACTTGGTTTGTATCAAAAAATTGTTGATGAAGCTGAAGATTTGGAAACTAAAGCTTTCTTTAAGGATTTGATTACCAAAGAGGTCGAGCGGAAACGGTTGCTTGTTTGTGCTAAAGGCCGTGCGAACTTGAAGTTTGCTCCAGTTTAGTTTTGTTTTTTTGTTTGTGAAACGGTTTTGGTTGTTTAAAAGAAGAGTTGGGGTGCAATTTTTTGCATGGGTGTTTGAGTCATTTTTTTGTTGGTTGTAAGTTAACTTTTGTTTTAAGCATTTGTTAATATGTTGATATTAATTTTGGATTCATAACCCTTTATTGTTTAGTTTGTTTTGTTAAGTGCCGTTGTGTTTTTAGTTGGGGTTTTGGTTTGACCAAAAATCGTCAAGCATGTTTAAGTAATAGCACGTTCAAGCCGATACGGGTTCTTCATGTAGATGATGATTTAGATTTTTTGGATACGTCAAAGCAGATTTTAGAGTTGGATGGAAACATTCTAGTCACTTCTGTTAGTTCAGTTAATGAAGCTTTGCAGTTTGTTTTGAAGCAAGATTTTGATGTGATTGTTTCAGATTTTCAGATGCCTGAAAAAGATGGGTTAGTTTTTTTAGCTCAACTCAGGGAAAGCGATAATCATACTCCGTTTATTTTGTTTACCGGAAAAGGTCGGGAAGAAGTTGCTGTAAAAGCGTTGAATTTAGGTGCAAATTATTACATTAACAAAATTGGGAAACCTGAAACCGTCTACGGTGAATTGTCCCATTACGTTAAACAAATTTTTAATAAAAATGCAGCAGAGAAAATGTTAAAAGAGCATGAAGATCGCCTTAAAAAAATTGCTGAGCAAACTCCGGGTATGTTGTATCAGTTTAAAATGAGTCCCGATGGCAGTTTTTGTGTTCCTTTTTCTACTGATGGAATTAAAGATGTTTTTGGTTGCAGCCCTGACGAGGTGAAAACTGATTTGTTTCCGATTACAGAAGTTCTTTTTGCAGAAGATAAAGATCGGGTTTTGCAGTCGATTGTTGATTCTGCTGAAAAACTTAAACTATGGCGCAGTGAGTTTCGTGTTCAATTTCCCGGAGGTCCTGTTAGGTGGATGCTAGGTAGTTCTAAGCCAGAAAAGCATTCTGACGGCAGCATCCTATGGAATGGTTACATTGTTGATATTACTGAACAAAAAAAGGCTCTAGAGGACGTGAAGTTTCAAAAGAGAATGTTAGAAAATGTAACTGAGAATACTCGTTCGGGTTTGTCTGTTATTTCAAAAGATTTTGATGTTGTTTACGCTAACAAGGTTTTGGTTAACATTTTTGGTGATGTGATCGGAAAGAAATGTTATTCTACTTTTGGATATGGTGATTCAATTTGTCCAAACTGTGGCGTAAAACAGATTTTTGAAACCGGTAAAGATCAGGTTGTTCATAACAGGGTGATTCACAGTAAGAATGGAAATGTTGTTTATCTGAGTTTGGTTGCAACTGTGATAAAAGATGAAACTGGAAAAATTGTTGGTGCTACTGAAATTGCTTTAGATGTTACTAAACAGAAGTTGAAAGTGAATCAGATAAGAGAGTCTGAACAAAAGTTTAGGATCCTTGCTGAGCAGTCGCCTAACATGATTTTTATTAATCAAAAAGGGAAAGTTGTTTATGCGAACAAGAAATGTGAAGAAGTAACCGGGTACACAAAAGATGAGTTTTATGATCCAAGTTTTGATTTTGTCTGTTTAATTGCTCCTCAAGATAAAGAAAAGGTAATGAAAAATTTTTGTAAGCATATGAACGGTGAAGATGTTCCCCCGGTAGAGTATTCAATTGTTTCAAAGCATGGCGACGTAATACAAGGAATTTTATGTACTAAATTAATTTTGTATGCTGGAAAAAATGCAATTCTTGGAACAATAACTGAAATTACTGAGTATAAACGGGCTGAAGAAAAAATAGAGGCCATGGTCAAAAGTTTGCAGATAGTAAACGAGAAGTTGAATATTGTTGGTAAATCGACTCGGCATGATGCAGCTAACAAGTTGTCGGTGATTTTGAATAATGTGTATTTGGCGAAAATGAGGTTGCCTGAAAATCAAGTTGAAATCAGGAAGTATCTTTTGGGGGTTGAAAATGCTGTTGTTGATATTAATCGGATTTTTGATTTTTCTCGGGTTTTTCAGCAGTTAGGTTCAGAAAAACTAGAGGAAATCGATGTTGGTGAAGTTTTTGAAAATGCAGTTTCGTCTTTTTTGAAACGCAAAGATGATCTGTTAATATTAAATGATTGTAAAGGCCTAAAGCTGTTTGCTGATTCTTTGTTGGAGACTTTGTTTTATAATTTGGTTGAAAATAGCCTAAAGCATGGAAAAAAAGTGACCAGTCTCGCCCTGCGTTATGCTGATTTGGATGATGAGTTGGTTGTTTTTTATGAAGACAACGGCATAGGCATCGATGAAACTGAAAAAGAGAAGGTTTTCTCCGAAGGCTACGGCAAAGGAACCGGAATAGGTTTGCATCTTGTTCGGTTAATGTGCAACGTTTACGGTTGGAGCATCGATGAAGTTGGTGTTCCTGGAAATGGTGTTCAATTTCGTATATGCATACCAAAACGTTTGGTTCCAAAAGGTGAAGTTAAATCCAGAGTTGGCGTTTTTTTGGAGTAATGTAAAATGTGTACGTTTGTGTAGATATTATGTTTTTTGATATATGTCCAAAACTGCAATGGCGTATATTAAGTATTACGATGTCGTGTTGCGGTAATTGCTGTTAGTTGGTGGTTAACTTTGGATTTCGTTGAAGCGTTAGCAGATTCGGTTGATGAAGCATTGTCGGTTCTTGGTGATCAAGCAAAACAGGTTGTTTATTTGTATCTTGAAAACATTCATGGGTTAAAGAAAAATGATATTCCCTACCAGATTGACCAGTTTTCAAACGGTTTAGAACTTCTCTTTGGATCTGCTGCTGCAATAATTCAATCTTTGATTATGAAATCCCTTTTTAGGAAAATTAAAAAACCAATAAAGCTAGTAGGAAAACCCGACAGTTTAGAGTTTAATGATTATATTCAATCCACAAGAATTGCAAACCTGTGTTAAGTTTAAAGCAGCTACAGGTAATTTCAGGATTTATACTGTGCCGCAAGGTCCATAAAGTCTTTGTCAGATTTTTTGGGCTGTAAATTTTGTTGGATGCAATATTCGAAGTATTATGCAAACAAAAGGTTTTAATGAAAAACTGATACCCTATTTTGTTTGTTATGAGGTGTCTAACTGTCAAGTTTGATAAAGGGTTATGAAAAATTCTGTGTATACAGAAGTGAGTGCATTGAAAGTGGATTAATAGATTTGGAAGCTGAAACTTTTTTTAACCCTGTAACACTGTTGCCTTTAATTGCTTTCATTCTTAGAAACAATCCTGATTTCACGCTTCCACTAACTCCGAGTGTGCGTAAATATCTACAAACTGTAACAGATGGGAATAGGTTTAACAAATCTCGTGGAAAAACATACTTACCTTTAGTTGCACTGCCAAAAAACAAAAATTCAGTCAACGCAATCATGAAAAGACTCTACGAATTGTGTGACTGTTACAACGAATGCGGTGGAGAAAACGCTTTCAAATATCTTATTGGTGAAATAGTTGACAATATTTATGAACATTCAGAATTCAATACTGCTTTAGTCATGGCTCAAAGGTACCCAACAAAAGGTTTTACTGATGTGTGTTTTTTTGATGATGGAATTACGATTAACGGTTGTTTTAAAAAACACGGATTAGAAGGTAGAAACGATTGTGAAGCAATTATTGAGGCAACTGAAGGTGTTTCTACAAAAAGCAAGGAAAGAGGATTTGGTTTAAACACCACAATGCGTATTTGTACTAATGGAACCTCAGGAGATATGTTAATTATCTCTGGAAACGGTGGGTTATTGACAACGGAAAAATACCGACAACCTTATAGACTGGAAAAAGAGCTTGAGTTAACAGGAACCCTAGTAGGGTTTAGAATCCCATTTATGGGTAATGAGGTGAACATATATGAATTTCTTGAGTGAAACCATTTCAATAAAAGAAGCTGTATCCCCAGATTTAGCTCTGAGAAATTCTGCACAAAATTTTTTCAAACGCATAGAACGATTAGAAAATAATAAAATAGTCGTTGACTTTACGGATGTTAAAACAATAACTCGTTCTTTTGCTGACGAATATCTAAATCATAAGAAATCTTCAAAAAAGGAAATCATAGACGTTAATGTTCCCGAAAACGTTGCAAAAATGTTTGCAGTGGTTAAAAAAAAACCTGAAAAATTTGCTGTTCCAAAATCAAAGCAAAAAAAAGATTTGTTTCTTAAAATAACTGCTTAATTTTTTCTTCACAATTTGCTTTTTTTTATCAATGTTTTTGTTTGTTTTTTTCTTTGACTTTGATTTCGCATAGTTCTGGAGGTGTTTTGTTGTGTATTCCCAAGTGCTCTCAGCTGTAGTTTACCGTGCCGTGTTGGGCAAGTTTTTTTTGTTGTAACTGGGGGTTGTTTGTTGTTCTGTTTTTTTGGATTTGCGTTTGGGTGAATTTTTTTCTTTTTTGTTGTTTTTTTGTGATGTTATGTAGAAGTATATCTGATGATATTATTCGGGTTCGGAATTTGAATATTTTATATGTTTTATGTCGAAAACTGTTATAGGTTACCTGCCTTTGTTGTAGGCGTAGAAACGGTACGTTTTAGGTGGTTGCTATGTTTCAGAAAATTTTAAAGACCGCGTTTTTTTGCCTGAAAAACAGTTTCCATCAAAAATTAAGGTTTTCCTATTCTAATTTAAAATGCAAATCATCGACAGTATTATATATTCTATATTCACACTCATTATATTTGATATCAACTGAAAATTGCCCAACTCGCAGGGCACACAAGGTGTCAATATAAATGAAGAATTCTTTGGTGTTGGGGACTTTAGATGCAACATAAGGACACCTGATTGTGCTTTAGTAAATCTTCAAAAATTTTCTAGAAAATGTCCTAAAGAAAGTTATCCCTTTGCAATATGTCGGAGGAAAACTAGTTGAAGTCAGCATCAAACAAATCATGCAATCCAGCTAGTTCTTTTCCCCTTACTCGAGAGACGTTAACAAAGTTGAAACTGAAAGCAATACGAAAACGTTGTTGGTTTAAAGCTTTGAAGCAAAATGAGCGCATGCTTCTGAATTTGACGATCAGTGTAGTTCAACGGGTCCGCAGTTTTCTCTTGGTTAAAGTTGTTTCTGGTCTAGTAAGTAAACTCTGTGAAGCCATGGAAACAAAAATACGTCGGTTAATGCGCACAGAAGGCAAAACAATGGCTGAACGTGTTTCAAAAATTGCCCAAAATTGGGGTTATCGAAGTGCCCAAAGTTAGGCAAATGATGAGGGTTTTATTCAGTATCTGACTATAAATAACATTTTGAGTTAGCATGCATAACTTTAATAAATTAAAAGATGTCTTTTGAATATAATGCATCCCCTGTCTGTAGTTGCGATAGCTGTTCTTTCTTTGTTGTATGTTTGGACAATTTATAATGTGCCCATTGTTGTTTCCGGGGTTAGGAGTCTTTGTTCAAAACGCACAACAAAAAATTGTATGGGTGAACGCAAGGATTTGCCCCTAGTGTCCTTAATTGTTCCCGTGAAAAATGAAGAGAAAGTTGTTAGCAGGCTCTTGAATGCAATAGTTTGTGCAGATTATCCTTCTGATAAAAAAGAGATCATAATAGTAGAAGACGGCAGCACCGATAGTACTGCAAAGATTTGTAAAGAGTTTGCAAAGGATCATCCCCATCAGGTCAAGTTTTTAAGTCGTTCTTTTTCCGACGGCAAGCCCTCTGCGTTGCAAGAAGCAATTAACCATGTTACTGGGGAACTGGTTGGGGTTTTTGATGCAGATAATATTCCTGAAGGTGATTTTCTTTTAAATGCAGCAGGCTATTTTAAGGATCCCACAGTAGCAGCAGTTCAAGGCAGGTTAGCAGCAGTAAACGAGGATGAAAATATTCTAACAAAGTTTGTAGCCCAAGAAGAAGCCCTCAGATGTGAAGCCTACATGCGGGGAAAAGATGTTTTAGGGCTTTTTGTTCCCTTAACTGGTAGTTGTTATTTTGTAAGAAAATCTGTTATAGACAAAGTAGGGGGTTGGGACAGCAAAGTCTTATCTGAAGACATGGAATTAGCAGCCCGCCTAACCCATGAAGGTCATAAAATTCGTTATGCTTCTGATGTTAAATCCTGGCAAGAATATCCCGCTACTCTTTCGGGTTTTTTTAAGCAGCGAACTCGCTGGTTCCGGGGCACCATGGAAGTAAGCTTCAAGTACGGCAGCTTATTGAAGCGTCCAAACAAGACGTCCGTAGATGCTGAAATTACGTTAGCTGGGCCTTTTGTTTTGATTTCTTGTTTGTTAGGCTATTTTGCAACAGTTTCTTCTTTTATTGTTCCCCTGAATGCAGATGCAGTTTTTGTTTTGTTTGCAAACATTACTTCTGTGTTAACTCTTTCCCTGTTAGCTTTAGCAGGCTTTGCAATGATTTTTACTGACAAGCCTCGAAAAGTTTCCAATATAGTATGGTTGCCTTTCATTTACTGTTACTGGTTCATTCAAAATTTTGTAGCAGGTTACGCTTTTTTGCAGATTTTGTTAAGACGGCCAAGACGATGGGAAAAAACCGCCAAGACTGGAAAAACTACGAACTTAAGTTTTAGTATTACCCGATGAAGCTGCAAAATCTAAGTTACCGTCAAGGCATCCTTCTAGCCTTCATAGTAGGATTTATTGTAAGCCTAATTCCTGAATTGTTAAGTTTTCCCCATCCCATCGGATGGGACACAATCTATTATGCTTCCCGAATGAATTCTGGAGTAGTTTTCACTTACGGCAGTGACATTTTCGGTTCATGGATAATTTACGGCATTCTAGTATCTTTGCATAATGTTACTCAGTTGCAGCCGTTTATGTTGTTAAAGATAATAGCTCCCCTGCTTTACGGGGGAACCTGTGCAGGAATGTTTTTTGTAGCCTGGAAACGTTTTGAATGGAGCCCTAAAAAGAGTTTGTTAGTTGCAGTGTTGTTTGCTTTTCAGTTAGCTGCATTAGCTGTTAGTTGGCAGTTTTATCGTAACGTTTTTGGAGTAATGGTCATGCTCTTTGCTCTTCCGTTCCTTAAAGATGATATTTCCTGGAAAGAAACATCAATTCTTAGTGTCTTAGCTTTGTTTACCGTATGGGGTCACGAGTTAGCAATTCTTTCTTTGTTTTTTGTTGTTTTTGGAATGCTAGTTTTTAATGTTTACAAGAAACGAAAAGTTCCTTACAAGCTTTTGTTGGCGATGGTTCCTGCTTTGGTTTTGTTTTTGGGGAATTTTGTTTTGATTTCTCCTTTTGCAGTTCCCATTAACCCTAATTTGGTTCGAATCGATGACAGCACTTGGGCTCATCCCGGTGGGGTGTTCTTTTTGACCGATTATTTAAGTGTAAACACTACCATCGAGTCTTATGGTTCATATTTTGATTTGTTTTTTGATGTAGGTTCCTTGTTTGTTATGTTGTATGCTTTACTGCTGCCTTTAGTTGGTGTAGGTTACTTCAAAGATAAAGCACTGAATTTTTGGAGTCTAATCTTATTAGTAGGTGGATTAAGCTGCTTAGTTGCCCCATTTTTTTCAGTATTCTTATGGGCAAGATGGATGCTGCTTCTAATTTTTCCATTCTCATTTTATGCTACTAATGGACTGCACAAAATCGTAAAAAACCAAAACAAAAACAAATTACTAAACTTTATTAAACAATTCAAACATGCCAAAAAAATCTGCATACTATTAATTCTTGATTCCATGACCCTGGGAACAATATTTATGGCGTGGCCGTTATCGGATAACAATAAAGGATTTATCAACTAAGACAGAACTACAAAATATGTTCCATCAACTATGCAAACAACTTCAATCCCATTGCAGGACATTAAGGGCACCCAACAAGCTTTTCATTGGCTAAACAACAACATGAACAACAACTCAGCAGTGCTAATTCACGACCTATTTGACAACTGGGCACTGTTATACCTAAACACAAACCATCAAGCATACCTTTTTGACTTTAATTTAGAAAATGCTGCAAACTACGCAAAAAATGAGGACTATAACACCTTATACTTTGTCTGGTGGAACCCCAATTCCAATCAACATGATCTAAAAATTCCAAATCAATGGCAACCAATCCAAAACTTTGAACGAATCTCGATTTACCAGCTAACCTAAAATAACCATCAACACTTGAATTATTCCTCTAAAACTTCTTCTTTTAAACCAGATTTGTTGTTGACCCCCCTACCCCCAACAACAAAACTAGCATATTATGCAAAATCGTGTTCAACGGTCCAAACATGTTTTAATGCACTCTTTAAGGGAGTAGTAGTCGTCCAGTAACTGTGTACCAAAAAGACGACTACTATACTCTTCCAAAATGTTGTTTTTCAAACAATTTTTCAACACTAACAACAAACGCCTAGCAAACAAACTCACATTGCAAATTATAGACTCCCTTTAACCATTTTTTTCAACTCAAACAACAAAACGAAAACAGAATTTTTGTTTACACAAAACAGAATTGAATAGATATTGCCCGTTCGGTCTTTATTGTTCCAATTCGACCAGAGCTTCTTCAACTAATAATTTTACCACAATTAAGCGTTCTTTAATTGTTTTCCATAAAACATCTAATTTAACTCCAAAATATGCATGGATCAGTTTATCTCTCATTCCTGACATTTCCTTCCAAGGCAAGTTGGAGTAATTTTTTCTTACCTCATTTGGAACGTTTTTAGCTGCTTCACCAATGATTTCAAAATTTCTAACTACAGCATCTACGGTTTTTCTATCCTTAACAAAGGCTTCATAACTCATCCCCCGAGTGTAATCCTCTATACAATTAATGGCTTCAACCATATCTTCAAGGTAGACACGAAAATCTCTCACACATAAACAGCCTCACTTAAAATTCTCTCCTCCAACCGAGGCTTAAGAGCTCCCTTCATAACTAGGTCAACTTTAACCCCTAAAAGGTCACTTAAATAATTCTCAAGTTCAACAAACGTAAACAAATCTATGGTCTCAAAAAAATCAACCAACACATCAACATCACTTCCCTTTTTTTGTTCTTTTCTCACAAAAGAACCAAAAACTCCAATCTCTTTTACATGAAATCTTTCTCTTAGCTCCCTTTTATGTTCAACCAAAACACCTTTTATTTCATCAATTGACTTCATGCTGCCCACAAATAAACTAACTACTCTAGCCCTTTTTAAAAGATGCCATCAACACCCATCAATCACCCTAAAAAGAAATAAATACAAAAATCTACAACGCCTACAAACTACTTGTATGTTTTTGTTCAAGCATTTCTTCAACTCAAACAACAAAATTCCTGCTATCTTTTCATTTATCTAAACCTTATCAAGACCAATTAGTTGCTTCAAAACTGTTACATTAGCCCTTGAAGCTCGTTGTAATTTGATTCATGACGAAAGAGTTTGACATCGTTATCATCGAAGACGAAACCGGGGGATATGTGGCACTTGTTCCAGCGCTGCCAGGATGCCACACAGGGAAATACTTTGGAAGAACTTATGGACAATGCAAAAGAAGCCATCGACTTGTACCTAGAAACAATAGACAAAGATGAAAACAAGACTCTCTCCAACAAAGAATAGTTGGAATACAAAAAGTGAAGATACTTGCCTAAAATTTCACCGTTAGACTCCAAACAACTCATAAAAATTCTACAAAAAACAGGCTTCAAAATCATCCGCCAAAAGGGCTCACCTGATAATGATGGATGACAGAAAAACCCGAATAGTAATCCCTGTTCACCCCGGAAAAGACATCAAACCCCAACTAATCCGAGCCATAATCAAAGAAGCAGGATTAAGCAGAATTGACTTCTTCAAATTGCTCAACAAAACATAAAGATCAAACTAAACAGCTGTTCTTCTTTTAGATAATCAATAGATATTGTTGTTCAAACATTTTTCAACCAAACAACCATTCAAAAAAATCGTTATTGACAACAAAGCACTATACACAATGCCTTTTTTGTGCTCTTCTTGTTGTGCATTAATTGCTGGGCCTGATACGGTGGCTTTACAAAATCTTGGTGATGCTTAAAATTCAACAAAACCTTTCAGTTCTTTGAACTGATTAGGATTAATATACCTTTAATCAAACTATTAACATACAAATCCTTAGAGTTTTTACAAATGGTCAATGCAAGAAACAAAGTCGCAGCTTTTTTAGCAATTGTTGCAGGCACTCTTTTGATAATTTCAGGACAAAAAGGCCCAACGGGAACTTACGACTTGATAATTGAAAATTTAACCCTTATGACCCAAAACCAACTCATTATTCAAATAATCCAACTTGTGGAACTAATTTTCATAACAATAACTGTCCTAGGCGGATTTATCGTAATCTTAGGAGGATATTTACTTATAAAAAACAAAACCCGATCCGCAAAACTGTTAATAGCCCTTGGAACGGGATTTGGAATAATATCCCTTATTTTCTTAATGTTAACCATATTTCAAACACAAGACTTGATGACTACCCTGAGCAGACACACGTTACTTGAATGGATAGCAATCACGTTGTCTTTTACGGCTAGATTTATCGCAAAATAATATTCAATCAAACACTTTCATAAGACACATGCTCTTGGTCAAAACAAAACAAAATTTTACCCACACCAACTAACATCTTTATGTGATCCACGTAGAAACATCAAAAAAACCCAATACTGCATATTCTTACAACAATTTTTCCTTCAAACACAAATGTTGTTGTTGACCCCCCTACCCCCCAACAACAAAACTAGCATATTATGAAAAATCATGTTCAAGTAAAACATCTTGTGACCCATTCTTTAAGGTAGTAGTAGTCGTCCAGTAACTGTATACCAAAAAGACGACTACTTTTTTGCTCTTTCCAAAATGTTGTTGCCGTTATAACAATGTTTCTAGACAATCAGAGGCTGCTATACCATTTTGTTTTTACATTTTTTATTTTTTTGAAATGAGGATCATCTGAGACCAGAGTGCATCTGTGAACTTGGGCAGAAGCTGCAATTACACTATCGGCTAAGGGTATCCTGTGCTTGCTTCTTAATTCTGCACTTTTTAGGGCGATTTCAAAATCCACTTCTACAACTTTAAAATCCCTGCAAATGATGTTACTCCTTAAGAAGGCAACTTGTTTCCCTTGTCTTTCTAGACTGATCTTATGAATTTCATGAACTACCAAAGCAGAAACCAAACGCTCTTTTACGTCTTTAAGATCTTTTTTGAGCTTGCTGCGAAATTCTACGTCATTTGAATAAAAATATTCAACAAAAAAACGAGTATCATACAAGCAACTTTCAGGCATCTTCTTGCCTCATCTGATCTAAATCCCTTTTTAACTCTTTGACTTCAGCTTTACCTGCACCACTGCCTGCTAAATCAAAAATGCTGGAACACTTTCTGATCACAATTTTTCCCTCTTCCTCTACTATTTCCACTTTTGAACTCTCTTCTATGCCAAACTTCCTTCTTAGCTCCACAGGTATTGTAACTTGCCCCTTTTTCGTAACCGCAACTTCAGTCATACTTAACACAAGTAATACCTATAACAAGTATTACTTAAACACACCCAAACCAACAATCACCGGTCCCAGCCAAAAAACAAACTACACATATAACATTAACAAACCATCTCCCATGACGACGTCTTCAAGCGCCTAGCAAACAAACTCACAATGCAAGTTATAGACCCGATACATGGATAATCCACAAAAAACCAATAATATGAAATCAAAAAAATATTATTTTGGCTCTATGTCAATTTGGATACCCAAATTTTTTTCAATTTTAGAAATGTTTTTGCCATTTTTGCCGATGATTCTTGGAATAACTTTTTTATCAACTTTAATTAAAGCCCTGTTTTTTCCGGTTAACTCTATTTGGGCGCCTTTATCGTACTTTTGTATACTTTGAGTAATTCTTTGCAACGCCAAATCCTGAACAGCAGAAACTTTTTTCTCCTCTTCGTTAATTGGAACAACAACATTCTCTTTGCCAAAAGTATAAATCTCATATTCCAACTTTCCAGTTTCAAAATCTTTAACCTCTACTAGGGGACGAGCCAAATCTGCTTCAAACATCCCGGTGGGGACTTTCACGGTTAAAGACAAATCATAAATTTTTTCAATTTTTCCAGATTTAATGAATATGACGGTATCTATTACTGAAGGAATCATGCCTAACTCCACGCGGGATATGAACCGTTTAACAGCATCAACTGCCCCAGCAGCATGCACAACCCCGATCATGCCAACTCCGGCTAACCTCATGTCCGCAAAAACAGTAAAGGTAGAATTTTCCCGTAACTCATCAAAAATCGTATAATCAGGACGTACTAACAACAAAAGGCTAGCTGTTTTAGCAAAATCCCCATTCAGGGGAGTATACTGGGTAATCTCGGGACAAACCTGCAAATCACGGGGCGACTCTAACGTTTTGGTTATTTTTCCTTGACTGGAATAAAAATCTGCTAAACTACTTACAAAAGTTGTTTTCCCAGAACCGGGAGGACCTGCAATTAACACTCCTTCGGCTCGGGACTTTAACCGATTCATCAATTTACTGGAAAGACGGTAATCCTGCAACCGAAGCTTAACTAGGGGCCTTACCACGGTAATTTCTAACTTATCCGAAAAAGGAGGCTTAGCCAAGGCTATACGGTATTCCCCCATTTGAATAACTGTAGCCCCAGGCTCGTCAATTTCAATAAAAATTTTTTCTTCCCGCCGTGCAACCTCCATTATTTGACTGATCATCAATTTCAACTCCTTTTCAGAAAGGGCTTTGAGCCGAATTTTAACAAGATTAAAACTGCCCGGACCACCCCGTTTAGCCAGGGGAGATGCTCCTTGCTTTAAATGAATAGACATGGTATCCGGCGTGAAAAAACGCTTAAAACTCATTGCCCTCTTCTTTCTCTTTTTAGGCACATAATGGGTTTTAATTCCCTCTGCTTCACCAACTAACGACTGCACATAATCCGAAGTAAACAAAACACCCTGATTTTTCCTGGAAACATCCCGAATAAGAGCATCAAGCCGTCCGCTGCCGGCCAACTTTATATCATCCAAAGTTGGACGTTCACCTTGAAAACTTAACTCGATTTGCTGATCCTTACAAATCTTGCGAACCACTTTGAGATGCTCTAAACCGATGTAGCCTTCATCCCTTCCTTTTGAAGCTTGAGACTGCAATTCATCCAACACCACATAAGGTATTATCAACTGCTCAGGCTTTTCAGCCTCGATAATTTCAACAACTTTCCGATCAATAATCACAGACGTATCCAAAACAACAATTTTATTCATAAACCCTGGTTCTCCCCACTCAACTGTTTCCTATAAAAATCCACACAAACGCGCTATAAAACATTCATTCTACAAAAAACAATTAGAACCTTTCTACCGTTCATAATAACCTACAAAAAAATTTAGCCTACCGAAAACAACTCAGATAAACCGGTTTTTAAATCAACCTTCGCTTCAAAACCTAATCCACGTTTTGCTTTACTATTATCCCCATAACTATGTTTGATATCTCCTGCTCGAGACTGTTTATAAACAGCTTCAATTTCCGATTTACCTGCAATTTCCCCAACTGCAGCTAAAACCTTGTTCACTGTGGTTGCTTTCCCAGTGCACACATTGAACACCTGCCCAGCAGCTTGAACTCTTGTTAAAGCACACAAATTAGCTTCAACAACATCGGACACATTAACAAAATCACGGGTCTGCTCCCCATCACCAAAAATAACAGGAGACTTATTTCTCAAGAAACTATCCAAAAAAACAGAAATCACGCCACAGTACGGACCACATTTTTGCCGTGGTCCATACACATTGAAATACCGCAAACCAACCGTTTCCAAATCACTGACCTCATTAAAAACCCGAGCATAATTTTCCACAGCTAACTTATCCACTGCATACGGAGAAAGAGGCTTTACACTAGACTCTTCGATAAGAGGCAAATCTTCACAAACCCCATAGACTGCACAAGAAGACGCAAAAACAAACCGATGCACCTTTGCTTCTGCACTGGCTTTAAGCAAATTAAGAGAACCTACAACATTAATACTGTTAGAAAACAACGGATCCCCAACAGATTGAATAACACTTACAAGGGCTGCTTCATGAACTACGGCATCAACACCTTTTACAGCCTTTTGCACAACACCAAAATCCCGGATATCTCCTTGGACGAACTCAAAATCAGGGTTATTTTTATGCTGACTAAGATTTGATTTATCCCCAGTAGAAAGATCATCAACAACCCGTACTTTAACCCCATCTTTAAGCAACCGATCGACAATATGGCTGCCTATGAAACCTGCACCCCCAGTAACCAAAACTGTGCCACCAACAGACAACATTTATGTGCTCCACTTAGAAAAATCAACAAACCCCAATAACTGTTTACCTTACTAGAAATTTTCCTTCAAACACAAATGTTGTTGTTGACCCCCCTCCCCAACAACAAAACCTTAACGTTAACTAAAAACCAGCTTAACCCCCAACAATCAAAGATACTGTTGTTCAAACAATCATTTTCAAATGCACAACAACAAAAACATAACAAGAAGCTCTAAAAAACATCAAAGAAGCCATAGAAGGATACTTAGAAGTAAAAGCAGAACTTTTGAGCCACAGCCATAAAGGAGAACGGGCTGAAGTCATTGTCGAAACTCCCACTGCTCTCTTGGCGTAAAGTAGAAAGCCCTAACCAAAGCAGGTTTAAAAGTTGCTAGACAAAAAGAAAGCCACTTAATTCTAATCAAAAACGAAACCATAGTTCCAGTTCCAAAACACAGAGAAATAAAAACAGGACTACTGCTGACAATCATATCCGAAGCAGACTTAACAAAAGAAGAAATTCTAAACCTAATAGAATAGCAACAGCATTTGTCCATAACAATCAAACAAATACTAATTCAGACCTACAAAATCCAAAACCCACAGCAAATTCTAAATCAAAAAAATTCTATCACACTGGTAAAACTTCTTTTTGCTAGACTTTTAACCATGAGGGAAATAAAACGGTTTTCCGTTCTCGCCAAAATGGACTACTATATCGCCTGCTTCTTCAGCGTAAGACAGTTTGCTACCATCAGATACGATCAAGGTGAGCATATCTGAATCAACATCACCTAATGTTATAAGGCATCAGCAAAAACTAAGTAACATCAACCTGAAGCAAATTTTCAAACAACCGACTGAAAACATCAATGGAGACTTCACCTGCATCTTTAATTTTTAAAAGATAATCCCTGAATTCACTGGTCGGAGTATAGAAAACATAATTGAGTTCATAAACAAGTTTTGGAAGATACTCATTTCCACATTCCCGGCGAATAAAACTGACTGCTTCATCCCTTTGCAAGTTTTCTTCTTCCATACAAGTATCAACAGCTTCCAACAACTCATTTTGCATTTTAGGCAAAAAATCCAAAGCATACATTGAACCCTTTTTTTTGTTTTCCTTGCCCAAAATTCCTTGACGAATATTTTTGTCCCACATCACAAGCAAGTTTGGAAGAATCATATGCAAAATTTTAGAAGCATCAGTAGATTCATAACTTGTTTTATACCTTGCTACTTTATCAAAAACATGCCTAATCTTTTGCAGATAAACCGAATCAAACTTTACATTTTCCAATTTGTCAGCATATAACTCCTTTACAGTAGGAAGAATTTCATAAAATATGTCAGCTAAACTTTCAGCATTTTTGCCTTTATACTTTGGATCCCAAGTAGGAACAAAACGCAACAACTTTTGCATTTCAGTAATTGAAACAGAATCGGGCCAATGCGCCCAACTCTTTTGTTGCCGCATATAAAGCTCGTAATACTTAGCGTTACGATCAATTTTCCAAAACGCTTTATGACCAATAAAAAGATCTTGATAATGCAAATATAACCCCGATAACCATGGTACACCGAAGGCTATTTATGTTCTTAAAAAATGCTTTAAAACATCAAAAACACACCCATCATGCTTATCCTTCTTGACTCATCTGTAACAATGAAGGAAACAAAAAGTTCTAAACTAACAAAACCCCAACAGCACCTATTTGACCTTCAAGACTTCGACCCTTGCTTAAATTTTTGAAATATGTCAAGTTTTATTTTACATCTGTCTGAGTTTTTTAATTCTTTCTCGTATTGGAGGATGTGTCGCAAAAAGGCTATCTAGGGAACTCTTTTGCGGATCAACAAAAAACAAATGGCTTACTGCATCGCTTACTTTCATTCTTCCCTGATTCTTGTTTGCAATCTTTTCAAGAGCCGATGCTAATCCTTCAGGATATCTTGTAACGCTTACCCCTGAAGCGTCAGCTAAATATTCACGTTTTCTTGAAACAGCAAATTGAACCAATCGAGTAGCAATTGGAGCAAAAACAGCTAAAAATAAGCCAACAAGGAAAACGATAACAATTATGCCCCCTCCTTTATCCCTTCGATTTCTTTGACCCCCAAACCACATGGATCGTATTAGAAAATGACTAAGTATAGCTGCAAGACCAACTAGAACAGCAATCAAAGTCATGAACAATATATCCCGGTTTTTAATATGAGAAATTTCGTGAGCAACCACGCCTTCAAGCTCTTGCCTATTCAGAGTATCAATAAGACCAGTTGTGACCGCGATGCTAGCATTTTCTGGGTTTCTACCAGTCGCAAAAGCATTAAGATCCTGATTTTCTATAACATATGTCTTGGGGGCGGGTATCCCTGATGCAATGCTTAAGCCCTCAACGGTATCAAGCAAATACCGATGTTTTATAGGATCGGCAGGTTTTGCATTTGTTGTAGATAAAACTATGCTATCCCCAAATCTATACGAACTATACGTGTAAATTACAATAAAAAGTATAGAGACAGGAAGAACAACCAAAACAAATTCTGGAATAAAAAAATAAACAATAAAATATATCAAAAAAAACAAAAACAAAGAAACAACTACAGCAAGGATGACAGAAAACCTTTTGTTTTTAGCAATCTCGTCGGAAAAACTGGTTTTAGCCATTAGAATTTCACTTTGACGGGGCTTCGTTCCTCAGCAGGAGTCTCAAGAAAAGCGTGCTTGCTTCTGTTTCCTGCAAACCAACTTCCAGGAACAGTTGTAATAAGATTGTTATAATTCAACACCGAACTATTGTAATACTGCCGAGCATAAGCAATCTTGTTTTCAATTCCCTCTAACTGTTCTTGAAGAAGCTTAAAGTTATCACTCGCTTTAAGAACCGGATAATTTTCAGCAACTGCAAACAAAGACTTTAAAGTACTTGTAAGTTGATTGGACGATTCCATCCTTTCCTCTCTTGTGCCGGTAACCATTCCCTGCCTTGCCTGGGCAACATTTTCAAAAATATCCTTTTCATGCTTAGCGTAACCTTTTACCGTTTCAACTAGATTTGGAACTAAATCAAAACGCTTTTTCAGTTGAACATCAATTTGAGCCCATGCTTCTTCAATTCTATTAAATAATATCCTTATTCTGTTATAGTAATAAAAAATCACTGAAACGACAACAATTACTATTACAGCAATCAAACCGCCGATAATTAATTCAACCAAATACAGTCCCCTACAAATAGGTTTTACTTTGACCTATTTAACATTACGCCGTGTTCACTAACGCCTCTAATTTTGTTTAGGCCTAATTTAGAATCCTCTAAAAATACTAAAAAATTCACATGCAATTCTTACTGTCCTGCATTTTATCCCCATAAATCGTAATTATCACAAAACCCAATCAGCATAAACGACTTTTTCCTTAAAACACAAATGTTGTTGTTGACCCCCCCTCCCCCCAACAACAACAAAACCTTAAAGTTAACTAAAAAACAGCTTACCCCCTATTCAACAACTATTCCGTTAGCTTTCAACGCTTGCTTAATTTTTTCCACTTCACTTTTTAATAGCTTAACCTCACGAACAACTTCTTGCAACGTTTTAGGAAAAACCTCATTCAAACCAGGAGACAAATCAGAAGGCTTTCTGCGTTCACCAACAAAATCCTCAGGCTTGTAAACATCACCCAAAATAAACACCCCATAATACAATGCACAACAACATATTAAAACCTAAATTCAACAGATACTAACTTTAAATCCTGACGAGATTACAGCTTCAACACCATAATACAAAATGTTGCACATAAAGCAAGCAATCTTTTCCGGAATTAAACATAACGACACTATACAAGGATTCCTTTGCAACAAAAAAAATAAAACCAAGAAAAAGAGGAAAAGAGTATGAACAAAACCAATGTGCTAATTCTATTTTGTATTTTAAGTTCATTAACAGTCTGGTTCATTGGTGACCAAACGTTACTAAACAATCTAGTATTCAGTGGTGAAAATCTTCAAAAAGGAATGATTTGGACCGTAATTACAGGGATATTTTTACACGCTGACATTTTTCATCTGGGGGGAAACATGATTTTTTTCTACATATTCGGAAACACCATAGAAAACGAACTAGAACAAAAATGGGTTATCATACCTTTCTTTTGCGGAGGAATAGGAGCATTTCTTTTCAGCCTATTTTATTACCCGCCTAACGTTCAAATGCTGGGAGCCTCTGCTGCCATATTCACCTTAACAGCGATAGTCATGCTATTAAAACCATTAAAATTTTCATTCATATTCTTAATGCCCCTAGGCTTAGTTGCAATAATGTACTTTTTCTTCAACATAATAGAATTCTATTACGGAACCCAAGGAAACATATCATACATTGGACACTTGATCGGATTCATAATCGGGGTACCCTTTGGAATCGCAAGCAGCAAACAATGGCAAAAAAACCTAATCATAACAATAGGATTATTTACAATATACTTAATCATAGTCTACGTTCTTTACCCCACCCTCGTCAACATATTCTAAGAATTAACCCCAAAACGTAACAAGAAATAATTTTCATTCACAGAGCAGCATTAAAAAATTAGCTCTGACAGTTAACAGTTATCCCCTAAACATATGCAGAACCTAAAAACTTCCTAGCAAAAAACTGCCAAAAACAAAAATCAAAAAAATCAGAGGCACCATACCACTTTGTTTCTACATTTTTCATTTTTTTGAAATGCAGATCATCTGAAACCAGATGCATCCGTAAACCGTGGCAATTTCAAAATCCCAGGTTCTAATAGAACCCTTAAACCAATAGTTGTTGTGATTTTTCCTGTACCAAAAACAACAACTACTTAATTTCGTCCAAAACAGTTGCTGTAATTACAAAAACACATCAGGAACCAAATATAACAACATCCATTTTTTCCAGTTTAAGAGTACACATTTTCTCTTCTTTTAATTACTAATATGTGCACACTTTTTTGATGCCATGCGATTTCATAGATTATTCTTAAATCACCGATTCTTGCGCGGTACGTATCTGTATATCCTTTTAGTTTCTTTATATCATACCATTCGGCAGGAACAGGATTTTCACGAAAAAACCGCAGAAGCTCAATTATCCGATATCTATATTTTTTAGGTAATCTCTTTGAAGCTTTTCTGGCTTTTTGGGAAATAATAACATGAAACAAAAGAAAATCAACACAGTTCTTCAATCAAATCTTCAAGCTTGACTTTTGAACCATTCGCAATTTCATTTTTTGCTTCTTGTAGCTCTTTTTTGTCTTCTTCAGTTGCATCTTCCTCAGGCAAAAGCAACGCCCTAAGCCGCAAAAGCTCAAGCTTAACTGTGTCCAATCTGTCAAGCACTAATTGAATCTCCTCTTTGTCTACAGCTATTGTCACTAGATGACACCACAAATTCTAAGCAACCAACAATTATTAAACAATTTCTCAAAAGACATTTAACATAACCTTAACCTGTTTCACTAAGATTCTCAAACGGATCTAGTTCATCTGAAAAAATAATAAACTATATGTGATTTAGAAAACAGCATAACTAACTATAAACTAAACTCGTTGTCGGCATAACAACATATCCAGAACCAGAAACAACAATTACACTTGTTGATCTTCGAGCCACTACTCATGTGGAATTCTTAAAAAAGAGGGAAAAAACAATAAGTGAAGACATCGCCAAAATTGACCAAAAAGGCAGAGTACTTGTTCCCAAATAAAATAAGAAAAAATCCAATAAAATCATCTAATACAAATACGATATAATTAACCAGAAACCAAGTCAAAAGTCATTTAAAAAAAAGGAAACAAAATCAAAAAAAGAAAAGTTAGGAAAATATTCCTAACATTTAAAGTTGGTGATCCACAACAAAAGAAATTTTGACTATTGCTTTGTATTCAACGATTTGATTGTTTTCCACGTTAGCACTAACTGCTTTCACGTAAATTGATTTGATGTTTTTTATCGTCTTCGCCGCTTCTGCAAGGGCATTTTTTGTTGCTTCTTCCCAATTTTTAGGCGAACAACCTATCAACTCGATAACTTTCACGACACTCATTTTAAAAAACCTCATTAATTACTATACAAAAAGTACCTAATTTTAATTTGCATCAAAAATATGGTGATTCTTCAACAATTAAACAACAAAAAAGCCAGGTTCATTTACAAAAACTTCTGGGTTAAACTCAGCTTTTCCTTCAAAAAACATCATTTTTGACTGAATTCAAACAAGAACCTAATAAACGAAAAATTAGTATCCTTTATTCATCAATATTTTTATAAACTTTTTCAGCTATACATAAAAAATGAAGTCCATCTAATCCACTGAAATTAATGGCTTGTTAGCATCAACAGTTTGAACTAAATTTGCTTTACAAACAAGCTGCAATAATTAACGATAAAATTTGAAAACCCTAAACATACAGCATTACTTTGATTGATAATACTAGAACCGAATGCATGGAAAAATGTTCACAAAAAATAATATACTAAAAAAAATTAAATTAAACAAATCTTATCTGAACGTTCTTAATTCCTTTTATCTAAGTTCCAACAACAACTATTTTTGGCGTTTTAAGACCAAATAATAGAATATGACCAAAAAATTTGTCTAACCATTCTATTGGACTGTCGTCGTATGAAACAAAACCTTTGGATTTTATCTTCATTATTTTCTACAGCTTGCTTCACAGGATTAGGGACTCTTTTACCGTTGTACATAATCTTTCAAGAAGGCACAGTTTTAGACGTTGCTTTCACTATTTCTCTTTTCAATATTGCATTAATCATCTCTGCATTATTTTGGGGATATTTAATCGACATCTTTGGAAAAAGAAAACAAATAATCGTTATTTCCTATTTGGGAATGGTCATAGGCATTTTACTACTTTACTGGACAACAAACCTTGTAATTGTTGCTATACTTTACGCATTCGTAGGATTTATGCGCCAAGGTTCACAACCTGCAATAAATCTTTTAGTCATAGAAACTGCAAACAAAAAAGACTGGGGCAAAATGTTTTCACAAATCCAACTTGTTTCAGTTTTCGGAATGATACTTGCAGTAACATTTGGAGTATTTTGGATCGCCCTTTTCGGGCTTCAACAATATTTTTTGGCATGTTTAATCTTTGGAATTTTAGGAACCATAATAGCTCAAACATGCATATCAGAACCCAAAATACAATTTGAACGAAACATGATTTACAAGTTGCCCTCTAGCCTGTTTCACAGGATTCGAAGAAACCCAGTAATTTTACCCAAACTGCCTTCCCTAAAGGAAGTCGACACATTAATAAAAATGCTAAAAATCAGCATTTTGCAGGGCTTTCCACTCTTTTTGTTTTCAGCATTCTTTTTTTATGCTTCCAGCGGAATGTACTTCACAGCAATAAGCCCATTTCTGAAACAAAACATGATCTCAGACGCGTTAATTTTTGCAATTTACTTAACACTATATTTGACCCAAGCAGTAGCATTTATTTTCGCATCTAAATTTGTTGATAAATATGGTGAAAAAAAAGCAACTTTACTTTCGTTTCTGCCCCGAATCTTTGGAACCGTTTTAACAGTAATTGCTGCAGTTTATCTTAATACCCCTGCCCTTCTTTTCGTTATCATCTTTGCTTTTATCGCCATGGATGGAGCATTTTCCATATACAGCACATCAACATCTCTAATTTTATTCAAACTATTACCCATTAAACGAAGAGGATACTATCTCGGAATATTCGGAGCAACAACAGGTGTCGGCTTATTAACAGGATCAATATTATCTGGAGAAATTTCCATCATTTTTGGATACTCAACAACTTTTGGATTAGCAACAACTTTCTTGGCGATATCCCTGATAATAATGAAAATATCCAACAGCAGAACATAAGTCTTAGAAAAAACAGATACAAAATATACAATTAAACATCAAGTAACAAACAAACCAGAATATTCATAAAAAATTGAGTAAACTAACCAAATAAGGCCGTCAAAAAATATTCCATAACTTAAAAAACAAAGCACAAAACTTCCAAGGACACCTAAACAAAGAAAACTAAGCAATCGTGACCAAAAAATCGATCAAAAAGAAGAACTAACAAAACCCGAACAACACCTATTTGATCTGCAAGACTTTTAGCATCTCTTAACAAGCAACAAAACAAAAATAAGCGATAACATTTTGCACTTAGATACAAATCAACACATTAACTTCCTTAATCCTAATTATTCTCCAGAATTTGTTCTCGGTTACAGCAACGTTTTCAGGTAGCTAAAACATCAACTAAAAGGCAATTCAAAAACAGTAATAATGAGAATAAAAAATGAACCAAAAACTGAAAACTTGATTAACCATAAATTGTTAAAATAATATCAGTCCATGGTGAACAGACTATGAGTAAAATACAGTATGGAGTCATTCCGGCTGCAGGGAGAGGTACACGAATGGGATATCTAAGCCACATTTTGCCAAAATGTTTGTTCCCAATTTATGACAAACCGTTTATTCATGCTAATGTTGAAAAAATGGTTGACCTTGGAGTCAAAACTATTTACATCATCGTCAACTATCAAAAAGACAAAATCAAAGAATATTTTGAATTAATAGAAAACCAAATCGATGCAGAACTTAAATTTATTGAACAAAAAAAACTCCTTGGAATTGCCAACGCAATAATGTTGACCAAAGAACATATTAACGAACCGTTCATGGTGATGCTAGCAGATGATTGTACCATCGCTGAGTCTCTTCAAAATCTTTTAAGCACTTTTCATGAAAAACGTGCGATAGCTTTAGAAGGCGTAGTAAAAGAAGAAAACAAGGAAATAATCAAAGCTACTTGCTGCGTAAAACTAAACAAAAATAAACAAATAACTGAAATTATCGAAAAACCAAAAGTGCCTTGTTCAAACATAAGGGGCTGCGGAATATACTTTTTTCAAAACAGCATATATGACTACATTCAAAGAACCCCAGCTTCAAGGGTTAGAAACGAAATTGAAATCACAGATGTAATAAAACTGGTCGCAACAGAAAAACGTGCATTTGGAGAATTTATCAAGGGCTCAAACATGAACATAAATTCATGCACAGATTTATGGAATGCCTCAACGTTAGTCTGGAACCTGAAAAAACAAAAAAGCAACCTTTATGGAAACAACACAAAAAACCGATGCTAAACCAAAGACTTTGCAGTTCGTGTTGTCTTCCTTGAAACAAATTTCATCACGTTTTCCAAAATTTTTAATGTCCAAAAAATAGAACGCTTTGACCTAACTTTTAGTTCATTATGTTCCAATGCGTGGGATAATAAACAATTTATGACTTCTCGATTTGATCAGTGAAAAACAATGAAAGGAAATCTTTCAAAAACAAAACTAACAAAAATAGTAATTTGCACCTTGATGATTGCCACTATCTTACAAGTAACAGCAATCTCTATGGTGCAAGCAACATCAGAAAACATTGACAATGCAAAAATAAACCCTATGCTACCCGAGGACATTGTTAGAATCGATAACCAAGATGTTGACTTTGTAAAACCTGAAGATGGATCAGACATTGGAATTACACAAGTTCGAATAATGCCTGAAAATGGCGACTTAACCGTAACTGATGACCAAGAAATCGACTTTGTAAAACCTGAAGACGGCTCAGATCTTGGAATTACCCAGATAGGCAACGAAGAAAACTCTCAACCTTTAATCGCACCAAAAACACCATCAACTGAAACTCCGACAATGGGCGCAGCAGTTCTGTTAGTTGCCCTTGCAACGATTGCATCAGCCTTCGTTATCGTAGGTCACAAAAAAACAAAATAACGACCTAAAAACTCTCCTTTTTCTTTTTTTTAAACCAATTTTTTGAATAATAAAAGAAAAAAATATATTCTCTTTAAACTAAAAACAATTCATGAAAACACAAAGTAAACATTGCATGTTTGTAGTTTTTCTTGTTTTATCCCTAAGCTTAGGATGCACAAAAACTATCGCCCAATCTGACTTAATCTTGGAGTGGGAACAACATTGGGACACTTATGGCAAAGGCGGAACTTGCTGTTATGGAACCGACAATTTCTTTGTTGGCGACATAGACAACGATGGAACACAAGAATTGATAACAGGAGGATTCAGCTATAAAACGGAAAACAACACCCGAATTAGTTTTGAAGCACCTCTAAAAATTTGGAATTGGAACGGCAAAGAACTAGTTTGTGAAAACACCCAAACCTGGAACGGTTCAATCCGAACAGTCCACGCAAGTGATATTGACAATGATGTATTAACAGAAATTATCACAGGAGGAACAGCAAGGAATACCTCAAATCAAATCTCTCAAATTAACATCTGGACCTATGACGGATTCGAAATTGCCCAAAAAGGCACTTATGACGGAATATCTGCACACTCAATTTTTGTAACAAAACTAAATGATGAACAAAAACCAGTGATCTTAACAGCAGGTAGAACAATAAAAGAAAACCAATCTTTAGCCCAATTATCAATTTTCCAATGGAAAGAAAACAAATTAACCTTGTTAGACAGCCAAGAATGGTCCTCGTCCACAGAAGCGTACGCATATTCAGTTTTTGCTTCCGATCTAAACAACGATAATGAAATCGAAATAATAACAGCAGGTTTTGATAACGGATTAACCAACAGCACTGGACAACTTCGCATTTGGAGGTGGAACGGCAACCAACTAGTTTTACAAACCAACATGGAATGGCAAACTATCCCCAACGCTTATGGCGTTACAATTAGCGGACAGCCCATGGGAAACACTGCAGTTAATGATCTTAAAGTAGGGGACGTGGATTCCGACGGAGTTCCCGAAATAATCACCGGCGGGTGGACATATGACGGCTCAGTTTTCAATGCACAACTCAGAATTTGGAGCTGGGATGGAGACCGTTTATCTTTAGAAAACAGCCATGAATGGATTTCAGAAGACATTACTGAAATAAAATCAGTTTCTCTAAGCGATGTTGACAAGGATAATCAGGTTGAAATCGTTACAAGCGGGTTAACCTCTGTTTATGGAAGCTTCAATAACACTGAATGCAATCCAGACCATGCCCAATTAAGAATATGGAGTTGGAATGGTCATAATTTGGTGCTAAAACTATCCAAAGACTGGACGGTTGGAGACGGCGTGGTAGCCTGGAACTTAGGAACAGGGGACATTGATAACGACAATACAGTTGAAATAATCACGGTGGGTTGCATGGGCGAATCAGGAGCATGTGATCCTAACTTGCGCATATGGTCTATTGCTTCCAGAACAAATTCAACAGATCAAAACCATCAAATAATCATTCTTACTGGAGCAGCAATTTTGATTCTACTTGGAATCGTAATAGTTTACATAAAAAGAAAATAGTTGAATTTTAATTCAACACTAACCTTAATTTTTTTCTTTATCAGCAACAATAGCTCGATCCAACAATATCAAAGCATCATGGGGACCTACAAGCCCTTCAACACTTGTCAAGCCCTGCACCAAAACAGGGTCAGCAGACATGCTTTTCCAAATTGACTTTAATGCATCACTAAAATTATTTCCTCGAGGTAATTCAGCAATCAATCCTTTACGCTTAGCAATTGAAATCAACTGTCTGGTTATTCTCTCAGCATCCTCAATTCTTTCAATATCTTTTCCAATTCTATCAGAAACAATATCTACTGCACTTGTAATAGACTGACTGGCAACTGCTTCCCGCACTTTTCTTTTAGTAACCCGACCCTTAAAATTAATTCCCACAGGAATTGTTCCCAGTTCAGCAGAAATTACCATTGCCCTTAATCCGGCAACATTTGCAGAAACACACAATTTATTATTTTTCAAAATCTGCTCCATTTGTATTAACCACCTCTTAACAGAAGAAACAAAACCAAAATCTCCCCGCTCACCAAGTTCAACAATAACCGGAATCTGCAAAAGCTGATTTTGAATTTCTTCTAGGTTAACAATCCGCAACATGAAAAATCTACTCTATAACTAAACGGTCTAACTTTTTCCCCTCTGATTCAATACTTGTCCACTCAAAAGCTTCTTCAGAAATCTTCAAATGCAATCTAGTAATAGCTTCAATAGGTCCAGCCTCACGAATCTCTGAAGTGTTCACAAGAACTTTTAACCGTGAAGGCTCTTTTCTAAGCTTTAAAAGCTCAACCCGTGCTAACTCGTTGATTTTATTTTCAATTTTTTCTTTAGTTTTAACATCCACTCCCGAAGAAATTAGATTTTCAGATACAGTATTGCTCAACTCTTTGGCAACTCTGTTAAGATCCACAGAAACTTCTTTTGGTTGTGTTAAAGACACAATATTTTCGTCAAGAGCTTTCTTCAAAGTTCGGTTTTGCACTGAAGTTAACCGAATTTTTTCTTCACTAAGGGTTTTAGCCAAAACTTTATTGAACACAACCCGACTTTCTTCAAGAGATGGAGCTCCACGGGGTGCCTTTTCAGAGTTTGACGCTTCCAAATTTTTAATCACAACGGGAACATCCAACTCGACATTTGGCAAACGAAAATGTGGAATTGGCATATTCTTTAGCAATGGATGATTTGAATACAATTCAGCAACTCTAACAGCTTCAATGTCTGCTTGCATTCTTGCAATTGTTATTTCAGAAATTAGATGACCCAAATAATCTCCAAGATTTGGCATTTGATTTACTCCTAACAAAAAAGGAAAATGGAGGCGAATTAGGCAGTGGCTGCTGGGGTTGATGTTATTGCGCCTTCAAGGATGCTTAACATCTTTTCCATTCCTGCAGGCATTTCATCTTGAACCGCTTTAACGTGAACCGCCAAAGAATATGTTCTGTTTATTGTGTTTCCTTGTTGGGTTTTGCGCTGAAAAGACGTTGACACTTTTAGTTTGGCTGATCCAAATAGCCAACCAGCTTTTGCCTCGGTTGAAGCGTCAACTTTTAAATTAGTGTCTGTTTTTCGATATGATATAGAATTTATTTTTGCGTTAAAGTCTACTGTGGTTTCTTCAACCCTGATAAATGGAATTGGCAAAAGGGTCAACAGGGGCACTTGAAGTTGTTGGGTTTCATAAACTGCTGGCACTGCATCTGTTGGTGGAATTGCTGGATCAGCATCGGGGTCACCTGGGGTTGCGGGTTGGTATGGGCTTAACTCTTTGGGGTATTTGAAAGTAACATATATTGGCTCTTCTGTGCTGGTGTCTTCTCCTGCAATTCCTAGAGTTTTTGGTTTTTTAAATCCTACCTCTTTTATGAAATTCACTGTAGACATTGCAGCTTGGGCTTGAGCGTTAATAACTGCTACTAAGGGACCACCTATCATTGACTCAAAATCTATGCTTGATAATTCTTGTCCTGGATTGGGCATGTATTTCACCTATAATAAATATCTTAAATCGTGTTTCTTAATAAAGATTATTGTGTAAGTGTAGAACAGAAATACAATACACCAAAAAACAATTCATAAATAATAAAAATTACAGAAATAGTAATTAGAAGCAAAATTCAATCAAGCAACAACCCCTATGAACTACTGCAAAAAAGTAAAAACATAACCACCAACCAATCCCATTCAAGCAACAAAAGTTTACCTGTGTCAAAAATCAAAATGTTTTTTTCACTTTCCAAAAACAGTTGAAGTAGCCCATGGTTTCATATTCTCAACTTCATACTGTACATGTAACAAAAATAATGAATTCAAATGAGGCATAACACTGAAAATAACAACTGCAACCTAGAACACGAAACCCCCTTACACCTAAATGCGGCAACAAAAGAGGAGTTAAACAAACAATATAAAACGACAAAGACGGACAAAACACCCCAAATATAACAAAACTAAAAAATCTAAAAATTTTCAGCTAAATCAAAATTATGACTGTAGTTTAACTTTGACAGGAAGGGATGCCCTCATTGGTGCCTGTACCACGACACCTAGGGGAAAACCAAGTTTTGGGTATCTCGTAATCGAGATAATACAGTTATAGGATTTACGCGCGCAGAGCAGACATCCAAAGAGAGCAAAACAACAATAGGGGGTTGTCAACAAAAAACTTCACCACACAAAAACTTAAAACGAAAACAAAAAACAAAACAACTTTTACACAACCGGCACAACCTAAAAATGAAATATAATTCTCTGAACATTATCCGGATATTAATTCAAAACACAAAAACGTCAAAATTCACTTAATAACAACAACCCCGCAATCAATGAACTTTAACAAAATCATGTTCAAACACAAATCATTGCTTTCAAAACATGCAATTTATAGTTACAGCAACGTTTTCTCAGACCAAATCAACGACAAGTTAACATTTCTGAGCAATAACTACGTTCCATGCAGAATCGGCTTTTGTGAACACTTCAACTTTTTTGAATCCTGTAGACTGCAAAATCTTCTGAATATCAGGCAAAGAAAGAAGTTTTACTTCAGTTTTTGCAATAACTTCGGCGTTCTCAACTTCGTAAACTCCATCTTTTATCATCTCGTTTATCAATACAAGTTTTCCGTTTGGCTTCAAAAGACGTTTTATTTCTTCAAAAGCTTCTGCAAGATTTGGCCAAAAATAATAAGTTTCAATGGCGGTTATTAAATCAAAAAAACTATCAGGAAAACCAGTTTTATCAACTGAGCATTGGACTATAGAAACTCGATTTTGGTCGATTAGTTCCTTGTTTATTTGTCTCGAATAATCTACCATATCTCCGGAATAGTCGATTCCAAAAACTTTCCCGTGAACAGCCTGCTCTGCCAGTTTGCTTATTGTTTTGCCACCTCCGCAACCTATGTCCAAAATGAGATAATCAGACCTGATTTTTACTTTTTTTAACCCCCAATCGGTAAGAGCGCGGTGGCTGCGGTTCATTATCTTGGCAACTGTTTGACCTTCAATCCCTATTGGGCACTTAAACTGATCCATTATTTTTTGTTGCTTATTTTCGGGATTCATTATATAAAAATCGAAAGGAAAACAAACTAATAAATACCTGCTTCAAATTTGAAGCTTAAATCTGTAACTTTTTTGAGAGGCTGCCCCATTGATAATTATTTTCTTGTGAAATTTGCCTTTGATTTTTTGTTTTTATCATATTTTTTGCAATTTTTTTATTCCATTTGGTGTCGTTTTTCGCATTTTTTTTGTTTTGACCCTAAATTTTATAAACATTTTACATCAAAACTAACTGTTGAAGGTGAATTTTTAATGGAAAAACTGAGAAAACCAAAATTAGCAACGATTTTGATGGCTTTTATACTATCACTATCTTTGCTAACAATTGCCCTATCTACTACTGTAGGGCAAGAACCTCTAAGATTTGAACCTGTTCCGTACATCAACGCAATGCCAAACCCAGTACAGGTTAACAACCCACTTCTGTTTCACGTAGGAAGCGTGTACCCAACACCAACCCAAATGGGTGGCTGGTCAGGATTAACCGTTGAAGTAACTGATCCTCAAGGAAACACCGAAACGCTCGGGCCAATCCAAACTGACACAACAGGGGGAACAGGTGTTCTTTACACCCCTACCAGGTTAGGAACGTATACTGCAAGAACCCATTTTCCTGAACAGGTCCTTACAACCGCTTCGGGATACATTGGACCAGCTGGAACAATAATGATAGAATCTTACAGTGAAGAACTTGAATTTGTCGTTCAAGATGACCCAATAGCTTTCTATCCTGGACATTCTCTTCCTAATGAATACTGGAGTCGTCCAATTGACCAACAAATCCGAGAATGGTATACCATTTCAGCAAACTGGCTCGGATATGTTCCCCCAACAAACCCTGATCCCCATTCAATAAATGCAAAATATAATGACTATGCACCAGAAAGTGCGCACATATTATGGACTAAACCGTTAACCATGGGCGGTCTGGCTGGAGGGACAAGCCTTTGGCAAGGCTTTGAACAAGGAGACGCCTACGAAGGAAAATTCGGAAGCGGAGGACTCTTTGGAGCTGCCGGACCAGTAATTATTGGTGGCATTCTCTTTTACAACCAATTTGAAGGAATCGGCACAAACGCAGAACAATGGGTTAACGCCATTGATATGCACACCGGAGAAATGTTATGGAGCAAACCTTTGTTAACTCCAGCAGGATCAAACCTAAGGCTTGCTTTTGGTCAAACTTTCTACTGGGATTCATACAACTACCATGGGGTATTTGATTTCCTGTGGGCAACTGAAAGCCCTGGATTTGGTCAACCCCAAACATGGCACGCATTTGATCCTTTCACTGGACGATGGGTATACAGCATGGAAGGAATGCCAAGTGGAACCAAAATCTATGGACCAAAAGGTGAGATATTCCTTTATAATTTAAACAAAAATGCGGGTACGTTAACTCTATGGAACTCTAGCAGAGTAGTTTCCAGTCAAGGAAGCTGGAGACCCCAAGGCCAAACCTACGACGCAGAAGATACTGCAGCAGGAATCGAATGGACAATAACGATACCTGGATTAGCTGATCTTCCAGGAAATGCCTACAAGTACCGCCAAGAAGTAATCCTTGGAGCAGATTTCACGCGCGGAGGACCTGCACCTAACCCTGCACACATGTGGGCCATAAGTGTAGACATCCAAAATGGTGATGCAGAACTAATGTGGGATACAACTTGGTCAATACCTAATGGAGTTGCTCTAATCTCTGTTGAAGACGTGAACGTTGAAGAAGATTTGTTCATCGTTTCAACCAAAGAAACTCGAACAACTTACGGATTCAGACTAAGTACGGGACAAGAAATTTGGGGACCAACTCCTTCACGACACTACACCGACAATTGGGGACACTCATCAGGTAACAGCTGGGACATAATCACTGAGGGAAAAGTCATTGCTGGAAACTATGGTGGAACCGTATGGTGCTACAACGCTCAAACTGGTACTGTAGAATGGTCTTTTGATATTGCCGATCCTTACACAGAAGTTTTGCACAACAACCGTTGGAGATTCCGACCGGTATTTGTTGCTGGCGGAAAATTATACATAGAAAACACTGAGCACAACCCCCGAGACCCTCAACCCCGTGGCGCTCCTTTCATAAGTATTGACCTAGAAACGGGTGAACAAGTTTTCAGAGTGCCCATCCGTGGAAGTGAATGGGGATCTACTCCAATTATTGCTGACAGCATAATTGCAATGTATGACAATTACGACCAAAGAATTTACGCAATAGGCAAAGGTCCATCAGCAATGACCGTACGAGTATCTCCAGAAATAACAACCCAGGGCAGCAGTGTTATGGTTACAGGAACAGTTCTGGACGTTTCTCCAGGAACAGAAAGTGCAGCCGTCAAACTACGATTCCCAAATGGAGTACCTGCAATATCTGATCAAGACATGAGCGATTGGATGATGTATGTTTATGACCAATTTGCACCCCCAGCAGACGCAACTGGGGTTCCAGTAAAAATAGAAATCGTTGACCCTAATGGTCATTACGAATGGATTGGAACAGCAACAACTGATGTTTACGGCAACTACGGTTATTCATTCAAGCCTCAAATTGAAGGCAAATACATGATCATAACCACTTTCGAAGGCTCCGCGTCATACTATGGCTCAACATCTACAACATACTTCGCTGTAGACCAAGCACCTACACCTGCAATACCTATTGAACCGGAAGAACCTGAAACCCCAGAAGCACCTATTGAACCAACCCAACCAGAAGCACCGTTGATCACAACTGAAATTACAATCGTCATCGCTGTTACCGTGGTCGCAGTAATTGGTGTAGCTGCATACTGGATGTTAAAACGCAAATAAACTAAAAATTCCTCATTTTCCTCTTTTTTTGGGAAAAATCGAAAGAAATGGGGCTGAAAAGGATCAAGCACAAAAAATGAAAAACTAAACAAAGTGATAGTAGCAAAGTTTTTTCATTTTAACACCTTTGGATGGTGCAAGATCCTCAGCAAACCCATTTCTTTCACGATGTAAAAAATTTAAGCAAATGTTTACTAGTCATTTTTAGAAAATTAAAAACAAAAAATTGATTTTATTTAAAAGAAAATAGAAAATGAAAGTCAAGAAAAGTAAGCTAGTAGTATGGTAATTGTTCTGCGTCCCAAAACATTATGATTTTGCTGTTTGTTTGGGTTGACATCATGTGTATTTCTGAACAGTTTTTACATTTCAGCATAACCAGTTCTGGAGTTACCCTGGTTACTTTGAAGGCATTCCCCTTGCAGACAAAACATTCAATGCTTTGTTGTTCAGCGGTGTTTGCCTTTGTTTCGGGCTTTAAATCACACATTGTTTCCATTTTTTATTATCTCCTATCCTTGTGCTTTAGTAGTGAATGAAATACCAAGGTTCAGAAAACTGTTTCCTGCAAATTTCACTGATTTTGGTTGGACGTTTTGGTTTTACTATTTTTCTTTGCATCCATCAACACCCCACATTTATTCACTAATTAAAGTAAATATTAAATATTCATATATAAATATTGTGTTATACTGAACAAACATATTTTAAAATCAATAAATGATGAATGGGTATACCCAAAACTAGCAACAAACCCCCTAAACCGACGGCTTTACCACAACCTTATTCCTAAGAAAAACCCTATTCCCAACAAACTCAGAAAAATATGCATAAGATTCAACCCCATTCTTTAGAGCCAATCTAAAAGCTTCTCCAAAATCAGGGTCTGTTTTATCATTTGGACCAAAAACATGTGCATTAACCCGTTGAATAACAAACAACACACAAGCCCGATAGCCTTCTTTTTTTGCTTCAATCAACTCTAACAAATGCCTTCTACCCCTAGTTGTTGGGGCATCAGGAAACAACGCCACCCCATCCTCCACCAAGGAGCATGACTTAATTTCCAACAAGCACTTTTCATCATCATTAGCCAAAAAGAAATCAAACCTAGAATGCCCATATGCCTGCTCTGGCTTAACAAAATTATACCTGCTAAACTCTTCAATAGCTTTGTTTTTCAATGCCTCAAAAACCAATTTATTGGGAACCATCGTATCTAAAGAAACAAGCTCCCCTTCATGCATGACACCAATCAAATCAAACTTGGTTTTTCTGTTCTTTTTTTCTGCATCTCTAACAAGCACTTCAACCCCAGGAACCAAAAGTTCACGCATTCGCCCAGGGTTTGGCAAAAAACATGACTCAACTGTTCCATTTACTTCAACTTGAGCCAAAAAACGGTTCAGCCTCTCAACAAAATGACCTTTCAGAAGTTTCCCATCAATTTCAATAAAACTAACCATAATTAGTTCAATCTTTCGTTTTTGTGCTTACGGTTTTGTAGAATTTTTCGGATGATTTGATAAAATAATGAACCTTTTAATAAATTTGCTGTTAGATAACCATTTGACATAAATTATGGTTTCCACGAAAAACCCACAGTTAACAAAATGTTGAGCCTCCAATAAAATTTTAGGGATTAGTACGCAGTGTTGTGAATTCCTGTTGGGTTAGTTAAAAAAATCTTGAGTCAAATTTTTGGTTTAACCTGTAAAAACATAAAGTTAATTAAAAATTGGGCTGTTTGGCTTCCATGAAATCAATAATAATTCAAAGCAAGAATAAAATTTTGAATGTGATTAGTTGAAGCGCCTTGATAACAAAATATGAGTTAAAAAATGGCAAAAAATTCATAATTAATGTAAAAATAATTACTAACTTGCAAGATGTGATTGATAAAGAAACTGTTTGGAATAGTTTCGTATCGCGTACAGAAAATCCACTGTTGTACAGTAAAATACTTGTTAGTTTCATGCAATACTGTGAACAAAATGGTTGGACTCCTTTGATTTTCACTTTTTGGTGCAATAACCAACTTATTGGAATTGCACCTTTAAAGATGAAAAGAAGTTTTTATTCAAACCAAATTTCTAGTCTCAGAGAGGATCTATATTCTGACTTTGTTTTTTTAAAAAAATATCGCAAGCAATGTATGGCTCTATTAGTAGATGCAATATTTACCCAATTGAGATGTAGGTTTGCATCTGTTACTTTTGATTCCCGTTCTCCCAATTTGAAACGATTTGAAGAGGAATGTTTAAAAAAGAAACTAAAAATCAACAAAAAACAAGATCTAGGTCGAGCTGTAATTCCGTTGGAGGGGAGTTATAATCTTTTTTATTCTTCATTAAAAAATGAAGTACGAAAAGAATTTCAAAGAAATAAGAGGCGTCTTGATGATTTTGGTTCTTGGAAAATTGTTTGTGTTCCAATTAATGCTGAATCTATTAAAACTGTTTTTAAAATTGAACAAAAAAGTTGGAAGGAAACTTGGAGAGAGAAAAACGACATAAAAGAAGACTTTATGCTTAGAATATTTTTAGAGTCTTCTCAAAGTTTTGAAGGAACCAACACTCCTTATGCATCAGAAGTTTGGTTTTTAGAGGTTAACGGAAAAGCGATAGCTTATCAAATTGTTTTTCTTCATAATGACGTATCGATTTTTCTGAAAACTTCCTTTAATTGGCTTTTTCGAAAATTTGGTGCAGGTAAATTTTTGATGAATTCTGTAATTCGTGAAACTTACAAAAATAAATCTGTTAAAAAGATAGATTTCATCACAAATCTTCCACTCGTTCAAACTTGGAACGCTAAATGTGAACCCAGAACACGTGTTATTGTGGATGTAAACCCATTTTTATCCCGAATATTCCATATCATAACTAGCAATCGAACATTTCGAAAAATTGGATTCAAACTAAAATTTTAATTAAATAATATTTGTTTCAATGGTTAATCAACTGTTTTTTGGTCGTCTTTGGATACTCCTAAACTTTGTTTTCATTCTGAAAAGAAACAGGGTTAGCTGAGGATCTTGCACCATCCAAAGCTGTTAAAATGAAAAAACTTTGCTACTATCACTTTGTTTAGTTTTTCATTTTTTGTGCTTGAGCCTTTTCAGCCCTTGATTTTTTTTAAATACTACAGCAAAAAAAGAAGGGGAGAAAATTTTGGTTATTTTCATTTTTTCACGTTCATAAAAGACATCTATCAAATTAAAATGTATATAATATTTACCTTTAACAATAAAAAAATAAAAATATTAAACCATAAAAGCTAAATATGGTTTATTATATTTTGAATTTATTATATTCAGCTGATGACACTTGAACATTAAAAAATATTGGACGTGCAGGATTTGTTAGATGATATAGATAAAATAATGCTGAAAAAGTTGCTTGTTGATGTTCGAACTAGTTTTTCGGATATTGCTAAAGAACTGGATGTTTCAGTTGTCGCCGTGGTGAAGCGGTTCAATAAATTAAAGAAAATGGGCGTTATTGCAGGGACAACTCTTGTTCTTGATTTGTCAGAAAATGAAAAAATGTTTGCGCTTGCAATAACAATTGACTTGATCAATCAATCTTACGAAAAAGAGGTGACAGAAAAAATCAAAAAAATAAAAACCATCATGGAATGCATTCCAGTAATTGGAAATTACGACATTTTCGCTGTAGCTTACACCCGTAATATTGATGAAATCAAAGGAATTCAAGACCGAATAAAAAAAATTCCTGGGGTAGAAAAAATCAAAATTTCAACGAATCTTGATAAGAATTTTTTGTTTGTTGAAAACATTATTTAAGCAATGGTGATAATCATGGATCAAATTGATGTTTTAATTTTGTCTGAATTGTCAAAGGATGCTCGGCAACCCTTCAGTAAAATTGCAAAGAAAATAGGTGTGGCTACTCAAACTGTAATTAGACGATATCATTCGATGAAGAAAAAGCAGATAATCTACGCTTCAATTCGGGTTGATACGAAAAAACTCGGGTACGTGGGAGTTGCGTATTTGTTCATAAAAACTTCTTCGGGAACAAGAGTTTCTGAAACTGTTAACCTGCTAAGACAAACTCGGGGGGTTTACCTGGTTTCGAGTTCGTTAGGTGATTTTGAAGCTTACGCCGAGTTAATGTTCGAAAATTTTAACGACCTTTCTGAAAAAATCACTGCAATTAAAAAATATCCTAGCATTCAAAAAATTTCTTTTGCCCTTTCCAATAATGAACACTCTTTGCTTCCACCAAAATTTGACCTGTTTACCTAGAGACTACCGCTTTCAGTGAATCATATGCTTAGTATCTAACTAATAATCATCAATCACCTTTTGGAAACTTTGCCAGAAAATCCACATATTCCGAATTTAGCTTTTTCGGGGTGCTCCACATATTGGGCATGCACTAGAGGTTACTGGTATTAATGCTCGGCAGTATTCACATGGCACCATTTCTATTTCTTCCTTATTTGCTGTGCCTGAAGGTCGGAATATTTGTAGCTTAGTTGTTTCACTTACTGCGTCAGGACGACCGTTTACTGCTACTACGCCTTTTATTAACCATGAAACGTTCCTGTCGATTCCATCGAATGTTTCACGTCCGCTTGTAGAGATGTGAACCTTGATTTCAAACTTCTTTTTGAATCCCGGAACAATGTGTATTGAACCGTTAGCTTTCAGGTCTTCACAAACTAAAGTTGCTGAATCCCAATACACATGTCGTACGTTACGCCTTAGTCTTTCATTGTATAACCATCGTTCTCGTCGAACTTTTTCGATACATCGGAGCTCTGCCCGTATTTCGGTTGCATCAAATTCTTCTTTTGACGATACTGTGATAGTTGCAACTGTTTTTGAGCCCAAAGGCATTGAAGTTTTTTTAAGCTCAAGTTTGACTTCAGTTTTTGGTTTTTTGAACATTTTAAAGAAGCCCAAATGTGCCTATCTCCGATTTGAGGTTGTCTTGAAAACTAAGATGTTACTTCATAATTTATGTTTGTTCCTCAAAACAAACAAAGAAAAAAAGAAAAAAGGGAAAGCTATTGCTAATCTCTCGTGTTTGTGGAAGGAAGCAGTATTGGTGTTCCATCAGGTGCCATTATCAGCATGTCAATGTCTGGAGCGATTTGTTGAAGTGTCTGCACAGTAAGATAAAGTTCTGCAAGTCGGGTGCTATTGTTTGGATCTGCTCCTGCAGCTTCAAGAACAAGTTGTATAGCTTCTTTTGTCGCATTTGCTTCAATAACTGTTGCGTTTGCGTTTGCAGCGGCTTCAATTGTTATTTTTTCTGCAGTTGCTGTAGCTTCAATAACTACTATTTGGCGTTCAAAGTCTGCTTGAATCTTTTGTTGTTCTGCGACCAGTTTTGCTTCAATTGCCGTCGTATAAGTGGCGGGGTATCCTATGTTTCTGAGTTCAAATTCGAAGTCTGTTATTGCTCCAGCAAGAGGTGCAGATGAACTAATTTTGTTCCATATTGCATCTCGAATTGTTTGTGCTACGTAGTCCCTTTGTTCGATTGTTTGAATTGTGTTGAAATCTTTTGTAACGATTCGGACTTGTTCTCGCGCAATGGAAGATATTATATCTTCTTTCCAGTTCTTTTGAGGCAGATTCTCATACAATTGTTTAATTTTCGAGGGGTCAAGTCTCCAACGAATCGTTATGTCAATTTCCATTTCCAGCTGGTCTCTAGAAAAACTTTTTACAGTTGGAAAATCTGCGGTGCGGTCGTATCCGTCACCCCACATTCCCAGAGTGTCCACAGCAACCGTTATTTCTACTGCATCAACCCATGGAGCTTTGGTCGCCCATGCAGGACCCATAATTGGGTCGCTAATTTGTCCACTTAAGGGGTCAACCATTACGACTGCACTGCCTACAGGCACGTTAACCCACATAGTCAATACAAAGACAGATACGAAAACGACTGCAGCTACAATAACTGCGACTAAAGCAATTACAACTTTAGGATTTGGATTATATCGTGGTGCTTCATATACCATATTCAGTTTTCACCTCAAGTATACATTAATAATTAAATAAAAAAACGTGTTGCTTTTTCTGTTTCACGGAGTTGAATTGTAATCCGTATCCTGCCGTTTATAACTCATGTAGATTTAATTTATTGAATCAAATCTATTTATTTCATTAAGATGGATATATAACATCTATTGAAACTATTGAATACTGTTAATTGCAATAAATCTAAAACCCCATAATAGCAGTTAAAGCGAATGGCGATTAAATTGAGAGAACTAAGAATTCCAAAAATGTGATTTGTGAACGATTAAATGCATTTAGAATTACTTTTAAATTAAATCTAACCGTAATACGTTAAAGATTGGAAGTGAACAGTTTGGCGGTAACAGAAACTGTAGAAATTGGAATAATTGGCGGAACGGGTGTGTATGATCAAGAAAGTTTTGAAGACATAAAAGAAGTAAAGATTTTTACTCCTTTTGGTGAAACATCTGATCTTGTTTCCATTGGTAATTACAAAAACACTAAAGTAGCATTTATTGCAAGACATAGCAAAAACCACACGATTCCGCCTCATCGAGTTAACTATCGGGCTAATGTTTGGGCACTAAAACAGTTAGGAGTTCAAAGAATAATTGCTTCTGCAGCAGTAGGCAGCCTACGAGAAGATTATGGACCAGGAACCTTCGTAGTTCCCGACCAGTTCATTGACCGAACAAAAAAACGGTTAGATACCTTTTATGAAGGCGGACAAGTCTGCCACATTTCCTCGGCAGATCCATTCTGTGAACAACTCAGACAATATTTCATCCAAAAAGCTCAAGCCATCGGAATAGATGCAAAAAAAACTGGAACTTACGTTTGTGTCGAAGGTCCACGATTTTCAACCCGTGCAGAATCCAGATTGTTCCAAACATGGAACGCCGACATAGTAGGAATGACCGTGTACCCTGAATGTGTTTTAGCCCGAGAAGCAGAAATGTGTTACGTTTCCATTTGCATGGTTACTGATTACGATGTTTGGGCAGACAGCCCAGTTTCTACAAAAGAAGTGATCGAAAAAGCCCAAGAAAGCAACGAAAAACTCAAAAAACTGATTCTAGAAGCCATTCCACAAGTGCCTAAAAAACGAGAGTGCACTTGCGGTTCAGCATTAAAAGACGCTATGTTCTAAAAATGAAAGGTAAAAGGCTTGAATTTTGAAATTCAAGATTAACTCTTTTCCATTTAATTTTTTCTTCTTTTGATTTCTTGCAGAATTTCGTTTATTGTTTCTTCAGTTGTGTCGATACAATAGGATTGTTTGAGTTCGTCTTTTATTTGGGTAACATCTGCTTCTTCAGGAGTTGCTTTCATGCGTCGGCAAACTTTTGGAATAATTGTGCACAGGTCTTCAGTGAAGTTCCATGGAAAGATAACCCACACCCAAGGCAGTTCTTCTCCAACGTAATCTGATTTGAATTTTGCACAGGTTAGATGTTGCAAGCTGGCAGTTCGGATTTCGGCAGGTTCTAACGATTTAATGTAATCAACAGCCACACGCATGCTTTCACCAGTGTCTGTGAGGTCATCTACAATTAACACATTTTTTCCTTTCAGGTCAGCACGTATTTCATTTCTTATTTTAGCCGTTCCGTCGGGAGTTGCAGTTACCCCCCAGTGTTCAACTTTGAGGCTGACAAGATCTTTTACTCCAACAAAATCACAAAGAACCCTAGCTAATACCCATCCCCCTCGAGCCAAACCAACAATTACTTCTGGTTGATAACCTGATTTGTTAATTTTGTCTGCTACTTTTTTAGCTAACCTATAAAACATGTCCCAGTCCATCACAAGACATTCAAAAGTTTTTTCGTCCATAACAGAACCGCCTATTATTTCTGATTATGTCCCTTGCTTGTAATATTATAGTTTCGCATTACTTGTTAACCATAATCAATTCTAGTCATGTTTCATTATTAGATTCATTGTTGAACACAACAACAAATCTGGAACCGAAATAACCGATATTATATCAAAAAACAGTCTTTGTAAATTGTGGGTGGGAATGCAGACAACAGTAGCAACTTTACTTTTCGTTACGTCCGCAGTGATACTCGCATGTGTTGT
Organism: Candidatus Bathyarchaeum tardum; assembly: GCA_029762755.1. Classification (GTDB taxonomy): domain Archaea; phylum Thermoproteota; class Bathyarchaeia; order Bathyarchaeales; family Bathyarchaeaceae; genus Bathyarchaeum; species Bathyarchaeum tardum. The sequence goes on from JARVGH010000004.1 coordinate 114,187, forward strand.
TGTTGACTATGCAGTAGTCGCATGCGAACAAACTCTAGACACAGAAAGTCTACCGCAATTTGAACGAATACGAGCTCTAGAAAATAAGCTTCTGAACCAAACTGATACCTTAATCAATCAAATTGAATCGCTAAATCAAACCTACATCGAGACAATAGACCAAACAATACCCTAAACAAACTGCAAAGGAACCTATTCTTCTTCAGTTGTGCTCATGTAATAGTATTCGCCAAGGTCTTTTTGTTCACGGTCGAGCCGAGAGCCTTCTTTGTTTACCCTAGGACGTTTTGTTTGGGGGTCACGCCTGAAGGTAATAGCCATGTCCTCAAGAAAACTGTTCATGCCATTACGCAGATCAGTTGGTGGATTCGCAAATCCGCGAACACCGGGTTCTCCAGCAAAAATCATAAGCCGGTCAGCAATGAAGTCTTGTGCCACAACATCATGTTCGACAACCAATGCAGTGACTTTTTTGTTTTCAATCACTCGCCGAATTGTACGGGCAGCAGAAAGCCGGTCTTCAACATCCAAGTAAGCGCTGGGTTCGTCCAGAAGATAAAGGTCTGCTTCCCGGGATAAGCAAGCAGCGATTGCAACACGTTGTAGTTCTCCGCCACTGAGTTCGGTTAACTCTCGTTCAAGAAGAACCGGCACTTTAAGTGGCTGCAGAATTTGAGTATGATAAAAACTTGTTCCAAAGGCTTTGTCAGCGGTTTCTTTGAGAAGGTCTTCAACTGTTCCGCCATATTGGGGCGTAATATATTGTGGTTTATAACTTATTTTCATCTCATCTTCAGCAGAAGTTTCCCCCGAATCGGCTTTTTCTATTCCAGCAAGCATTTTTACAAAAGTTGTTTTTCCGATTCCGTTGGGTCCAAAAATTCCTACTACTTCACCTCGTTTTACTTCCCCGGGCATTGACGTAAATTCAAAATCCCCAAAAGATTTGGTTATTTCAGTCCATTTCAGAAGGGTTTCAGCGGCAGTTAACCCAGCAGCGGGGGGTCTAACATTGAAGGTTATTGGTTCGGGTCTAAATCTGACGTTTTCGTCAGGAATGTAACCTTGAAGGTAAATATTGATTCCAACACGTACTCCATGAACATGAGAAACAATACCGTAAACTCCTGGGTCACCATAAAAAATGCAAATTTGGTCAGAAAGATAATCAAGAATTGCAAGATCGTGCTCGGCAACAATAACTGTTTTTTCATCATCTTTCAAGGATCGAATAGCCTTGGCAGCGTTCAAACGTTGTTTAACGTCAAGATAACTGGTAGGTTCATCAAAAAGGTAAACGTCGGCTTCTCGACAAATCGACGCAGCAACAGCAACTCTTTGCAGTTCTCCTCCACTTAAGACTTTGAGGTTTCTGTTCCATATTGTTTCAAGTTGCAGTTGTTCTTTGAGTTGAGCCAGCTTGCCTCGTTCGTCAACTTTTTCTAACAGGTCGCCGACTTTTCCTGAAACTACTCGAGATATCTTATCTACGTACTGAGGTTTGTAAACAACCTTCAAATTGCCTTCACTTACTTTCTGGAAATAATCCTGCACGGTTGAGCCACGAAAATGCTGAATTAAATCAGTCCAAGATGGGGGATCATCAAATCGTCCCAAGTTTGGTTTGAGTTCTCCTGATAGAACGTGCAGTGCAGTTGTTTTCCCAATGCCGTTTTGCCCTAAAAGACCCAAGACAACACCTGCTGAAGGTGTTGGAAGACGAAACAGCTTGAAAGTGTTTGGTCCAAAACGGTGGCTGCAGTCTTCTTCAAGTTCGTCAGCCAAGTTAACTATTGAAATGGCTTTAAATGGGCATTTTCTAACGCAGATGCCGCATCCTACACACAGGCTTTCTATGATTTGAGGAGTTTCGCCTTCGAATACGATTGCTTCAATTTTGTTTCTTACTGGTGGACAAAAACGGAAACATGGTCTACCGCAGCGTTTGGATTCGCATCTTTCTTCGTCAAGGACCGCTATTCGAACCATCTTCAATCAATACCTGTTTGTAACGTAAACATAAAAATTGAGAAATAATAATGTGATGCTTCAAAAGCCATTGTTTAAAAGTATTATGATGAATCCCACGATAAATTATAACGTAAAAGAGATTAGCAGATTTACGTTTCTAACAAAGGATGAACAACAAAGTTTAGTTCATTATTTTCAGGTAAAGTATACGAAATTATGGTTTCTTGGGAAGATTCGGGAGATTCAGGTAATTCGATTTGACTTTCAGGGACATTGGGGTTTTGTAATCCAAGAGCAGTAGCAACCAAAAAAGCGGTTACTGCTAAAACTGTGAAAAGGATTGTTGATTTTTTCATTTTTGGCACCATCAACGGTTTATGTTGGTTTATTTGGGTTTTATTCGATATAATTCCACGGTTTAGAACATGGTGTTCTAAACTTTAGAACTAGTTTTGAAAAGCTTTGAAAGATAATTTTAAATCAACAGGCACTAACGATGTATGTATCTAGTTTGTAAAGAATTAGTTGATTGAATCAAAAAAGGGTGAACATAATTGAAGTATGAAATTAAGTATAAACCATCATATTCGATGCTTGTCGTGAAATTGGACCCAAACGAAACAGTAACAGCTGAAGCAGGTGCCATGACCTACATGGACCCTAACATACAAGTGAACACTCGTAAACGCGAAAAAAGTATTCTAGGTAGCTTAGGATTATCCATTTTAGGGCGCCAATCATTTTTTGTAAACGACTACACTGCCCAAAACAGTCCCGGTGAAGCTGCTTTTGTTGCAGCGCCAGTAGGGGACATTGAAACGTTAGATGTGAAACCAAACCAAGGGTACATCATACAATCTGCATCGTACATTGCATCAACCCAAAGTGTAGACTTAGACATGAAATGGCAAGGATTCACCAAGGGCTTGTTCGGCCAAGGCTTATTCATGATCAAAGCCAAAGGAGAAGGAAAACTTTTCATAAACACTTTCGGAGCCATCGACAAACACACTTTAGAAGCAGGAAAAACCCTGATTGTAGACAACTTCCATTTGGTTGCCTTCAGTGACACCTGTGACTACAAAGTTCGAAAGTTTGGAGGCTTGAAATCAACCATATTAGGTGGTGAAGGACTAGTAACAGAAATTCAAGGTCCCGGCGACGTTTACATACAAACCAAAAACCTACAAGAATTCGTGGAATGGCTTTGGACCCTTCTTGGACCCCGAGTAAAATCAAGGTCAAGATAAAAAAGTTAAACAACAGTTTTCTTTTTTTCTCTTTTTTACAAAAAAATAGGTAGAGATTTAATTCAGGCTAATACAATATTCAATTCGACGAGAACATGACAGTTCTGAAAGCAACAAAAATTAACATTTTGAAAGCAGCTCAAACAGTGAAACAAGGCGGAATAGTAGCATATCCAACAGAAACAGTATACGGACTGGGATGTGACCCCCTTAACTCAGAAGCAGTAAAACGAGTTTTAGAGATAAAAGGAAATAGAACTAAACCTTTTCCAGTTTTAGCTGCAACTTTAACTGATGTAGATAAAATCGCTTTTATGTCTGCAAGTGGAAAAAAATTAGCTTCCAAGTTCTGGCCAGGACCCCTTACTATGGTTTTTCAAAAAAAAAGTGCTCTTTCTGATGTTGTTACTTTAGGATTAGGTTCAGTGGGGTTACGTATACCAAACAATAACGTTGCTTTGAGTTTGATTCAGTTGTCTGGTGGTCTGTTGATTGGTTCGAGCGCCAACTTATCAGGAGAAAACCCTCCAAAGTCTATTCAAGATATGTCTGAACAATTAATAGCAAAGGTGGATATGGTTCTTGATGGGGGAGTTGCCCTTGAGGGAACGCCTTCTACAGTTGTAGATTTAACTTTAGGTAAACCAAAAATCCTTCGAGCAGGTCCAATAAGCCTTAAACAAATATTTGTTACATTAGCCCTTAGTGACCAGTAAGGCCATGCGCTCAATAACAAGGTCAACTAATGTTTCTTTTTCAGTGCTTTCTTTTTTGAGGCAAGCATTAAATTCAAGTTCAGAAATTTCAAACAGTTTTTTGATGGTTTCTGTCTTTTCGTTAGTCAAGGATATTATAGAGTCATCCCTTTTTCCAGAAATTAATTTAGTAAAGCTTTGAATGGCATCAGTTTTTTGGTTTTCGTTTTCTACAAAAATTAGGGCTGCTATCTCTGAGGTGCCCTTTTTTATTCCCAACATTTCTACTGCCTTTGTTATTTGCCGTTGAGCAGAAGCAAAAAGCAAGGCTTCAACTTGCAGATTGTTTGAAATGTTTGTTTTTTTGGCAAAGGTATTCAACGCATTAACAGCTGCAAAATACAGATGCTGGGGACCTGCTATGTTTTTTGCATCAAACAGTTGAAAAGTAACCTCACTGTTTTGTGTTTTTAACTGTTCAAGAAAAGCAGGAATATTGTCAATTTTGACGTCACGAAAACCCAGTATGGCAATTTTTTCGTTTTCTAACGCATTGGGGGTCAATTTTTTTCCTCGGAAATTTGGTTAACAACTTCCTTGTTTAACCCGAGGTTAATCAGTTTTTCTTTAATGTCTTTAACAGTGTTTCCTAGGGCTTGAAGTTTTTCAAATAATCTTTTAACATTTTCTTTTTGGTCCCAAGGAAAAACAACCCAACTTGCAGTTTCGTACCTGAAGTAATCAGGTTCAATAACACTCCAAGGTTTGCGATGCAACATTGCAGTTTTTACCATAGAAGCACCTTTACTGCTCAGATAGGAAATTACAAGTTTGAGGCTTTCACCTGAATCTGTCAAATCGTCTACCAAAAGAACTTTTTTGCCAGCTACTGAACCCGATATTTCTTTTGTAATAGTTGGCTTATTTTTTGTTTCGTTAACTCCAACATAAAATTGTGTTGTAACTGTATCTAAATTTGAGTTTTCTAACAAGTCAGATAGTATTCGAGCAGGAACCAAACCGCCCCTAGAAACAGCAACTATCACATCGGGTACAAAACTGCTTCTTTGGACTGCTTTAGCTATGTCAACAAGGGACCTGTAAACTTGACTCCAAGAAACAACTTCAAGTTGCAAATCCAGTTCGAGGCTATTATTTGATTCTTTCATGGTTTTTTGCTCAAAGGTTTGATCAGTTGTTAACTTTATCAAGTTTTATTATCAAGGCGCAATATGTTCAGGGTTATGTTTATGTTTTTACGATTTTTTGGTTGCAGATATGTCAATTTCGGATGTATATTTTCCTTTGCAATAAGCGATATATCAATTCTGCAGCGATTTTACAAAACAAAGGGGTTCACTAAGTGTTGTCACTAACTGAAATGCGAGAAAAAATCCAGAGACTTGAACAAGAAAAAGCGGAGCTGTCAAAAGAAATAAAATTGCTCAGGCAAACAGCAGAAGGAAAAGCCATCGCTTTAGAATGTGAAGTTGCTGTGCTTCGAGAAGAGGCAGAAGCCCTAAAAAAATTGCTTGAAACCCTTTAGTTGGGCAACATAATTTTAACTTGACCTATTTTAAAGAAAGAAAAAAGGTAGAATTAGAAACACAGTAATTCTAGGCTAGTTGCTGTAACGCCCGTAATCGTTTTACTATGTTTGGATGAGTAGAAAACACTTCCATAATCTTGTCAAAGGTACTAATTTTTCGCCGCAGAACTTCTTCGACAAGTTTTCTATCGCCCACACTTCCACCCATCTGGCGCAATGCCGCGGAATCGATTTCAGAACGGTCTGGATCGGAAATAAACAACGCTTTAAAAGAATTAGAATCTCCAGCGCCTGACTTTTTACCTCTTTGTTTCATGTTGCTTGTAGAGTTAACAATTTTTGCCAGTCCCTGTGACAGCTTATTTGCTCCATTTTCAACTATTGACACACTGTGCCGATCAGCATAGTATTCACGTATTCTGCTCAAATAAAGGGTGAACAAAGTAAGAACCCAATACAGCAAGATGCTTGCAAGTCCAATTATTGCAGTGCCTCCGTTATCTCGGCTGTCTCGTCGACCGAACATTGACGAAAGAAGCATTGAGTAACCAATAAAGTAAAAGATTGCAGGCAATATGGAAACAAACATCATTACTTGAACGTCACGATGCTTTAGGTGTCCCAGTTCATGTCCGATTACGGCTTCTACTTCATCTTCATTAAGTGTTTCTAGCAATCCCGTTGTTACTGCAACCCTGCTTCCTGTAAGTGGTGAGCCATAAGCAAAAGCGTTAGGAATAGCCATTTTTGCTTTCATTAATTTAGGGGTTTTCATTTTGCTTTTTTGACTTAACCGCTCCACCATATTATACAGATCGGGGTCTTCTGCTTTGTTAACTTCTTTTGCCCGGTACATTGCACTAATAAGATAAGGAGCAATGAGCCATTGGACGATATTGAAAACAACAACGATGAAGGGCAATAACAGGATACTAACGCCAGCTAACGCCAAAATAACAGTGAAAAAAAGCGTAGACAACCCTATTATAACAGCCACAGTTCCGATTAAGGACAGTCTAAGTTTCCATAAATTCACTAAATAAACCCAATATTGTTGAAAACTGTCAGTTGCTTATTAACTTTTTTCAAAGTTTTCGAACTAGAAAACCAGCGTCTAACGGTTCAACTTTAATTTTTATGCCTAAAATTTTTTCCATCAACCAAATGTTTGTTTGTATATGGTCAGTAATTTTGCGGACAAAATACGCTGATTGTCCATTAGCTAGACCAACATAAGGTACAAGCATGTCAGCCAGATGAACGTCAACCGGGGCGTTTGCTTGAATTTCTTTCAAAAGGTTCTCAGCAGCTTCTTGACCTACTGCCTCGCTGGTTTTTCTTTTTTCCCCAATAGCGTCAGCTCCAATCAATGCACCTTTACTGGTTTTTGCCCATAAAGTGATGGAACTGCCTTTCTGAAAACGATTTGAATAGTCATTAAGGACTTGAATGTTTGTTTTGTAGCCACAATTTTCAAGAGAATTAGCAGCTTTTTGTGCTTGACGTTGGGCAACTTTTTGTTTTTCTAGAAATGTACAAACAGATATGCCTTCAATTTCAGTTATGGCGCCAAATTCTGTTAAATTGATTGGCTGCAAAGTGGAAACAGGATTAACGTTTAAGACAATTTCGCCCATTCCTTTAGGGTAATAACCATATTTTTTGACAGTTATTGAAGCCTTTAGTCCCATTTCTTCAAGGACAGGCAACATCACATGTTTGATGTAATTAATTGTTGGAGCGTAACGGACATCGGTTCCGCCATTCATTACGTGAACCTTACATGGTTGTTTAGCGTATGCACAAATCGGTAAAACAGTTAACAGGAGCATGGGAATGCTTCCAGCAGTTCCAATTTCTGCGGTTACTTCACCGCCCGTGATAGTGTCTGGTTTGAACCATAATTCATGGGAATCAAGTTCTACACCTTTTGTTTCAGCGTTACAGAGTTTTGTTGCTGCAATAATAGATTCAAGATGTTGTGGTCGCAGTCCCGGTTGTTTACGGTTATGACGAATATTGTAAATGTGCAAAGGTTCTTGATTGATAGCCGATAATGCAACAGATAATCGTAGAATTGTTCCGCTGCCGCTTTTTTGGCTGCCATCTATTTCCAGCATTTTTGTCATGGTTATTGTGTCAGTTCCGTTATTTAATGTTGAAACTTCAACGGATTTTTCTGTGCAGACATTATTGCAAAAATTAAGGATAGCAAAGTTTTTCTGTTTATGCTGGATAATATATTATGGGGGAATTGGTTTGAGTTGGATGGATGATCTGAAAATACTTCAGAGCAAACCAAAAATGTCGAGTGCAGAAGTCAACGAATACATTATTACGCATCCTAATTGGGCAGCAAATATAATAAGAAATGCACTTAATGTTGAGATGTACCAAGAATTTTGTTTGGGATGCAAAAACTTTGATTGTTGTTACCAAAAGCTTGGTACGGTTAAACGAGAAACAGATTTAGGGTGTATCTGTAACGAGTTCATGAACCAAGATTATTCCAAAACTAATCAGCTTCGTTTACGGGAATACTTCAAGTTAGTTTCATCAATGCTTGGGTTCTAGGTTTGAGTTTACTCTGAAAAGACGTTATTCTGTTTTAGCAATTAACTAATTAAAAATATAAAAAATTAAAATTAGAATGGGAAAAACAAAAAAGTAACGTAACTGTAACCTGTAGTATGGAAGCTGCTGGTTATGGGAGAAGAAAAAGTTAACCTTCAAGATTTAGCCCAAAAAGTTGACGAACTACTTAATGTTCTAAACGTCATAGCAAAAGATCTCTCTGATGTTTCAAAATCCTTAAAATCAGCAACTGGAACAAAATCAACACCAACCCCCCAAACCAGTTCAACTACTGTAGCGCCTACTTTAGGAGAAAAAAAAGACATCAACGAAGTCAAACAAGCCTTTTCTCCAGAACTAGCAGGCATGTTACTGTTTGAACAAAGCGGAAAATACATAATTGTAAAACCAAGAAGATTCCTTGGATCAGACAATTTTGCAAAAATTGCATCTGTTGTACGAGAAATCGGTGGAGAATACGTCAGCGCAGGAAGAAACTCACACTTCAAAGTTGCAAAAAAGTAATTTCTGAAAAAGGTTGTTTTCAACATTCACGGATATTAACGACTAATAAGTCAATTAAAAGAAAAGCCAGCACCGTTTTAGTTAATGACGTTTTCTATTTTTTGCTTTGATGAGTTTTTGCTACTATTAACGTAGCTGTTTGGAATATGTCGGGTAATACTCGAAGTTTTTCTGTTAGAAAATCGTTCAATTGACTTAAAGTGTCAGCTGTGACCAAAACAAGAGCGTCATATTCTCCATAGGTCATGTTTACTTGTGTAACTTCTTCAAAATCTGCAACTTTTTCGAGTATGTTTTTTTCGCTGCCTGGATTCAGCGTAACTAATACATATGCTAAGACTGCCATCTGAATTCCCTGCCTAACACAAAGGTTACATTCAACAACATTAACCTTTTGCATAACAAAACTTACAAAACACCAAAAAACTAATTCATTGCATTTTGGGTACCAGTTGTTGTGCCAAAACAGCTGCGCCGATTGCTCCTGCATTGTTTCCTAGTTTTGATTTTTCAATTTTTAAGTTTGTTACAGCAGATTTTAATGCCATGCTTGGAAGAACCTTTTTGACGATTTCTACTAGGTCAGGGATTCCTTCGATAATGCCCCCACCAAAAACAAGGCAACAAGGATTGAAAGCGTTAACAACACTAACTGCTCCCGCTGCTAAATATTTGCCAGTTTGTTCCACCAACAATTCAGCTAAGGGGTCACCTTCATGATACGCTTGGGCAACAGTAGCAGCAGTAATGTTTTTTATAGTTCCAGCTAAAGACACCAAAAAACGTCCTTTTTCACGGTTTTCTCTCACAGCTTCTTGGGCGCGGTCGGCAATTGCCCAACCACCTGCATAAGCTTCTAAACAACCCCGATTAGGACAACGACATTTTCGCCCATTATAGACAAGAGTTACGTGCCCAAGTTCACCTCCACTGTTATTGCAACCAAACAAAAGTTTCCCTCCAGATATCGCACCCCCACCAATACCGGTCCCAACAAAAATAACAGCCAAATCGTTAACATTTTTTCTAAAGCCATAACGCCATTCAGCCCAAGTAGCCGCACGCACATCATTAGTTATAAACACAGGTAAATCAATCAGTTTTTCCAGTTTATGCTTCAACGAAAAATTTTGCCAACCCAAATTAGGAGAACCAAAAATGAAACCATCAGAATCAACTTGTGCAGCTACTCCAATACCAAACGCAGTAGCTTTGTAACCTGTTTGACTAAAGCAATTATCCATTTCGGTTACAAGGTGTTTGAGTACATCATCAGGTTCTTTTGAGACAGGAATCAAAAACTTGCGAGAAAACAATACTTTACCAACAGCATCTACCAATGCAATATTAGCTTTGGTGCCTCCAAGGTCAACGCCCAATGTAAGAGGTTTAGTAACCTTTTGTACCATTGATTCTCACATAATTACAATCTAGCACAAAGAAGCTAAAACATCTTCTATGTATGCTATTAGTTTAGAAAAACAAAAAAAGGAAAGAGAGGTCAATTAGACCTTTTAGTAATCTTCAGGCATTCCGCCTGGAGGTCCGCCGCCTCCAGATTTTGTTGAAGCAATGACATCGTCGATTCTCAAAATCATTCCAGCAACTTCTGTTGCAGATTTCATAGCCTGTTCTTTGACTTTCATTGGTTCAACAACGCCACTCTCGTAGCTGTTAACGATTTCACCTTTGAAGACGTCAACACCCATTAAATGTCCATTCTTCTTATCGTGAGCTGCTCGCAAGCCAACAAGAATGTCAATGGATTCTAGACCGGCGTTTTCAGCTAAAGTTTTGGGCACAATTTCCAGCGAATCAGCAAATGCTTCAATTGCTAATTGTTCCCTGCCGCCTACTTTGGTAGCAAAGGCACGAAGGGCTTTAGCTATTTCAGCTTCTGTGGCGCCTCCACCAGCAACAATTGCATGGTCTTGGACAACTCCAGCGACTACACATAATGCATCGTTCATTGCGCGGTCTGCTTCATCGACCATTCGTTCTAGACCAGCACGGATGAGAATTGCTACTGATCGGGGTTCTTTGCATTTTTCTACAAAGATCATTCTGTCGTCCCCTACTTTGCGTTCTTCGACAATTCCGGCTTCACCCAAGTCTTTGCTGGTTAGGTCGTCAAGTTTGTTTACGATACTTGCACCAGTTGCTCGAGCTAGTTTTTCCATGTCTGATTGTTTAACTCGCCGTGCAGCCATGATTCCTTCTTTCGCTAAGAAGTGCTGAGCCATGTCGTCAATTCCTTTCTGGCAGAAAAGAACAGAGGCACCTGAAGCGTTGACTTTGGCAACCATGTCTTTGAGCATGGTTGTTTCTTTGTCCAAGAAGGCTTGCATCTGAGTGGGGTCGCTTATGCGAATTTCCGATGAGAATTCAGTTTTTTCTACTTCGATTGGGGAATTAACAAGAGCAATTTTTGCATTATCAACTCGTTTAGGCATTCCTGCGTGGACAATTTCTTTGTCAATCACTATGCCTTTAATAAGCTGAGTGTCATAGAGGCTTTTTCCTACTTTTTTAACACGCTGAATGTTATCGATATCTGCGATAATTTTGTCGCCACGTTTTTCAGCTATCAGTTTAACCGCATCAATAGTAATGTCAGAAAGGTGACCGCGAGCATCCCCAACAGCTTTGCTGCCCATTGAAGTCATGGAAACTTTCTTGAGTGTTTCACGGTCTTCAACATCCACTTTAATTGCCAATTTTCCTAAAACCTTTACAGCTTCATCAACAGCTTTGCGATAACCACGTACAATAACTGTTGGATGGATGTTTTGAGCCAGTAATTCTTCTGCTTTGCGCAAAAGTTCTCCAGCTAAGATTACCGAAGTTGTGGTTCCGTCACCCACCATGTCATCTTGTGTTTTTGCTACTTCAACCATCATTTTTGCTGCTGGATGTTGAACATCAATTTCATCAAGTATTGATGCTCCATCGTTTGTTATTGTTATGTCACCTAAACCATCAATGAGCATTTTGTCCATTCCGCGAGGTCCAAGAGTTGTTCTCAAAACTTCTGCAATAACTTTTGCAGCCATAATATTGTTTGCTTGTGCTTCTTTTCCTCGTTTACGGGAGGTTCCTTCTTTAAGAATTAGAACGGGTTGTCCGCCCTGTGTAGTTAAATACGCCATTACAAATCCTCCTATTTGTTAGATAAATTCTAGCTACTGCACTTTCAACTGGGATATAAAGTTTTTCACTAGACAAAGAGAGAGGCGTCAGTTGTGCCTCTTTTAGAAAAAGAAGAGAAAAATGGTTATTTTTCTAAAACTTTTTTTGCAGCTATTTCAATGTCTTCTTCTTTGACGGTTTTTCGTCCAGCATGCATTGCATAATCGATTGCTTCTTTAGCGATTTTAACGCCAATATCGTCTAATTGTTTTGCCAACGCTTTTGCTGCTGCTTCACTTACTCGGCTAGCGCCCGCTTTTTTGCAGATTCTGTGCATTGGAGCCACAGATAATTCAGGATGTTTCATTTTAATACCCCTTTGTAGCGTCTTTTTTATTTAAAGACGTATTTAAGTTTTTCATTAAGTTTTAGACTGTTAACATACTTCTTTTCAGATTTAATTCGTTTTTTTCCCCTTAAAACCGAGTTAGAAATAAGTTATAGTTAAGTATGAGCACATCATGAAGTTTCTCAGTTAACAAAAACTCAAAATATCAATAAAGGTGTTAACGATGGTTACGATGAACCTCGACAATATCTTTAACCCCGAAAGTATCGCCGTAGTAGGAGCTAGCGACAAGAAGGGCTCCGTAGGCTATTCTTTGATGATTAACCTTACTCAAAAAGGGTATGATGGCAAAGTATATCCAATCAACATTAAAAAAGACGAAATTCTTGGAGTTAAAGCATACAAAAACGTGGGAGAAATCCCCGAAAAAGTTGACTTAGCAATTATTGCAACCCCCGCTAAAACTGTTCCTTCAATAGTAGAAGAATGCGGCAAAGCAGGAATTATTGGACTAATAATAGTTTCAGCAGGGTTCAAAGAAATCGGACCCAAAGGCAAAGAGCTAGAAAATCAGATTGCCGAAATCAAGAAAAAATATGGTCTTCGAATAATTGGTCCGAACTGTCTTGGAATTATTCGCCCAAGCAACAAACTTAACGCTACTTTTTCAAACAAAATCCCCAAACCCGGAAACATTGCAGTTATTTCCCAAAGTGGAGCCTTAGGGTCAGCAATGTTAGATTGGGCAATTAATGAAAACATTGGATTTAGTAACTTCGTTTCAATTGGATCCATGTTAGACGTAGACTTTGGTGACCTAATTGATTATTTTGGAAATGACCCCAAAACCAAAAGCATACTCATGTACATTGAAGGCATCACCCAAGCCAGAAAATTCATGAGCGCTGCAAGGCACTTTGCCCGTACAAAACCTATAATTGTAGTTAAAGCAGGAAAATTCAGTGAAAGCGCAAAAGCTGTAGCCTCACATACCGGCGCATTGACAGGCTCAGACATGACCTATGACGCAGCACTTAGGCGTGCGGGAATAGTTCGAGTTGAAGACATAGGAGACCTATTCAATTGTGCAGAAGTTTTAGGTGTTCAACCCTTACCCCAAGGACCACGACTGGCAATAATTACTAACGCTGGAGGTCCAGGAGTTATGACTGCCGACTCAGTCATACAAGAAGGTGGAAAATTAGCAAAATTAGACCAGAAAACTATTGATGAACTTAACCAAGTTTTGCCTCCCTTCTGGAGCAGGGGCAACCCAATTGACATTTTAGGGGATGCCCAAACAGACAGGTACGAGGCAGTTCTTAAAGCGTGTATAAAAGACGAAAATATTGACGGAATGTTAATAATTTACACGCCTCAGGGGGTAGCCGATCCGGTGAAAATCGCCAAGAACATTGCGCTAATTGTAAAGAAAAAAGGTATTAACAAACCTGTTTTGACTTCATTTATGGGCCATGAAGAGGTAGAAGAAGCAAACAAGATTCTTAACCAAAACAACATTCCGACTTATTCCACGCCAGAACAAGCGGTTAAAACTTACATGTACATGCACCAATACAGTCGCAACCTTGAAATGCTGTACCAAACACCTGAAGAATTGCCCGTAGACAGTGTTCCACCAAAACGTCCAATTAATGTAATTATTAAAGAAGCAGCAAACCAGAAAAGAGAAATTCTTACAGAAACAGAAGCAAAACAGTTACTCGAAAATTATCGCATACCCATCGTGAAAACAGTTATCGCCAAAAACGAAAATGATGCAGTTAATGCAGCATCAAGCATTGGGTATCCAGTTGTTATGAAGATTCTTTCGCCACAAATTGTTCACAAGTCAGACATTGAAGGTGTAATACTGGACATCAATTCCAAAGAGGAACTTGTTGATTCTTACCGTAAACTTATGCAAAGGGCAAAAGAAAAAGTTCCAAACGCAGAAATTCAAGGTGTCACTGTTCAACCAATGATTAGTAGAATAGGCTACGAAGTTATTCTTGGCGCGCAAACTGATTCTTTGTTTGGTCCAGTAGTCTTGTTTGGAATGGGTGGAATTGGAGTTGAAATCTTCAAAGATGTTACTATTGGGCTTCCACCATTGAACCAAAACTTGGCAAGTAGAATGATAGAAGAAACTAAGGTCTACAATATGCTCAAAGGTTACCGAAACATGCCCCCTGCGAACCTTAAGCTTTTGGAAGAAACTATTGTTCGATTCTCTCAAATGCTCATTGACTTTCCACAGATAAAAGAAGTTGACATCAACCCATTATTTGTTAACGAAAATGATGTTATTGCCCTTGATGCACGAATCGTAATTGACATAGAAAAAGTCTTCAAAAAAGTTGAACCCCACGCACATTTGGTAATTAGTCCATATCCCAAAAAATACGAGACTGTTTGGAAAATGCGGGACGGCAGACAAGTCCTATTGCGACCTATTAAACCTGAAGATGAGCCGTTATGGTTGGACATGTTCAAGAGTTTCTCAGAAGAAGCAGTACGTTATAGATTCTTTAATTTCATCAAAGACACGCCCCACGAAGTTCGAGTTAGATACTGCAACATCGACTACGACAGAGAAATTGGAATTGTAGCAGAATTTCAAAACGGAAAAAGACAATTCTTGGGAGTTGTTAGATTAATAACTGAACCTGATGGTAAAAACGGAGAAGTCGCATTTATTGTTTCAGATAAATGGCAAAACCTTGGTTTAGGCTCCAAGATGGTAGACTACATCATTGAAATCAGCAAAGACATGGGTCTGGATACAATTTACGCTGAAATGCTAAAAGACAATTACAGGGCAATTCGACTGTTACGGAAGATGGGGTTTACTATTCAATACGACGCGGACGTCGTAAAAGCTTCCCTCAACCTGAAGGAAGAATTACATTAGCACGAAAGCTTCGTATTGAAACAAAAAAACAGTAACCAGCAAACCAAAACTCGCTGGTTTTCTGGTCTTTTATTTTTTTAACTATATACACAATTAAATTTTAAACAAAATGTTTTGTAAATAAAAACAAGGAGCCTTAGTATAAACTAAAGCTGAAAATTTGCTACTGGACTGCTTCTACTTTCTTTACTTCAGATATCTGTTTTTTAAGAAAGTTTTCAACACCCCATTGCAGGGTCATGGCAGACATTGGGCATCCGTTACATGCACCTTTAAGTTTGACTTTTACTACGCCATTGTCAAATCCAACATATTCGATGTCACCGCCGTCAGCCTGTAGTTGAGGTCGCACTTGTTCAAGAGCTTTCTTAACTCGTTCTTCTAAGGGTTCACTCATTAGATTCACCATTACAGTTTGGTAGGAGTTTAGAATATAAACAAGAATAGAAAAAGTTTTTGATTTCAGGTAAGTTTGTGTTACCTGTTCACCACTAATTAGGTCAAGAGAATCATTTGAAGAGCCTATCAAATAATGTCAAAGGATCAAAAAATGTTTGTATCATTGTTATTTTGGAGAATGGTTTAATTGTAAAATGTTCTTAGCAACTGTTTTTCTTCAACTGGAAGTGGACTACAAAAAAATCCTTTGTGCAGAAAAAAATTCCAATAATATACATTTAGGGCAATTATCCAATAGAACATTTTTGAATTATTTATTCATAAAATGTCGCTTCTGAATGTTGCGTTAGTGTCTTTGTTGAATTGACAAACGTTGCAAAAATTTTAATATTTATCAATTATTCATTAAATTTTAGTTAAACAATTGTTTATTACTTTTGTTATTTTTTGTTCATCTATAAATCTTTTTTACAAAAAATTTATATCAAAGTTTTGGCATAAGGAATTTGGGGAAAAAGACTATGTTGCCTTGTATGCTACTGTTCGCACTTAGGAATCAAAGTTTTCCTACAAAATAAATTGATGCTTCTTGTCAGATCGTGTTAACTGATTTTTCCTACTTGAAGCGAAACAAATGTTTCGGAGGTGCGTCACCGCCCTAGCCCCAAGTGAAGGGCAGAAAGAGATCACACGGGGATTAAAAGCCGTGTTGAAAATAAAAAGGAGGAAAAAACAAATGAATACAAAAACAGGTATCTCTATTGGAAAAAAATGGTTTTTGCTTCTAGCTGTTTTTTCATTGATTTCTTCAACATTGGCAATGCCCATAGTACTAGCTACTTTTTCCACATCAAATGCTAACCCATGGCCAACTAAGAACCATGTTAATCCTGTGGAACCAAAAATTGCGGAATTTAGAGCAAAAGGCATGACAGATGCACAAATAACCGAGGAACTTAGAAAACTTGGTATGGGTTGGGACCCAAAGTCAGGCGCAACGGGTATAATCGGCAAGAGTCCGTCGCCAGAGGAATTAAAAGGTCTGCCCCGTACTAAATCGATGCCCGCCAGTTCTAGTTCTCGATCTACTATCCAGAAAAGCGTGGCCTTTGCCACTCCAACGTGGGATTACACTGGAATAGGGAATTACATGTATCCTGGAAGCATGCCTATAGACGATGATGAAACGCATACTCATTACGTTACTACGCACCTTGGAAGACCCCACCCATATTATGAGTGGACAGAAATAGGTGTCGCAGCTTGGAATACAAGTGCGTATGTTTGGTACTTCACTTACGACAGCGATGAACAAATTGATGGCTCTAACTGGGATTTCCATGGCATAAAAACGAATATGAACACAGCGGACGCATATTCTATAGTGCTGAATGGTACATATGATAGTAGTTTCGGTGGTTATTGGTACGACATTTATTTAAATTGGAATTGGAAACGGAATGGACACTTAATAGCTAGAGGGAATGAAGCTAATGATGCCAACGAAATATTTTCTGATACTGGCGTTTTTACAGAAAACTCGGGTTGTAAATTCCATGACAACTATCTGAGCAATTATTACTACAGTTGGGTTAACTGGAACCAAAACATTGGCTACGAAGTTTATGATGCCCCGGGTTATATGGACTGGGACGTTTGGATCGATGAAGAAAGATATGACTTCGAATCTTGGACTGAGTGACAATAGAATCCACACCAAAACAGTTCAATTTGGATCCAACATATGCCTATGTAGGAAAGGGTAATCAGAACTCTACGGTAATTGATTCTAATGGAATTTTATTGTCACCAATAAGTCAATATCCGTCCACTGTCTACTTTAACATTTCACGACCCACTGTGAAAAATATAGTGTGCGACGCCTTTCTCGAAGTTTTTAATGTAAAGATTGAATCAGACAAAGGATCTGCTGAAAACTTCATTTTCTTCACAGGAACAAATGTCATTCCTTCTTTCTCCGATGCTGAATTAAATATCCTAACTGAGGGTGTATACGATTTAATCGACCGGACTCTCCGCGATGGCGTCAGCGGTAACTTCCGACATAATTGGACTGCTGATGAATCCATATTAAGTGCAAAAGTCGGATCTTATGGAACTTTCACTAACTACAAAAACGGTCTTGGTCTTTGGAGTGCTGGGAAACCAAACAATATTTCGGTTACTTTCTACAGAATCGGTTTCGTAACAATTACGAACGGAGCCATCTCAATTCGACGAGACGCGATATGCATAAACCACAAATCACAAATTCAACTCCAAGAATACGACAGTGGCTTTCTAAAAAATGAGTTAGTGCCAATAGATAAACTATCACAAAATAACCGATTTCAACTAATAGTGAGATAACAATAAATATACTTCCCCTCTTTTTGTGTTTAGGTAATTTTAAAAAGTTTAAAAATTAAATAATGTAAACATTGACATTATATAAGCTAAAATGTGTTTAAATTATGAATTTTTACTTCATTTTCTTTAGTCAAGGTTTCTTGACAAAAAAATGTTTAAGTTGATATTATAGAATATATTCAGGGGAATTGGATGTTGTGTAAGAAGCTGCTTTTTGCAAGCGTAATGTGTATTTTGCTCAGTTTCCCGATAATTAGTTTGGTTGATGCATCTTCGGTAATGTGGAGTAGAACTTATGGTGGAGCAGATGATGATATTGCTTATTCGTTGGTTGAGACTTCTGATGGAGGATATGCTCTAGCGGGGTATACTTACTCTTTTGGGGCAGGCTCTGCTGATTGTTGGTTAGTAAAAACTGACGCTAATGGAAACATGATGTGGAACAAAACCTATGGGGGAGTAAATTATGATGTGGCTTATTCATTAGTTGAGACACCTGACGGAGGATATGCCCTAGCCGGGTATACTTACTCTTTTGGGGCAGGCTCTGCTGATTGTTGGCTAATAAAAACCGACGCTGATGGGAATATGGAGTGGAATCAAACATATGGTGGAGCAGGGGACGACATTGCTCATTCGTTGGTTGAAACATCTGAGGGAGGATATGCAATAGCTGGTGGTAAACTGTTGGTGAAGACTGATGCATATGGCAACATGGAATGGAATAAAACATATTCTGGATTGTCAGCTCGTTATTTAATTACGACATCTGATGGGGGATTCGCGATAGTTGGCGGAACAAACATTAAGATTAATTATGCTGAAGCTGATTTTTATTTAATCAAGACCGATGCATACGGGAACATTGAGTGGAACCGAACATATAGCAAAGAGGTAGATTATGCTAAAGCGGTAGTTGAGACGTCTGAGGGAGGATATGCAATAGCAGGCTCCTCTGGGTTCTGGACTGCTCGTGCCTGTTGGTTGGTTAAAACTGACGAGAATGGGTTGATGAAATTGAGCAAAAACTACGGTGGATTATATGACAATTATGACGAGTTAGCTAGTTCTTTGGTTGAAACGATAGATGAAGGATTTGTTTTAGCGGGGCAAACAAATTCCTTTGGTGCGGGGGGCTATGATTGTTGGTTGGTAAAAACTGACGCTAATGGGAATATAGAGTGGAATCAAACATATGGTGGAGCAGGGGACGACATTGCTCATTCGTTGGTTGCGACATCTGATGGCGGATATGCAATAGCAGGAGAAACAAGTTCTTTTGGTGCTGGAGGCTCTGATTTTTTGTTAATCAAGACAAATGAACAGGGCATTATTCCAGAGTTTACCCCATGGACAATTGTACCCTTGCTATTAGGGGCAACCTTGATGAGCATTATTTACAAAAAAAGACTTTCTAAAACAGCTGATTCCTAACATTTTTAACAATTATTTATAAAACAGTTCTTTTTTCATGGTTTTTCACCAAAATAGCTTTTTTTCCCTATTTTAGATTTAATGTATGGATATTGAATTTTTTGTAGGGGAATAAAGAAAAGAAAACTTTTAGTCAAGCTTCTTAATGGGATTATTGCAACTGCTGAGGATGACTAAATCCCAGAAGATACATCATAACCAGTCACAATTGATCAACAATTTAGTTGAGCATGCCGATTTAGTTGCTAATTGTGTAATCTTTCTGATAAGTTTATAAACATGACGTATGTCATATTACTGGGGGGTAATAAATTTATGAAAAAACAATCCACAACAATTCTAATGTTATTCGGATTAATTTTAACCCTTGCGATAAACCCCGTTACTGTAACATATGGAACACCAACCGACCTTGGCGAAGTGGAAGTCCGACAATACCAAGGAGAGAATCTTTCTTCAATTGACGCTTTTCGAGAAAACTCGATAAGGTCCACAATACGTTGATAACGAAACCTACCGTCTAAGAATTGGCGGCTTAGTTGAGAATGAACTAGAGTTTACCTACGACGAAGTGGTAAATGGTTTTCAAAATTACAAAAAAGTTGTCACATTATTCTGTGTAGAAGGCTGGAGAGCACACATTCTGTGGGAAGGAATCCTTTTTGAAGATTTATTGGAAGATGCTGAAGTTGACCCCAATGCAACTGCAGTAATTTTCTATGCTTACGACGGATACAGCACTTCCTTGTCCTTAGATTACATTTTTGACAATCACATAATGATTGCATACAAAATGAACAACGTGACTCTTCCACCGGAAAGGGGATACCCGTTCCAGTTAGTAGCAGAAAGCAAATGGGGATACAAATGGATAAAATGGATAACCGGAATTGCCTTATCAGATAATGAAAACTTCAGAGGATTCTGGGAACAAGCAGGATACGCCATAGGTGGAGACCTTGAGGAACCATATTTGCAGCCTTTTGATCCACGAAATTAAATTCCAGAATTTTCAACTTGGATGATTCTGCCAATATTTGGGATAATTGCCGCAGTTGCTCTAATTGCTAGAAAAAAATACTCTCATCAATTAGCCAGACAGTAGACAAACCATGAACCCTTAACTAAAAGCATTGACGAGTCAATAGCGAAGAATAAAGGTTTTTACCTGCGAATGAAGTGCGAACTTGTTGAGTTGGTCTTATTGAAGTTTGGGTTTCATGTTTCGATTTCAGGTTCAGTTGACATGGCAGTAGACCGAGCAGTTAAACTAGGGTGTACGACTTTTCAAATTTTCACCAGAAGTCCCAGACAATGGTATTCAACTAATCTTGACTCCGAAATTGCCAAAAAGTTTTCTGATAAAGTGAAAGAAAACAATATCCAGCCAGTTTTTGCTCATATGCCTTATCTACCAAATTTGGCGTCCCCTAAAGATGATGTCTACGAAAAATCTGTTAAAACCCTTGGTTCAGAACTGAAAAGATGTGAACTATTAGAAATTCCGTATTTAGTTACTCATCTAGGTAGCCATCTTGGAGCAGGTATGCAAATTGGTTTTGAAAGATTGATCCATGCTATCAATCAAGCACTCACTTTGACCGATGAAGTTATGCTTTTGTTAGAAAACACTGCTGGAACAAAAAACAGCATGGGAAACACCTTGGAACAAATTCAAGAGATTATAAAAGAAGTAGATCACCCGGAACAGGTTGGGGTGTGTTTTGATACCAGTCACGCTTTTGCAGCAGGGTATGATTTTAGAACAAAAGAAGCAGTAGAAAAAACAGTAACTAATATTGAAGAGACCTTCGGGTTTGAAAAGCTTAAACTCGTTCACCTTAATGACTCAAAAGGAGATTTGAATTCTCGAATAGACCGCCATGACCACATTGGAATGGGAAAGATAGGAGAAGATGGTTTTAGAAACATCCTTGCAAGCAAGTTGCGTACTTTGCCAATTATAATGGAAACTCCAATAGATGACAGACGTGATGATATAGGAAACTTGGAGAAACTAAAAGAGCTGTATAAAAAATAATAGAGGAAACAAGAGTTCAAGATCGTTTTTCGATTGGATCAAACTCTCGTCCAAAGGCGCCGATGTATTTTGATGTTGGGCGAATCAAGACAGCATCAGAATATTGCTCTAATGTGTGTGCAACCCATCCAGTGACTCTGCTACATGCAAAGAAGGAAGTAAAGAACTCTCGTGGAACACCCAAAGCGTGCATAACAAGGGCAGCATAAAAGTCTACATTGGGAAAGATTCCTTTTTTATCGTGAACTGTTTGTTCAATTTTTTTGCATTTGTTGTAAATTTCTAAAGTGTCTTTTTGGTGGCACAACTGTTCAGCTATTACTCTGAGATGTTTTGAACGGGGGTCTTCTGTTTCATAGACTCGATGGCCAAAACCCATGATTTTCTTTTTATCATCAAGCATAGTTTGAATGTATTCTTCAACTTCGTCTATGCTGTTTATTTCATACAACATTTTCATGACCCGCTCACTGGCTCCACCATGAAATTCCCCTTTCAGAGTCCCCACAGCAGAAGTCACAGCAGAATACAAGTCGGAACCAGTACCAGCAGTAACACGAGCAGCAAAAGTAGACGCATTAAGTCCATGGTCTGCATGCAGTATCATGTAACGCTCCATAGCAGTTTTTTCTTGCTCATCAGCAGGGCGTCCACGGAACATGAACAAAAAGTTTTCAGCAAAACTATTTCCTTTAATTGGGACAACGGCATCTTGGTTCATGCGAGTTCGGTACAAAAATGAGATTATTGTAGGAACTTTGGCAATTATGCGAACAGCTCTTCTTTTGTTAGCTTCATCAGAAGTGTCGTCTGGTTCAGGATCAAACTCTCCAAGATGTGAAACTTCAGTGCGCAATACCTCCATAGGATGGCAACTAGTTGAAGCATTTCTGATTCGGTTGACAACAGGGAGAGGCAACCTCATTTCAGAGAAAAGATGAGAGCGCAATTCAGTTAACTCATTAGTTGTAGGCAACTTATTATTTAGCAGAAGATAAATTACTTCTTCGTAACTTGCTTGATCTACAAGATCATCTATATTATAACCTGAATAATACAAAATTCCCCGAGGGGCTACAAAACTAATCTGAGTTGTAGCAGCAGCAACATCCCTCAGACCGCGGATTACAACTCGTTCACTTTCAGCATCAGTCATATTATCCACACCTCTTGTCCTGTTATATCATTAAGACATATTTTAATGTCGTTTTTTCCTAGTTTTCGCTCAAATTACGGTCCATTCGTTTTACAGCATCATTGCAAAGAGCATGAAAAGAATTCAACACAGATTAACAAAAGCCTAACTAGAAATAGACAGAGAAGAGTTATAGCCCAAAACAAAGTTAACAACAGAAAGGAGGCGCTACAGATACAAATAAGAACAGTTGCTGCAATTTTGGCGTGGATTGTAGTTGCGTTGCTCTTGTTAAATGGAATGATAAAATCCCAGCTAGTAATAATTGCAGCCATTGTTTTAACGGTGATAGCAGTTTTGCTCTATTTTAGTCCACGTTTTATTAAAAATAAAAAAGCCCCGATTAAAAAAACAGAACCCATGAAAGAATAAGACTCTAAAAAACAATATTTCTAGCGGTCATAGGCAAATCGTCAAGAAAATTTATAGGTAAATAGATTTTTACTGTTTGAAACAAATTTATGGTGTTTAAGGTTATGAAAAAAAAATTCATGTTTTTATGTGTACTATTGGTTACTGCTTTGCTTGTTGTGTCCCCAATTACCGGAGTTTTAGCACAACAAGATTCAGACAATGACGGAATTTCTGACGCAAAGGAAAATGAATTGGCTGCAAAATTTAAACCAGTTCTGCATTTTGCATCCGGTGAAAAATTTTTCCCAACTGATCCAAATTACCACATTCAAAATTCTGAGCTTTACATGAAATCTGGCGAAACAAACATTCTAGTTGATAATTCCCCAACAATAGCAAGCATTGCCCAGTACACCACAGAGAGTTACTTCTTGAACAACACTTTAGGATCCTACGAAGCAATAGCCCAAAATTATGAACAAAACCGAGAAATCTACGGAGATAAAATTTACGCCCGCGTTACTTCAGATGCACAATACATTGTAGTCCAGTACTGGTTCTTTTATGCTTACAACCCTGGAAGTCTAAACCAGCATCAAGGGGACTGGGAAATGATACAAATAGTTTTGGATTCAAGTGAAACCCCATTGTATGCAGTTTATTCACAACATCATTCAGGACAAATTGCTCAATGGCGAGATGTAGAAAAAGTAGATGGAACACATCCGCGAGTTTACGTTGCGTTAGGTTCCCATGCTAACTACTTCAGATATTACCAAGGCAAACTTGGTCTTGAAAGTGACACGGTAGGAAACGATTACACACTAAACCCCGAAGACCTAGAAACAATACTTTTAGGAGAAATGGGAACAGGCAATCATCCAGCATCCCAAAATTGGCTTGCATTTGGAGGGCGATGGGGCGACTGGACTGAATTAGCAGATGCCTATATGGGTTTTGCAGGTCCAAACGGTCCAGGACATGGAGAGAACACAGATAAATGGTTTAATCCAGTTTCATGGGGAAATGAGACCTTTCAAGTAGACCAAACTTGGTTCACTGCTAGCATGTTTGCGTATTATTTCCTTTACATTTTTGCAATAATTCTGGTGATACGCGTTGGATTCAAAGCATGGAAGATAATAAAAAACAAGAAAAATGGAAAACTCGGAATACTAAAAATGATTCGTTCAAAAGCATCAATATTTGTAATTCTAGGACTAGCAGGAGTAATAGTTTATCTTGTTGCCCTGTTTTTGCCCTGGTATACATGCACAGGAAACATTCAAACAACAATGCTGAGCACTGAAGGCACAGTAGAAATTGTTACACTTGACGGGGTTAACGGACTGCGAGTTAACATGCTTCAAGGCAATCAGGGCTTAACTCCATTGTTTGGAATAGCAATCCCGTTCAGCATAATCTTTCTTTCCAGTGTACTGCTTAATGCATTAGATATAATCGCAGCAGAAAAACCAAGCAGCCTTTCAAAAAGTTACATAATAAGCGGCATTACTTCATTAATTCCAGCAATCCTCATTTTAGGAGCCGTGATTTCCTTGACCGTATTGATTGAATCAGTTGCAGGAGCGTTTTCAGGCGGACTAGTATTACCTCCCCAAGTAGCAGATATTGTTTCAGCGATTTCATCATCTCCATTTGGAGGAAATATAACCCAGGCAATAGACTCCAATGGAACTGCAAGCATAAGTTGGGGCTTAGGCATTGGCGCGTACATGTTCATTGTGGCAGCTACAATCAAGATTGTTGCGGGAATAATGCTTAGAAATACCAAAGTAAACGAAACAGATTAATTACACAAGGGGCTAACAAAAAACCCCTTTCCTTTTTTTCATATTTTTTTATTATTAAATTAAATATTTTATTTTTACAAAAAGGAACAAATAAAATATATAAGTAAACGCATACTAAGATAATTTATAAAAAACGTGTATTTCATAAAGGTTATATCGTTTTTTGATGGAAGTGTCTTGTCACAAATTCTGAGGCGAAAAAGAAATGATAAAAACAAAAGGAATTATACTAACAACACTTGTTTCAACAATTATGATTTTAGGATCATTCACCTGCTTTGTATCTGCAGCTGAATCTAATCCAACCATCTGGGTAACGATTCACAGAATTCAAGCGACCCAAAGTAGCGAATACAACAGTTATTGGAAATACAGCATAACAGTAAATGACCAAATAACAGATGCACAAACACAAGATTACACCTGCCAAAAAACCGGTGATGACATCATCATTGACAGAGATGACTCATTTACTGTAAAAAATCAAAATGTCTACATCACATTAACTGTATACAAGAGTGAACAGGGAAAATATGAAACAGCTGACATCAGCAGTTTAGGCACAGCATTTGACTGTGTATACAATTTAGCAACAAATGAGATAGGTGGCGAAGAAATAACCGTTGAAGACGGTTACTATAAAACCTCAGGAGATTATGATGGAAATTTAAACGAAAATGATGCAACTGTTTGGTTTGTAATTTCTGATAATTACGATGCCCCCGTAGCAAACGCTGGGGAGGATCAAACAGTTAGCGTCAGAGAATTAGTCAATTTTGATGCTTCATTGTCTAAGGCGTCAGAGGGTTCATCTATTGTTAAGGTGGAATGGGATTTTAATGGCGATGGAGTTATTGACGCGGACAAAGAAACTGCATCATTCAGATTTAATCAAAATGGAAATTATACATGCAAATTGATTATAACAGACAGCATAGGTGTTACCGATGAAGATACATGCATCATTAGGGTTATGAACAAAGCACCAATAGCATCATTCACATTTTCCCCTGAAAACCCAAGCATCTATGATAGCATTAACATTATTGACCACTCATACGACAGTGATGGAACAATAACTTCCTGGTTCTGGGACTTCGGAGACGGAACAAACTCAACAGAACAAAACCCAACCCACACATTCAAAGAAAAAAATGAATATCAAATAACACTAACAGTAACAGACAATCAAGGAGCAGAAGACTCAAAAACTCAAACATTAAATATGACAAACTTGCCACCAGAAGCATGTTTTGAATGTAACACCACAGACTTCCAAATTGGTAAAGAAATCCAGTTCTTGGACAACTCAACAGACCCAGAAAATAAACTTGTTTCATGGCTCTGGGATTTTGGCGATGGAAACAGCTCTAATCTCCAGACTCCAACACACAAATTTTTAGAAAAAGGAGATTACAATGTAACCTTAACTGTAGCAGACGATGAGAATGCAAATAGTACATACATTATCACGATCTCAGTTATCGAACAAATAGAAGATAACACAGCAACGTTGTGGATACTTGCTGTAGCTGCAATAGCAGTAGCATCTGTTGTTTTCGTGACATTATTTTTAAGAAACAGAAAACAGAAAAGTTTCCCAGAAATGTTTACAGGGTCAAAAGACCCTGAATTTTGAGCGCCAAAAGGCGCTTAAAAAAACCTTTTTTTGTTTTAACGAATCAGCATTGGAAGGCTTGCGTCTTCAGTTAGTTGAAGGGCTTCGTCGACTTTGTTGAAGTATTTGAGTACTGTCATTCCTTTTTCAGTTACTGCATAACGAATTTTGGTTTGGTTTCGTTTCTTGACTGTGATCTGTTCTTCAACTAGATTTTGTTGAAGAAGAAAATCTAGAGTCCCTTTCAGGACACTGCAGTTAACGTTAGCTTTGTACATAATGTGAGTTAGTTTCATCGGTCCATTTTGTGCCATGACTTTAACGATATCGATGTACATTTCCATTTTCGATCTTCGCATTTTTTGTTAAACCTCGGCATTTTTGAACAGCACATAAAGGAGCATAATTTCCAGCTTTGAATGACCAAAAATCATGTCTTTCCATTATGTGAGCAGACAGCTACTTACAACGGTTTTACCTAAAAGGATTGTTAAGTCACTAAGATATACTAGAATATTATGTTCGATGTTAAAACAGCATTTCTTTCAAAAAAACACAATCACATATTCAGGAAATTTGCCCAGTAAAAAAGCGAATATTACCATAAAAATGACAAAATAAGCACAATTCAAACAAAATAGGCATCTTGCAAAAAACCGTTAAAAAGTCAAAAATCAGGTGTAAACCAATAAACAAAGATATTTAGCGGAATTAAAATCAAAATGATCCGATTACACGCATTGGCTTATTTATCAGGCTCGAAAGTTGATTTAAATGATTTTTTTCTATAGCTGCCAAAACTGCAGTTGCTGGACCTGCAGATTTTTTAAAATCAATTTCAGGCAAATCTAACTTAGCAGATAAGCCTGAATCTTGTGAAAGCACATTTACTTCATGCAATATACCCTGGGATCCGACAGGAATCACTTCATTAACAAAGTCAGAATTAATCAACCTAAGCAAGTCCTTTAAGTCTACAATTTCACCACGTTTTTCTGCGGGTAAAACTTCATTTTTCACACTAGGGCAACCAATTGCAATAATTAAATTATCAGGGTGAGACAAACCAATTTTTAGCTTGTTTTTGTGCGCTAAACCAACAACTGTAACCCCAATACCTGTTTGTTCTACAGGAACAGTTTTTTCCATGCTTCCAATTACAACCAAAGAATCATCCAATTGAGCAAGTTTGACTTCGTTGTTTATACCTTCAACAATTTCCGAGCCGGTTGGGTCAGGTTCAACACCTAACGTGTTAGTTAAACAAACAGGTGTTGCCCCAACAGCCAAAACTTCCATTAGAGCCACCCTTGCAGTGAACCTGCCAAGGGTGAAACCGCTTACTTTGACTTTGTCTAAAGGTTTAGGTCCAATTCCGCCTGCAGAATCACATCCTATAACCATAACTGAGTTATTATTGATCTCAAAAACTGAGACATCACGAGCAGTTTTGATGGCTTTTGGACAAAATGAACTTTTGCTCATGTTGTAATCCTTCTGTTTCTAACTGCAACATACAATATCGCTGCGATTGCTGCGTTTAAGCTAGCTGCCAACAATAATGGAATAGTTACGTTTGTGATTGTTGCTGCCCAGCCTATTGTTGGAACCATAATTACTGAAAGAACTGTATTAATTGCCACTGCTGCAGCTGCACCTGGTATGAATCCCCATTTCTTGTTTGATTTATTTACTAGACCCATTGCTCCACCAGCTAATGCCATTCCTATGGCTATAATATAATGTAAGGTGCCTAATGGAAACCCGTTTACTACTGCTGTTACTATGTGTCCAAGTCCAGTAATCAGTAAACCGTCGATTACTCCAAAGTAAAGTGCAGCAAAGAATCCGGGACTAGAATCTAGAGCTATTGTTGGAATAACAGGATAAGGAGAAATGAAAGAGCCAATAACACTAAGTGCAGTAAAGATTGATATTCGCGCAACACGTAAAGCGCTTGAAACTTTTTTTGTATTATTTGAGTTTGATTGATTATTCATGTTTAGTTCTCCATCTTGGTTGATGGAAAGAAAAAATAACAGATAAAAACCTTCGTTTACGTATTACAAATGTAGTGTGAGTTGCCTGAAATGGATGTTGTAAATGTTCGGTTACCCAGTAACGTAGTGAAAGATTTAGAAAAACTAGCAAAGCGGCACGACCTTAGCAGATCAGAAATCATTAGACAAGCACTGATTGTTTACATACATTTCGTGGAAAATGTAGGAACCTTACTGCGCCCAACAATATTTCGAGTTAAACCTGCTCAAATTTCCTACGTAACAAGGGGGGATGTTTCCATAATGAAAATGCCCACCGGTCACGCAATTGTCGTAGGATCATCTTCATCAGGGGGAGTCGGACCCAAACCGATGGACAAAATAAAAAGCACTGGTGAGATAGTTGGCAAATTTTTAGCGAGAGTTGCATCAATGGACGTTGCCGCTACAGGGGCGTTTCCTGTTTCCGTTTCAGTTACCCTAGGGGTAGAAAAAGAACCCACGGGCAACCAAATCATCGAAGGAATACAAAAAGAAATCAGAGGATTAGGGTTAGAACCCAATCAGGTTTTGAAAGAAAATACTGAAGAAAATTTTGAAACCATACAAACAGGTGCAGGAATAACTGTTGTAGGTTTGGCAAACGAAGATGAACTAAGGCTTGCAAAAACAGTGCCAGGAGATTTTATAGTTGCTATAGGTGAACCCAAAGTAGGAGATGAAGTAATTCCTGCCGAAGCCAGAGGAAAAATTGCTAACCTTAAAGATGTGACGGCATTGACTAGAAAAAAGTTTGTTCACGATATTGTTCCGGTTGGTTCTTTTGGCATCAGTCATGAAGCAAAAATGTTAGCATACAGTATTGGTAGGCAACTAAAACTTGACGATAACACCAAGCTGGACTTAAACAAGTCTGCTGGACCAGCTACAGTTATTTTAATAACAGTAGACAAAGAAAAACTAGACGAACTGCAGTTTTTTATCCAAAAACCCATCAATGTAGTAGGAGAAGTCCTGTAAAACAAATGGGGTTGTTCGAAGAAATTAAACTAAAGTTTACAAACAGTTTATTTTGTGTGATTGCAATTTGCTTCAAGTTGAAGCTCTTTGACAATTCGATGCAGAATCAAAGATGAGTTCTCGTTTATCAAAGGCAACATACTCGTCAACACTGTTACTATCGCAGTAATCCTTGTTACAGCAGCTATTCCTTACACTTTTTATCCCAAATACATTGAAGGATTAGGCGGCAACGCATTCATCGTTGGAATCATAGGTTTTGCAGCATATGTGACGTTAGCCTTGGTTCAGATTCCAGGGGGTTATCTTGCAGACAAGTATGGAAGGCGAAAACTAATAGTAACAATGACTTTCGCAACCTCAATAACATATTTCTTATTTGCCATTGCTCCAAACTGGCAGTTCTTCCTGCTTGCAACAATACTACAAAACACGTTCATGATTTACCAACCAGCACTGCAAGCGCTTGTAGCAGATTCAACACCACCTGAAAAAAGAGGCATGGGGTTTTCCATCATCAACCTTTTGCATCATATTTCAATTCCGTCACCCATAATTGCCGGCATACTAGTAGTGCAGTTTGGAATAATTTCGGGAATGCAGATTGGTTACCTGATAGTCTCCATAGCGTTTATTGTAACTGCAATAATAAGAACAAAATTCAAAGAAACCTTGAAAACAACATTTGAAGGAAACCCAATAAAAGACGCAATCAAAAACATTCCGAATTCGATAATCGAAAGCACAAAAGCCCTAAAAACAGAATCAAACCCGATGCTGTTCCTTTTTGGCAGCTTTGCAATCTACCATTTTGCATGGTACATGTGCTCAATATACCTAGTCGTATACGCTACAGAAATATTAAACATTCCCGAGCTTAACTGGGCAATTTTAATGACCTGGTTTTCCATAGTAAATGTAGTCACAGCATTGCCCTGCGGCAAAATTGTTGACAAAATCGGGAGAAAAAAACCACTAATTGTAGCATGGGTTCTTTTTATTCCAGGACTTGTTGGATTTGTTTATGGAAACCCAATAATTATTGCCATAAGTTTACTATGTTTTGGCGTCGCATTGATTTTAGCAAACAGTGCGTATCCCGCGTTAATTGCAGATTTTGTAGTCAGAGAAAAACGTGGAAAAATAATTGGAAGCACAAACTTCTTCTTTAACATTCTAAGTGGACTGGGACAGCTTTCAGGTGGAGTAATGTATGAATATGTGTCACCGGAGCTTCCGTTTCTGACGTCTGCAATCTTGTTTATTCCATGCTTAATTTTGACGTTGTTCAAGGTAAAGGAACCTACAAAAAGGGAACTGTAAAAATTACAAAAAGCCTGAAGTTTTTAGGTCATCAACTGAAATTCCTTCATTATGCAGCACAGTAGCAACTAATGCTCCAAAAACTCCGATGTTTCTTAATTCTTCTAATTCAGTGAGACTGCTTATTCCTCCACCCACAAGCAACTCAAGTTCAGTTTTTTCAATAATTTTTTGGATAAGGCTCAAATCAGTTCCATATTCAGTTCCTACTCGACCTAAATCCAAAGAAATAATTTGGGTTATGCCTATTCCCTCAAGTTTTTTTACAAAAGAAAAAACATCCAAAGACGAGATCTCTTTGGATTTGCTTAATAGTTTTCCTTCTTTTTGGTCTACACTGACTATTAGCTTATTTTCGCCAAAAGTGCTGATTGCTTGGTGCACAAAATCTAAGTTTTTCAAAGTTTCTGAGCCAACTACAAGCTTTGAAACTTTTGCACTAAATATCTCTTCAGCACGATTTAGGTCTGATGTCCCTGCATCAACCATCAAGTCAAGATTTGTTGTTGAAACAATCTGCTCTATCACGTTCAAATTAATCGAGTTAGTTAATATTGCATCCAAATCCGCTAAGTATAGGGTAGTGAACCCCAACGATTCGAAGCATGCAGCAATTTCAAAAGGATCTGTGGAATTACAAAGACAGCTTTTTAATGGCTGATATTGTTTCCTTTGTCCACGTATGCCATGGACTGCAACACCATTTAAAACGTCAATTACAGGAATAATTTTCATTACGAGCCACGTTAATACAAACAGACAGTGAGGGCATAGTTTGAACCTTTTGATAGTTGAATGGATTTCTGGCGGAGGATATTCAGATCAAACCATCTCAAGCAGCATCCTCAGTGAAGGATACAGCATGCTACGAAGCCTAATCAGCGACTGCAAAGCAGCAGGACATAACGTTACAATATTTCTAGACAGCAGGCTAGCAGCATTTAATCTACCTAACAAAGCAGATAAAATAATTTCATTGTCTTCTCGTGAAGATTTCTACAAGAAAGCAAGAGAGCTTTCCAGTTCAGTTGACGGCGTTTATGTAATTGCCCCTGAATCAGACCAAGTTTTAGAAACCATTGTTAAAACAGTAGAAGAAGCGGGTGGAACATCACTTAATTGCTCATCTGAAGCAATAAAACGGGTTTCAAACAAGATGACAACTTATGAAACCTTGAAGAATTGTGGATTACAAGTTCCTGAAACAATTGTGGTAAACACTACTAACGACCCCAGCAGCATTAAGAGCAAAATCAAAAAGTTGGGTTATCCTCTGATCTTTAAGGCTCTTGATGGAGTTAGTTGCGCTGGATTAAGCATTGTTAAAACAGAAAAAAATATTCCAAAAGCATTAGAAAAAGTCAGACAAGAAACCACAAATAAACAGTTTATTGTTCAAAAACGTGTCAAAGGAAAAGCTGCAAGTGTAAGTGTATTTTCTGATGGAAAAAATGCAGTAGCGGTAACTTTGAATCAACAGTTTGTTACTTTGACGACCCCCGATGAAGATTCATCATACTATGGTGGAGCAATTCCTTTCAAACATCCTTTAGAACATGAAGCATTAACTACAGCAAAAAATGCAG
Source organism: Candidatus Bathyarchaeum tardum (assembly GCA_029762755.1). Lineage (GTDB taxonomy): Archaea > Thermoproteota > Bathyarchaeia > Bathyarchaeales > Bathyarchaeaceae > Bathyarchaeum > Bathyarchaeum tardum. The sequence continues at coordinate 146,297 of JARVGH010000004.1, forward strand.
TTGAAACTTTAGGCGGATTAAAGGGTTATGTGGGAGTAGACATGGTATTAACAAACAAGGGACCTATCGTGATAGAAGTTAACCCTCGCCTTACTGTATCGTATGTTGGGTTAAGAAAAGTCGTGAACTTCAATGCTGCACAGGCAATAATTGATGCAGTAGTCGATAAAAGATTACCAAAAAATGTGCAAACAAAAGGTTACACGTTTTTTTCGAAAATCGAACTACCTTCAAGTTCTCAGAAGACCACAGAAACGTATAACCTGAAAGAAATTGTTTCACCTCCGTTTCTGGTTGAAGAAAACAAATTAGCATACACCTTTGTTGTTACTTGCTCAAACACTAGTAAGGGTGCTCAATCGTCATTTTACAAAACGAAAAAACGATTGTTAAGCAATTACAAAGGTGATTAACATGGTAAACATTCTTGGTTTAGATATTGGGGGTGCCAACACAAAGGTGACATTTCTGAAAACCCAAGAAGGCAAAGTAATCGAACTGAAAACAATATTAGAGTATTTTCCGGTATGGAAAAATGAGAGAAAGCAGCTTTCAGAACTTTTAAATCAACTGAATAAAAAGTTGGTAAACTCTGTCGTACTGGATGGCGTTGGAGTTACAATAACTGCAGAGCTTTCTGATGCATACCAGACAAAAAAAGAAGGAATCAACCACGTTCTAGGTTCGGTAACCAAAGTTTTTGGTGCATTCACAATTTTTGTTCTTGACGTTGAAACTAATCTGCTAACAGTTAAAGATGCCTTGAAAAATTACCTTAAAGTTTCATCTGCCAACTGGGCAGCAACTGGTTGGCTTATTTCAAAGCTAATTAAAAACGGAATAGTTACTGATGTGGGAAGCACCACAACAAGCATTATTCCAGTTATTAATGGAAAGGTAGCTGCTAAGGGTAAAACAGATTTAGAAAAGCTCCAGAACGGAGAACTTGTGTATTCAGGGTCTTTGCGGACAAATGTTGCAACAATAGTTAACGTTATTCCAGTAAAAGAAAAAATAACACCGGTTTCTTCAGAGCTTTTTGCCCAATCAGGGGATGTGCATCGGATATTAGGTAACATATCAGAATCAGAGTATACAGTGCAAACTTGTGATGACAGAGGAAAAACCAAAAAAGAAGCCATGGCTAGATTAGCGCGGGTTGTATCTGCAGATACAAACATGCTATCTGAAGAGGAAATTATGGGCATGGCAAAGTTTGTTTATGAAAAACAGGTTAAACAAATCGCTGACGGATTGGCACAGGTTTATGACAGAACTAAGTTATCTAAAGAGGAAACAAAAATTGTAGTAACGGGGATGGGAAGAAACTTTTTGGCAAAAAAAGCTGCAGAAAATCTTGGCTTTACGGACATTATTGACATGAATGAAATTTTGGGGGCTGATGCTTCAATTGCTTCACCATCAGTTGGGGTGGCACTTATGGTTGCAACTAGATTGGAGGGAAAAAATGTAACGTGGTAGCAGTCTTAAAGATTGGAGGAAGCCTCTCTGAAAATCCTGCTAACCTAACAGAGTTGTGTCATCGATTAAGTGATTTCGCTAAAGTTCATAAAATGGTCATTGTTCCAGGTGGTGCAGAATTCGCTGATACCGTAAGAAAAATTAACAAAACATACAGACTGTCAAACGAGGTAACTCATAAAATGGCTATACTTGCAATGGATCAATATGGACTGCTTTTGTCAGATACCATTTCAGAGTCTTACGTTACTTCTGACCTAAAAGATGTTAACATGATATCAAAAGGAAAAATACCGATTTTTTTGCCATCACAGATCATGTTTCATGAAGATCCATTGGAGAATTCGTGGGACGTGACTTCGGATTCAATAGCAGCTTACGTTGCTGGAGAGCTGCAAGCTGAAAAATTAGTTTTAGTAACTGACGTGGATGGAATCTTTTTAGAAGCCCCAAAAACAAGGAAAAGCAAGCTCTTTGAAACGTTAACTGCTAAAGAGTTGCAGAGTTGGAATAAACGAACAAGCGTTGACAAAACATTACCAAAAATGCTCCAGCAAATAAAAATGAAATGTTACGTAGTTAATGGAAACCATCCTGAAAGAATTAAACATATTTTAGAAAACAAGAAAACGGTTTGCACTCAAATTACAACTTACTAAGAGCAAAAACGAAGTCTGCTACTTTTTCTTGTTCAAGTTTACCTGATACGCGATCTTTTTTTGTACAAACTGCACCCCTGACTCCGATTATGTCTGCCCCCAAACGATTTACTCGTGAAATGTCTTGAGGAACCAAAGAACCAGCAAGTGCCGCCAATATACTGTAATTATGAGCTTGAGTAACAAACGTGGCGAGTTGAGAATCATCTAGAAAAGTGAACAAGTTACTTTTCCCATCTTTTACTTTAACGTCAATAAGTGCACCATCAGCCCCTGATTTATGGGCAACTTCAGGAAGTTTCAATGGGCTTACGCATCCAACATTTTCAAAGTCTGCATATCCAGAAGCAATTACCTTTAAGTCAGAGTTGTATTCTTTCACTGCTCTAACTACTTCAATCATCAAAGTGGTTGCTTCTTCAACAGTTTTTACGCCAAAAAGTCCGGCTTTAACATAATCTGCTCCCGAAACAGCAGCCCCCAAAGCAGCAAGAGAAGCAGTTCCAGGCAAATTAGGCAAATCGCCTATAGTTGCACTTAATTCAAGATTTTTGGGCATTACCCCCTTTACTTCACAAATTACGTTCGGAAAATTGGCGCCAAGTGAACCTTCTTTAGGGTTTTTAACGTCGATTATGTCTGCTCCGCCTTTGATGCTGTCTTCGGCTTCGGTTTTGTTTACAACACTAACTAAGAGTTTCAATAAGGTTCACCGTCTGATTTCTTTTCAGGCAATCAAGTCTTATATTCTTTAAGTTTAACAAGAAAACTTAACCGCCCGTGGACACATAGAAATAATTGAAATGAAAAACGACCATGTTAACAATATGGAAGTTGCAACCCTAGGAGGGGGATGTTTTTGGTGCCTAGAAGCGGCCTTCGAAGAAATAAGGGGGGTAGTAAAGGTTGAATCAGGATATTCGGGAGGAACCACACAAGCTCCAAACTATGAACAAGTCTGCTCAGGAACCACGGGACACGCCGAAGTGGTTCAAGTTACTTTTGATCCAGCTACAATATCATTTAAGGAGATTCTGGAAATTTTTTTCACTGCCCATGATCCCACAACATTGAACCGACAAGGAGCAGATGTCGGTACACAGTATCGTTCAGTTATTTTGTATCATACTGAAAAACAAAAAGAAATATCTAAACGAGTTATTGAAGAGTTTGAAGCATCAAAAGTTTGGGACAACCCCATTGTAAGCCAAGTTGTGCCTTTCAAAAAATTCTACAAAGCAGAAGAATATCATAGCAAATATTTTGCCCAACATCCAGACGCCGGATACTGTAAAGTTGTTATTGCACCAAAGATTGCCAAGCTAAGAAAAAAATATAGAGAAAAACTGAAGAGACATTAACGTTCAATTGGCTTTTTAGTATATTGCACAATAAGTGATGTTTTACTAACAAAAACTCAAAAAAATAAAGTATTGTTCAATAGTTTATAAATAATTAGAACGTTCGTTCAATTGTCTAGAAATTTTTATATATGAATTTACAATATCATACCAGTTGGTTGAATAATCCATCCAAAGTTTATGATATTGGAGATTTAGTAAAATGACAGAAAAACTTCAAGAATCTGATTACATTGATCTTTTGCCAGAAGTCAGAGCTTTAGTAAATAAAGTTGTTGAACAAAACATGGCAGAAGGTATCCTGTTTTCAGCAGGCACAGACACAAGCATAATTGCATATGAGGCAGTAAAATCCAATCCAAAGCTCAAAGCATTAACCCTTGAGTTTAAGCACGGAATCCCCAAAGACAAAGAATATGTAGAAAAAATGGTTGACTTTCTTAAACTCAATCATGAATTACTGGTGTTTGGTCACGACGAAATGGTTGCCGGTGCAGCAAAAGTTGTAGAAATTCTAAAAACCTTTGACCATATGGAAGTTAGAAACAGCGTGCCTGTATACATTGGCTTGATTGCCTTGAAAGAAAATGGAATAAAAAGCGTCTTCACTGGTGATGCCCTTGATGAGTTATTTGGTTATCCTTGGCAGTTCCATTTGTCTGACGCTGATTTTGCAAAAGCATTATCTGACATGTGGGCTATGATGCGATTTTCTGCCTTACCCTTAGGCAAGGCTGTTGGAGTTGAAGTAAAACAGCCATACTTAGATCCAGCCTTTCGGGAATTTGCAGAAAAAGTCCCAATTAAACTTAAAGTCAACATTAAAGACGGAGAAAAATTCGGGAAATGGCTTATGCGCAAATCATACGAAGACATAATTCCGAACGAAGTAGTTTGGCGAGGAAAAGCCCCCTGTGAACAAGGAACAGGAACACAGGTTCTTCCACAATATTTTGACGAAAAAGTTTCAACCGAAGAATTTGAAACAAAAAAGAAAAAGTACCTCGAAGAAGATGGAGTCAACTTGGACACTAAAGAACAACTAGTGTACTATGAAGTTTTCAGAGAAAAGTTTGGAATACCATCTGAAGTTTACAATGATAAAAGTGGAAAACAGTGTCCAAATTGTAAAGGATACATTGATAAAACTACTGACTTTTGCAAAATCTGTGGAAAATATCCAGTTTAGAAGACAGGAAGTAATGCAAGAATGAAAGTTGCTGTTTCATGGAGTGGCGGTCTCGAATCATCACTGGCGCTTCATAAAGTTATAGAAGAAGGACACGATGTTATCTGTTTGGTTACCTTTGTTTTGGGTAAATATTGGCCTGCTATGGGTCATCCTCCGAAGATAATGAATAGTCAAACAGAATCAATTGGAATTCCTCACCTGTTGGTTAATGTTGATGAACCTTTCAAAGAAGGATACCACAACGCCATTGCTGAACTAATTAAAACCCAAGGAATCGAAGGCATAGTCACAGGAGATATCTATGTTGTCGACGAAACTCACGGAAACTGGATGGAAGATGTAACTGAAGGACTGGACATCAAAGTAATAGTACCCCTATGGGAACAAGACACCTTCGAAGTTTTGGATGACGAGATGTCATCAGGATTCAGAGCAGTATTCACATGTGTAAAGCAACCATTTTTCACAAAAGAATGGATCGGCAAAGAACTAAACCAACACACCGTCAAAGACTTGCTAGCCCTAGCCAAAGAAACAGGCATGGACCCCTGCGGAGAAAACGGTGAATACCACACTATGGTGATTGATGGACCCATATTCAAAAAACCAATATCGATACCAGAATTCACAATAGAACAAGCACAAGAACGCTTTTTTATGAAAATTAAAGAATAAGCTTTAACTAAACATACAAAGTCAGCAGCATTTTTTTGGATGCTTCATTTTTTAGTTTTAAATCAATAATTTATTTTTCCAATTATTTTTGGTTAATGCCAAAAAGGTACTTTTGTCGTACAGATTTTTCAAGAAACGAAAAATTGGCGTGTTCTAAAACGTGGACTTAAATTCTAATTCAATCGTTGTAACATTAAAGATAATGATAGCATTTGGTCATTTCTAATTGACACCATTGGAGAGGGATATTGCTTGAACACACATGAAGAATCTGAGCTTGATTATAAATTACGGGGAAAAGCATGGAATGTTTATTGGCTTTTGTTGAAAAATGGTCAGCCCATGAGTGTTCGAGACGTTGCAAATGCCCTTCGGTTCAGCAGTCCAAGTGTCGCAAATCATCATCTTGAACAATTAATTCAGATTGGTTTAGTTGAAAGACAAGAAATTGGAGGCAACTACGCTCTTGTTGGCGAAGTAAAAATTGGTGTTCTTCGGCACTTTGTAAAATTTGGTCGAATGATGTTTCCAAGATACTTTTTTTATGCCTTGTTCTCTTCTGTATTTTATATGAGTTATCTCACACTTTTTGTCGAAGCTTTAACCAGAGAAAGTTTGTTCATAATATTCTTTGGTGCCATAGTTTCATTGATATTTTGGTATGAGGCTTTCCGGTTTTGGCGACTGAAACCATTTTAGATGTTTGTTCTAACTTCTGGAACAGAATGTTCTAACGCTTGGGATAAAATAAGCAAAAATAACAGTTACTAGTAGTGATAAAAGATGCAAAGAGAAATCAAGAAAAAAACAATCACTTACGGAATTGCAGCGGTTCTCTTAGTTACGATACTGGCAGGGTCCATATACAATTTTGGTACCCTGTTTAGTCCAACGCAGCCACTGTTTTCTGAACTTAAAACTTTTTCAAGCTTTGAAGAACTTGAAAATTTTATCACCACGAACATGGAAACAGTGAATCAAAATAGCTATGCCCTTAACACTCTAAAAAATTCAAGGACAGAAAGCTTAGGAGCACAAGACGCAGCAACTCAAGCACCAATGGAAGCCACCATAGCAAACAGTGCTGGAGAATTGTCCGATTATTCTGGGACTAACATCCAAGTTCAAGGCGTAGACGAAGCAGACACCGTAAAAACTGACGGCGAATACATTTACATCGTTTCAGGCAACACCTTAACAATCCTTAAAGCATATCCACCTCAAGAAGCAAAAGTTGTCTCAAAGATTACAGTAGAAGGTTATATCACTGGAGTATTCATCAACGAAAACAAACTTGTGATCTTTGAAACAGAATACAACGTATTCCCATATTACGGAATTGATTCACCAGCAATTCTGGAAAATCAAGACGTAATTGAAGTAAAACCAAAAGACGCAGAATCAACTAACGCTACAGAACCCTCAAATCAAACTAAACCATCTAAAGAACCTGAACAACCAATCGATGATGACATTAAACCAGTTGAACCCTTCATACCAATCATTAGGTATGAACCGCCCACAACAAACATCAAAGTCTACGATGTTTCAAACAGGCAAAACCCAGTTTTGGCTAGAACCGTTACTTTGAATGGAACTTTGTCAGGATCACGCATGATTGGGGATTACGTTTACATTGTTAACAATGAATTTGCTACCCCACCCAACTACGACAATGAAAAAGGCTTTGATATCGTTTTGCCAGTAATCGCAGGTGATGATGTTATCAAGGTAGACGCTAGCAAAATTCATTACATCGACGTTGCAGACGAAATGTATTACATAACAACAATTATCGCAATAGACACCCAAAACGACGCTGCCAAACCAACTTATGAGGCATTTTTGACAAGCTCAACCACTAACATGTATGTTTCATTAGACAACATGTACTTAGTTGCACCAGACACCACTAATTGGCTACTAATGAGCAGTGATGAACAACCAAAACAAGAAACATTGATCTACAGAGTCAAATTAGACAAACAAAACATAGCTGTTGAAGCAGAAGGCTCAGTTCCAGGTTTTGTCCTTAACCAATTTAGCATGGACGAACACAACGGATACTTCCGCATAGCTACAACAGAATGGACAAACAGTTGGACCCAAGAAACATTCACCAGCGAATCCACAAACAACTTGTTCGTTTTAGACATGAACCTAAACCTTGCTGGAAAACTGGAAAACATTGCTCCAGACGAAAGCATTTACTCAGTAAGGTTCATGGGCGACAAAGTTTACATGGTAACCTTCAAACAAGTCGATCCATTCTTTGTAATCGACACATCGAACCCAACACAACCAACAATTCTGGGATACTTGAAAATACCTGGCTACTCTAGTTATCTTCACCCTTACGATGAAACCCACATAATCGGAGTAGGCATGGAAAACAGCACACTGAAACTTTCACTTTTTGACGTTACAGACTTTACTGCACCAAAAGAAATCGCAAAATACACAGTAGAAGGCAGCTGGTCTAGCTCCAATGCATTATGGGACCATAAAGCATTCTTGTTTGATAAATCCAAAAATCTGCTAGCACTTCCAGTTACAGTAAGCACATACACTGAACGACTAATTGACAGAGACCTCAACACAGACGATATACCCAAGGAAACTAACGGATCAATGGTTGGCGATGAAGAAATAAGAAAAGAAGCAGAAGCTATTGAAGAACGAGAAGCCATAGCAATACAAAGTTCTTACTACCAAGGTGCATACATCTTTGACATATCATTAGAAAATGGATTCGTCCTGAAAGGTGACATCACACACCCCAGCAACAACGAATACGAACAAAACGCATACATAAACAGAATAATCTACATTGAAGACGCACTTTATACAATCTCAGACCAACTAGTAAAAATAAACAATCTGGAAAGTTTGGAACAAATTACCCAAATCCAAATTTCCTAACCTTTTTCCTTTTATTTTCCCCATTTTTTATTTTTAATGATACTATCCAGACAATAGTTTACAGTTCAATAAGACTCATGATCAAGAAACAAACATGTAATTAGTAGACTGACAACAGGCGATCACAAGAATTATAGCAAAAATCAAAGTTGATTAATCACGTTGCAAAGCTTGCAAAAATGTGTTAAAGCTTGCAATTTTGGGGTTTTAGAGTTGTTTGAAGACCAACCAATAGTGACAAAACAAAACATTTGTTCAGTAAGCCTTGAATGTAAAAAATTTTTCCAAGTAAAGCAATAGATATCGGAGAAAAATGAATTTTCCGAATGTAAAAATTAATACATTTTAAATGAAAAATAGAAAAAGCATTAACGAGCAGTTATTCTTCGCCCATGTCAAGAGCAGGAAAACCAATTAAACGAATTTTACAAGAACAAGTGTTACATTGAATAACAAGTTCTTCTAAAACTTCCCCGTTGACTTTTTCGTCGAGAATAGTATATACTTCTTCACTTTCGTCTTCAGGAGAAATTGTAACCCCACAGGAGGGGCAAGCAAAATCACCATCCCCATCGATTTGGGTCAGGTCTAGCACAGTTATTGATGATGTTTTTGTTTTTTTCCCGTTTATTGCAGCCACATCAGGCATTTTTATGTCCTCACTAAACTGAAGAAATGAAGAATTATTACTACCTTATTAATATGACCATAAAAATTATGATCCATATTTTTTCGCTTTTTTGCTAACTCCGTTGTATCGAATTTGTGCAGTTAATAGGTCAAATGGCAGGTTTAGCTTTACAACTAGGACATGTCCCATCATGACCATCCCTGAACTTGAAAAATGGAACGAAGTCAATTTCTTTCTCATAATACGTGACTACACGTCTGATAAACTATCTTTAATACCATTTTAAAAACTGAAAAATGATAAATTAATACGGATTTAATGGCTTTGTTGGATAGAACTTTTTTGAAAGACAAAAAGACGAAACTAAACTGACTTTGTTAAGTGCTGATTTCTCATGTTAATGCTTCAATTGTTGCTTTACAAAATTGTGGAAGGTCTCTTGGGTGCCGGGATGTGATTATATTATGGTCTTTAACGACCGGTTCGTCTAAAAATATTGCACCTGCATTTTTTAAGTCAGTGGAAACTGAAACATAACTAGTCATTTTTTTTCCTTTCACAATTTTTGCCTCAATTAGTAGTTGAGGTCCATGACATATTGCGGCAATAATTTTGCTTTTTTTATTTGCTTGTTGAATCAAATTAACAATTTGTTTGTTGATTCTTAATCGGTCTGGAGCAAATCCACCTGGAATAATTAATCCACTATAATCATCAATATTTACTTGTTCAGGAGCTAAATTGGATTTGAAAGTTAGACCATGTTTTCCTACATATTCTTTGTTTGCCAAAGGGGCAACAATGTCCACATTAAATTCTGCTTCTTGAAAACGGTAATATGGATAAACAAATTCACTGTCTTCAAAACCATTTTCTAGGAAGATTATCACGCGTTTCCTTTTTTCCATTTTCAAACCTCATGAACAAACTTCAATTTAAACAGAATGTTTTATTGTTAAAATATCCAAAATAATCAAAATGACACGTTATCTTGGTTTTTTTGGGGTTTAGTTTAGAATTTGGGTGAAGAACTGGTCGATCACGGTTTTGTTTGGACTTTTTAGCACTCATTAAATCACCAAGAATTACTGTAATAAAATATTTCAGATTCACGTAAGGTCGAGCGGAGTCTAAGCCTTGAACTTTTGTTTGGCCCGTTAAACAACGTTTTTGCCGTTTTCCAATCTTTCGCCTTTTTGATTGGATCACTCATTGTTAAAACGCAAAACGTTCTAAGCATGCTCCTCCGCTGACATTATATTGTTTACTCAGCAGGAGTAGTTAACAATATGTGATTGAAGATATTCTATCACAGATTTTTTTATCTGAAAATTAAGATTGATTAATCAGGGGAACAAGCTGAAAAGAAGCAGGGAGACTTTATTCCACGCGCCAGAATAATCCCTGCTTCTTTTCCTGTTTAACCAAGATTTTTTAGATGTTTTTCAGCAGCAGACTAGTAATTAAGAGTATTACAAACACTGTTAATGAAATAATGTTTAACATGACTTGTTTTGTTAGGCTTTTTTGATTATTTGTTTTAGTTAGCACAGAAAATATTGATGCTAATAGGGGTAGGGCAGAAAAAATAATGAATGGTGCCCAGTCGATTATGCCGTTAGCGATTTTTAGGTATGAAATTATGGAAAAGTAGATTGTTGCCGTTAGGGTTGCTAAGAAACTAATTATTTTTCCATTTTTTTGTCCAATTTTTACTACTAGGGTTTTTTTGTTTGCAAATGTGTCGCATTTTATGTCGGGTAATTCAACTGTTACGATAAAAAATAGCCCATAAAAACTTAGGGGCATGAAAAACAAGAAAAACAGTGTGTTGAGTTGACCTTGGGCTACAAAGTATCCCATTCCGGTCATGAATATTCCAACCCCTATCATTGTTGCTATTTCTCCTAATCCTCTATAGGCGAGTTTTATTGGGTTTGCAGTGTAGAAATATCCTAAAAGTCCGCCAAATGTTACAAAAATTGTAAACCATAAAGTGTAGTTGTATGTTATTGTGAAAATTATGCTTGTTACTGCTGATGTTAATAAAAGAGCGATCGCAAGGTTTAATGCAATTTTTTGAAGTTCAGGATAATTTACTAATACTTTGCTGCCTCCAGAGAAGGGGGTTTGTAATGATTTTTTGTCGGTTTGTTGGTCAAAGTAATCGTTGCTAAAGGACACTGAAAGGTGAGCTGATCCAAATATTAGATATCCGAACAAAAATTTTGCTAAATTGTGTTGGGATCCTACTTGAATTGCTAGAAGGTATCCTAGTAGATACAGCAAAAATCCTAAAAGTAAGAAATGCAATCGGGCAAGACGAAGAATTAATTTTATTTTTTTCAATTAACTATCAACTTAGATTTGCAAACTATTTTTTATGATTAATTTTTGAATAAAATTACTAATTGGTTTTCTAAGGATATCTTTGGTAATGTTGTTTTTTAGATTTTGTGATTGAAAGGCAACCCATGTTACATTGCTTATGTTTTTTAGCCCAAGAAACCCTTTGTTACCGATTGCAGGGTAAGATTTTTGCTTGATTCCATTGCTTCATTTTTTCTAGTAACGTTAAAAAATTGGTATTTTACCACCCGTTAAATTCGAATAAATTGATCCATAATACATTAAAACGATAATAAATCACAAAATAGTTCAAACAAAAAAATATTAAATCAGTAGAATGACTTATTCATAATAAAAATCATAATTCACTCAATTTAGAGATAAGAGCCTTTGCAGCATTGCCATCCCCATAAGGATTTCGCCAATCAACAGGTTTTGAAAGCATAATTTCTGAACATTTTAATATCTTATCAGGGGTAGTTCCAGCTAACAAGTTAGATCCAACTTCAACGGTTTCAGGTCTTTCAGTATCATCACGCAAAGTAACGCAAGGAACACCCAAAACACAAGATTCTTCTTGCACCCCACCGGAATCAGTAAGTACAAGCTGAGCATTGTTTTCAAGCTGTAAAAAAGACAAATAATCCAAGGGCTCAACCAAATTAAAACCATTCAAAGATAGCCCAAACTTTTTTAGACTTTTTATTGACCTAGGATGAACAGGAAAAATTATTTTAACATTAAACTTTTTTCTAACCGCCTGCAAGCCTTCTACAATACTACAAAAATTTTCAATATTATCAACATTTTCTTGCCGATGAAGAGTAACCACAAAATAATCTCCAGATGTAAGACCAAGATCATTCAAAATAGTAGTTTTAATTTTTGAAAGTTCCAGATTTTGAAAAACAGCATCAACCACAGTGTTACCTGTGACGAACACTTTTTCTTTGCTAATTCCCTCGCCAAGAAGAATTTCACGGGATTTTTCTGTAGGTGCAAACAGATAATCCGAAGAATGGTCAACTAAAATTCTATTGATTTCTTCAGGCATTTTACGATTGTAACTTCGTAATCCTGCTTCAACATGGCCAACTTTTATTCCTAATTTAACCGCAGCTAATGCACCAGCAAGAACGGTATTGGTGTCACCCTCAACCAAAACTAAATCAGGTTTTTCTTTTTGGAGGACCTGTTCTATTCTAATCAACATTTGACCAGTTTGTTTTCCATGACTACCTGAACCGACGTCTAAATTGTATTTTGCTTCAGACAATCCGAGTTGCTCAAAAAATACTTTATCCATATTGTAAGAGTAGTGCTGTCCGGTATGAAGAACAAAATAATTCAAACCCGACTGCTCACATTCCCGAATAACTGGAGCCATTTTGATAATCTCTGGACGCGTCCCAATAATAATTGAAATCAGCATCCATTAACCCTCTAAGTATAAAGTTGCGCATATAAATTGCATCAAATTTATGTATAACTATCCTTTTTGCACTTAATTAGAATAACCTGTAGTAACTATAAATATATAAATTATTACTGAATTGAAAAATTAAAAAACGCTAAAACAAACAATTCAAACTATTTTCAGACCACAAATCAAAGAAAAAAAAACAGCAATGAGCCCAACCAACCCAATAACCGAGTTAAAAAATACAATGCCATCATACTTTTTGATTTCCAATATTAAGGATAGATAATGTATCCAAATCAGGCTTTATTCTTATATCCGAAAATAATTACAATTAAAAATCCTACACCTATTATTATAACAGCGGTTACAATTTCCACTGGCTGTAGAATTCTGTCGACGTCTACAGTGAAAGTAATAGTTTCAGTTGCTCCACTGTTTCCATACAAGTCTTCAGCGTAAATTGTCAAGTTATGTAATCCATTAGTTAAATTATATAAAATAATTGAATCTACAATGGTAATATTGGATTGCCCATCAAGGCTGTATTTTAACGATGCTTCTTCATTGACAGTGAATGATAATGTAATGTTATTTGTCACAGAATAAGTTGTGTCAGGAACAGGTGAAATTATTTCAACAACAGGGGGAGTGGTGTCAACTGTAAAGAAAATTTTGCTAGAATTTCCCGTATTAACCTTATTAACATCAGTAGCGTAAACAACAATATTATGAGACCCATCTGACAAAGAAGAAAGCTCTATATCACCGTCAATAGTCTGATTACGTGCCCCATTTAAACTGTAACCAACCCAAGAAAATTCCTCACCTACAGTAAAATTAAGATTAACACTATTTGTCGAATATGTTGAATTGATTGGAGATAAAACAGAAACGACAGGAAGGGTAGTGTCAATTGAAAAGAAAATAGTTCTAGAGCGTCCAGTATTATTAAAATTATCAGTTGCATACACAGTAATATTATGAGACCCATCCGGCAAAGAGGGAAGCGTTAAATTACCAGTAATAGTCTGATTGCTTGCACCATCCACGCTATAACCGATCCAAGAAACCTCCTCACTCAAAGTGAAAACAAGAGAAATTTCAGAAGTAGGATATGTTGTGTTTCCAGGGGGCCATACAATAATTGTAGGCGGTCTAGTGTCAATCGTAAAATAAACAATTTCGGATTTTCCAGTATTTTGAGAAGCGTCAGTAGCATAAATAACAAGAGTATGCGGACCGTCAGATAAAGCCCAAATGGTAGAGTTGCCCGTAACGGTAATGTTGCTTGCACCATCCACGCTATAACCGATCCAAGAAACATCTTCACTCACCGTGAAATTAAGACCCAAATTTCGTGAAGAATAAGTTGAATTTCTTGGTGACGATACAACCACGACAGGGGGCTCAGTGTCTGAGGTACTTAGTGAAATTTCAAAAGTGACAATGTTTGATACTCCTGTGTTTTCAAATAAATCTGTGGCATAAACAACTATATCATGAGAGCCTTCTGATAACGATGAAAGGGTTACATTACCAGTAATAGTCTGATTGTCTGCACCGTCCAAACTATACCCAATCCAAGAAACCTCCTCATTTAAAGTAAAAGTTAGATCAACGTCACCTGTGGAATAGGTAGTGGATTCAGGAGAAATAATATAAATTACTGGTACAGTTGAATCTTGTGCCCTGACCGTCACTAAGTTTGTTTGAGCCATTAAAATAACTATTAAAACTGCTAATGTGCCTAGAAGCCGGATTTTTTTAGCGAAAATATTAGTCTTCATGTTTTAATCGTTTAAACTTCTCTTTTCCAAATATAAAGTAATATCGAATTTAATTATAGATGTTTATTCAGTGGACCGTAAAATCAAATGCTTTTTGCTCATAATCACGAGCTACAGTTAATAGCACATCAGTAAATTTGTCTAGACTTATCCGTGTTGAAAAATGCAAGTTGTCATTTTGTTTGGTTCTGTTACTAACTAAGTAACCAAAAGTTCCATCAGCAATTTTGGTGTTGTTTTTCTAATGCACTAATTGTGGTTTTGTATGTTTGGTATATTGCTTTTGCTGCATCTTTTAATCCGATTTTTTCTTGGGTCGAAAGTTTGTCATATAATGAATACCCAATTGAACGCCCTAATTGAAGTGGCACACTTATAAATACAGGTTCGGGTAATCCATCAACAGTTGTTGATGAAGCAATGGGCAAAATTTCGTTAGTGTCCATTACTATTGCTCGAATTATGTCTCTAAATGCGGCTGCAGGTCCAAATTCTGTTCCACCTATGTTATCTACAATAAGTTTTGAAACGGATTTTACGTATGAGTCAATTTCGTCCTTGATAAGACGTTTTTTGGTTTTTTGCATATACTCATCCAAGGGCAATCTGTTGATTTTTACGGTTGACCAGAGAATTGTTGCATTTGTCCCGTGTTCCCCTCCAACATAACCTTCAACAGATGTGACAGGTATGTTAAATGAAGTAGCTAATCCGGATTTAAACCTTAAAGTTTCTAGATTAGTTCCTGTGCTGATCACAAATTTTGCGTTGGAATATTTTTTGTAAACCATAGCCATAGCGTCAACAGGGTTTGTTATTATAACATGTTTAGCATTCGGATTATTTGCAGTTAAGGACTTGGCAACGTGTTTTATGATTGATCCGTTTTGTACTGCTAAATCTCGTCGAGTCATCGTAACGCCTGGAGTTCTAGGTTTTCCAACAGAAACAACAACAACGTCAGCATCAGACACTTCTTCATCGGCTTCACAGGCGGTTATTTTTACATCTAATTTCAGGCTGGCTGTTACGTGTTTTAGTTCTTCAGCAAAAGCTGTTGCCAGTCCGGGTTTTATGTCACAAACAGTTATTTTATCTGCTAATTCTGAACATAAAATTGTATATGCAGTTGGTCGCCCTACTCTTCCAGTTCCTATCTGAGCAATATGCAATTGTGATTCCCCACAAGATTGTTACAATTGTTCTTTTTAGATGTGTCCCTTTTCAACTAAATATGCGTTAAGGGCTTTTTTCCAGTTTCTTGGTTCTAACTTGTGTTTACAAAGTTTTGTACTTGTTAACCCCGAGAATACTGGGCGTTTGGCTTTTCCATAATTAGGGTCTGTTTTTATTGGTTTTATATCAGGAGTCAATCCAGTTAATCGAAAGATTTCTTGGGCAAACTGATACCATGAACAATATCCCTCGTTTGTTGCATGGTACACACCAAAAGGAATTTTCAGTTCCAACATTCCTTTCAATATTTCCCCAGCATCTTTGGTGTATGTAGGGCTCATCCACATATCGTCAACAACAGCTATAGGATCGTTGTTTTTTGCTTTGGTTATCATTGTTTCCACAAAGTTTCCGCCTTTGCCGCTAGCTCCTGCTTGTCCGAATACGCTGGCTATTCTTAAGATGTAGTGTTTTGGGTTTTGACTTGTGAAACATTCTCCCGCTAGTTTTGAGATTCCATAAGTGTTTATTGGTTTAGGGATATCTTTTTCAGCGTAGGGTTTGTTTTTTTTCCCATTAAAAATGTAGTCAGTACTTATGTACACAGAAATCGCATTGATTTCTTTGGAAATTGTCGCAATATTTCTTGCACCTAATGTGTTTACAGAAAAAGTTTTCAGTGAATCCTCTTCACATTGGTCTGTTTTATGGAAAGCTGCAGTGTTTACGATAACATCAGGTTGATGTTTTTTCAAAACCATACAACTGGCATAATCAGCTACTTCAATGTCTTTATGAGTTAAAGGAACAACTTCATGATTAGTTTCGAAAATTTTCACTAAATCAGTGCCTAATTGTCCGTTTGAACCGATAATTGCTATTTTCATAATAAAACGCCATCTATTTCTGTTGACTTAAGGAATTCTTGCATTTCTAAAAGATGTTTATACCACTTGACAGTTATCATCCTCGGGTCATCTGGATTTAATGTCCCGCTGTTAAGAGCATTAAACACGTTTTTTGCCCCTTGTTTAATTGTTGTTTCAGGTTTGAAATTCAAGGCATCTTTGATTTTGTTGAAGCTCACTCGATAACTTCGGGTGTCACAGTCACCATACCATTCATAATTAAAGGGCAGGTCACATGCTTCGGCGACCAGTTTGGCTAGGTCAAAAATTTGTATGTTCTGATCATTGCTTCCAACGTTAAAGATTTGCCCACTAACCAATTCAGGTTCTGTTTCTAAGACCTTAATAAACGCACATGAAGTATCTTTTATGTTAACGAAAGGTCTCCATTGTTTGCCGTCACGCATTATTGGAATTTTTCCATTTTTGTAATAGCCTAATGTCATTCCGTTGATTGCTAAGTCAAAGCGCATTCTGTGTGAAAATCCATAAACTGTAGCTTGTCTCAGAACAGTTGGTGAAAAATTTTTGTCAAAAAGGGGTATAATTTCTTTTTCTGCGAGCACACTAGCTTTTGCATAAGTTGTTAATGGATTCAAATCGGATTCTTCGTTTATTATTTCATCTTGGAAACCATAAACACTGCAGGTGCTTGCAAAAACGTATTTTTTGATGTTATATTTTTTTGCAAGATTTGCTACGCGAACACGTCCTTTGTAGTTTATTTCCAAGGTTTTTTGTTGGTCAAGTTCACCACAGGGGTCGTTAGAAAGAGCCGCCAAATCAAAGACTGCATCAATATTTTCTAGGAGTTTTGGGTCAAAAAATCGGATGTCATCTTTAACAATGGTTATTTGGTCAGCTACCTCTTTTAACGAGTCGGTTCCGAAGAATAGGCGATCAAGAACGGTTACGTTGTAGCCTTTTTCTAGGAGGATTCTGCTCATAACTGAGCCGATGTACCCTGCTCCGCCAGTTACTAAAATGTTCAAGTATACCCCAACTATTTGTTTGGTGATTGATACCAGTCCCAAGGTTTGCCTACACGGGGATCATTTTTTTTGCCATTTATTTCTGTAGGAACTACACAGGGGTCATTCCATGCTACACGAAGCTCATCAGGATTGTTGTAGTCATACAGTCGGTTAACAAAATACACAAGCAATGACGGTTCATTGCTTACCGTTTTTGTTCCGTGCAAGTATTGTCCAGGTATTCGCACTACTGTTGGTTTTTTGCCGCTTGCAACAACTTCAGCCATTTTTCCAGTTTTTTCATCGTAGGCACAGATTTTCATTGCCCCTTGAACTACTAAAAAGTGGTCAATTTGACCTCGTGTGTGCTTGTGCCATGCACGGACAATGTTAGGATAACTGTAACTCAAGTTTATTTGGTTTACTTGTTCGTCTTCAAGAAATTCTTTCCAGTCTGTTCTTAAAGCTTCACTGAAAAATCCGCGTTCGTCAGGTAAAATGTTAATTGGATACGCTTTTACTCCTTTAAGTGCATATTCTTTCATAATTCAACCTCCGAGTAGTCACCCACATGAAGTTTTAAACACCCATTCTTATGGTTTCGAGTTATTTTAGCATTTTTTCCTATCAAACTTTCTTCCAGCCTATCGACACCCGTTATTTGTGCATTTTCTAAAACAACGCTGTATTCAATGGCGCTGTCAACAATTTTTGTTCCATTACCTATGCTGGTGTATGGACCAACAAAAGAGTTTTCAATAATACAATCGCTTCCGATGGCACAAGGTCCTCGAATGGTAGAGTTAATTATTTTTGCAGTTTTTTGTATGGCAACACGTCCTTCAATTTTGCTGTTTTCAACGGTTCCATTGATTTGCTGTTGCATGTATTCGTCCAAAACTTTAGCGTTTGCTGTTAAAATGTCATCTTTTTTGCCGGTGTCAATCCACCAACTGTTCAAAATTTCTGCTTTTACTTTGAATCCCATGTTTATCATTTCTTGGATAGCGTCAGTGATTTCAAGTTCTCCCCGCCATGAGGGTTTAATTTGTTCTATTGCTTTGAAAATTTTGTTTGAAAAAATATAAGTGCCAATTATTGCAAGGTTTGATTCAGGGGTTTTGGGTTTTTCAACCAGTTTTATTATGTTGGAGTTTTTGTCGAGTGTTGCAACTCCAAACTTTGATGGATCTTCTACTTGTTTTAGTATGATTAGTGCGTCCATGTTTTCTGTTTCGAATTTTTCAACAAATTTTGTTAATCCTTGCCCTTGTAAGTTATCACCCAAACCCATTATGAAATCGTCTTGTCCAAGAAAGGGTTTAGCAGTTTTGACTGCATGGGCTAGCCCCAAAGGTTCTTGCAGAATGTATGTCACATTTGAGTTCCATTTTTTTCCGTCTTTGATGTAGTCTTTAACGTAATGTCCAGTTTCAGGAGCTATTATCACACCAATTTGGTTGATTCCTGTTTGGGTTATCTGGTCTAAGACGTAACCAAGAACAGGTTTGTTAGCCATTGGAATTAGCTGTTTTGCTAAAGTAAACGTTAAAGGTCGCAGCCGGGTTCCTTTGCCGCCACTGAGTACTAATGCTTTCAAGTTTTACACCAACTGATGTAGTAGTTGGTGAATATTAGATTAAAATTTTGTTGAGTTCAACGAGGTTTGATGTTTTTAAATGTATAGTTGATTGTTTGTTCAACATGCAATTTTATTACAAAAAGGTAACATTCAAAAGGGGTTAAGCCATTCTTTAAAGGCAGGAGAAAATCTCAATAATGGACAATTATGAACCTAAAGTTTGTAATGGCGATCTTCAAGAAAAAGATGTTACTGTAATTCAGGCGATCCAAGAAGAAAAGTTAACAAATTTTAGTTTTGAGGGGTTAAAAAGAAGACTAGTTATGCACCCTGAAACCTTGTCCAGGACATTAAACAGGCTAATGGAACAAAACCTTATCAAAAAAGAGCCAGAGGGTTACGCGTTGACTACAAAGACAACTGAACTTTTCAAAGACTCGTATTCGGTTCAAAAAACCGGGTTAGCCATGAATGTCTTGCAAACTTTGCTTCCAAAAGAGCAGGTAACCCAAAAAGTTGTTTCAAACCTTAAAGGAAGATGGTTTGGAACATTACGCTGGTTAGGTTATTCAGAAGCAAACGGTGAAACAATGTTAAAATGGATAACAGAAGATGGAGAAACAATTATTTCTGCTGTATTCGGTCAAGAGAAACTGAAAATAAACGCTAAAGTGCTCTCAAAAAACCATGACAACTCAGTTCTAATTGCGACAAATCAGTTAATGGGAAACATAACAAAACTAATGTCGAACAGTTTGAACAATTAAGATCCACTTTTAGTTTTTTGGTTATGGAATTAACCCTTTGTTGGTTTCATATTTGTATACTTGAAATGTGACTTGATTCTAGGATTGTTCATCAACAAATATGTCCAAGCAACTAGAAACAATTGACTGTAACTCAAAACTACATGAAGTGAAAAAAATGAATTCAATACAATTTGGGGTTGACCAGAATTCTATTCTGTTTAAGCCAATAAATCCTGCCAATCCGTATGTACCTTTTAATCCGGTTAGACCTAACCCCAGACCACCAAGACCCATCTAAAGCAATTTTATTTTTAGAGAACTAGTTTGTGGTTTCTAGCCTCAGTAGAATCTTTATAAAATGTGCTGAGAATATCTTACATTACTTAACGGGGGAGCATGCTTAGAACGTTTTGCGTTTTAACAACGAGTGATCCAATCAAAAAGGCGAAAGATTGGAAAACGGCAAAAACGTTGTTTAACGGGCCAAACAAAAGTTCAAGGCTTAGACTCCGTTAACAATAAAATTCTAACGAATTGTTACAAGTGTTGAAACCGTTACGAGGTGAAATGAATGAAAAAAGGAACAGTAAAAAAGTGGATATCTGATCGAGGATATGGATTTATTGAAACTAAAAAACTAAACGATCGAGTTTTTGTGCATCGCAGTGATTTAGTGGGTGCAGCATATCTTCAAGAAGGAGAAAAAGTCCAGTTTGAAATTGAAGAAACAAAACAAGGACCTAAAGCTACAAATGTAAAACCAATATTTTTGTCAGTGTTCTAGCTCTTTTGCGGTGTTTGCCCAAGGGTTATTCTGATTTTTGGTTAAGAAACCAACTACAAGAGGGGCTATTAGAATTGTTGTTACCGACAAAAATACTATACTAACTTGAAGATTGGCGTCGATTAAGTTACGTTCCAAGGCTGTAAAAGTGACCGCTAATGAAGTTGAAAGCTGTGGAATCGATGATACGCCAAACAAGAGTCGTTCTTTTTGTGTGAATCCCATTATTTTTCCACAAAGGTAACCCGATAATATTTTAGACAAAATTAGACCCGTAACAATAGTTAAAGCCAATAAAATGACACCATTTGCTTGGAAGAAAACTGTCAGGTTTGTTTCAATTCCTACTTTTAAAAAGAAGATCGGAATGAAGACTCCATAACTGAGAACATGTAATTTGTCTTCAATAGGTTTTTCCTTGATTGTTTTAGAAAGAACAACCCCAACAAGGAATCCAGCTACAATAGCGTGCATACCTAAAAGTTCAAAAAATACTGCAATTGCAATAAGGGAAATAAAGACAAATTGGACATTTTCTTCAACACCTTTTCTTGCTCTGGAAAAAAATGTTTTTTCGATTTTTGGCAAATATTTGCGTATTAAAAATACAGATATCACAACGACAATCATGAAAACAGGCAAAGGCAAAGTTGAAGTAGGATCTGAAATTTGCAATATTAGTGAAATAAGTAATAAACTAATTACATCCTCGATCACTACTGAGCCAACTAAGATAGATCCAAAATTGGTGAAAATAAGTTTCTTTTGTTGTAAAGTGGGCAGTATCACAGCTACTGAAGATGAAATGAAAATGACTCCAATAAGAAAAGAAGTTACAAGGTCATACCCAAAAATGTACACTATTAAAAATCCAACAAAGCTGGGTATCCCCCCATTAATCAAGGCACATAAAGCGACTTTTTTCCACATTTTAACCAGATAGTCGATTTTGATGTCTAATCCTGCCATGAACATTACAAAAATTGCACCTATTGAGCCGAGCAAAACTATTGGGGGAGTTAATTCTACTAAATCCAAGCCTATAGGTCCAATTACTATTCCTGCAACTATAAGAGCAAGAACGTAAGGAAGATGAAGGGTTTTAAAAAGTTCAGAGAAGAAAATCCCTGCCAACAAGAAGATTAAAAATATCAGTAAATCGTTCAAGATTTTTTCAACTTACGATAAGTCGTTACTTATTAAATATGATTAAGTAAATTTAATGATTTCTTGAAATTTAGGCTATTTGCATGAGTTGAAAATTGATTATCAAATACAGTTGTATGAACACAAATAACGGGACCAAAAGGAATTTGATTTTGCGGATTTTGTGGCGAAACAGTAACATTGCTACATACGCTCCAAAGGGTCCAAAAAATGCAACCAATAAAAGGTGTGATTCAGGGATTCTCCATCGTTTGCTCATGCTTTTGAGTTTGTCCACTCCAAAGGTTATCAGTGAGATTACGTTCAAAAAAATAAGAAAAAACATTGGGATTGAAAGTTGAATCAAATTCATGTTTATGCAGATCCATAACTAGGGTGGCTACCAAATGTTCTGTTGATACTTTTATAAATTAAACTGAGAAAATTATCAAGTGGATTTATGCTAAAAAGAAGTCTAGACCTTTTTGGGGCAACTTTTTATGGTGTTGGAATAATTCTTGGAGCCGGAATATATGTTTTAATTGGGTCCGCAGTTGGGCTAGCTGGAAATTCAGTTTGGATGTCTTTTGTCATTGGAGCAGTAATTAGTTCTTTCACTGGATTAAGTTATGCAGAACTTTCAACCATGTTTCCAAAAGCAGCAGCTGAATTTATTTTTGTTAAGAACGCATTCAAAAATGAGTTGTTAGCTTTTCTTACTGGATGGTTGATAATTTTTTCGGGCATAGTTTCAATTGCAACTGTTTCCCTTGGTTTTTCCAGTTACTTCAATGCCCTTTTTGATTTTTCAAAAGTGTTAACAGCAGTTTTTTTGGTTGTTTTACTTTCAGTCCTGAATTTTGTTGGCATAAAACAGTCTTCCCGAGTCAATATCTTGTTTACAGCAATAGAAGTCAGTGGCTTGTTATTAGTAATAATTTTGGGATTTGGGCAATTTGGACAGGTTAATTATCTTGAAGTTCCCAATGTTTCAGGGGTTTTTGCAGCTGCTGCTTTGGTGTTTTTTGCGTATTTGGGCTTTGAGAACGTTGTTAACATTGCAGAGGAGACAAAAAATCCTTCGAAGACTATTCCTAGGGCTTTGATTATTTCAATCATTATTACCACAGTTTTTTATGTTCTAGTGGCATTAGCGGTGGTTAATTTGGCGAGTTGGGAGACCTTGGGCGGGGTTGATGCTCCATTAGCTTACGCAGTTTCTACAGTTTTGGGTTCTAACGGGTTTACTTTGTTGTCATATGTTGCGCTTTTTGCTACTGCAAACACAGTTTTAATCGGTTTGATAGTAGGTTCACGAATGATTTACGGCATGGCAAAAGATACTGCGTTTCCTGTATTGCTTTCAAAGATTCATCAAAAAACACGGACTCCTTGGGTAGCAATTTTGTGCATGATGTTATTTTCGTCGATTTTTATTTTGTTAGAGAACATAGATTTGGTAGCTAACTTGACTAGTCTGGGTGTTTTCTTTACTTTTGCTCTTGTTAATCTGTCAGTTATAGTATTAAGATATAAAAAGCCGAATGTGAAAAGACCCTTCAAGGTTCCATTGAAAATTGGAAGCTTTCCAGTTGTACCTTTTTTAGGGTTGTTGTCTTGTTTGTTGATGGTAACCCAATTTAATTTTAACGTTATCTTAGCAGGTTCGGTTGTTTTGGGTTTAGGATCACTTTTCTTTTTCCTTTATCAGAAAAGTTGATTGAAGGGACTTACAGCTGATTGGATTGTTCTTGTCTGTTTTGGAGCTAGATTATTTCTTGTAACTGATTAAAGAATCGTTCGAAAACGTTTATCCCTTTGTTCCAAAAGTTTGGTTCAGAACCATCTAAGTTAACTATTTTGCCTATTTGCAACGGGGATACGCTGCTGCCTGCAGACAGGGCTTCTTTTAGTTTGGGTGCAAAAGTTTTTCCCTCTTTTAGGTATTGGTCATACAGAGCGTACACAAACATTTGGGCGTAAACGTAAGGATAATTGTAGAAGCGGTAATTAGGCATAAAATAGTGAGGTTTCATGGTCCATTCTGCATCCATTTCGGGCAACCATGTTACTGCGTTTTTGTAGATTCGACTTCGGGCATCGGTCCAAAGATTACAGATCGTTTGGTAATCCAGATATTCACCTTTTTCAATGGAACTGTAAAGGGTTTGTTCAAACCATACTCGGGCGCTGACCTGAAATGCTGTCATTCCGGCTTCGTCTAAAACCAAACAGAGAACTGCAGTTTTTTCGGCTTTAGTTTTTGCTTGATCCAGAAGTTGGTCAGTTAACAGGAGTTCTCCAAAAATTGAAGCAGTTTCAGCAACGATTGACGGAATGCTCATATTGGATATAGTTTGGTTACGTGAGGCGTACCAGTCATGGGTTGCGTGACCGAGTTCGTGAGCAAGAGTAAAAACATCGCTTAATGTTCCAGTGAAGCTGCTTAGGATGTAAGCAGATTTTCCGTTGTAGTAACATGCACAAAAAGCGCCGTTGCGTTTTCCAAAACGGGGGGAAGCATCAATGTGTTGTTTAGAAAACATTTCTTTTACTGCAGTAGCATATTCAGAGTCCAAACGACTGTATGCTTGTGTTACTAGTTCTTGGGCTTGCTGGAAACTGAATTTTTGTTCGGGTGCATCAGGCAATGGTGCTACGAGGTCATGGTTTCCAAGTTGGGGGAGATTCATGATTTTCGCTTTGAGTTCAAGATAACTGCGGTAAATTTTTGCGTTTTTTTCGATGGTGCGTAGTAGGTTGTCAATTATTGGTTGTTGGGTATCATTACTGATTAAGCTGGCGTGCATAGGGCTGTCGTATTTTCTTCGTTTGGAAACTGTTACCCAGTCGTTGCATATGCTACGCAGGGCTGAAGCAAAGAGTTCCCCATCCTGTCCTAGGGTTCCATAGATTGATTTGTTGGCGGATTCTCGGGTGGCACGGTCAACATGGGTTAGTAACCCGTTGGCTTCGCCGTAGGACAGGTTCTTTTTTTCTCTCATCACGGTAACTTTGAACATTCTGGTGTTAAGCCATTTACGTTGCAAGTCCTGCCAAGCATTTACGCCGAATTGGTCTTTTTCTATTATTATTTGTTCTTCAATTTCTGACAATTGATGTTTTACATCACGGTAAACTCGTTCAAGCATATGCTTGTAATTTTGCAATTTGGGGTCAGTGATAATTTTTGGATTACTTTCTAGCAATTTTCCAAGTTCTATTCCAAAAAAGGCAAGCTGCTTGTTCAGGGTTGCTTTTAGTTTGCTAATACGGTCATATAAGGACTGATTCGGGGGCAAAGTCATGTTGGCTGCAAAACACAGACTAGAATACAAACTTAGGTCGCTAAATTTTATTTTAAAGAACTCTATGCTTTTCAGGCATTCAAGTAAACCTTCAGTGTTGAGGTTAACAATTTTTCCACGGTAAGTTTTTTCAAATTGACTTGCCAACTGGGTAGCTTTAATAATTGCTTGGCTGATTTTTGGGTCATCTTGGCTAGAGAAAAGTTCATTTAAATTCCAACTAATTTGTTGACCAGTCAAAGTAAAGGCTCCTTGTCTTTTCAGGGTTAATGATTGTTTAGTATTTTTGGGTTTTGTGCTATATCCAATATACAGAAAAAATTTGTTTTGATATTTGTTTATATGCTGATTTGTAAAATAAGCACGAAATGTAGGTTACAGGTTTGTTTTAAGAAAAGGTGTTGCAGAACAGGAACTGGTTGCAGGTTCCTAAACTGGTTCCGGGGCAGTTTAAGTTGGATGAAAACAGGGTTTGAATGTTAGTGAAATCCTTGGTTCTTTCAATGTTCTCATTGGTTCCCTCAATTGTTTACCTTGAAGGGAATTTGATATGCCTTGAATAAAAATAGTGTGCAAATAGATTTAGGATTAAACATGTGTCCCAGAATTTTTGGACCGCCTGCTCTTGAAAAGGAAAATATGCCTCGGATAAGTATTGAGTTTATTAGAGTTCAAGAATATTTAATATTTTGACCATTTAACTCCACGCTATGCCCTCTGCTTTGCATATTCTCATTATGGTATCCTTGCCAGTAACTGCAGCGACGGGAAGTCCTCCGGGGGGTTGTAACCATTGTCCGCTCAAGAAGATGTTTTTGAGTTTTTTGATCTTGCCTGTATGAACCATTGTTTTTCCATGAATGGTAGGCCAGAATCCCATAAATGCTCCTTTGTATGCATTACAGTACTTCTTGTAGGTATGAGGTGTAGCAACATCAAGCAGTTCGAGTTTACCTATCATATGTGGAAAACGGGCTTCTATAGCGTGTATAACAGCTTGTCCAATGCGGTTTTTTTCTTTTATGTATGCTTTTTTATCTTTCGAAAGTTTTTCCCACTGCAAAAGTTCTGGTTCAAACTGGTTGATAGCGACAGTTATAACAGTATGTCCCTTGGGAGCAAAACGGGGTTCATATCCGTAATGGGTCATCTGTAAGTGTTCCATCGGTTTCTGGTTCTGTTTTATATTTAGTGCTCTCACAGGAAATTTAAATGTCCTTGGGACATTATCCATTTTCCCTGCGTATCCGATAGCGATGTAAATGTTAGATGTTAGCGGATAAATTTCGGGATCGTTGTACCTTTTTTCAAATTGAGGATCGAGATATTTCCTTTTGAGCAGGCGATCATAAAGGACTTTTGCATCACAGGCAACAACAAAGTAATCAGCCTCAAAAGTTCTTCCATTTTGGCATGTTACACTTTTCACGCGGGGTTCATTAATGCTAAGCTCCATAGCTTCACACGATGTTTGTATTGAACCTCCAAGAGATAGATAACGATTTGCCATACGAAGAGCAAGTGCCTTTGAACCGCCGAGAGGAATTGATGACTGCCCACCAGTAAAGGTTCCTAAAGGAAAAATTACTGAAAAAGCGCTGAAATCACCTTCTGGGAGAAAAGAAGCAATTGCTGTCCTAAGAGCCGGATGTTTGAAGTTTTCTGCAAAACCAACAACACTAATTTTTCCGTATTTTTTCATCACATAACCAGCATCTTTCATTGAAAGGAGAAACTTGAACTTCTCGATGATGTTCATCATGTCAATTGGCTTCCCGACAGGCATCAAGAAAGAATGAAGTTTTTCAATATCCTTACAAAAATTTTCTATACTCTCACTATCTTCGGGAGAAATCTCAAGCCAGCTCTGTTTGAGTTTCTTCAAATCACGGTAAAAATGGACCGTTACACCGTCATGTTCTACAACCATAAAGCTTTCAGGATCATAGATTTCCACTCTGTCAAGAGCCCCAACTTCATCCCATAACTGTCTTAAAGGAGTACCTTCTTTTGTCCCGACCAACCAATGAATACATCCGTCAACATGATAGCCCTGACGATCCCAACCTGTGCATTCTCCCCCTACAGTATGGTTCTTCTCAAGAACTATGCTCTTAAAACCATTCTTCTGAGCAAAAATACCTGCAGTCAGTCCAGCTACCCCCCCTCCGATTACGACAATCGTTTTCATATTAGTTCGCCCCGTCTATTTTTAATTCACTCATTTGACCCTTTAATTATTTTACTATGGTTGAAATTTTGTATCAAGTCATAGGTTGCATCCAATCTTGGGCAAAAACACATCTACTTTTTTCTGTCCGATGAGCGCTAGCATATTTAAAAATTTTTTGTTAAGATTTAATCACAATTATACAGAATTAACATCTTAGATCTCTTTTCTTCTGGAAACAGAACATTGACATTTTGAAGCATTTCTTTAATGATGGATCTAAATTATCAACCTTTTTTGTGTCCAGTATCAGCAGACCTTGATATGACTTCAACCTTTGCAATAAAAAGTCAAAATCCACTTGTGCATATCGATCGTGACTTTCTCGAACTTCAGTATGTTTCCCAAAGAGAGCATCAACTTCGTCAAAAAACAGGATACTTCTGCTTTCTTCAGCTGCTTCGAAAATTTTTGCAAGATTCTTCTCTGTTTCTCCAACATATTTACTCACCACAGCGGAAAGATCGACCCTAAAAAGAGATATACCCAAAGTAGTAGCTAGAGCTTCAGCAACCAATGTTTTGCCTGTCCCATTTGAACCTACAAACAACAGAACCATTTTCAATCCAGTAGAGGTGCGTTTTAGAATAGGTTTCTGATACTTCTTTACTTGAGCTAAAATTTTATGAAGGTTATTTGATTCTTCTTTTGGAAGATCTTCAATACTCATTTTTGGAATTATTGGTGTGACAAAATTGGGCAACCCTTCATTTTCTTGCAGATTAACATTGGTGCCAGTTTTCTCATTTTTTGGTCTACGATTCTGCTTGTCATCTGCCATCTGTTGTCCCAACTTAAGATATTGTAAGGGTATTTAATAGTGGACTCCCACTTTTCTTATTTTTTGGGATAAGATATTCTCGATAATAGAAGTAACAATAGAAACGATTATGTTGCTACAGCAAAGTTGAAGTTGCTTTAAGCTGTTCTGCCCCATGAGTGTGATAAACTGTTAAATTACATGGAATTTGTTTTTTTGGTTTTTCATTGAATCGAGTAAAGGCAATTTGAACTGTTCGAATTGTCTCGTGTGGCCGTATCCACTTTATGGTTATATTCTCGGGTTCGTTGTCCTGATTAACCATTTTCATTACGTATTCTGTGTTTTTATGATCAAATTTGAGGTCCACTCCAAGAATGTTGGTTCCTCTGTCCCCAAGGTTTCTGATTTCAAGTTCAATTAAAAAAGAAAGAGCCTTTGTTTCTTTTTCGTATTCATGAGTGCACTTGATTTGTTTTACCACAAGATTTGGTGTTTCGCGCTTTAATCGCCACAAGTGAACTGCAAGAGAAACAATACCGGCAGTGGTACCTACAATACCTAAAGTTAAATTTATGAAATCCATCGAGATTGACATTACTACTTACCTTGTTGTTTGTTTTAAAACTGCTACTTCAAGTTGCTATTAATCAGGGTTTTGAAAAGATAAACTATACTGAATCCGTTCACTAGAATCCGAATGGCCTTAAGCCAAATTTGATAATAAATTATTATGCCCACGCTAGTGCTAAAAGTATAACACAAGGTGAAAATTACAAAAGCAATGCCCCATTTTTTTGTATACAGCAAGCAGGGAATCGAAGCACCCCAAAGTGCCAGTTCTATCCAATTGTTTAAATCCATGAAATCTTCTGGCAACATCATTAACATTAAAACAATGTTAATTACCGCCCAGATAAGTATCAAATTGAACGTAGTTTTTGACGTTATTTTGTATCTGTTTGCCATCAGATATTCATCAAATCACGTTGCATTGAAAAAAGTTGTATATAAAGTTTAACTTGATTGCTTTTATCATTATATTTTTTCTTACATCCGATATTATGACATTAATATCCTTTGTTGAAAGAAGATTGACATACACATCACAGGCAAGAAACAGTTCCCTAGTTTAATGGATCATTACGGCTTTTTCAACCAAATGATCTATTAATATAACGAGCACATTATGAACACTCACATGCAACTCTAGACTTTTTTATTGTGCATAAGCTTCAACCAAGTCGCGTGCAGTTACTATTCCCGCAAGTTCTCCATTTTCAGTTATTGGTAATCGTTTTATTTTGTTTGCCGCCATGATAGAAGCTGTTTTGTGTACGCTTATTCCTAAAGGAGCAGTAATCAACGGTGAAGAAGATGCTGTGCCCACTGAAACATTCAGGGATTTTCCCTTAGCCAAAAATGTCGTAAGAAGGTCACGTTCCGTAAATATACTCATGTGCGGACGGTCTTTTTTGGTGATTATGACACTACCAATTCGTTTTTCACCCATCATTTTCATTATAGTTTTTATTGGGGTTTTTTCGTCTGCAGTGATAACATGCTTGGACATGTATTCGTCAACTTTAAGGCGTGTTTCAGGGGCATCTGGAAGACTTCGGATAAGATCGGAAGCAGTGATGATTCCTTTAAGATGACCAAAATCAAAAACAGCAAGCCTACTTTTTTGTTTAATCATAATTTGAGCTGCCTTTTTTATTTGAACCTCTGGACCTATCGTGGTTAGAGGATATGACATAACATCCTTTGCAGCGATTTCAGCAGGGTTTTTATCATGGACTAAAATATCGCTTAGTAAATCTCGTTCGGTAACTATGCCTACTGGTGTTTCATAATTTGTTACAATCAAACTACCAACATGCTTATTTCCCATTATTTTTGCTGCTTCATCCATTTTGGTGTCAAGTCCGATGGTTAAAACGTCTTTACTCATAATTTCTTCAACTTTTCTATGTCGCTTGTATTCACGGTATGCACGATCAACAATGCTAGGGAACTCTGTTTTCAAATCTTTTAAAACTCGCATAAACTCCCCTACTAAATATTATGCAACAAACACAGATTAATTTTTGGTTAGAATCTGCTACACAAAAGTATATGTGCACGTTTACCGATGAATTATTTGGGGAATATGTTGTCAGTTTTTAAGAATATTTTGGTTCCAATAGACGGTTCTAAAAGTTCATTACGTGCATTAGATAAAGCAGTTCAAATCGCAAAAAAATTTGACGGAAAAATCATGTTAATCAACGTGTACTGGATTAGTGCCTTTCGGTTAACTCCGTCACAGTTGGTTGATTTTGTTGTGAATATCCGTAAAGCAGGAGAAGAAATTCTGGCAGAAGGCAAAAAAATAGTTCAAACTGAAGGAATTCCTGTTGAATCAATTCTAAAAGAGGGACACATTGTTGAAGAAATCCTCAAAACAGCCAAAGAAGGAAACTACGATTTGATAGTAATGGGAGCCAGAGGAGTAAGCAAAATCAGAGAAATCCTCCTGGGAAGCGTAAGTTATGGGGTTCTTTCACACTCTCCTTGTCCAGTATTAATAGTCAAGTAAACAAAAAACAACATAAACAGTAGCTATTTCGCATCTGGGCAACATGATATAAGAAACATCCAAGATAATATACAACATAATTGGAGGATTTTTTGTGACAACATTATCTGAGGAATTCATGAAAAAAGTTGCTGAACTTTACCAGAACAACAGAACTAAACTGGAAAACCTTGATGAATCAGCCTTGGAAAAATTTGCCAGCAAGATTTTGGAATTAATTAAGAAAGAAAAAAAGCAGTCCAGCGCCCTTCATGATTTGCAAATTCTTGAATATAATATGGGAAAACTAAAAAACTACGCCGAAGCCCTTGCAACATACAAACCAGACACAGACGAATACGACTTCACTAAAAACGACTGCAAAAACATAGTCGACGCTACAAAAAAATGGCTAACACTAGAAAATAAAATTTAACTAAACACCTTAAAATCAAAAGTCAAATATTTTGTCAGTTGATTTTTGACCGATTTATGTTACCAAACAAAACCTCTGCTTAGTTGCCACACATTATAGTCAGTTTCGTTTCTTCCAAAAGAATGCAACGTGATTAAAACATTCTTTTGGCTTGAATAGAAAAATGATGAAAAAACTTGTGGTTTTTATGTTGTTTTATTTTTTGTTTGCTTTGGTTGATTTCTTGTCTTTCTTTCCTTTTTTGGGCATCATTTTCACCTCCCCCTAAAGGGATGAGCCGCAATATTTTGGAGCAGTTACCAGTCTTCTTCGTCTCCTTCGTCTTCTTCCCAATCATCCCAGTCGTCTTCTTCGAACACCATATCTTCCACCTCCGGTAAGTGCCCTAGAAAATGATGCACATAAAAATCAAATAAAAATTATGCACAAAAAAATCTGGCTAAAAACTCAAGTATATTCAAAATAAACATTTAAAATAAGCCAATATTAGAAAAATGCTGAAATTCACAGCATAAAAACAAATAAGAGTAGTATTTGAGGTTAATTTATTATAATAACAGTTTTTTTCAGTTATTAATCGAATTACACATGTTTTTTTGACCCAAACATAATTTCTTTTCTTTTTTATAACGTTAAAGCATTTAGGACTTCATTTGTTGCCAATATTTCGCATAAGAACATGAAGTAACCTAAAGTTTTTTTCCTCCTGAAGAATAGCCGTCATTCACAAGTTTTTTTTGACCCTCGGATAATTTGCATGTTTTTGGAAGTTCTTTTTGTCCGCAGGATGTTCCTCTTTGTATTGTCCAGTTTAGAAGGGGAATTATTGCTTTCCATAAACTGATTCCTTCTTCTGTGAGAGAATATTCGACCCTTGGAGGAATCTCAGAAAAGGCTTCCCGTTTAACCAAGCCTTCCCTGTGAAGTTTCTTGAGGGTCTCAGAGAGAGTCTTTGCACTCAGCTTGTGCAAATGGGTGAGGATTTCTTTAAACCTTATTTTTTCACAGTTACCGATGGTGTTGATAACTAAAAAACTCCATTTCCGGCTGATTATGTCTATAACCCCATCAAGGGGACAACTTTGCAGGTCTTGTGTTTTTTCATTCATTTTTTATCACTGTCGTGCGAGAAACCAAGTTACTTGCTATACACTTGCTAGTTTAAATAGTTACGTAAAGTTACTAACAAGCAAAGGCGTTAAAAAATGAAACAAAAAAACAAAAAACGCCCCACAGAGGGAGAATAATGAGCATACAGATTGCAATACCAGTTTTAGTGACATTTCTGCATAATTTGTTCACTGCCATATGGATAGGAGGATTAATCATTTTAGCCACTATAGTTTTTCCTGCAATGCGAAAACAAAACGAACAAGACAAAGAATTAAGCAACAGCATCCAAAAAAGATTGAACAAAATCGTTCTTGTAAGCATTGTTGGACTATGGATAACAGGAATGTTACTAGCCAACCGGAGCAACGCATTTACAGGACTGTTTAGCACATCAAACAGATACTCCCTTGCCCTGAGCATCAAACACATTTTAATCATAATAATGACGGGTTTGGCATTAGTAAGAACAAAACTAGTTGTAAGGGCAACAAAACCATTGACTCGTGCAACCCAAAAACGTGGAGCAATAATGATAGTTTGTAACATCGCATTAGGAATTGCAGTTCTATTATTGAGCGCTTACACTGCAACGATTGCAAACATGCCCATTTCTTAAAAAAGAAGAGGATGAACCAAAAACAATGGCAAATGTTTTTGATTTAACCAAACTTTGCGAGTTTTCCAAGAAGAAAGAAACCAAAAAAAATCTTGAAGACCTTCTCAAGGTAAAAAGATTTACTGGAAAGCAAAAATTTTACTGCTGCAGTAATATGCCGCGAATCTGAACAGAAAATTCCATTGCATCCTGAACCATATGGGGCTTGTTTTTGTGTAATCAACGGAAACGGAGTTTTCACAGCAGGAAAACAGGAATTCGAACTATCTGCAGGGAGCATGTTTTTTGCTCCAGCTGATGAGGCAGGAGCAATGAAATTTGTTGAAAGACTATTTATTATGGAGATGCATGATCCCCACTAGCCCTTAATGGGAAAGCCTAAAGCATAATTGTTGACTCTGTTGGTTTTGGAGTTTTAGCGACTAGAATTCGCAAAGGCATATCGGATGTGTTATACCAACAGTGCACTATCTTTGCTGGACTGTGAACGATGGAGTCTTTTTCTACTTCTTTTTTTTCGTCCCCAATTTCTACGGTTCCTTTGCCTTTAAGAACATAAAAGAAAACATCAACTGGAGTTATGTGGCGCCGTAACGACTCACCAGGTGCTAGCGTTAAAACTATTACTTGTGCATTTTCATGGGCATAAATTGGACGAACATCCACTCCGTGAGGATTTGGTTTGCTTTCTGTTTCGTTTACTTTTGTTATTTCCAAAATCATAACCACCAAACAATCATTTTTTCTGTTTTTTCTCTTTTAATTCTTTTAATGTTAATGGTTTTTTGCGGCCATCAAAAACGTGATGCAAAGCCAAAATCGGGCTTTTGTAAATCAGACGCGGACCGGAATAGCGCATAATCTTTTTTGCTTTTTCTTTCATTACTGGTTGGTAGCAGTGCACTAGACATTTTCCGCATGTTGATTTTTCTTCTTGGAAAGGACAGTTATCTAGACGTTTGTAAGCGTAGGACAAGAATTCTGTGCATTTAGTACACAATTCATTTTTTTGGGGGTCATGTTTTCCTTTGCAGTACATGTGAACCATTTTATTGATGGTCTTCTTTTCGCGGGTTATTCGCGGGTGTTGATCAGTCATTTTTTCACATCACAAAGTTGAGGCTTTTTATACATCAACATTTTATGAACTATTTTTCATATGTATTATCTTTCATATAAATGATTCCCAAAACCAAAAAAACTAAACACAACATTATAGAGCGTTTTCTCCTAAATACTTAAAATTGAAGGGCTTTAATATTTGGTCATCATCAAGATTAACCAGAATATTTTCTAGATCAATTAAAAGTTCGTGACCTATTTCCACGTCATGTCTTTTCATGAAAGCATCAAAGGCTTTATAATTTTTGTGAAGAGAAATAAAAAATGAGTGAAAACCTAGACCCCTGCATGATGCGCAAAAAATTACGTCATCTTGCTTAGACATCCATTTTTTTACTTTTTCAAAATTTTGTTTTCTTTCTTCCTCCGAAGCAAGAACCGCTTTGATTTTAACAAAGGTCAAAGCCATCAACTCATATCCAATTTTATTGAAGTTAGGAACAGCTACAACCCCTTCAATAATTCCTTCATTCAACAGGGATTTTTTTATTCTAGAAACAGTAGGTTGACAAACCCCTACAATTTTTGCCAATTCACGGTCACTTCTGCTAGAATCTCGAATTAGTTCATTCGTGAGACAAACTTTTTTAGATTTTTTTGATTTTCTAGCCACCTTCAACAATCCAAATCAATCTTACTGCTGGAGTTATAATCTTATAAGAGATTTTTAAACAATACTCGTCACTAGATACATTCCATAATTATTAGTCTAGAAAAAACATTCAAAAACAATTATTTGACAGAAAGACGCATAAGACTACGTTTCAATCCTTATTTTGATGGATTCATCCTCTGACTTTTTCACCAAACATTTAGATCTGATTTATATTCAGCATGCAAAATCGATACAAACAGGCCTAGACTTATGAAAAATATTTCGTGCCATTGTTTAGTTTTATCCAGTATGCAAACATTATGAAAGCTCACGAAAACGCCTTGAAGGTTAATGTTGGACAATAAACTAGCAAGAGAAAGTTGAAAAATACAAGAAAAAGGCGTTGATGGCATCGCAGCCGAACGACTTGATATTTTGCAATAAAGAACAAAACTTGTTGGCTTTGGAAAATAGAAAAAATCCGTTTTCAACATTAAATTTTCTTAATATACAAAAAATCACGCAAAAATGCGTGATTATTTTTTGTCTTCTTTCTTTTTTTGGTAGTCTTTTATGGCTTCATGTAATGCATCGGCAGCTAAGTTAGAACAGTGCATTTTGATAGGAGGAAGGCCTCCAAGGTTATTGGCTACTTCTGCCCGACTGATTTTCATTGCTTCTTCGATGGTTTTGCCTTTTGCCATTTCAGTGGTCATGCTACTGGTAGCTATGGCTGCGCCACAACCAAAAGTTTTGAATTTAATGTCCTCAATTTTTTCGTCTTTAACTTTAATGTACATAGTCATCAGGTCGCCACACGTGGGGTTGCCTACTGTTCCTACTCCATCGGCGTTTTCGATTTCGCCTACGTTTCGGGGGTTTTTGAAATGATCCATAACTTTTTCACTATACATTTTGTTTTTTTCACCTCAAGATTTCTTTTGGAGTAAGGGGCGAAAGTGCCCGCAATCGTTTTACGACTTCAGGTATTACTTCAAGCACGTAATCCATGCTTTCTTGGGTGTTTTGTTTTCCAAGAGTGAAAGCCAAGGAGCCATGAGCAAGCTCATGAGACAATCCAATTGCTCGAAGCACATGGGAGGGCTCTAAGGTTTTTGATGAACACGCTGAACCTGACGAGGCTTGGATTCCATGCATGTCTAGACTTAAAATGAGTGATTCACCCTCTATATAACTGAACCTAAGATTCGCGTTATTAGGCAAACGCTGAGTCCGATGGCCATTCAAGAAAGAGTAAGGAATCGAGTCTAGAACTCCATCAATTAGTTTGTCTCGCAATGCGATTAAACGTTTGCTTTCGGTTTCCATTTCAGTTTGGGCAAGTTCAGCTGCTTTTGCCATGCCAACTATGCCTGAAATGTTTTCAGTGCCTGAACGTAAACCGTTTTCTTGTCCGCCACCTTGGTCGATGGGCACAATTCTTGTTCCCTTTTTTATGTAAAGAGCCCCAACACCTTTAGGTCCGTAAAGGTCGTTTGAAGAAAGGGTTAACAGGTCAATGTTTTCGTCTACTACGTTGATTGGGACTTGTCCAACTGCTGCTACAGCATCAACATGTAGCATGATGTTTTTTTCTTGAGCTAATTTTCCAATTTGTTTTATTGGCTGAATGGTTCCAATTTCGCCGTTCGCATACATGACAGACATCATTATTGTTTGGTCGGTTATTGCAGCTTCAAGTTTTTCAAGATCTACTGTTCCTTTGTCGTCTACAGGCACAAAGGTTACCTCAAAACCTTCTTTTTGCAAATACTTGCAGATGTTAATAACAGACATGTGCTCGATTGCAGTAGTGATTATGTGGTTTCCTTTGGATTTGTTCCTGAATGCAGCTCCTTTTATTGCTAGGTTATTGGATTCTGTTCCCCCAGAAGTAAAAATTATTTCCTGAACTTTCTCTGCTCCGATTAGTTGGGCTATTTTTTCTCGGGAAGATGTTAACGCTTCTTTGGCGGCGTTCCCGTAAGAGTGCCCAGAGGAAGCGTTACCATATATTTCCAGAAAATATGGGTTCATCGCTTCAAGGACCCTTGGGTCTACGGGTTTTCCGGCGCCGTAGTCCATGTAAATTTTTGGCAAGGCTCAACTTTACTCCTTATTTCATTTTTTGGATTAGAAAATGGAATTCGCCATTTTTTTCGTACATTTTTAGTAATTTATGTTCAAGATGTTTAACTAGACGGGGTATGTCTTCTTCAGAAGCAGGGTCGTCTGCAACTACTTCTAAGATTTGACCTATTTCCAGTTGGTCTAGTTCTTGGCGGGTTCGAAAAACCGGTTCAGGACAATATAAACCAACACAATCAAGGTTACTGTCAGGTTCAGTTTGATTACCCAACTTAAAACCTCCAATAATTCAAAATGTTCATACATAGTTAAAATAGGTTTCCTGTATATAATTATAACGCTGTTATAAAATTTTGTTTCAAAAGTTACTAACCTCAACAATGGCTCCAATTAGACCAAAAAATAAAAATCCAATAAGCAAAGCTTAAGAAAGAGTGTGACAAAAGATATCAAACGAGCTAGAAAGCATCACTTGGCAATGGCTTCTAACTCAAAACACATAGCGGGGTGGGGTAGCCAGGTGAACCCGCTGGGCTCATAACCCAGAGATCGGTTGTTCAAATCAACTCCCCGCTACCAAAATAACCATAAATTAGGTATATTTTGTAAAATAAGGCTTGTTTTTGGCATATTTCTGTTTTATTGTCTAATGAGTGTATTCAGAGTTATACATTATATCTTGGTTGCAGTTCAATTTAGCGCCTTTCCGGGGGCGCTAGTTGCTGGTTATTCAGTAATTTTCAAAGATGAGATTGCTGTTTCTTCAATATTCGAAGAGCTTTCAATAATGCAACTGTCTTAGGATTATCGCTGTTCAACGTAATTAGTCTCATACGACCATAATAATTAGAGTTGACAATGCCTTCATGCTCTAAAACTTGCATGTTTCTGTTCACCAGCCTATAGGTGCTGTTTACCTTACGCACAAGATCCATGATATGAGTTTGCTTCACCTTAAACAATGTTTCCAGAATCTTCCGTCTACATGACGAACTTATAAGCTGAACTAATTCCAAAGCAGCTCCCAAGGCATCTTTGATTATTTCTTCTTTTAAAAAACACCAAAAAGTAGACAACAAACAAGGGAGAGAGAAAAGTGAAACTAAAACTAACGAATACTTTCACTCACCTCTCTATTTCCCAAACATTTCGTCTTCCTTAAAAACAAATTCGGGCAATAACTGACTTTTGTAATGTTGTGCTGAATGGTTCACCATTACTTTAACCCGAGGCTATTGCATCGGAGGCGCGAAACCGCCTAGTCCTAAGTGAGGGACAGAAAGAGAACAAAAAATTTGGATAAACAAGAGGTTAAGCAAAATGAAAAAAAAATAAATTAGCAATATACGCGTTACTATCTTTAGCTACTTTAGTAATGTTTCTGATGATAATAAACCGTCCAATAGTGCAAAGCTTTACACATGGACACTACAATATAACTGAGCATGATGATCGTGTCACCGCTTCCCGTTGTGACCATTTGATGGATCCACCTGGTGCTGACCCTTATAATGCATTCACATCTTGCGGCATCAACGCCATGTATAATGACGAAGACGATGCCTATACGGATGTAACATATATTTACGTGAGAGGTTTTGGCGGACCAACTATGTGGCCCCATGATTGGACGTGTAATGGTGGTTCTATGACGTGCATGTATCAGGCCAATTGGACGTATTCCTATTACTATGATTCCAACCAGCCAACATGGTCTTATGGTTATGCATGGCCCGGGTATTATCAACGATATGACAAATACACTTATGCCACTAATGCTTATACGGTGGGGGCTCGGTGTAGCTCCTATTTCTACAATTATACTGATACCAACCAGTATGTTTACATTAGTTCGCCCATAAGTGCATGGGACATGTATGCAGGTGATGTCAATGAGAAGGATGAGACCTTTTGAACCATGAACATGTTTACATGAAGGAATGATATATGGACAAAAAACGTAATTCTCACGGGCTTAGGAAACTAGCATCTGCCAAAAAAGAATCTATCAATCGCATTTTCACGGGCATTTCACTAATAGCAGTAATAATCATTATTGTTATGCTTTGTCTATACCCCACAGGTTCCCTTTCAGCCAGCACTCCCAACTTTCTAGAAACTGAACAACAGTTCAATTTGGATGTAACATACGCTTATGCGGGCAAAGGCATTCCAAACGCTACTGTTACTGATTCTAAAGGAGTTCTATTGCATCCTCTAAGCCAATATCCCTCTGCAGTCTATTTCAACGTTACACGACCTACCGTTGAAGATGTGCTGTGCGACGCTATTCTTGAAGTTTTCAAAGTCACTATAGTATCCGACAAAGGACCCGCTGAAAATTTTGTTTTCTTCACAGGAACAAACTGCAATCCTTCTTTCGCCGATGTGGAATTAAACGCTTTAACTAGGGGCATCTACGATTTGTTTGATGAAAATAGCATCGACGGTGTGAGCGGTTTGTTTTGCTTCAATTGGACTGATGATGAATCCTTTTTGAGTGCAAAAGTCGGATCTTTTGGAACTTACACTAACTACAAAAACGGACTTGGTCTATGGAGTGCTGGAAAACCAAACACAATTTCAGTTAAATTTCACAGAATTGGTCGCGTAACAATGACGAACAGAGCAATCTCGGTTCAACTAGACGCGATAAGCGCAAACAACAAAACACAGGTTCAACTCCAAGAATACAATGATGGTTTTCTCAAGAATGAGCTATTGCCAATGAATGAGCTCACACAAAATACCTGGTTTCAACCACTCAAAAAACAATCCTAACCCCCTCCCCTTTTTTTGATTTTTTTAAAAAAAAAAAACTTCACCTTTGTTGTTCACAAGAATGATAAATGGATATTAAATAACCAAGTGAAGATTTCAACTATTGAATAGTCTCATCAACTTTTCTTGACTCGATAAATGACTTTATGTCAAGGTTTGTTGACGAAAAAATACTTAAGTGAAAATATATGAATCGTTTTAGGGAGATTATGAATGCTTTGTAAACAACTATTATTTTCAAGCATCCTAATTCTCGTTTTGTTTAGTTTTTCTTTAATCAGTTCGGTTGCGGCATCTTCGTTGATGTGGAACCAAACATATGGAGGAACAAATCCTGACAAGGCTTATTCTTTGGTTGAGACGTCTGATGGAGGATACGCCATAGCAGGCTACACAACGTCTTTTGGAGCTGGAAACAGCGACTTTTGGTTGATTAAAACCGATATTCACGGGAATGTGGAGTGGAACCAAACATACGGAGGAGCAGAAGCTGAATATGCTCAATCGTTGGTTGAGACGTCTGATGGAGGATACGCCATAGCAGGCTACACAACGTCTTTTGGAGCTGGAAACAGTGACTTTTGGTTGATTAAAACCGATGAGATGGGTAATGTTCCAGAGTTTCCTTCATGGCTCTTTTTACCATTGTTTCTGGTTGCCACATCTTTTGCAGTAATTACAAAAAAGAAAGCATTTTGTCGAGTTAAAAGAACTAATTAGGGTGTGCACAATTCGCTTTTTATAGTTTTTATTGCTAAGTTATTCTTTGAGCAGTCTGGGCTGGCACCCGCGATGCACCATTGATTTGGCGTCTAATGAGGGCTCCATAACCATTTGTCGTTGGGTCAAGCCCAATACTTGCTCACCGTCTTTAGGCTATTCTCGCCAAGTATCAGCGCTTTGATCGCTTCCACATCATAGCTTATCAATCCAGCCATAACCATAGCCGTCTTCTTCACCAAACCCCTAGGCCTCACCCAACAACCCTTCAAAACATTCGCTTTAAAATGCCCAATAAACTGCTCAACAAGATAACGCTTAGCCTTCAACAGTCCACTGGGCTCAATTTTGCGGCTTTTCCCTTTTCTGCGTGGATTATCAGCAATTACTGGCTTAGCAGCTATCCCCACGACAGCTTTAATGTTTTGCTTTGAGTCGTATCCAGCATCAGCCAACACAAAGTCAGCCTCCAAATCCTGTATCAGCCTTGGAAGAAATGGACCATCATAACGGTTACCCCTCGTAACTATCGCTCTTAGCGGCAAACCAAACTGGTTAACGACGGCATGCAGCTTAAAGCCTCTAAACTTTCCCCTGCTAGTAATGCCCAAACCTGCTTCTATATCGTACAAGTCTACCAGCGGTGTTGAGTCAACAACTGCAATCTTTGTTGGACAAGCGAGTTGAAGCATGTCTGTTATCTTTAGGAAAGTCTGCTCCAAAATGTCAAGGAAGCGTCTCCACCATCTGCCAACAGTAGTTCTGTCAGGTACGGTGCTGCCTAATCCAAGCGTTTTAGCGATCCATTGATGTTTTTTGAGGTGTTCAACTACTCGCGTGTCATTGTCCAAGCCTTTGAGTCTAGCGTAGACTAGCACTCTTAGTGCCTTGACTGGTCCATAACCAGGGTTTCCTGGTCTTTTAGGCTCGGCTGGAACTATGGCTTTGTTGACGAAAAGCCTGACAACCTCACAGGCTTCCATAAAACAAAATATGACTTAAGAACACTTAAAATTGTGCACACCCCTAAACTAATAAGTAAATCACGCCACCAACTCGGACAGCCATCCAAAGGGATCACTAGAATTCGACAAAAATATGTGAAACAAAACCGGTGGTTCAAACGGTTTTGTAAAGCTACTCCCCGCTACCAACTCACACTAGGAACGTTTTAACACTTGAATTTATTCCGATAATTCATTTTGTTAAATGAAAACCGTTCCATTGCAAGAACGACTCTGTTCTTCAGGGAGAGCTATACGGGTCAGCTCAATAGTTATTCATGTTGCTGAAAACATGGACAAAACGAAATTATTTGATGTTTTCTTTCTAATCATATTGAACCAAGTAGCTTTTTGTAGCATCAACGTTGTTTTTGCTTCTTCTGAAAATTGGGTTGAAGTTACTACATTAACTGGAGCGGGTGGTATTGGATCCACAAAATCCTTTACTATTGATCATGTTGATTGGAGAATTAAATGGGAGATTGCACCAGGTAACAGTTCTGAAAGAACAGCCTTTCTGGCATATCTTTTCCCAGTAACTGGAATTAAAGGCAGTGAGCCATGGTTTGAACAAATAGAACTTTATGGCACAGAAGAAACAACGGGGATATTAACCATCTATAACAATACTGGATCATTTTACATGGATGTTCTAACAGGAAATGTGGATTACTACAAAATGATAATTGAACAAAACATCGATTCTGTCCCAGAATTTTCATCATTGATAATTCTTCCCTTGTTTGCAGTCGTGACACTAGCAGTTACAGTTTGCAAAAAAATTACTCAGGAGCAAAAAAGCAACTGTGACAAAAAACTAAATTAAAGAAATTTTTTGAAAAAAATATCACTGAAGACGGAAAAGTCAACACAAACAGTCATAGACAATAATTTTTACTGTGGATTCCAAAAAAACCATACAGACCTGATTTTCTACCAACTAACACTTTGCCAGCTTATTTTTGTATAGAGATATTTTTTGTAGCCACTATATTAATACCTGTATCGAAAACGTTAGGAACAATTTCGTCTCCAATTTTCACTGGAGCTTCTACTTCAACTTTTGCCAGTAAGTCCATAACATCAAAAAGCCTGTCCTTTGGTATTGGTTTGTTAGTTCGCACACTTACAAGGGGTAAATGACCGTTTTTTACTTTCACAGTAGAGGTTAACGTCCGTTCTGGGTTGGAAATTTCTTTTTCTGCATAATCCAATCCGACTTGGCAGCGGTTTCCTTCCACATTTTTTATTGTTTTTCCGTCACAGTCCACAGTGAGGTAACAGCCCATAGGACATCCAATGCAAATCATTTCGGTTTTCATTTTTGTAGCACCTCTACTCTTAATCCAGAAATATCCGATGTTTCAGTTTTGCTAAGTTTTACTTTTATCATCTGAGCAGGATGAACCTTTCTAAACTTTTTAGTTTTCACCAATTTTTTCCCATCAAAAAACCCGATAGATGCATCCTGTGTTGGGCACAAGACTCGAAACAGCAACTCGACGTCAGAATTCTTGGATATGCAGTTGGGCAAAACATAGCACACTCCGTTACCTGCGTGGACAGTGATTCGTTGTAATTGTTTTTGGTTGCCAAGAACATATTCTGCAGCGCTTTTGCCTGCCTGTTCAGATTCCATTGTAACAAAGTCTACAACGTCGTGAACGTGCAAAACGTTTCCACAGGCAAAAACTCCGGGAACAGTCGTTTCTAGGTTTTCATTAACTATTGCGCCTCGGGTTACTGGATTTAGTTGTACACCGCAAGTTGTTGACAAGTCGTTTTCTGGAATCAAGCCCACAGATAAAAGAAGGGTGTCGCATTCGATTGTTTTTTCGGTTCCTTTGATGGTTTTTAGGTTCTCGTCAACTTCTGAGATTGTAACTGATTCTACCCTGTTTTGCCCATGAATTTCAGTAACCGTATGAGACAACATAAGAGGAATTCTGTAATCAATTAGGCATTGCTGAATGTTTCGGGGCAGACCATTAGTATGGGACAAAATTTCAACCACAGCGTGAACATTAGCCCCCTCCAATGTTAGGCGGCGAGCCATTATCAAACCAATGTCTCCGGAACCCAGAATAACTACGTTTTTACCTACCATCACGTTCTTCAAGTTAATCAGATTCTGGGCAATCCCTGCAGTATAAACCCCTGCAGGACGAGTCCCCGGAATACAAATCTGACCACGGGTACGTTCTCGGCAACCCATGGATAGAATTACCGCTTTGGCATTAAAACAAATCAAACCCTTGGGACTAGCAACGAACACCTGTTTTTCAGGCGTGATTTCAAGAACCATACAATTAAGCATACATGGAATTTGCAGCTCTTTAGCTTCGTCAATGTAACGTTGAGCGTACTCAGGTCCGGTTAAGTGCTCGTCGAATATCTCAAGACCAAACCCATCATGAATACACTGAGGAAGAATCCCCCCCAGCCAATCATTACGTTCAACGATAACCAAATCGTTAATACCGTTTTTCTTGGCACTGATAGCAGCTGCAAGACCAGCAGGACCGCCCCCTATTACAACCAGATCTACGTTTCGAGAATCAATGTTACTCATCTTTTGCGGTCTCCCGTAGGTCTTTGGTTTTTCCTATAAACATTGTAGAATCCAAATTTTTCAGTTTGATTTCTTCAGGACGCAAACCATACTCCTCTTTAAGAAGTTGCACGATTCGGGGTAAACAAAAACCTCCATGGCATCGACCCATTCCTGCACGGGTTCGGTATTTCACGGCAGCTAATGTTTTGTCAGAAATTGGGTTATTTAGGGCATCCAAAACTTCCCGTTTGGAAACATGTTCACATCTGCAAACTATTTCACCATAGGCTGGGTCATTTTTGATTAAAGTAGCCTGTTCAGCACGTGAAGCTTCATGGAAAGGCATAATTCTTTTTCGGATAGGATTAAAATCAGCTTTTTGTTTCAGGTCCATTTTTTGGTTAATCATCTCAACTATCATTTTGGCGATAGCAGGAGAAGATGTCAGCCCAGGTGACTCCATTCCAATCATGTTAATTAAGTTTTCAAGGTCTTCCTGAATGATGAAATCACGAGAAGTTTTCTCTTCAGGGGGAGTAATTTTAGACCGCACAGCAGAAAACCCATAAATTATCTCATTAAGAGGAATAGAAGGAAGCAAATCCTTTGCACCTTCAATTAGTTGCTGAGCTTTTTCTTTGGTTGTTCTTGAATCTTCCCGTGAGTCAATGAATTCAGCGCTAGGTCCAATCAAGATGTTTCCAGAAGGCGTAGGGGTAAGATGAACTCCCAAAACTCCAGCAACTTTGGGCGGCACGGGATATATCATGCTGTTGATTAATCCGTTGCATTTCTTGTCCAG
Organism: Candidatus Bathyarchaeum tardum; assembly: GCA_029762755.1. GTDB lineage: Archaea > Thermoproteota > Bathyarchaeia > Bathyarchaeales > Bathyarchaeaceae > Bathyarchaeum > Bathyarchaeum tardum. The sequence continues at coordinate 190,786 of JARVGH010000004.1, forward strand.
AATCAGATACTCGCCCCGACAGGGATACAGTTTGTAATTATCTAAACCAACCATCGCAGAGACTTTATCAGCATAAAGACCCGCACTGTTAACAATAATGTCAGTTTGGAAAACACCTTTGTTAGTTGTTACTTCAAAACCGTTGTTTAACTGCTTAATTGCCATAACTTCGGTATTAACATGGACTTTCACACCATTGTTCAGGGCATTTTCTGCCAATGCAATAGCAAAAAGGTAAGGAGCAAAAATTCCAGCCACAGGAGAATACAAAGCGTAAAGCCCATCCATTTTAGGTTCCCGTTTTTTCAGTTCTTCTCCAGATATTATGGTTAACCCTTTGACTCCATTGCCTTCGCCCACTGCTTTTAGGTCGTCTAAATCATCGAGTTCTTCTTCGGTTCGAGCAACTACATGTTTTCCACACAAATTATAGGGTACATCAAGTTGCTTTGCTAATTCAGGAAACATTAATCGCCCTTCAACACATAACTTGGCTTTTAAACTGCCTTTTGGATAATAGAGACCGGTATGCAAAACCCCACTGTTGCCTTTACTGACTCCTGAACCAACGTCAGTTTCTTTCTCGAGTAAAACTGTGTTAATATTGTATTTGGATAATTCTCTTGCGATAGCACAGCCAATGACGCCAGCTCCGATTACCATCACTTCAGTTTTGCGGTTCATTTGAGTCATCTCTAGATCGTTACCAATAATAGAGGGAAAGAAAGCAAGGGCTCTAATAAAAACTATTTCAAAAAGGCAACAAAAGGAATTACTCATTTAGCAAACATTATTCGTTTAGTATTCCATTACTTTTGAAAAAGGGTTCAATTAACTAAATCAAAGTTAGAAAAACAGGATTTCTATAATGTTTTGATTCTGAATATGAATAGAAAATTTATAGCAATACATATTATCCATCCATATGACTTAAATGCAATACTAAAACTCAATTGTAAGTAGAAGTAAAAGCGGGAAGTCAACCAAAATTGAGCAACAGGTTTGACGCTGGAAAAGGTCAGAAAGACTGGAACATTTTCTTTGCCGACATCGTAGATGATTCACTGAAACAAGTTTTCAAAAAAGAGGGAACAAAAGTTATCTATGATTTTTTGGAAAAACAGGCTCAACTTAAATTGGAAGAGATAGCTAACAAACCCGAAGTTTTTTCAGACAATTTAGCCAAGTTGATGATGTCTGCATCAACCATAATCGAAAAACATATTCTCAAGAATTTGTATTCTGAACTAGGAATAAATTATGAAGAAAAAAAAGGTTATAAATTTGCAGATTACATAAAATATGCAAGGAGAGAGAATTGATGTTGCAGTTATTAGTTTTTTCTATTAATGTCAATGACCAAGTTCTGGCGTTAAAAGAAACTGACATAACAATGGAGGTGAAAATGTGACAGATCAAAAGCAAAAAATACTCATAGTTGAAGACGATAAAAACATACGGGAAACTATCCAAAGCATCCTTCAACAAAACGGATACGAAACTGACGTTGCAGAAACAGGAAAAGAAGCTGAACAAAAAATAAAACAAAAATTTTACAATCTGGCATTATTAGACATCAAGCTACCTGACATTGAAGGCACCCAATTACTTACTAAAGTTCATGAATCCACACCAAAAACGGTAAAAATTATGGTCACAGGCTACCCCAGTCTTGAAAACTCAATTGAAGCCTTAAACTTTGGAGCAGACGCGTACGTAACAAAACCAGTAAAACCTGCAAAATTGTTGACCCTTATAAGAGAAAAACTGGAAAAACAACTTCAAGAAGACCAGATGACAGAAAGCAAAGTTACAGATTGGATAAAAACAAGGGCACGGCAACTAGAAAACAACGAATGATCTTTTTTAGAACATTTTTCAATATTATTCAGACCATCAAAGGTCTTAATTACTTTTTAGCCAGTAGAAAAGTTGGAGAACCTAATTTTAATTGGGATGAATACAATGAGTTATGAAGATAAATGGAAAACATTGTCAGATTTACTTATTGAAATCCAAAAGATGGGAGAAAAAATTCCGTCAAAGGTTATGAATGATTTGCGTTCAGCAAAAACCATAATTCAAGTTTTGAAACGTGATCCAAACCACATGGAAAGCCTCTCTCGGGTTGAAGTGTATCTGAAGAATGTTGAAGCCTATGCGGTTTTTGTTGCAGAAAAAAAAGGACCAAAAATGGTTCAAGATTGGTTAAAAAGAATAAATCAACCTGAAAAAAGAAACTGTACAAAATCGAGGGAAATTATAGTTGGACCAAAAGTTTCTCGAGATAAAAAATGGATTCGAATAAAACCGACAGATGAATTGCGATTTGAAAATGTGCAAAAACTTTCAGAAAATGTTGAAGTGTCAGTTAAGGTTGAAGAAAACGGTGACATACTTGTTTTTGGAGATGAAAAAAACGTGAAAAGTTTTGTTAAAGCCATGGCGAAGCAGTTTCAGGCGTCCAGAAAGGGCTAATCGGGTTGTCTAAACTTTTGTATCAGTTAGTTTAATCAAATTTTTAAAACATAGCTTATTTATAGAAGGTATTACAGAGAACTTGTGAATTAAAACAGGGTAATTCCCGTATATGCAAAAACCGAGGGCGAACTAAAGAAAGATGCCTTACATCAAGAAAATCGAGCTTAAAGGCTTCAAGTCCTTCGGTCCAAAAACCGCAACTGTTACACTGGACAAAGGTTTCACAGCAATAACGGGACCGAACGGAAGTGGAAAAACAAACATTGCAGACGCAGTGCTATTTGGGCTAGGGGAACTCAGCGCCAGAAGAATGCGAGCTGCGAATCTTTCTAAACTAGTTTATCACGGTTACCCTGATTTGAACGTTAAAAAAGCCAAAACAGCTAAAGTTGTAATACAGTTTGACAATTCCGATGGCAGATTACCCGTTGACACCCAAACAGTAACAATTTCTAGGGAACTAAACAGGGCAGGTCAAAGCCTTTATCGCCTCAACGGAAGAAGAATCTCCCGAAGCCACATAGTCAACATTTTATCAATGGCTGGAATCAGCTCCACAGGCCATAACGTTGTTTTGCAAGGAATCATCGCCCGAATCGCTGAAATTTCTGCAATAGATCGAAGAAAAATGATAGCAGACCTAGTAGGCATTGCCCAATACGATGCAGAAAAAGCAGAAGCTGAAGACAAACTGCGTGCCGCTGAAATTTCCATTCGAACTGCCATGGGCAGAATAGATGAAGTCCAACAAAGAGTTGACAATCTAGAAAGAGAACGCAACGAACTGCTTCGTTACATGTTTTTACAAAAAGAAATCAAACGATTTGAAGCAGTGAAGATTTTTGGAGACATTATGGAAGTTCAAAAGAAAATAGATGAAGTAACGTCTAAAATTGAATCAGTTAGCAGCAAGGTAGAAGATTCACGAGAATTACGAGACAAACTTAGGTCACAAAGGTATGACGTTGAGTCTGAGTGGAGAAAACTTGGCTCAGAAATGATTGAACAACGGGGATCACGCCTCCTTGAAGTTCAATATAAAATTGGTGAAGCCCGGTCCAGAATAAGTGAACTGTCAACAAAAATTGGGGCAGGAACTGCAAGTGTTGATGGTCTCAAAAAAGTCATGGAAAGCAACGAGCAGAAACTGGGTTCCATGCAAAGTGAAGTAACAGACAACAGAAGTGAAATTCGAAAACTGAAACGTGAACAAGAACGTTTCTTAAAGGAAATTGCAGAAAAACAAGCGCAGTATGATGAAATTTCAAATCAAGCCTCTAAACTTCGGGCAAGCTTGGGAGAAAACAACAAAAACATCAGAGAAATTGAACAAAAGTTAGAGAACTACACTCAAGAAATTGTTAACCGTCGCAGTGATGTTATCCAAAGTCGAACATCCCTGAAGGTTCTTACAAGGCAACTAAATGAGCTCGTTAAACGAAAGGCAACGTTTGAGTCAAACCTTGATATGCTCAAAAAATCGTTTGCTGACCTAAGAGCAGTAAAAAGCGACCAAGAAAAACAAGCAGTTCATTTGGAAAAAAGTCTAGAAAAAAGATTTGCCCTGCATGAATCAACAAAGATAGAAATGGCTCAGGCAGAAAAAATTGCTGAGTCTGCCCGAGAAGCAGTAGTTGAGTTTGCAGCGCAAAGGGAGATGGCAGAAAAGGTTGCTACTGAAGAAACTGCCCTGAGAAACATTGAAGAACTTTCTGATTTGGGTGCAATAAAAGGAGTTTATGGGCGTCTTAAAAAACTGATTAAGGTAGAAAAGGGATACAAACGGGCAATAGAAGCAACTGCAGCTGGCTGGTTGGACGCCATGGTTGTCCAAAATTATGACGCTGCGTTTACGTGTGCTGAAACGCTTAAACGTATGAAGCTGGGTCGAATTAAAATTATTCCTATTGATGAAATGGCACAAATTAATTCTATAAATAGTCCAAGACTTAGAGGAATTGAAGGAACTGCTGCTGATTTTGTTAGAAGTTCCAAAAGGTATGATCCGGCAGTAAGGTTTGTTTTTGGCGATACTCTAGTAACAGATGATCAGAAAATTGCTATTGCTGCTTCACGAAACGGCAGTAGAACAGTTACAAGAAACGGAGATCTCTATGAGCCACAGGGTGGATTTGAAAGTGGCTATTACCGGGCTCCAGTTGATTATTCTTCGATTATTCCCAGCAAAAATGCAGTAAAAAGCCTTGATGAAGCTGTTGCTGCCCTTAGGTTACACTTATCAAAACGAGAAAGTGAAATAAACAATTTTGAGGAAGATATTGAAAATATTCGCAAAGAAATGGCTAGTTTAGCTGAAACTATTGTCACCCTTGACGGGGAAATCGGAAGAGTCCGTCAAAACGTCAAAGGCACCCGACAAAACGTCAGGCGTATCGAGAAACATCTAAGCAGAATTAAAGAGAAACGAGAAGAGGAAAAAAATAAACTCGGGGAAGTGCGTTTACAACGCAACCAGCTTAATAAAGAAATTGAAAACCTACGAGAAAAGTTAAATGATTTACGCAGGAAAACGGATACAAGCCAGATTCAAGAAATGGAAATTCAACGAGAAAAAATCGGAGAAGAACTGATTACTTCACGTCAACAAATGGGCAGCGTAGAAACTAAACTTGCAACTCTTGATTCTACGTTTGGTAACGTATTGAAAGTAAGTGCAGATAACATTCGAATTCAGCAAAGAAAAATAAAACAACAAATTGCTACAGTAGAAAATGAAGTTGACGCCGCAATTAAAGAAAAAGTTTCGCTGGAAAAAGAAGTTGTAGAACTGGAAAACAGCAAAGAAGAACTTTCTAGAACAGTATTGAACGCAAAAGAAGAGTCCAAAAAATATACGGTTCAACTTGACGATTTAGATAAAAAATTAAGAGAATTAGATTCAATTTATGAACGTTCAGACAGGCTTTATAATCAGTTGCAGTTTACCCTTCAAACAAACCAGATGAAACTGGAACAGCTTAATGCCAGATTGGATGAACTGGGTCATGATGAACCCATGCCAATTTCTCAAAAACAACTAGAAACTGCAGAGAAAGCTCTTAGACAGTTGCGCCTAGAATTAAGCAGGTTGGGTGCAGTAAATCAGCTGTCTTTGGATCATTATGCAGAACAAGCTTCAAGATACAAAGAATTGTCTGTACGAATGAACGAACTGGAAAAAGAAAAACAGTCAATTCTAGCATTCATGGAAGAAATCGAAAAGAAGAAACGTAAAGTTTTCATGGAAGCATTCGAAAAAATCGACAGCAGTTTCAGTAAATATTTTGAAAAACTAACAGGCGGCGGAACGGCATCCCTTGTCCTTGAAAATCCTGAAGACCCCTTCGCCGGAGGAATGGACATGCAAGTACAGTTTAGAAATAAAGCATCCATCCTTGTTAGTGGCGCAAGCAGTGGAGAAAGGTCAGTTTCTGCTGTTGCATTTATTTTTGCACTTCAAGATTTTATGCCCACTGCATTTTATGTGTTTGACGAAATTGATGCCCACCTTGACGCGTTTCACGTATCAAGACTGGGAGACCTTTTTGTTGAATTATCAGATAAATCCCAGTTTGTGGCAATTACTTTGAAACCAGAAATGGTAAGCAAAGCAAAGAAAGTCTGGGGAATTTACGAACGCAGCGGTTATTCTCACGTAGTATCAGCTAAAATTAAAGAGGTGACAGCGTAAATGGTTCAAAAAATGAAAAAACCGTTCTATTTTCAGCCGCCACTAAATATACTCTTTGAAATTCACAGACTGGAAAAAGTGCTACCGTGGGATGTTAACATTTCTTATCTTCTGAAGATGTTCTTGGATGAAATGGAAGAATTCGGAGAGGTAGATTTTAGAGCTTCAGGAATGGCGTTGGATTCATCTAGTACCATTTACCTCAGAAAAACCAAACTACTACTAAAATTGGAAGAACCGCCCCCACCACCCAAAAACATGTCCGATTTTATTCCACCGCCATTGTTCTTGCCCCTACGTTACGAATTATCTTCAACAACCATAGATAACCTGCTTAACGTACTAGACGAAGTTCTAAAAGGAGAAAGTTTACGCCCCCCAAAACTTCCTGAACCAATACTGCCCACACCAGAAATTCTTCCACCACTGGACATGTATCTACTACAAATTGAAGACCATATGAAGAATCTGTATGAACAGCTCTGCCAACTTGTTGGCACAGGAGAATTGATAACGTTCTCTAAACTCACTGTGGGACTTGAAAGGATTGAAGTAGTTAAAACATTCATCATTCTGCTGTTTCTTGCCCAACGGGGAAAAGTAGGCCTGTGGCAAGAAGAAGAAATAGAAGAGCTTTACATAACTGTCATAGGAGATCCAGTATTTGACGAAAAACGAACAGAACCTGTCTGAGAAAGATCAAGAAAAAGCCAAAGTAGAAAAAATTAAGCATCAACTGGCGTTAATGGAGTCTGCATTGTATGTATCAGGTAGACCCCTTGATTTGAGAACATTGGCAAGTGTAGCAGGGACTCGTTCGAAAAAAAAGGTTCGAAAACTAGCGAGAAAATTAGTTGAAATGTATTCAAACCGTGAAAGTGCTATTGAAATACTGGAAGTAGAAGGGGAGCGGTTTGTTATGCAACTTAAAAGTGATTATACGGGCAAAGTTAGAAAACTAGCTACAAGACCCCTTTTATCTGCTGGACCTTTGAAAACTTTGTCTTACATTGCGTTTAGGCAACCAATCTTTCAGACCCTAGTTGTTGACGTTAGAGGGCACCACTCTTATGGGCACCTTAAACAATTAGAAGAGATGGATTTGATAGTCCGTGAAGGCACAGGAAAAAAAAGGATAATCAAAACAACACAGTTTTTTGCTGATTTTTTTGGGTTAAGCCACGACCTCCGAGCGATGAAAAGGCAACTAAAAACCATTTTCAAAGATTTGGAAAAACCTCAAATAGAAGAAAAAAAGGAACCTGAGAGCCAAAAATAAAAGATAAGCTTATATGTCAAGTTTTGGTAGTCTCAACAGACTTATGAGATGATGTAAGCTTGTCAGTATGGCACGGAGATCAACATAAACACAAAGCTACTGGCGGAAGAAAAATAGCTAACCGCAAAAAGAGAAGATTTGAAAGAGGATTCTTCGCAGCAGAAACTGCACTTGGCAAAAACAAAAGCAAATCCATGCGAAAACATGGAGGTAACGAAAAACAACGCCTGCTAGCAGTAAATGAGGCAAATATCTCAGATGCTTCTGGAAAAACCGAGAAAGTAGAAATTGTTCGCGTAATCAAAAACCCAGCTAACGTAGACTACGACAGACGAGGAGTAATCACCAAAGGAACAATGATTGCAACATCACTGGGAACCGCTAGAGTAACTTCACGCCCAGGGCAAGACGGCAAAGTAAATGCTGTTCTAGTAGACAAAAAAGAAGATTAACAAGCTTTTCTATCGACGTAAGATAGAAAGCTCTTTTGCAATTTTTTTCATTGTTTCAGTTTTTGATTCAGTTTTAGGAAGAACAATAAACCCAGTTTTTCTCCAAGGACAACTGGGATGAGCAGCATCAAGATTAACTTCAGGTTGCAAACCTAATCGTTTGGCAGCCCGTTGAAGTTCTTCAATTTTTGGTGAAGATACAGCCAAGTTTCTTGGTACCCGTCTGCCATCGTTTCTGGTTTTAGTCGAATCAAAGTAATTAGACCACAAGACGATTGAGTTTTTTTTCCGCATTATAATCTAAATTGCTAAATGATGTTGAGCATTTTATTAGTTGTGGTTTCCCCTGAAGACAAAAACAAAAACAAGCAACATTACAATCTAATTTGAATTTCTGCACAAAAACGTGAAAAATTAAACTTTTTGATACATCGACATTCATGCGAAATACGCAAATGAATCAGATAAATTTCGAAAATAAAATTGAATGTGCAAAGTTAACAAAAAAGTCAGAAACGTTTAAATAAAACCGAACGGGTGAATCATAGGTTTTGTGAGGGGTAGTGGTTTTGCACAGAATCGGTAACGTCCTTCACGTAAGTACTACCAGAAATCTTATTCTGAAATCCGAAAATATCCCCCGCATTGGTGACCGAGCAGTAAATGAAAAACTCAAACCAGTGGGAACCGTTTTTGATGTCTTTGGTCCGATATCTTCCCCGTATGTCGCAGTTAAACCCTACACCCAGACTCCAGAACAATTTGAAAATCAAGTTCTTTACGCAACCCCTACAAAAGACGGCGTAAAAAACAGAAGGAATAGGAAGAAAAAGTGAAAGAAGAAAGCATCCCACAGGCACCAAAAATTCAAAAATGTCCCGAATGTGGAAGTAATCGCATCATGAGGGACTATGAATGTGCCGAAATAGTCTGCATGAACTGCGGAGTAGTCGTAGCAGCAAAACTTGCAGACCAAGGACCCGAATGGCGAGCCTTTGACGATGAACAACGAACAAAACGTGCCAGAGCAGGAGCCCCAGCAACATTCACCATCCACGATAAAGGCCTTTCAACAATGATTGATTGGCATGACAGAGATGTTTATGGGAAAAGATTAGCCCCAGGACAAAAAGCACAAATTTACAGATTAAGAAAATGGCAAAGACGAATCAGGGTTTCAGATGCAACAGAAAGAAACCTTGCTTTTGCACTTTCTGAAATTTCAAAAATTTCTAACAATCTAAATTTGCCAAAAAACATTCTTGAAACCGCTTCAGTCATCTATCGCAAAGCAGTTAAAGAACGCCTCATCAGAGGAAGATCGATCCAAGGTGTAACTGCTGCCGCGATTTATGTTGCTTGCAGACAATGTGGAGTCGCCAGAACATTAGATGAAATCTCCCAAGCTTCAACAGTAAACAAGAAAGAAGTTGGACGAAGTTACAGGTTCCTGATTAAAGAACTTAATTACTTCATCCCACCGCTAAAACCTAGCCAATACGTAACCAAGTTTTCAAACCAATTGACCATGCAAGGCAAAGTAGAAGAAATCGCCCACAAGATTCTGGGAACCGCAAAGGAATTAAAACTCACCTCGGGCAGAGGACCAACAGGCATAGCAGCAGCAGCTAGTTACATTGCTTCAGTTTTAACCGGAGAAAGAAAAACTCAAAGAGAAATTGCAGAAATCGCCCAAGTAACAGAAGTAACCATACGAAACCGTTACAAAGAACTGGTAGAAAGACTGCAGTTCGTCATCTATTTGTAACCCAATTTCGGTTTTTCTTAACTAAAAAGTGAAACGAAAAATGCAAATCAGAGTGAAATCTGGGCGATAAAAAGTTAAAAAACATTTTAAACAATTACAGTAACTATTAATGAGGAACACTACAAGTGCCATCATGCCCCAGATGTGAAAAAGCAGTAGACAATCAAATCAAAAGCGGGTCCATGATTGGCAAAGGCAACATGACTGATGATAAAATGAAATATAGGTTAGGTGTTTTTGTGTGCCCAGAATGTAAAAAAAAAGTCTTGAGCATTACAGAAAAACAAGAAACCAAAAGGGATTTTATACGGGCAGTTAAAGAAATTAAGGGAGTGGAAAAGGAGTTAACAACCATGTTGGGGGATTTAAAAGAAAAAATTGAAAAACTAAAAGAAGAAAGGACCGAACTATTAGAAGAGATAGAAGAACTTAAAAAAATAGGTGAAACAAAAGCAAGCACTTTAGAGGACGAAATTGCTTCCCTCAGAGAAGAAGTGGAATCCCTTAAAGAAATGTTAGATGAAAACGAGTGAACACATAACAGTTACTAAACAAAACATAGTAATTATGGGCAAGAATTGTGTTTACGGCGAGAATCAAGAAGAAGACACTTTTTCATTAAGTCCTTATAGTTATTCAGGAAATTGTTGATCAGTTTTCAGTTTACGAAAATCAGAACCAATGATTTTAAACCAGCAGGAATTTCTAGTTTAAGTGATGTGGAGGGTTTACCCATCACCATTTCAAAATGGTGTTTGGCTTCCTCATAGTCTGACTAAAATTTAGCATCGTTGTTTTCTATCCATTTTTTCACCAAATGTCAAACCAATAAATTGAATCTTATAACTAAGTAAAAGCTTGCAAAACCAAGCTGAACAAGGGATGTAATTATACTTACGGTAGTGAATTCCCAAAACTTAACGAAAGCATCGGGATCAGAAAAAATTGGACAAAATGTTAAAATTTCTGTTGGAAAAACTTGTAAAGTTTTAGTTAAAAAATGAAGTGTATAGAACCTGCTTTTGCACAGTTTATAGAAATTTTTGATGTTAAAACCGTAGATAATCGACTTTTTTGCTGTTTTATTGGCGTTAAAGCTTTTGTGCTAGAAAGGATTAACAGTGTTTTTATTATTTAACAACAAAGCGGGGTTCATCGTGGAACAAAAAGAATTGAAACGAATGGCTGTTATCCTGCAAGAACTAGGGTTAAGTTATACAGAAACTCTCGAAGTTATACAAGAAATGTCCAAAGACGTAAACAACGCCCAGAAATTATGGCGTGGAGAAAAAAAGTCAAAATTAATCAAAATTGCTTTGGCAATTATCACATTCCCAGAACCCACTCCCATAAGTGAAACAATAGGCGGTGCGGTTTTAGTTGCCGGACTTGTTCAGACTAAAATCAAAAATTCAACATTACACGTAGAAGACATTTACAAAACCTTCAAAGAAATAAACAAAGACATAATGAAAACCAGGCAATTTGAATCTTAAGCAATTTTTATTACCTGTTTTTTCAAGAATCCAGTTTTTTGTCGGGTACTAATTCTTTGAGTTTTTCTTCTGGTGCACCTAAACAGTATAGAATGCCAGCAAGATTGTCTTTAGTTATTACACCAGAAGCAACTTTTTGTAGAACTGCCTTTGGATAAAGGGCAATCCCTAAACCAGAGTTTTGAAGCATAAACCGATCATTTGCACCATCACCCACGGCAACAACTTGTTCCATCAACAAATTCTCTTTTTTAGCTATCTCCTTCATCAGTTCAGCTTTTCGTTCGGCATCAATTATGGGTTCTAAAACCTCACCAGTTAGTTTTCCATCTTTGATTACAAGCTGGTTAGCATAAACAAAGTCGATTCCAAGTTTTTCTTGGATTTTTTCAACAAACTGAGTGAAACCACCAGAAATAAGGGCTATCTTGTAACCCAACGCTTTAAGGGCAATTATTAATTCTTCAGCCCCAGCGGTTACATCCAAGTTTTCAACTATGGAATCAAGGACTTCAACAGGTAAACCCTTCAAAAGTCCAACCCTTTCTCTTAGGGCTTGCTTGAAGTCAAGTTCTCCATTCATAGCTCGAGAAGTAATTTCACTTACTTTTCCGCCTACACCTGCAGCTTTTGCTAACTCATCAATAAATTCAGCATCAATCAAAGTGCCGTCTACGTCAAAAACAATCAATCGTTTTGGTTTACGAAAAACAGTATCCTTCTGGAATACAACATCTTGCCCAACTAGCTTGCATTCTTTGCTTAGGGATTCTTTGAAGTCTTGAACAGGAACCTTTAGGTCGTTGATGTCTACAAGTATTTCCATGGCGTTTAATTCACCATAAGCAATCATGCGTATCCGTTCAATGTTTGCGTTATTTTCAGAAAGGAAACGTGAAACTTTCGCTACTATTCCAAGTTGATCCTTACCTAAGGTTGTTAAAAGCACAAGTTTTTTGCCAGTTTTTCTCCGTACAGACGGAAGGGATTCTATGTTTACATCTAAACCTACCTTTTGCCCCATGACCATGAGTTGCTCTCGCAGGTTTTCAAAAGAAACAGACATACAACGACAATCAACTATCATAAAAATTGCAAATAATCCTCTCATACTGAAGGCTTCGATGTCAACGATGTTTCCTTTGGAATAGGCAATCAATTCTGTTATTTCTGTTATTAAACCGGGTTTATCTTTTCCAGTTGCTGTAATCACGACAAAGGGTTTAGACATTTATTGTTCCTCTCAGAAACGATGTATTATGGATCAGCGAATAGACTCGTTATTCGGTTAATAAAAATATAGTTTTTAGCAGTAACACAGTTAGATTTGTTACCTTTGAATGAGTAGCATGCTTGCATCCCAGTGAATATGTCCTCGGCGTACTACTGTAAAACAATAATAAGTTTCTGGAAAGTATTTGTTATTGACTACAAATAGTACAAACTGTTAAAAATTAAACGGATATAATAGTTAGCACAAAATTTCATGAGAAAAGCCACATGTCGTTAACAACAAGTTCAGAATTTCATCCGAAAACATTCAACACAGCATCGTATACTGAAATCGGTTTCATAAGAGTTTTTCAGTAAGATATCATATTTTAGGTGAAGAAGATGACAATGGAACTAGTAGCAGAACTGTTAAAGTTAACGGCAATAGCAGGACTAACAATTGCAGCAATACTTACAATTTTGATATGGAAAAAAGGCCGAACAACAAAAGTTACTTACATAAAATTTGTAATTCAAGTACTAGCAGTAGTGGGAACATTTTACTTATTTTCATACCCAATAAGACCAATCTACATAGCAGCAGTAATCTTGATAATGCCAATCGTTCTAGGCAGATTTTTCTGCGGATGGATTTGCCCGTATGGATTATACATGGACGTAATCACAGTACTCAGAAAAGCTACAAACATACGCTACAGAATCATCCCAGACAGACTCAACAAAATGTTACATAACCTCAGATATGTCCTCATTATTAGTTTCTTAATTCTGGGAGCTGTTTTCAGCATCATGGATCCCCCTTCAACAGGGAACGTTTTAACCATGATGATGATGCATTTTGCAGGTCCATTTGAACACATCGGAATCTTACTCAGCCCATTGACACCAATAATTGTACCTTGGACAGGACCTCTTGAAATTGCTGGAATATACTTTAGTTACCCATACATTCAAGAAGTAATCAAATATACTGGCGAAAACTTTGCTACAGTCAGTGCACTAGTTTTTTTGGCTTTAACAGTTGGCGCCTCATTTTTTGTAAGAAGATTTTGGTGCAGATTCTGCCCAACAGGAGCGTCAATAGCTGTTTTGAACAAGATCAAAGGTTTCAAATGGGCTCCAATGTTGCATCTGGACAAGAATGAAGAAAAATGTACAAAATGTGGAATTTGTAAACGAGTTTGTCCAGTTCAAGTAACTGAAGTCTACGAAAAGAAAGGAGGAAAAATCATGACATCAATGTGCATGCTATGCGCAAGATGTGTTGAAATGTGTCCATACGACAACTGCTTAAAAATAAAATTTGGCAACAAAACAGTTCTCAAATCCCGTAACTGGTTAGAACCGTCAGAGCTTGAATAAAAAACAAAGTATCATTATACAAAAATAGATAGTCCTCCTTTACGGAATGGAACCAAACTTTTAAGCAGCAACAGTGAATTAATACACAAAATAAAAAGGCAATTTGCTGTTCTGGTTGGTGGAATTATTTTGGGTTTTCGATTAACTAAAATGAAAGTGTTTTTGCTAGCAGACTTAGTTCTTCTGGCGGTAGTAATTCCTGGTTACTTTTTTGTTAGTTCTCAGGTGTCAAGCCCTGCAGAGTTTCATGTTACAGATTTAATTCTTGATTCTAACTGGATTCAAGTCGGGGATTCTGTAAAAATAACAGCAGAAGTAACTAACATTGGAGACATTAGCGGCAACTATTCAGTTGTTTTGATAATTGATGATGTTGCAGTGGAGTCAAAAGATGTGCAACTTTCTGGACGAGAAACAACTCAAGTTTCTTTCACCAGAACTGAACAAACAGAAGGAACATACACAGTTACAATTGATGATTTGACAGAAACACTAAAGGTTACTACAGAAAAACCAACAAAACAAGGAGAACTACAAGTAACTAACATAGTAACTAGCAGAAAAGTAGCAGGAATTGGAGAGCAAATAACAGTTTCAGTTATGTCAACCAATGTTGGAGATACAACTGGAGATTTCTCCCTAGAACTTTTTGTGAACGATACAAAACAAGAAACTAAATTCATCACTTTGAATGGCGGCGAAACCACAACAACATACTTTGCTTTTTCCAAAAGCACAGAAGGAGAATACATAGTAAAGGTTCAGGACACAACCACTTCCTTTATTGTTAGTGCTGACGCCCCACCAGCAGAACCTGCAGAGTTCAAAGTAACAGACTTGGGGGTAAACCCATCATTAGTAACAGATGGTGAAATTGTTGAAATTTCTGCCAAGGTAGTTAACACTGGAGAAATCACTGGACATTATACAGTTAATCTAAAAATTGATGGAACATTGAGGGACTCCATTGACGTTACATTACCAGGTCAAGCATCTGAAATATTACATTTTAGAGTTTCAGAAACAATCTCAGGAACATATAATGTCGAAGTGAATGGTTTGTCGGGTTCATTCACTGTTGAAGGTTTAACTCAGGCATCAGAAAATACACACATTCGCGGATTAACGGTTTCACCATACGAAGTATGGACTGGAGACACAGTTATCATCAAAGCTAAAGCTGATAATCTGGTAAATGAACCCAGTACACTTCATGTTAGAGTTATGATTGCAGGAGAAAGTCAAACAATACTGACTTACACACTGAACGCAGGTGAAACTGATGTACCGATTGAATTTACAGTTACAGCCGAGGGTGAAACAACCGAAGGAAAAACAACAGGTTACAAAGTTGAATTGGTTAATGTTGGAAACCAAACAAACAAGTTAACGGGGTATTTCCAAGTTGCCCCCAATGGTTACCATACGCTTTCCATTAATAGGTCAGGTGGAGGTAGCACACCAATGATATTTACCCTTGATGGAGAAACACTACAGTCCCCATATTCGGCACTATTACCAGTAGGCGATTATGAAATCAGTACAGACGAAATTGTTGAACTACAACATGGTGTAGTAGAGTTTTCTCATTGGAACGATGATGTAACTAGTGAAACTAGAACCATAACTTTAGACAGACATCTGTCGGTATTAGCAAACTATATCGTAATCAGCGGATATGCTTCCTGTCCTTCACTTTACATTTGGAACGGAAACAACTACACATACATCACAGAAGTCTCAAACGCAGGATGGTTAGGATACATTGACTACATCACTGACGAAGGTGATATCGTATTTGGTGGAGGCAACCCATGGGATCATGTTAAACTTGACAAAGCCCAGTTAGCAACAAAAAATGATACAGGTTACGAATACTTTGACATTGTCCTGTTCCAACAATGGGATGAAATATTCTATGTAGACAGCGCATACATGGTGGTAGTTGACCATCCCAACGATACTGATGTTTACTCAACAATGGTAAATTACGTTAACAAAGGCGCATACAACGAAGTTTACACAGTCGACCCGCAAAACTTGTTAAAGCCAGTTTCAGCAGTGAACCAAGATGGAGAAGACGTCTTAGATATAATTGCTGAAATTGACAATGATTTCACGCCTGCAACTAACGGAGTTGAAAGCCCATCATGGGACAACATAGTATACAACCAATTGACACTAGACTTGGGGGATTTATCTGACGCAGAAGAAATCAAGTTAGTAATCAACGGAATGGTAGATTGGGGACCAGCACAACCATACTACGATTGGATAACACAATTTGAAACAGCTGCCGCCCAAGGATTGGTAGAAAATGGCACCCAAATTAACCCTCCAGCGTACATGGAAGTAATGGATGCACAAGGAAATTGGGTGCGAGTATCACAAGATAGACAAATGCCAATTCCAGGAGATTACGTTCCCCGAACTTTTGCAGTAGACTTGAATGGGCTGTTCGCAGAAGACGTAACAGAATACAAGATAAGAATAACCAATTTCTGGAACGTCACCTTCGATTACGTTGGTATCGACATAAGCAAACAAAAAAACATTACAGTTACAGAAATTTTGCCAATGGCAACACTTGAACCAATTGGTTTTGCAATTACAACAACAAATGCTTCAGGAAACTTCACAAAATACGGCGACGTAACTGCACTCCTTAACGTAACAGATGACATTTATGTTATTGGATTACAAGGCGACACAATTTACCTAAAGTTCCCCACGGCAGATCTTCCAGAACTTGAAGAAGGCATGGAAAGAAGTTACTTCTTGTATGTGGCATCTTGGTTCAAAGACCACTATGGAAACTGGGGTTATGGCTTTGATTTCACAGTAGAACCATTACCCTTCCGGGACATGAGCGGTTTCCCATATCCAGTTACTGAGCAATATCCATTGACTCAAGAAGAATACGAACAATATTTCAACGAATGGAATACTAGAGTCGTAAATGTACCGTAATCAAAAAAAAATAAAAAAGGGAAAAATTAGGTTCGGTTTGCTGCTTGTTCTAAAGCAGCAACTCCGGGCAACTCATTTCCCATTAGAAACTCGATCAAAGCACCCCCTGCAGTGCTGATATAAGAAATTTTGTCTGCAAGACCCAATTTTTCAACAGCAGCAATAGTGTGACCGCCACCAATAAGAGTGAATCCTTCACAGTCTGCTACGGCTTGAAGAACAATCTCAGAGCCTCTCCTAAACTCTGGATTTTCAAAGACACCAACTGGACCACTAACAACAACTGTTTTTGCGTTACGGATTATCTCTCCAAACTTTTTGGCAGTTTCAGTCCCAATATCAAACAAAGGAGAATCAATTGGAAGCTCACTAACAGCAACTTCATGACGCTTTTTGTTGACTTCGGTAGCTACATCCACAGGAACAACTACAGCTCCAGGATAATTTTTCATAATTTCTTTAATACCAGGAATTAGACCCATAAGTTCCTTCTTTTCAAGGAATTTTATGTTGCTTTCACCCAAGTTTACACCAGTAGCTACCAAAAAAATGTGAGAAATTACTCCACCAGTTAAGACATTGTCTGCTATGTTATTCTTTAGTACATAACTGGTTATGTCCAATGAGTCGTCACCTTTTGCGCCGCCAATCATGAATACAGATGGCTTTTCGGGATTGCCCAGAACTTTGCCTAAGGCTTTTAGTTCTTTTTCCATTATTCTGCCAGCAGCGCTAGGCAAAACAGGTGTGAAACCAATTATTGTGACTTGAGCTCTGTGAGCTGCGGCAAAAGCGTCATTGACAAATAAGTCTACTAACGGAGCTAAAGTTTTCACGATATCAGTTTTGGATTGTTCTTCAGGTGTTCCTTTTTTTAGTTCAGAAGGAATGCCACGAACATTTCCTAAAACTAAAACTTCTCCGCTTTTCAATGATTTGATGGCGTTCTGGGCAGATTCGCCTAAAACATCATCCACATAATCCACAGACATGTTCAATGCGTTGCCAAGAAGCTCTGCGTGCTGGTCAAGAGAAGTGAAATCTGCATCTCCTGGTCTGCCTTGATGGGCTAGGATTACTGTTTTTGCACCGTTTTGGATTAATTCTTTGATGGTTGTGTTTGCGTGGGCACGAATTCGTTTGTCGTTGATTATTTGTTTTGTTTTAGGATTAAGGGGAGAGTTAAAGTCTACCCTTAAAAGAACGGTTTTGTTCTGTAAATCGAAATCATCTAACGTAAGGAACTTTGCCATACAATCACCAAAACAATTAGTATTAGTTCAGTTTAGGCAGCCATTTTGCAGATTTTTTCGATCATATGAACCATTTTAACGGAATAGCCCCATTCGTTGTCATACCAAGCAAGAACTTTAACCAAGTTTCCAATGACCATGGTTAGGTCTCCATCGATGATTGCTGAGTTTGGATTATGTATCAGATCGGATGAAACAAGGGGTTCTTCAGTGTAACTTAATACGCCTTTTAGGCTTCCTTCAACTGCGTTCTTGAGGGCAGCGTTAATTTCGTCTTTTGTTGCTTCTTTCTTTAGGATTGCAACCAAATCAACTATTGAAACATCAGGAATAGGAACACGAAGAGCCATGCCATTTAGTTTTCCGTCAAGAACTGGAAGAACCAAGCCAACTGCTGTAGCTGCACCAGTAGAAGTGGGAATCATGTTGAAAGCAGCTGCTCTTGCTCTTCGGAGGTCGCTGTGTTGCATGTCAAGAAGTCTTTGGTCGTTAGTTACAGCATGTACAGTAGTCATAAGACCTTTCTCGATGCCAAAATTATCATTTAGAACTTTAGCTACAGGAGCTAAACAGTTAGTAGTGCATGAAGCCAAAGACATTATTTTATGTTTGTTTGGGTCATACAAGTTGTCGTTGACGCCATAAACAACAGTTAAGTCAGCACTTTTTGCTGGACTCATTGGGGCAGAAACAAGAACCTTTTCTGCACCAGCTTCCAGGTGCTTTGCAACTGCTTCTCGTGATCTGAATCTTCCAGTGGATTCAACAGCAACATAAACACCCATTTCTTTCCAAGGTAATTTTGAAGGATCTGGTTCTGCTAAAATCTTCAACTCTTTTCCATCAACGATAAGGGATGACCCTTTGACTTCTACGTCAAAAGGAAATTTGCCATGAACAGTATCGTTCTTGAGTAGATGCGCAAGAGTTTTCGCATCTGTCAAATCGTTGACTGCCACAAAATTGATGTCAGCATTTGTTTCAAGAGCAGCTCTATACAAAAGCCGTCCGATTCTTCCGAAACCATTTATTGCTGCATTAACCATTTTTAATCACCTAAGTTTAGAGGTACAAATATACCGAATTACAAAATATTAAGCTTGTTACATTTTTGTTAATAACAAGAAAACGAAAACAAGAACAAAAAACTACACAAAACATTAAACAAAAAAGAGAAAGAAAAATGACACCAGACAGGTGTCAAATTCAACTTGTTTACCGAGTTATTTTCTTTACTAGCTTTTTCTGGCTATCAAAAACATTAACTTGTAAAGGCATTTCACCAATCGCAAAGTGAGTTGCACATGCCCAGCATGGATCGTATGCTCGGAAAGCCATTTCCACTTTGTTCAGTAAACCATCGTTGACTTCGCCGTTTTTGATGATTCCTTGTGCTGCATTCTTTATTGACATGCAGATTCCAGGTGCATTGTGAGTTGTTGCGACTACTAGGTTGATTTTCTTTGCCAGAGCGTTTTCATCAAGCTGGTAATGATGAATTAATGTTCCTCGGGCTGCTTCAACGATTCCAACACCTTCTCCGGGTTTTCCGGGTTTGTTTCGTATGTTTTTGCTGGTTATTTCAGGATCTTTGATTAATTCTAGACCACGTTCTGTTGCATACATCAATTCGATTAGTCTCGCCCAATGGAAAGCCAAAGTAGCGTGAACAGGTTTTCCACCAAGAGTTTTGTACATTCGTTCATATTCGGCTTGAGCAACTGGTGTTGCCATTCCGTCAGAAGCATTTAGTCGACCAAGTGGACCTACACGGTAGATTCCGCTGTCGGGTCCTGTGGTGAAGCCGTTCCATCCAACTTTTTTGAGGTAGGGCATTTTAACGTATGTCCAAGGCTCTACTCGTTCTTCAATAATATCCAAGTATTCTGAAGGACCAAACTTTACGAATTCTTTGCCTTCTGGGTCAACAACTCGGACTTTGCCGTCATAAAAGTTTACTTTGTTGTTTTCGTCAACTGTTCCCATGTAATATGTTGGAAGGTTATAGGGGTCGCTTGTAATCAAGTTGACGTAGTCAGCGTTTTTGAGAACAACATCATCAAAGAGTTTCAAACTAAATTTAGCAAATTCGTGACAACTCTTTAGCATATCTTCGATTTCTTGGCGTTCGTCTTCGTCTATTGCTTTTGCGATGCCCCCAGGCATTGCAGCACTTACAGGATGAGTTGGTCGACCTCCAATGATTCCAGTAATTCTTTGTCCAAACGCACGGTGTTTTATGACTTCACCCGCAACTTCTAGACCTGCTTTCTCTATTACTCCAAGAATGTTACGTTTAGCAGCTGGAGCATCAGGACCAACAACAAAGTCTGGGCCACCCAAGAAGTAGAAGTGAAGTATGTGGTCGTAAATGAAGTAACCACAGTATTCTAGTTCTCTTAATTTTTTGGCAGTTTCTGTGGGTTCCACATTAAATGCTGCATCTAATGCTTTTGCTCCTGCCATGTGATGAGCAACTGGACAGACTCCACAAATTCGGGTAGTTATTATAGGTAGGTCTTCTGCGCGTCTTCCTTCACAGAACTTTTCAAAACCGCGAAGTTCTGGAACTTGGAAGTATGCGTTTTCTACGTTTCCGTCGTCGTTAAGGAAAATTGTAATTTTTCCGTGTCCTTCGAGTCTTGTGATTGGGTCAATTACTATTTCTCTCATTTTTGCACTTTCCTCTTAAGAATTGAGTTAGCTAATGAATACTTGTAGAAAGTTCCAACAGGGTCAACTATCTCTTTCACAACATTGATGTCCTTAGCAAGAGATGCAAGGGCACTGATAGCTGCAGCACCCTGGTCAACTACACGAGGACCTGGACCACCACAACCGGTACAAGGTATGTTTACGTTTGGACATTGACAACCACAACCAGCACGAGTAGCCATACCCATACAGATTACACCTTGATCCAAGAAACAGGTTACACCGTCGTCTTCAATTTCATAAATTCGTTTGAATTCAGTAATTTCGCTGTGTTTCTTTTCTCGCGGGCATTCATCACAAACAGCTTTGTTGGGCAAAAAGCTTGAACCTTTAGGGGGTAAATCACCAGTAATGAACGCGTTAAACATTACCAATATTGAAGGAACAGGAGGAGGACAACCAGATATGGTGTAGTCAACATCCACTGTTTGGGGCAATGTTTTCACAGTGTCATAGACTTCGGGAAGATCTAGTTCACCCTCATTTACTTTGAAACGTGTTTGAGGGGTAACTGATTCAGGGTTTACAGTTGATTGAGTTTCAAGATAGGCACGCTCAAAGACACCATCTTTATCCGAAAGGTTTGCGAGACTTTTCACGCATCCGTCGTTTGCGCATGAGCCAAAAGCCACAAGTATTTTGGATTTTTGTCTTAAGAGTTTAGCCATCTTTTCATTTTCAGAGTTTCTGATTGCTCCGTTGAAGAAACATGCATCAATGCTTTGGTCAGGCATAGCTTCGACATCTTTGTATTTAGTGTCGATTGCTACAGGCCAGAAAACTATGTCAGCTGCCGCAACAACGTCTAAGATTTTTTCGTTAACGTCTAGAACAGCTACTTCACAGCCTCCACAGCTAGCCGCCCAATAAAAAGCGATCTTTAGTTTTTCCTTTGCCATTAGGAACCACCGTTTACAAGAAACTCGGATAAAGTGACCCGACCAAATAAAGCTTTCTTTTTAGCCAGAAAATGACGGTTTAAAAACTAAACAAGTAACCAGAAAAGAATCTACTTTAACTTTTTTAGCAACAAGTCTGCAGCTAAAACCATAGGTTCCCAAGTTTCTGAAACAGGAGGAGCATAACATGTTTCAGCTTGTGCAAGTTCTTGAGCAGTCATTTCTTTTTGAATCATAAAAGACAGAGCATTTATGCGTTGGGTTACTTCTTCGCCGCCGATTATTTGAGCACTAAGTAGTTTTCCAGTTTCTTTTTCGGCAACAAGTTTAATTCGAATAGGCAAAGCTCCAGGATAATAATCTGCACGGGTTTTTGAATTAATAGTTGCAGAAACTGATTTAATACCATATTTTTTAGCCATGAACCCTGGAAGACCAGCACCACCAACTTCAATGTCAAACAGTCGAGTTATCCAAGACCCCAAGGTCCCCATGAATTCTGATACCCCACCAGCAGCGTTAGTTCCGGCAACTTTTCCTTGCCTCACAGCGGTTGTTCCAAGTTGACTTAACATTGGTTCGCCAGTGACAAGGTTTACAGATTCTACACAGTCACCAGCAGCATAAATGTCGGGAATGTTGGTTTCCATTTTAGAGTTTGTTTTTATTGCTTTTGTTTTACCAACTTTTACTCCAGCGTTTTTTGCCAATTCAACGTTTGGAGTAACGCCAGTGGCAACCACTACAACGTCTGCAGGGATAATATTTTGTGCAACACGAACTCCAGTAACTTTAGTAGAACCAAGGATTTCTTCAACGGGTTCGCCGAGAACAAAAGTTACGCTCTTTTCTTCAAGATTTTTTTGAACACGGTCAGCCAAGTCATTGTCAAGAAGAAATGGTAAGACACAGGGCAAAAATTCAACAATTGTAACTTTTAAACCTCGTTCGCGACAAGCTACAGCAACTTCTAATCCAACAAGTCCACTGCCAATAATAACTATCGATTTTGCAGTTTCAAGTGCATTATCAATTCTTTGACCATCTTCAATGGTTCGAACAAAAAAGACCCCTTGCTTTTCTAAACCATGCATCTTTGGCACGCGTGGGTCTGCTCCAGTGGCAATAATCAAACTATCGTATGAAAGGGAGCTTTTGTTTCCAGCATCATTGGTTAAGGTTACGGTCTTTGTTTTTGGATCAATACTATTTACTGTGGTTCGAGTTAGAAGATTTAATTTCATCATTTTGAAGAAACTTTCAGGAAAAACAACTAAATCATCAAAAGACTCAATCTGCCCGCCCAAAACAAAAGGAATACCACACCGTGAATAAGCCACTTTGTCCTCTTTGGTGACAAGAGTGATTTCAGCGGATCTATCGGTTTTCCTAGCAGCAGAAGCTGCATCAACACCTGCCGCATTGGCCCCAATAATTATAATTTTTCGGGGCATAATCTTCAACTCTGGCTATCAGTTAAGAACGGTTTCCATATTAACCTTGTTCTAATGATAGTTAGAGTTAAAAAATGAACAAAGAAAGCTTTTTTCTCTATTTTTTTGTAACAGAGTAGGTACGAGTTTTAGGGTCAGATTCAATTTCTCCGTCACTGAAAAGTTTCTTTAAAGCGTTGTAAGTTTTCTTTTCGGTTACTTCAAGTGTTTCTGCAATTTCAACAAGGGTCATTGGTTTTTCTGAAATCAGTTTGATGATATCTTTATGGATTTTTGCCATTACGAAATCCCAGCTTTTTGTTGACACACTAATTGTCAAGGTTAGATAAAAAATCTTTTATCAATTAAATAGGGTGTTTAGAATTATTTTTTTGTAAATTTTCACCAATTTCGGTTAAGCCCTTATTCTTGGTCAGTTTTTTCGTCTTTCACCAGGGATTTATGCCATTCCACTGCGGCATCAAAAGACAGCAGGGTTTTTAGGTCTTCTTCAAGGTTAGTTGGTTCTATGATTATAATCCATCCTTCGCCGTAGGGGTCTTCGTTGAGTAATTCGGGTTTGGAGTCGAGTTCTTCGTTGACTGCTTCTATGGTGCCGCTTACGGGAGCAATCAAGTCTGAAACTGCTTTTACTGATTCCAAAATACCGAAGGGTTCATCCTTAGTTACAGAGTCCCCAACGCTTGGAAGTTCAACATAGATCACGTCGTTTATTTGTTTTTGAGCATAATCGATTAGCCCAATTTTCACTTTTCCGTCTTCGACGCTTGCCCAGAGGTATTCTTTGTGGTAATACAGGTTCTCGGGTACTTCGTAGTCGTTAACCTTGACCATGATTATTTTCACCAATTAGCAGTTAGGTATGGGGATCTGTTTATCTTAAAAAGCTAACTATTAAAAAGGTCAACATAAAAATCACTAAAAATTGAGTTCATAAATCTGGGAACAACAAACAGATGAAAAAAGCATTTCTAAATTCAGTGACTGAGCGGTTTGAATTGCATCTTCAACAGGGAAAGCTATTGCATCTACTCCAGCTTTAACTGCAAAAACGTCAGTTATTTTGCGATGTTCACCTTTGGGTCTCATGCACCCCAAAACAACAGGAACAGTTGGCATCAATAGTTTTGCACAAACAAGAGTTCTTATAATGTCTGCAGGTTCAGGGGGTTCCACATTTTCCATAGGCGTACCACGGATAGGTATAAACGCAATTATTATGACTGCAGAAGGTGAATATTTTGCAATCAGGTTTAATGCCTTAAACTCGCCCTTAAGATGACCGTAATGCAAGCCCACAAGCACATGAGGAATAAACGGAATTTCGGAATCTTGCAACGCTTTCAAAGATTTTTCATAAACCGTAACAGTAACATCAAGATTGTAAATTTCCTTAATCGTTTCATCTGAACCAATAACATCAATTAATACAGAGTCAACCCCAGCTTTTTTCAACTCTTCTGCAGTAATAAAATCAACTAGCCCAGTATGAACTGAAAGCTTCAGGTCCAACTCGGTTTTTATTTTTTTGAAAGCATCAATAAAATTAGTTAATGGAACCGAGCCATCCAACCCACAGCCTCCACTTATTAAACAACCTTGTGTGCCATCGTTTTTCAATTTTTTACAAACATCAAAAAGGTCCTTTGGACTATTAACGGGGGTCATTGTGTTTAGCACTTTTTTGTTGCAGTGTTTACAGTTCAGGGCACAAGAAGAACCAGTAACAGAAATTGATGGAAAACTGTTCTGAGAAGAACAAAAAAACTTGTTTTTATAGTGAACAAAACTTGGAGCAAAAAAATTGATGGTTTGTGTTTCAGGGGAAAAGGCTCCGTTTTCAAGCAAAGAAACAAATTTTTCTTTGGGCATTTGCCATATTTCTTTGGCGTTTAGACGTGTCATACTTGTTTACATTCAGGTACGTTTTCTAAAAACGTTTTGAGGATACAGGCAAACGTTCTTTAGAGAATCTGTTTTTGGGGTCACATAGACAGCCAAAAATTAAGATAATTAAATACAAGATTTCAATTATAGATTCCAGACATCTGGTGTGACCGATGAAAGAGAAAGGATTTATTGAAAAAATTCGTGTTTCTATTGGTTCCGCCATTGTATTGGATCTGAAAAAAGGCAGTATTGATGTTAAACCAACTACAGCGTATCTGCTTTTGGGGCGAGGCACAAAATGTTTGGCTAATTGTAGTTTTTGTACCCAAGCAAAACATAGCAATTCAAGAGCGAATATGCTTTCTAGGGTTACGTGGCCGGAATTTCCTGCTGAAGAAGTGATATCAAGTATAGAAAAAGCAGCGAAAACAGCAAAAATTAAGCGGATTTGTGTTCAGTCCCTTAATTATCCACAGGTTTTTGGTGACGTTTTATGCCTCGTTAAAAAAATCAAAACTAAAGTGGATGTTCCAATTTCAGTTTCTTGTAAGCCATTAAACAAAGAACAAGCGGAACATATGTTTCAAGCAGGGGTGAACCGAATATGCATTGCTTTGGATGCAGCTACAGAACAAATTTTTGAAAAAATAAAGGGAACAAATGTGGGTGCAAAATACAAATGGATTGAACAAAGAAAAGCATTACAAGAAGCCGTTACTGTTTTTGGTTATGAGTTTGTTAGCACGCATCTTATTGTTGGCCTAGGAGAAACAGAAAAAGAACTATGTCAAACAATTCAATGGTGCGTTGATTCACGAATAAAACCTGCTTTGTTTGCTTTCACGCCAATCAAGGGAACAGCCCTTGAAAACAACCTGCCCCCCCAGCTAAGTTATTATCGACGAACACAAGTTGCCAATTTTTTGCTAACAAAGGGAAAAACAACTATTAGAGAAATGGAATTTGACAACAACGGAAAGATTACAAGTTTTGGAGTCACTAAAGAAGATTTAATGAAAACGTTACAAAAAGGAGAACCTTTCCTTACATCAGGATGTCCAGATTGCAATCGACCATACTATAATGAAAAACCATCTGGACCATTGTACAATTATCCACGTTCGTTGTTGCCAAAAGAGGTTGAAAAAGAGAGAAAAAATTTGGGTTTTTAAATCCAGATTTTTTTGGGTTTTCGCATTAAAAGAACAATTACTGTGATACTTGCGACAACTGTTGTTGCAACAAAAATATACATCAAGTTTCGTGTGGAATCTAATTCTACACTTAGATCAGATTCTAGGTTGGTATAATTCTTCAAACTATTGTGGTAAGTAGCATTTAGTTGATTGTATTCGGCCCGCAGTTCTTCTAATTCGATGTTTTGAATGTAAGTTAAAGCAAAACCAGAGGGAGTAATCTTTTGATGAGAACCCATGAAATCCCATTCAGAAGTAATTATTCCATATATCAATCCGGGTGAGATATCATTTGGAACTGATATTTGGTAGTTTGCTTCATGGAAAGTAAGCGGCATATTTTGAATGTGTGTAATTTCAGCAAGGGAAATTTCGTCTTTAGCATTTATAAGTCCATAGACTAAAACGTCAATGTATTCAACGTCAACTTGGACTTGGGTTACAGCTTCAGTGGTTATAGTTATGGTTATTGTTTCTCCAGGAGAAGACTGAACAGGAGCAACAATGTCTATGAGTAAACCTCCATAAGCAAGAGTGTACACATTTTTTGTTTGCTCAGATTGGGACCAAACAATCCCCGAAAAACTCATAGTAAATAGGAAAACACAAACTATTAGGGCAAACAATTTCTTGAATTTCATTGCTGTTACCTCTGAAAACCACTGCCCTCATTTTTCAAATAGAGAAATATTTAACAGTTCCGATAAAAGAAAAAAGTAAAAAAATAGACAGGCACCTTGTAAAAAGATGAATTTTAGATTTACCACTAGATTGACCGAATTAATCGTTGATATAGGTAAACAAAATATACTAGAGCAAATACGGTTAGAAATATTTCAAACGATAGTATTGCCTGGTTTTTTTCGGTAGCTCTGAAGAATCCTGTTTGTGAAATGTCCCAGAAAACTAGTACTTGCAAAAAGATGGCGCTACTTACACAACCTAGACCGAAACTGTGAAACAAGAATCGTAAACTTGAAGGTGTCTTAAACATTTTTCTTCAAAAATATTCCTTATGCTAACACCTTATCTTACTTATGAAAAAAAAATAAAGATTGAAAAAAAAGATTTGAACTACCTATTTCTAGGTAGTCAACTTCCACCAGTTTAACCCCAGCGCCAAATCTTTCGACCGTAGAATATTTCAGGCATAATCAGGAAGCCAGACATCGAGATGGGTATTATTACAGCCCAATCCATTAGACTCAAAGGAACGGTTCCAAGTAACCCGGTGTACGGAACTGCAGCTGACACTATCATTGAGGCAATTACTGCAAACAACAGGAATTTATTTGATGTAAAGCTCAGCCTGAATGCGCTCTTTGTTTCTGATCTACAATTCCAGACGACGAGCAATTCCCTAAGTGTGGCTTGCATGAAAGCCATAGTCTGGGCATACGCTAAGGAGTGTCCCCACACAAAGTATGCTACAGCAAATAACCCACCAGTAGCAAGGGCTTGTGATAAGAAAGAAGCCATGATTGAAGCGCCTCTTCCATGGAGTATCCCATCATTAGGGTTTCGTGGTTTACGACTCATTAAATCTTCCTGAGGTGGATCCATGCTCAAAGCAAGTGCAGGACCACCATCGGTAACAAGATTTATCCACAAAATCATTTGTGCTGTCAGAGGAAGTATACTTTCTTCGGTTCCCAAGATGGGTCCTAAAAATGCAAAGACTGCAATTACTAGAAGTTCATCAAAATTGGAACGTAACAGGAAAAATGAAAATTTGCGGATATTGTCATATATGGCTCGTCCGCCTTCAACGGCTGTGACTATTGTGGCAAAGTTGTCGTCTGCCAGTACCATGTCTGCAGCTTCTCGCGTAACATCAGTTCCAGTGATTCCCATAGCAATACCAATGTCAGCTTGCTTGAGTGCTGGAGCGTCGTTGACTCCATCTCCAGTCATAGCTACGATGTGACCTTTGTCTTTGAGGGCTTTTACGATTCGAAGTTTGTGTTCAGGCGAAACACGAGCATATACAACTGCTTTTTCAACTATGTTTTCAAATTCTGTGTCAGTCATTTTGTCTAATTCTGCACCGGTGAAAGCTAAGTCGCCTTCGACCATTATGGTTAATTCTTTTGCGATGGCAACTGCTGTGAGCTTGTGGTCTCCAGTAATCATTACAGTCTTGATGCCTGCTTTTCGGCAAAGTTCATTTGCACCTTTTGCTTCATCTCGGGGAGGATCTATCATTCCTGCCAAACCGATGAACACTAAGTTGCTTTCTAGGTCTTCTTCATCATAGTCGGTATTTGCATTTGGAGGTAATTCTTTGTAAGCAATTGCAAGAACACGAAGGGCTTGATTAGCCATTTCTTCATTGGTTTTCAAGATTTGGTCTTTTTCGGTCTGAGTTAATTTGACTACTTTGCCGCCTTTGATTACATTCACTGAACGGTCTAACAGGATTTCAACAGCACCTTTGACATAAGAAACAACTTTTCCATCAGGTGTTTTATGAACTGTGGTCATTCGTTTTCTCTCAGAAGTAAAGGGTATTTCTTGTAGACGAGGATATTGACTGTCCAACTCAGTTTTAATCATTCCTGCCTTTGCAGCTGCAACAATTATGGCTCCTTCAGTTGTGTCACCAAGCACTTTAGTTCCGTCATAATTGGCGTTGGCACACAATGTGCTAGATCTTAGCAACAACTCAAGATCAGTTTCTTTAGTTGCATCTATTTTGTTACCGTTAACCAAGAAATCGCCTTTAGGTTCATAACCTGCACCAGATACGCTAACCATTTTGTCGTTGACGTAGATTTTGCGCACAGTCATTTCGCCTTTGGTCAAAGTTCCAGTTTTGTCAGAACAAATTATGTCTGTAGCACCCAAAGTTTCCGCAGAGGAAAGTCGTCTGATTAGGGCTTTACGTTTTGCAAGTTCTCTAGCACCTAAAGCAAGAGACACAGTTACTACTGCAGGTAAACCTTCAGGAACTGCAGAGACTGCAAGAGCAATTGCAGTTTCAAAGGCGACAATTAAATCACCAAGAACAGATTCAAAACTGCCTCCTGCAGATAAAAAGAATATTTCGTATAGTTCTATTGTGAATATTGCAGCGCTTACTAAAATTATTAGGATTCCAAGTTTTTTGGCGAATTTTGTTAGTTTTTGTTTGAGGGGTGATTCTGTTTGTTCTACAGATTGAACCATTTCAGCAACTTTACCGAATTCGGTTTTCATTCCAGTGGAAGTTATTACGGCTTTACCTCGACCATATGTTAGGTGAGTAGCCATGAAAAGGGAATTTTTACGATCAGCTACAGCAGTTTTTGGACCAAGAACTACATCTTTTTTGTCTACAGCTGTAGATTCTCCAGTTAGAATTGCTTCATCAGTTTTAAGGTCTACAACTTCAAGGACTCGTGAATCCGCGGGTATTCGGTCTCCCGCTTCAAGGAGAACAATATCTCCGGGGACAACTTCCCTTGCGGGAATTAGCTGTTCTTGACCATCCCTGAGCACCCGGGCTTTGGGAGCCGTGAGCTGTTTCATGGCTTCCATTGCCTTTTCTGAACGATATTCTTGAACAAAGCCAACTAGGGCGTTAAGAAATATGATAGCACCGATAGTTGCAGCGTCCACGTATTCGCTCCCATCGTGGGTAAATGCAATTATTAATGAGACAGCCATCGCAAACAAAAGCATGATTACGAAGATGTCTTTGAATTGCCCCAAGAAAATCTGAAGAGGACTAATTTTTTTCTTTTCTACAAGCTCGTTTGGTCCGAACTCTTTTAGTCGTCGTTCAGCTTCTTCGGTTGTTAATCCTTTTTCTGTGACTTTCAGTGATTCTAAAAGTTCCTTTTTTTCCATCGAATGGTATTCAGAACTCATTTCAACCGCCTATTTTCCAATCTGCAGAGTTTAGATGGAAGAACCATGTTGTTATTAAAAAGCGTTTCTTAGATTATGTACAAAATTTTCTCACAAATACACTGAATAATGAAATAATATTCAGATGCAAAATACGTATAATAAAAAATACACAAACATAATGATATTCAATTAATATTAGGGAAAACCTTAAAACAAACAAACTGGAACCGTAATACTTCTATAAAAAGGTGTGAAAAATTACGATGATGATTGATTGGACAATTGCGCCTATTACAGCAACAATATCGATTCTAGTTGCACTTTATCTTTATTTTTACATTAACAGACAAAGTGCTGGAACAGAAAAAATGCAAGAGATTTCTAACGCCATCCAAGAAGGCGCCAGAGCATTCATGAAAGTGGAATTCAAATACCTCGCAACTTTCGTTGCAGTCATGGCAGTAATCTTAACCTTTGTTCCTATGGTTGCAGACATTGGATTTAGTTACTTAATGGGAATTGCATTCGTTTTTGGTGCACTTTGTTCTGCTTTTTCAGGTGTCTTGGGAATGACTGTTGCCCTAAAAGCAAACGTCAGAGCAGCAAACGCCGCAAAAGAAGGACTGAACAAAGCCTTCCCAATAGCTTTCCGTGGTGGAGCCGTAATGGGCTTAGCCGTAGTCGGATTAGCTCTACTCGGATTAAGTACAGTTTACTACTTTACTATGGATCCAGAAATAGTTCTGGGCTTCGGCTTTGGAGCAAGCGCAGTAGCATTGTTTGCCAAAATTGGCGGTGGAATATATACAAAAACAGCCGACGTTGCAGCAGACCTTGTAGGAAAAGTTGAACATGACATACCCGAAGACGACCCCCGAAACCCTGGAGTAATCGCCGACAATGTTGGTGACAACGTTGGTGACGTGGCAGGAATGGGATCAGATCTTTTTGACTCATATGTAGCAAGTATAATTGCAGTAATGACACTTGGTGTTGCACTATCTCAAACTGCGAGTTATGTTTCAATATCATTTGTCGATGTGCCACTTGTGTTTGCTGGACTTGGAATTATAGCCTCCATTTTGGGAGTTGCAATAGTTCGAGTAGGCAAAAAAGGAAACCCTGGAAAAGCACTCAACATCGGAACATATCTAACATGCATCATTTTCGCTTTGATGACCCTCGGTGCAACATATTATCTTGACATTAACATTGGCGTTTGGGCAGCAGCAGTAATTGGATTGATTGGAGGTGTTGTTATTGGAATTACAACAGACTTCTTCACGTCGATAGACAAGTTTCCAGTAATACGAACAGCTGAAGCATCACAGACTGGCGCTGCAGTTAATATTATCACTGGCTTTTCTTACGGATTACTAAGTATTTTCCCAGCATTACTAGGAATTGGTTTCGCTTCTGCAGGATCATACATGATAGCAGAATATTTCATCGAGGCAGAAGGAGCAGGTGTTTACGGTATTGGCATGGCAGCAGTCGGAATGTTGTCGATTGTTGGAATGATTGTAGCCGGTGACGCTTTTGGACCTATCGCAGACAACGCAGGTGGTATAGCAGAACAAACAGGACTTGACGAAGAAGTCCTAGACATTACTGCAAGTCTTGACGCAGCTGGCAACACTTCTAAGGCAATAACCAAAGGATTCGCCATTGGAGCAGCAGGATTAACAGTAATTGCTTTGCTTGCAGCATTCCAAGCTATAGTTCAAGAAAAAACTGGTGCATTAATTACTTTTGATCTGATGGACCCGTTGGTTTTGACGGGAGCACTTGTGGGTCTTACAATACCTGCAGTGTTTTCAGCAATGGTAATGCTCAGCGTTGGCAAAAATGCTTCCTGTATGATTGAAGAAATCCGTCGACAGTTCAGAGAAATTCCGGGATTGCTAGAAGGCAAAGAAGGCGTTAAAGCAGATTATGCAGCTTGTGTTGACATAGCCACAAAAGGTGCAATTAAGGAATTAATTCTTCCAAGTGTTTTGTCTATTGGCATTACATTAATAGTAGGTTTCATTGGAGGAATTCAAGCCCTTGGTGGTTTCCTTG
Source organism: Candidatus Bathyarchaeum tardum (assembly GCA_029762755.1). GTDB lineage: Archaea > Thermoproteota > Bathyarchaeia > Bathyarchaeales > Bathyarchaeaceae > Bathyarchaeum > Bathyarchaeum tardum. Next base: position 222,823 of record JARVGH010000004.1, read on the forward strand.
CAGGCAGCATATTCTCAGGGCTTATCTTTGCTCTATTCATGTCTAACGCTGGTGGACTTTGGGACAACGCAAAGAAATACATTGAAGCTGGTGCATTTGGCGGAAAAGGTTCTGAACCCCATAAAGCTGCTGTTGTTGGAGACACTGTTGGTGACCCATTCAAAGACACGGCAGGACCTTCGTTGAACACGTTGATTACTGTAATGGCTTTGGTTGCTTCGGTATTTGCACCGACAATTGTGTTGTATGCGCTACTATAGAACCTCATCTAAAACGAGGACTTACCGAGGAAATTCCAATCCTCGGTCACAAACTTTTCTTTTTTGAATTTTTCCGCAAGTTTTTGTTCATAAACAGTTAAGGGTTCTTCAACAAATTCCACGTTCAAAGCTTTCTCAAAACCCCTAACTAATGCATTATAAGCGTCTTGAACGGAAAAATCAGGGTTTATTTCCTGTTTTATACAACCAAGTTTGCGTTTAGCTACGTCAATAATTTCTTCTAAATTTGTTGACCAAGGAACCCTAAGGATACTGAACATAGTAGGGTAGTCTATTTGGAGTAAAAAGGTGCCATGTTGCATTAAAACCCCTTTTTTTGAGGTTTGAGCGTTGCCAGAAATCTTTTTTCCATCAATAGAAAGGTTGGGGCACCGTTTTGGGTCAGGGGAATGGAAATCAGCTTTGGCACCTAATATCTTTGCAGCTTCGTTGAGTCCAGTACAGATTTTCTGATAGGCGCCTAAAAGGTCCAAGTTTTTGCATCCTAGGTCAGCAGTTTTTGCAGTTATGCTATAGGTAATTTCTCCATTTTTGTCGTGATAAACAGCTCCGCCGCCACTTATTCTTCGGACTATGTCTATTTGTTGTTTTTTGCATTCTCCAAGGTTGATTTCGTTTTCTAAGGTTTGGAAGCGCCCAATTGAAACAGCAGAGGGGTTCCACATGTAAAAACGTAATGTGTTAGTTACTTTGCCGTGTATTCGGGCAGTTAGGATTGCTTCATCAATTGCCATATTTGTGTAAGCGTCTGCAGTTTCAAGTTTTAGTAGTCTCCAACGGTCTGACAAATAGGCAGCCTCAGAACTAAAAACATAAAAAGATATTATTAAAGGGTATAAAAAATAATTTTTGTGATATGCAGACTTTTCCGAAAAAATAGCGCAAAAGCAATATTGTAATTAAACTGAAAATTAGTTGGAGATTAAATGCGCATTAACCCATTGGTTTTGTTAGTTGCAGTTAATGTTTTGATTATTGGTTTTTGTGGGGTTCTTGTTTATTCTGATTTAAATATGAGAGAATATGATATTAAAAATCATCTGAGCACTAGGGTAGTCTTAGTTGAATACAGCATTCTGAGTTACCGTCCCACTTATCAGTACTTTGACACTAAACAACAACAAGTCATAGTTACAGAGGGGTCATGGACTTTGGATTATCTTCAAGTATCTAGTTTATTCATGGCTGTTGTTGACATTAGATGGATTTTTGCTAACAAACAAAAATTGGGATTAACAGATTGAGTGCTTTAGCTTAGTCCAATTATTTGTTTTAATGTTTTTTTGAAAACAATACTTTTGATGGTTTTATGACAATAGTTAAATTCTATTGGGGCTTATCTTGTGCTCTAAAAGGCTCAAGGGCTTAGTTTAACATGACTGTTCTAGAGCAGATTTCGAATCCGTACCTTGCTTCTCTTGTTTTAGGGCTACTGTACGGGCTCACTTTCTGCGCTTCGGCTTGTCTGCCATACATTGTCAGTTACATCGCAGGCATCGGTGCAGGCTTCAAAAAAGGGGTAATGGTTACCACAATTTACAACGCTGGACGCATAGTAGCATACGCAATAATCGGAACCATTGTAGGACTGGTAAGTGCTACAATTAGTGAAGATTTTTTCAGTGCATATCAACAATACACTGCTGTAGTTTTCAGTGCAATCATAATCTTCATTGGAGCAACCATATTAATGAAAAAACAAACCAGCTCATGTGACTGCAAAGAACAAAACCCAGATAGATTCGGAATCGCAAACCTAACCAACAGATTCGACCTAAAGGCATTTTTTATGGGCTTCACCCGAGGCTTCATTTTGTGTCCTCCCTTGGTTGCGCTTCTTGTGTATTCGGCAACTTTTGGTCAGGTTAACTCCGCAGTAATGGCCGTTTTGTTTGGATTGGGAACAGCAATATCGCCTCTTTTGATTCTTGGCGGAGCTACAGGTTGGCTACTAAACAAGGCACCTATGTTCACAAAATGGTTGTCAAAAATTGGGGGAATCGCCCTTATTGTCATGGGATTAAGCGTGCTAATTAGTGCCTTAATAGAATTAATGTAAAGGAAGAAAAACTATGCTAGAAATCATCGCAGAAACATTGCGAGCAACAATTGCAGTAGCCTTGATTCTAGCAGGAAGCCTAGCAATTCTAATCTGGGTAAGAAACAACACAAGAAAATTAAGTGCACTACGTCTGTTCATCCAGATTGCTGCAGTTGCAGTGATTTTTCTGGGACTGATAATTGGACCTTTCGGACTTGAAAGGTGGTCATACCTTGGGACAGCACCCAAAGACATCACCATAGGCAAAGAAATCCTAGGAAGACCATACCCAGACGGCTTAACTGTGCCTACCTTTTCCTGTTACTACGCTTCAGGAAGAACTGCAACCTGCGTAATATGGCAACTACAAAGTTATTTGTTCCCAAATTATGGCACCAGCAGCATTTATCTCACAACAGGCTTAGAACGGCTAGCAATCGCAGTAGGGCTACTTGTAGTTATTTCAGTAATTTTTGGCAGATTCCTTTGTGGATGGATATGCCCCTTCGGATTGTATATGGATTTGCTCACCCGTTTACGAAAAGCCCTAAAAATTAGGCATTGGACACTCTCAGACAGAGTAAACGAAGGACTACGGCAAGCACGATACCTGATTATTGCAGCTTTTCTGATCTTGAGTTTTCTGTTAGGCATGCGAGCCATCGCAGGGGTAGAACTTATTTCAGAATCAGAACTAGGCAGATACCTTGAGATACCGTTCTGCCAAATTTGCCCAGCTAAACCGTTGTTTGTTCTTGTTGAAGGCGCGCTAGGATTCATGGATGTAGATTACATGCTTTCCCAAACTATTGGGGATTTTGCCCTTACGGGCTGGTATCTTACTTCAATTAACATAGTAATACTGGGTGTAGTAACTGTTGGCTCATTTATGATACGACGGTTATGGTGTCGAATTTGTCCATTAGGCGGATTGATTGCGTTATTTAGCAGATTTGGTCCTTTTAAGAAAATTTCATTAATCAAATTAACCAAAGTAGAAGAAAAATGCACAAAATGCGGCATATGTAAAAGGGTGTGTCCTCCACAGGTTACTGAAGTCTACGAAGACAAAGGAGGCGACGTAACCGTTTCGTCGTGCATCCTATGCTTCCGATGTGTAGAAATGTGCCCATACGAAGGCTGCTTGAACGTAGAATTTGCAGGCAAGCCCATATACAAATCCAAAAATTGGCTAAATGAAGAAGAGTGAGGAAAAACCAAATGGCAAGTGAAATCGAAAAAGGAACAAAATACATCCCCGAAATGGCTCAAACCGAAATCGATGACTTGAACAAGTCAATCAAAACAGCATCCCTGAAGGTAATAGAGGACAACATCGAAAGAATGAAAAAAGCATGGAAAAACCGACCGCAAGCCATGGAATATTTCGATGAAATCTCAAACCTTTTCGGAAAACGCCAAGAAGAAATCAAACAACAAAAAACAGCAGGAAAAAAAGTCGTCGGATACTCCTGCATTTTTGCACCAATAGAAATGATTCTAGCAGCAGATGCTATTCCTGTTCGCGTAGGCTCAGGATGGTACGACACCGCCAAACTAGGCGACAGAATCATGCCAGTAGAAATTTGCCCAGTTATCCGCTCCACAGTGGGAGCAAAAATGGTCAGTTTATCACCTTTTTTGGAACTTAGCGACGCCATTGTTATGCCCCTTACTTGTGACGGCAGAACCAAACTCAGCGAAATTTTAGCTGACTACAAACCAATCTGGCACATGAATCCACCTCGAGTAAAAGATGACCCCCACACCTTGGGCATGTGGAAACAAGAAATTATGGTAATCAAAGAAAAAATCGAAAAGCTAACCGGAAATAAGATTACCAGAAAAAACCTGAAAGAAGCCATCGAAAAAATGCAACAAGCAACCAAAGCATTCCGCAGACTCCAAGACCTGCGCAAAGGCAACCCAGTAATTAACGGAAGAGACGCCATGCTGGTGAACCAAACAAGCCTTTGGGATGACGTCGAACGATGGACCCAAAAAGTAAACGAACTTTGTGACGAACTAGAAAAAAGGGTCGAACAAAAGGAACATTCAACTTACCCAGATACTCCTCGGGTTATGCTTACTGGAACGCCTATGATTTGGCCAGACAGCTGGAAGGTTCCTAACTTGATTGAGGAATCGAACCCTCAAGGATTAGTTGTAGTTGACGAGCAATGTTCAGGTGACAGAATATTATACGATCCCGTCGGTGTAGACGAATGGACCATGAGTGACATGCTTGATGCCATCAGTGAGCGTTATTTGATGGCTTGTACTTGTCCTTGTTTTACTTCAGAACATGGAAATGAAGACCGCATCAACTGGATAATTGACAGAATAAAAGAATACAAAGTTGACGGCGTAATCTACTACGTTGTTCGAGGCTGCATTTTATACGCCATGGAATATCAACGAATCAAACGGGTTCTTGACAAAATGAATATACCTGTGTATTACCTTGACACAGAATACACCCGCGAAGATGTGGGACAAATGAAAACACGTGTTGAAGCATTTCTTGAAATGCTGGAAGCACGAATGGACATATAAGAGGAGAACAAAAAGTGGTAGTTTCTGCCGGAGTAGACATGGGCACCCAAAGGGTAAAAGTAGCCATTATAAAAGACAAGCAAGTCGTAGGAAAGGCGCAAGAATTTGTTGGATTTGAACCCATAAAAGCTGCTGAAAAAGCCCTTGAAGAGGCACTAAAAGATGCCAGCATTTCCCGAGACGAAATTGAACATATAACAGCCACGGGAGCAGGAGTAGACATGGCAACCTTTGCTGACAGCACAGTTAGCATGATGGGAGCAGACGCCAAGGCAGGAACATATTTTTTCAGTTCAGCCCGAACAGTAATCGATGTAGGTGCAGAAGATGCCCGTGCAGTAAAATGTGACGAATATGGAATAATGCAAGACTTTATCGTAAACGCCCGATGTGCAGCAGGAGCAGGAACCTTCATAGAAGCCATGGCACGAGCTTTAGAAGTTGAACTGGAAGACATGGGCGCCTTGTCATTACAAGCAGAACGAGCAAGCCCAATAAATGCAAGTTGTGTAATTTTTGCAGAATCAGACGTCGTTTCTTTGATTCACCGAGAAGAACCAAAAACCGAAATTGCCCGGGCAATATTTGATGCAATGGCAGAAAGAGTTTCTTCCATGGTAAAACGGTTAGGAATAAACCCTGACGTAGTTCTGGTTGGGGGAGTAGCAAAAGATGTTGGTTTTGTTACTTCACTTAAACGGCGCCTAGGAATCGAGATACTTATTCCAAAAGAACCAATTTATGCAGGAGCAATTGGAGCTGCGTTAGTTGCCGCACGAAAAGCTAAACGGAGCAGAAAACAATGACAAACAACAACGAAAAAACCGAATACTGGCGATGGCTGGAATACAAAAAAGTAATGCCCAACAAAGACTGGAAAAAAGCTAAAATAATAACCGCAGGAGTCGACGTTGGATCCGTTGGCTCAAAAGCAGTAATCATGTTGGATGGAGAAATTTACGCATGGAGTGTTATGCGCACGGGCTCCAACAGTTCAGACAGCGCTAAAAAAGCTCTCGGATGGGCCATGGAAGACACTGGATTAACCCTTGAGGATTTCCATTATATTGTGGGAACAGGCTACGGCAGAGTAAATGTTCCTATGGCTAACCGTGCAATCACAGAAATTGCATGTCACGCCAAAGGTGCCAACTACATATGGGGACCAACAGTCAGAACCGTTCTGGATGTCGGTGGACAAGACGTCAAAGCCATCAAAATTGATGAAAACGGAAAAGTCGTCAGCTTTTTAATGAACGACAAATGCGCTGCAGGCACAGGTAGAGGAATGGAAGTCATAGCCGACCTACTAAAAATTCCGATTGAAGACGTAGGCAAAGAATCCTTAAGCGTAAATGAAGAACCTGAACCAGTAAGTAGCACATGCGTAGTTTTCGCAAAAACTGAAGCAGTCGGGCTGCTCAGAAAAGGCTGGACCAAAGAAAAAGTAATAGCAGCATACGTCAGAGCCATGGCAATCAGGATGAGTGATCTCATCGAAAAAGTTGGCTGTGAAAAAGATTTCGTAATCACTGGCGGCCAATCCAAAAACATTGGAATCGTAAAAAGAGTAGAAAATATTCTAGGCGTAAAACGGTTACCAGTTCCAAACCTTAAAGAAACTGGACTAGATCCCGTATCTGCAGGCGCTATTGGAGCAGCTTTGTTTGCTAAAGCATTGTACGAAAAATCCTTGAAACAATAAGGTGATTAAAGTAATAACATACTATGGTTATACGGACGGCTCTGGGGAATATTACATAGTTATTGACGCCGAAAAATGCAACAGCTGCGGCGAATGCATCAGCGCATGCCCTCAAGAAGCTCTGCAAATGGAAGATATGTTCATTGACTTAGAAGACAAACCGGTAGCTGCAGTAACAGAAGATCATCGCAAAAAAATCCGATACACTTGTTCCCCGTGCAAACCTGAAGAAAACAGCATGCCATGTATTAAATCATGTAAAAAAAACGCTATTTCATGCATATGGAAGCCGCTGTAATCAATATTTGATTAATTTTGTTGTTTTATTTGGATAAATATTACTACCATAAACTGTAAACTCGTAAATAATGTGTTGCACAGTAATACAAAATAGATACATTAAAAACAGTTCATTAACAAAGGTAGTATGTTCTTGGGATTGCGATGGGAAGTAAACGCGACAGGGTGGAAATCATAGCAGAGATTCTTTGCCTGTGTTCAAAAGCACAAAGCAAGACCAGAATAATGTATGGCACAAACCTGTCTTGGAAGATGCTTCAGCATTACCTATCTTACATGCAAGAACATGGACTGCTAGAAATCAAAAACGAATCAACAAAGTATGCTGCAACAAAAAAAGGAAGAGAATTTGTTGCAAAATGGAACGAACTAAAAGAACTCTTTGAAACATCTGTCACGCCAAAACCAAACATTTAATTGTTGGACAATCTTTTTTGAAAAAATAATCAACATTTAGACTATATCTTAGTTTTATTATCTTTTTTTTAATTATTGTTACACTTAGGGCAACATCCAAAAGTCTAGTCACATATTAAACGTTGAGGAATAATTTTGAAGGGCAATCGCACAAAAATGCTGAGAAACAGAGTTGCCCAAGAAGCCGCTTTACTTTTGTATACGTCTCAAGAAAAAGAGTACAAGCAAGCAAAACAGCGAGCGTCTGCAACGTTGGGAATAAGAATGTTGCCCAGCAACTTAGAAGTCGCAAAGGAACTTGACATAATCGCGGAAGAAAACGAGGGACCTCAAAGAAAAGAACTGATTTTAAGAATGCGAAAAGAAGCAAAACAAATCATGGAAGCATTAGCTGATTTTAATCCATTACTCGTTGGAAGTGTATGGAGAGGCACAGCCCGAAAAAACAGCGACATTGATGTGCATGTTTTTGCTCACGATCATAAAGAGGTTCTGGAACAGCTCCAGAAACACAGTTACAAAATAATAAGGTCTGAGCGACGTTCAGTAACTAAAGAAGGATCCAAAACCTCTTCGGTTCATATCCAAGTTGTTTTGGAGTCGGGAGATACTGCAGAAATTGTTGTTTGCAGTCAAGAAAATTTGGGAAAAACACAAAGGTGTGAAACATACGGAGACATGAAAACAGGGCTAAATTTGAAACAGCTTACTAAAGTTTTGGAAAATAGCCCCTGCCAAAAGTTTGTTCCCCTTTGAGACAGATTACTGTTTAAATATTTGTTCAGTTACAAAGGAAATCGTTGTATCAAAGGAGTAAGTCCTAAAGTTGAAGCTAAAAAAAGAAAAATTTGAGAAAATGTTCCCAAGTTTAGCAGAAGAAATGTCAAAGGACAGCTGTAAAACAAAGATAAATTCGGTTCGTTCTGATGTTCCTACTGCAGAGAAAGCTGTTGCACAAAAATTCAATGGATACAACCCAGATGCAATTGATTTTTTGCGGAGATGCGACACGACCCAACAAGCAGAAGAAATAATTTGCTATATGAAAAAAAGGCAAGAAATTAGTCCAGATTATGCTGCAAAACTTCTAAAACAACTCAAATCTAAAGGTGTAAGAAGTTTTGGAGCAAAAAAAGGGGATGACTATTACCTGCGAGAAGATGGCTTCTAAATAATAAAATAGAAAAAAGAGTTACAAAAACAAAGGGATTTTCTTAAGAGTAAAAGCTTTCCGTAGGTTCAGCGTTTCAAGTTTATTTCAATTGTTGAAACATTTCTTGTTCCATCTTCGCGTTGTAGTTCTTCGGTTCCAATTTCAATTTGTTCAACTTTTAGGTCTTTCATGAATTTTCGTCGAACAATTTCTACAACATCGATAGCGGTGGTTATTGCTTTACCTCTAGCCTTCAAGTTGACAATTTTGGTGTTAGATTCGTTGAAGTGGGTAATTACAGCCAGAACATAGCTCATTGCGGGTTTTGTTCCAACATAGATTGTATTTGGATCTTTTGACAGGTAGACACCTCCATTTTTTATTTGTTTAGTTTACTACTTGGTCTTATTTTTTGGAATCAGATTCATAATATTGAACCTGTTTCCATTCTTTGTTATGGTGTTTACCTTTTTAATTTTTGGCATAAAATTAGGATTGAAAAGTTTTTGTTTCATTAAAAACATACAAAAATAGTTAATTGGAGCTAACCAACATGAAACTTGCCCTGATTTCCGTTCACAACAAAACAGGAATAGTTGATTTCGTTAAAGAACTCAACAAACTAGGATTTGTAATTATTTCTACAGATGGAACACTAAAAATCCTAAAAGAAAATGGGATACAAAACGTCAAACACATTTCTGACGTAACTGATTTCCCAGAGATACTTGAAGGAAGAATTAAAACATTACACCCAAAAATGTTGGCAGGCATACTAGCAGTTAGAAACAACAAAAAGCACATGAACGACTTAAAGAAGTTCAAGATAGACACGGTTGATTTGGTTGTTTGTAATTTGTATCCCTTTGAAGAAGTAACAAAAAAAGGAGCAGACATTAAAACTGCATTAGAAAATATTGACGTTGGCGGGGTAACCATGATTAGAGCAGCGGCCAAAAATTTTGAGAACGTGATTGTGGTTGTTAATCCCGATAGATACAGCCAGATTCTGGACGAATACAAACATAAGGGTGACGTTACTGTTGAAACCCGAAGAGTTTTGGCGGTTGAGGCGTTCAAAGAAACTTCAAGATATGATTCAGTAATTTGGGCATTCTTAGAAAACATAATGATTTAGCAGGTTTATATCTGGCTGTAAAGAAGTAACTTGTTGAGAGGCAGAATCCATGATTAAGTTCGCATGTTACGGGGGAGTGGGTGACATTGGAGGCAACAAAATCCTTGTTAAAATGGGCAAGGGCTCAATTTTTCTTGATTTTGGTTTATCCTACACCGAAGAAGGACTGTTTTTTGAAGAATTTTTACAGCCCAGGTCAGGATGCAAAATACACGATTTACTAAAACTGGGTATGCTCCCAAACATCAACGGAATTTACAGGCAAGATGCATTATGCCCAAACGATTTTGAAAATTACAATATTCGCGCAAAAGAGTTCTGGAAACTTAACATCCAAAGTTTTGAAGAGGCAAAACAAAAGGGGTCCTGGCATCCTGACGCCTTATTCATTTCCCATGCACACCTTGACCATTGTGGATATGCACCGTATTTGGGGGCTTTTCCGTTTTTGTGTTCCGAAACTTCACAAAAATTAATGGATGCCATAGCAGAAATTGGTAACTTGCAAAGTTTAGATAAACAGTTAACAGTTACAAAAAACCGAAAAATGGGGGAATTAAAAACAGGGTATTTTCCAGGGGAAACAAAAGTTGATTACGCAAAAGAAGAAATAAAACGAGAATTTTGCAATCTAGAACACAAAAAGCCCCAACCAATCCAAAATGAGTTAACAGTTACAGCCTATAATGTGGACCATTCGATACCGGGGGCGATGTCGTGTCTTGTTGAATCCAAGGATAGTCAAGTGTTATATACTGGTGACATTCGTTTTCATGGAAAATCCGGCTACAATTTAGGAGATGAACTGGAAGGCCTTGGACCTGATGTAATGTTTTGTGAAGGAACCCGTATCGACAAAACGGAACCCGATAACGAAAAACAGGTAGAATCCGATCTTACAGACATTTTTTCTGAATCGGAAGGTTTGATCATGGTTGGCTTCACATGGAAAGACATTGACAGATACGAAACAGTAAGGGACGCAGCTCTAAAAAGTGGAAAAATTCCAGTTTTTGACCCTCGTTTAGCTTATCTTCTAGCGAGGTTAGGCAGAAGTGTGTATAATGAAGGGGCAAGTGTATTTTTGGAACGGTGTGGTTCAATGCTTTATTCTCCGGGAGATTATAGTAATTACAAACATAAGGTTGGAGACATGGCCCTTTCCCAGTGGAGTAACAAACGAGACAACATAAACGTGGACTTAAAACATCTAGAGAAAGGAATTGACGCCATCGAACTCAACAAAAATCCTTCAGGTTATGTTTTGCATTTGGACTATTTTAGGTTCAAAAACATTTTAGATATTAATCTTCCAGAAAACTCGGTTTTTGTAAGGGCACAGTGTGAACCATTTAATCCAAGAATGGAGTTGTCTCAAGATCGGATGATACGGTGGTTAAAGCACTTCAAAATTAATGCCAAAAACGAATATTTACCTTATCAGATTCATGCAAGCGGTCATGCTTCAGGTCCAGAAATACAAGAAATGATAAACAAAATCAAACCAAAGCTTTTGATTCCAATTCACACAACAAAGCCTGAAGTGTTCAAGAATCCAGCAGGAAAAGTTCACATTCCCGCGAAGGGGATTGAAATAAGTTTGTGATAATGTTTTTTAGACGCCACAAGGTTGTTTATTTGGGAGATGAACATTTTGAGTGAAGACTATTCGTTAACTGAACTTAACAGACCAGACTGGAACAACATGACTGTAATGTCAAAAAAACACACCCCCATTATTGAAGCACCCAGCAAAGTGAAAGCTGATGAGCCCTTTGCAGTAAAAATCAAGGTTGGGGGCATCGATGGGGTTGAACATCCTAACACTTTGAGCCACTGGATAAACTGGATTGCCCTTTATGCAGGAAAAAGACTGATTTCTAAAATTGATTTTGGTGCCGAATTGTCAGATGGCTACGTTGTAACTATTAATGTGTCCCTAAAAGAGTCAGCTAACCTGCATGCACAAGAGTTCTGCAACTTGCATGGAGTCTGGGAAGGAAAAGCAGTAAAGGTTACTGTTCAGTAAAACAATACGCCTTAAAGCATCTTTAAATTGGAGGTTAACCCCAAAAGGGCTTCACCTTCATTTTTTGTTTAATTAAGTTAACTGGGAACTTTTTTTCTGTTAAATTCTACAAAAAAGAAATAAAAATGCAGTTACAAGGAATTAAGATTAAAAATTGACAGATTCTAGATTAAAATCCAGATTATATACCCGCAGTGTATATATTTAACGGTACACTATGAGGGTTCATAGAATTCGCTGAAGAACTGCCGCCAAACATTGTGGCATTTTGTCGTTTGTTCTTAGTGTTCTACTCAAACAAGATTATGGATGAAACAGGGAGGTGTGTTGATAATTGTCTATGTCTGGAATTCAATTCAAAATGCAAAACCGACTCATCAGAAAATTTGAGCAAGCAGGAGCTACATCCTTGGAAACAGCAGTTACTTTTGAAGAAGCTAACTTGGATGAACAAGAACAATATTGGCTAGACTATTTTGCAGGTTCTTTTCTTGGGTGTATAAAAAAGACCTGTGACCACAGGTATTACATCTAAACCTCATTTTGATAAAATAGTCTAAACTATGGTTTTTGTCGTTTTAAGTAAACAACAGTATACAAACTGCCTGTTTCTAAGCGAACATTTTGAACGCTTATCAACTCCCATCCTTCTGCCCCAAGGGCGTTCAATTCATCTTGTACATTTTGTATAACAGCATTCTTTTCTTGGGTACGACGATTAATACCAATCTTAGTCCGTAACGGAAGAACAATATATTCCCATTTTGTCAACAAATTACACCTACAAAACTAGAACCCAGTACATGTTAGTTAATGTATCCATCTTAAAAGATGACTGATTAATGGTTTAACCAAAAATTTTTGGACCAACCAAAATGTTACTAGACAAGTTCTGCTTCTGCGTTTAGAGAATCAGTTTTTGTTATAACTATGGTTTTGTTCTTTCCAAGGCTTGCGTGATTAATTAATACAAGGAATCCTTGTATTCGTGCGATGCCAAATCCAGTAGGTGTCGTGTCTGTTATGTCCACATTGTATTCATCTCCGATTTGAACGGGACATCTTACGGTATTTCTGTTTCTGGATTTAGCGTTTTTTTGACTTCTTTTCATTATTTTATCAACTATCTCAAAACTTCATATTATAATTATGATGCAATTGTACAATAAGATGACGCACTATTTACATTAGCTGTTTTGTCAGTGTCATGAATTTTTTCAATTAAATATTGTATCACGTATTGTCTTTGTGCATCTAAAGCAGGACAAAAACTCGTTGCCTCATTTTTCTTTAAATTAAATGTAATTTTCTTGATTTTTTTAATTATCCTATTTTCCATCTCAGCGTCCATCTTTAACTTTAACAATCGAATCCCTCATTTTCTAAAAGAACGCCCAAAATAGATATGTAACTAAGTTTTGAGGATCTTACTAAGAAAATTCTGCATTACGTTACAATTCACAGTTGCATATATATTGTTTGGGCATTAAAAAATGTCAAGATAGAAAACTGGATGACTTTTCTGTCCACCGTTAAATAATAATTAATCAATAATTCTGCATTTAAATGGATTCGGAATTAAACATGTTTATATGTAGCGATGACACTGATATCCTAAATTAGTTTATAAAGATTCTAGTTTTGTCATTTAATCGGAGGTGCGAAAGTTATGTCATATGGTAGACCAAGAGAAATGCACACTGCAGTTTGTGCTGAATGTAAAAAAGAATGTCAAGTTCCATTCAAGCCAGACGGAAGCAGACCTGTGTACTGCAGAGAATGCTACAGTGCAAAAAGACCAGCCCGACCAAGATATTAAACTATTAGTTTAATAACAATTTTTGAGTTTTTTTCACATTTTTCTTTTTTCTTGAAAAATAAACGGGTAGGTTAATAAACTACCAAAGAGTAATATTATAGGTAGAGACTTTTTTGTAAATTCGGACAAACTAAGTTTGTCGTTAATTTATAGCATTCTACTTGAAAACTATTTGATAAAGGAGGGAAAGAAAAAATTGTCTAAATATGGACTTGAATTTGAAATGGAACATAGAATTGTTCGGAAGTTTAAGAAAGCAGGTGCAACTTCGTTTGAAAGTGCAATTTCTGAAGAAGACGCCAATCTAGATTCACATGAACAATTTTGGTTAGAATATTTCGCTGGAATTTTTCTTGGAAAAATAAAGAAAACTAAAAATCATCTATACTATATTTAAATTGAATGGATTTCGGCTTTTTTAGCTTTAGCCTTTTAATTCAATTAAACGCTGGTTAACAGTGAATGCATCTACAAAACATCAACAACAGCAAATTGTTGCTGCTTCTTTGTAACAATAAAAAATCAAAACATTAACTCAAAAAATGTTAATTAAAAAAGTAAACAAGAACAATTTCATAAGAAATCGTTACTTTGGAGGAAATCAAGGCTTTTGAAAAAAACTTAATTTATCAAATTGCCTTTTTGACGGTTATTTTCCTCGTCTTGCCCATGCATTTTTCATGTTGAACATTATAGGTTCAGATGGAGTCCTTTCGCGTGGTTTACTTCTACGTTTAGAGAAACAACTTTTACAATAAACTGGTTTACCTTTTGTAGGTTCAAAAGGAACAGTAGTAGCGCTGCCACATTCAGTACATTTGACTTCATACATCTTCTTTTGAGACACGATATTCACCTCGGCATACATAGAAAAGGTTCCAGTTATTTTTGGCAGAGAAACTCCACCATAAACGAAACTCTTCAAATATACTAACAAATTCCCCTTTATAAATTAACGGAAAAATTCACAAACTAAAAACCAGATACCAGTTCTTTAGCATCTAAGGTTAGTTTTTTCAGCTCTTCTGCAGTTGGTTTTCCACGAATATCACCCATTCTGCCCTGTGTACTAAATTCTACTGAACCAATAAATTCACTTAGAACACACCATTCGTTCAATACTGTAAATCCCAAGTGTTCAAAAAACTGACCAGCATATAACGCTGCAGGCGTCGCTTCACGAAGGCCAGTGTGCGGACCAGAATAGGTACAAAATATTAAAGCATATTTTTCTGGAATTGTTGGTGAGGCTTTTTTGATTTGTTCTTGTTTTCTGTAAGCATCAAATTTTTTGAGCAAAAAATCTGCAACCGGTTTGGGAGGATGCCATTGATAAGAAGGAAAACCAACACAAACTAGGTCGTAATCAAAATAATCAACGTTTTCGGCTTCAGTTGTTTTCATTAATGAGACATTTAATCCAGCAGATTCTAAACCGTCTTTTATTGCCAAAGCAACTTTTTTCGTGTTTCCCGTTTTAGACCAATATAAAACCAAAGCACGCTTCAAAACAGTATCCCCAAGTTTAGACAACAAATGGAGAACCAGAAAACTGCATTAATTTACTGCGGATCTTCTAGGATTAACATAGTTATAGTGGATCGGACGTTAGTTAGGCTTCGTATTTTCCATGTGACTATGTCTTTAAGTTTTTCCATAGATTCTGCTTGAATTTTTGCGACTAAATCGTAAACTCCATAAACTGGAAAGATCTCTACAACAGAATCAAGTTTTTCAAGAGTTGCTGCGATGTCTTCCATGTTTTTTGGTTCCGTGTTAATCAGCACATAAGCCATAGCCATAACGATTGTCTCCACTCCTAGCTCTGAGGTTAATCCTAATAATAGTTTCTTTTTAACTGTACTTCAAGTGTTCAATACGGATCTTAAGACCAGAAACAGGATTGGGTTAATTTTTTAGGTATTCGGGCATCCGTTTTTGTATGCCACCATCTTTCATGCCCATAACAAACTCGATAACATCGTTAGGTTCGTTAAACCGTAATTTGGTTAGGCTCTGAAAACCCCAGTCAGAACATTTTATGCTAGAAATGGTAGATGCTGCACTAACAGATTTTGCAAAATCTTCTGTAATATTATAAGTTGCCAAAAAAGCGCCACACCAAACATCTCCAGCTCCAGTTGTGTCCACTATTTTATCAGAAGGCAAAGCCAACGCAGGAACCATCTGCATACCGATATCATCTGCACTGATTATTGCCCCCAAGGTTCCCAAAGTAACAATTAGTCGTTTAGCTTTCAGGAGCCTAACTGCAGAAGAAATAGCATCAGTTTCAGCTAATGCTTTAGCTTCCGTGTCATTTACAATAAAAAAATCCGCTTTTAAAGCAATATCCTTGAGGATTTTACGGTTTTTTCTACCCTCATTGATGTAACCAATCCAAGTATTAACAGAAACTTTGGTTTCAGGAGAACTCTTTTTAATTTTATCCACCATTCGCGCAACCTTTGAAGGCGTCATGGGAGAAAGATGAAAAATACTCTTTTGTTTAACTTGACGGTTAGAAAGTCGACGAGAAGTAATTCTTGAACCAGCCCCGTGCTCAACTTTAAGGTAATTTGCTTCCCATCGATGGTCATATTTGATGTGAAACCTTGTTGTAGGCGCATCATAGATTTTGATGTCTTTATGGGGCAAAAGATTCAGTTTAGCTAGAAACGGGTTATCTTTTCCAGTAGCAGAAATTAACGTGACATTTGACGATAAGGTTCTAGCAGCCATGGCTGCGTATAGGGCAGCACCTCCAGGCTGAATTTTGGTGCCGTTAATGTTTTCGATTTTGTCAACGGAAATATGACCCACAAACACCAGCTTTTCTGCCAACAATTTTTTTCCACCAGACACCATTTTTTGTTGATGCTTACACACATAGTATACTTTGATTTGAATAGTTTTGCCCTACAACTGATACAGCAATCAAGATCCTGAATGACAAGTAAGTTAAAAGATAACTCTTATCAAGTATGTTACATTTGTTAGGTCTACAATCAAGAGCGTAATGAACGTTGAGCACTAAACAAGATTCTCTTCTACGTTTTCGACTAAAACGCAATATCGAAAGACTTGCCTCCCGAGAAGGTCGAGGAACAGAACTAGTTTCCCTTTATGTACCTCCAGGCAGACAAGTCAGTGAAGTAGTCTCCATGCTTAACAATGAATTCGGAACAGCAACAAACATCAAATCCAACACTACAAGAAAAAACGTTCAAGACGCCATCACCCGGGTTACGCAACGAATGAAAATGTTCAAAACCGTACCCGAAAACGGGTTGGTGCTTTTCTGTGGAGCAATTCCACAAAACGGTCCAGGAAGCGAAAAAATTGAATTATACATTATTTCCCCGCCTGAACCAATTCAAATTTATCTATATCGTTGTGATGCGCGATTCCACACTGAACATCTAGAAGAGTTTTTGAAAGACAAAGAAACCTACGGAATCATAGTTTTGGACTCTGCCCACGCATCATTTGCTACGGTACGGGGAAAATACCTTGACATCGTCAAACAAGTAACATCAGGTATTCCAGGAAAATTCAGGGCAGGAGGACAGTCCGCAAAAAGGTTTGTTCGAATGCGACAAGCAAAAGTTCATGAATATTTCACTCGAATTGGTGAATACGCAAACGAAATTTTTCTGCCCATCGAAGACCTTAAAGGCATACTTTTAGGGGGTCCAGGACCAACAAAAGAAGATTTCGAAAAAGGAAACTTTCTACATTATACACTAAAAGACAAAATTTTGGCTACAGTAGACACTTCATACACGGACGATCATGGCGTAGAAGAAGTTGTAGAAGGTTCACAAGAGATTCTTCAGAAACTGCGGTATTTTGAAGAAAAGAAAATGATGCAAAAGTTTCTGCGTGAAATTGGTCAAGAGACAGGATTGGCTACCTACGGGGAAGCTGATGTTCGAAAGTTTTTAAACAACGGCATTGTAGAAACCTTGTTGCTTTCTGAAGACTTGGACACGATTCTTGTTACTGTAAAATGTGGTTCATGCGAATACACAAAACAAGAAACAATGAAAATTCATCAAATTGCAGAGTTTGAACAGACAACGAGCAGTAGTGCATGTCCAAAGTGCACAGTTCCAACAGTAGCAGTCGTGGAAACAAAAGAGTTAATTGACGATTTAGCCGAAACCGCAGAAATGATTGGAACAGATGTTGAAATAATATCGGCAGACACTGAAGAGGGTCAAATGCTCAAAAAATCATTTGGTGGAGTTGCTGCGATTCTTCGATACAAAGCTGCAGTTTAGTATTCTGCAACAAATTGTATTTTTGGATATCCTTGGACTTCTTTTCCTTGACCTTTAATTGACTTGATTTCCAGTTTTTGTATCTTACAGGTTCCAGCTAGGTCTTCTTCGGCTTTAGCTAGAACGTCGGCGGCTTGTTTGTCTTCGGTGTATACTGTTAATTTTTGGATTTCAGCATTCAAGGGTTTTTGGTTTTCTGCTTTGTCTCTTCGAAGTTCACCCATAACAGCAACAATAAGGTCACCACTTTTTTCGTTGTCTTCGTCGATTAGCCCTTCTTGTATTTCAGGCCATGAAGAAACATGAATGCTTTCAAGTTTTTTGTCGTCTGCAAAAATTATCTGATATAGTTCTTCAGTTATATGAGGCGAAATTGGAGATAACATCTGGATTATCCGATAAATAGCCGTGTAAAGGGTATACTGGGCAGCGCGTCGTTTTTCTTCCCCATATGTTTCAGGTTGGTATAGTCGGTGTTTGACGGCTTCAATGTAGTTGTCACAGAAACTATGCCAGGTGAATTTTCGGATTTCATCAGTTGCTACGTTAAATTGGCAGTTATCTAAAGCTTCAGTTACTTTCTTGGTGACTTGTTCCATTTTGCTCAAAAGCCAACGGTCAATAAGCTCAAGCTGAGGCTGCTTACTGTCGGGGTCATAGTCTTTAAGGTGCATTCCTGCAAATTTTGAAGCGTTCCATAGTTTTCGCAAAAATCTCCAGGCATATTCTACGTCTTCCCAACGGAAAGGAATGTCAGAGCCTGTGGCGCCTCCACTGGTTGCCCATTGTCGAGGGGCATCAGCGCCGTATTTTTCAAACACTTCAGGGGTTGCTACGAAGTTACCTAGGGATTTGCTCATTTTTCTTCCGTCGGTTCCCAGAACCATGCCGTTGATTAATACGCTATTGTAGGGTTTTTGGTCAAACAACGCAAGACCACGAACCATCAAATAATACGCCCAAGTCCGGATGATATCGTAACCTGAGGGGTGCACATCTGCAGGAAACAAGTTTTGCCAATCTTCTTTGTCTGGCCAACCAGCATGAACTGCGCAAGTAAGGGAAGAATCAAACCATGTATCCAAAACATCAGTTTCAGGAACAAATTCTGTGCCCCCACATTTAGGACACCTGTCAGTTTTTGGTTCTTCATTTCGGGGGTCAATGGGCAACCAGTCGGGTTCTGCTAAAATGATTTCTTGGCATTGTTTACAGTACCATACAGGAATTGGGGTTGCAAAGATTCTTTGACGAGAAATTACCCAGTCCCAGTCTAGGCTGTTTGTCCAATCGATCATGCGTTTTTTCATGTAATCTGGATACCACGTTACTTCCAGCGTGTTTTGTTTTACCTGTTCAGTAAATTTTCGGGTGTTCATGAACCACTGTTCATGCTCCAAAATTTCGATGGAATGCTTGCATCTCCAGCAGGTCCCCACTTCTTGATTCAAAGGCTGAATTTTTTCCAGATTTCCTGAGGCTTCAAGGTCTTTTACGATAGCTTTTCTTGCTTCAATGGTTGTTAGTCCGCAGTATTTTCCTGCGTTTTTGTTCATTTTCCCTTTATCGTCTATTAAAATAATTGGCTCAAGCTTCAGAGCAGAAACAGCTTGCACGTCAGCTTTGTCCCCGTAGGTACAAATCATTAACACTCCAGTACCAAACTTTGGGTCTACTTCTTTTTGGGCAATTATTTTGACTTGACGATTTGCTACAGGAACAGTGATGTTTTGGCCGATGTATTTGCTGTAACGTTCATCATCTGGGTTTACTGCTACAGTTACACAAGCTTGCAAAAGTTCAGGACGACTCGTAGCTATGATCAGGTGATTTCCATCAGTTAACTTGAATTTGATGAAATGCAAGATTCCAGTTTTTTGTTCATGTTCAACTTCTGCGTCTGCAATTGCAGTCTCACAGCTTGTGCACCAACTGATGGGATGGGTTCCTTTGTAGATTAGCCCTTTTTTGTGCAAAACAATGAAACTAAGTTGAGTCCGTCGCCAGTAGTCGGGATCCATGGTTTTGTATTCTGTTGTCCAATCCACCGAACAGCCAAGGCGCATAATAGCTTTTTTCATTATAACAATGTATTTGTCGATAACTTTTTTGCAGAGTTTAACAAATTCAGCTGGAGGCAAATCAGTTTTTTTTATTTTGTGAATTTCTTCAGTTTTTACTTCTGTTGGAAGCCCGTGACAGTCCCAACCCTGAGGAAACAAAACATTGTATCCCCGCATACGTTTGTAACGGGCTAACGTGTCGATGTAGGTCCAGTTCAGAACGTTTCCCATGTGAAAGTTCCCTGAAGGATAAGGAGGAGGAGTATCTACAGTAAACGAAGGACGAGAGTCTTCCCGGTTGAAGTGATAAATTCCCATTTCTTCCCAGTTTTGCTGCCATTTCTCCTCGATGGCAAGTAAATTAAATTTTTTAGGAAACTTTTTCATCAGTTAGCCTCAGTGAATGCTAGTTTACCGTAAAATTAACAGGCAACTAAATTAGCTTTTGGGCTCTGAACAATAAAAAAGTGATCTTATGGGAGATGTCTCTATTATGGTGAGAATCCATAAAGACAAATGTTCAAGTTTGGGTGTGAATCTAAAACATAGGTGATTTGAAATTTTAATAGGTTGAACAATAAATAGTCAAAGTTTCTTGACTATCTGAAGCTTGATTTTGGTCAATGTTTCTTGACAAAAATCCTTATCCTCAGTATATTGGAGGTTTTATTGGTGTGATTCATGGCAAAGAAAACGATTGTTATCTTTTCATTGCTGTTTTCTTTTTTCCTGTTTTGGTCTATGTCTTATCTTGAAACGTCTAAAAATTGGGTTGAAGTAGATAGGTTTACTGGAAGCAGTTGGTATGGAGGAACAAGATCATTCAAAATTGATTATGATGAATGGAGAATAAGATGGGAATATGACCCAATTATTAATGATGAAGTGAATTCACTTAGCAATTTTTACTTTCAGGTGAAGGAAATTGGAAATAAAACTTTTGACATTGTCCTTGGCAATAATAAACCGAATGGAGCTTTACACCTTTTCAAAAAGGGAACATTTTATTTACTAATAAGAGGGGGATTAAACGCAAAGAATTACACAATTATAATTGAACAAAACACAGATTGATCATTAACCGATCATAAGTTAGGATACTGTTAAGTTATTTGTCATAAGTTTGAGTATTAGAATGAAGTAGCTGCATTCAATCCCTCACGTATTAAGTGAGAAGGTGTGTTTCTCCTAGTTGGATATGCATAACAATTTCCTTTGCTTTTTTCTTCTCCCCTTTGTCAATGATTTTACTGCTTTGCTGTAATCTATCCCATTTGGAATAACCTTGTCATCTCTTAAAACCCTAGTTTTTTGTTTGATGAGCTTGGCATATTTGGGGTCTAACTCCACAAGCCTCTTCGGTTTCTCGTCAATTCGCGTAATCAACAAACAAACTCTTGTATGTCTTAATTCCAGAAATCATTGATTGGAGACTTTGAACTTCAGGATTCCTAGTCCAGGTTCATCAAGAGCCAGTAATATTTTGGCAAGACTTTCAAAAAATCTTCACAATGGACAGCCTACGGGTATGTCATTTGTTGTTGTTGACCCCCCTACCCCCCAACAACAACATTTAAGCCCTCTCTGAAAGTAAGTTGGTCCAGATGATTGTGGGTTTTTGCAGAAGCCAGCCACAAAAACCTTGTTGAATATCAAAAGCTGATCAAGACAAACCAAAGGCTGGAACAAAATTCGTTTACAACAAAAAAGCAAGTATTTTTAGAAAGCAAGAGTCTAGAATAAACAGGTGTTTGTATGGTAACTGTTAATGAAATATTAAATAATATTTCCCCTCAGCAAAAAGATATTATCGAAGAATTGCGAACATTAATAAAAAAAATTTCCGCCAACGCTGAGGAAAAAGTAAGGGACGGAAGGATTGTTTATGCAGTAGCTGGAAAAGATTTTGTGTGGATCAATCCGTTTACAGGCCATGTAGATTTGGATTTCATGTGTGGAGCTCGACTAATATCAGGCGACCTTAAGGGCAGAGGAAAAAAGAGTCAAGTTAAACATATGGAGATTACAAGTAAAACAGACATAAACGCCACTGAACTGAAACAATTAATTGAAGAAGCATCCAAAACTGTTTGCTAAAAAGTAAGTTGACAAACAGCTGCAACTATTCCTGCGAATACAAATTGTATGGCTATGGCTAGGACAATAATTGACATTAGAGCAGAAACTACGTGAGTTCCATCAGTTCCAAAAATTTTAAGGAGCCTATGAGCGTGAATCATTCCCCCATAGGATAACAAGACCCCAACGGCTATTGCCACGAAGACAAATATGGTCTCAAAAAAACTACTTGCTTGTGAAAAAATCAAAATAACTGTAGTTATAGTTCCTGGACCAGCAGTAAGAGGAAAAGTCAGGGGAATAATTGAAGGATCTTCACGCTTATCGGATGAAAACCCGTTTTTTTCTGAAAGCATTTTTAATGCAATAGTAATAAGGAGAATGCCACCTGCTATCTGAAATGAAAACAAGTCAATGTTAAATATTTGAAAAATAAGTGTACCTGTCAAAGCGAAAGAAGCAAGAATTATGAAACCTAATTTCGCCGCTTTAGCAGCAATTTGACGGTTTTTTTCATGGCTTTGCCCCTTTGTCAGAGTGAGAAATATCGCGGTTGTGCTAAGTGGATTCATAACTGCCACAATTGATGAAATTGCCACTAAAGCGAATTCAACCGTCGCCAACGTTAGCACCTTGATAAGTGTTAAGGAATTAAGGGATATAAAGATTAAAGACTAGAGTAGATTAACCCGTTTTTGGGCAGAAAAAGTCAGTGACGAACTAAGATGCCCTACAAGAGGCAATAAGAAAACAAAAGAAAACTAAATATAATATTTTTTTATTAGCAGAATGTAGTTAAAACTAGATTACTGCTTTATGTTTACGTCTGGAAATCCAGTAATATTTAAGGTTGTAGAAGCAATTTTTATGTTCTTGGACTTCTGAATTTCATCAAGTATCATTCGACTGAGTTTGTCGTGAAGCAGTCGGCGTTCTCGTATCTCTGTAACATATCTAATGTTAAAGTTTATCCAATTATCTGTCAGAGTTAAAAATACGGTTGGATCAACAGACCTTTTGGTCAAATAATATTTTTCACCGGTTTTAGCTATGTCTTTTTCAGCTTGTGCTGCACTGACTTTCGTTTCTCTTTCAACAATTTCTAAAATTTTGTTTGTTGCCTCGTTCCAATCACTATCATAGGTAATAGGGATTGCTATTTCATCCCATATGAACCCAAAATCTCGGGTGTAATTATGTATAACATTATTTAAGACATAACCGTTTGGAACACTTGTCAATCTACCCGTGGCTTGATCCGCTGGTACCCAATCCTTCATCTCCAAAAGTGTAGTATAAAAAAGATTAACATCAATTACATCACCATATTTTTGGTTAATTTCTATCCGATCTCCAACACGGTAAATTCCATTTAAGAAAATCACTATGCCACCCATCAGGTTCTTGATAAGATCTTGCAAAGCAAAGGCTACGGCTGCCCCAATTAACCCATAGGCAATCAAGATATCCTGCAAATTTTCAACCCATATTCCCATGACTACAATCAAAAAAGTTGCAATGTCAAATATTGACAAAATCTTTTTGAGCGAATACCTTGTTTTAGGGTCTTTGATTTTGTTAGAAACCATGGATTCTAGAAATATTTTAAAGATGAAGTAGATTACAGTTAACGCGAGAAAACTATAGAAACCATTCTGTAAATAAATATTGGGGCATTTAGTATTTGCAAACCAAAGTGCCACGGAAGCAATTACTAATCCAGATAATATTGCAACTTTAGAACGTAATACCAAAAATTTTTCCCAATTAAAACTATTGTGACTTCAATTTTATATTTGTTTTCAGTCATTAAGTGGCTACATTTTAGATATTATTAATTCTAAATGTAAAAAGTAGTTCCGTACCAAAACAAGTCCAGAAAGTTGCCTTTTGACACAATTTTGATAAACTTTAAAAATCAAGCGGACCTCTAATAAAGTATCATATTTGTCAGGGAGAACTGCGTTTTGCGAATAGGTTTTTTTGTCTATGAGTATCCCCCAAAAATTGTGGGAGGACTAGGCACATATGCGGACAATATAACACGCGAGTTTGTCAATTTAGGTCACGATGTGTCAGTTTTCACCCTTAACCCGGGTGATTTGAAAACCAGAGAAATTTTGAAAGGAGTAGAAGTCCATCGTCCCTTGATAGCGGATGCTGGCAACGTTTTTCCAATGTTTGTTGCTGAAGACCTAAAAGAGTGGGGAACTAACATCCGCTTTTTTAGCGACATATTCATACATAATGTTCTGAGTGCAACAAAATTCATTAATGAATTAATTAAAAAAGAGGAATACAATTTTGATGTTGTCTGCGTACATGATTGGTTAAGCAGCATCGCAGGATTAATGATTAAAAACGAAACAAAGATTCCTGTAATATTTCATGTGCACAGTACCGAGTGGGGAAGAAGCGGTGGACAGGGTTCAAAGGTTGTGTCACATCTTGAAAGGGCAGCAGCCCAGAACATGGATGGAATGATTACAGTAAGTCATTCAATGCGAGAAGACTTAACGCGTCATGGTTGGCCACAATCAAAAATAAGTGTGGTCTGGAATGGAGTAAACCCCCAACGATACAATCTGCAGAATTACCAATCTGAAGATGTGCAAAAGATTCGGGAAAAATATGGTATTAAAAAAGATTGGACAATGCTTCTTTTTGTTGGGAGATTAACATGGGTGAAAAGTGCTGATAACTTAGTTCAAGCAATGCCAATGGTCTTAAAGGAATATCCAAAAACGAAACTTGTTATTCTAGGTAAAGGTGAGAAACAAAAAGACATCGTTGAAACAGCGAGTAGACTTGGAATAGAAGACAAGATTATTTACCGGTTTGAGTTTGTGCCAGAAGATGAGAGAATACTGCATTACGCTGCTGCAGACGTATGCATTTTTCCATCAGTTTATGAACCATTCGGCATCGTCAGCCTAGAAGCCATGGCAATGGAGAAACCTGTTGTGGTAGGATCCAAAGGAGTAGTAGGTTTTCGCGAACAAGTAATACCGTCAGGTCCAGATCAAAATGGAGTCCATGTTAACGGTGAGGAAGCATCTGACATAGCTTGGGGAATAAACGCGGTTTTAAAGGATCCGCAGATGGCTAAAAGTTGGGGCAAAAAGGGGCGTAAAAGAGTTTTAGAGTATTTTACATGGAAAAAAGCCGCGGAACAGACATTAGAAATCTACAAATCATTTTTGCAGAAATGATGGCATTATAAATCCTCGAGATCCGTTTTCTGAAAATAACAATCAACTTTACAGTTTAGGGAACCCAACCGAACAGCAAGGATTCACAAAAAAAGGAAAAACGGAAGAAAAAATGTCCACTACGTTTGCAGGTAAGAAAAACAAAAGGGTTCGAATCTAGTTCATGTTTTTGCGTAAATTTATCTTATGTAATTTCGATGTTTACAGCTATGACTGTTGAGCTTCTAGGTTGTCACTTCTTGAAGTCATGTTCAAACGACAAAACGTGGTGCAGTTAAAGGTAAGCTTCAGTTACATATCTTCGCATCATTCTGTGACTGTTAAAATAGTAAGCAATTTTTCCAATGGAATTTTTCATAGTTCTTATCCATTTATCCCTTTTATTGTAGAATAGGGGCATGATAATGTATTCCAGTTTGCTGTATAGGTCATCTAATTCTCTAATGTTACGTTCCTCAAACGATACTTGCTCATCAGGATGCGGACCTATAGCCCAACCGGTTATATCTTCTATCCAACCTTCAATCCACCATCCGTCCAAGACACTAAAGTTTATCACTCCGTTATGGGCTGCCTTCATTCCACTAGTCCCTGATGCTTCTTGAGGCGGCAAAGGCGTGTTTAACCAAACATCAACACCAGTAACCAACATGGATGCAACGTCTAAATCATAATTTTCCAAATAGACAATTTTGATATCATCTTTTAGTTGTTTAGCATAACTAAATAACTGTTCAATTAGTTTCTTGCCCGAATAATCTCTGGGATGAGCTTTCCCCGCCAAAATGATCTGAATCTTCCCTTTTCTACTTATCTTCTTCAACTTTTCCAAATCAGAAAACAGCAAATTTGCTCTTTTGTATTCAGTTGCTCGTCGTGCAAACCCTAGGGTTAAAGTATCATAGTCCATGCCTATGTTCGTCGACGTATTAACGTAATCGATCAGCAACTTTTTTGCTTCTCTATGAGCTTGCCAAACTTCTTCCCTTGGAATAACATCTACTCTTACAAGTAAATTAGGATCATTTGCCCAACCTGGAAGATACTTATCATACAATCTTCTAAAACTCTCACAAGTCCAAGTGTATGAATGAATTCCATTGGTGATAGCGTGAATTTCGTATCCTGGAAACATTTCTCTTGAGGATTCTTGGTGTTTCTTAGCTACTCCGTTAATGTAGTCACTCAGATTAAGGGCGAGGCGAGTCATGTTCAGTCGGTCATGTCCCCCCAAATTTTTCAGTAAATCCAAAGGGGCATCTTCGCCGAGCACTTCCTGAACGAGATCATAAGAAAATTTGTCGTGACCAGCCTCAACAGGAGTGTGGGTCGTGAATATGCAACTATTTCTAACTTTTTCAATGTTCCTTTCAAATTTTTTCAACAGTTCAAAAGCAAGAAAACTGGAATGCCCTTCATTCATGTGATATTTACGAACATCAATGCCCAATTCTTTGAGCATCCTCACACCGCCAATTCCCAAGACAATCTCCTGCTTCAACCGATACTTATTGTCTCCGCCATACAAAAAAGAGGTAATTTCTCTATCTTCTGCAGTATTCTCTTCTACATCTGTATCTAAAAAGTAAACAGGAACAACTCCTCCAGTTTGGCTAACTACATTGTAGAGCCATGCTCTAACATGCACATCTCTTGATTCAATTGGCACTTTAACCTTCACTGGAAGTAACTGCATAAAGTTTGAAAGATTCCATGGGTCTTCATGCTCTGTTTGGCTTCCATTAGCTGCCAATTCCTGTCTAAAATATCCTTTTTTGCTGATTAAGCTAACTCCTACGAATGGAAGCCTCAAGTCTGCGCTCGACCTGATTGTGTCACCGGCTAAAACGCCCAGACCACCGCTGTAAGTGTGAATACCATTTGAAAGCGCAACCTCCATAGAGAAATAGGCAATTTTTTGTCTAATAGAAAAAATCTCCTTTTGAGTCATTACTTTTCACACTCTTTTTTAGGGCAAACACGCATGGTTTTTCTCATTATTTAATCCTCTTATATTGTATCACGACGACTCTAATTCTATATTTTAATGTTCGATAGTTACTTTTTCATTTTGCCCTTAACGAATTTTCTTATTTCGTCGGCAACAAAAACTGAACTTGATACGAGTACTATTAACAGCCAGTCCAAAACCGAGAGTGAAATGGTACCCAATGCGACTTGTAACGGAGGCAAAACAGTCGCTAACACTTGCAAAGAAACAGATGCAATGATAGCGAGAAATAGATATTTGTTTGTAAAGAACCCTAAACTGAAAACTGATTTGTTGCGTGACCTGCAGTTCAGTGAGCTAAACACTTGAAACATTGCCATTGTGGTAAAGCCCATTGTCTGAGCTCTAATAATGTTCCCGTAACTCCATTCGTTAGCGAAAATCCATAGGGTTCCAATCATCATGAATATGCCCACATAGACAGTGTTGACTAAGATTTCACGGTTAATAATTTTAGCAGTGGATTTTCTAGGATGTTGATCCATGACATCTTCTTCTTTTGGCTCCATTGCTAACGTTACGTCAAGTAACCCGTCAGTTACAAGATTAATCCACAATATCTGAACGGGAGTAAAAATAAGGGGTGCATTAGGCAAAAGAATCAAAGCAGCTAAAATCGTAAGGATTTCACCTGTGTTGGTAGCTACCAAAAATTTTACGACTTTTCGCACATTCTCAAAGACTACCCTGCCTTCTTCAACTGCATTCACAATGCTAGCAAAATTGTCATCAGCCAAAACCATGTCAGCCGTTTCTTTGGTTACATCAGTCCCCGTGATTCCCATTGAAACGCCAATGTCAGCCACTTTCAAAGCAGGTGCATCGTTAACGCCGTCACCGGTCATAGCCACTACGTGTCCTTTGCGTTTAAGAGATTCAACAACCCTGAACTTGTGAGTTGGAGATACCCGAGCAAAAACGGATGTTTCGTCGATAACACTGTCTAATTCATCGTCATTCATGCTATCCAGATTAAGTCCCGTGAAGACTTTTGAGTTGGGTATAAGAATCCCGATTTCTTTTGCAATTGCCTTCGCGGTTAGCTTGTGGTCACCTGTTGCCATGATTACTTTTATTCCAGCTCTTTGACAAAGCTGAACAGCAGTTTTTGCTTCGGGTCTAGGTGGATCAATCATTCCCGCAAACCCAACAAAAACTAGGGATGCGTTTTTACGGCGTACTTTTTCTTTGAAATCATTTAGCTTTTCTTCATCTATTTTTTGGTAAGCAAAAGCGAGAACCCTCATTGCCTCGCTAGCCATATGAGTGCTAACTTTCAAAATCTCTTCTTTTTTTGTTTGTGTGAGCGGCTTTGTCTGTCCGTCTTCTAGAATTTCTGAGCAAAACTCCAAGACGGTTTCAGGTGCACCTTTCATGTAGACCTGCAAAAGTTTTGCAGAATTTTTATGGAATGTAGCCATGTATCTCTCTTTTGCGTCAAAAGGAATCTCATCTACGCGTGAAAACTTTTCTTCTAACTCATGTTTTTCGAGTTTTGCTTTTTCTGCTGCAACAACTAACGATCCTTCGGTAGGATCGCCGTAAATTTCCCAACTGTATCCATCTTTGACTTCATGTTGCCTAAGTCGAGCATCGTTACATAGAGCACCTATTTGAAGCAACAAACGCAGCTCTTCGTTCTTAGTCACGTCTATTGCATTACCGTCTACCTCAAAACTCCCCTCTGGAGCGTAACCAACACCAGTAACATTGACATCCCTGTTGTTCACGAATAGTCTTTTTACCGTCATTTGATTGGTTGTAAGTGTACCAGTTTTGTCAGTGCAAATTGCCGTTGCTGATCCTAGAGTGTCAACTGCTTGCAGTTTTCTAATGATGGCATTACGTTTCGCCATTCGGTTCACGCCAACTGCCAATGTAATAGTCATTACCGCAGGCAGTCCTTCCGGGATTGCTGAAACCGCAGTCGCCAAAGCGAAAAGAAACACTTCATAGAATTCAAATCCACGAAGCAGACTAATTACCAAGACTAAACCGCTAGATAAAAGGGCGAAGAGCCCAAGTTTTTTGCTAAGATCAGCAATTCGTTTTTGAAGCGGAGTGTCTGCTTTTTTGGTTTCTTTTATCAGTTTAGCTATTTTTCCAATTTCGGTTTTCATTCCCGTAGCCGTGATAACTGCTTTTCCTCTTCCCTTTGTGACTATTGTACCAGAGAATGCCATATTTGTTCGATCAGCCACAGGCATATCTTGATTTAGAGCTTCAACTGTTTTTCTCACAGTTGTTGATTCGCCAGTCAACATTGATTCATCTATTTCAAGGTTTGCAACTTCAAAAATGCGAGCATCAGCAGGAACTTTATCTCCTGCAGCTAAAAGTATGATGTCTCCAGGTACTATCTTATTTGCCTTGACTCTCATTTCAAGACAAGTGCCTCTTTCAGGACAATCCCGTATTAATTCTGCTTCAGGGGCTGCCATTGACTTCAATGCTTGAAGAGCAACTTCTGCTTTGTATTCTTGGAAAAAGCCTATAGTTGTGTTAAAAACGATAACAACAGCAACAACAAAGGTGTCAATCATCTTTCCGACAAGAAATGAAATTAATGCAGCAGCAAAGAGCACAGCAACCAGGGGATTCTTGAGTTGATGAAAAAGTAAGGCTAACTTTGTAATTCCTTTTTCTTTTTCCAACTCATTTAATCCATACTCCTTCAGTCTTCTTTCAGCTTCCGCAGAGGTCAATCCTTTTTCGCTTGTCTTAAGTGCTTTGAATACATCATCTACTTTTAGTGTATACCAAATGTTATCCTTTTCAGACAAGTAATTATAGCCTCTTTTTTTCAGCGAATCATACGTACACAGTTTTACTTCTGTGTATACATAATAGTTTAACCAATTATTATCGATTTTCTAAAGCTATCTACATATGGAGCGCAAATCATAATTAATGGGTAAAACTTGAATTGCTAGGGGGAAATGTCACGCTAACACATCTTCATTAGTTTTTTGTTTTAATATAGCCTTTGTTAATATTGGTGAGATTATTATTGTCACTATTGATAATACGACTATAGCTGTGAGTAGGTCATCAGAGAAAATTCCATATTGAGTAGCAACTGTTGCCGTAGCTAGGGTTGTTGAAAGTTGTGCAGTAGTCATTAATCCCATTCCTACGCTGGTTCTTTTTGAAAAGCCTAAAAGGTGACCGCCTATAAAGCCGCTAACTGTTTTGCTTGTGATTAAAGCAGTAATAATTAAAAGAGTTAGAATTGCGTCTCCCGGATTAAACAGAGTTGTAATGTTTGTTGTCATGCCTACATAAAGCAAGAAAATAGGAATGAGAAAACCATAACTTATTGTTACAAGATTTTCTTGAAGATGTTTTCGTGTTTCCAACATTTTCGAGAGAGACAAACCCGCCAAAAAGCCGCCTACCATTGCATGTATGCCTATGAACTCTGCGAGTATTGCTACAATAGCTACAGTTATGAAAACAGTTCTGATTTGGCTTGAAAATTGATCAGAGTCAGAACACCAAGACATAAGACGATTTTGAAGTTTCGGCATAAAATATAATGTAATAACCAAAAAAGCTAACAGTGCAAAAGGAAAAATTTCCAATGGAACAGGAGACATGTCAACAAGTGGTTTCAAAAGAACGGCTAGAAAAATTAAGCTGCTAACATCTGCAAGAAATATCGAAGACGTCATTAAAGAACCGATTCTAGCATCGGTTTTTAATTCTTTCAAAGTTGGTATTATTACTGCAACAGACGATGAACCAAAACAGGCGCTTAAAACTGCTGCTGACAATAGTTCCAGCCCTAAAAAAAATCCTACTGAGAAACCCACAATCATCGGTATTCCCATGTTTAACAAAGTAAAATATATCACGTCTTTTCCTGCACTTTTTAGAACTGACATTTTTGTGTCAGCTCCAGCTGAAAACATGAGCAAAATAAGTCCTAGAGTTGCAAGGAACTCCATTAACACATTTGGGTTAATTAACCCCAACACGTATGGTCCCATAACTATTCCTGCGAGGATTACCGCAGTAACCCAAGGTATGTGAATTCTTCTCAGTAGCCTAGGAAAGAAGAATGCGGCTGCAATCCATAACAGGAAGATTAAATAATACTCCATAGCGAACCATTTCCAAATCAAAAAACTAAGAAAAAGTTGTAACTCTTTTAGTTTTATCTTGTAAATACAGAATTACAAATAAATATGTTATTTGTCACTGTTCATAGGGGTTAATTTAACATGTTTTATAAAGTTTTTTACCATATTCAACTGACCAATAGTGTTTTTTAGAGAACAACCGAAGCAACCAAGGTTTCAATCATTTTTTGCTTGCCTTACGTGATTTGAATACGCCAACTCCTTTTAGGACATATAAAAAGGGTTGACTTTTCAATCAACTGTGCATAACTCTTCAAAGTAGGATAATAATTTAATGACTTTTGTGGGGTTACCTGTTTAGGAGCATATAATGTTTCAGCAAGATTGTTTATGAAAGTATTACACAATAGGAAATACTGAATTTTTAGCAATTTACACTTAGAAATGTTTTGAATTGAAAGGGAAGATATTCAGCGAACAAGTTGTGTAGGTAAAAGAAAGATAAACCGAACAGGCATAAAAAACATCAAAGAAATCAAGAATCTAACATAGTAAACTGCTCTTAACACTCCTTTGTTAATACAACACAATTCCATGCTCTAGACAAGGTAATATTCTGCAAATTGCTTTAGTTTTGTAGCAGGATTTAACCGTTGCATATTTGAACAAACGTCTTCGCTAATTTTTCAGTATCCTAACTTGGTATCTTGAAAGGCAACTAATTCCATTTGTAAGGAGCTAAAATATTAATAATAAAGCATTTGATGTAATTCTTATTTTCCGGTTTTTCAGGTAGACTTTCGACCAACTTGAGACGTTCTGGTTGATTATTGGGTCTACTAAGCCATTTCATGTGTTCAGCCTGCCAGCATCTTCGCTTCTGATAAGTTAAACGTTAACAATTGGATCATCACCACAAACAGCACAGTTCATGTAAAGGCGATAATATGAAATTGTTAACTAAAAGCTACGATTTGCAGTTATACTGAAAAGATCCAAACCCCACGAACAGATTCGGGGGCAGGTCCACATAATGGCGGCAAGACATTATCCGTTTTTGTCAGTTTGACTGACTAATACCCTGTTACGTCAAAGGAAATCGTCTCTTAAAATAGTCTTTTGCAAATTCACGGTCATGTGCTAATTCTGTGCTTTTAACAATTTGACCCTCAAGCCTATCCAAAGCTAACCTGAACGTCTGCTCTACACCCCAACCTTCACTTGAGCTGAAAAACGAGCCTTTTCTTGTTCTAAATTGCAACCGACAATGAATTAACGGATCGCCCTTGAAATTTGTACCATGAGTCTTCATGTAAACGAAAAGCGTACCAGATTCTAATGTTTCTCCATATCGACTAGCAAAAGATTCAAAATCGCCCATAATAAACCCGCGTTGAATGTCATCAATGTCCACATCTTTAACTGAAAACTGCACCATAAGCCTTCGCACCGGCTTTTCCAGTTGAGCCAAAGGTTCAAGAAAATCCCGTTTAGTCAATATGCCAACGGGTCTTCCTTTGCCAACGACCACCAAACAGGAAATCTCGAATTTGTGCATTAGATCCTCAGCTTCGCGCAAGTTGGTTTCAGGCAAAACAGTGATCACAGGCTTCACCATTATTCCTTTCGCAGGCATATTAAGAACAGGAACTTTTTCGCCTACTATTTCCCCAACCATTTGTCTCTTTTTTGGTTGGAAAACATTGCTAATAATATCTATAACACTAACAATTCCAACAAGTTTTCCATCTCTGACTATTGGCACGTGCGAGATTCCTTCTCTTTTAAAAAGGCTTAGTATTGCTCCTACTGATTCGTCGTCTTCAATGACAAACGGATGTTTAGTCATTATCTCTTCAACACGGGTTTTACCCCATTGTTCCATTACAGTTCCATGGATAACATCCTCATCGGTAACAAATCCCAAGAGATCATCGCCACTATAGACTGGAAGTTGCCTAATCTCGCTTTCAATCATCAACTTAGCGACCTTGCTAAGAGAATCATGTAAAGTAACAGTAGGCGCTGATCGCATCAAAGTCTTAACTTTGGTTCCCGAAGAATCAAAACTAGACCGGGTTATCCATCTGCGAGAAATCACCCCTTTGTAATTGCCTTTGCTGTCTAAGACCGCTAAAACAGGTGGCATCTCTTCTTTGAAAAGTGACAAACAAGAAGAAAGCGTATCGTTTTCATTAACTTCTACGAAACCTTTCGAAAAAACATCTTTCACAATCTTAACCATAGAAAACACTTGTAATAATTATGTTCAGGGCATAATTTAAACATTAAAATTACAAATGCGCAGGCGTGAAGGGGCTTAGAAAATGTTATTGATGCTGTATTTTCTGGTTTTCTTGATAATAATATAAAAAATTCAGTCTTCGAAAGCTATTAAAAAATAACCCAAAATTTTTAGTAAATATAACTAAAAAACATCATTACTCATCGTTTTCAAGAGATAAAGAAAAAATAATCACATAACTAAAACAGGATAAACAATGGCCAATAATTAAATTAACAGCTTTTTTGATCGAAGCATCAAAAATTGAACGCTAATGAACAAAAAGAAACTGCTTAGGTTAAAGATTAGAATTCAACATCAAATCTAAACTTTGGAACTATGCAAGAAAACTTGTTACAAGGAACACTGAATACAAAAAGAGCAAAACGGTTCCTTCTTGTTTTCCAACTTTTTCGTTTGATAGGAAATACCACAATATAAGGTTAGTAATTAACGATAACACAATTAAATCAGAAAATGCTCCCATTTCAACCCTAAAGGGCGCAAAAATTAACGCTAGCCCTAAAATTAAAGTAATGTTCATAAAACAACTTCCAATTACGTTACCTAACACTAACTCAGCATGACCTTTTCTTACAGAGTCGATACCGGTTACCAGTTCAGGTAAACTTGTTCCTAAGGCAACAATGGTAGCACCAATAATCACTGTTGGAATACCAATCCCCCTTGCAATGTAAGAAGAAGCTTCTACAATAAAATACGAGCTAACTACAACGCCCAATGCACCGACAATTGTTAAAACAACATATTTTCTAAGATTTTGTTTTTCAACAAGTCCTGGTTCTTCTTTCACATTTTTTATTTTAGATAATTGATACATATTGTAGAAGAATACCCCCAACAGGATAATGCCTATTAAAAAGCTTGCAGAACCAACAAACAATAAAGACAAAGGAATAATCGATGCAATAAAAAGCCCAAAGTACAAGTTTCCCATTTCTTTTTTCGCCATGCTGGGAATGAAATGTTCTAGTTCAGGATATTTCAAGGCTATCAAGAAAAAACAAACCCCTAACGTTAAACAAATATTTGTAACATTAGAGCCTAAAATGTTACCAATAGACACACCTATATTCGCGGGTTCAAACACTGAAAAAACAACTACAAACAATTCAGGCAACGAAGTTGATAACGCAATAAGAACAAAACCAACAGTAGTTTTTCCTAAACCAGTAACTTCAGCAACTTTAACAGAATGATGAATAGTTACGTCACTAGCTTTATACATTAAAACCAAAGCAACAAAAAGAATTACGAGATTGCCTAATAGGTCCAACAATTCCAGCATTTCTTATTTCCCTGTACAACCACATATTATTATAACAACAACACTTAAACAAACTGTTTTAGAAGTAGAACGCATAAAATTTTTTACGCCCAGCAGATACTATCTAAAAAAATGACACCTATTAAACATTAATTCAAACACTAAACATAAAAAACAAAAACTAAAACCAGTTTTGCCATATTTGATGGTGTATTTTTCACTTCGTTCAATGTTTAAAGTATATGTTCATAATTCAACCACATCATAAACAGCATATAGAAAAAAGTTAAAACATTAAATTCAATCGTTTATGATATATAATCTACTTCTCACGGAGATTGAGGAATGAAAGACCTCGAAAAAAACAACCAAAACAACAAATCGGACGAGAACAAAGACTGTTACTTTTGCAAACCAATAGAATGGATTGCTTATAAAGCGCCAACGAAACTTTACAAAATAGTATACTCAAAGAAAAACCTGTTTTTTGTATTAATTATTGCCGTTCTAGTTTACTTGATAACATTCAATCAACCAGAAATCGTGCGCAAAACCTTGACAACATTTGTTTTCGCAGCAGGCTGTTGGATGTTAGAAGTATTTCCCTTACCCATAACTGGACTGATGATACCCGCAATGCTAACTCTGTTAGGCGTATTTAACCCCAAAGAAGCATTTGCGCCTTTTTCCAACTCAATTATATTTCTCATGATTGGAGGTCTTGTTTTAGGCCAATCAATCAAAAAACATGGATTAGACAAATGGATTGGATACAATCTATTGACTTACTCCAAAGGAAAAATAGATAGACTAATTTTGCTAGTCATGGCCAGCACTGCATTCTTAAGCATGTGGATGTCAAACACGGTAGCCATAGCGGTAATTTTACCCGTTATACTTTCAATATTAACAGCAATGCCTGAAGAACTTGTTAACCTTAAACGCAAGATGCTCTTAGGAGTGTCCATAAGCACATCAATAGGGGGTACAGCAATGCTTACAGGGAGCACTCCTGCAATGATAGCAGGAGCTTTACTAGGTGAAACACTTTCCTTTGGGTTCATTGAATGGGCATATTATGGTTTACCCGTGTCTTTACTGGTATTAGCTCTAGCATTTTTGTTACTAAAAAAGTTGTATCCCTCTCCAAAAGTAACCCTTAAACTGGATGCAATAATTGAACAAAAGAAACAAATTGAAAAATTAAACAACACACAAAAAAGGGTTCTTCTGATTTTTTTGGGAACAATAATATTTTGGTTCATGGGCAGTCAGTTTGAAGTCTGGCTCGGATTGCCCACTTCAGTATCAAATGTAGCAATAGTTTCTGTAATCGCAGTACTAATCATGTTCGGTTTTAACCTACTTGACATTAAAGATTTACAATCAATCCAATGGGAACTAATATTTCTAGTCGGAGGGGGAATTCTACTTGGCGAAGCTATGATTATATCAGGTGCAGCTAGTGGAATAAGTAGTGCCATAGCATCTATGCATGGTTCAACCCCAACAATAGTAATAATAATTGTCTTAAGCACAATTTCACTTCTCTTAACAAATTTTATTTCAAACAGTGCAACAGCAGCCATTTTAATACCGATTGCAATAGAAACAGCAAATATTTTAGAAATGTCACCAGTGCCTTTCGTTATGGCGGTAGCCCTATCTGCAACAATAGCATTCATAACACCTGTAGGGGTACCCTCCACAGCCCTAATTTATTCAACAGGACTTATTCCAAGAAGCAGACTTATTAAAACAGGTATTTTAGCAGCTATTCCAGCATTGCTAACTGTTTTAGCTGTAGTTTGGATTCTTCCAGTTCCATAAAAAATGTACATAAATAAGCAACCGAAAAATCTTAAGTAAAACTTCAGTTCAATACAAAATGGTTTTGTCACAATGTTAATTCAAACAATAAAATCAGAGATCATATCACACCTCTCATACATAATAGGAAACAATAATGAAGCAGCAGTAATAGACCCCCGAAGAGACTGTGAGATATATCTAAAAATAGCCAACAAATGGGGCGCAAAAATAAACTACATTTTTGAAACTCACAGAAATGAGGACTACGTGACTGGCTCTTTAGAACTAGCAAAACTCACAGGAGCCACAATATTTCATGGCACAGGTCTGCCTTGGGGATTCGGCAAAACCATAGAAGACAACCAACAAATTCAGATAGGGGCACTAAAAATTAAAGCATTACACACGCCAGGTCATTCTCCAGAAAGCACAAGTTACGTATTATATGACAACGAAAGTGGAGAAGAACCGGTAATGGTGTTTACAGGAGATACACTTTTTGTAGGAGATGTTGGAAGAACCGATTTTCTTGGAGAAAAAATGACACCTGTAATGTCTGAAAAAATGTATAATAGCATAACAAACAAGCTTTTTCCTTTAG
The DNA here is from genome assembly GCA_029762755.1 of Candidatus Bathyarchaeum tardum. Taxonomy (GTDB): domain Archaea; phylum Thermoproteota; class Bathyarchaeia; order Bathyarchaeales; family Bathyarchaeaceae; genus Bathyarchaeum; species Bathyarchaeum tardum. Next base: position 259,983 of record JARVGH010000004.1, read on the forward strand.
GCGAAGGAGTAATAGTGTGCCCTTCCCATGGTGCAGGGTCAGTCTGTGGTGGAAAAATAAGGCAAAGAGAAATAAGCACAATTGGAATCGAAAAGAAAACAAACCCAATGTTAAATCTTAGCAAAGACAATTTTATCAAACAAAAAACAACTGAACGACACCAAACTCCACCATATTTCAAGCAAATGGAAGCTTACAATCTTAATGGACCTCCAATTTTAGGAACAATAACAATGCCACATCCTTTAACACCGTCAGAATTTATGAAAACTGTTGAAACTGCTTACATTATTGACACAAGAACTCCAGATGCGTTTGGAGCTGCACATATAAAAGACTCCTTCAGCTTGCCACCTAAAAGACTATCAAATGTAGGCTGGATTGCAGACTACAACAAAACAATTTTGTTAGTTGTCGAAAACATAAAAGCGCTGGAATTTGCAGTTAAAAACCTTTTGAGGCTAGGCTTTGATAAAATTGAAGGATACTTAGGCGGGGGCATAGAAGCTTGGTATAAACAAGGGATACCTATCCCCAAAAATGGGTTAATAACAGTTCATGAACTCAAAAAGATGATTGATTCAAAGCAAGAAATTACAATCTTAGATGTTCGACGAGAAAACGAATGGAATGAAGGACATATTCAAGGTGCAATGCATATTTACCTAGGGCACATTCCAAAACAGATAGATAAAGTTCCGAGAGACAAAACAATAGTTGTTTTGTGTAAAACAGGAAACAGGTCCAGTTTTGGAACAAGCATATTGCTGAGAGCAGGATTTGAAAACGTCTATAACTGTTTAGGTGGAACTGAAGCATGGGTCAAAGCTGGTTTCAAATTAACTAAATAACTGCTACATTAACCACTAGAAAAAGCTTAAATTAAAAACGCAACATCAGGAATATTCATGTTTCCTCTTGGAATAGAACAATATTTAGTGGGCGGAATAATAATTGGAGTAGGAGTAGGACTAATATATCTAATAACCGGGCTTCATGCAACACAAAGTAGCTTTTTTACAACAACATTATCATGGTTTTCTAAACTAAAACATTTCCAGAAAGAAACAAACATCAAAGAAAGAGGCTGGAGATTAACTCTGGCTACTGGTTTAGTAATTGGAGCATTTATTCACACTCTTACTATTTCACCAACTGGATTTTGGATAACCTCCGTACAATTGTGGCGATTAATTCTAGGCGGATTGCTTGTAGGCTTTGGAACAAGACTTTCTAGTGGATGTACCTCAGGACATGGAATAAGCGGATTAGCATCACTTTCTAAAACATCTCTTTACGCTGTTATCGTCTTTATGGGAGTCGCTATAGTTATAGCAAACATCGTTCAGATGTTGGGGGTTTCACCATGAACAAAAGAAACATAATCGTACTAATTGGTGGCATTCTATTCGGTTTCGGTTTATCATACAGTGGAATGACCAAACAAGAAATTGTGCTAAGTTTCTTACAATTCAAAGATTTTGGACTCATTTTCGTCTTAGGGGGTGCAGCATTGGTCGCAGCCTTTTCAATTAACGTTTTAGCAAAATATCAAAAGAAACCAGTTCTCGGAAGCGTATTCAAACCAAGACGCAGGATTCTGTCGTGGAAAATTATAATTGGAGCAATTATCTTTGGAATTGGATGGGGACTCTCAGGTCAATGTCCTGGCTCAGCAGTAGCAAGCCTTGGTACAGGCAATTATCCAATCTTACTTGGAATTCTAGCAATGTTCATTGGTGCTTACGTAAAAGGCCTTTTAGATCCCTAACATGTTTAACCAACAAAAAAGCGTGATGTAAAAGAGGAAAAAAGTATACTTTTTTCCATTTTTTATTCTATAAATTTCAACCTGAAAAATTTTGAAACCATTTGTTCATTCAAATGAGTTTAACGACCGTCAATAATCTCCGCCGACATGACATGATACTCATCCAAGCACAAAGGTTCGCTCAATAATTATGTTTCATAAAAAATGAAAAAATGAACCATTTCTAAGCGATGCGATAAATTAGCTTTTGAGCATTTAACCAAACTTCAGAACGGTATCACGGGATTTTATGCTCAAAAAAGTACTTTTTGAAGGGTTCTTGCAGTTTTTGGACTTGTTATGGCTTTGGCGAGTTAATATACCCTAGAAACTGTTTTTTCTTATAATAAGATCCATGTGATTTTTCTTTGTTGGTTAAAACAATATTCATAAGACCAAATGCAGATGCAAGAATACAAATGAAATCAAAAATTATAGAAATTGCCAAAATCGAGAAAACTGATAATAATCGTATTCACAGAAGAAGTAAACTGCGGTAATCTATTTCTTTATTTTTTGCAATCAAATCTTGTCCAGCCTGCATCACTTTGTTAACTTAATTAATAATTTATTTTTTTCGATTTGGTTTTTGAAAAATCAGATGTTTTGATCAGCATCAAGTAATTCAATAAATCAGGGGTGGTTCAAAATTCCAGGTGTAAAATGAATCGTTTAAATGAATATAACAAATTTCATAGTCTAGAACAATTATTTCATAGTAACATGCAATCAGATTGATTTTAGTAATTGGGTTGATCCTAACAATGTATTTTTATCCCATATTATTGAATAAAACATGATTGTCTTAAAAATTTTGTTTCAAAATATTTATATATCCAGATGGTTATCGAAATATTAAAATATGTCTGAAAAAAGACATATTGTTGATTTGTAGCACATATAAACAGTTGGGAAGAAAAAACACATGTTCTGGGAACTACTACTCGCAAGCATTTGGCTCAGCCTAGGCGCATACAGCAGATGGTATTTTTTTAAAGCAGAAACATTGCAACCATTAGCATTAGAAGATCTAGTTTTAGCATTCGAACTGCATAAAAAAAAGATGAAATGCCCCTCACAGCGGGCACATACTCTGTTTGTAAAAGATAGAGGAATTGTTGGGTTCCAATGTGGCTGTAGTTACACATATCTACATAAAAAAATGTTGTTTCGAAGATTGTTCAAAAAAGAAAGGATGTCTCTTCCGCACAAAACGCATTACAAGCTCTCCAATTTGTTTGAAACAAAAAACAGGTTGAAAGAACTGGGTTTACAGTATCATAAAATCAAAATGTTGTAAAAAGTGGGTGATTTTGTTGGAAAAAAACATTGCAACAATTGAAAACAGAACAAAGTTTGATGAGATGCTATGTGCATCAATTAACGAAGTTTTAGTTGAAATGTTAGGGGAAAAAGGTGCGAACAGCATTTATTATTTTGCAGAAAATGGATACGGCATTACAAAAAATGAGTTTGCAAAAGATGTTCAAAAATTTCAAACGTTACTTAGGGACATGTTCAAATTCGGAGCCGTTTTGCTGGAACAAAAAATAATGGAAAAATTATATTCCAAAGTGAAAGTGGTCAACCAAGATATTATGTTAGAGTACAAAAATTTTGACGATTTAGATTTCATCAATTATATAAGTAGTTTGAAAACAGCATTCGATACCAAACCCAAACAAGTCACAATACAATAAAAGACGAAAAGAGATTAGAACAAATCTGCAAAAAGAATGTTCTGAGCGTTTTATTTACAAATTTGGGCACTCATGAAGAAGATTAGTCGAGTAAAGGTATCACAGCAAGGACATTCGATTCTGATTAAGTTATTGAAATGTTTGTCAATTACGGCCACCTTTTTATTTTGATATTTAAAAAGCAAACCAAAACTCAGCAATTGCAATTAAAGAAAACATCACTGAAAAAATCAAATTATTTCTCAAGCAATTAGTAACAACATTTTAATCAACTTTAATTACAATCTAAATGAAATCCCAATAACAACAGTCAGATGAACGCTACCATTGAACATGACTTAGCATTTATGAAACACCAAAGAATACCTAAAAACAACAAAGAACCAACTTACAAAATGAAATTAAAACGCAATAAAACAATCAAATTTACAATTTTTCAAGTTAAATTATTTAGAAGTTAATTAGTTAAGTCATTGATAATGTTCTAAAAAAACAAAAACATTAAATCAAGTTTGGTGCAACTAAACAAGAGGGATAAGGCAGTCACACAAGTTTTTTCTCAAAAAGACAAGTTTTGAGGAGGATAAAAGATGGTTCAAAATGAAGAAAATGTTTCAAAAATTTTGCTTATCTTATCCCATAAAATTCGACGAGACATTTTGATCCAACTTGATGAACAAAAAGAACAGTCTTTCTCAGAATTGATGAATGCTCTTGAAATTGACACTGGAAAAATGAGTTTTCATCTTAGAAATTTAAAACAGTTTTTAGAACAAACACCCAAGGGAAACTACAAACTAAATAGACTTGGTCAAAACGCCTTACGCTTACTCAAAGATGTTGAAGCCCTTTCAGTGGATGTTGATTTTCTGGAACATCAAACAAGCCAGCATATCGCAAAATTTTCGAGAAGAGCCATGGCATTTCTTTTTGACATGGGAGTGGCATTCACTATAACTGTTGCAACCACGTTAATTGCTGAAGTGCTGGTTTTGTTCAGTGGACAATTTGCGTATCAACAAAACTTCTTTTTGTTTTTAGGAGTACTCTGGATATACTCAACTCTTCTTGAAGGCTTTGCAGGACAGACAGTAGGAAAATCCATGTTTATGATTAAAACAGTAAGTTTAACCAGCAAAAAAATGACTTACGACGCTGCCGCAGTGAGAAATTTTGGCAAATGCTTTTTGTTACCTATTGATTTGATTCTCGGTTATAGGTTACATGACGAGCGTTTCATTAAATTTTTGGACAAATACTCTAGAACAACCGTAATAAAAATATAATAATTTTTTCCTTGAATATACGATTAGTTTAATTTTTATTACTTATTAATATAAAAAAGTGCTATTTTTTTTATGCAAAACAGAATTTGCAAAATACAAAATTAGATTTTTCAAAAACCCTTAATTTTCAACAAAAAAACACAAGGGCAAATCAGCAAAAACAGAGGATATTAAAAGTTGAAAAAAGAAGTCAAAGAAAAACTGGTGAAAGCATTCAAATTTATTAGTTGCAAAATGACGTTATATGCAAAAAAACCAAAAAATGTCTTTAATAAAAACAAACCAAAGTTTGCAATTACCCAAAAAACAAAACACATCTTATCAGCCATTTTATCAAACACTACAACTAAATTCAAACAATCAAGCACACATTTAAAACCAAAAATATCTGCAAAAATGCAAACTATGGCAGCCCAAGTAAAAAACAAAGCCAAAGCTGGAATATCAAATGCTCCCCACAAAGTGAGTGTACATGTTACACAAAAACAGAAAAGGACGATACTAATCTCAACGATTGCAGTAAGTGCAATTTTGAATGTGTTCTTTTTAACTACAATTAGTGCGCAATATTTCACTAAAAGTAACATATACAGTTATGGAACAGTTCAAATTCAAACTCAGACTGCAGGGCTTAACGTGTATGGCGACTCCAGTTGCACTGCACTTATATCATCGTTGCCATGGGGAAACATTGTACCAGGAGGAACTATAACAAACACAGTGTACGTGAAAAATGAAGGAAACGTTCCGTTAACATTAACTCTAGATACAACCAGTTGGAACCCGTCAAATGCACCTAATTACATCTCGTTAAGATGGGATTATAATGGACAAGCACTTGAACCAAACCAATCTGTGCGAGTTCGACTAATGTTAACCGTGTCCCAAAGTGTTAATGGAATAGAGAACTTTAACTTTGAAATTGTAGTCAACGGAAACAGCTAAACACACCACAGACAAAAACAAGTAGTCGTTAACTCAACTACTTTCAATTTTTTTCTTTGTTTACTTCAATTTTTTTGTGACATATTTTTCGAGCGATAACCCGCTAAGCGTTGATTTTGTTCAACAGATTATTGCACCATTCAGTTATCTGAGCTTCTGCATCTGCCATATTTTGCAAGGGTTGCGTAACACCTAACCCATCAATTACAGCTTCTAGTTCCGTTGTTTTTTTGAGGTTCTCAAAAGTTTTTTCGGGTTTATCTCCACCTATGCTAACAAAAAATGCAACTTGTTTGCCTGAAAAATTATTGTTAACCAAAAAGGTTCGAATTGGAGGTGCGATCTTTCCAGCCCACACAGGCGAACCTACAATAACTAAATCATAATCTTCAATGGATTCTACAGCTTCAATATCTGAAAGCTTTTCACGCATAGCAGCCATTCCCCCCTTGATGAAAAGCATTTTTCCTACTTTGAAAGTTTTATCAGTAACTTCGCATAAATCTGCACCAAATTGTTCTGCAATTTTTTCTGCAACAAATTTTGTGTTTCCAGTTAACGAAAAATAAACTACAAGTGTTTTCAGTTAGTTCACCCTTTAGACAGTATTTTCCATTGTTACAAGAATTTAATAACTTTGTTGAACAAACTCATTGATAGGAAATCAAATTATATTGCTAAGGTTTGAGCCAACTGCATCAAATATAGGTCTAACTGTTTTTGGTTTGAAGTGACTTCATGTAAACCGATGGTAGTTACTCTTCCGTTTTGCAGGGCAACCATTTTGTTTCGCTCCCCATTCTTGAGAAGGTCTACCGCTTTATCAGCAAACAAATTTGCTAACAAACGACTCCTAGCTGATGGATTACCTCCTCTCTGAGCATAACCCATAACACTTAGCCTAACATCCACACCAGCCATTGTTTCTAGCTCAGTTATCAGTTTACGTGTGTCACCAATTCCTTCTGCAGCAACAATAATGCCCGATTTTTTGCCAATGTCCCGGTTTAATTTCAAAGTTTCAGCAACTGTTTTTGCATCATATTCAACTTCAGGAACCAAAATTATTTCAGCCCCGACAGTCAACCCGATGTTCAAGGCAAGAAAACCCCGGTTACGCCCCATGACTTCCACAACAAAAATCCGTTCATGAGCGTTTGCAGTATCTCTGATTTTGTCGATTTCATTAATTGCCGTGTTTACTGCTGTATCAAAACCTATGCTTTCTTCAGTTCCGTAAACGTCATTATCTATTGTTGCAGGAATGCCAATAACTGCAATATCTGAGACTTCACTTAATGCTAATGCCCCCTTCATAGAGCCATCGCCACCAACAACGATCAAACCTTCAACGCCATTAGCAGCAAGGTTTTCTGCCGCTTTGTTTAATCCTTCGGGGGTTCTGAACTCTGGACTACGTGAAGTTCTTAAAATGGTTCCTCCAATGTGTAGGATGCCGCCCACATTACGTGGAGTTAATACTCTGAATTTATTCGAAATTATTCCATCCCATCCACGTTCAAAACCTAATACTTCCATGAGTTTAGAGCAAGAAACACGAGTAACCGCTCGGATGGCAGCGTTCATTCCAGGGGCGTCACCACCGCTTGTAACTAAACCAATTCTATCCATAATCAGTTCTCCAACAATAATCAAATCAAAAATAGTCTAAAGGCAATAATAAACTTAAGGAATTTATTCACGTTCTAAATTTTGCTGCACGATTAGCAATCAAGGTAGCTACTGCCCCTGCTGCGACTCCGCTGTCGATATTAACAACTGCCAAACCTAACGAGCAAGATTGAAGCATTGCCATAAGGGTGCTTGCGCCTTTTTCTCCTAAACCGTAGCTGTTTGAGGTTGGAACTGCAATAACTGGAACATCAACAATTCCAGCAACCACTGACGGTAATGCACCTTCCCTGCCTGCAACGACAACAAGGACATCAATATCTTCCATTATCATATTTTTCATAGGAGCGATTAACCGATGAATTCCTGCTACGCCGATATCGTATGAAGAAATTACTTCACAGCCCATAGATTTACAGATAATTTTGGCTTCCTCAGCAACCGCAATATCAGAAGTTCCAGCAGTAATTATTCCGACTTTTCCACCAGTAGCTGAAACAACAAAGTCTTTCTTTTGGACTACCATCATCCGAGCGTCATCAAAAACCTGCAATAATGCATCACTTGGAATTACAGCCCTGATTGCTTCAATTTGTTGCGGATTACATCTACTTATTATTGAACGACCACGGGTTTCTAGCATTTTAGTTACAATTTCGGTTAAATGCTCGGTGTCTTTTCCATCTGCCAATATAACCTCGGGTACTCCTTTGCGTAACTCTCGGTGGCTATCGATGTTTGCTACGTTTTCAATTTCGTCAATTGCCAATATTCTTAGCAATTTTTCAGCTTCAGCAACAGAAACTTGGTTTTGTGCAACTTTTTCAAGAATTTCCCGCAACGTGTACATATTGAATTCAGACTCCTTAAGAACATAAACAATTATATCACTATTACAACTCCCATTAAAATAACTGATTGTGTGAATCCCATGCCAAAACTAAACAAAATCGCAGTTATCGACTGTCAAATGGCAGGCGTCGCAGGAGATATGGTTTTAGCAGCTCTACTTGACCTTGGAGCAAACAAAAACAAAGTAACTACAGCCATAAAGTCGTTGGAAAACCCAAATTACGGATATGAAAAAATTTCAATTAACCTCAAACGAACAATGAGTAAAGACGTTAAAGCAACAACAATTGACGTAACCGCCAAAACTGTTTTGCATATGCAGGGTTCCAAACTAATAGAAATTGTAGAAACTTGCTCTCAAAATTTGGACATTTCAACAAAAGCAAAACAGTTTGCTTCAAACACGATACGGACACTTGTTGGAGCAGAAGCAAAGATACACAACACAAGCATGGACCATACCCACATGCATGAAGTGGGACTTGTGGACACTGCAGCAGAGATCATAGGTGCTGCAGTTGCTTTAGATGATCTTGGATTGTTTGATGCTAAAATCTATTCAACCCCAGTTTCCGTTGGGGGTGGATTGTTCAAATTTTCTCATGGCACCATGTCCAGTCCAGCTCCAGCAACTCTTGCAATTTTTCAGTCTAAACAGTTTGCAATTCAAGGGGGACCAATCGAAAAGGAGCTTGCTACACCAACAGGAGCAGCAATACTGGTTAATTTAGTTGATGAGGTCAGCCGTTTTTATCCCGCAATAGTGCCCGTGAAAGTTGGTTATGGTGCAGGAACTAAAACCTTTGAAGGTGTCCCAAATGTTTTGCGTATTACTATTGGGAATAATGTGGATTATGGGCTTTTGAAAGAAGAAGTTGCTGTTTTGGAAACAAACCTTGACGATGTTACTGGAGAAATTCTTGGACATACTATCGAAGTATTGACCCAAGAGGGGGCAAAAGATGTAACCGTGCTTTCGGGGGTAACCAAAAAGAGCAGACCTAATCAGATTCTAAAAGTGATAGCCGATAAAGCAGATGTTGAACATTTATCCCGGGTAATTATGGATGAAACTGGGACTCTTGGTGTTAGAATTTGCTCTTGTGAAAGACTTGTAATTAACCGTGAACTTGTTCAACTGGAATTGCCACTGGATAGCACAACGGAAAAAGTAACAGTTAAAGTTGCCAAAGACACCAACGGAGAAATTCTTAGGGTTAAACCTGAATTTGAAGATGTTAAACGAATATCAAAGAAAACAAAAAAACCTGCAAGAGAAATCGCAGAGTTAATCAGGTTAAGAGCCCAGAAAGTTCTAACTAAAAAAAGGTGATTTCCAGTGGAAAATCTGACCAAAAAAGTTGACGAAATTAAACATTTTATTGCAAACAAAGGAAAAAACGGTGTAGTAATAGCTTTTTCTGGCGGAGTGGATAGCACAACCCTTGCGGCATTATGTTACGAGGTTCTGGGACCAAAAGCAGTTGCTGTAACTGCAATATCCCCAACTTACACAACTAAAGAATTGGAAGATTCAGAAAATGCTGCAAAACAAATCGGAATAAAACAACACATAGTGAAAACGTATGAGTTGTCAAATGAAAATTTTAGAAAGAATCCCGAAAACCGTTGTTATTTTTGTAAAAAAGAGTTACTAAAACAAATGCAAGAAATTGCAAAAAAACTAGGATTTAAAGCCATCTTTGAGGGAACTAACTTCAGTGAGTTAACTGGACACAGACCAGGTTTTGTGGCAGTTCAAGAATCAAAAAACGTTTACAGCCCATGGGCAGCCAACAAGTTCACCCGTCAAGAAATTCGGTTAGTAGCTAAAGGTTTGGGGTTATCTGTTTTTAATAAGCCATCTAATGCGTGTTTGGCGTCTAGAATACCTTTTAATGAACAAATTACTGCTGAAAAACTAGATAGAATCGCCCAAGCAGAGCAGATAATTCGAAACCTCACGGGCGTAACACAGCTACGAGTTCGAGACCATAACAGCTTTGCCCGAATTGAAGTTCCAAAAAATGAAATCAACCTTTTCAGTAAAAATGAAGTGTTGGATAAAATCGTTAAAGAATTGAAAGCAATAGGATTCAAGTTTGTTACAGTTGACCTTGAGGGTTACCGCACAGGAAGTATGCTTGGAACTTTGGACAATTAGAAGGGCAAGGGGTAACAATTTAACTCTAAAGTGTTTTAATGGAAAATCAATTAAGTTTAATAGCTTCTTTTAGGTCAATACTCCATTGAATCTTGGAGGAAGAAAGTTTGAGTGACCAAGCCCAAGGACGATATTACATGCCCGGAGCTACCACAGTAGGTCTAGTTTTTGATGGTGGAGTAATTTTAGCTTCCGAAAAACGAGTTACTTATGGCTCCATGGTAATGAGCAAAACTGGAAAGAAGGTTTTTAAAATCGCTGAAAAAGTCGGTGTAGCATGTGCAGGGTTGGTCTCGGACATGCAAATTTTGGCAAGAGAAATCTCCGCCCAGGCAACACTCTTCACGTTAGACACAAAACGCCCCATGAGCGTAAAAGCAGCATCCAAAGTCACAGCAAACGTTTTGTTCAACAGACGAATGTACCCGTTATATATCCAAACAATTGTGGGGGGAATGGATGGCGATGGAGCTGCAATATATGTGCTTGATGTTTTGGGTTCCCTTTTGCCCGACGATTATGCAGCAGTAGGAACTGGAGCCACCATGGCAACTGGTGTTCTGGAACAAGGCTACAGAACAAAAATGTCCTTAGAAGAAGCAAAAGAATTAACTCTGAAATCAATAAAATCTGCAGTTCGCAGAGATTCCATGAGCGGTGACGGCGTGGATTTGATGGTTATTACAAAAGATGGGGTTCAAGAAGAAACCGTCAACTTTTGAGTGACAACATACTAGATCAATCCGATTTTTCCTTTTTTCAAACCCTTTTTGTTCAAAAACCTTATACTTATGTAGGGTTGATTTTGCAAGTAGTCAGAGGCAACATAACGTGAAATTTCAGTTGACACTAGAAGAAGGAAAGTTTCTAGTGAACCTTGCAAGGCAAACAGTTACAACTTACCTTGAAACAGGAAGAATCCTACAAGTTCCTGCAAATGTTTCAACCAAACTAATGGAGCCCTGTGGCGTTTTTGTTACCTTGAATAGTATCGCCAAGAAAACAAAATGTTTGAGAGGCTGCATTGGTTTGCCGTATCCGACATCACCCCTTGTTAAGGCAGTAATCGAAGCAGCGGTTAGTGCAGCAACACAGGACCCACGTTTTCCTCCAGTTGATGTTCAAGAACTCGACAATATAGTTTTTGAAGTCAGCGTATTAACTCCCCCTGAGCTTGTTAAAGTTGAAAAACCAACTGATTATCCGTCGAAAATCAAGGTAGGACGAGACGGATTGATACTTGAGCAGGGTTACCATAAGGGTTTATTGTTGCCGCAGGTTCCGGTTGAGTGGAACTGGGAAGTTGAAGAGTTTTTGTGCCAAACTGCCATGAAAGCAGGGGTGCCCCCTGATTCTTGGTTGTTAAAAGGCACCAAAATTTATCGTTTTGAAGCAATTATTTTTGAGGAACGTGCACCCAAAGGCGATGTGGAACAAAAAGAAATCTGAAGGAAACTAAAGTCATGCGTGTTTTTTTTACGCCATCTGGGGCGGGTTTGGGTCATGTTGGTCGTTGTATTCCCATAGCAAGGAAATTGCAACAGCAAGGAGCTGAACTGCTGTTTTCAACGTATAATGAAGGCTTCAAATACGTTCAAAAAGAAGGATTCAAAGTCATAGAGGCTCCCGATATTGGAGTTCAAGTTAAACCTGATGGAAGTATCGATTTTAGGTTAACAACAGTTGACCCCGGACCGTTTTTGACAGTTTACAAGATCGCAAAACAAATAGACGCAGAAATCGATTACATACAAGCTTTCGACCCCGACATTGTAGTTTCAGACTCTAGGGCATCTTCTTTAGTTGCTGCAAAATTTTTGGATGTTCCCCGAGTTTGCATTTTAAACCAGTTTCAAGTGTTTATTCCGCGACGAAACAGATTCCTTAAACTTGCACGAATAGCAGACGCCACCACGTTAACTTTGGTAGGAAAAGTATGGGCAGAAGTAAACCATATAATGGTTCCAGATTTTCCTCCCCCTTATACGATTTCAAACAAAAATCTGCACATTCCAAAGGCATACCATAAAAAAATAAAGTTCATTGGTCCGATTCTTCCGGTAAGCCCAGAAGATTTGCCAGAAAAAATGCATCTTCGAAAAAAGCTTGGGTTACCTGAGGATAAACCAATCATTTTTGCCCCCATCAGTGGACCACCAAAAGAACGTGCATATTTTACTGGTTTGCTTCGACAAATATTTACCCAGTTTCCCCACGATTACCATATAATTATGTCCCTTGGCTACCCAAACGTGAAAGCAGAAACATCAGTTAACGGAAACTTGATAGTCTACGGATGGATTCCAAATCGTTTTGAATACCTCAAAGCCTGCGACATCGTCATTTCCAGAGGTGGACACGGAACCCTATCTCAGTCAATTTGTTACGGAAAACCAACAATCCTTATTCCTACACCCAGCCACACTGAACAATTTAACAACGCAGAAAAAACAATAGAACTTGGCGTCACAGAAATGATAACACAAGAAGACCTCAACAAACAGACCTTGCTGTGTGCAGTTCAAAAACTGTTAACAAACAAGTATCAAGAAAACTCACAACAACTCCAAACAAAAATCAAAGACTGGAACGGTTTAGAAATCGCCACAAAAATAATCACAGAAACAGCAAAGAAATAAAAGTTGGTTATTTTCTAAATTTCATTCCAAGGACGTATAGTTCAGCACTTTTGCTTCGGCTGGCTTTTGGTTTTATTAGTTTTACGAAGCTGAAATGGCGTTTTATGTCTTTAATGAAATTGTTTGTTGTGCTGCCTTGAAAGACTTTAACAAAAAAGTTTCCGCCAGGTCGAAGAAGTGAAACCGCAATGTTTAGGGATTGAGTTGCTAGATCAATTTGTCGAGCGTGGTCAAGTTCCCAGGTTCCTGAAACGTTGGGTGCAACATCTGAAACAACTACATCAGGGGCATGGGGCAGCAACTGCAAAATTTTTTGCATAATTTCTTGTTGGGTAACGTCGCCAACAATTGCTAAGGCGTTTGGTGCATCAAAAGGGGCAATTTTTTTCAGGTCAACTGCTAAAACAAAACCTGAACCTTCAACTAACCGCAGAGCTGCTTGGGTCCAACCCCCAGGGGCAGCACCTAAATCTACCACTACGTGTCCGGGTTTTATGAAATTGTAGCGTTGTACTGCTTGAATAAGTTTAAAATAGGCTCGTGAACGCAGGTTTTCTGCTTTTGCTTTACGGTAATAGAATTCGTTTTTTCGTTCGTTTACCCATGCACTTCCTGGCAAGCCTAGATTTCACCAGAAGTTTCCAGTTCAGGCAATTCCACACCCAAAATCCACGCAGTGAGCATCTTGCATTCGTGGGGAGAAATTGGACCCCAAGCACCACATCGGGCATCGTTTGGGCACATCAAACACGGAGAATCAATTATTGTATTAAGAGATGCAGGTTTACGTTTAGTGAAAAGACGATAAGTCCATCGTCCTTCATGGAGTTCTTTGTCTCGAAGGATCAAACCTTTTGTTTCAAGTTTCAGGGCGATTCTGCTGCCTTCCCTGCTGGTTGCATCAAGTTCTCGCCATAGTTCAGATTGAAGTACACCATCAGTTCCACTGTTGGAAATGACCTCTAAGGCTTTATATTCAAGTTCGTTGCGTCTGGGCATGTAAATTCGATCCTTTGAACGTTCGTAAATATAAGGGCACATCAACCCATAAAAATGTGTAGGCTTTTTGCCTCAATTAGACAAGTAGTAGTAAAAAATATGTAATCAAACTTTCTAACAAAATTACGAAACGTTTTAACATTCCCAAGCAAAATATGCTTTCTTGGTAAACTACAAAATATTAACACAGACTTGGGAGGAACACAATTCTTGCCACAAAAAGCTTCAACAGACTCTTACTGTTTGGGCATCGAATCCACAGCAGACGATTTCGGTGCAGCAATAGTAACTTTTGACGGCAAGGTTCTCTCAAACGCAAACAACGCATACATGCCCGAAGAAGGAGGAATCCATCCTCGAGAAGCAGCTAGACATCATGCTGAAGTTTCCGAAATGGTTCTTAAACAAGCCTTTGAAACAGCACAAGTAAAACCTAACGAAATTAGTTTAGTAGCCTTTGCCCAAGGACCAGGATTAGGCCCTTGTCTACGAACGGGCGCAACTGCAGCGCGGGCTTTGGCGTCATATCTTGATGTTCCTTTGGTTGGAGTTAACCATTGTGTAGGCCACATTGAAATTGGCAAACTGGCAACAGGAGCAACAGACCCAGTTACCCTGTATGCTTCAGGAGGAAACACCATAGTTTCGGCCTTTGAAGCAAAACGATACAGAATTTTTGGAGAAACCCTAGACATTGCAATCGGAAACTGTTTGGACGTTTTTGCCAGGGCAGCTGGACTCAAACAAGGGCACGGAGCACCCTTTGGGGCAGTAGTTGAAAAACTAGCAAAGAACGGCAAAAACTTTGTTCCCCTTCCTTACACTGTAAAGGGAATGGACCTTTCGTTTAGTGGACTTCACACTGCTGCTGTTCAGGCGTTTCAGACAAACAAGTATTCTATAGAAGACATTTGTTTTAGCCTGCAAGAAGTCGCTTTTGGCATGTTAACCGAAGTAACTGAACGGGCACTAGCGCATACAGAAAAACCTGAAGTATTGTTAACTGGAGGAGTAGCAGCTAACAAGCGATTGCAAGAGATGCTAAAAGTAGTTGCAGAAGAGCATGGTGCACGGTTTTGTGTGGTCCCCATCAAACTTGCTGCCGATAATGGAGCAATGATTGCATGGGCGGGTGTTCTTGCATACAGTAGTGGCATTTCTACTCCTGTGGAAAAAAGTTTAGTTAACGTAAAATGGCGTCTAGAAGAAGTTGTTGCCCCTTGGGTGGAGGAAAAAAATGCTGCTGATTAAAAAAGGCGCTGAAGCCAGTTTATACAAGGAAACTTGGCACAATCGTCAGGTTATCATGAAAAAGCGTCATCCAAAACAGTATCGGATTCCAGAATTAGACAAAATGATTCGGTCCCAAAGGACTGTACATGAACCCCACATAATGCACAAAGCCAAAGAAGCAGGAGTTCCTACACCAACAATTTTTATGGTCGACATTGCAGAAGCAAACATAGTTATGGAGTTTGTAGAAGGACAACAAATCAAAGAAGTATTAAACAACATCTCCAAACAAGAAAGGTTCAACTTGTGCAAAGTTATCGGGAAAATGATTGGTCGACTTCACAAAAATGGAATAATTCACGGGGATCTCACAACCTCAAACATGATATTAACTCCCTATGGAAAGGTAGTTTTCATCGATTTTGGATTAAGTGAACGTTCAACAGAGCTGGAACCCAAAGGCGTAGATCTTCATCTCATGAAGCGAACCCTGCAAAGTAGCCACTACAAGCATGCGAAAGAATCTTTCAAAGCAGTAATGGACGGATATGCCCAATCAGTAGGACACGAAGAAACAAAACAAATTATCAAAAAAATCAAAGAAATCGAAAAACGCGGACGATACGTAGCTGATAGAGAATAATTTTTTAAAAAAAAAAAAGAAAAGTGAGAGTTACACAATTAGTTCGAACATGTCTTGCACAGTGCAATTTAGACCATTTGATTAACCAAAGGGTCTGTAGTCTCTCATTTTGCCTATTTTGTCTCCCAGATATCCCCCTAGAATTATGGCTAATATGGTGGTCATGATGAATGCGGGCAAATCGCCGGTGATTGGGCTAAGAATGCTGCTGGAGAGAAAACTAATTGCCACTGCAAGGGGAAAACCGATAACGCCCACGCCTATGAATATCCAGATTTTTCTCCACAGAGATGATGAAGGAATTGTGCGAATGTAATAGGCTGCTGCTATGGCAATACTGGCAATTGCTGCGTATATTAACAGTTTTGTGATTTCAGTCACTCCTAGATATACCAGCACACCAAAAATAACCAACATTACTACAAATGGTATTAGAACGAAGAGAAACAAGTAGCTCCTACAGCTTCTCTTCCACCAGCCAGGTTTTGTATAATCGTTCAACTGTTTCACTTCCCCATGTCATTACCTTTTTTTGGAATTTAAATAGTCTCAAGGACACCATCCTGTTTCTTCGCACAAAATGTAAACAGCTGCATTACAACCCAATTCCGCACAAGCACCAACATATGGACAGAAGGCCCAAAAAGCGGCGCATAACCCTACACATCCTAGATAGCAAAGTGCTGTCCAACTGGCAGTACATGCTAGGCAACTCCAGAAGTCATCTACTAAGAATACCACATTGTTGAGTATGTTCTTGTTATAGTCAGATAGTTCTCTATTCACAATTTGGGATAAGTGTTTAATTTCTTGACCCATTTTGTAATATCTGTTTTTGAGTTGCTGCAATGTTTCATCGGGACTCTCATGATAGACGTTACCCACTTCTTTTGCAACCGCACCTAATGAATTATAAAGTTGCGATAATGTACATGGTGAGTTGAAATTTACTAGCTCTAATGAGAAAACATCAGGTTGTGCAACTGGTGCATAGTTCACCACTGTGAAGGAGTTGTTATATGTTTCTGAATCTAACGGTGTAAGGCTCGTGTATAAAGTTACATTATAGTTCTTATGCTGAACTAAGTAGTTAAGACTGTAGTATTGCATTGTTGCATTATTCATAATTACTTCTGTCGTATTGAACTGAGCTGTGGTGTTGCTCTTTCCGGTATTTTTCTCATAAGCCCAGAGTATTGTTTCAGTTTTGATGAATTCGATTATCTTACCATTCACTTCATAAGTCACTAAAGTAACGGTATGCTCTTCTCCTTGTTCCAGCGTTGTCCTTTGAACATCAATTAGTTCACTGGCATCAGACCATTCTTGACTTCCGCAAGACTCACAAATCTCATACATCCAAGGTTCTATGTCTACACGGATTCGGTGTCTACCAATTGTGTCTACCGTAACGTTGTGATAAGTTGTGTATATTGGATATTCAGAGTCTATCCATTCTGTGATGCCACCAAGTATGTTAAAGACGTTTGTGAATCCATTATTGTCAAGGATTCCTGATGCTATTTCACTTCTTCCGCCTGATCCACAGTAAACTAATATTTCATTATTCATTTGCTCTGCAAGTTCACCAATTCTCGTCTCAAGCTCATGAAGTGGAATCAAAGTAGTGCCGTACAAGTGGTTGACGTCATATTCTCTTTGGTTTCGGACATCTAAAATAGCAAGGTCAGGGAAAGCCCCACCCTCTATCATGCTGTATGCCGTGTCTACTGTTATATCCTGTGTATTAGGTTCAGCAAAAACTATAGGCATCAAGGTAAATGTTACTAAAAGTAAGGAAACAAGAAATGAGCCTGTAACCACTTTGCGTTTAGACGAAAGTATTTGAAATTTCATTTTCACTTTTCACCCCCTTTTCATTGTTCTTATCTGTCCTTCACTTGGGGCTTAGGGCGGTGACACACCCCCGAAACATTTGTTTCGCTTCAAGGAGGAAAAATCAGTTAACACCGTCTGACAAGAAACATCAATTAATTTTGCAGGAAAACTTTGATTCCGAAGTGCAAACAATACTACCCAGGGCAACACAGTCTTTTC
>JARVGH010000005.1 GCA_029762755.1 Candidatus Bathyarchaeum tardum
TTTTCTCCCTCCATTTTTTTGGGGGAAACCCTTGAAAGAAATGAGGCTGAAAAGGTTCAATACAAAAACGAAAAATCATCAAGCAAGTGATAGCAGCATGGTTTTTCATTTTTTTCACCCTCGATTGTTTGTGTAAAAACCTCAGTAGACCCATTTCTTTAAAACACATTTCCTGAAAAATATGCTATAATTTTTCTTTGTATTTGTGTATGTCAAAATACCAGATTTAAATTTAGGACTATTTTTTTTCGTTTTTTTGTTTTTAATATTTATTCTTAATATTTATTCCTAATAAGCAAAGTAAAAACATAATTTTGTTAATTTAATTTATTTTCTTAATACACGTTAAGCTTTTTATAGACTATTCTGATATTATCATTATATAATATGTAGATTTATTAATATATTGTATTAATGTTTAACAAATCTACATTACAAATATGCAATAGGGGGGAAATGTGATTAGTCGAAATCAACTGAAAAACATGGAAAAAAATTTGACAAGAGGCCTATTGGACATTATCGTGTTGAATCTTTTGCGCCATCAATCAATGCATGGATATAAAATAATTAATAATATACGAAAAAATTTTGGAATATATTTTGGTCCAAGCACAATATACCCATTTCTCAAAGAATTAGAAAACAAAAAGTGCATTGAAAGCAACTGGGAAACTGAACATGAACGACCGAGAAAAGTGTATAACATAACAAAAGAAGGAAACCAAATTCTTACTGGTTGCGAATATACATTTAATCAAATTTGTAGAAAACTTAATGCCATGGGATTAAATCATCAATTAAGAATACACAAAGAGATACCGGATAATCAACCAATTGAAACACAAATCATCTGTTAACAACCTTTTCTTATAATTAATGAATTTACTAAAAGCTTAAAATTCAAAATCTTTTAACTTCGATAAAACGTAGATCTCCACAAGTTTCCACAAAACGCCTCTTTTTTTTTGAATACACAGGAGAGGGATTCTGACCTTATTTTACCAGTAACATACTTCATAATTTTTAATTTTTTCACCCCTGATTTTTTTAGCTTTAGATTTCAAGAAAATTGCCTGTTAAAATAGTTTATTTATGTTTGTGTTTAAACTTTATTTTGAAGTTTTTTGCGCAGGAATAACAAAAAAACAAAAAAGACGATCACTGCACCTATTGCTCCAATAATTACATAATTTAGGTTACCCGAAGACCCACTTACTTGGGGAACAGCCCAAATTCGCATATTTGGATCGCACAATCCAAATTCCCCTGCACAGCCAACAGTCACAATTTCATTAACACCGTTTGCATCTAAATCCTTTGCAACTACATTCCATGCGCAAACTCCCTCGCCAATGCTCCATTCCTCACTTTGCTTTAAAGAAAGAATTTCTTCTTCCCAACTCCAGACTCTGAGTTGTCCTCTGTCAGGGATTGTGGAGGCATTTGCAAAGCTTGAAGCAGTGGCCACAGTGCCACTGGTTATAATGTCCATTTTTCCATCCCCGTCTACATCGTTTACGGATACGCATTTTACTTCATTTAAGTAATCGTTTGCCCACTCTTGGCTACTAATTTGTGTTAAGAAAGTTCCATCCCATTTCCAAATTTTGAGTTGGGCCTTTACACTTTCTCCGTCCCATTCAAATCCACCAGTGATTATCTCTTTAGTTTTGTCTTCATTCAAGTCAGCAACTTTGACATTATATGCAATTGTGTTTCCCTGAACGCCCCCTGCAATGGTCAAGGCATAGCCCTCCACAGTTTGCCATTTTTCATTTGCCTTAAGGGTAAACTCTTCATTCCAATGCCAAATGCTGATTTGTCCCTTGCTATTGTTAAGGGAATCAGAGTAGCCCACAATAATAATTTCTATATCACCATTGTTATCCAAGTCGCTGGCATAAACCGAATTAGCACTGGTCACATTTGCACAATCAAGTTCTAGTCTATCTATTAGTGTTAGATCATCATTTTCAAAGTGCCATATTCCAAGCTGGGCCGTAATTGTGGAATCTTTTGTTAATCTGCCCACTGTTAATATTTCAAGTGTACCATCGTTGTTTATGTCGGAAACATAGATGGCGCTAACAGTTATGCCTTCGTGATGGGCTCTAAGGCTTAGCTCTTGGTTATTCCAGTGCCAAACCCTTATTGTACTGTATGTTCCGGTTTCATTTCTTATTGATCCCGCAGTGATTATTTCGATTATGCCATCTCCATTCAAGTCAGCTGCATAAATGGCTCTAATGTTGCCATCCCATTTTTGGTTCAATTCAAGATTGACCCCTTGTCCGTCCCAATTCCAAATCATAAGGGGAGCTTGTATGGGTCCTCTGGAACCATTAATTAGGGTATACATGAATCCTCCGGTGATTATTTCCATTATACCATTGCCATCGATATCGCCCACAAACAGGTTTTGGCTGCCTGAAATGCAGGTAGTTCCGATGCCATATGTCTCCCATTCTTGTTCGGCTTTTAAAATTAAGTCTGAATCTTGGGCGCTAGTTGCCAAAAACAGAAAAGAAGAAAATAGCAATAAGCAAATAATAATTGAGTACTTGCTTTTATGATGAATCATCATCCATCTTAGTCCTCAACAATTAGTCTTCATCAATAAAAAATGTCATAATATAAAGTTTTTTATTTTATCTTTTTTGCGGGTATAAAATTTATTTTTGATTATGTGCCTGCTATGCTGTTTAGAAATCGCTGTCAATATTTGTTTTTCTGTTTTCATCCAATACTGACTTTGACCTAAAAATCCTTGTGGAAAGTCCAGGTTATGAATAATATGCTCAAGTGTGACTGTGCTTGGAAAATTAGCGAATACTCCCGAAGATTTAAGCAATTAAGGCTTTTGAAAATACAGCAATATCACATGTGAAAAGATTTGCTGTAAGAATGATACAGAAGTTAGGTTTACCCCTATTTTTTTTTAATTCTTGAAAAATAGTTTTTCTTTTTCTGTGAATTTGTTTGGTCTTACCTTTTGTTTTAACCAATCCCTTGATTTTAAATATATTGAAAAGGTATTTTCCATAAAAAATGGCAAAGGGTCATTAACTTTTAAACCATCATAATGCAAGTTTGTTTCGTAAATTTTTAGAAAATTTAGTATTGTTTTTATTTTGTTAACTGGTTGTGTTTGGGCTAGTTTTGACTCATTCTTTAAAGTTATTTGAAGATTTTTAATATCTTGAGTTAACAACCGAAATTTTATACCTGTTCTATATTTGAAAATTGGATTAATTTTTTTTTCTTTCGCTAATAAATATAATAGATATGGGAAATCGACTCCACTTTCTATTGCAACATTCATCGATCCCCAAAACCTTGGGTTTATTTCCATAAGTTTTGGGGTTAAATCTCTAGAGTCCACTCTAAATTCTACTTCTGCTATTCCATGCCAATTTAAAGATTTGAGTAAATTTGACGCATACTCAAGGATTGTTGGGTCAAGATTAACTGTTTCTCGTAAAACGCTTTGACCTCCTGTTACTGGAAATGTTCTATGTTCTCTTATAGCACAAGCTGCCATTGGTTTTCCATGGTCAAATATTAGACCAATTTGCATATTATGTCCTGGAATGTATTCTTGTATCATGGCTTCTGGAAATGCTTTTTCTATTTCCGTATATGTTGAAACAAGTTCAGAAGCAGAATTGGCGTAAAACGGATGCGAAAAGTAAGTCTTTTTTTCTCTAAATTCCCATGAGCGTTTAGGTTTGATTACTGCTGGATATTTTATTTTTGTCGCAGCATCTTCGACATCAGATGTGTTTTTTGTATAGAATGTCTTGGGTATTGGTATCCCAATGGTTTGAGCAAGCTTTAATGTTTCAGATTTATCAATGGTTTTCATTAAGGATTCATGCCTTGGGAGTGCAAGTTTTACATATGGCGTTAATTTTTTCCGATTTTCTGAAATAGGTATTAGTGAAGTATCATATACTGGGAAAATCGTGCTATATTTTTTAGTTTTTGCTAGTTTAATCAGGCTTATCATAAAGCTTCTCATGTTGTTAACTGAAGCAGGGGCGTATACTTTTTCTGGTCTCCAACGTGAAAACATGGCTGGTGTCCAATAATCCTGAACCATCGTAGTAGTGCTGATGTTTCTTTTTGCTAGACTCCTAACAACAAGCAACTCTCCACGAAGGGAGCCTGAATCAGTAACTAATACCCGATCTTGTGAGTCTTTCAAATATTTCTGATGACCTACTTTTTGGTTATATTTAATAAATTACGCCTAATGCAAGCACTTGTTATTATTGATTATTCCCTATTTTAAAGGATTTTTAAATCATGATGGAATTCATTTATAGAAAAAAGTTGTATGTCACTTATTATGTTAGTTTAATTGACAGATTATTCAGTACTTCAAAGATAAAAAATCCTTTTGATTTTGAACTTAATAGTTCTGGTCTTATTTTTTCCTTTGTTGTTGATTGTTTTGAATTTAAATCATCTTCCATTTGGTAAATGATAAAAATATTTGAATTGGTGATAATGTAGGTTTAATTTGATTGTCCCATTCCATTATTCGCGCGGATTACAAAATGATGAATGCACTTCAATTAACATTCAAATTTTGATAGAATATTCTCAGAAAATTTTGCACGAAAAAAATGGAGACCTAAAGATTAAAAGTTGTTTGACTAATATTTTCTATTAACAGAAATTTTGAAAAAACTTGATTTAGTTTAATTGTGTAATTGAGTTCTTGATTATTATGTTGTCCGTAAAATTTAAAGGACTACTGTTTATTTTTCTTATCTGTTTTTCATCTTCCATATGGATTTTACCTACATTTGCAACAGAAAATGATAGCGCAGTTCCATCATTTGTTGATGAATCTGAAGGTTTATTGGTGCAAGCTTATGAAGCGATTTTAGATATTGAAGAACTTGATGTTGATGTTTTAGAGTTATTAGATTCTTTCAATAATGCCACAAAATTTCTATTTCAAGCACAATTGGCTCTTGACACAAAGAATTTTTATGATGCAAAACTTTATGCAGAGTTCACAACAGAAATTTGCAGATCTTTAATTGCTAAAGTTGAAAAAATGAAGATTGATGCTGTTGATTCTGAATCTAATCAATTTTTGTCCGTTCTATTGTTATCTGCTTTAGGGCTTTCAATTGTTTTGGTTTTTAGTATGCTAAACTATCGGACATTTAAAAACCGTTACTACAATACTGTTTAAAGTGAGGTTAAGTGGTTAGTTATGAAGTTTGAGAATTTTCACATTTTGTTTAAAATAGGAATCATGTTTCTTGTTTTAGTATCCATTTCTCCTGTTTTTGATTTAATTAATGTTTTTTCAGAAAAAAATGAAAATTATTCTCAATTTTTTCTGCTTGATTCAAACTATAAAGTCGGTTCTTATCCATTTGCTGTTCAAGCTAATGAGGATTATTCATTTTTTGTTAAAATAGTAAACAAACTTGAGCAATCTGAGTATTATAAAATTTTAGTAAAATTAGCTAATCAAACTTCAATTGTGGCTGATGGATATGGACTTTTAAGTGAAATTGATACTTTATGTGAATCTAGAGTTATTGTTGATAATGGTAATTTTTCAGAAATACCTTTCAATTTCCAAATCTTAAACACATCGATTTATGACGACTTTTTGACTATAAAGAAAGTTTCTATTAACGGAAAAATTTGCAATATTATTTGTTCTTCAGAGTGGAATACAAACAAAGAGGGGTTCTATTTTCAGTTGTTTTTGGAATTGTGGCGATATGATGTTTTGATTGGAGATTTTATTTATGATGATAAAACTGTTAGTTTGTGGATTAAGGTTGATCTCTCTTAAGCACTGTAAATTACGTTTTTATGTTTATAAAAATGTAATTAAATATGTATTTCTAATTATTTTTTGATTGTTTAAAAATAATTTGATTTTAAAAAATCTAATTTTTAATTTTGTTTACGTCTTTAGTTTTAATGGTATTTAGTTCTATAATAACTCTCCATAGTTGTTTATTAAATATTTACAACTTTCTTATTACATACAATTTAGAACAAGGAAACAGAAATGTTGGAATTTAAAATCGAATTTTCTAAAAAATCATCATCATTGAGGAATAAATAAGTTGCTCAATCAAACTGTGGGTGTGCGTGGGTGTGCATAGTATAACTAAAAAAGAGGAAAAGGACGTTAGAGAGTTGCCTGAAATACTAAAATGTTGTTCAAAGTCTAAAACCGTTACAATAATTATTCCTACTCTTAATGAGGAAGAAAATATAGGCGAAACATTGTGTGGTCTTCAGAAAATTGGTTATACTGACATTTTAGTTGTAGATGCAAGATCTACTGATAAGACTGTGAAAATAGCCAATAGTTTGGGCGCTAAAATTATTTTTCAAAAAGGAAATGGAAAGGGGGATGCCCTTAGGGAAGCGTTCGTTAGTAACTGTGTTACTGGAGATATAGTTGTATTTATGGACGCCGACGGATCTATGGATCCTCGTGAAATTCCACATTTCATAAAAGCCATAGAAAAGGGTGCAGATTTAGCTAAAGGGTCTCGATTTTTGGATCATGGATATACCAAAGATATGACTTTAACTCGTAGAGTTGGTAATTTATTTTTGTTGTTTGTGGTTAATACTTTGCATGACACAAAATATTCTGATTTGTGTTATGGTTTTGGTGCATTCCGGCGTAGTGCATTAAACAAGATTCATCCTCACTTGAAATCTACGAATTTTGAGATTGAAGCGGAAGTTTTTATTAAAGCAAAGAAATTGGGTCTGTCTGTAGTTGAGGTTCCAAGCGTAGAATATGAACGAAAAAATGGCACATCAAATCTTAACACTTTTCGAGATGGTTTTAGAATTTTTAGAACAATTATTACTGAATCTATTAACGGGTATCACTGATTGGAGATTCTCATCGTAACATCTAAGTTTTGAATTAAGCTTCAGGTTAATAGTGAGGACAAGTCATGTCGTCAAAGATTTCGGTTATTATTTGTACTTACTCCAAGAAAATGCTGGCGGATGTTTTAGCTTGTGTAGCTTCTGTAAAGAAACAAAGCTTGGAGCCTGATGAGATTTTGTTGGTCTTAGATCCCGATGAAGATTTAATCAAGTTTTATCAGTCACACCTCAAAAATGCTGTCGAGGTTGTTATTAGTGATGGATTTGGTTTATCCTTTGCTCGAAATATGGGAGTTAAAAAGTGTAATGGAGACGTTATTGTTTTCCTTGATGACGATGTTATTGCAGATGAGAACTGGCTAAAAAACTTGGTAACAAATTATGATGATCCTGATGTTGTAGGTGTAGGTGGTTTAAGTAAACCTTTGTGGAAAGATGGCAAACCTCTATGGTTTCCTGAAGAGTTGTATTGGATAATTGGTTGTTCCTATAAGGGATTGCCCAAAAAGAAGGCGTTGGTTAGAAATCCAATTGGTTGTAACATGTCTTTTAGGAAAAAAGTATTTGATGAAGTTGGATTTTTCAAAACTGATTATGGTCGTATTGGGAAAAAACTTCTAAGTGATGAAGAAACAGAATTTTCAATTAGAGCTTTGGGAGAAATTTCTAATTCAAAAATTATTTATGACCCAAAAGCTGTGGTTCATCACAAAGTTATCAAAAGTAGAACCACCTTGAAATATGTTTGGAATCGTTCTTTTTTCGAAGGTATTGGAAAAGCTCATCTTAGAAATAAATTGAAAAAGTTAACTCCTTTGAAAACTGAAAATTCGTATTTGAAATTTTTGTTGACAAAATCAATTCCTTCCCGATTACGACATATTTACAAGCAAAGCAACCTTTTGCAATTGTTAACACTTTTTTTTTCCACTTTTGGTGTCTTTGTTGGTTTTTTTATATGTTATATCCAAAGCTTTGGTGCAAAATGAGGAATGAATAATTTTTTACATTTTTGTATATTTATATCCTTATTGGTTGTATGTTTAATCGGGTAGAATAGAGGTTTTTATTATTAAAATTGCTCAAGTTTGTCCTAGGTATTTTCCTCACATAGGGGGTGTTGAGATACATGTTGAAGAAATTAGTAAAAGACTAGTGAGAAATGGTTTTGATGTGGATGTTTTAACTGTTGATAATACTGGAAGTTTGTCGAATGAGATCATTCGTGATGGTGTAAAAATTAAAAGATTTAAAGGTTGTAGACCGTGTGGTCTAAATGACGTATTTTATTTTTCTGCAGATTTAGATCTATATCTTAAGAAAAACTCATCTGATTATGATATTATACATGCTCAAAATTATCATGCTTTTCCAGCTTTTTATGCCAGTCAGAACATTTGTAAAAATAAGTTTGTATTTACGCCGCATTATCATGGAGCAGGAAGTTATTTTGTTAGGAATTTACTGCATATTCCTTACAAGTTTTTGGGTGGAAAGATTTTTGAAAATGCTGAGATAGTTTTTTGTGTTTCTGATTATGAGAGAAACTTGGTTTTGAGTAATTTTGGTGTTGATAACGATAAAATTAGAATTGTTCCTAATGGATTTGATTTCGATGATTTTACTGGTAATAAATTAAGAAACAAATCGAATACGAATATTTTGTATGTCGGTAGATTAGAAAAATATAAGGGCATTCACTATATCTTTGAGGCGTTCCCTTCCTTAGATGATGAAGTTAACATTGAAATTGTGGGGATTGGACCCTATGAAAATGAGTTAAAAAAGCTTGCAACTCGATTAGGCATAGAAGATCGCGTCAATTTTTATCATAGCATAAGCCGAGATAGATTGTTGAAAAAATACTCCGAGTCTGGTCTTTTCGTATTACTATCAATTAGGGAATCTTATGGAATTACTGTGGGTGAATCTTTACTTTCTGGGACTCCGTGTTTGGTTTTGAATTCTTCTGCTTTGAGAGAATGGGTTGATAATAAAAATTGTTTTGGAATAGATTATCCTGTGAATGTTAAAAGGTTGGCGATTATGATATCAAAAATAATTGGGACTACAGTTGATTATGAGGAAGTAAAAAATAAAGTTCTTAGTTGGGATGATGTTACAAAAAAAATAATTGAAACTTATGCGGCGATTTAGATATGGTTGAGTGCTTACATGTTTTCATGTTTATTATCTTTAATTACAACAGAGTTGCATGCTTTATTCCGCAGGCAAGTGGGAAAATAAATTGATTGGGAAAAAGGTTTTTGTAACAATTTATGCAATAGTTTTTTTTGCTATTTCTTACTCGGTATTCAGCAAGACCTTTTTGCCCTATAGCTATATTTTTGGAGTGGCAATTCTTTCTGTTCTTGTTGTATATTCAATAATTAAAAATGAACATGACTCAAAATTTGTAATTTTTCAGATTTTACTGCTTTTTTTTCTTATTCGAAATATTTACTATTTGAGTACAAGAAATGTGATACCTTTTGGTGATGCTTATTGGGATTATGCTGTTGAAAAAATATTTTTGCAGCAAGGTGATATTACTGCGGTTGAAGCTGTTGTTCGTCCAACTGAAGCAGGTGGCTTTAGTCAACTGTCCTGGTATTCTGGGTGGCCTGCTCTTCATGTATTTGGTGTAATTTTTTCGTTTACTACTGGGATTGATCTTTTGTATTTGAACTGGATTCTTCCGAATGTTTTAGCTTTAGTATCGTTTGGTTTTCTATATTTGTTTTTTGAAAAACTTCTAATTCGATTGAATTTAAGAAAGGATGTTACTTTGATTGCTTTGCTTCTTTATGCTATTTATCCGGAAGCCATTTTTTGGCAAATGCAATACGTAAGACAAAGTCTAGCACTTGCTATGCTCATGCCAATAATTTACTTTTTATATGTTTTAAATTTTGAACGGTTTGATAAAAGATACTTAGTAATTTTATTGGTATTAATTCCGACTCTTGTATTGTCACATCATGTAACGGCTTTAACTATCACATTGTTCCTTTTCGTTTTTTTTATTATTAACGTCTTTGCAAAACGGCTGGGTCGTTGGGAACAGTTGGATAGCTTTGTTTCTCCAATTCGAACGAAACTGTTTTTAGTTGTAGGTTTTTTGACTGCTATTTTTTTGATTTTTTGGTGGTCTACACAGGGGGAATTAATTTTTCCAACAATTCTGTCTAGACTATTTTTATTGTTTAAAGATTTGGGGCTTGAAAGAATTGTTACTCAGGCTACAATATCATATCCATCCGTACTTACGCCCCAGTGGGTTTCCCCTGTTTTGGGTTTTCGTGACTTGATGTTATATGGGATGGCAATGTTTGGACTTTTAATTCTTTGGAGAAGTAAATCGGTTGTGCAAGAAAAATTTTTTATCATTTATTCTGTTTTTGGTTTCGGATTTATTCTTGTAATTAATGTTATTTTTAGAATTGAACCCGTAAGAATTATATTGTTCATGGCCCCGTTTCTAACGTTTCTTTCTGCATTGTTCTATAGTAAAATCAAAAATATTTCAAGAAGCTTTAGCAAAATTGGAGTGTTTATAGTTTTAACTGCAATTGTGTTTTCAAGCTTTTTGGGTCTGTGGGCACACAGTTTTGCCCCTGTTCATTTGTATGATTCATCGATTAATCCCGTTGATATAGGAGAGGTAACACCCGATTTTATTCGATTAAAATCATTTTTTGAAGAAAACATTAACATCTCAAAGTATCAATTTGTAAGAGCTGATGTAATCTCCCGATTAGTTTTCTTACTTGAGCCTGCTGATTTCGATAAGATCAAACCCCTTCCAATGGAATTGGAAGAATTTTATAAACTAAATCAAAAAGGCACTTTAGTTTGTGCTTTCAATGACTTAAATCTCTATTTATATTTCGGAAACATTTGGTCGCCTATTCAAGCATCCGAGATTGAAACATTAAGATTTGAGCTTAAACAGTTTTTAAATGATAATTATAATCTTATTTACAGGGACGATGCAATTTCTATTTGGTCGTACCCAGACACTCTTTAGCTCTAAACTATGCCCGATTTTTTCTGGAATATCTAATCAGTGAAATTGGAAAAATAAAATAATTTTTTGAAATAATGGGCAAATGTTTTATTGTAAAGATTTTATTGAAATGACTAAGTATAGCTACGGAGATTTTGGTGTTTAATTTGGGGTCAATTTGTGGTTTTAATATTAGGTTCACTATGAATTTAATCAACCACCATATTGTGTTGGTTTTAAGAAGAAATTATTTTGGCTTTTTACATGGATGGCAAGACAACTTTCAATGAAATATTGATGTATAGCCTATAAGGTGATTATCGTGGTAAACAAGACTGTTTTGATTGTTGGTGCATATGGTACTGGTAATATCGGTGATGAAGCAATTTTATCAGGGATTTTAAAGTATTTGATATCCGTTAAGGGAGTAAGCAATAATGAAATAGTTGTTTTTTCTCGCAATCCATTTGAAACTACAAAACTTCATCAAATAACTTCTCGTCGTAAAAATTTGTTTGATTTGATACTTTCAGATGAAGTTATAATTGGTGGCGGAGAATTATTTCAAAATCAGGGTAAAATGGCGATAAAGTATTCTTTGTTGGGAATAATCGCAAAAATTTTCAGAAAAGAATTAACATTTTTGGCTGTTGGTTTTTCGTCAAATGTTAGTAAGTTGGGGAAAATACTTGCGCGAATTAGTTTCAGTGTTGCTGATAATGTTTCAGTAAGGGATAAGGAAAGTATGAAACGGGTTTTGTGTTTAGGCGTAAAAAAAAGGGTTGTTGTTGTTCCTGATCCCGCTTTTAATGTGGAACCGGTCTCTCGACGAGCAGCATATATGTTACTGGAAAAAGAAGGTTTTCGATTTGAAAAAGGATGCCTTAGAATTGGATTTGTATCACAATTCTTAGGGAATAATGAACTGTATTTCTCTTTTTTACGATTTCTTAAAGAAATTTTGAATACGAATTCAGATATAGAAATTTTTTTCATTCCTTTTACAAGTCATGTGGATAAAGCATTGGATAGAGATTTACTGTATGGTGAATGGCTTAAGAGGAAAATAAATAATGATAATTTTAAAGTTTTAAAAAACACTTACAAACCTCAGCAAATTATGGGAATAATTGGGTTGATGGATTTGGTTGTGTCTACACGATTTCACCCTTTAGTATTTGCAACTAAAATGAATGTTCCTGCAATAGGAATGGATCTGTTTGATAAAACTAGGTCCTTTTGTAAATCACATGATATTCCTTTAGTAAAGCTGAATGAATTGGATAAAATACCTTATTTGATTCAAAATAGTATTCATAAAAATTAGTTTTTAATCATGTCTACGAAAACTATGTTTAACTTTTTTCGGACCTTTTAATTAAATTAAGTGGCAAAATTATAATATTATATGCACTTACGCTTATCTGATGGGTATGGTGTGTGTGTTTTTGAATCTTGTATCCTTTTGTAATTTGAAAGATTCAGTTGTTCAAAATGATAACTACAATATTTTTGATGCAATCCTGATAGTTCTGTTTTTTTTAGGTTTGGGAATTTTAATTTGGGTTGTACAAATTGTTTTCAAAGACGTTACATTTTATGAAAAAAGTGTTTTTTTATCTTTATTCGGTTCTAGAGTAGGTGAAAACATCGATTTAGGAATTGGTTTTTTGCTTGTAAATTATTTGATTATTGCAGTTTTTTTATTACTTTTTAGCTTGTTTGCTGGTTACCGAAAACATAAGGACTTGGTTAACCGAAAAATGGTGAATATAAAATAGGATTGAAAAAAAGTGGGGGAGGGGTTAATTTTTGAGGTTTTAATCTGTATTAAATTGTTTTACTGCGTAGTATGCTGGTTTGAGTTCGTAGGGTGCCCTGTAATCTTCTTTTATGATTCCCCAATTTCCTAGGTTAACGTCTGCGGAGTCCATCCACTGGTATATGTAGAATCTTTCTAGCCATGGCCAATTTTGAGCTAATTCTAAAGCTTCTACTAAATAGGTTGCTTGTTTTGTTTCGCTAACCACTGTTGAGTGTCCTAATGGGTATTTAGTTGAAGGGGTTCTGTAACCAAATTCTATTATCCAAATTGGTTTGTCACCATCTCCGTTTTTAACCATTAGTTCATGAACTGCTGGAAGATTCCAGAATGTATGTCCCCATCGATCTTTATTGGGTTCTGTTGGAGCTTCTGGGAAGCAATATGGATCAATTCCTAGTATGTCAAAGTAGTTTGCGGCTCCGGCGTTGTACATGTCTTTTAGGAATGATAATGTTGGCTCTGTAGATAGAAAGTTGCTAGTTATGATTTTGACGTTTGGGTCTGCTTGTTTTGCTCTTGTGTATGCTACTTTAAGGGCTTGGGTGTATCCTTGCGGATCTTTTGGGAAGCTCTCCCAGTTCGCTTCGTTAAATACTACCCATGCGTTTATTCTGCCTTTAAATTGTAATACTCTGTTGTAGACATAGTTTCCAAATGTGTTTAGATCTGGAAGTCCATTTGTTCCAAAAGTTCCTATTACATCTATTCCCTCGTCCAATGCTGCATTAACTAAAGAGTCTGATATTCCTACTCCGACCCTTAGATGTTCTATTCCGGCTTCTTTGAGTAGTGGGACATCTCTTGCTTGAAACTCTGTAACTTTTGTTCCGCCCCAAAAGTTTACGCCAACGACCATTTTTGATGTAGTTTGTGGATCATCAATGGGTGGTGGTGTTGATGATGTCTCTGTAGGTACAAGTTTTATTGCGTCTGCGATTACTACGTTGTTTGCGTCGTCTGTTAGTTTTACGTTTGTTTGCCCTGCTTCAAAGTTGTATGTTCCTAGGCTTATCCATTCTCCGCCGTTGCGTTGTTGGTTTACCGTGACTGTTGTTTCTCCTTTTGCGTGGTTTATTGTGTATGGTGCGTTTGTTGCTCTGTTATTGTAGCTGGACCATATGGCAAATACTTCCCATGAGCCTGCTTGTGGTATGTTAAATGACCACGTGGCAGTATCTAGGGTGCTGCCCGGATAGTTGTATCTGTAGCCTTCGCCGTAAAATCCTGGGATATATGATGAGTAGCCCCAGTTTCCTACAAATACCGCATCTTTATCATCAATAACAAAAGAGCTAGTTGGTTCAGGTGGTGGTGTTGGTGAAGTGTTTATGGGTACAAGTTTTATTGCGTCTGCGATTACTACGTTGTTTGCGTCGTCTGTTAGTTTTACGTTTGTTTGCCCTGCTTCAAAGTTGTATGTTCCTAGGCTTATCCATTCTCCGCCGTTGCGTTGTTGGTTTACCGTGACTGTTGTTTCTCCTTTTGCGTGGTTTATTGTGTATGGTGCGTTTGTTGCTCTGTTATTGTAGCTGGACCATATGGCAAATACTTCCCATGAGCCTGCTTGTGGTATGTTAAATGACCACGTGGCAGTATCTAGGGTGCTGCCCGGATAGTTGTATCTGTAGCCTTCGCCGTAAAATCCTGGGATATATGATGAGTAGCCCCAGTTTCCTACAAATACTGCATCTTTATCGTCAACAACAAAAGAGCTAGTGTTGGTGGCAGGAAATCCGATATATATGGTGTTGCTGAAGATTACTGCAATTAAAGTAAGTGCACAAATCAGCAGATTTTTTCTTTGAAGTCCAAGTCCACGTTGTACAACTTTAGGAAAAGCTGAAAACATTTTTCTTTTAGGCAAATATTTCTTAGATGAGTTTATTCTGTTTCGAAATGTTTTTGCCAAGTTGGTTCTGGTTTTTTTCTCCATTTTTATTTGCCTCGCTGTCTAGACGCATTTCAGAATTGTTAGTAAATTCATATACTTTGTTGCAAAATTTTCTTTTAATTTTTTCCAATTTTGTTTTGCAACAAAATTAAGTCAAAATAGAATTATGTTTATATTGATTTTATTGTTATGAAATTATTCACTTATTTTTGCAGTTAAATATAATAAATCTATAATAAATTGGCTTGTTTTTTGCAGGTTATTCTTAGCAATTCTAGGAAAAATTTTATAATTGTATAAAAAACTCATCAATCATTAAAACTATCTTTTGGTTTGCAAATAATTGTTTTACTGCATAATGCTGGTTTGGGCTCATATGGTGCACGTTGATATCCTTTAATTAGTTTCTAATGTGTTAGGTCAAGGTCTGGTGAATACATCCTTCGTATTTTTGGAATCTGTCTAACCAAGGTCCCGTTTGAGTTAACTCTAAAACTTCAACCAAATACGTTAGTGTCCTGTTTTACTGTCAACCGTTAAATTATGAAATGTTGTTCCTTCTAGATGTTATCCTTTTTTTGTAGAATGTCATTAATAGAGAGATTGTACACATTATTGCCAGAATTGTAAATGATGGGAATTCGGGTATGAAGTAGACATTTTTGTCTTCAGATCCTATTGCTAAATTGTTTCCATCATTTGAAATTGAAACTTTAGCTGAATTCGGTGTTTTGTAACTCCAAAGAAGGTTTCCTTCTTTGGATAATAAGTACACCATTCCATTTTCGCAACCTGCAGCTAATGATGATCCATTTTCAGATAACGATACTGATTGGACAGCAGATGTAGTTTCATAATTCCATAGTGTACTTCCATTTCTATTGAAAAAGATAACCTGATTTTCATTTGAACCCAGTGCTATTGAAGACCCATCTGCTGAAACATCTACGACTAATTGTGTTGCTGGATTGGCTGAGTAACTAAAAATTTTGTCTCCCCTCTGGTTTAAAACGTAAAGTTGACCATCCTCAAGAGTCGTGGCGATTGTGAAACCGTCAAATGAGATGGATGAAGAAGTGTAATGTATGTCATATTCTTCAGACCATTGTACTGTTTTTTCTTTTGATAAATAGTGTAATCGACCGTATCGAGAAGGTTCCCAAAATCCACTATTCTCTTCGATTAGAATAAATTTTCCATTGCCCGATATTTTAATTTCTGTTGGTATTTTTTGATCATCCAACCAAATTTCTGTTCCGTTTCGGTGATAAAGAAAACCACTTCGATTGTCCTCTACCATTCCAATAAAAGTTAAAAGTTGTCCATCGCTGGAAAGTGAAAGTGAAGAGCGTATTCTTGATAGTTCTAAATTGCCATAATATGAATTTGACCATAAAGTTTCTCCATTTTGGTCAAAGCATTTTGTTTCAATTCTTCCGTATTCATGTTCTTGTAGACAACTTGTTGCAATCGTTGTTCCATCGCTTGATATTGCTATGGATCCAATATTTGGAACATTATATCGAGATTGAGTGAACTTGTTAGTCCATTTCAAATTGCCAAATTGATCTAATACTGTTAGTGTGCCGCTTGCATCAAAAAGTATAATGGTGTTTCCATCATTTGAAATTTTTACTTCTTGGATGCTTTCTCCAATGTAATAATTCCATAGTGTATCATCAGCATTGATGTTTGTGGATAAAAAGAATAAACTGCATGTTATTGAAGCTATTAACAGTATTACGGTTTTCAGTTTTTTCATTTGTTATCATCTTTTTATCTATTTTAATTTTAAGTTTCTATCATCATTTTGTGGATTAGTCTTAGTGTTTTTGCTTCTGGAATAAAGACTAATGCTTACATAATACTATTGAAGCCTTCATAAAGGATTTCTATACGTTTATATCGGTTCGTTATTGCCCTATGAATATACGATGATAGCATAATCTAAAAATAATCAAATTATTTTTAAAAAATGGATGAAGAATTTGTGAATGTTAACCTGTGAAAACTCAATTTAGGAACCGGACAGATTATCCATGAAACAAGAAAAGCAAAAATCAGTTGAAAATAATTTTTTCAAAGCAATTGTGGTGAACCGACTAAACAAATTGGTGAAAGATAATGTTGGTTTAGTCTTCACTACTATTGGTGGGTTTGGTCCTATAGTTTTGGGCGCATTTTTTTGGTTAATAGTTGCTTCGATACTAAATGTGAATGAATATGGACTTGCCAATTATTACTTAGCAATAGCCCATGTCAGTGCGGGGGTGGGTATAGTTGGATTGAATCTTACTGTAATAACATATTTAGCAAAAGGTGAAAAAAATCTTTTGCATGAAGCTAATTGCTTCACTTTTATAACTGGAATAGTCTCAGCATTGATTATTTCTTGCTTTAGTTGGGTTTCCGGAATTGTTGCTGCAACCACAATTTTTTTTACTATGACCCAATCCGAATTGTTGGGCCAAAAAAAATATCGCCAATATGCATACATATCAATTGGACAAAGCATAACTCAAGTTACCTTATCTCTTCTGCTTTACTATCCCCTTGGTATAGTAGGCATTTTACTTGGATATTTTCTAGGTCATTTAGTTTTCAGCTATCGATATTTTTATAATGTAATCAAAAACTTTAGCCTCAACTTTGGTAATCTTAAAGAAAAAAGAAACTTTGCCCTTCATAGTTACGGATACAATCTCATTGGACAACAATTGGCTAATTATTTTGATAAAGTAATTATCGGTGCTTTACTTGGTTACTACATCCTTGGTCTTTACCAATTAGGTTTTCAATTTTTCATGTTTCTCACAATAATTCCCGCCAGTCTTTCTCAGTACCTTTTACCTGAAGAATCTAGTGGCATAGCCAAGAAAGAAATTAAAATTATTGGAATCGCCATATCTATCATGGTTGGCATGGTGGCCTATTTTTTTACGCCCTTTCTGATACCAGAATTGTTTCCCACTTTTATCGAGTCCATACCTCTTGTTCAAATCATGAGTCTAGCGATTGTCCCAACAACCATCGTTGCTATATTAACTTCCAGTCTACTTGGGAAAGAAAAAAGCAGAACAGTCTTAATTGCTGGGTTAATATATTTAGTTTCATTAACATTTGGACTAATTGCTCTAGAGAAGTTAATGGGGATTTCGGGCTTAGCTTTTTCCCTTATAGTTGCTCGAACAATACAAGCAATCTATTTGTTTATGTCTAGAAAATAAGCAAGGGTTCCACAAAAATCGTGTTATTGGTCACTTAACTTATGGTTTGTAGATTTTGTCAAGTTTTTAGTTTATGAGAAATTCTTTTACTGCGTAATATGCTGGTTTGAGTTCGTAGGGTGCGCTGTAGTCTTCTTTTAAAAGTCCCCAGTATCCTAAGTCAACGTCTGCGGAGTCCATCCATTCGTATATGTAGAATCTTTCTAGCCATGGCCAAGTTTGAGCTAATTCTAAAGCTTCGATTAAATAGGTTGCTTGTTGTGTTTCGCTGACTACTGTTGAGTGTCCCAATGGGTATTTAGTTGAAGGGGTTCTGTAACCAAATTCTATTATCCAAACTGGTTTGTCGCCGTCCCCCTTTTGAACCATTAAATCATGAAGTGCTGGAACGTTCCAGAAAGTATGGCCCCATGGATCTTGATTAGGTTCTGTTGGAGGTTCAGGATAACAGTATGGATCAATTCCTAAAATGTCAAAGTAGCCTTTTGCCCCGTAATTGTACATTTGTTGAAGAAAAGTTAATCCTCCTTCGGTGGACAAAAAGTTGGTTGTAATTATTTTTACGTTTGGGTCTGCTTGTTTTGCTCGGGTATATGCTGTTTGTAATGCTTGAGTGTACCCTTGAGCGTTTCCATTAAATCCATCATAGTTAGCTTCATTAAATACTACCCAAGCATTTACCCTTCCTTTGAAGTGTAATACTCGATTATAGACGTAGTCTCCAAATGCGTTTAGGTCTGGAAGCCCGTTTGTTCCAAAAGTTCCAATAACGTCAATGCCAGCAGCTAGGGCTGCATCAACGAAAGAGTCTCTAACTCCTGTTCCTATTCGAATATACTTTAAACCAGCTTGGTTGAGTAAGGGAATATCTCTATCTTGGAATTGGTTAACCGCTGTTCCGCTCCACATGTTTACTCCAACAATCATTTCTGATTCTGGTGAAGAGTTGTAATTGTAGAGTGCATTTATGTTTATGTTTTCGTTGATTTGGTCAATTATTAAAGGGTTAGAAGTGTATTCAATTTCGTTTATTAGCCAATGGCTAAAACTGTAATCTTGAATTTCACCTGCTAGTATGTTAGCAGAAGAGCCGATTGGGATTTGAATTGAAGTTCCACTCAAAATAGAGTTACCGTTTACAAATGCATTAACTGCAACTGGGGAACTATTGTAAGTTAATGAGATTTCAGAAGGGGTTTTTATTATTGAGCCAAACGCATTCATAGTTACAGATGTGGTGGATGTAGGGGCTGCGTAGGAATTTATTATCAAACTAAAGGTCATAACTAACAACAGACTGATTATTGCTACGTTTTTGAGTGGGGTTAGTTTCAACTTTAGCTCACTTTTTCGCTCAGCAATCTATATTGTGTATTGCGATATAATAAATATTTTGTATGGTTAATCCGTAATGATTTTCTTAATCGCTAAAATGGCGGTTAAATTTGATTTTGTAATCGAATTAAAATATAGTGTAATGTTCTATAACAAATACCCATGAGTCTTTTAATACTTCATTTTTTTAACTAAATTAATCGATATTTGCCTCCAGAAAGATGATATGTTATGCTAGTTCATGGTTTAATTAATAAAAAATTTTTGACGTATATTACAATTTTTGTTCTTTTTGTTAGTTTATTCTCAGCTCCCTTATTTGTTTTTGTTGCAAAAGCACAACCCACCAATGTGCTTTCCCTTAAATGGACTAGTCCTAGATTGTCTAGTGGTGTTCAATCACCTCTAATTGTTGATATTAATGGAGATGGTTATGAAGAAATAATATGGCCCAACACTGGACACATTACTTGTCTGGATCCACGTACTGGTCAAATAATTTGGGCGCATGAAGATCCGTACATTTATTTTTGGTGTCAAGCCCAAATCGCTGACTTAAACAACGATGGCAACTGGGAAATTATTGTTCCTCTTAATTGGTATTTAGAATCGGACATGACCGGCATAATGGTTCTTGATGCCCTCACAGGAGATACGATTTGGAGAATACCTGAAAGTCCCGGAGATACAGGTGGATTAGGTGGTACAAGCCATTCCAGTCCAGTTATAGCCGATGTTAACGGAGATGGTTTCAAAGAAATCTTCACAGTTACTACCGACATATATACTGATCCAGATGGATATGATGGAACTGGAAAAGTAGTAAAACTGTCTCATGATGGACAAATTCTTGCTACCCAATGGAGTTGGAGATCCTGTTCAGGTGGATTGTCGATCGCTGATATTGATGAAGATGGAGAATTTGAATTATACATGGGCGATCGACGCAGACCTATGGGTCAGGGTGTTATCTCTTATTCAGCAACTGATTTGGCTCCCAGATGGAACGACAATACTTTGGAGGTCAGCAGTAACATACCCGTTCTTGCAGACGTCAATGGAGATGGGCAACTGGATGTGATTTCTTCTGAGCATAGGGGAGGAATTGCAGTTTACAATATGGATGGCAGTGTAATTCGAAAAGATCTAAGTTTTAGATTTGATGATGTTTTGGCTGGTCATTATCAGCATTCAGTTTATGATATCGATGGTGATGGGAACTTGGAGATTCTTGTTGCAGACGGTGAACATAGTGATACTTCTCCAGATCTTGTTATTTTTGATTTGGTTGATTGGACAATAGATGGAAGGCTTTTGGGTGAAACGGGGCTTGGGAATGGAACAGTTGAGAATCCGACTTATCGTTACATGTTCATGGGTCCTTTAATAGCTGATGTTACTGGAGATGGACGGATGGATATTGTGACTACCAGTTGGGATCAAGGTTCCCAGGGTGGTGTTCATGTTTTCAGCTATGATGATGTTGAAGGTTTCTATCTGGTTGATGAGTATTTGTTTACTGCATACAACTATCCTACTCGTCCCACTGCTCAAGACATTGATAATGATGGGTATGTAGAGATTGTTTTTGGATATCATGGTGATGGATCTCAAGGTGGACGAGTTTGGGCTTTTGATACTCCAGCCAAAGCTTGGAATCATCCTGATGTTAATCTTCCTCGGCCAAGATCTGAGGTTCAGTTTTATAGTGAAAGAAGAATGGGGGCAGCAGAATATGTGCCCTTGCAAGCTTCTCAGGCTCCTTTGATAAAGAATCCTTATCCTGGAGATGGAGCAACAGGTGTTCCATTGGTTTCTGAATTAAGTGTTGAACTTTCAGACTATTGGGGTGATCCCATTAACTATGTTATTACTACTTCGCCAAACATTGGTTCAGGAAGTGGAGCAAATGTAGGTAATGGACGTTATAGTGTTCCTGTAACTGGTCTTGATTATGGAACATCTTATTCTTGGACTGTTACTGCTGATGACGGTTCGCATCTTAGAACTGCATCCTATTCTTTCACCACTATGTCTGTTCCAGAATGGTGGAATAGTGATTGGCAGAACCGTAAAACCATAACCATTGATCCTTTCCATGTTAGTGAAGATCAAACTAATTTTCCGGTTTTAGTGGATATTTTGGATTCTGATTTGATTGGTGCTGTGCAACCGGACGGTGATGATATTGTTTTTGTGGATTATGGTGGAACAAAGCTTAGTCATGAAATCGAGTCTTTTGACAGCGCTACTGGTCAGCTTACTGCTTGGGTGAATTTGCCTTTTGTGTCTTCAAGTGATTACACTAACTTTTTTATGTATTATAATAATCCTGGAGCTGTTAATCAACAGGATTCAGCAGGTGTTTGGGATGCAAGCTACAAGCTGGTTTTGCATCTTTCTGAAGAAGGATCTGATTGTTTGGACTCTACAAGCTCAGCTCATGTGGGTTCTGTTTTTGGGGTTGTTGCCCAAGGTGCACAAGGAGTGATTGGTGGTGCATACGCGTTTGATGGTGATAGCGGTTATGTGCAGTTTCCACACAGTGACACTTTTGCTGGATATGCTGAGGCTTTTACTGCAAGTTTTTGGTTGAATTTAGATGACACTACACGGCGCCAAACAATTTTAAACAAATTTGATAATTTTGCTGGAGATATGGCTTGGTTTGTTGATTACCAAAACCATGCCACCTATGGGCAGGTTTTAAGCTTTTTTGGATCTGCCGATGGAAGTAATTTTAATTATTACTATGCTCCCTTTATTCCATCAGTGGGCACTTGGTATCATGTAGCTGTTGTTTGGGAATCAAACACTGTTCCAGTATTTTATGTCAATGGAGAACAAATCCCAACCATTTTAGACACTACAATATCTTCAATTTTTAATAATGAGGATGTCCCTCTTGAAATTGGAAGATGCATTTACAATTCTGGCCGGTATTTAGATGGAAGTCTTGATGAAATCAGAATTTCCAATCCAGCCCGTTCAGCCAGCTACATATTGACTTCATTTAACAATCAGATGTATCCCGCCTTGTTTTCTCAAATAGGCAACGAAGAGTCTTTAGCATCGCAGCCACCGGTTGTTTCTAGTCCTAATCCAGCAAATGCAGCAGTAGACGTTTCAGTGGATACAACTTTGCTTAACTTTACCCTAACTGATGCTAAAGGAGACTTGATGGACTATTACCTATCTACTGTTCCTGATGTTGGATCCGGGTCTGTTTTAGGAGTTTCTGATGGAACTTACAGTTTAGCTGTTTCCGGATTAGCTTACTCTACAGAGTACACTTGGTGGGTAAACGTAACAGATGGGACTTTATGGACTAACATGTCCTATACTTTCACTACAGAAGCTGAACCTGTTGTAACTTATGGTGTTGATTTAGGTTCTATACAAGATCCTGATACTACATCTAATTTGGGTACTATAACCTTTGATGGCACACCCTATGCTTTGCCTGATACAGTTAACGTAGAAGCATCAACCTACACTATAACATACACCCCAGCAGAAGGATACCAATTCAGCCACTGGACACAAACCGGATCAATAACAGTAAACGAAGTAAACGCAGCCACAACAACCACCACAATAACCGGAACAGGAACAATAACAGCAGTCTACACAGAAACTACAGTTCCTGTTGTTGATGGTGTTGCTGTTTGGAGTTTCACAGATTCGGTTTGGGTGCCTCAGGGAGGACAGGTTGCTGAAGGAGACCAGATACGAATCATAGCCTACATTACCAACCCCGAGGAACCAGTAAATATTAGCTATGGTCTCTCAGGGGAAACATTAACCACAGAAACTGCAACCTACCAGTCCACATGGGACCATTACTTTATTGACATTACAGTACCCTCAACTCTAGGGTTCTGTGACGTTAAAGTAGATTCGGGCACTACAACAACCACAAAAACAGGAAGATACGAGGTAGTAGCTGGAGCTCCTGTTGTTGATGGTGTTGCTGTTTGGAGTTTCACAGATTCGGTTTGGGTGCCTCAGGGAGGACAGGTTGCTGAAGGAGACCAGATACGAATCATAGCCTACATTACCAACCCCGAGGAACCAGTAAATATTAGCTATGGTCTCTCAGGGGAAACATTAACCACAGAAACTGCAACCTACCAGTCCACATGGGACCATTACTTTATTGACATTACAGTACCCTCAACTCTAGGGTTCTGTGACGTTAAAGTAGATTCGGGCACTACAACAACCACAAAAACAGGAAGATACGAGGTAGTAGCTGGAGCTCCTGTTGTTGATGGTGTTGCTGTTTGGAGTTTCACAGATTCGGTTTGGGTGCCTCAGGGAGGACAGGTTGCTGAAGGAGACCAGATACGAATCATAGCCTACATTACCAACCCCGAGGAACCAGTAAATATTAGCTATGGTCTCTCAGGGGAAACATTAACCACAGAAACTGCAACCTACCAGTCCACATGGGACCATTACTTTATTGACATTACAGTACCCTCAACTCTAGGGTTCTGTGACGTTAAAGTAGATTCGGGCACTACAACAACCACAAAAACAGGAAGATACGAGGTAGTAGCTGGAGCTCCTGTTGTTGATGGTGTTGCTGTTTGGAGTTTCACAGATTCGGTTTGGGTGCCTCAGGGAGGACAGGTTGCTGAAGGAGACCAGATACGAATCATAGCCTACATTACCAACCCCGAGGAACCAGTAAATATTAGCTATGGTCTCTCAGGGGAAACATTAACCACAGAAACTGCAACCTACCAGTCCACATGGGACCATTACTTTATTGACATTACAGTACCCTCAACTCTAGGGTTCTGTGACGTTAAAGTAGATTCGGGCACTACAACAACCACAAAAACAGGAAGATACGAGGTAGTAGCTGGAGCTCCTGTTGTTGATGGTGTTGCTGTTTGGAGTTTCACAGATTCGGTTTGGGTGCCTCAGGGAGGACAGGTTGCTGAAGGAGACCAGATACGAATCATAGCCTACATTACCAACCCCGAGGAACCAGTAAATATTAGCTATGGTCTCTCAGGGGAAACATTAACCACAGAAACTGCAACCTACCAGTCCACATGGGACCATTACTTTATTGACATTACAGTACCCTCAACTCTAGGGTTCTGTGACGTTAAAGTAGATTCGGGCACTACAACAACCACAAAAACAGGAAGATACGAGGTAGTAGCGGCGACTCCATAGATCTGGAGTATCCATAATTGATTAGTTTTAAATCCAGTCTTACCTTGATATGACAAACTTAGGTATGTCTGCATTAAGTTGCAGCTGCCATGAAAGCTCTGGAAGATCCGAAATTAACAAAAGCATACATAATGAGACTTCGGATTCTTATCAAAAACAATAATATCTATCAGAAAAGATATGCTGAATATGTTGATTATTGGAGAATAGAAAAAAACTAGTAGTGGTTGACGAATTGTTTGCTAGAGATGGAAATTCCTAAACGAAGATTGTCTTTTTGGTCGTTCTGTATTGCATTATCCTCTACACGTTATGGAGTAATACATATAAATTCCTAAACGGTGAAAAACCTCAAAAATCAATTATATATAAGCTCCAAGACATACTGCGTTGAACTTGATTTTATTGAAGTCTACTGGGTTGACTATTCTTCTTCCATCGATTCGGATGAGGTTTTTCATGTTTTGTTCGAGTCTTCTGGCTTGAGTTTTTTTACTTCTTGCCATTTGGTTACGATGATGCAGTAGTCAATGTTGTTCAACCATTCAATAGCTGAGAAGGTATACTTGATTTTTCTCTCTTGTTTTGTATATTGGCTAGTGGCCTTTTATCATTTCAACGTGATTATAATTCGGAATTTCATCGCTAATCACTTGGTTTGCCGTAGCCTATACCATAATATGTGAAGCCTAATTTTTCTGCATTTTTTGGGTTGATTATTCTTTTGCCATCGATGATTATTGGTTTGGATCTCATTGATTGTTTGATTTCGGTGAGGTTTAGGTTTTTGAATTCTGTGTGGTCGGTTGCTATGATTAGGCAGTCGGCATTTTTAATGCTTTCATGTAGGGAAGTTGCTTTCTTGGCTCCGAAGGTGTTTGTGCAGTGTGGGTCGTAGGCGATGGTTTCGGCGCCTAGGTCTATTAGGTTTTGGATGATTGATTCTGATGGACTGGATCTGGAGTCGTCGACGTTGGCTTTGTAGGCTGTGCCTAGTATGGCTATTTTGCTGTTTCTGACGTTTTTGTTTGTGTTCTTTAATGCTTTTAGAGTTAGTTTTACGATGTGTTTTGGCATGTTGTCGTTGATTTTTCTGGCTGTCTTGATTATGTCATAGTCTGCAGGTTTAGATTTGTGGGTTAGTAGGTAGGAGTCTTTGGTTAGACAGGGTCCGCCTACGCCTGGTCCTGATGTGTGTATATTGACTCTTGGGTGGGTGTTGGCGAGTTCGATTACTTTTGTTATGTCTGAGCCGTGTTCTTCGCAGATTATTGCGAGTTGGTTTGCGAAGGCTATGTTGACGTCTCTGTAGGTGTTTTCGGCGGTTTTGGCGATTTCGGCGGTTGTGGCGTCGGTTTCGATTATTTTTTTGCAGACAGTTCGAAATAGTTCTGTGGCTATTTTTGTGCTGTTTGATCCGATGCCTCCGACAAGTCTTGGGCTTTCAACGAATTCTCGGAGAGCTTTTCCTGGTGCGATTCTTTCAGGCACGTAAGCTAAGTAAAAGTCGGTATCAGCTTTTAAGCCACTTAGGGATTCTAGCAGTGGTTTAATTGTTTCTTGCATTGTTCTAGGCGGCACTGTACTGCATACTGCTACGAACATTTGTTTTTTCAGGTTTTTGCCTACGTTTTCTAAGGCATTCATTAAAAATGACAAGTTTGGTTTTTTGTTTGTATCGATGGGGGTTTGGACGGAAATTATAACGATGTCTGCTTGAGTAAGAGCCTCAATGGAGTTTAACGTAGCTTGCAGTCTGCCCGATTTGATATTATTCGATACAAGTTCATCTAGGTCAGGCTCGTTGATGGGGCTAAATTTACTATTCACAGATTTGACGATTTCAGAGTTTAAGTCCAAAGCAATAACATGGAAGCCGGCGTTAGCAAACAGCGCCGCAGTAGGTAAACCAACATAGCCACAACCTAATACGGTTAAACGTAAATTTCTGGCTTTAATTTCTTTAAACATTATATCCCTCAAATGGTACGCGCACCTCACAAATAAGGCGTTTTACTTGAACTCTTGCATTATTCTAAAATGCTTGTTTTTCCAGGCTTTTTAACTCAATTATGAACTTGAATCGCCCGTAAGAAAACGAATATTATTTCGTCCAATTGTATCCCCCAATCGAATTTTCTTTCTAACAAATCCCCTAATCATTTTGATTGTAAAAGGTTGCATCAACCAAAAGACAA
This sequence comes from Candidatus Bathyarchaeum tardum, assembly GCA_029762755.1. Taxonomy (GTDB): domain Archaea; phylum Thermoproteota; class Bathyarchaeia; order Bathyarchaeales; family Bathyarchaeaceae; genus Bathyarchaeum; species Bathyarchaeum tardum. Next base: position 26,585 of record JARVGH010000005.1, read on the forward strand.
ACTGCAAGAAATGTAAAAAACCATATTTCTTTATGCGAAAGAACCATGCTTCTGCCGCGGATAGGACATAAGCCTCTGCAGACATTTCAAACCATTGTTTTTCTGAAATTTGATTTCCTTTTGGCTGTGTTGAAATAATATTGAGAAAACGAAGGAACTCTTTTTCTTTTCAATTCATTTCATTATGTTCATAATTACCGCCGATTTTTATAGGAATTATTTGATAACTTTCCAACCCTTCTATTGAAAAACCAAGTTCTACCACTAAACCCACATTGAGGTATTCGAATGCACCCATATTGCCAATTTTGGTGGAAGCAACTAAAAATTACCAAGCGAATAAACTATAATTCCTTTCGCATAGTTTTCGATTCCTTGAATTACATGAGGGTGATACCCAATATAACATCGGCGCCACAATCGATTGATATTCTTGCGATTTTTTGTTGAATTGGCATCGGATAAAAAGTATACTTTACACCCTAATGAAAAGAAATTATCACTACGGTTACTTCTTTCTTTAGATTTATGTTGTCTCGGACAATATGTTCCAATTTTTCAGTTGGATGTATATATGCTAGAAAACCTAATCTTATCCCTTTTTTCAATAATTCAGGGAATATTTTTGTCTTTCTCTAAGGCATCTAATGTATTTTAGGCTAGTTTTTTCTAATGCATTCAATGTGTCACGATATCCTTCTATTCCATAATCGAATATGTGATTATTCGCAATATTCACCAAGTCAAATCCAATTTTGCAGAGAAAATTCATGTTTTCGGGATTGGTTCTGAGAACAGGTCTCTTTTTGAGAAGAACTCCTCTTTTTGTAAGAACCACCTTTAGATTTGCAACTGCAACATCCTTACTTGTAAAGAGATGCTCGATATTTTGGAAGGGATATTTGCCTTCCTTGGACATTAGGGTGGTGTCACCTACAGCGATAACTTTTACAAATTGTTTGCAATGATAGAAAACTCGCCTTTTACGATGTTTTTTGATTGTGCCGCTTTCAATTTATTTCTAGACCTTTTTCAATGAGACCTTTCGAAACGTTAGATATTATCCACTTGAACTTTCCAGATTTCAGTAGTTCAATTTCGTCCATAATTTCAGTTTTAATTTGCATATCAACACCCAAGATTTCCTGCAAATCCTTGGAAAGCTGCTTTAATTCGGCTTTACTTGCCTTTGATACAGGTTTATCCCATAGAACAACACACAAAACAAGTTGATTAACAGATTCCTGAATCAATTGAGTGTCCTTAATATTTTTTAGTTCTTTGAATGGATGGGTGATAATTGCAGGAGGGATTAATGTTCCGCTAGGAGTTATTATATAATCCTCAAGTCTACCTTGAATCTTCTTAATTATCGGAAAGTAATGCCTTACACAATATTTGCATTTTGAAAGAACAGACTGAGCAATATCTGTTGTTCGGTAACGGATAAATGGATTAGCATAATTTAGAAAACTCGTCGCTATGATTTCGTGTGTTTTGGGATCGATTTCAGTTATGCCATATTGTGGAACAAAATGATAATAGTTAGAGCGCTCACATTCAGCAGCTGTTGCAACATGTTCGGACATGCCATAATGAGAGAAAACTCTGCAACCAAACACTTCTTGCACAGTCTCTCTTTCCCAATCGTAGACGACCTCTGATGTAAAAAGAACGGCCTTTAGCTTAAATGGAATTTCAAGATTGTGCTTTCTTATAATATGTGCAAAAGTAGCAATTGCACTTGGATACCCGTGAAGAAAAGGAGAATTAAACAATTTCATTCGCTTCAAATAATATTGTGCAATTTTTACATCATCTATGCGCGGAGAAAGGCGTAAGACATTATTTATTGGATCATGGATCACTTGACCAGCACCAGACGATACAGGTCCACGCAATTCAACTCGAGGGTCTCCTGGTTTATAGCCAACACGTGACCACTGATGACACACAAAAGCCCATTCTCTCTCTGTTTCTGAGAACCCCAAATAAAAATGTAGCGGTTTTCCAGAAGTACCACTTGTATGACTATTCTGTAAATGCCCATAATCGCTGATGTTGCGTGCTATCAATTCTTTAAAAGAATTTTTGAACGTGTTTTTATCTAAAGTAGGTAATGTCTTTAGATCATCTAAAGTGTGAATGTCTTTTGGTTTAAATTTGTTTACATCGAAAATCTTGCGATAATATGGTACATTGTCATATGTATGCTGCAAGAGCCCTCTTAATTGTTCCATCTGGTAATTTTCTAATTGTTCTCTCGTCCACCATTGTGAAATTTGTAGAAAAAGATATGTTTGCCAAAAAGCCTTGCCTAAACGCACTGAACAAGGAACAGTTGAATAAGAGTACTTAAGGAACGTCTTTAAGGAATTAGGTAATCTAGATAATACATTCTTTAAACTCATATTTTCAACCTTTAGCAGTCATCAAAATTTTTATTTTCTTATTTTTCGCTTCATAATGGATATTCGATTATATGTTCGATAAACCATATGTCTGAAAAACATTTCTGCACAGCACTCATCAATGAAATATTTTTTCAGCTTACCTTTATCGATTTTAACTGCCAAACCAAAACCATTTGGTAATTCTATACACCCATCAACAACATCCAAAGTCTCATCAAGTATATCTGTATTAAACATCTCATTTAATCCTGTCTCTTCACATGGATGATGTAGTTCTTTAATAGATGCTGCTAAATGTAGATGAGTAGCAACACCAATTCCGGTCATAACAGAAGATCCAATCATAAATTCTAATCCAAAATCCATTGTGTTCTCTATAGCTTTCTTTGTTATTGACAAGCATCCAAGCTTTGACGGATGAAAGTTTATTATGTCAGCCGCACCTTTCGTTGAGATTAACTCGACATCAGAATGGCATCTCAAACTTTCATCAACCATAATCTTTGGCGAAATTGCTCGTCTCAACTTTTTCAGACCATCAAGGTCATTCCACCGTATGGGTTGCTCGACGATTGCAACTTCATATATGCTCAAGCCATTAATATCCTCAATTGCGCAGTCCGCCGTCTTGTAGGCTCCATTTACGTCTATTCTAATTAAGGGATCATAGCCAACTGCGTCTCGGATATGTTTTAGATTAACAGAGTCAACTTCGTTTCTTCCTATCACTTTTACTTTCAAATGCTGCACTCCCTTTGAAATCCATTTCTGAGCATTTACAGCCATGTTTTGTGGCGTATCTAGAAAAACAGTTCCACATACAGGAACTTTTTTTCTATAAATGCCACCCAAAGTTGCGCCAAAACGAACGTTGTCCAATTTACTTAACGCATCGATGACAGCTGTTTCAAGAGCTAAGAAAGGACCGTAGTCAAAAAATGATTTTTCCATAAAGTTAACCTGAATTTGAGGCAACACATCTTTTGCCTCTTGAAGTTGTTTTCCCTTCAGCTTCTTCGCTATTTTCGTACAGAGCAAATATGCATTATAGATATCGGTGTATGATTTCCCCCTGAAGGCATAAGGGGTACCTTCGCCAATACCTACTACGCCACAGTCAGTGTGAACCTCAGTTATTAAGTGGCTAGTTTCCCCGACATCGCCAATACTTAAACGAATTTTTACAGGAATCTTGAGAATGTAAATTTTTACAAATGTTATTTTAGCGCTTACCACTGTTTCACATCCATTTGTACAAAACTTTCACATAGTTACAGAATAATGCAGTTATTCAGGATTATCGCTCTACATTTTTGATGTATTGTACATCTTCAACTTTAATTTGAACCCCGCCAAAGGAATACATAGGCTGCAACGAAAGATTTCCGTTGATGACACACGAGTTAGAACCAGAAACAAAGCCGGTGACAGCTTTATCACCATACCAGAATATTCCTTGCCACTCTTTTAAGTTTAGGCTCCCATCTAGCTCGATTATCGGCTGGTTAAGAGCAATCTTAAAAAGATTTGACTCTGCATTTGGAATAACAATTGTACAGTTACCCTTAGTAAAAGAGAGCTTTTTTGAATCCGTATTATCCGTCTTAATATGCAATTCTGCGTCGATCAAATCAACTTGGATTGTGATTGACGTTGATGTGGAAAAAGTAATTAATGAATCGCCATTTGATGGTGAAAAAGTTAGGTAATCTGTTTTTAGCGAGAGGTTTACTGAACCTTTGAGGCTTAGGTAGGATAATGACTCATTTGCAATATAATATTGTTGTGTCGCATTCGAGATTTCCAGTTCTTCAATTATTATCTGCTCCATTGCCATAAGAGCGTAGTTTGATTCTGCAATACATGACCCATTTAAAACAATTGAGGAGCCATAAACGTAAATGTAATCGTACAAGTCCGTATGAGACAATAAAGTAGGGATATCATTACATCGCGTGAATTTGTAAAAGCCATGTGGAAAAGGTATAGTCAGTTCAATTTTCGTTTCAACAGGTTTAGGTAAAGATTTCATAACCTCATGCAAAGAATTTTTGAGAAGATCTCCCCTAAGCACTACCGACGACATAGTTGAATCTAATAGACCAGTTATATGTATGAACGACAGCGTCCCAATACCTAATTGCTTTTGGATAATGTATGGTGTTGCTTGGTTTTCTGATGTATAATTTGAAAGAATTCTGAGAGCAGAGTTATTACTATAAATCAAATTATTAACATTGCAATTTGCAGTTAGATTAATAGTTTTATCCTCGAAGCTGATGTCCGAATATGTAGAAGCAGCTCCCAGTTTAACTTGAAGTACCGATGATAAAACAGAACTTTGCACCGCATCTAATTCGTCAAAGGATCCGAATAATGAATCAAGAAATATCACATGTGCTCCTTGAGATACATACTCTTGTAGATTAGATACCAAATTTTGGGGGATATGCCAGTTATATGGAAAAATATACATGTTACCCGCCTCTAACCTTGTTAAATTCACGTCAGGCACTATAGTAAAGTTGACGCCAGAAGCCACAAGCATATTTGATGCAACCTGGTAGCCTAAAAGGGCTGATTTTGAATCCACTGGCAACGTAAGAGAAGTGACTTTAACATCGTCGTAGACTGTATGATAGCCAGCGTAAGCACTCAAACCTATTTTTCCTTCGCGCCCAGTTCCCTGCATTGTCTTGATTAAATTATCGTTGATATACAGTTTTATTGTGGAATACGTTGCTTCGATCGTTACGTTAGTCCATTGTGTAAGATTTAGAGTGATTCCGAGAGCGCCACCGGATATACGAGAACGAATCCCATTTACGCACTCGTATACTTCATAAGTGGTGTTTCCAACGTAAAAACTGTAAAAGTTATTCTCGTCTAGGAATCTAAAAATTCCCCAAATATACTGTAGACCCGTTGACCGCATAGACCTAGATTTATATTCGTAAATGAAATTCGAAAAAGATTGATTTGATACAATTTGGCACCAATTATTAACGGCACCTTTTCCGGATGCATACAATTCTTCATTTTCAACTGCCCAGTCACCCGAAATTGTCATCCAGTCAGTCAGGTTTGCACTGAAGTCATCATGAAACGCCAAAGATGCTCGTGCACTGGATATATTTTGGAAGTCTATACTGGGGCTTACTAGAACGTAATTCGAATCTTCGTATAGTGGATATTTTGGAACAGCATACAATGTTATGTTGTCCCTTTCATAACCTACGGGCAAAACATTCAACAGAGAATTTAGATAGCTATCCTGAAAGTTTTTGACGATAAATGAAGTATCTCTTGGCGTGACAAATATATAGGAGACATCAAGCTCTTTCAGCGAGTACAGAAGAGCTTCGGGCAGACGTGAATTAAACAACGCTTGAAGAGGCCACGATGCCGCTGCGTCTGAATATCCGAAAGACTTTCTGCAAGCAAGAGACTCCATTCGAACACTACTTTCATCGGTGAGTGTTAGAAAAACTGCGTTTTCAGGCGTGTTATTGAGTATCCAGTTGTAGGTTTCTGCTTCAGGATCTGAAATGTTCTTTGTGTATGTGCCAGTATAGAAAAACTCAACATGGTAAACGTATGACAAGAAGGAAAAAGATATGGCGAAGATAAGCAAAATTGGCGGAATGTAACGTAACTTATCCAAATTGAATCTAATTTTGACTGCACTGAACTTTAACAGAATGGCTCGCGCAGATGGCAAAGTGAAGTGCATGGAAGATAAACCGATTGCGGCTAGACCCAATAAGGGGTAAGAAGCAAAGTATAGCCAACGACGACCCCAAACGGCTGTAGGAAAGACAGACGAGTTGAGCAGAGATAACGATGATAGTAGGAACACCGTGAGAAGCCAACTAAACATGAATAAGACGTTTCGATGATCCGCTTTTTTCAGGATATACGGTAAAGTTACGATAATTAGATAGGGAGCAAATCCATACAAAAGAATGACTACGTACCATGGCAACCACTCCACCGCATAAATATTGGTGTTCATCCAGTTAGATCTCCAAAAGTAAATTTTTAAAAGAAGAAAAACTGTTGCAATGACCCAAAGCATCATTTTTGATAGACGCCTGTCCAGAAAGGATATAGCTTTTCGATATGCCACTGAAGATAAGCACGCTATTCGTTTGCGGAAGAGTATAAACAGAAGAACAAGAGTTGAAAACGCCATCAAAGGAAGCTTGAAATCTATTAAACCACTGTAACCGAAAACGCTGGTGAAATGAAATGAATGGTTTATGATTGTATAACTGTATACTCCTGTTGTGACCTCGAACGGTATAAAAAACAACAAAATTGACAAGCAAATTATTAAAAAAGTCTTTATCGCAGTCTTCACAGACGAAAACATCTTTACAGATGAGAACAGTGAAAAAACGAGTAGGGTTACTAGGATACACGAAAACTCGAAAATACTATGTGTGAACAAGGGAACAACTGCAAATAACCCACATAATAACAAGTCGCTGAGTCTTCGGCCTCTGCAAGAGTACCTGTATGCAAAGGCCAAGGCTAAGAAAAGAATTGAGTAAACGAGAGGTGTTACATAATATTGGTAAGCGAAAGCGCTTAGAGCGGTCTTTGAGTTTAAAGCGTTCAGTGCCAAGAATGTGCTTTGCTCGCCCATAGTATAGTTCGTAAGAAAGTCAAAAATACCTAAGGAGGAAAAACCTGCAGTTATAGAGATAAAAATTGCGCCTATAACGGGGGCTTTTCTATCTCTTGGAAACAGCGACTTGAAAAGAAAATAAGAGGATGTTGGAACTAGGAGAACAAGAAATTCAAGGCAAATATAAGAAGCGAAAATGTGAAGTCCAGTAAGATAGTGCGCTAGAGATGTGAAGACCAACAGAAGAGCATATAAGCTCAAATAAAGGGGTGTTTCTCCGCGAGTTATTGAAACTGAAGCTGCAATGTATCGGTTTATGTCGCCTCCTAATGCTGGATCGGCGACATCACTTGATAGGATAATAGCATATGAAGAAAAAAGCATAACCAGAAATATTAGACATAATAAAAAATAGACCATGCGCCCGGGTGACTGAGAAGGTTGAGGTTGGACACTCGCGGTTGTCCTCTTAGAGATCACAATTTTCGTTAGTGTAACTATCGCAACAAAAAGCCACATACTAATAAGAATGTTGGCCAGTGAAAGTCCATCGAACTTTAACAGGGTTAACCCCAGTAAAGTGTTTACACTGAAACTCAAAGCAAAAGTTAACCCAATCGTTTCAATCATATCAAAATTAAACTTTGATAGAAAATTATTATACAACACGTAGCCAGGAAATATGCTCAACAGAAAAAGCCCCAGCAAAATTCTTATAAAAGCCCACCAAGGCAGTCCTAGAAAAATCACAGAAAACTGTTCATTAGCAATTGCTAGAGGAACAGGAATAACAACTACGGCGATACTTGCCAAAAAACCTAAGAAAAACATCGCACGACATGTTCTGTTACTTTGAAATTCTGTTCCATCGTTACACTTATCATCTTTTTTTGCAACATCCACCTCGAAGATAATATTTTGCAGAAAGTAAAGGATAAAAAAGAATAGAGATGAGTAGATTATTCTTAGAATTAAAGTTTCGGTTAAGAATGAAACAATTAGGGCACCGAGCGCCGCGTTTAAAACAGCAAAAACTTTCCATCGTGACGAACTGTTCGAAACCATACGATAATTCTCCTACCTTTTTGTTTAATGGGATGTTAGTTATTTAGAAATTGTTGATTAAAAAGTAGCAGAATCAACATCATAATTAGATTAGCTTCTTTATTAGACTAAGAAAGTCTTCAGCGATTTTGTTTCTATCAAATTTTTCTTCTATGAGCACTCTTGCTTTTTTGCTTGCAGCTTCTCTGAAAGATTCGTTTTTGTAGAGTTGATAAATTGCTTCTGCAAGTTGTTCTTCATCCATAGGCGGCGAAAATACACCTATTTCATAGTCATTTATTATTTTTGCTAATAAGGAATCGGCATGGGCTGTAGCAATCACGGGTATTCCACATGCACAGTATTCAAAGAATTTGGCAGGAAGAGAATTTTTCCAGAGAAGATTATCGTCGTATGGTATTAATCCTACATCAGATTCGTTTATAAGACACGCCAATTTAGCCTTGTCACTTACCGCTCCCTTATAGTCTATGTTATCAGAAACGCCGAGTTTAACGGCTAAGTCAAGTATTTTCTGCGTTTCACCGTCTCCAGCAATGACCAGTTTAACGTTTTTAAATCCAGTAGTTAAAAGGATTTTTAGAGCTTTGACTGCAACGTCTAACCTATAATACCTGCCGATACCGCCTGAGTAAAAAATTGTGAAAACTTTGTTCTTCTTTTTGCTTGTCAGTGGCTTGAATACCTGCGCATCAGCTCCGTTTGGTACGAGTCTAACATTGGTTACTCCCCAGCGCTTTAGAGAATCTGCAAAGTTTGACGTCACTGTGGTGACTAGCTGGATTTTTGTATAAACTCTGGTTAGAAGTTTTTTCACAGCAGAGTAGAAGAATCTTTCAACCTTAGAATTGGTAAGACTTATTGTGTAGTCTTCCCATTCATCTCTGCAATCAACGACACATTTAACTCCAATCAGTTTGCACGCCAGTAGGGCGCCTAATCCAACATCGCCAAGGGGCACAGAAACTATCGCTATGCTTGGCTTCTTAGCGAGCAAAAAAAGTGTTGAAACTATGAAAGCCATTAAGCTGTTTATTACAAAGATAGACGGATGGTTTAGGTTCATGTTGAAGATAAGATTGAAAATGTTTACTTTTCCAAATTTGCTCACCCCTCTTTTTTGAATCGATTTATAACCAAAAGCGCCCAGCACATCCACTTCGTGCCCTTTAGAAAACCAATCTTTAGCGAAGAATCCTATCCTAGTCCAGCCCGCGCCTGGAAAAGGATTAGGAAAACCAAGAATAAACAAGATTCTCAATTCTTGAGATCCTTAGTGTTACTAAACGTTATCATATTGTTTTTTATGGCTCTCATTTGGGTTGGTGATAAAGTTTGTTTTCTATGCATTGTTGAAGCCTCTGTTTGTTTTATTTTGTTTATCAAGTTTCGAGTTCTTGGATTATTTTTCGCCAAGATTGTAGGGTTTTTTCTTCGCTGAAATTCTTTCGGACCCATTCATAGGCATTTTTACTGACTTTTTCTAAAAGTTTTGGTGTATCAACCAATTCTATAATTTTTTCTGCAATATGTTTAGGGTCATTAGACTCCAACAGAAAACCTGTTTCACCATCTCTAATGAGGTCAGCAATTGCACCTACTCGTGTAGCTAAAACAGGTGTACCACAAGACATGGCTTCCAATATTATGTTAGGGAGACCCTCCGTATATGATGGAAGAACAAGCAGTTTAATATCGTTCAAAAATTTTGTAACCTTATCATGAGAAATCCATTCAGTCAATTTGACATGCGCTTCCAAACAGTTATGTCGTATATTATTCCTAATTTCACTAAATAATTTCCCTTCGCCACATAGCATGAAGTAAATATCTTTCCTATGCTTCACTATAGGAATAGTTTTAACAAGTTCCAAGATTCCTTTCTCTCCACTAAATCGACCAATATATCCTACTACATTGGATCTCTCGCTAATTTTCTTCTGCACCATAAACCTATTAAAATCAACAAAGTGTTCGTGCCCAACAACAATTTTGTGTTCATATTTTCTCAAGTTCCACTCATTGACAAGATTCGATGAGTAAATTATAATCCTATCGACCAATTCATAACTTACAGATTGTAAGCAGATTAGAAATTTATCGAAGAAATCATAATTACATCGTGCCATTTGTTCGATGGAGGACGGTAACACTAGGAGGATTTTCTTCCTGAACAATTTTGCAGTTAAAGCCGGCAAAAAAGCACCTGATTGCATAAAAAAAAGGGTACAATCAAAATTTTTTGATAACTTAATCAGTATTAATGAAACCTGTATTTGTAAACTTATATACCTCAGAATTTTTGCCATTATATTTTTTGTTTCATTTAGACGTATGTTATAAGTCTGAAGCTCTTTTCGTTTTATTTTTATGTTAACATCTGTAACACCTCCTGTTATAACATGAACATTATCTGAAAAAGACAACATTATTTCCGTCAAGTTTGATAATGGGGTAGCAAAAGCTTCAGATATGGGAAAGGACACTATGGAAAGTCTTAATTTTCGCATGAATAGTCAGTAAAAACCTTGTCTTTTTGGCATGTTAAGAAACATAATTCGCATCCAGCAATCGCTGATACATAACCATAAGCTTCTTTTCCATTAATCTCCAACTATATTTTCTTTCGAAAGCACGACGTCCATTAAGCCCCAATTTTTTTCTAAGAGCAGGATCATTTTTTAGAAGTAATATCTGTTCCCTTACACTCTTCGAGTTATATTCAACAATTAGTCCACAATCTATCTCTTCAACCAAATCTTCACAAACATTTGTTATTACAGGAATTCCAAGCATCATCGCTTCAAATAACTTATTGGGACTGGCAACACAGTTTATTGGCACGGACGGATCATATAAAATAGGTATAATATCAGCAGTAGCCTGCAACTTTAAAGCGCTGTCATATCCTAATAGGCCGATGTGTTTAATGTTTGGGTTTTGCAAAATTGGTTCAATTGACTCTTTGTCGGCTCTTCCAGCTAAGATTAAACGAACACCCTTGAGGTCATGTAGTGCTTCATCAAGTAGAAATAACCCTCGATCTGATGCTAAACTTCCAGCATAAACTAGATGTAAATTATCTTTTTCAGATGAGACTTTGTCAGATTTATTTAAATAATAATTATCACTAGGAGAATTGTAAATTATTTCAACAAAATTTGGTTTATTGTCGCTAAAGGTTAATAAACGATCGTCAGAGACAGTTACTAATGCGTCTGATTTGCTAGACAATAAATTTTCAAGTTTGTCAATGAATGTGTATATTGTATAGTGTTTTTGTGGAACGAAAGCCATCGCAAACCGATCAAAGCTATCAAATAATAGTTTCGTAGAGAAAATTTTCCGATAAACATAACATGGTATCAAAGAATCAAGGTCACATGCATGAACAACACGTGGTTTATAGGTAATAAGATTAATAAATACCCAAATCCAAAACAAGGGATATAAACTTAAAAGTGAAAAACGACCATAAGGTGCCTTTAATTTTAAACGTTTAATCCACAATTTATTGTTAATCACTTCTTCTGCTTCATTAATCATTTCACGATCCCATCCTAGTATAATCACTGAGTATTTCTTCGATAATGACTGAGAAATCTTAATCACTCGCGGATCATAAGTAATTGGATTTGATCTAATTATTACAGTATCAAAGTTCAATATCAAACCACACATGCGAAATAATTTCTGAACAAGAAACAATTTTTGTGAATTATACATTTAATTTAAGTCTTATTTAAATCTCGATCCTAGAAATAGTAAAACGAATTTAAATTAATAGCATAATCAAAAAAGCAATAAATGACTTGAATTTTAATAGTTTACACCTTAAATTGAAACCATTTGTTCAAACGCTATTGAAGAACAAGCAACGTTGATCAATATCTTTCTTTTTTCAAGAATTAAATGTTTAATAAATTTAGATGTAGAAAACCTTAACAATTAATACCACTTTAATAGCCGAGATTATTGTAATTAACAATCTCTTTTGTTGTTTTAATCATTCTTTGTCTTCACCTTTTGAAAAGTAAGTAAACCTCGCCAAAAACCCATCGCATAGAATAAGTGCTCAATAAAGTAAACAATTGGAACAGTTAATGTGTATATACAACCTTTTTTATGTAAACTTACATTAATTCCGTGTGCTAATAAAAGAATAACGTAAAAAATTATTCCACCGATAAGAATCCACGGTGTAACCAACAAAGACATGAGCATGAAAACAGCAATTAAGGCAGGAATACACTGCAAATTCCATAATCTCAACTTTCCTCTTCCCTGTCCAAACTGATACATTCGATTGGCAAAAGATTTCAATCCTCTGTCTTGATCGTGAACAACTATTGCATCAGGGGTATACAACAATTCACCCATTTTGGAAAGCCGTTTGTTTAACTCAGTCTCCTCGTTAATAGAAAGGGAAATGTTAAACCCACCGATTTTTATTAAATTCTCTCGCTTAAACATACTATTACAACCACTTATACTCTTCACAATTTTTTTTTCTTTAAAAATTCTCCCTTGTACTGAATTTCCACTTCCCAGAAAAGTATCAGTGATATATGCAATTGATTTTTTCCAAACCCCTTCACCTATGTTCTTTATGCTACCCCCGACACCTACAAAATGACCGTCAAAGTGTATAACCAAGTTTTCCAACCAATCTTTTTCAGGTATACAATCAGCATCTGTAAATGCAATAAAATCTCCTCTTGCATTTTCTAACCCTACTTGTCTTGCTCCACCAATAGTACAATAATCTTCGTAAACAATCTTCACTGGAAATTTCAATACATTTTCAACCGTTTTATCACTGGAATGCCCATCAACAACTATAACTTCTAAAGGGGGACAACTTTGTGAAAAAACTGCTTCGAGGCATCGAGTAATAGTTTTCTCTGCATTCTTAACCGGAATAACTACAGAGATACCCGAATTTCTTACACCCTTCATTATATCAATTATTATTATTCATCTTTTTTTATCTATATGTGACAATAATTAAGCTTTTCACTCAAAGTATTCCCTTAATATTTGTATAATCTGTTTTCCTGATGAGCCATCCCCCAAAGGATTAACCCAATTTCTTGAGACTTTCATCATTTTTTCAATCATTTCAAGCACCCTTTCTGGGGAAGTTCCAGCTAAAATATTTGAGCCCACTTTAATTGTTTCAGGTCTTTCAGTGTTTTCACGAAGAGTAACACAGGGAACCTTCAAAATACATGTTTCTTCTTGCACTCCACCAGAATCTGTGAGAACCAATCTAGCTTGACTTTCCAGATACAAGAAACTCAGATAATCTAAAGGGTCTACGCATCTGATACCATCTAAACCAATCCCAAAGTTCTTCAAACATTTTCTAGTTCGCGGATGAATTGGATAAACTAATTCTAATCCTAACAAAAACTTAATTTCTTGTAAACTCTTCACAATTGAAGCTATTTTTTCTTTACGGTCAACATTTTCTTGGCGATGAAGAGTAACCAAAAAATAATTCTTTTCCTTTAACCCCAACTTATCTAAAATCTCAAAACTATCCTTAGAAAGTTCCAAATTTTGATTTACCGCATCCACGACAGTGTTGCCTGTAACAAAGATTTTCTCTTCAGGTATTCCCTCATTAAGCAAACATTTTTTTGAAAATTCAGTGGGAGCAAAAAGCAAATCCGATGTATGATCAGCAACAACTCGATTAATTTCTTCAGGCATGCTACGATCAAAACTCCTTAGACCTGCTTCCACATGCCCCACAGGAACATTAAGTTTAGAAGCAGCTAAAGCTCCAGCAAGAACCGTGTTAGTGTCCCCTTGCACCAAAACAACATCAGGAATTTCTTTAAGCAAAATTTTTTCTATTCCAGTCAACATTTTTCCAGTCTGCTTTCCATGCGATCCTGAACCCACATCCAAATTATATTTGGCACCTGGCAATCTTAATTGCTCAAAAAACACTTGATCCATACTATAAGAATAATGCTGACCTGAATGCAAGACAAAATAATTTAACCCTGAACGGTCCAATTCCCGAATAATTGGAGACATCTTAATTATTTCTGGGCGTGTCCCTAAAACAATGGCTATCTTCAATCAGAAATTAATCCTTGTTTAATTTTCGAATTTTAAAAATCACTGTACCACCATCAGTATAGGGTTGACCTGGGTCAACACATTGAAGATAAGCATTCTTGTTATCACCAGGTTTTGTTAAACCCAACCTTACAGGATCAGCTCCTGCTTCTAATATCAAAACATAATGTAAGATAGTAGACAAAGCATGAGTACACAATGCATCCGTATTATCCAATGCTATCTTGGGATCATCAACAATTATTTTATCTCCAACTTTATGAACCGGACATTTACCCCGTATCTCGTGAACAGTAATTTCTAACAATGATTAACTAACCTATCTTAATGTCCATTCCTTTCTGTATGCCTTGCAAGGGCGTAAAGAGTAATTGAGGTAAACACCATAAACATCCCTATCATAACAAATCCCATGGCAGCCAACGCAATATTAGTGACAATGCGGTTCTCTTCCACGAAGAGCTTAAGCATCCATGCTCCAAAACCAGTTCCCGTGACAAGAAAAATCAACCCTGGAACACCAAGCATCGTTAACGGTCTTTCTTCAACAATCATGCGAATAATAGACATGAGCACACTTACTGCATGAGTGATTGGATTTTGAGTGGAAGTGCGCCCCAAATTATCATATTTGCATCCTGCAGAAACTTCAACAATTGTTAAATCTTGTTTTTTTGCTTTGATTACAAGCTCTGCGCTTGCTCCCATGCCGTTTTCTTGCAAATTTATTTCAGTAATTGCTTTTCGACCATATGCTCTAAAACCGCATTGGCCATCTCCAAGTTTATGATTAGATGCAACACCGGTTAATCGGGTAAGAACTTTAACTCCTAAACTTCGATACCTTGATGCTCCGTTTTTATGTGGCTCAAGAAAACGAGAACCTAAAACAACATCAGCTGTATCCTCTAACAAGGGTTTTATTAAATTTGGAATTTCATTGGGGTCATGTTGTCCATCTCCATCAAAAGTTACTAAGACATCTGCGTCAAGTTCTCTTGCCATGGTCAGGAGACTCTTCGTGGCTGCACCATATCCTAAATTCTTTTCATGCTGTATAACATCTGCTCCCATGCGTTCTGCAATTTCAGCGGTACAATCGTTGGATCCATCGTCACAAACTAACACTACATCTACATACTTTTGAGCTTCCAAAACAAGCCTGGCTATTGTATTCTCTTCGTTGTATGCTGGAATACCTGCAACAACTAAAGCTTTAGCCTCAGCAGAAAAAACTGATTCACTTTTTTGTTTAATCGAAGTCAACTAACCATTCAACCCCCTTATGCTAATTTGTAAACTGAAATTCGTCCATAATCTTGAACAGAACTCCAATTGTTTTGTACTCGCAAATTGTACCATCCAATGTCTTGGTTCCACCAAACAAAATATACTGAATCGTAACCATCAGCTAATGCTTGATTTTTTGCTCCTTCTAAATCAAAATCAAACAAGTAACCCCGATAATTTTGGTTAAGATATAACATGGTCCACATGTCAAAAACGTCATGAACAAGCAACGAAGAGTCACTGTCCATGTTTTCATTTAACCAATTGTACGCTTCAATGACACCTTGCACATCTTGAAGGGGAACCGAACTACTTTGCATCGTAGACGGAACATACTTGAAAGTGCCTCCCCAACCAATAATTCCATATTTTCCTTCTACTAAAGGAAAAACCATAAACAAACCCCCTACAATTATTGAACCTAAAACCAAACCTGCAGCAACTTTTTTGGTTAACTTGAACTTTCCAGTAAATCTACTAAAAGTAACACCCTTAAGACTCTTCGTGATTTTCCATAAACCGTTTGCTGCAAAAAAACTCAAAGGATAAATCAACAAAATCATCCATCTGGCCCACAAAAACAAAGCAGCAAAAGGCACAACTAAGCAACCTACTCCTCCAACTAACAAAATAAAACTCCAAGAAGATAACACTCTGTCTTTGAAATAACCCACAGCTACTAAGGGTAAAAGCAAAGCATATAGCAAAACAAAAAGGGATGCTACATCAAAAAACAAACTAAAATATGAACTATAAAACTCAATGGGAGTATTCACATTAAGATAATCAGTCAAAAAAAACAATCCACCGGGATGAGCAAAATTTGCATCATTAAAATAAACCAAATTAGGATTCAAAGGAATAGCAAAAGGAGAAATCCAAAAGAAATTGCCCATAAACAAGAGCACTGCAGGAAGAATCGCCACGAAGAGTCTGTAAGGAATTTTCTCTTTTCGGTAAACACTCATCGCTAGCATTCCAAAAACTATGAAAAACAATGAAGCCATGGCCAGTTCGTGACCCCAAACAGTGAATAAACTCAAAACTGAAAGGGCAACTAAACCTTTCCAGCTTACATCTTTTCTTATTAACGGAAGAGCAAACAACAAAACCATGACACCAAAAACGTTACGATAAAACTGCCAACTAACAGTCAAAGCGGCTAACTGAAAACTGAATAACACTGCAACTAGCAGACTCTTCGTGGAACTCCAGTTGAAACGTTTCCAGGCTACAAAATACATTCCAGCACAAGTTCCCCCATACAACAAAGGAGCAAAAACCTTCAAAATCATAAACGGATCAGCCTGAGTCAGGTTACCTAAAGCAACTAAAATTCCATAAACTAGCCAAGAATTAACTAGATCACTGCCCACACTAAAAACTACACCCTGCTCTATTCTGGAAGCATAATAGATAGTATCCCATCCTATAG
Organism: Candidatus Bathyarchaeum tardum; assembly: GCA_029762755.1. GTDB lineage: Archaea > Thermoproteota > Bathyarchaeia > Bathyarchaeales > Bathyarchaeaceae > Bathyarchaeum > Bathyarchaeum tardum. The sequence goes on from JARVGH010000005.1 coordinate 43,518, forward strand.
GATAAGGAAAACTCAAAATTTCAGGAATTAAACGAACAACAAAACCTACCAAAAAAGCAATCAAAATCACTTTCTTGTGGCCTAACTGATCTAACTTTTCTTCAATATTCACGCTAATACCATTTCGGTTTGTTTTCCAGACTTTGCTGTTCTTACCCAATTTCTTGGCCTGCGAAAAACCAACTGAAACAATGCATAAGCTGCAATGAAAGTTTGAAGCATCCAATACAAGTAAATGAAAGGCAACCACAATATGCTCTTAAAATTATGAGGCTTACTTACACAAATCAAGCCTATACCTACTAAAACTAAAGTTGCAGTAATCAAAAAAGACGAAACAGCAGTTGCAAAAACAGAATCTAGTGGCAAAGGAACAAAACTGCTAATCAAAGCCAAAAAATAACCCATTAAACCTGAAGCGATGATAAAAGACCCCATAAGCGTAACTTCAGCATCAAGTTTCATCCAACTGGGCTTTTTCATTAATTTACCATACTGCACAGCAACTTCCATGCAGCCCCGGAACCAGCGAACCCTTTGATTAAAAAAGCCCTTTACACTAGCAGGATTTTCTTGCCAACTACAAATATCGTGAGCATACCTAACTTTGTAGCCATGATTAGTCAAATTAGCTGCTAATTCCATGTCTTCACTTAAACTGGAACCATCCCAGCCCCCAACTTTTAACAACACATCTTTGCGAACAAAATAGCAACTACCCGTTATGGCCACAAACAAGCCTAAAGCATCTTTTCCCCGTAGATAACTTTCATACCAAAGGGCATTTTCGTAGCTTACAAACTTGGTTAACATGTTCTCTTCTTTATTCAAACAACACTGCCTGCCCTGCACAGCCCCTATAGACTCTTCGTCAAAATGGTTAACTGCTTTAACCAAACAATCAGGAGCTGGAACATTATCAGCATCAAAAACAGCTACAATTTCTCCTTTAACAAAATTTAGAGCATAATTAAGAGCAGAAGGTTTACCTTTGCTTACAGGATTTTTTATCACCCTAACTTGATCTGGATAATTTTTTTCAAACTCTTCACAAATAAACACCGTACCATCAATGGACCCATCCTCAACTACTACAACCTCAAACTTGTCTTGGGGATAATCTAGCTTCATTAAACTGTCCAAACATCGACCAATAACTGACCCCTCATTTTTAGCAGGAACAATAACAGAAACAAAAGGCAAACTATCTACATGAGACTCTTCGTGAAAAACTTTAACCTTCTTTTTTGCCCTACGAAGCCCAGTAGCCACTATCGGTAAATTATAAAAAGTCCAACCATACAAAACTGCCATAAAAACTGCAGCCAAATATTGAATCAAATCTAATCGTACCCAAACTTTACTAAAAACAGTACATAACCGCTAAAATAAAAACCTTGCAACTACCTACTCAACTCTCCAAGATTGTTTATGACCAAAAACTGCATAAAACCAACATCTTCAGCCCACGCCTTTGCAGTCTTATAGCCCCACCTTTGGGCAACTTCTGAAACCCGTTTAGCCATTTCTTGCCCCTTAGTTTTGACAAGACGATAAACGGGACTCTCTAAAGCCTCAAACAACAAATCTACTAGCCGAGAAACCACTTTGGCTAACAAAAAACTGCGAACCCTTTGAACAACACTGATGGTCAAATTTAGAAGCATGCGCTCTTTTTGCCTCAGCACCCTAAACCAGCAACCTTTTCGAACTGCCTTCAGCTTTAACTTAGCCAAATTTTCCCTAGTAAGAGAAAAAAATTTAGTTGAAACAATATTTTTACTTGACATAATCAACAAACCTTTTTTCCTTGACTAGCAATACTCGATAAACCTCAGAACAATAACAGATGCCTCATTTGGCATATATATTGGTTTTCAACATAAAATAATTAAACAATTCAAAATCCGAACTTGAATAGAATTGAAAAAATATGAAGATATATGCCACAATATTATAACAAAAATTAACCCACACACAATAAATATACAAATTTTCTAGTTTAATCCTCTACTTTCTATTGCTCTAAACACATAACCCAAACCTAAGTTTTCAATGCAAAAACAAAAGGTAAGCCAACTAAAAACCAAAATTCTAACTACTACTATCCCAGATAAAGGAATCTTGGTTGGGCTTGTACCCCAGCACCCAGTTAACAACAAATTTTGGATATCTCACAGTGAAATCAAAAAAAACTGGAATTTACCCGTGCAGAACAAACATCAAAGCCAAAAAAAATAAGCTAACCCCCATCAAAAATAAAGTTAAAATAACTGCCCCCGTTAGTATCTCATTGGTGCAAATATGAGGGGCAAACAGTTATTTTTAATTTTTACACTCACTCTTTTAACTTCATTTTCCTTCTCAATTGTTAATGCTACTGAAACCTTTACCCTTAACCCAATTGCTGACTCATATGTTTCATCTAACCACCCCACAAACAATTATGGGATTTCTGTTTCCTTAGCAGCTACCATAATAGAATCACGCATAGAAAATTCATACCTATTATTTGATCTAACTTCTTTAGATACTAAAACTTTTGATATTACTTCAGCACGACTTGAACTTTATTCCCCCTCTGACGCTTCACCCACTTTACAAGTTGGCATTCACACATGTCAAGATACTACTTGGAATGAAAACCAAATAACCTGGGAAAATGCACCAGATTTTCAAACAGAACCAATAGATTTGACATCTATTTCAGTTGGTAACATGTACTACTCATGGGATGTAACACAAGCAGCAAAAAATGCACAACAAGATTACATGACATTAGTATTAACTTTACAAAGTCAAGGAGAAAACTTCATCCTATTTAGTTCAAAAGAAAGCGAAAATTACAAACCCCAACTTATAGTAGAATGCGAAACAACTGCACCTCCAGAATATGAATTATTTGAACTAAATTTGGATGTAATTGGCTCAGGATTTACCTCACCAACAGTTGGAACTTACAGCTACATCCAAGGTTACACGGTTACCGTAACTGCAGCTGCCGACTCAGATTGGACCTTTAGCCATTGGATCTTAGATTCTGTTAACGTTGGAAACACCACCCCTTACAACATCATTATTAACGATAATCACTCATTAACAGCAGTGTTCACCGAAGTAAACCAAGAACCACCACAAATAGAAAAAAAACCACCCCAAGCTTCCTTCAACTACACCCCACTTAACCCCCAAGTAAACGATACCATAACTTTTGATTCTTCAAGCAGCATTGACACCGACGGAACAATTGTTAATTACTCATGGGATTTTGGTGACGGAACAACCTCAACAAATCAAAACCCAACCCACTCTTACAGTCACGAAGGATCCTACACAATTTCTTTGACAGTAACAGACAATGATGGCCTGAGTGATACTCTTACCAAAAACATAAACAATGTTGTTATTCCCGAATTTTCTTCACTGATGCTTTTACCCATACTCTTGATGGGAACTTTAGCAGTCATAACACTTCGAAAAAAAATTGGAAAAAAGCCCTAAAATAAAGCACAAGTGGATTTCATAATAATCAAAAGCCATAAACAGAGTTCTATAACTGTATAAAATATGTTGACAGCTTTGAACTCACTCGTTTGCTAAAGGAAAGCATAAACAAAACAGAAATTTAATTTTCTGAAATTTCCAAACTCTATTAATTAAAGCCTTGGCAATAACAAAGTTCAACAAAAAATCATTCACTCATCTTGAAAAAATTAAGACACTATACTGCTAAATTGCCTACCTTTTTCATAAAATCTTCACCATATATTATTTTTAAAATCTAACAATACGCATCTAAGAGCTCAATTCCTCTTGAAGTTGCCTGAAAAATTTTCCATTTTTCGGTACTTTTCTTAGTAGTTTCAATTAAACCTTGTTTAACCATCATTTTCAAATATTTTTTCAAAACTTTGTAACTTAATCCTGATTTATCACCTATTTTAGTAGCCTGTTCCCCCACGTGGCTTACTGGAGATTTTTATATTTCAAGTATCAAATTAGAACAGGTAACCAAACTTCTCCGCTCTTACAATAAACAAACCAAAATTATGATCATTTTTTATTTTTAAAAAAATAGTCAAAACTTGCTCTAAGCATGTTTTGCATTTTTGATGGAAATATAAAACTTATAGGAGCCAGCAAATCAAAAATCGAATACAAAAAAAGTTTAGGAAAATCTACCAAACCAATCTTATTTGCTCTTTCTTTTACATCAAAACTTTTGAACCATTCAAAAAAACTTTCTGAGCCATATTCATCCTCTTTAAACTCAGAAGGTAGATTTTGCTGAATGTCTTCCCACTCAAAAATTGGGTAAATTCTGTTAATCATTTTAACAGGTCTTTCAATAAGACCTTTTTTGCTAAAGAAAACTCCCCTTTCAAGAGATTTTTTAATATACCCAACATTTTGTGCATCAATATTAAAGCCACATTTTTTAGGATCAATTCCAGCCGCCAACAAACCAATTATTGTTCGTGAACATTTTTCACACTTACAACAATTACTTCCTAAACGCGAAAATTTCGAACAAACCTTAAGAGTTGGATACTCTCCAAACTCCTCACCATACGCCTTCAAAATATTCAAAACTTTTTCTTGTCTAGTAGTATCAAATCCATCATGAACTACTCTTGTGTTACCCCAACAAATATTATTGTCAATGGAGGGATGGGAACCCCAAGGAAAATTAAAATCCCGAGTAAAAGACGAAGCCAAATACAAAACACCAACATCTTTAACTACTGTTAAAGGAGCACAATGACCAGTCAAAACCAACCCATGAGATAAATTCATCCACCAATTTAAACCAAACTTTTCATAAATTAACTGCTCATCAACAACATTTTCAATATTAGTCCTAATTGTAAAAATTCTTTCCTCTTGACTAGAAAGAGGAGTTATAAATTGTTTATCTTTAAATTGACTATCTATTGATCCCCCTTCCCCAGATACTGAAATCAAAACCAAACCTTTTTTTCTATGTTTAATATACGAAGTGGTAGAATCCAAACCTGCACTATACAAAAGACCAAAATTACTACCAGAATAACTATTATTTTTTAACTCTCCAAAAATCTCACTTGAAAAATTAAGATTAGGATACCAACGTTTCATCACCAATCTAATTTTTTCCAAACTTTCCCGAAAATTCTTATCAACACTCTTAACATAAACATCAGCACCGATGATCCATGCCACTCCAATAACGCTAGCCAAAGCAGGAACAGTCTGAATACTCAAATCTAAACAACTAATATCAACTGGATACTCAAGGATCAATTTTTTACAAGGAAAAAATCTTGAAACATCTTTTGAACACTCTAACTTAAACATTAAATTTTTTCCATTAACTACCTTTGGCGCCTTAATTACGATCTTTTTGTCCTTCATAAGCATGAATTCATCCTTGAATTATTTCAAAAAATAATGTGATAACGGATAACTTTTACTACTGTTTAAAATTAATCCCAACACCTAAACTTATTTAAAGTAACTGTAATTTCATTTTCTAAACCTAAAATTAAATGTTTACAGACCTAAATACTGGAAATCAATTTATAACCTCGAAATGGCACTTCACCAACATTAAAAACTTCAAAATTCTTTAAAATTTTGAATAACCTGGATAAAAAAACCAACTTATCTAAAAAATACGGTCAGGTGGAAACAATTCAACATCAATGTTCTTGTCATTTTTTCCAAGATTAATTTTTATAGCTAAAACAGATTTTTGAGTAAACAATAGTGATTAAGCACAAAAAATTATTACAATAACCAAAAAACATTGACAATCTAATTAACAAATTGCTTTGCGTCCCTTACATTTCCATCAGGATTAAGAAAAATATGCAATACTAGTTTCTTTTCCAATTATATAAAAAAGTCAAAAATCCTAACAATGTTGCAATGGATCCAATGCCAACAGTTCCCCACCGAAGTTGTTCAACATTTAAAAAATTTAAAAACAATGTCTCATACCGTACAAGATATGAAAAAATTGGTGAAATAGAAATCATAAACAAACCAAATATTACAAGTGCTAAGGCATTTCTACTTGAAGATTTCATTTGTTAACATATATACATATTTGTTTATTATGTTTGTCGCAAAAGATAAGTTTTAAAAGAAAACAAGAGGGAAACATCACCAGTAAAATCCAAAATAGACAAACTCTATAACTCCAATCACAAAAGTATTAAACACTTAGGAACAATAAAACAAACAGAAAAAAACACCCCCCAGTTCTTTTTCAAAATCCTACACGTGAATATGAGGTTTAATAATGGTTGAAAATGACGAAAATGTTTCTAAGATTTTGCATGTTCTATCTCATAAGCTTAGACGCGACATTTTGATCATTATTGACAAAAAAAAAGAGCAGTCTTTTTCAGAACTTATGAACACTCTACAAATTGACACTGGCAAAACGAGTTTTCACCTAAGAAAATTACGACAATTCGTAGACCAAACCCCTGAAGGAAACTACAAACTAAACAAACTCGGTATACGCGCTCTTATGTTGCTCAAAGAAGCTCAAACTGTTTCTATGGAATTTGATGTGCTAAAAAATCAAAAAAATCAAAACATCGCTAAATTCTATAAACGAGTACTTGCTTTTCTTTTTGACATTGGTGTAGCTTTCACAATGACAATTGCAATCAGCTTAGTTGCTGAAGTGCTTGTACTTTTTAGTGGACAATTTCTTTACCATCAAAACATCTTTTTATTATTAGGTTTCTTGTGGCTATATTCTAGCCTCGTTGAAGGCTATGCAGGTCAAACTGTAGGAAAATCCATGTTTATGATAAAAACAGTAAGTTTAACAAAGATAAAAATGAGTTATGACGATGCAGCAGTAAGAAATTTTGGCAAAATTTTCTTGTTACCTTTCGATTTGTTGTTAGGCTATAAATTACATGATGAACGTTTCATAAAATTTTTTGACAAATACTCTAGAACAACTGTAATCCAATTAAAGTCAAAAAACTAATAAACAAAAAAAGAATGAACTTAATGAGTTACCACCAAATTCATCCTATAAAAAACAAGGTTATTTGTTATTTTTTCCACTAGGAATCAGCTCTTTCACCATGTGGGGCATGTTTTGCATACTCTCCTTTAACGCATCCATTAAAGGCTCATTAACTTCCACATCAATGGTGATTCTTACGTGTCCTTTCATCTTTTCAGATATCTTTGTCACCTCCTCCATTGGTTTTAAGGAATAGATCCAATTCCAAAAAGTAATGATTCTTACCCAAACGTCGGGCTTTAACTTTATAATCATCCAACTTTTCTAAATTTTTATACTCTTTGAGTTTTCGATTAAGAAAAAACTGAAACGCCTGAGGATACAAAACCTCAAACCTAACTGCAATCCTTAGAAAAACTGAAGAAGCACTATCAATAATACCCAAAAAATCACACAGGATTAGGCGTTGGATCCGGCGAAGGTTCAGGTTTTGGTTTCGGGTCAGGATTAGGCAAAGGCCGATCAGGATTCTTCTTTATGTTTTTTTGTTTCATCTAACCACCAATAATAATTCAATAAGCTTTAACGTCAATCGGGGTCTAAGCCCTGAACTTTTGTTTGGCCCGTACAAAACAACGTTTTTATCGGTTACCAATCGTTCGCCTTTTAGATTGGTTTCCTCGTTGCTCCAACGCAAAAAGGTTCTAAGCATACTCCCCCGTTGACATTACTAGTATTCTCAGCACCCTTAATAAAACCTGACCTAAGACATAACAGTATTTTTCGTATATTTTACTATGAAAAAAGTTATTTTGAAGTTTTTTCTTCTTTTTGAGCATGAGACGAATACTTGCTACCGTTTTTTCAATAACTGCTATCCTAGTTGTTTTGTTTATTCTAAATCAAGCGGGAAACATCGGTATCCCTTGGGAATTTAATTTGCTAATAATAGCATCCATCGGAATAATAATAATCGGATTAATTAGAACTTGGCTAAGACCTTAGTTATTTCTTTGTTATGCACCAGTTTTTTTGTTGAGAGATGGTTACTAAGAGCAGGGGAGAAAAAGCGATAATGTTCTTTTAAAAAGAAGAAATGGGTTTGCTCAGGCTCTTGCACAGGTATTAAGGTGAAAAATGAAAAAACCATGCTACTATCACTTTTTAGGATTTTTCATTTTGTGCCAAGGTCTTTTCAGCCCCATTTCTTATTCTATTTTTAATCCCAAAAAAAGGAAAGAAAGTGGGTGGTTATTTTTTTGTTATTTATTGGCTCTACTAAGAGCTTTTAGGTAAACTATCAAGGCCCTTCCTGGGGTTGAGGTATTTTTAGTTTTGTTTAGTGGTTTTGTGAGCAGTTGTGGTTTTGTTTTTCTAATAATTGTTTAAAGCCCTGAATTACGTCATTGAAGGCTGGTGGGTGGACTAAAAAGACTTGAATGTCTGAGGGCAGGTTTGGTTGAATTTCTAGGCGGTTTTCGTCGGTCATGACCATCATTCCGCACTCGTTGTTTTTTAGGGTTTGATCTATTTTTTTGGCGATTTGTTGGTTTCTTTGATTTTTGGTTTCTTGAAGGGAGTGGTATATTTTATTGAAAACTTTTTGACTTTTTCGAATAACGGATAGGCAAACAGACCAGTCTATGAGTTCGTCTAAAATTTGTTGATCTTCAACTGGAACTAGATTTGCTCCCTTGTCTAGTTTTTCTATTATGATTTGATGTAGTTGAGTTGAGAGTTTTTTTATCAGGTCTAAAGCGGGTATTTGGGTTTGGGTGATTGTTTCTACGTAGATGTTTGTTATTTTGCCAAGTTTTTCTAGTTCTTCAATTTTTGAAGTGGCTTGGGTCCAAAATTGTTGGATGTTTTGTTTTAGTTCTTCAGAAAGGTTGTCTTGGTTAAAGTTTGGAATCATGGGAAGGCAGTATAGTTTTCGAGATTTTTCAAAGTCTGACACTTTGGGTTTTTGGATTTGTCCTAGTTTTGTCATTTTAGGTAACCTTTAGGGTTGGTGGTTAATTTTTTGTTTTAGGCTATTGGGCGTTAATGTTGATGTTCAGTTAGAGTTTATGGGTGTTGTATATTTTTATATTTATTTATTCATCCTAAGTAAAGAATTGTATTTTACGGAATATTGAAACGCGTTTTTAGGAGGGTGCAAAAATTGAAGAAAAATTTGAATAAGTTTTGCAGGATAAAATGAAGCTTGTTTTAAATATTATTGTGGACAATATTAATTTATGAAGTTTTTTGATCTTATTGTTGTGGGAAGCGGTGCTGGTTTAAATGTTTTAAATTCTAGTCTTAGACGTGGGTTAAAGTGTGCTCTTATTGAGTCGGGCAAAATGGGAGGAACTTGCCTTACTCGTGGTTGTATCCCATCTAAGGTTTTGACGTATCCCTCTGATTTGATTCGGGAGGGACAGCATGCAAAAAAGGTGGGGATTAATTTTGAAAGTGAGTTTGATTGGAAACTGATTGCAGACAGAATGTGGAACAAAGTTGATGAAAGTAAGAAAATTGAAGAGAATTTAAGTCTAGTTCCTTCGTTGTCCGCTTTTCGTGGAGTGGGAGAATTTGTTGATAATTATACAATGCAGGTTAAGGTGGGTAAGAAGGTTGAAGATTTGCATGGAGAAAAAATTGTGATTGCTTCTGGAGCAAGATCGAGTGTACCTCCTATTGAAGGGTTAAGTGAGGCGGGTTATGTTACTAGTGACAGTTTTTTTGGTGAAAAGTTTCCAGCTAAACCTTGGAAAAGCCTGGTTATTATTGGTGGCGGAGTGATAGCCTGTGAGTTTGCTCATATTTTTTCTGCTTTGGGCACTAAAATAAGGATGGTAGAGATGGCTCCTAGGCTGGTTTCAACTGAAGAACCCGAGGTCAGTGAATTGTTAAAGGCTAATTTGTTGCGGTTTATGGAAGTTTACACAAATAAAAAGGCAGTAGGCGTTTACGTAAAGGGTGAAAAAAAAGTTGTGGTTATGGAAGATGTTGATTCGGGGGAGAATCAGGAGATTGTTGGTGAAGAGATTTTTGTTGCTTCAGGTCGCAGATCAAATTCTGATTTGTTGAAACCAGAAAAAACGGGTGTAGATGTAGACGTGGGGGGTTGGATTAAAACTAACGAGTTTTTGGAAACATCAATGAAGAACATTTGGTGCATTGGTGATGCTAATGGTGGTATTCAACTTCGTCATCGAGCTAATTATGATTCAGAGATTTGTGTTCACAATATGTTCAATGACGATAAAGAAAGGGTAGATTATTCTGCAACTCCTTGGGCAATTTATTCTTTTCCACAAATTGGTCATGTTGGCATGACTGAAAAGCAGGCTATTGAGGCTGGTTTTAAGATCTATGTGGGCGTTAAAAATTATTCATCAGTAGCCAAAGGATACGTTATGGGATTTGATAGAGGCGATGTTGATGATGGTTTTATAAAAGTAGTTGTAAGCAAAGAGCGAAAAATTTTGGGCGCTCATGTAATAGGTAATAATGCTGCTATTTTGGTTCAACCTTTTGTGTATTTAATGAACACTGGTTATGTTTGTCCCCTTCCTGAAGTATCTGAAAGAGGACCAATCAAAAAACTTTCTCATCCTTGTCCAGAAAAGGGAAGTTTTATGCCCATAAGAAATTCGATGATAATTCATCCTTCATTAAATGAAGTTGCTGCTTGGGTATTGGGTTCTCTTAAGCCGGTAAACATTCAAAGCTAATGTAAGATTGAGCGAGAAAAAGGGTGATGTCTTTTTTCTTAATAAAATGGTTGATAACATCTTTATCTTTCAAAAATTTTGAGTTTGAGTGGCTTTTATTTTTGTTTAATTATTTTTGTGAGGGCTAATTTCTTTGTGTGTTGCTTTTGAGTGTAGGTGATAGTTTTTCCATAGGATGTTTCCTGGTTCGTATATTGCTAGTTCTAGGCTGCGGTTTCCGACTAGGATGTTGATTTTGTTTTCTTGTATGGCTTGGTGTTTGTTCTGCACAAATAAATCGTATTTCCTTTATGATCTCACCCTGAGATATCCAAAATTTGTTATTAACGGGGTGCAGTGGCACAAACCCGGACAAAAGTTCCTAGGTTTATTGAGTTATGAAATTTTCTTGTCTTAGAAGGATTGTAGTTTGTTTTGTACTTCTTTGAAATTGATTTCTGTCTTGCCTAATATAGACTGTGGAAAACCGCTTATGTTATCTTCTTCATGTGATGGAAATAAGACAACATGTGTGTGTTTTACGCGACCACCCCGAACAAAGATGCAAACGAAATCTGGATGGTAATTGGTTTTTATTTTTTTGGCTACAAGTTTTGCTGCGTTAAAGACTGCTGATGTTTCAGTATCGTTTAGATCATACCAGTGGGTTACATGTTTTTTGGGAAGAATCAAGCAATGTCCTTCAGCAACCGGATTTAGATCCAAGATACCAATTACATCATTAGTTTCTAGGATTTTCCAAGAGGGCAACTCACCTTTAATTATCTTACAGAAAACACAGTTTTTCATTTATATTTAACAGGCCCCCTGTCTCTTAATCAAATGTTTACTCGGGTTAATTTCAAATACTTTATGGTACAAAATTCAGAGGTTAGCTTACAACCTATACCAAATTAGACTTAAAAATCAACTTTCATTGAACAATCTTAACATTACCCCTATTGACAGAATGTAGCCTAACAAAAACTAAAAAAAGAGAATGAAGATGGATGTTGCCTTACTAGTTTATTGGTTAATTCCATTCGTAGATTTTGACAGTTAGACTTCCAGAGTTGTCACCGTATGCGCTGTCCTTGATAAATAGACTAAGTTGAATGCCTTCTCCTGTGTAAAGAATGCTGTATGTGTGGTCTTCGTTAAAGTCGCCCCAGTCTGTGTTTGTGTTTGCATCACTGCAAAGGTCAAGTCCATTGTACGGTTCAGAATATGGTGCAGCATCGCCTTTTGTCCAACCTGTACCATAAGCATCATTTCGTAGGGCATATTCGGCGTCAGCAAGATATCCAGCAAGATCTCCTTCATTTCTGAAGTAGTAAGTACCTGTTACTTCGATTTTGTAAGTTGTTCCAGATTCAAGAACTTCCTCGGAAAGAGTTGGAGTTTAAGGTTGATAGACTCCAAACCCTGCAGAATATGGACTGACGTATTGAAGACCATGAGTTCCATACATTGGATCTGTTTCTACAGTTTGTATTGTCGCAAAAGCCCCCCAGATTTCTGCACCTATCTCAACACCGTCCGCAGAGAACCAAAACCCTCCATCTAAATACGCATCAATTGGTGCTGCCACAATTTTTGTAAAGTAAGTCCAACGGGTTCCATCATCGTTTACTCCCCTCATATGGTTTGTTAACCATGCACCCGAACCTAGGTAGGAATCATATCCAAAATATCGATCCAATGCCCCATCCCCGTCAGCATCCGTGTTTGCCAGCCAAGCATCACTCCATTTCATAGTTAATTGTACACTACGATAAGGCCAAGCCCAATGATTTTCTGCCCCAGGATTAGCTGCAAGATAAGCTTCATCATCACCATCATACCCAGCAAAACCCGCAACTCCAGCGTAAGCGTTAAAGTATGAACCTTTGAACATGTGACCTTGATAGTTGTAGCCGTACTCATCAAAACCTAAAACTAATGGGATTCCTTCAAGATAGTGACCTGCACTGTAACTTAAAATTCCATCTTGAATTCTTGTTACGTCATCTTTTGGTTTAGCCAAAGCAACTGGCACCATCAAAGAAATAACCATGGCACAAAGTAGGATTATGTTAATTTTTTTATCCATCCTCTCACTTCCACTCTATTATATTATAAATTAAGATTCAATATATGCTATTAAAGAATACCGACACTAAAATCCATAACTCTATTAAAGGTAACACAACCCCTCTTTTAATAAACCACCCAACAACAAACCCCATCATCACAAGTAATACATGCCTACCTCATGTTTTGATGTTGTTTAACGCCAAATCGCTAAAAAAAGCTGAAAATTTTAGCATAACAATTCGTAACAAGTAATGGAAAAAAGCCAAAGATGAGTTATTTTTAAATTTAAGCCCCATTTTCACCCTTTTATATTTTTTCAAAATTTTTCATTTAAACCACCTAATTTTGTTGTATTAAATGGAAATTTTTTTGAAAAAAAACCAAAACAAACCTTTAGCCTAAAACTAAAGTCTAATTATGGTGCCACACAAAATATAGTCAGATTCACCACTTTAGATTCAATACCACTTGTAGCGTTTTAAGATTTCCCAAAATTCATCCTTTTTCTTAATCTTTTTCCTTTTTTTGCGTTTAAAACAAGACTTTCTATCAACTATTATTGGTTCATTTTCAGAGTGCAACAAATAACCGTGAAGCAAATCCTCTCGGGTTACTTTTCTTTCAAATATTTTCCAGGGGTTTTTACGCCATTTCTCATCCTTTTTTGCCTCAGATTCTAGCAACCGTTTAAATTTCTTATCCCTTGAACATTCCCAATCAACCCAAATATGCATCCTACCTGAAAACATCGCATCCCTATCCCAAGGATACAATGTCATAGCAAACTGTACTGCTTCTTCGGTGGTGTGAAAAAATCTTCTATGACCTCTGCCAAAAACCTTAACTGGATAATCGATGGCTTCGTGAAGACGTTTGTATTCCCGTCCAAAAAGCAATCTGTCAACAAAAAGATGGACTCGATGACTTGGAATCTAAAAACCCCCTATAATTTTGATGCTCAAAAAAACCAACATAAAACAGGTTAGTAATTGATTCTCAATTTTGAACTGCATTCCTTTTCCATGTTCTGCGTTCACTTTAAACATTTATAAGCTTTTCGACTAATATTTATTGTTTTTGCTAAAATAAAACTACATTTTTAATAAATTATAGACAATATAAAACAAAAAACGCATCTATTCTATAGCCACTATAACAAGGAAAACTAAGCAGGTCCCTAAAATCAAAAGTTCAAGCATATTTTGTTTGTTTTTCTGGAATTCCGTCACAATAGCTACGGATTGCACAATTTTCACAAGAATATCCAAAGGTTTTTCCTAAGCATTGTTTATAGAGCGGTTTTTTTGTTTTGTTAGAAGACAACAAAAATTGTTACTCCTAGTAAATTATGCAATAATAATTAAAATTAAAAAAATTAACAGTTTGTTCCGAACTGAACAATGTTCTCTACCAAGAGTTTTTTGGCAACAAAAATACAAGTGAATTGTCACCAACATCAATTTTAGCCCAACAAACCTCAAAAATGAGGCTTCTTCAAGCGATTTTTGGGGTATACACCAGAATACTATTTTCTTTAAAACATGGATTTTGAATTCATAAAGATAATTAGTATTCAAACCACATAATTTGGATTACCCAATGAATCTATTTTTTGCTCATTAGATGAGGAAAACAATTCACAACGGAGGTGAATAGACCGTGAATGCAACACTATTTAAAAAGGTTGAACCGACCAAATCCTCAAATCTTTATGCCCTTGCGGAGAAAAAGGTGATGATTTCAAAGATGCTTAAAACTAACCTTAAAAAGTTAAAAGAAGCCCGCATAGAAATCCACAAAGCGGTATTAATGTCACTAGCCTTAAAAGAAGCTGGAGACGACATTGCAAATCAAATCATAGTTGCTTTGGCTGAATCTTTTAGCGATTACGAATAAAAGATTTTTAGATTGCACGTCCCAAGTTCTATAACCACGATACGGTTCATTCTGGCGTTATCGTTTTTGTTTTTTATTATATTTTCCATTTGTTCTTATGATCCGATTTTTGAAATGAGTTCTTTACTCCAACTTAGGATCTCCTTCCAATCATGTAAGCCATATGCAGCTTTATATTTCGCCAATTACCTGTTCGGATAAGTTCAGATGTTAACTGGCTGATTTCTTGTTGGACTGTAATCCCTTTTTTGACTAACGCTCAGCCCTCTTCAGTTACTTCTAACGTTTGATTAGTTTTTTCAACTTCGATTGGTCGCATTCCCGTGTCGCGAATTAAACTCAAAAGCAGCGCGTATTTTGGTCCCGAATTGGCTATGAGAATTTCAACTTCTTCTTCTGTAGGCACATAAGGTGGCTGATCATCTCGCTGGTATCGGGGTCTTGTCCATTCTAATCCATTATATTTGACGTAGCGGGCGTAAGCGTCGCAGATTACTTCTTTGTATCCGTTGCTTGATTCTTTGGATGCTAAATATTCTTTAACAGAATCGGGGTTGTCAAGGTTTACGTTATGTTTGTTCATCATCCGCAATCGTTTGCTTGTGGATTTAATCGTTGATTCTGCGTAGCCGTCTTTTTTCATTTTCCATAATGTTTCAAAAATGCGCGCGGGTAGGTGGGATGTGTCCGTTGGTGCGGGGGACGGGATTCGAACCCGTGGAGGCCTGCGCCAGAGGATCTTAAGTCCTCCCCCTTTTCCTAGGGGATCTATGTTTGACCCGCTATTTAGACCTGGCTCGGGTACCCCCGCTATCCTCAGTATTCACATAACAGCTCCGACATAAATGTTACTTGCCATAACAATCAGAACCCCATCAATAATCAGTTGAATTTGTAGTCTTGACAGAATTTGTTTTGCGTTGTTTGGCGTTATGGTTATAACAGTCAAAATCTAAGAAATGTTTTGGCGGGTAATTCTGGGCGGGTACAGAAAACTAGGATGGTTTTCTACCGAAGCCTAGCATGGATAGGGCACGAACAGCATTTTCTGCTGGTGTAAGCCTCCTACCAAGGGAATTGGGAGTGAGCTCGGGGTCACGGGTTCAAATCCCGTCCCGCCCGCCATCAATTGGCGCTTCATTTTTTGAAAAATCAGTAAAAAACTTTTAGATTGAAAGCAGTTTGGCGTGTCGCCAGCCTCTTCCGCCCTTTTTTTGTTGTTGGTCTTTGTTAGGTTTTGGTTTAGGTGGAGGCGCACGTTTAGTAGGTCCCATTTTTTGAGTTTGTATGTTGGTTTTGATGAATTTTCCCCATCCGCCTACTGTTGGATTTGGAGCACCTGCTTTGCTTGATTCGCATCCAAGATGCGATTCAACTATGTTATGAAATTCTAATGGTTTGAAGTCCCGTGTTGCCATGATTACTGTTCCTTGTTCCACAAACAGTTTTGAATAATCGTTTTTAGCTATGCCTTCAGCTCGGATTTTATCGTCTAATCTATTTTGCCAGAGGTCTTTCCATTCTGTTCTTAGTTCGTCAACGAATTCTTTTACTTCAGTTCCATTCATTGTTTTTCCTCCATACACCTTTATTGGAGCAAACAATCAGTTGACGTGTTTGCTTCAGCGTGCTTTTAATGGTTGGATTCACTTGCTCCTTTTTTAATTATGAAATATAAGGAGGTAAGAAAGGAACTTCCTGACCTTTTTTCTGGAAATTACTTCTAGAACCAAAAACTAGAAAAATGTGACTTGTTTTCTATAAGATTCAAGGCGACTACTGATATGAAGAACGGATTCACAACACATTTATCCCCTGAAACAACAACCTCAATTTGTTCGGGAGATTGAAAAATATGGCCACTATTGATAACCTTTTGGATTTACTTCAAGATGGACAGTGGCATGATTTGAAACAAACTGCACAAAAAGTTGGGTTATATTCTGCTAAGGCTGAAATGGTTATTAGTTTCCTGAACGAATACGGATTCATTAAGCTAAGTGAAGATTCTAAACAAATTAAACTTCAGCACTTGACCCTAGAATTTTTTGCCCAAATCCAGAATTTAGAATAATAAGCTGAGTGACTATTTGTTCTGAGTCATGGTGTTTTCTGAATAGGTTAATTACTGTTTTGTGTTTAGAATATACTATGGAGTAGTTCACATGTTTTATGATGTTTTGAAGACTTTTGGAAAACTGTTCCTCATTGTTACTGTAGTTTTCACCGTAGCGTTTTACGCTCTTTCTTTAGTATTAGGACCAGCCTTGTTCTTTTTCACATCTGAAGGATTAAACGTCAGCATGATTTACAAAGAATCTCTGCCTGGCTGGATTCTTATTCTGCCTGTTACTGTTCCTATTGGTCTTGAATTAGGCACAATTTTTCTTGGGGTCAGCATTGTAATTTCTTTAAGTTTTATCACTGCTTGGAAACTCAACAAAAATTTTCATCAAACAATCAAAAACAGTATTATTCACCCAACAAAAAATCTGTTTCAAAACAGTCTTTTTGGTATGACTCTCATAAACAGCATGACCTTAATTGCAGTACTGTTCATTAGCAGAATTCAAGAATCAAGCGGAATCCCAACTGGAACAACACCTATAGTGGGTGAGCCTTTTTTGGATTTATTGAACTTGTCCTATTCTGCTGTAGTTGAAGAAATCGGTTTTCGGTTAATTCCAATTGGAGGTTTATTGATCATTCTTTTGTTGCTAACCAAAAAAACAGATTCACCGTTTTCGTTTAAACAAAACATTAAGCTGTTTTTCTTGTCTTTTTTGTTTCCCGACAAAGCAAAACGATTAACTGGCAACAAAACAGTTGCTGAACACGGAATTCTTGCCGGAATCAGCGCACCCGAATGGGGCATGATTGTTTTCACAACAGTAATTTTTGGTTTAGCCCATTACAACCCTGGAGTCAGCTGGGAAATTGGAAAAATCAGTTCTGCAACCTTGTCGGGTTTTGTTTTGGCAATAACTTACTTAGTTTATGGAATTCATGCACCCCTGTTGATGCATTGGTTTTTCAATTCCTATAACGAAGCATATTACCTTCTGGCTGATTTTTACCCTAGTGCGCTGCCGTTAGCTAATTCAGTGGTCTTATTCAGTTTAATTCTTGGGACCTTGGGATGGATATTATTGATTGCCCTTGGTTACCTTAAATTAGTTCGAAAAAACAGAGAAAATAAAACAATGCAGCCAGACTTTAGTTATTCTGATTCTGCTAGTATCTCTTGAACTAAACTGTTAATTGAAACCGTTCGCTGCTTTTCGTTTTTCATATCTTTTATAACTACATTGTTTTCTTCAAGTTCTTTTGGTCCAACAATGACAGCATAACCTGCGTTTCTTCTGTTTGCATCTGATAATGCACTTCTGATGCTGCGCCCCATAACTGCAACTTCAACAAATGCTCCATTATTTCTGAGATTTGAAGAAATTTCTAAAGCTTTACCCATGCATTCGGGTTTAACTGCGATGACCACAACTGTCTTTTGTTTTTGCTTTTCTGGGGATGCATTTTGTTTTGTTAGTGCCAGAACGATTCTGTCAATTCCTTGGGCAACACCAACTGCAGGGATTGGTTCGCCACCGAAGAGTTCAATAAGTTTGTCATAGCGTCCACCGCCACCGATGGCGATGTCTAGATCCGGGACGTATGACTCAAAAATCATTCCAGTGTAATATTCTAGCCCTCGGGCGAAGCCTGCTTCTACTTGTATTTCTAGTTGTTCACCGCTGTCTTTTACGAGTTCAATTATTTTTTGCAAGTTATCCACAGCCTCAACCGCGGTAATGTAATCCTGAACTGTATTTCTGATTTGCACCAAATCTTCCCAGGGATCTTCACCCGCCATTTGAAGAATACTCTGCAAAACCGCTAAACCTTTTTTTGAAACACCTGCTTGTTCAGCAACAGCAAGAGCGTTATTCCACTCTTTTTTGTCTAACAGTTGCCTAACATTGTTTTGTTGTTGTTCGTTTAGTCCTTCTTGGGTTAATATTCCTCTGAGGATTCCAGTGTGACCAACTTTGAATCGATAATTTTTTAGTCCCAAATTTTTGAGAACATTATTTGTTAGCATCAAAATTTCAGCATCTGCTTCAGGTCGGGTTGAACCAAACAGTTCATAGTTGGCTTGCCAAAATTCCCGGAACCGTCCATACTGGGGTTCGTCATAACGGTAAAGACTTCCAGTGCTGAACAACCGCATAGGTTTGGGTTCATTTTTAAGTTTATTAACTACCAATCGGGCAACAGAAGCAGTAAATTCTGGACGCATGGCAACTTGTCTGCCCCCAAGGTCTTCAAATTTGTACATTCTTTCACGGATTTCTTCACTGGTTTTGGCTGCTAACAACTCATAGGATTCCAAAACTGGAGTGATTATTTCTTCGTAGCCATAAAGTTTGGAGACATACCTTGTAACCTGCTCAACATAACGCATCTTCTGTGCGTCACCTGGCAGTAGGTCTCTCATTCCGCGAACAGTTTTGAACACTTTTTTCACCCAAATTTTTGTTACTTTAAGTTAAGTTCTGAAAGGGAATAGTAAACAATTTCCCCTCTTCGATTAATAACTGCAAGAACCAAATTTTTTTTCAAGTTCTGAGTATACCGCTGAGTTCTTGCCAGTTTCTCTAAGGTAACTGGTTGACCTTCCTGTATGCCAAAAATCAAATGCTTGGCAGTTCCTTTGCCGTAATCTCCTCGCTCATACAAACGAAAATCGATGTCCTTGCCAAAGCCTTCACGTGCTACATATCCTCGGCTTCTTAAATCCCTATAAATTAAGTATCGAACCCATGCGTCTTTATCAACTGCCTGAAAACGTTTCAGCAAATCTTCAAAAACAATTATTTCTTTGTTTTTGGAGTCTTTGACTTCAATAATTCCTTTGCTAAGAAGATAAAGGGCTTCACAACTTGTCAGTTCCAGTTTGTTGTTTTCAGTATTGCCATAACCTTTTGCTGAAAGCTCTTCTGCATCTGCAGATAAATTAACAGTGACAACAGTATCCGTTAACACAGCACAAACTGGAACCAAAGCATCTTTATTTTTTTCAGCGTCAAGCTCCTGCTTATCCAACATCAAAACCTTCAAACAGTTAATAATCAGCCTAATCATTAACTCTTAAGATTTTAATCTTTAGTTAACTAACGATTTGAGAAAAATTTTTGGATTTTTTAATGCTATATGGGTTAATTAGAACTTAGTTATGCTCATTAAGATTAACTATTTTTTTATGGAACATATTTGGATATTATCATGATAACAAATCCTAATGCAATCAGCACAAAGCCTTCCTGTCCTTTTATTGACCAACGTTTATTTGTTGTACTGCTCGTACGTATTGTGGTTTTGTTACCTAGAATGGTCCACATTATTCCTGCGGTAACCATTACAAGACTTATTTGATACAAATAGTCGTTCATACCCCAATCCATGTTTTGAAGTGTTATAAATTGTTCGAGGATTTTTTCGTTGAAGCCTAAAAATTTTTAAGATAGGCTGTAGTTTGGCTTGTTAGAGGTTGTTAAATTGAGGGATCGTTTCCTCCATCGCTAATTTCGTTTCGTTTGTTAGCTTATGTTTTGTTAGTTTAACCCCTTGTAGAAACATTTTTGGCGTATCAATGCACAACTTCTCTGAACAGTCCTTTGTGGATAAATTTATTAGTAAAACAACGTTTGAAGGTGACTTATCATGAACATTATCGAAAAAATCTTAGCAAGAGCCTCAAACAAAAACGAGGTAGTTCCAGGAGAAATAGTGGAAGCTAACATCGACGTGGCCATGACCCACGACTTGACTGGACCATTAGCTATTCAATCATTCAAAGAAATTGGAGCAAAAAAAGTTTGGAACACCGACAAAATAGTAGTCATACTAGACCATCTGGTTCCAGCAAGCTCAGTAATTTCTGCAGGTTTGCACAACACCGTGCGAGATTTTGTTAATGAACAAGGAATCAAAAACTTCTACGATGTAGGGCGAGGTGGGGTATGCCACCAAGTAATGCCTGAAAAAGGGCATGTTCGACCCGGAGAAGTAATCGTTGGTTCTGATTCTCACACATGCACTTACGGAGCCTTCGGAGCTTTCGCAACTGGAATTGGCTCTACAGAGATGGCTGCAGTTTTCACAACAGGTAAACTGTGGTTTAGAGTCCCCGAAGTCATCAAAGTTGATGTAACTGGTAACTTCCAGAATTTAGTTTCAGCAAAAGACCTAACCCTAAAAGTAGTCGGCGAAATTGGAGCAGATGGTGCAATCTATAAAGGATTAGAATTTACTGGTCAAACCATACGTGACCTGACCATCGACGGCAGAATGGTTCTGTCCAACATGGCCGTAGAAATGGGAGCCAAAGCAGGATTAATCGAACCCGACCAAAAAACCATGGATTACGTTAACGCCCGAACTGAAATGCCTTTTACCCCCCAGAAAAGTGACGCCGACGCAACCTACGAAAAAGTAGTAGACATTGACGTTAACAACTTGGAGCCACAGGTAGCAGTTCCACACTCTGTAGATAACGTTAAGCCTGTCTCTGAAGTGGAAGGCACCGAACTAAACCAAGGCTTCATTGGTTCCTGCACTAACGGTCGATTAGAGGACTTGCGAGAAGCTGCAAAAATCTTGAAAGGCAAACAAATCGCCAAAACCATTCGGTTAATTGTAATTCCTGCCTCTCAAGAAATTTATTTAAACGCAGTACAAGAAGGTTTAGTCAAAACCTTCATGGAATCTGGAGCCACTGTGGCAAACCCCAACTGTGGACCCTGCTTAGGTGGACATATGGGAATAATGACCGACGGCGAAGCATGCATAAGCACCTCAAACCGAAACTTCATCGGACGAATGGGAAGCACCAAATCTTACGTTTATTTGGCTTCTCCTGCAACTGTTGCAGCTTCAGCAATTACCGGAAAAATAACTGACCCAACAAAATAGAAGGTAAAAAAATTGGCAATAAACGGAAAAGCAATCAAATTCGGAGACAACATCGACACAGACGTAATTCTGCCTGGACCTTACCTAGTTCACACAAACCCTTACGAACTAGCAAAACATGCAATGGAAGGCTTAGACTCAGAGTTCCCACAAAAAGCCTCTGGAGGCGTAATTGTTGTGGGAGCCAAAAACTTTGGATGTGGTTCAAGCCGTGAGCAAGCCCCCATTGCATTAAAGTATGCAGGGGTAAAATGCGTGTTGGCAGAATCCTTTGCCCGTATATTCTATCGAAACGCCATTACTATAGGCTTACCTGTGTTAGTGTGCAAAGACGTTTCAACCAAAGTGAACGAAGGCGACGAATTAACAGTTAATCTGCAAACAGGCAAAGTTGAAAACTTAACCAACGGCGCTGTATTGCAAGCCACCAAATTGCCCGAATTTATCATGGGAATCTTAGACGATGGCGGATTAATCAAACACCTGAAAAGGAGCATAAAACAATGAGCAAATACGACATAACTTTAATGCCCGGAGACGGAATAGGACCTGAACTAACAGAAGCAACCCTGAAAGTATTAGACGCAGTTCAGAAAAAATTCAACATCAAACTAAACATGATACCTGTAGAAGCAGGAGACAAATGCCTCGAAAAAAATGGCGTAGCTCTGCCTCAAGAAACAATTGATTCCTTCACTAAAACTCACGTATGCCTGAAAGGACCAGTAGGAGAAACTGCAGCAGATGTAATTGTCAAACTAAGAATCATGTTTGACCTATACGCGAACCTGCGCCCAATCAAAACTTATCCTTCAGTTCCTGATGTGCAACCAGGAATTGACATGATGTTTGTTCGAGAAAACACCGAAGATGTATACCGGGGAATCGAATTCCAAATCGACGACAGCGCGGTGTGCATGCGAGTAATAACCAAGAAAGGTTCAGAAAAAATTGCCAAGAAAGCCTTTGAAATCGCAAAACTACGGGAAAGAAAACAAGTTGTTGCAATTCACAAAGCAAATGTTATGAGGGTAACCTGTGGTTTGTTTAAGAAAACCTGCCAAGAAGTCGCAAAACAGTACCCCGACATCGAATACAGCGAACAGTACGTTGACGCCGCAGCCATGCGCTTAATCAGACAGCCTCAAAGTTTTGATGTTATCTTAATCACTAACATGTTTGGGGATATATTGTCCGACGAAGCCGCCCAACTAATCGGAGGCTTAGGAATGGCTCCTGGAGCAAACGTCGGCGATGACTTTGGACTGTTTGAACCTATCCATGGTTCTGCACCTGACATAGTCGGAAAAGGCATAGCCAATCCTTGTTCAATGGTTTTGTCTGCAAAAATGATGCTAGACTGGTTGGGTGAACGCAACAACGACAGAGAATGTTTTGCTGCAGCTCAGGCTATCGAAGATGCGGTAACAGAGACTTTACGTAAAGGCGTAACTGTTCCTGACTTAGGTGGCAATGTCTCAACAATGGGCATGGCTGAAGCTATTGCTCAAGAAATCATAAACAAAAAATAAAAAAATAATTGGAAGGGGGAACCTTGAAAACAAAAAATGGAGATTACATACGAATCTTTGATACCACCCTGCGAGATGGGGAGCAGACGCCAGGGGTTTCTTTAACTACTGAAGAGAAACTGGAGATTGCTCGGCAACTTGACAAACTGGGTGTAGACAGCATCGAAGCTGGAACTCCTATCAGTTCTGAGGGTGAAAGGCGAGCAACCAAAGAAATTGCAAAAGCAGGATTAACTGCAGAAGTTTGTGGTTTAGCCCGTAGCAAACGAAACGACATTGACATAGCCATAGCGTGTGATGTAGATGCGGTTCATACTTTCATTTCTACTTCTGAAGTTCAAATGAAGTACGCCGTAAACATGACTCCTGAAGAAGTTTTGGCTAGTTCAATTGATTCGATCGAGTACATCAAGAGTCATGGATTAGTTTGTGAGTATTCTCCGATGGATGCTTCAAGAACCGACATAGAGTTCTTGAAAAAAGTCTGCAAAGCAGCAGAACAAGCAGGAGCTGACAGAATCAACATTCCTGACACTGTTGGCATTATGATTCCTAGGACTATGCGGCAATTAATCCAAGAAGTAACAAGCACGGTAAAAATTCCAATCAGCGTGCACTGTCACAACGATTTCGGGATGGCAGTTGCAAACTCCTTAGCAGGAGTTGAGGGTGGCGCATCTCAAGTTCATGTTGCCGTTAACGGTTTAGGTGAACGGGCAGGAAACGCAGCCCTAGAAGAAATTGTTGTTGCCCTGAACTTGATTTACAACAAAAAAACTGGAATTAACCCCAAACAACTCTATGAAACCTCAAGGTTAGTTTCCCGTTTATCTGGAATGCAAATTCAAGCCAACAAAGCAGTGGTAGGAGAAAATGCATTCTCCCACGAGTCAGGTATCCACACACGCGGTGTAACTGTTGCGCCATCGACTTTTGAGCCGATTCAACCTGAATTTGTTGGACGAAAACGAAAACTAGTAGCAGGAAAACTGGCTGGAACCAGTGGCATACGGGCAGAACTTGAAGAATCCGGTTTGACCCCAACCAGTGAACAATTAAATGAAGTCGTTAAAATAGTCAAAGACCTAGGGGACAAAGGCAAAAAAATTACTGATGCTGACGTGTTATCTATTGCCCGTTCAGTTATGGGCAAAGTCGATAAAGAAAAACGGATTGTTGACTTGGCTGGATTTTCAGTTGTAACTGGAATGAACGTTATTCCAACTGCATCGGTAAGTTTGGTACTGGATGGCAAAAAATACATTGCATCTGAGACAGGGTTTGGTCCTGTTGATGCAGTAATGAAGGCAGTTCAAAAACTAACATCACCTTTGGTGAACGTTCGACTCAAAGAATATCGAATAGAAGCAACTACTGGGGGTTCTGATGCTATCGGTGAAGTGTTAATCAAAGTTGAAGACAAAGACGGCAACGTAGTTTCTTCCCGGGCAAGCAACGAAGACATAGTCATGGCCAGCGTTGAAGCAATGGTAGAAGGTATCAACAAAAGCCTTCTGAAAAGCAGAAACAAAAAAAGGAAATAACCAAAAACTAATCGTTAGCAGTAGTATCTAAATTAATTGTAATTGTTGGGTTTATCTCCTTAATGCTTTTAACATACTTGTAAGCAGTAATGAAGTTATTAACGAAAATATTCAATGTAAAATATTATTCATGGCAGAAAAGTGACTAAACAGTTTTGGTGCAGGCGCAAGGAGGTAGTTAGGTTGGAAATGCAATTAAATCAATTGAGGAATCGAGATGTTTATGTTGACTTTATTCGAACTGTAGCTATCGTATTTGTTCTTTTTTTGCATTCTTCTGGTCGGTGGTTAATAACAAGCCAAGAATTACATCAACTAACTTTATCCGAGTTCGTCGGCTGGAGCATTGTTGACCTTTACCAAAGTATTGGAGTAATTGGAGCGCCCTTATTTGTGATGTTAAGCGGTGCCCTTTTGCTTCAACCCGGAAAAACTGAACCCCTTACCAGTTTTTTCAAGAAACGATGGGCTCGAATCGGTTTACCTTTCTTTTTTTGGAGCGCAATCTATTTTGTTTGGGTATTTGTTGTTCAAAAGGCACCTTTTAGCATAGAAGCCGTAGTTCAAGGTTTACTGAATGGTCCTTACACCCAGTTTTGGTACATCTACGTGCTTGTTGGAATTTACCTTTGGACACCAATCTTGCGTATCTTCTTAAATCATGCAGATCCTAAAATGGTAAAATATTTTATAATAATCTGGCTTTTTGGAGCATCACTTATACCCTTTTTTGATTTGTTAACCATTTTCCAGTTACACAGAGATGTTTTCACAATTACAGGATTTGTAGGGTATTTTGTTTTAGGTTCATACCTCACAACAGTGAACGTTCGCCGTTCAACTGTGGTTAAAATGTTGTTTGCTGGACTCGCATTAACTTCGGTTGGCACTTATGTGATGGCTACAACTGGCGGCGGCCAAGGAATGTACTTCTTCCAAGAATACCTTAGTCCAACAGTTATTTTATCCACTTCCATGGTGTTCTTGCTGTTGTTACAAATTAAACTCCCTTCAGTTCAGAACCAAAATAGTCAATCCAAACTCGACAAACTTGTTACAATAATTGGTCAAAACACATTAGCATTGTATCTTGTTCACGTGCTGATACTGGAAACGTTTCAAAAGGGCTATTTACTTTTCGCCATAAACCGTGAAACTCTCAATCCCATTGTTCAGGTTCCATTGTTGACAGTAATTGTTTTGTTTGCTTCTTTGGCAACAATTCTTTTACTCAAGAAAGTACCTTACTTAAACAAATTAATTGGATAAACCTTTGACTCTAAGGAAACGAACAAAAATGAATAAAAAAAAATTGCAGTTACTGGCTGTTGGGATACTCATTCTATTTGTGACTTCATTAGTTGCACAATTCTTCATTATGAATGCTGGAACCAAACAATCTCCACCTGAAGCAATAAAAGTTGCATGCGTTGGAGACAGTCTAACCCAATCAACTGTGTATCCTTTGGTGCTTTGGATTAATCTTGGTCTAGAAACATATGACGTTCAAAACTTTGGGGTCGGTTCAACAACGGTTATCCTTGAATCTGAAACCCCTTACATGGACACCCCCACTTTTCAAGAAGCACTGGATTTTCAACCAGACATTGTAATCCTTTTGATAGGAACTAACGATGCACAACCCAGCCTTTTTCCGTTTAACACAACGTTTGTGTCAGATTATCTTGAACTGGTTTCTGCCTTTCAGGGGCTTTCGTCCATTCCCGAAATTTGGATTGTTTTGCCTCCCCCCCTTTTTGGCGATAAAGGGGGAACAATTAGCCCAGAATATTTTGCAAACACCATAATTCCTCTAATAAAACAAGTTGCAAACCAAACTAATTTGCCAACAATCGACGTTTATTCTGCCTTGTCGGATGCTTCTGAATATTTCCCCGACGGACTACATCCAAATGTTGAAGGTGGAACCCTAATCGCTGAAGAAATATACAAGGCTTTAGCTCCAAACTGATACTGCTACTAAAAACAATTACCTAAAAAATTCAGAATCATTGAAACAGACCAATCCAGTTGTTGTTAATTTGAAGCGTTCAACCGATTGTAAAAAAAGTGGCATAAAACCGTGTTTTTAACAGTTACGTGTTTAATTTCTTTCGTAGAATTATTCCTTCTGCAAAAAACAAAAGCATGGCTATTGCAGTTATTGCTGTAAGAAAAAGAAAACTTGTTTCAATAAATATTTCAGCGACAAAATAACTTAATGCTAAAATTGCTAGTTCTGCTCCGAACGCTCCCAGAAAAAAGAAGGAGTAGAACATTAAACGAGGAACAAGATTGTTTCCCACCCACACGTGACCGCTGACGCCTGCTTTTTCTTTCAGAATGTAGTCGCCGAACTCATTTTTTTCAAGTAAGCCCAGCAACTCTAGTTTTTGCAGGTGACGATGTGCCACGCTTGAGCTACTTAAATTTGCCCCTCGCATAACGTCCCTTGTGCCGACTGGTCTATTTTCTTTAACTACGTATGTGTAAACGCTTAAAGTGTTGCCAGCAAGTTCTTTTTCGTCCATTAGTATAACCCCTATGGCAGCAGGTCTTCAAACGCTACTGGGCGCATCAAGTCAACTGTCACAAGGTATTCGTCAGGAACTAAGTTGTTGTATAGCCAACCTTCTTCGCCATATTTTTCTAGTTGTATTTGGTCAACAAGTTCATTGTTTGTCAAAGTAACTATTGTTGATTCACCAGAAAATGTGACAAATCCTACTCTGTATATGCTTATGGTTACTGTTTCTGCCTCTCTGAGAGCATCAACCTCCCGGTAGGTACCACTTGCACCTATAGAGCCTGTTCCGCTACCTCCTTTTGGCCATAATATTGAGACTCCTGTACTCCACTCGTTTCTTACCAGTCCGCCTCCGCCACCGTACGTAAGGTCAAAGCTGTTTGTGTCAAACCATTCATCACGCATGAAACGGAAGTCTTTAAGCAAACTGCTAACATTGAATGAACTTTCAATGTTGGTTCCTACCATCCAGTGTTCCTTTTTAATGAGTTCTTTGTCAGAGATGATTTCTATCTGATAATATTCAAGTTGAGCATCAGCTTCCTGTTTTGTGGTATCTGCAGTTAATGTGAGGTTAAGTGCTATAATGTGTTGTTCACTAACTGAGTTTGTTTCATTCAAACCCGCTGTAAAGTTCGTCATCTCGGGGTGAAGGATTGGTCCATTGAGGGTTTCCCAATACGCATAGGGCATGTCAATACTGAACCATGGTTCAGGTCCAGTGGTAGCTTGTGCTGTTGCAGACATCAAGAATGCCAAAGGAAAGACTGCGCTAACGCCGATAAGCAAGGCAGCAATACTGCATACTATCAATTTTTTTTCGATTTTCATGTTTTTTCACATCTAAATTTGATGGAAGAATACGGTTATAATTCTCCCCGAAGAACAAAATTGTTCTTGTCAAGAACACCAAAAAATGTTATCTGTCCTTTGAAAACGTGTCATTTGATACGTGCTGTTAAAAAATTAAAATTTATATTGAAACCTTCACCAAACTATACCTAGAACAGGAAGTGTTGCTTTGTCGGGTGTGGGCATCAGCGGTCTGGAAGGCGTTACCCTTAACGTGTATTTATATGTGGTCAAAAAAGGCATTGTTGGTCCTCGAGACGTAATGCGCGGCGTAAACCTTAGCAGTCCGAGTGTGGCGTATCGGCACCTACAAAAACTGGAAAATATGGGGTTAGTGACAAAAAATGAACTTGGTAACTATGTTGCAACAAAAAAGGTTGGCATTCACGGTTATGTGTGGATTGGCAGACGGCTTCTTCCAAATCCCTTGATTTATGCTATGATTTTCTTTGGTGTACTAATCGCAGAATTGGTTGTTTTCGTTATGCATGTTTCCTTTGAAACAGATCAATTCAAAACTTTCTTTCTGATAATAACAATAATAACAGTAGCTGCCTTGTCCTTGTTTTTAATTGAAGCTTGGAGAATGCACAGAAAAATCAGAATCTGCCCTCCAGATTAAACTCCAAGTAACCTTTAGACCCTTGTTCTTGCATCGGAACGGTCCTGTTCCGCAGAGAGAGCTAATATATGCTTTTTCATTGTTTTAAAATGATTGTAAGGTGTGTTTCATGCACAGATTCAAAGTAACAAAGACTGTTAATTCTATGTTAGTTTCCGTTTTAGTTTTCACTTTATGTTTAGGTTGTATACAAATCCCCCTGGTGCAGTGTGCGCAATCGACTACCGTGGGGTTATGGCATTTGGATGAAATTTTGCCTAGCGGTTATTCAACAATAACCCCTGATTCTACGGGTTACAACAATGGAACCGTAGGGGGCGACATAACAATTGTTGAAGGCAAATTCGACAAAGCCTTCAAATTCAAAACAAGTGGCTACGTTTACGTGCCGATTAGGTTTTTAGTAGGTTTTCCTCCTACTCCTGAACCCATTTACGTTCCTATTTCTCCAAACTTGGACATCCAAGAAGAACTAAAAATAGAAGCATGGATAAACGTTCAAAACTTTACAAACGCAACGTACAACAATATTGTAGTAAAATGCACCCGAAATGGTTCACTAGTAGAAGACGTCACTCGAGTTTTCGGGCTTGCCGTGAAACCTAGCCCCGAAAACAAGAATCTAGGCGTGCTTAGTGGCTGTGTAAACACTGATGCTTCAGGTTTTAACGAAATTCTAACAACAAAACCCGTAATTTCTTTGAACACATGGATTAACGTCGCCTTTACCCGAACATCAACTGGAATGCACCTGTACGTGAACGGAGAAGAGCAAACAGTCACCGTGATAGAGGGTGTGCGAAATCCTGTTGGTTCCATACTAAATGGAACAGAAGTTTACATTGGGCACGACTCAGAAATGACCATCGACGAAGTCAAAATCAGCGACCTTGCTCCACAACAAATTCTAGCTTCCCAAATTGACATTGGAGACAACCTGTTGATTGCAGTGATTGTGGTTGTTGTGGTTTTCTCTACAGCGTGGGTTTTACGTAAAGCCATCCAAATGTGGGTGATCTACTCCAAAAGCCGAGACTAACTTAGTTTACGTAAGGAAGTGTTATGTTTGGGTGTTGGCTTCAAACTTGTTCAGTTGTTGCTACGACAAAAACTAACTGGCAAAGGACTCAAAGGAAAAGCAGGAGCACCACAGATTGTGTCTTTTGCGGTCACTAAAGCGTGCAACCTTCAATGTTTACACTGTCATGCCGATGCCCGTGACGCATTCCCCAAAGAATTGTCCCTCAAAGAAGCAACCCGAGCAATTGATGAACTGGCTTCTCTTGGAACTGAAGCCATAATGTTTACTGGCGGCGAACCTTTACTAAGAAAAAAGTTTGTTATACAACTCTCCAGGTACTGCACCGACATAGGAATCTTGCCTGCAATGCTCACAAACGGGGTTTTATTAAACCATAAAGTTGCGTATGAACTAAAAGAAGCCGGAATTTTGGCTGTAGGTATCCCTTTGGATTCTCCAGAAGCTGAACTCCACGATAAACTTCGAGCGGTTCCCGGAACCTTTGACAAAGCCCTGCGAGGCATCAGAGCTTGCAAAGACATGGATTTAGAAGTTGTTATTACCACGATGGCGTTGAAAAACAACTTTTGCACGGTTCCACAGATGATTGATTTAATTTACGATCTAGATGTTGACCAAGTTGCCATATACGATTTGGTTCCTAATGGACGAGGAAAACAAATGATGGATGAAGTAATGCTTCCTGAACAACGAGAACAAGTAATCCGTTACCTTCAACAAGTCCAAGAAACAAAAGAGATGACGTTTTTGTTTTCGGGAGGGCTTCCTATGTATCCTGAAATCGTGGCAACAATGCACAAAACAAGGGGAACCCGTGCGCCAGACTTGCTTTTGAAACAGTTTTGGATACACGCGCCAATAGGTTGCCCTGCGGGCATCAGCTACCTGAGTTTGCGACCTAACGGGGATGTGTACCCTTGTCCTTTTCTGCAAATCAAGGTTGGCAACATCCGTGAGCAGAGCCTTTCTGACATCTGGTACAGATCAGAAGTTCTAAGGTCCCTCAGAAACCGAAGCAACCTAAAAGGAGAATGCGGAAAATGTGAATACCGTCAAACCTGTGGAGGCTGCCGAGGCAGAGCTTACGCTGTTAATGGTGACTACCTAGCAGAAGACCCAGTTTGCCTAAGAGATTTGATGAAAAAAGAAAGCGTCTACCCAAATAACGTGCAACGCTTTGGATGGTGTGTCGGGTGATTCCTCTTCTTTGATGTTCTTTTTATGATTGCTACAAAAATTTTAATTTCACTAGACCTTTTTCTTTTTTGGTCTGCGTTTGAAATGACATCTTCCTAACCAGTTTCTAAGTCGTGACTGGCAATATCCATCAATGTTGTTTACACAGTGTTTTTGATTGCATTTCACTTTTGTCCGCATCTGTTAATCTCCAAAACTGGTCTTGAAAATTACAAAAAAGAGTCTGCTTAATCATTTCTTTTTTGTTTCAGACACATTTCAGGTCGGAATATGCCTTTTTCGGTTATTACTGCATCCACATATTCTAAGGGTGTAATGTCAAAGGCAGGATTCAAAACTTTAATGCCTTCAGGAGCAATTCTTTCACAGCCGATGTTTGTTATTTCTGTTGGGCTTCTTTCTTCTATAACTGCATCTTCTGAAGACAGTGACTGATCCATGCTCGACATGGGTGCAGCTACATAGAACGGGATTCCGTGTTCTGATGCTAATACTGCAACGTTGTATGTTCCAATTTTGTTCAAAACCCCGTCCCGAACGATACGGTCTGCTCCAACAACTACTTTATCTACCATGCCTTGGGACATGACATAGCCCACCATGGTGTCGCTGATTAAGGTCACTGGAATGTTGTCCCGCATTAACTCGTAACAGGTGAGTTTAGCTCCTTGTTGCCTTGGGCGGGTTTCACAGGAAATTACTTGGATATTTTTTCCTTCTTCAATTGCAGCACGAATAACCCCAAGGGCTGTGCCGTAATCTACTGTAGCTAAACTGCCTGCGTTACAGTGAGTCAAAACAGTGTCCCCCTCTTCAATCAGCGTGGCACCAAATTTGCCCATTTTGCGATTAGTTTCAACGTCTTCATCTGCCATGATATTAGCTTCGTTCACAACCGCTTCAGCTATTTGTTCTTTGGTTCCTTTGGTTTCTTGAGCTTTCTTCATTACTCTATCGATTGCCCAAAACAGGTTTACAGCAGTGGGACGTGTGGTACGCAAAAGGGCAGCAGATTCTTCTAACTCTATCAATAATTCTTCTCGGGTTTTTGCTATTGAATGAAAAGCAGTCAACGCCAAACCATACGCAGCCGACACGCCTATTAGGGGTGCACCTCGCACTTGCATTTCTTTAATCGCGTAAGCCATGTCTTTATAGTTTTTCAGTTCCACCCAGACTTCTTGGTTGGGCAATTTTCTTTGATCAATTATGGTAACTATGCCGTTTTCCCATTCGATTGTTCGCACAACTGAACACCGCTTTATGGGGAGTTAACCTTTGATAGGTAATATGTTTTCTGCTAAAAACGAGTTTTCAATTCCAGATTCGCCTGAAAAAAACTGTAAGGGATGTCCTGCATAAGACATTGTATTGGGGGTAAACCTATAGTTTAATTACTGCCGTAGTTTTCCCAACAAATAGTGACTATGGGAAGTGCTCACAATCGGTGACGATGTGAAGGTTTTCATTTTTCCCTACCTACACTTCCCAATGTCCACTCAAAAATATGAGTTAGATTTTTTTGTCGAGTTTAATTACAACCTCAATTGGACTGCCTTTTGGAAGCTTCAGATTTTCTTTCCAGTCATCCCCAACAGAGATAAGAGAATAAATTCCTGAAACTTCAGCTCGAGCTTTCTTAACAAAGTTAACTAAGGCTGCTTGGGTTTCCCCAGTTTTTATCATATCATCTACAATTAGCACACTGTCTCGCCGTTTTATGGCCTCTTTGGGCAAATACAAGGTTAATGTGTAACCTGAATCTCGCAAAACATAGGTTTCTTCAAGAAACGCTGGAACACCCACTTCTTTGTTCCGTTTAGCAATCAACAAATCTACGCCTAACGAGTTTGCAACCATTGCTCCTAAGGGTACTCCATCAACTGCGGCAGTTAGAACCTTTGTCACCCGACCCCCTGCAAAAGTTGCAAGAGCATGCTGGGCTGCTTGCTGCAGGATGTTATGGTCCCCTATAATCCATGTATTGTTAAAATATCCTGCTGAATTGAATTTTATTCGTCTGCGCAGTTCAGATTTCAGACCAACTAATTTAGTTAGAACCCCCCAGAGTTCTTTGGCGCGTTCAGCGTTGGGTAGAACATGACCTTTGGCGTATCTACTTAGAACTGTTACAGGCAGATTAGTTTTGGCGGATAATTCCCTGTAGGTATATTCTTTTTTTGCAGTGCGAAGCAATTCAATAGTCATTAAACGGAGTTTCAAGTCTTCTGCATGTGTGTTCATTTTTATCCCTTTAGTTTGTACACCAACAAATCAAATAACGCGTGTACAGACTACCTATTTTAACTTGCGCAAATTTATAATTTCCGTATAACTGCGCAATCAAGTCGATTTTGTTGTTGTCATGCACAAACTTGGTCCTCAAATCCAAGTTAGCAAGATTGTTGTGTTGTTCAAATTTTTCCAGTTGCTGCTGGCTTTCTTTCCTTTAATAGTAAGGTCCAGTAAATCCCCTGCATGTGCATTGATTGTATGAACAATGTGTTCTTTGACATTCCGGTATGCAATCAAGTTGTTGTAAAGCACTAAGTGCTGCAATGCCTTTCTATGGATTCCCTATTTTTCGTGATGTGAAAAGGATAATTCAGGTCCAGTGGATCTTTTTCTGTTTAGAACCAATTTTGACCGTGTGATGGTTGGGGCGTCCTGCACGTTCGCTTTCAGTGCTCTTTTCTTCATCGCTAACGCATATGGTGTAGTTGTGGTCGCAAGAAACCGTCAATGATGTGACTTTTCTGAGATTCTGTACAGGTTTGTTTGGGTCTATTCAATAGTCTATTATGGATAATCCGGGAGCAGCCCAGTCGTGTAGTCTTTTAAGGATGATTAACTCCTGGAGTTTCTCTTTTTAACTCATCTAGTATTCGGGAATTTTCTCGTTGCATTTAGGGTCAGTTCCTTGGCTTCATTAACTTAAGCCTTTAGGAATAATATCAAAGCCAACATCAGCCACGACACGTTTAGCTAACTGTTTTCGCATTGTAATAAAAATAGTCCAATCATTCATATTGGGCTGCCAAAAGAAACATCTGCTGTACTGCTGTAGATTCCTCGAGGATAATCAAAAGAGCTGTTGTTAGTTTTTGCTGTCAATTCGTCACCCAACGCAAATTCAGAGATTAATTTGGAGTTTAAATTTAAAAGTGATGTTACCTCTAGAAAGCAATAAGTAATAATATGTAAAAAGAGCATATTTCTATCTGAAGCTTAATGAATAAGGGCGATCCAGTTTTATTGAAATGATTCTACTCCATTATTGGCGCAGCAACATCGTGGAAACGAAACTAAAGACATCGACATGTAGCCATAACCAAAAAAGATGATTCTAACGCTCTATGATAGCGTTATTTTACCACAAAAACCCTCGTAGAGAGGGAGACAATTAAAAAAACGGCATCCAAATAGCTATGCATAAAATAGTGAGAGCTGACTGAAACTAAAAATGAGAATTTGATTGCTGTTTATGGATTTTTTGCCTTTCTTCTATCTGTATTTCTTCTGTTATTGTGGTCATAAAATCTAAATGTATTTTCGTGCACACAAGCACGATTCAAAAAGCATCACTGAAAAACTCTGGCATATAACATTTTTTCCCTCAAAAAAATTATCTATAACTGCGAGCGCTATTTGTGTAACAAATCCTCTAACAATTCTTCTAATTCCTTAATATTCAAATGCTCCATGAAAAAACTTCAATTCAGTAACATCTTAATAACCCATTACTTAATCATCCCAACAGAACTCTTCAATATTAACAACCAGTTTGCACAGTAAGACAATGTCTTACATTCAAAACGTCGACCTTATGCGTGCACCCGTGAACCATTATTTGTACAATAAGGAGGGAATAATAAGAATGAAAAGTAAAATGTTTATGGATAAAGATGTTTTTGCGTTAGACGAGAAAATTGGTGAAGTCAAGGAAATAGAAATCGATCCTGAAGAGTGGAAAATCACACATCTTGAGATTCGGTTGACAAAAGAAGCAGCTAATGAAATACTTGGAGCAAAAATGGAAATCAGCAACATGTTAGCTATTTCTGCCCTAGAAAAAGGAGTTGCACGTTGGACAGATGCGGGACTACACATTAAAGTATCAAAAGATCAACTTCACATCTATCTAAGACCAATAGATTAAACGTAGGGGAGTTTACTATGAATACGTGGCTAATGATTGCTATCATTATTTTGGTACTGTGGGCACTTGGGTTCTTTGCTTTACCGGGCATAGGCTCATTGATACATATTCTGCTCGTGATTGCTGTAATCTTGGTGGTCTTTTGGCTGTTTACCGGCAAAAAGCTATGGAAATAGCCCAAAATCTCCTTTTTTTAACGTTTAGTCTAAACTAGCGAAGAATAAATCGGTGAAACAGATTGTACCTTAGTAGGCGTAAATGATATGGCGGCTGTAAAAATTGTTGAGTTAATAGATAACTCAACAAAGGCTTTGGAAAACACTTCTAAGAATCCATTGGCAGAAGCGGCAAAGACAATTTGGATAGTGAAATGGTTGAACGATCCTGAAGCTGGGATGCCAGTTTTATCCACGATTTCATTATTGTTTTCGAAATCTTGAGTTCGGGGTTCGATTATCTTACCTTCGGAGTAATTCTTCTTGTTTTGCAAAGTCGGACAAATCTTTTTAGAACAGGCTGTTAATAGAATTGGATATTTCAGCAGATTGATTGTGCTGGTCATACGGAGTCAAAGATTTTTCTTTAAGAGTTTTCAGGGGAATTACCGATAGTGATAACTATTTTAGTGGCTGTTGGTGCCACGCTTATCTTTCCCTTTACTCTGTTTGGCATCCTATTCAGATTTTCTCCTCACGCCATTTCAAGTCTTCTTCTGATGGGGACAATCGCAGTGCTCCATATCAGGGTAGGAGAAGTGATAAATGGAATCTTTTACAAATGTAAAAATTTTTTTCTAACATCCTGGAGTGCAAGTCGCATGAAAATGGTGATAAGATATCAAAATGAACTGCCAGTAGAACTATGAAAGGAAGCGATTGAGCAAAAGGAAAAAACAGTGTCTTTAGTGCTAAAAAAATTAATTCGTTTAATAGATTGATTTAAAAATAATATTTGAGTGATTTTCCAAATGAGAGGGGATATCGAATTTTCTGTCGGAGAAAAAAATACAATCTGCCGTTTGGAAACGTTATGGCTAGGTCTGAGGATATACCGTGGGCTATTATTAAACTTGTTTAAAATAAGGGCTCCGCTGTTTTGTGGGCACAAATTAACGTACAACTGCAACCTCCAATGTGGAATGTGCCCCTTTTGGAAAAGATTCAGCAAAGATTTGAGCACAGAGAGTGAAAAAGCAATTCTAAGGCAAATTTTTGATTCGGGTGCTTGCGGGATTGCGTTTGAAGGCGGAGAACCTCTCCTGAGAAATGATTTGGTCGAAATTCTTGCTTTTTCTCGGTCGCTGCCTTTGCACACAAGCCTTGTCACTAATGGAACTCTTCTCGAATCCAGAATAGACGAGATAGCACCTTACATCAATGGCGCCCTTTATGTTTCGTTAGACGGTCTAGAAAAAACTCATGACACTATTAGAGGCGTTAGTGGCTGTTTTAGAAAAGCGGTAAAAGGCATAATAGCGGCTAGAGAGAAGGTCGCATTGACAATCAACACGACGATAATGGCTGAGAATATCCATGAGATTGAAGATTTGGTGAAGTTAGCAAAAGAATTGGATGTAAAAATATCCGTGGCTCTAGCGTATGAGTACTGCAACTCCAAGGCGTACGCACCTGCCAGTCATGAAATAAGAGAAACAGCTGGAAAACTTGTCGAGATGAAAAAGAAGGGTTATCCTCTTGTGAATTCAATCAGTTATTTTAAAGTCATTGCAAAAGAGAAAAAATGGACATGTAAACCTTGGGCGGTAGTTAATGTGAGTCCAGAGGGGAATTTGGTCTTGCCCTGTTATGTTCGGAATGACTACACGACTAGCGTTTCTGTTTTTGAAACAGACATCAAAACTGCAATCTCGGGATTTGACTGGGAAGAAACACAGAACTGCCAAAACTGTAGTCTCCATTGTTATGTAGAGCCATCTCTTGTGCTTTCATGGGATTTTCGTACTTACCTAAATTGGGGCTTCAAATTAAGGGTATGACTCGCGCCATCAAAGCGTATGTTAACGAACACGGAAAGAAAAGAAAAAACGCTAAAGAAGAACGTAATCAATCCAGCAACATCAGGCAACTGCTAAGCCAACTTTTACTAAGAACGATTAGCTGATTTTCTTGCAACAATCTTTTCTGTATTCCATCTTTTTTGCTACTGTGTTGCTTTACCCATTTATAACCGGCCAAAACTAATTAACTGTCTTTTCTTCAGTTAGAAGTGGTTCATGATAAAATTTCTAACAGTTTGATGGTTAGCCAAAAGTTCGATGATCTTTTTTGTAGTTTTGGTTATTTGAACATCAAAAAATCTTGTTATAACCAACGAAATAATAAACACAAACATACCTACAACAAGCATCCCAACAGAGTCTATCAAGCCAACAAACCATACGAAAAGAAATGTAATTACCCCGCCTATCATTCCCATTAACAATGATCTTATGATGAAATAAAGTCTATTCAACCAGGTAGAAAACAATAGAACCTTTATCACTGCCCTTTTCTCGATTTCACTTTCATCGCCACTGCTGTGCTTTGCAACACCTTCTATCTGCTCCAATACCCTCTTTGCGTAATGAATGTCGGATAAATGCAACATCATCTTTGCATAACGAACTTCGGATAAATCCTTGGAACTTGCGCTTTGAAGCTCTAACAAAATCCTTTGGGATATTTCCTCTATTTCAGCATCCACTTTTTCTATTTTAGCCGCTTTACTTTCCATTTATCATACCCGAATATTCTAGTATTTTATTTAGCAACTCAGTTAACTTAGCTGTTACCTGATCTGCAGTTAAAACAATTCGTATACATATTCCATAATGAAACTTGCCCGCCCTTACGGTTCGTGTACGGTAATCCGTAATTGATCCTTCAGTTTTCAATGCCCTCAATTCTCTTTCTATAAAATATGAAACAAAAAAAGGAATGACCCGTTCAAAGATATGGAAGAATTTAATGAAAATTGGCAATAAAAGATTAAAAATAGGAAGAAATGCGCGCCCACGCGCAGGAAAAAACCTCACAATAATTGGAATGAAGTTTACAAGATTTAGTTTCATAGGGTCATCAGATACTTGTTTCTGGGTTATGTTCTTTTTTGGTTATGAGCAGCCTTATTGCAATGTCGATTGTAACTCCTTCTTTATGACTTTCCACGTTAAAACGCCAATCTGTTGATTCAATATTCGCGTCCTTTACTAGATCGGCCACGTTTTCTTTGAATTCGCCAGCTGCATTTTTAATCTGGCTCATTTTGCTTATAGCTTCATCAATTACTTCTTCTCTTTTATCATTCATATCCTTTCACCCCCTACTTCAATGTTTCATAGACAATGTGATTATTCTGGAGCATTTGGAATGTTCATATCCTGTTGAAAAGGGTGATTGGAATTTGCCAATATTCTCGCTGATGACGCCATAGCCGTTTTCTGCAAGTGAGTTTGGCAAATTATCTAACTTCAGATGTTCATCTTCTTGATGTTCTCCTTGGTGTTCTTCCCTGTGCTTGAACTTGAGTTTGATGGTTGAATTCATTATTACTTTGTCTAGAGTTACGTTCGAGATGTCTCTATAACTGTAATCGGTGTAGTCCTTCTTCAAACCAAGTGCATTAGGATGCCACAGAATTATTCGTTCATTTGTAATGATTACGGAATCAATGTTAATCCGAGGATGATAGATTTTTTCCTCAATATACAGTTCAACTTTTTCTTTCGAGCCAGGTATTTTCTTTAAATCATCAGGAGTAGCCATAATTATTAACCAACTTGCATGATCATTCTTTCAGGCATCCTTGTTGCCATTTTGAATAAATAACCATTCGAGCGTCATTGATAAGGTCGACGTTTTGAACGTAAGACATTGTCATGCTATGCAAACATTGTTTTTTAATAGTTTAAAATACCCAAATTATTACAGGTAAAGATTAGTATATTAAGAGGTTTTTGTTTGAAGAGAAATAGGTTTGAAATAGTCAAGGACATATTGATACTAACTAAAGAAAAGAACTTGAAAACGCCCATTTTGTCTGGTGCAAACCTGAGTTACAATCAGTTAGAGAATTATCTTGATTTACTTATCAATAGGGATCTTTTAAAATCCTATGAATTTGAAGGAAAAAAATTTTACAAAACCACAGAGAAGGGTTTCAATTTTTTAAAGGTCTATCAGGACCTTAACCCACTTTTGAATGCCCACGCGTCACCAACAGTGTGGGAAAAATATGTACAACAATCAATTATGCAGAGGTGATTTTGTTTGAACAATCTTTTGCTTGGAATTAATTTGTCTGACCCTAACTTTTGGTGGCTACTTATTGTTCTATTGGTGATAGGTTTAGTTGTCATATTGGCTTTCGGATTCTTGCTTGCATTTCCCTTCGCAGCCTTGACTGGAATAGTTGTGTTTTTGTTGACCGGCAGTCTTTTGTGGTCTGGATTAGCGTTTCTGATAGTGGCATTGCTTGTTGCTGCAATAGGAAAAATGTCCCGTAGGCGACGTTAAAAAACAGATAATGAAGAACGCAAGCAAACACCCCTCTTCTTTTATTTTAGACTTTTTTATTCAACTTTCAGAGCGCTTAAAGAAATCTAAATAAGGTAATTTGTCATATTATTATATAGTGAATATTTTTGAAGATGATTACTCGTACTTTTCGATTGAATCCAGAATATGACAAGATTATGAATGATGAAGCAGAGAAGCATGGTCTTAGTGTTAGTGCCCTTCTAAATCAGATTATTCGGCAATATGTGTTGGTTTCAAGGTTTACTGAGAAAATTCCAGCGATTACCCTTTCATACAATACGTTTGTTCCAATCTTGGAGCGTATACCTGACAACGATTTGGTTGAGGTAGCGGAAAAAACTGGTTCAATTATTCCTGAAGAGGCAATTTTACAACGAGGACAAAAACTAAACTATCAAAATCTAACATGGTTTATAGACGTAGTTTATGGCAAATATGGAAACTGGTTTGATCCTTCCCAAAGCATCGTAAACGGCGAGGAAAGAGTTCATTTGGCTCATCAACTGAATCATAAATGGAGCCAATACCTCGGGGGCTTCATGCGTACCATGTTCGAATCCACCTTAAATGTTGAACCTAAAATAGAAACAAGAGCCAATTCAGTGACCATGTATATTAAAAAATCTAAAGGTCCAATCCCACATATTGATTAGCTAGAAAACCCTAATGATTCGTTTTCTGTCAAAATAGCGTGGAGATGGGGCTTTAGGTAGGTTATTTTTTGTTTATGACCCAACTGTTAGCCTCAAATTTTACTTCATTGACTGTTATTTTATGGGTTTTTAGTTCTTTATTATCAGCGTCAAAGTCATTATTGTCGATCCAATCAAGTTCCTCATCCAAAAGATTAGAAAGCGCTAAAGACGTAAAGTCTTCTCTGGTTACGTCCATGATTTTGCAAACAAAATCTAGAGGCAAACCTAGTCTGTCATCAAATTTAACGTTACTTTTTTCATTCATCAAATAACATCAAATCTCAACTAACACATTTAGTTAACCTAGATTCTCCAGAGATGAATAAAAACATGAAGTATATACTTTAACACAATGTCTTACGTTGCAAACATGGAGTTTATTTACAATTTCATAATAATAGCATTATTTGCATGGACGATGAATAAGTTTTGGAGCAACCAGAAATTATTGAACAGGGTTTGTTAGACGTTAAAACCCATAATCTTATGATGCGACTAATTGAAGAAAGACGAAGTCTTTCACGAATAAAAACCAATCAAATCAAGCACAGTAACAACGATGAAGAATATCGAAACTTCTTGAAGAAGTTGAAAAAAAATAAAGAAGAACACATCAAAGAACTAGAAGAACGCTTAGGAAAAACACCTGTTCTAAATTTGGAGATGAAGCCCCAGAAGAATCTTAGAGCACTGCTGACGAACCAAGGAAGCACAGAAAAGGGCACAGCTGAGTTATCGAAAGGGTATAATCTTCCAACAAAATAGCATAACGAGTTCGGTGAGAACTCATGTATTTCAAGGAAATAATTTTTAGTTGATTTGTTTACCGCTTACCGTTGTTGTTGGTGTATAATGAAGAAGAGGGTATAGTGCCCGCCCGTTGTGAATTGAAAGAAGTTTTGAATAAACCAAATCTATTGGTTGTGCATGGAAACAGTTCAGACAGAGCCCTTGAACTAGCTAAAGAGCTATGAGCAGAAGTGATAATTCAGAACGGAAAAGGTAAAGGCAATGCAATTTCTGAAGGGTTAGACCTGCTTAATGGAGATGCATGTTATATTGTCTTTACAGATGCAGATTTCAAGTATCCTGCTAAACATACTAAGGAAATGGTTACCATTCTTGACTTGAATTTTAAAGTTGGAATGATTTTTGGGGATAGATTCATCGAGACTTATGGGTTAGAATCTGACAGAAATCAGTTCTACATCGGACATCAAATTTTAGGTTTTGTTCAAAGCGTTTTTAATGGAGTAAAAATGAATTATCATTTTACTCGGTTAAGAATCATGAGATTTGAATTATTAAAAGGTTGGAAACCAAAATCATCTAGATTTGATATTGAAGCAGAATTAAATCGCCAGGTTAGGCGATTAGGATACACGATTGTAGAATTGCCAATTAATTATCGAAAAAGATTGGGTAAAAAGAAACTTGGTTTCAGAAAGATATTGAGACGAATAATCATCTCAAGTATGATTGATGCGGATACAGAAGAGATCTGAGCTTAGCTGAGGTTTATTTTTCTATTTAAAACCAATTCTGCAAACGCGCGGCACACATCAATGAGGTTAGATTTTTTGCTTCTTTTTGTTCTCTTCTTCGGCTATATGTTTCGGGGGACATAGGATAATATCTTTAGATCTTAAACAATTAAGCCAATAGTCTTATAAGCGCGTATGCACATATTAAGTTATGAGAATAAGCAAAGTAAGGTGAATAAAAATGATAACAAAAATAATACGTGAAAGCATCATAAGGCAATTTGCTTATTGGAAAAACATCTAGCCTTTGGGGCTTGCAAAAAAACTAAAAAAAATAAAAACTGGTGTAGGCGGTAATTGAAATGGGCAGAATAAGTGTATCAATTTCGGATGAACTGGAAAAGTCGCTCAGGTTCAAGACAATAGAAAGATTTGGCGGAAAAAAAGGCGACCTATCCAAAGCTGTTGAAGAAGCCATAAAAACATGGATTGCCACAGAAAAATAGACACAGGCAGATACAAAATATCAATCGCCTTTTCGCTCACAGATGTAATCGCAATACACCACAACTTTCCTTTCAATAAGTTATTCTGGGGTTTTATCTTGTATGTAAAAAACAAGTACAGAATGAGCAGGTCAAACTAATTCAGCGAAGTTGAATGCAGATTTTGC
Source organism: Candidatus Bathyarchaeum tardum (assembly GCA_029762755.1). Classification (GTDB taxonomy): domain Archaea; phylum Thermoproteota; class Bathyarchaeia; order Bathyarchaeales; family Bathyarchaeaceae; genus Bathyarchaeum; species Bathyarchaeum tardum. The sequence goes on from JARVGH010000005.1 coordinate 86,001, forward strand.
ATTTACGCGTCTATAAGTTACTGTTGGCGCAAATTCCCCTGTAACCGTTGGAAAGCAAATGATTGCTAACAAGTGGAATCCAAATTATTTCAGTGTTGAAACACTCATTCTTTAGAAACCCTGAATGTATAAACAAAGAGGATTAGAGAGGTGAAAAATTGACTTTAAAACCTAAGACTATACAAATAGAGCGAATACCTGAAGCTAGAGACGCAGAAACATGGACAAAATTCAATGAAAGATTAAATGACTTAGCAAATCAAGGATACAAAGTATCATTTACAACCGACACTTACATCCTATTAAGGAGAAAGACAGCCGCAACTCGGCGAGAAGAATAACCTAAAACGTGTATCTTTAAAGCGGAATACATGCACGTTTTTTATTCGTTGAACCTTCGAAGGTTTACTCAGGATTTTTTCGATCGAGACCGATCTGCATATCTGTACTTGCGGAGAGGCACTCTTGAGAAGATTAATGCATTGCTAACAATTATAACTTTCAAGAGGCAAGTTTTACAAATGCAAAAACAAAAAGGGGGTATAATCTAGAGATGTCCACAAAAACTTGGAAATCTCATCCTTTAAACACGACAATAGTGGAAATCTTGGAGCGAAAAGGTCCCGTGACAGATGTAGAACTCTACAACTTGATTGGGGAATCCCATGGTGAAACTGGATTTGGAGACCTAAACAAGACCTTGATGCGACTGGAAATACACGGCAAAATATACGTCTCCACTAGCACGAAAGGAAAAAGAATGGTTGAATTGATCGCGAAAAAAGAGAGTTAATACATATGATGTTCTTTTACTTTTGTTCAAAACTTCCTAACTCTAGCTATGAAACGCTCTAAAAATGTTTAATCATTATTCTTACATTGAACATCAATCACATTTGGAGTTGATGGATATTTTGTATAGAAATCAATCAAGATTACGAAATCATTTTCTTTATATTGCGAGGCGTTCTTTATTATTTGGTGATTATATGACTGAAGCAAAAAGAAAGAAGACTAAGCATACTGACACTTACGACGCTGAAAAAAAGATTGAACGTGAAACGGGGGACATTTATGATGAAGAACAAAGAGGAGAAATGTTGAAAGCAGACGGAATTACTGTTGCCGAAAATGGGTTTATGCAAGGAAGAAAAATGACTCCAAAAAAGAGAAAACATTCTAGTCATAAAGACACGGTTTCAGTTCAACTCGCTGCAGAAGAATACACTGAAGACTAAATCAGCGTTCACTGTCACTGTCTCTTCTTACATCTTATGACAGTGGCTGTAAAAAGTAGAATTTGCCGTTATCCGCTGGACATCCACAGGGCAAATTCGTTACTTCGTTAAAATTGATAGACGATACGTTTTTGATTAGAATTCCTTTTGCACCACATTTTTTGCATTCGTAAATTATAGTAGATTTTGTTTCACTCAATTAATCACCTTAAACATTCGTGTTTTGACATTTTTGTATCTATGATAAAAACAAGATAAACTCAAATGAATCAAAAATCTAATGCACTCCACTGCTCTTAAATATTCTTTGTTGCCACGAATCATTTCCACAAGTTGTGATAACATTCTGCAAGTTGCTTTTGTTTTGTAGCAGGATTTAAACCGTTGCACATTTGAACAAACGTCTTTCACAAGCTCACAAGGTGTAGTAACATCATTAGGAGAAGCATTATTTTCAAGCGATGTAGTTAAAATATTAACAGGTTTTGGGCTGGTAATACTTTCAGTTTTATTCTTTGGGGGACGCACAAGAATAGATATTGTCCCATCGACCTCCACATGAAATCTATTTCACATCTTATGAATGGAGATGCTTTGATGTCAAAAACTGAAAACACATGGGCATTTATTATTGCAATTGGATTAATTTTTGGTGCTGCAGCTGGTATTTTGTTATTTGTATTTACTCATCAGATCCTATACATACACATTGGATCCGGACTATGATTAGTGTTTGGCGTAATGTTAGAATTAAATCAAAAAATCAAATAAATCTGAAAATTAGAGCGATGATTTGAAAAAGGAAAAAACTTAACTTCTATCTTTTTGTCTTTGTAATCTGTTAACCTTCGCTTTTTTACGTTTCATCTCACGATCTTTCTTCTTACTAGGTTGAGCTTTCTCTCTTCCACCTTTTTCTCCACCTTTCAATTGCCTATCTTTTCCCAAACAATCCACCTCAATCAACCAAATATTTGCCCATTACATAATCATTAAGGCTATACTAATTTTTTTTTATAGCATTATGCCTCAAAATTGGTCTGATTACACAAAATAATTCTCTCTAGGCAACTAACGCTTTTAAAACCTGAACCATTTGATACAATTCACCTCGCAGATTCTCTACTTGATTTGAAAACACAAGAAGTTGACCTTCTAGTTTTTTGATTTGTTCAGGCAATAACACATACTCAATAGCAGCATTTCTGCTCAAGTGATCGATTTCTCCTAGTAGTTCGCTTGGGCTGAGGTCCATTTTCTGTTTTGGAGTAAAAATCATGAATATCGATTTCTATCCCTATTGTTTTTCTCTGATTTTGTTGGTCACGTAATGGAAAACTTTATTTGATTTGTAAACTGTTTCGTTTACGGTGCTGTTGTGCCTCAAGTACAGCTTAGGTTAAGCCAAAAAACCATCGAAGAACTGGATAAATGGGTAGCAGAGGGGCGCTTTAAGAGCCGAAGCGACGCGATCCGAAGCATTATCTGTTATTTTCAAGAAAGAGAAAAAAGCAGAGAATTCTACAAACTGCTAGCCAACAGAAGCAAAGAAGCAAAAGAACAACCTGAACCCCTGATTCCTCTTGAGGAATTTGAGTGACCTATAAAGTCCTACTTCATCCTAACGCCGCTAAAACATTATCTAAAACACAAGAAAAAACTAGAATAATAAACAAACTAAAACAACTAAAAACAAACCCCCAAAAAACTGGAAAACCTGTAAAACTATCAGAATATTATAGACTTCGAATTGGAGACTACAGTGCCATATACGAAATTGATCAAATAAAAAAACAAGTAATTTTACTCTATATTGGGCACAGCAAAAACGTCTACGACGACTTTAGTAAACTCTTGTAAAATCAAGAGACACTTTTTTATTTTTCAACTAGTTGAAGGCTTAATTCTATGGATTCTTTAGAGCCTAATTTTTTTTAATAAATATACACGTAAATTCACATTTTTGGTCAAGTCAGTTAATGTCTTCTCAATATTGTTAACTCGATGTTCACGCCATTACAATTTTGGGCCTTAGCAATCTTGCCCTAGCTAAATCTTTACCAATATGCTCCTTATGGGGAACCCTCTCGGAGGACTTTTATCTGTAGAACTTACATCTTCGACAATAGTAGTTCTAAGCGTAACAAGTTCTTCTGCTTCTTCACTGTAAAATCTTGTAATTGGTGATGTAGCCTTCACAAGAAATCTTTTTTTACCCCTAATTTAGGGCTCCAAAAATTCCATTAAATAAAAAAAGAAACGAAGATGAAAAAGTACAGAATGTTACGTATCCGTTTCTAAAGTGGCGGATCCGCGGGGATTCGAACCCCGGATCATTGGATTTCTTCTTCCGTAGATTAGAAGTCCAATGCCTTATCCTGACTAGGCCACGGACCCAAGTGAACCTTCATAGTGTAATAATTTCCTAGATATAATCTTTCATTTGTTTGGTCAAACTAAGTCTGCAGTTATTCAATGTAAATTGCAGGACGATACGGTTTAGCAAACCTAGCCTTTTGTTGAGGATCTTTAATGTTGGAGTCATCTTCGGTGTAAACGTTAAGTGTAACGTTGAATTCTTTTTCAAAAAATGTTTTGGCTGTTTTCAACAATTTTGTTTCGTCTAAAACATCAGCTTGCAGTTGTTTTTGTTTGATGTCTTCGGGCATTCTGTTAATTTCTTGGGAAATTCCTTGAACAAACTTTGCAAGTTTCCCTGCAACTGGCTTTAGTTCCGGATCCGCCATTAGTTCTTTCATTAATGCTCCGATGACGATGTTGCCTGAACTTGACTTTTTGACGGCACTAATGTAGGTTTTCCATTTCCAAGATGCAGCGCAATAGAAGTAAATCTGTTTGGGAACCATCTTTGTTGCTTTAAGAATGTTTGCGGTATCTTCTAGAACGTTTTTGACCAAATTTTCTGATTCTTCAGCTTGGATGTCTACTTTGTTTTCATCATATTCTGGCCAATTCGTTACTGAAACAAAATCTTCGTATCCCATCTGGCTGTAAAGCTCTTCACACAGGTAAGGAGCAAAAGGAGCCAACAATCTTGTCCAAGTTTCTAGACCTTGTTTTAAGATCAGTGACTCAAGGTTTTCTGTTCTTCGGACGTACCATCTGAAGTCGTTCCATACTTCAAACAAGGCATGTTCAAGGGCTGTTCGAGTTTTAAGGGCTTCCATGTTTTCTGTAATTATCTTAATTTTTTGTTGAAGAACGCTCAGAAGCCATTTTTCCATGTGACCTGTTTGTGAACTTTTTGAGTTTTCGATAATGTTTTCTGCTAAGGTTTGGAAGCCACGAAGTTTAGTCTTGAAGTCTTTAACTGTGTCTGCTCTCCAGTCGGGGTCGTTCATTCCTTCTCCACCAAGAAGCAAGGCACAACGTGTAGCATCTGCTCCGAACTTGTTCAGGGCGTCTTTTAGGGTGATGAAGTTGCCTTTGGATTTAGACATTTTTTTGCTTTCTATGCTGAGCATGCCATTTACGCCCACTGCTTGGGGCAAATGTTCAGGGAACAATGCAGTATGCTGGAACAAGAAGAAAGTCAAATGGTTGGGAAGCAATTCTTTGGCTGAGATTCGTAAATCCAACGGATACCAGTAAAGGAATTCGTTACGCATTTCCTCAAGTATTTCGGTTGAAATTTTTGTTTGTTCAGAAATTGTTGCTGGATTGCCTTTTCCATAGAAAAGGTAGTCAAACACTTCAAGGGTCAGCTGGTCCCCTTGAATGTTGTATTTTTTTAAATGCTTGTTTATGGTGTAAAATGCCATGTAAACCGTGGAGTCAGTTAATGTTTCAACTATCCATCCGGGGCTCCATGGAAGAGCAGTTCCCAGACCGCTTTTTCGTGCGCATGGCCATTCTTTGAGCCAGTCAATTATGTTAAGGAACCATTGACGTGCCGAATCCGGATAAATTGAGGCTTGACTCAAGGTGTCTTTGGTTTGTTGTTTCCATTCGGGGTCAGAATATTTCACAAACCATTGTCCCTCCAAAAGCTTAACAACACACGGAGTCATGCATCGGCAAACTACAGGGTCGGGCAGGTCATACATGGAATCTGCGATGCCTTTTTCTTTAAAGTCAACAATTAAGATGTCTTTTATTTTGTTGACCGGTTTTCCTGCGTATTCTTCACAGATTGGTTTGAGGGTTCCGCCATGGAACTCTTTTTTGTACAAGGTTTTTGTTGCTTCTTCGGCTTTGGGGTCATGTTGGTCTTTGATTTCCATTTTTTCTACAAGTTCAACTGCAGGGTATTCTCCAAAGCCTTCTACATTGATTAAGGAAATTGGTTGAATGTTTTTAACAGTTTGAGGTTCAATTCCAAATTCTTTTAGTAACTCTGGTTTATTTTGCAGGTCCCGCAAAGCCAAATAATCAAAAGGTGCATGAGCCGGAACGCTGTAGACTACTCCTGTTGCGTTGTCTGGGCTTACAAACCATCCTGGAAGAATCAACATTTTTCGGCTGCTTAAGGGGCTTGTGAATAATTTGCCGATGATTTGTTTGCCTTTGAAAGTTTCTATGATTGTTACTTTTTTGAGTTGCTGAGTTAATTTGTTGGCGGCTACTTGGCTGATGATCCATGTTTCTCCATTTACTTGGGCTTTGACGTAATCTGCGTCGGGGTTTATCCAAATGTTTGTTATTCCGTAGATTGTTTCAGGACGGAATGTTGCCGAGGGTAAGATTGTTCCATCTTCCATTTTGTATTTGATTAAGGTGTATTCTTCGGCTACGACGCCTTCTCCGGTTTGTCGGTCGTGGTCTCCGGTTGGGCTTTGGTCATGGGGGCACCATACAACGGGGTAAGTTCCTTTGATGATGTAGCCTTTATCTCGCAGGCGTTCACATTGCCATTCAACAAATTTGCTAAAAGTAGGATACAATGAAGTTGTGTGGAATTCTCGTCGCCAGTCCACAGAGTAGCCGATGCGTTTGACGGATTCTCGGCTGTCGTCCGTGTAATATTTTGCCATAAACACGGGATCAACAAATTTTTTGAGGTTCTCTTCAGAGACTCCGTCCATTTCCCTGAAGGCTCGAATCAAGGTTTCGTCACCGTTTTTTACGCGTTCACTTGCTCCGGCGATGGTTTCTCCAGTCCAATGCCATGCCCAGGGGAACAAAACGTTGAAGCCTTTCATGCGTTTGTATCGGGCGATTGCGTCCACGCGGGTAGCAGTGAAACCGTGTCCTACATGAAGAGGACCGTTCATGTACGAAAAAGGAAAAGTGATAAAATATTTTTCTTTATTCGAGTCTGGGTCTGCCTCGAATATTTTGGCGCCTTGCCATTTTTTTTGCCACTTTTTTTCCATTTGACTAAGAGATGTCATTAAACCATTTGGAGTGCCCAGAAAGTTAAAAGTGTTTTCAGTCACCCAAACAAACAATACAACAATTCGCTATTGTTTTACTATCATCTTTGTGAACTTGAAAACTAGTTGGGTGCTGCGCAGAAATGATTTCAAAAATAATGCCTTGGATTAATTTAAACAAGCAATGGAACTCGCAGATTTTGTTCTTAAAAGGTCGAAGCAATATGAAATTCGCTCTGATTTAGACACTAACTATCCAGCGAAGGGAAAATTTTAAACAAAAAACAGCAGATTGTAACAGTCATGCAACAATATAGTGTTACAATTCTACAATAAAACAATGTTTTTACACTTTCAATCCAAGCCATAAAATCAGAAAAAACCAACCACTTTAACCTAGTAGTTGTTGTGAATTACCTGTACAAAAAACAACAACTTCTACCTGTGTTTTTCTGAAGCTTTCTTTGGGCTTGTAACCTAATTTTTCAAACTTTTTTGAAGCGACATTTTCTTCATCTTTCCAACTTTTGGGAATTAGTTTTTTAATTGTAGCTTTTCTTTTTGTATGTTTTATTATTGTTATTTTTACAAATCGTGTTGAGAACTTTTATCCCGTTGTTCTATACTAGTGAAAAGTTTAGACCTTTTTGGTACAACGGTTTATTGTATTGTGGTAATTCTAGGTGCAGTTTAAACGGCAATAATGCCGTTTAGTTTTGCACTGGTTTTAGCGTACTACTTCTCGTTTCTTCCATCGCAGGTTTTTGCTTCTGCATTTTCTGCATTTGACTGCAGCGGAAGAGTTTCTGCCTCCACATTCTCGACAAATTTTCATGTAGAGTCTGTGTTTTTGGGCAAGGGTTTTTTTGAAAGGGTCCATTATTGGCAATTTTGTTATTTCTCCGTTAGTATAAGCTTAGTTACGATTCAAATCAGCCCTAACCTAAATATGTTTTCCTTTGCCTTGATGTTTTGCCTTTTTTTCTTCATTGAATACATTTATTTTTTACTAGGATTTTTTGACGAAAAATTTCACAGTCTAGTGTTTTTGGTCTTGTTAACTTATACCACAATGTATTTATTGTGCTACAAAAATGCATAGAAAGTTCAAATGAACATAAAAACAAAGGAGCGAGGCGGTAAAACTGGTGGACGACAACTCTGTGTTGATTGGACGAAAACCAGTAATGAATTATGTTTTGGCTTGCTTGTCCCTTTTCCATGCGGGAGCAACTGAAGTTTCCGTAAAGGCCAGAGGAAAAGCAATCAGCAGGGCTGTTGACGTTGCTGAAGTTACCAAACGACGGTTCATGCCCGACCTTAAAATCCAAAAGATTGGAATTGGCACCGAATTGTTGGCTGTTGTTCAAGAAGGTAGTGCTCCATCAAATGTTAGCACTATCGAAATAGTCTTGGCGAAATAAAAAACGCAAGTTTAAAAGGTGCCGCCGCTACAACTCCCTTGTCTCATGGAGGATAAAGACGACGTGAAAACGGAACTATGCAATTTCTGCCTGAAAAGCGGAATACTGTGCGCAAAGTGTCAAGGCAAACTTAAGTCAGGTGATGTCACTGACGTAGATTTTACTGTAGCCCGTTTACTGTTGTCTATGGAAGAAGAATATTCTGCCCTTCAGGAAATACGTTTTCACAAAGCCGTAGAAGCCGACAGAATACTCGCAATCCTTGTAGGAAAAGGCGATGTTCCACGTCTGTTAAGCCATGGCGGAAAAGTCGTAAAAGCTATTGGCGAAAAGACCGGAAAAACTGTCAGAGTATTAGAATATGGCGTTCCTGAACGAAAATTCTTAGAAGACCTTTTTGTGCCCCTGAGTATTTTAACAATAAACAAGATTTGGTTACCCGATGGAACAACAGAAACCCGTGTTATCCTCAACCGAGGAAGACGAAAACGTGTTCCTAACGTCAAAGCATCCAAAGAATTAGCAGAAAAAATCCGCGGAATGACCATCCGCGTCGAATTCGCAAAATAAATGTGTGATGATTCCCAAATGGAACTAGACAAAATGGGCGATTGGAGAAGAACCCATTACGCAGCAGATGTTGGTCCTGAAATTGACGGACAAGAAGTCTCAGTTTTTGGATGGGTTCAAGAAATCCGTGACCTAGGCGGTTTACGTTTTGTTATCCTGCAAGACAAAACTGGTCAACTGCAGATTACTATTCATAAAAACAAAGTAGCTGCCGATGTAGTAGAGAAAGGGCGTTCTTTGCAAAAACAATACAGCATCGGAGTTAAAGGAACCGTCAAACAAATGAAAAACGCTCCCGGAGGAGCAGAAATCATTCCTACGGAACTTCGAATATTCAGTGTTTCTCAGCAGCCTTTGCCTTTGGACATAACTGGCAGAACAAAAGCTGAAATTGATGTCCGCCTTGATTCCCGTGTTTTGGATCTGCGGCGAGAAGAAAACCAAGCAATTTTTAGGGTTCAGCATGTTGCCTTACAAGCTGCTCGTAATTTCTTTTCAGAAAATGGTTTCATGGAAGTGTTCACTCCCAGAATTATTGTTTCTGCCACCGAAGGTGGTGCAGCACTGTTTCCAGTGGCTTATTTTGATCGTGAAGCTTTCTTGGCTCAGAGTCCTCAGCTGTACAAAGAGCAGTTATGTTTAGATTTTGAGCAAGTCTTCGAAATTGGTCCATTCTTCCGAGCTGAAGAATCCCATACCCGCCGTCATGTAAGTGAATTCATTTCAGTTGACATCGAAAAAGCTTTTGCAAACGCCGAAGATGTCATGCAGGTTTTGGAAAATCTGATTCATCACGTTTGTAAGTATGTGGCAGAAAACTGTAAACGGGAACTTGAACTCTTAGAGTACGAAATTGTAGTTCCTGAGGTTCCTTTCAAACGTTTGACTTATTCTGAAGTTTTAGAAGAACTTGAACAAAACAATGTTCACATCAACTGGGGAGAAGACATCCCAACGGTTGCCTACAGGGCTCTTGGAGAACTGCATCCTTACTATTACTTCATTACTGACTGGCCAACTAAAGCTAAAGCTTTCTACATTAAACCCAAAGACGACAACCCTGAACTCAGCGAAGGTTTTGATTTAATGTGGCACTGGATGGAATTATCCTCTGGTGGCGCACGAATCCACGACAAAGAACTGTTGATGAAACGTCTAGAAGAACAAGGCTTAAGCACTGAATCTTTCAAAAGCCATTTGCAAAACTTCGACTATGGCATGCCCCCTCACGCTGGATGGGGACTGGGTCTAGCACGATTTGTGATGGTTTTAACTGGAGTCAAAAACATCCGCGAAGTAATATTATTCCCTCGTGACCAGCTTCGACTAACACCCTAAACTGTTACAACTAGTAACCTGATGATATCACGTCTTGGGGCTTCATGAATTCTCGCAAAACTACAGTTGCGTAGCTGCCTCTGTTCAAATTAAAAGCAAGCTTCAGCGACTGCTTTCCCTCATTTTCTTTGTCTTCAGCAATTTCTTCTAAAACCAAATTCCAAACCGGATTCAAAACAGCCCGAACTTTTCCTTCAGCTGTTGCTTCAGGCATTAAGGCAATCTTAAAACAATCACGTGAAACATCTTCGGCTTCCAGAATTGCTTGTTCAAGTTCACCTTGCATCCCTTTTGAAGGTGGCTGATTTGGACCAACCAAGGGTATGGCGAGTGCCATTTTATCTTCTTTCATGAACTGTGTGACGAGTTTGATGTTAATTTTGTTCACTTGTTCATGTTTATCTGTTGGCAAGCCGTTTTTGTCAAGCCAAATCGCGTAATCTCCCATCTGGGGATCATCAAGGGGGATGCCTTGTCGTATGCGTTCGCTCAAAAATCTGTTAAACAGATATGACTGAAAGGCTTGAACAAACAGTTTACGAAGCCGCCGAGGCAATTCCCTGAATGCCCCAATAAAATCTGTGGGATTTTTTGTTAAGTACCGTAACATAAAGTGTTCATAGCGCAAAAATCTGGGGAACTTTTCTAGGGCTTCTTCAAAGTTCATAGTATCCTGTAACTGTTGTCGGGCTTCTCGGGCTTCAGCATGTTCATGAATGCTAGGCGTTGCAAGAAACTCAAGGGCTGCTTTTTTGGGCTCATTTCTTGTTAAGTATTTGCCGATTAGGTGTGTGTTTGGGCGAGTAGTTCCGAAGCGTTGGTGACCAAAAAAGTTAGGGACTCCCCCTATTTTTTCTATTTGTTTTGTAACTTTTGTTGTGGTTTTTTCAATAACTGAAACTGGCTGGTTAATTTCTCGTATTGTAATGTGGAACCTGTTGCCTTTGATTAGTTCAGAATACATTCTTTGGTGGGAAAAAAATCGAGGATAAACTGTAATGTCCCTGATTTGCAGACCCAAAACATGGTTTGGGGTCACGTTCTGTATACTGATATGCTGACCGGTTAAGGCATTGGTGTCTTTGATTCCGGCAAACCTGACTCTTTTTTGGTTAATGTGCATGCGGTCTGCCATTTCTCTGACTGCTAAAAACGTGTCCCATCTGCGCTTAACTAATACACAGATAAGATTTTGTCCTTCACCCGTGGGGATCCATTCTTCAGTGGGCGGATTCACTTCTGCTAGGGTGCCATCTGTTAACAGTTCTTCAACAACAAAATCATCTATTAGTTGCTTGATTTTTCCCCCAATTCCCTCTGATTGAGTGGCGTAAACTTCCATGCCCAAATCATGTTCTATTTGTGGAACCTGCAACTTTTTTCCTCAAAGCAAACTCAATTTTCCAGTAATCGCGTCCACCTTACTGGCGGGACCAGGACCTATTCCCAAACATGTAGTAGTGTTCGGTGGAATTTCAGTTAAACCTCGATCAACAATCAATGCAACTGGAAGTTTGGCGTTACGGGCTTGACGTTCTAGATTAATTATTTCGTCTTCAGATCTTGCTTTTACAGCAATTTTGCGCTGGCCCTCATTAATCCATGGATTCCACCATTCAGGGCGGTTTTTTCGTGCATACTCGGACGCCGAAACTGCAGCATGACCCGCTTGAGCAGCAATTTTGCCCTTGCTCATTTTGATGTCTGTTCGTATTACTATAACCAGTTTGTACTCGAAAGCCGACGAATCAACAGTTGTTCTTCCAGTCATTTATTTTTAGCCTCAACAGTAACTACTCTGTTAATTTCTTCCTCTAAAATACTTCCATCCCCAACTTTAATGGCGAGAATGCGAAGTCAACCACGACCAAACAAAATACCCAACCACGGTCAAAGTTCCGGGATAACGCATCATCGGAATAAGCGAACGGCCCTGAAAATCTACGTCCCAACTTTTTCCAGCGGTTATCCGCCTGTTGCTTTGTCGTTGCCTATACAGCAGGTGCAACCATCAGTTTCACCACAGTATGGGCAAACACATTTACAATCGTCGATAAAGTTTCTGTATTTCTCGCAACGGGGACGATCTTCTTCCATCCACTTGCGCCTTCTACATTTAGAGCAGTGGTTTAAAACTATAATTAATGTTTCGGAACAACCACTTAAAGAAAAAACGGTAAAAAACTTGTTTACCAATCTATTAGGCTGCAAATAGCAGTTGTATACAGATACCTATGGAGGTAGGTGCGTAATGACTTTTTTTAGCCTAACGCAGGTTTATGCCAGCAAAAGTGAACTGTTTTTTTGCATTTTAGTTTTCTACAAAACCGGAGGACATCAACTATACAGATTATGCAGGTTACTTTTGGTAGTAAACGTCATTACCACTTTGATTGGCTGTGTTGCCAGAAACTTTGCCTCCAGACGAATTAAAACTGCCGTTTCCAACATAGACACCGCCGCCATAATTTGCCGTGTTACCAGAAATCACACCACCACTCATATTGAACTCATAATCACTGCACACACCGCCACCAAGATTACCTGCTTTATTGTTAGAAATCACGCCTTCAGACATGTTAAAAGTGCTCCACATAAAATAGTTAAGCACACCACCACCCTTATCCCATGCAACATTATCCGAAATCACACCACCACTCATACTAACAGTACCATAAAAATTGTGCACACCACCACCAACGCTGGCTGTGTTGCCACAAATAACTCCACCATCTAAACTAAATATACTCCACCTGTTAAACACGCCACCACCAGCCTCGGCTGTGTTACCAGAAATTTCACCACCACTCATACTAAAATTCAAAGCATTAAACACGCCACCACCATAACCACAACCATAGAAACCACTAACGCTTTCCTCGCCACTACCAATACTTACTGTGTTACCAGAAATTTTGCCGCCAGTCATTTCAAACGTGCCATAGTTAAGTACGCCGCCCCCACCAATGTAAGCTGTGTTGCTAGAGATTTCACCACCAATCATACTAAAAGTTCCTAAATTTACCACGCCACCACCCCACTCTCCATTAGGCGTCATATAATCCTTAGGCATAGTGTTATTACAAATCACACCACTATACAATATTAATGCACTACCAAAATCGGCAAATACCCCGCTACCATAAACACCCTTTTCATGGGTCACAACAACACCATCAAGTCGCAACACACCATCAGTCTCAACAATGATAGCGCTCTGGTTATTTGCACCAATCAACTTGTAAAACCCATTTTCAATGTTACTGCTTGTTAGAGTGATCTCTTTACCTGCTGGAATGATAAGGGCTTCTGTAAGCTCAATATCACCATCAAGAGTAATAACGGTAGGTCCTACAGCATTATTAACTGCCTCTTCAAGTTCAGCTTCAGAAGTTGTTGTTATGGAAGTTTCAGGAGTTTTTGTCATAAAAGGAAAAGCACCATTAAAAACCAAAAATAAACAAGAAAAAACTAAGACTATAATGAACAGTAAAAAAACAAAAAGCAAAACCTTCCTTCTGCCACTACTATGAATAGTGTGCAAATTAAATTTGAACCCAACATTTTTCACACCCACACAGATAACCTCTACAGAAACACATCAGCAAACTTGAAAAAAATTAACAAATAAAAAGAAATATTTAGTCACCGATTTGGGTGCCAGCAGATCTTGACTCATTTAGCGCAGACGCTAAAATATGTTCGTATTCTCCAATTTGTACTATTAACGTCTCATTTATCTCAGATGGCGACATATTTTGGTACTCTTCAAGTGATACTACTACAGGAGGCTCTGATGCAATAGGGATGTCTACAGGAACACCTGTTGTCAATCCAGCTGAAATCATCACTTTATTCATCCGTTCATACTCAGTAGCATCACCATTACTCACATACATAGCATACATTTGACAGAATTCTTCAAAACTTACTGGACGTTCTGAGTCATTTGAAGTAGCAGAAGCGCTCAGAATCGCTACATAACTGTTACAAACCATTGCAGCTACAAGAACAAAAAATATTGATAGCCACAATAATTTTACATTTGTTAATTTTTTATTCGGCATTTTGTATCAACAGTTACTATTTAAAATAAATAGCCATATTTTACTCTCCTGGAAGAACAGTCTGTTCTTTCTAGAGAACAGTATCTTTCTTGTTGTTCTATAGCAAGACGATAAAAAGCGCTACTATACAAATTTTTGTTATGCTGTACAAACGAATTCTAAAATGATCTCACAACGCTCACTTATTTCGCCTGAGCAGCAATTTTGCCCTTGCTCATTTTCAGGTCTGTTCGCACTACTATAACCAGTTTATACTCGAAAGCCGACGAATCAACAGTTGTTCTTCCAGTCATCGTTTTTTGCCTCAACAGTAACTACAGTGATGTTTTCTTCCTCTAAAATACTTCCATCCCCTACTTTCGTAAAGACGAGGTCAAATACGAACAAACAAAATAACCAACAACCGCCAAGGTTCCGGGATAACGCATCATGGGAACAAGAGAACGCCCCTGAAAATCCACATCCCCAACTTTTTCCAAAACCTTGTCGACTCCTAGGCGGTTACACAAACCAATTAGATAATCTGTTCTAGAATCGGAAAGACTGTTAAGCATTCTGCGCAACTGAAGCATAACTTTCAACTCAAAATCAACGGCTTGTCTCCATTGAGTCTCATAACTGGATAAGAACTCCTCAGAAAAATTGTTGAACTGAACAGCCTTAGCTGCAACTTCTCCTGCGATTTTGGCACAAGTTACCCCAAACACCACACCACCCCCTGTTGTAGCTTTGACTTGGGATGCAGCATCACCAACAGTGAGAAATCCGTTACAATAGGTTTTCTGAATTGGACCTGCCAAAGGTATCGGATGAACCGCCAACCTAGTAATTTTGCTGTGTTTTAGTTTCTGGGAAGCCACGGGATGTTTTTTCATAACCTTTTCCAGATACAATCTTGGATTGCCCTTAGAAGTTGCCAAACCAACCTTTGCTGAACCATCAGTTTTGGGGATTATCCATGCAAAAAAATCTGGAGCAACCTTTGAACCCAGATACAACTCTACCATGTCTGTATCTACATTTTCTACAGAATCAACTTCTGCTTGAATTCCCCGCACAACAGTTGAAGAACTCAAACCAGAAAGCCCTGATTGTTTCAAAACAGATGACGAACAACCCTCAGCATCAATAATCATGTTTGATTTGATTTTTTCTCCGTTTTTTAGAACAACTCCCTTTGCATAACCAGATTCAAAGAGCAGGGATTTTACTCGTGAGTTAAAACGATATTGGGCTCCTGCATTCATGGCGAGTTCTGCGAGGTGTTTATCGAATTTTTCTCGGTCCAGAACGTATGTGACTGGGGATTTGCATCGTAAAACGAACTGGTTGCCGTTTGGGGAAAAAATTTTTGCGCCCATGATCTTGTTTTCAAGGATTTCTGAAGGAAACTTTATTCCTAATTTTTGTAGGCTGGATATGCTGAGGTGTCCGGCGCAGTGGTTGGGTTTTCCGACTTGGTTGTGTTCTTCGCAGACTATAACGTTGGTGTCTAGTTTGGCGGCGGAGTATGCTGAAACTGAGCCGCAGGGTCCTGCTCCAACTACAACGATGTCGGGGTTGTTTTTCACGTTTCTTCCTCGTTTGAATGCAGATATTATGGGTGGGGAAGTTTTAAAAGATAGCATATATAAGTGGGCAGTGTATTACTCAACTTTCCTTGAGGTGTTGCTGTGAGCGAAAAAATTAACATCGTTATGCCTAAATGCATGTCATGTAACCGAATTATCCCTCCGGGCGAAGACTCGACTAAAACTCTGTGCCCTGACTGTGGAGAAATCCTCATCTGGCGCTGCGCCAAATGCCGACAGTTCGGACGACACTACAAATGCCCAAAATGCGGATTCACTGGACCATAGACGGTTTAGTGAACCTCCAAATTCCCTTTTCGGATTAACATGAACTTTTTGAACCCTAACCATTCATCGGCTTTTTAGCCAAACATCTGTTTGTTTTTAAAACATTTTTGAGGAATAATGTTGATGCTTTTGTATCCAGCAACCGTTGAATGTTTGTTCAACTAAATTCAACAATTTTTTAGTCTGAATTTTTGTTTCTCAAAAAAATGCTGGTTAAAGTTGCATTTCTGGTTTGTATTGTTTTGTTTATTTAGCATTAACAATTTGGCAAGAAAAAGCTTTTATTATAAACGGTAGAAACTGAATTCGAAGGTGAATATTTGATGACACTTGAATCAAGTAAAACATTAGGCGGAGTAGGCTCATTACTGATGGTAATTTCGCCCCTTACAGGATACGTTGGAGGGGGCTTTGGTGGACTATTGGGACTTGTTGGATTAATTCTTGTACTTATTTCAGTTAAAGGACTAGCAGATTACTACAATGATGGTAGCATATTCAACAACACACTTTACGGTGTAATTTTCACCATAATTGGTGGCGTTGCATCTTTTGCGGCAGTTATTGTCGGCGGTGTTGGACTATTATCTGCCCTGAATCTTGACATTTCCACTATTGGCTCAGATCCTTCAGCTATTTCAGCAATCGATTGGGACGGAGCATTAGACTTTGAACTTCTCATGAACTTTATTACAATCATCCTTGTTGCTGCAGTCATACTTTTTGCATTGCTTGTAATATCAGCAATATTCTACAGAAAATCATTGAACACGCTATCTGAAAAAACTGGTGTTGAACTTTTCGGCACAACTGGAATGCTCATATTAATCGGCGCAATACTAACGATAATTGTAATCGGTGCTCTGATTCTTTGGGTTGCATTAATCCTGCTTACTGTTGCGTTCTTTTCAATTAAACCCGAACCTGCTACTGTAGTATCCCCGCCACCTCCTACAGAAACATAAAGCAACCTTAACGGCAATCAAAAAGCCTAATAGTGTGGTTGAAAAACCCACTTTCTCTTTTTTTGTTTAACCTGAAATCAAATCAATACATTCTTTGATCGTTTCGACTTGTTCTTTAACTAATGAATACTTTATTGTCACTCCATCTGCTAATCCAGTGACTAGACCCTGCTGTTGCAGTTGTTTCATGTGCCATGTCAAAGCCTGAGAAGAAATATCCAACCGGTGAGCTATTTTTCCATGAGCTTCAGACTCTTCGTCGTGGAGTATGGTCAATATTTTTTCTACAGTTTCGTGCCTTAGGGCAGAAATTATTTTCATTTCTAACGGGGAAAACTTTCTGGATTTGAAGAACCGTTTGTTTCGTCCATCTCTGCAATCAGAAATCAGGTTTCCTTTGTCTAGGATTGTAAGGTGATACTGCACAACTCCAATTGGCATGGCAAGGGCACTGCAGATTCCTCGAAAGTTGATTCCTGGGTTTTCAGTTATGAAATTGTAGATTTGAACACGGGTTGTTTGATTTAATACTGCTAAGCCGTTTCGTGGTACTTCTAAAAGGATTGATTGATAATTAAAAAGTGAGTTTTCTTGTTGGATGCTGCTTTTTGAGTATACTAAAACAATTAACGAGAACAGCATGAGGGAAATCAGGAACAATGAAACTAGTTTAGGGCACTTCAATTCAGTTCCTCTAAAGAAAATCGTTTTTCAACTATTTATTATATTTTGTAAACAAATGTACTAATTGTTACTGCTTCACGTTAAGCTAAATGTTTTTAAACGATTCCTACTGCCATTTCTTTTGCGGGTAGGTGGTACCTCCCACCCGTTCCGCATTATAAACCCCGGTGTCGGGAGGTAAAAATATTGAAAATGAGTACAAAAGACCTTACGTTAGTAACTATGTTTGCTGCCCTTTACGCAGCCCTAGTTTATGTTTTTGCACCAATATCTTTTATGGCTCTGCAATTTCGAGTAGCAGGAGTAATCCGACCAGCAATCTCAAAAAAATGGATCCTTGCTATCGGATACGCTATAGGCGTTGTTGTGGGAAATATTTTCAGCCCCTTTGCAGGTCCTTGGGACTTGTTATTTATGCCTATGATGAGCCTTCTTGCAGGATTGTTGGGTTACATCGTTTCAAAAAAGTTTGGCAACAACTATTTCATTTGTGGAATAATAGTAGCAACAGTGATTCCGATAAGTGTAGCTTTCATGCTTTTACAATTCGGTTCGCCTTTTCTTGCAACTTTTCCATATCTATTAATTAGTGAACAAATAGTCTGTTTGATAGGTTCTGTTGTGTTCAAATTAATTGAAACCAGATACAAATGGTGGGAAACAAAATGACCGAAAACCAAAAATGCGTAGTAGTATTAAGCGGCGGACCTGACTCGGTAACTACAGCTTATTGGGCAAAAAACCAAGGATACACCGTTCATGGATTAACTTGCAAGTATGGTCAAATAGCTTCAAAAGAAGTGGAACACGCTAAACTGATTGCCGAAAAACTGGGTATACCATTGAAAGTAATTGACCTATCCTCGTTGCGGGAAATTTACATGGGTATAACTTCAGTTTGTGACGAAAACATTACCATGACAGGAGACTTTAGTCAACCAATTATTGTTCCCTTCCGGAATGCCATCTTTTTGTCTGTTGCAGTTGCTTATGCTTCTTCAGTTGGTGCAAACAAAATATTCTACGGGGCACAGGGCTCGGATGAACAATTTTATCCTGACTGCAGACCACAATTCTATAAATCCTTTGAAGAAACCGCAAGACAGGGAACCGACGAAAACATAACAGTAGAAGCCCCTTTTAGTGGTGGACCAAAATCAGAAATAATCAAGCAAGGCGCAGAACTTGGGGTACCCTTTGAACTAACTTGGTCGTGCTATTTTGGTAGGGAAAAACACTGTGGGACATGTGAGTCATGCATGAATCGTAAACGGGCTTTTGAACAAGCTCAGATTCAAGATCCAACAGAATATGAAAAATAAATTGCAGGTAACAAACAAATGAAAACAAGTGAAATAACGTTAACCATAGTTTTCACCAGTTTATACGCAGTTTTGCTCATACTCTTGGCTCCAATCTCCTTTGGACCCATACAATTACGAGTTGCAGACTGTCTAATTCCTTTAGCCGCTTTGTTTGGTTGGCCAGCAATCACCGGAGTAACTATGGGATGTTTGATAGGAAATGCATACTTTTGGCTAGGACCCCAAGACGTAATCTTTGGAACAATCGCAAACCTGATTGCAGCAACCATAGTATTCCTGTTCAGAAAACGCCAATTACTTGCATGCACGGCAGGAGCAATACCTATCGGAGTAATAGTAGGGGGTTATCTTTGGTTATTCTTTGGATTTGAAGCAGACATCTTCGGATTACAACTGCCTGCAGTCGTTGGAATGATTACAAGCGTAACCCTTAGCACCATGATTGTCATGTCTGTACTCGGGTATGCTTTGCTCAAAGCTTTGAGCAGTTCCAGCGTAGTTCAAGCTTTGAAATCGTATGGGGTAAAAATTTATGCTACTGAATAGCATAAACTTGGTAACATCCAGACTGTAACAACTGAAAAAAGGATAAATTAAATTCTATCTTTTCTTTGTTGTAGTTGAAGAACTAATGAACTACGAACAAGTTTTCCAGTTAGCCGAACCTTACCTTAAGAAAAACGATTTTGGTATGCCCCACACACGAAGAGTCTTTGAAATTGCAAAGAAAAACTTCGAAATCCCAAAAAACATCGAAGAACTTGTTTTTTGTTCCATAATCATGCACGATATCGGCGGAAGCACAATAGAAAAACAGTACAAGAACGGACCCGAAATAGCAACAACTATTCTCAAAAACCTAGGATGCCCTGAAGCCTTTGTAAAACAAGTTTGTGAAT
Source organism: Candidatus Bathyarchaeum tardum (assembly GCA_029762755.1). Lineage (GTDB taxonomy): Archaea > Thermoproteota > Bathyarchaeia > Bathyarchaeales > Bathyarchaeaceae > Bathyarchaeum > Bathyarchaeum tardum. The sequence goes on from JARVGH010000005.1 coordinate 105,706, forward strand.
TTGTGCGCACCCATCACGAACATCCAGATTCTCCCTCGTTGGCTTTCAAGATTTTGTACGACTCAGACAAACTAGTCATGTTTTCACCAGAAGAATATCCTTATTACACTTCTAATCCAAAATTTGACTGGAACCAAATTATTGCTTTAATATACCACGACCACGCCAAAGAATTAGCCAAACAACTGTTACAAAAACGCAGAAACAAATAAACTATCTTTTCTTATGTTGCTCTTTTCTATTTTTGTGTAAAAATTTTTTGTGCCCATATGCTACAGAATTACTGACTTGTTTGAATAAGACAACAATAGTGCAAGAGACAACATTTTCTAAATTTTTGCCGATAATGATTATTGTATCAACGGTCTTTACAGTTACTGTTTCTTCATCTTGTTCTATGGTCTTGGCTTAACCTGATGTTTATGATAACCTTCTTGTAGAATTTGAAACAATTAAAACTAAATGGTGTGCTCTAAAAACACGTGTAAATGCAACAAATATGATAATTGCTTTGACATAACCCCTTTTCAATCCAATTCCTAACCGTTTGGTTGTTGTTACAGTTGGTTTAGCTTAATAGTAGCAGTAACTTCAATCTAAGTAGTTGAATCAGTGAAACAGCTCAACTAGACGACAAACTTTTGAAATAGTCCTTTAGCTTATATAGAACCGTTACAGTTCGAAATACAAAGAGATGAGTTTCATGTCCAAAAAATATAACATCGTTGTTTTACTTGGCGATGGCATAAGCAAAGAAGTAATTCCTGAAGCCGTCAAAGCCCTTGAAGCCACAAAAGACGTAGTAAATGGATTAGATTTTAAGTTTACCGAATACGAATGTGGATTTGAATATTTCCAAAAAACAGGCAAAGCATGGCCAGACGATGCATATCCTGCCTGTAAAGAATCTGATGCCATACTCTTTGGTGCCGTTGGAATGCCTGGAGTTGCAGGCTTTGAACACATAGTTTATGTTCACCGAATTTTACGACAAAAACTTGACCTATACGCTAACGTGCGCCCCAGCAAAGTACGCCCTAATATTCCTTGTCCTTTGTCTGGCAAAAAAGCTGGAGACATCGACCTAATTATCGTAAGGGAAGGAACTGAAGACCTTTATGCTCCTATTCGAGGTTCTCTTGAACGATCAGAACAAACCGAAGTTGGGATCGACGTAAAAATTGTTACCCGTAAAGGTGCCGAACGCATAATTCGATACGCCTTTGAACTGTGCAAAGGAAAAACCAAAGGTGCACCCCTAGACGGAAAGAAACGAGTAACCTGTGTTGACAAAAGTACGGTTCTAAAAAGCTGTGCATTGTTCCGAGAAGTTTTTGATGAAATCGGAAAAGAATACCCAGACATCGAAAAAGACCCCGCCTTAATTGATGCGTGGGCTCAATGGATAATTAGACGACCCGAATATTACGACGTAATTGTTACCACAAACATGTTCGGTGACGTAATCTCTGACCTAACCTCAACTTTCCAAGGCGGGTTGGGCATCGCCCCAAGTGCAGAAGTCGGAGATCGATATGGAATGTTCCGACCCATCCACGGCAGCGCACCAAAATATTATGGCAAAAATGTTGCAAACCCAATGGCAACTATTTTGTCTGCAAAAATGATGCTTGACTGGCTAGCCCAACAACACAACGATTCCGCAGCAAAAAAAGCTGCAGACCTAATCGACAAAGCAGTCGACGAAGTCATAACTGAAGCAAAAATTCTTACCTATGACCTCGGCGGCAACGCAAAAACCAGTGAAGTCGGTGACGAAATTGCCAAAAAAATTCGAAGCTATTAGAAAGCTTCCTTTTTCTTCTCTTTTTTGATTTTTTTCTTTTTGGTTTAGACCCAAAATTAAGTAACTTTTTATTTGTCCATTAAACTTAGCTAATCAAAGACATATTAGCTGCGAGTTTAATCCAGATTTTATTTGGGTTTCAATTAAACTTCAACTATAAGGATAAAGAATAATGTACAAAAAAGGACTCATCCTAATTTTAATGTTATTTTTAGCAGCTTCAACCCTTTCTGTCGTAGTTTCTGAATCCACAGAACTTACTGATTGGCCTATGTTTCAGCAAAACCCTGCTTTCACTGGTCAGTCTGCATCAACTGCTCCTCGTACAAATCAGACCTTGTGGAAGTTTAATACGGGGGGACCTGTAGATTCTCCTGTTATCAATGATGGTGTAGTTTATTTTGGGTCCTTAGACGACAATGTTTACGCTTTGGATGCATTAACTGGGAAACGAATATGGAGTTTCACAACGGGAGGAAACGTTTTGTCACCTGCTGCAGTTGCTGAAGGAATGGTTTTTGTCGGGTCTGAAGACTTTTACGTTTATGCACTGAATGTTTCTGATGGAACTTGCATTTGGAGTTTCAGAACAGGCTATTTTGTTGATTCAGCAATCGCTTACTCAAACGGAATCGTTTATGTTGCTTCAGAAGACGCTAACGTTTACGCTTTGAACGCATCAAATGGAGACTTGATTTGGAGTTACACAACGGGTTGCATGATCATGCTGTCTTCTCCTGTTGTTTATTCGGGCATTGTTTATGTTGGTTCTTTAGATAGCAAGGTTTACGCTTTGAATGCTACAACAGGAGACTATGTCTGGGGTTACACAACAGGAGACATTATAGTTTCCACGCCCACAGTGATGGATGACGTAGTTTACATTGGTTCCGTTGACAGTAACTTGTACGCTTTAGATGCCTTCACCGGTGATCTGTTATGGAATTTCACTACCGGCGGTCCAGTGTTTTCTGGACCTGCAGCAGTTGATGATTCAGTTTACGTGGGTTCAACTGACGGAAAAATCTACGCCCTAGAAGCTTCTAACGGTGCAATGCTTTGGAGTTACACTACTGAAAACTCGGTCAGTTCCTCTCCTGCGGTTGTTGATGGTTTAGTATACGTGGGTTCAGACGACTACAACATTTATGCTTTGAATTCTACAACCGGGGATTACGTTTGGAGCTACAAAACTGCAGAAAAAGTGATTTCTATGCCTGCCATTTCTAACGGTTTAGTGTATGTGGGGGGATGGGATGGTCGATTATATGTTTTGGATGCTTATTCTGGCGCATTGGTGTGGCAATACATTACGGGTGGTGTTGTGGATTCTTCGCCTGCGGTTGTAGACGGGAAAGTATATGTTGGCTCTTATACTGGTCACGTATATTGCCTGAGTGCAACGCTTGGTGCTGTTCCTTTTGACGAATTTTCCAGCGAAGAAATATGGAACTACCAAACCAATGACATGGTGATGCTTTCTGGTCCTGCAGTAGTTAAGGGGGTGGTTTATGTTGGCTCATACGATTCAAATGTGTATGCTTTGAACGCTTCTGATGGTACACAAATCTGGAACTACACTACTGGGTATGCTGTGGTCTCTTCTCCTGTTGTTGTAAATGAAGTTGTGTATATTGCTTCAGAGGACTACAACGTTTATGCTTTGAATGCTCAAACTGGAGAATTAATTTGGAGCTTTACCACAGGCAGTTTCATTCATATGTCGTCAACTGCTGTAAAAGACGGATTGCTTTATGTGGGTTCAAATGACCACAAAATTTACTGCTTAAATGCTTCTGACGGCTCTGTTGTTTGGGAGTACACTACTGGTGGTTTTGTAATTTCTTCCCCTGCCGTAGTTGACGGTACAGTTTTTACAGGATCATACGACGGCACGGTTTATGCTATTGATGCATATTCTGGCGAATTAGTCTGGACATACGTTACTGGGGATTCTGTAGCTTCATCTCCTGCAGTTGCCGAAAACATACTTTATGTGGGATCAAATGACAACAAAATCTACGCTCTATCTGCCCAAACAGGTGAGTTAGTCTGGAGTTACCAAACTGAAGGGGATGTTGCTTCTTCTCCAGCAGTAGCTGACGGCATAGTGTTTGTTGGTTCCCATGACCATAACCTGTACGCCTTGGATGCCTATACAGGTGAACTGATATGGAAATACAAAACTTTAGAAAAAATAGTTTCTTCCCCTGCAGTAGCCAACGGAAATGTCTATTTTGGTTCCTATGACCATATGGTCTACGCTGTAGGTGAGGATTCTCCAGTTGATATTCCACAAACTACTGAATTTCCGGTTTTTGAAACTACAGTTATTTTTGTGGTAGCTTTGATTATCCTGATACTGATTGTTTATTTTAGAAGAAAAATTTAAAAAAGTAGATGTATTATTTGACGTAGAACATGTCCTTTTTTTGTGGCTTTTTAATCACGTCTTTTCGTAGTTTTTTTTCGATTTTCTGTTCTTGGGTTCCGGTGATTTTTGCATCATAGTCTACAAAGTCGCAGACTAAGTTGGCGAGATTTTGGTTGATTTCTTTTAGTTCAGCTAACGAAAACTGTGCCATAATGTCTGGGTTATCTGCCCATTGCATCCATCCAGTTACGCTTCTTTGCAACGCAAGTATTGTAAACCTGATTGTTCGAACCATATCCAAACGGTCCTGTCCATCGGCCTTGGCAGAATTTTTAATTTCGTTTAAGATCCGTTGGCAGTCGTTAACCCATCTTCCTTCCATGAGTTACACCACAGTTAAGGCTACCGACTCAAAGAATAAAAAGCTTGTTTATTTCAAGCGTTTTTCACAAAAGCATATAAGAACCTGTAAAACTCCATTGGGTTATGAGCTCAACCTATAATGAAAAAAAAGAACCATCCCTAGCTTTTGGTGGACAAGCTGTGATGGAGGGCATTATGATGCGTTCCAAAGACAACGTAGTAATTTGTGTTCGGCAACCTAACGACGAAATCGTAACCCAAAAACAAAAACTAAGCTCTGTTACCCAAAAATACAGTTTCTTGAACCTTCCTTTCATACGAGGGGTTGTAGCCCTAATTGAAACAATGTACACTGGAATCAAAGGCATATATTTCTCTGCAAACGCCGCCTTTGGGGACGATGAAGAAGTTAACCTTAGTTCAAAAGAAATCGCACTTATTGTTGGTGTGGCTATTTGTTTGTCGGTGCTGTTGTTTAGTGTTACCCCGTTTTTCTTAACTTCGTTGCTGGGTCTTGGAACTGGAGTAGTTTTCAATGTTGCCGAAGGAATAATACGTCTCAGTTTCCTTTTGGGTTATTTGTTCTTTGTTTCCCAGATAAAAGACTTCAAAAGAATCCTACAATATCATGGAGCAGAGCACACAGCAATCAACGCTTACGAAGCCGGAGTAGAAATGAACGTAGAAAACGTTCGGAGTTACTCCCGTTTTCACGCTAGATGCGGAACTTCATTTCTTCTTATTGTTACAGTAATCAGCATTCTGTTCTTTTCACTTGTTTCCAGTCCAGACTATCTAACACGCCTTTCTTACCGGGTTATTCTGGTTCCTGTTATCAGTTCAGTTTCCTACGAAGTTTTGAGAATCAGTGACAGATACAAAAACTCTCCAATAGTAAAAGCCATCGTGGCTCCGGGTTTGCTTCTTCAGCGGTTTACTACTAGGCAACCTGACGACAAGATGATTGAAGTTGCCATAACAGCTGTTAAAGAAGTTGAAACCATGCAGCGAGCATGTGAATGAGTTTTTGTTTCAAGTCTGCTTATTAATGAGTAATGACCCTTTTTGAGGTAGGCGAATCTAACGTGGATCACCTGAAACTGGATTTGAGTTCTTGGAAGTTTTTCTTTACTTTGTATAAGTTAGCAGATTTAGGTGCGTCCAGTCGAACTGTTAAGGTGTCCACAGAATATTTAGCAGAAAAAATTGGGGCATCCCAGCAGACTGCTTCTCGTCATCTTATTAACTTAGAAAAGATGGGATGGATTACCCGAACCGTGACTGTTGATGGTTGTTTAACTAAACTTACTCCTCAAGGAGTTTCTGAGTTAAAGAAACTATATTCTGAACTGCGCTTAATTTTCGAGTCCGAGTATCCACCATCAATAACTTTGGAGGGTGTCTTATTCAGTGGTTTAGGAGAAGGAGCCTATTACGTAACTAAAGATGGATACCGGAACCAGTTTGTTGAAAAACTTGGGTTTGACCCTTATCCTGGAACCCTTAATGTCAAAATAACTACAGATTACGACTTGAAAGCCTTGTCTGAGCTTGAATCTTACCCTGCAATAGAACTTAAGGGCTTTAAAACTGAATCCCGAACTTTTGGATCAGTAAAATGTTACCCTGCAATAATCAACAATAAAGTCAAAGGGGCAGTAATCTACGCCATGAGAAGCCATTACGGTTCATCTGTTTTAGAAATTGTTGCACCAACATTTCTGAGACGACACCTAGACCTCAAAGACGGAAACAAAGTAAAAATCGAGATTCTAATAAATCCGTAACCAACGCTACTTGTTTACTGACTCGATGATTTTTCTTACAATCTTTGAAGAACTATTCAGTTCCCTTTTTCCAAACCGACCAATTTTGGCAACGTCAATTGTTACGCCTTTTTCTGTTATTGCTTTCAAAACTTCTTTTTCTGTTCCATATTGATCGTGACCAACTGCAATTATGTCTGGTTTAATTTTATCAATGACTTTTTCGATGCTAACATCTTCCCATCCTAGTATTGCTTCGTCCACGACTTTTAGGGACTCAACAAGGGCGCGTCGTTGGTCTTCGGGCATAACTGGGGTTTTTCCCTTTTGGGCTTCAACGGTGCTGTCTCGGGCTACTATAACAACTAGTTTGGCGTTTTTACCTCCTGCTTTTTTTGCTTCTTCTAGGAACCGTACATGACCTAGGTGAAGCAAATCAAAGGTTCCTGAGGCTAAAACAGTTTTTTTGTTTTTTGTTACCATGTGAACTCTACAGCTCCTAACAAGCGCAAGGCATCTAGTAGCCCTTCGCAGTAAGCAACGGAAGTAAGGCTTGTTTCCAGTTTTCCTTGCTCTTGGTAGTATTTGGCGTCTGACAAATAACGTTTCGCCCAATCAAAAACAGTTTTGGCCTCTTCACTGTTAAGTTGCACATCATCTGGAATATTTTCAATATCTTTGATAACCCGTTCAGCACCACGAACATACTTTGTAATCAAATCATCAATCTTCATTAAGCCAACTCCAAAACCTGCTTAGGAGCATCCCCTAACGCAATAAGGGCTTCTGCCTCCATAAAATGAAGCCTTCCCGGAAAAATCAACGTATGAGGAGGCGCACCAAAATCAAAATCAACAACTTCTTGAATAAAACCTGCCTTCACAGTAGGTTCAGGAGAGCCAGCTCGGGCAACACCTACAACCAACGTTTTTGAGGTAACAACTTGCTCCTTTTTTTGTTTCTCAAGTTCCAAAAGCGTCTTTAGAGCCTCATTAACTGTCAAATATCTTTGCTCTGTTGCTTTGATATCCAAATAACACATGCTATGCAGTCCCATTTTCTTGTTTTCCTGAATAACCTTGTAAGGAGTTTCAGGAACAATACCCCTGTCAGGGAATGGTATTGTAACTGATTTTCCAAACTTGTAATTTTGTAACCCCGATAGGCCCCTAACTGCAGAAGCAGCAGATGCATTATGTACCACACTGGTTTTTATTCCAAGTTTTTTTGCAGTAATCCGCAAATCTACATGGGTTGTTGCAATCAGGGGGTCTCCTTGAACCAAAATTGCGGCTTTTCCTTTTTTTGCAGTTTCAAAAATTAGTTCCCCATCTTCTTCTTCTAAGACTCTTCGTGGGACTATCACGATTTGTTTTCCAATCATTTCTTCAAGTTTTTTAATGGACAGTCCTGGCATCAAGCTAGTGTAAGTTTCAGCAAAAACTGTATCAGCTTCTTTGAGTTCTTTAAGACCTCGCAATGAAATATCGTTTTCGTCGTATAATCCTAATCCGACAAACACAAGTTCCTTCAACGCGTTTATTCTCCCTGTTACAATTACGTTCTGTAAGAACAAAAAATATATGGGTACCTGTTTCTCTGTAGTGAGAGTATGAGTTTATGGGCCCGTAGCTCAGCAAGGCAGAGCGGCGGACTGGTCCTTTGAGACTAGGCTGAAACTCTTAATCCGTAGGTCAGGGGTTCAATTCCCCTCGGGCCCGCCACTAATTTCATTTAAACTTTATTTTGTTACATTTTTGATACAATCCACCAAAAAGTGAATAAACACAAATTATCACCATTATCATGTCCGCAATTGGTGACCAAATGTTAAAAGGTGAATCTAGGTTGTCAGTAATTGAAGTTGAAAATTTAACAAAAAAGTTCGGCTCCTTTGTAGCAGTTAATCACCTGAATTTTAGTATTGGCGAAGGGGAAGTTTTTGGTCTTTTAGGTCCAAACGGTGCAGGCAAAACGACAACAATTCGAATGCTTGCTGGACTGATTTCTTCCTCGGAAGGTTCAGCCAAAGTGAAAGGTTACGTGATTAACAATGACTCGTTGAAGGTGCGGGAAACTGTTGGCATTTTAACCGAGAACCCCAGCCTTTACGAGAAACTGACAGCTTACGAGAACCTGGACTTTTTTGCCCAAGCTTACGGGTTAACTGAAATTGTCCAGAAAACCCAAAGAATTCAGGAATTGCTTGAGTTTTTTGGATTATGGGAACGCAGAAACGACAAAGTTGCAACCTTTTCCAAGGGAATGAAACAAAAACTAGCCCTTGCACGAGCATTAGTTCACAAGCCTTCAATTATTTTTTTGGATGAACCCACCTCTGGTTTAGATCCTGAATCTTCCAAAGAGGTTCGAGACCTCATAGCAAAACTGAGTTATCATGAGAAAAGCACGATTTTGTTGTGCACTCATCACCTTGAAGATGCAGAAAAACTGTGTAGCAGGGTGATGATAATCAACAAAGGCACAAGCGTCATCGTGGGAACCCCTGACGAGCTCAGAAACAAAATAAGCGGAATTCCAACAGTTGAAGTTATTCTGGAAACAATCAGTCCCAAACTTGTTAAAGCAACAAAAAAGGTCAATGACGTAAAACAAGTAACCGTTGACGAAGAGTCATGTAAACTCACAATAACTATGGAAAATGCCCAATCCGGGACTCCAAAAATCGTAAAAAACCTAGTTGAAGCTGAGGGTTTGATTCTAGGGGTGAAAGTTGTTCGTGCGTCATTGGAAGATGTTTATTTAAAGTTGATCAAGGAGGAACAAAAATGAGGATGGAAAAGGCAAAACTGGTTTTTCGAAAAGATTGGCTCGAAATCAAACGCAACTGGCAAGTAATTTTACCCATCATTATTGTTCCCCTCATGATTTCTGTGTTTATTCCCGTGATTTTAACCCTAATTCCTAGTGTTGTTTCTGGCTCCGAAGCAGATTTAGGCGGCTTTATTCCCTTAGTAGAAAATCTTCCCCCTTCTGTGCAGGATCAGCTTACGGGAATGACTGAACTTCAAGTCATGATCTACGTGATGGCCCTTTATTTTTTTGCCCCGTTCTTCCTAATCATCCCGTTGATGGCGTCAAGCGTCATTGCATCAGACAGTTTCGCAGGAGAAAAAGAACGAAAAACCATCGAGGCACTCTTAGCTACTCCTATCTCAGACAGTGAACTGTTGTTCGGAAAAATGCTAGTATCCTTTATTCCATCAATGATTGTAACAGTGATTTCCTTTATATTGTACACAACAATATTTGATGTGCTGTCTTTTAATCTGTTCAATGGCATGTTATTGCTGCCAAACCTTGACTGGATTTTACTAATCTTTGGATTAGCCCCAACCGTAGCTCTGGCAAGCATTGGATTAACCGTAATAATATCAGCAAAAGTCAAAGGATTCCGAGAAGCCCAACAAATCAGCGTAATCTTGTTACTTCCAATCCTAGGGTTAGTGTTCGGACAAATATCTGGCGCGTTAATCTTTGGACCCGCTGTTATCGCAATTCTCACAGCAATATTTGTTGCAATAGATTTTGTGGTTTTCAGGGTTGGAGTAAAAATGTTCAAGCGAGAAGAAATCTTGGCTCAACTAGCTTAGAATTCTTGGTCACAAAATTCAAGTATACAATTACCCTAACTAATACTGGGATTTATTTTGGTTGTTTTTAAGTTACCTAAAATGACAAAACAAGAAATGTGGAAACTAATCCACAGACAACGTCTATGCAGAATCGCCTTCAAAGGAAACACTTACCCGTACATGGCACCTTTCCAATACGTAGTATTAGATGATGCATTGTATTTTCATTTCACTGATTACGGAAAAAAAATGAAACTCATCGAAAACGACAAACACGTATGTGTCGAAATCGAAGAATACCGCGAAGACCTTAGCGAATACAGCTTTATTGTGTTGCGTGGCACCCTAAAAGTAGTAACCGACCCAACAGAACGAATTAATGCAATCAATCAACTGGCAAAAGAAGGGGAACAAAAACTTTCGCCAAACTTTTTGCCTGCTCATGGCTTCACAAAAGAAGACGGATGGGACGCGTTAACTCCTGACAACAAATTGTTGGTTGCTGTAAAACTAGAACACATAACCCAAGAAATTGGACTAAAATCTCCTTGATGGTGATGTAACAAAAAAGGTGGTTTGCTTCAGTTTCCTGAAGCTATTGTTTTGTTAGAATGGTGCAAAGATCCCGATGAATACTAGCCATGACAGGATTGTTTTTGCTACGAAACTGAGTATGATATAGAATCTTTCTCCGTATAGGTAGTCTTTCCATTTTCCAACGCCTTTGTATTGCAGGACCATGTTGAGGGCGAAAATGTTGAACACAAAGAAGTAAATGAACAGTATCATGTAAACGAAAGTTGGTGGTTCTACACCCACGGAATTTATGGCAGCAATAAAGTAAGCATATAGCACAACCCATGGGGTAAATCCGGAGATGCTTCCGAGAATGAATGCGGACCAGCTTGTTTTTTCGGTTTTTTGGTTGATTACTTCCATCAAGTAACCGAACATTATCATCATGGCATTAAGGACAAAAATCATGACCAATGACCACAAGTCCCAGATTCCCAAGAAAAGTGAAATCAACGTAATCATTATTGAACTGGAAAATGCATATTCATACCATCTGTAGGGATTCATGCCTTTTCGGAGATTCTCGTTGTAGCTTTTGTTTTTTGGATATGCTATTATGAAATGTGCAAGGGCAGAAATCAATGGAAACGAGGCAAGAATTGCTCCCAAATATCCTATATTTAATAGTATTTGTGGATCTGGCACTGCATTGAAAATTGGGGTTGAGCCTGTAGTTGTGATTTCTAGTTTCATGTAGAAAGTGTAGATGTCTCGGGACCATTCGAGTTGAAGTCCCAAGACCAGCATTATGATTCCTTGAATCAGATGGAGGATGCCAGCAGCAGTGTTGAAGCGTTTGAGATACTTGAAAGAAATCGGTGATTTTGCAATAATCTTTTTTCTTTCTTCAGAATTCATGATTATTAATGCGCTGAATTCAATTTAAGATTTATCTATATTGTAACCCATTCATTATTGTTGAAAATTCAATAAAAAAGTAATAAAAAATCGCAAAAAAACTAGTTGATTAAACTGACAAGTTATCTATTAAGGCATCAAAACCAAATATATCGCATGAATTACAACGTTTATTGTTTTATATCTAAAAAACCAGAAATCTGGATTTTAACTTAACAAAACATTACTTTCAGTAACTGCACAGTCAACAGCGCTTGCTTTACCCTAGGTGTACATAATGCCTGTGCCATTGATTGAAGTTTCTGAGCTAACAAAACAGTTCGGGGCAGTTCACGCATTGACTGGACTAAAATTCAATGTTGTACCTGGAGAAATCTACGGTCTTTTAGGTCCAAATGGTGCCGGCAAAACCACGACCATAAAAGCAATTATGGGATTAGTTGAGCCAAGTTCTGGATGGGTTAACGTTGAAGGCTACAATCCTGTAACAAACCCAATTGAAGTAAAATCTCGAATCGGGTACGTAGCCGAAAAACTGATCCTGTATGAGTCCTTGTCTGCTCGTGACTTTTTTGAGTTTGTCGCATCTATACGAAAAATTGACCAAACATCAGTCAACCGCATAATATCCCAGCTTGGCGACGCTTTTGACATGTCAAACTATTTTGATGCCCCTATCGCTACTCTGTCGATGGGAATGAAACAAAAAATAGCCCTGATTGCTGCTTTTGTTCATCAACCACCTGTTCTTTTGTTGGATGAGCCCTTGAGTGGTCTTGACGCCAAAACCAGCCGTATTGTAAAGGATCTGCTGTTGTTGCACGCAAAAAGAGGCGGAGCGGTCTTGTTTAGCACCCACATCATGGAAGTTGCAGAAAACATCTGCACAAGAATCGGAATCATTTATCAAGGAAAAATCGTTGCAGAAGGAACTATAGACCAATTAAAAACTCAAACAGGAAACCAAAGCGACACCCTTGAAGAAGTGTTTTTAAAATTAACAAACGAAGAAAATGAGATTGCCAACAAGACTCGGCTCTTAGGGGAGGCATTCTTCCAACATGAAACTGCTTGAAGCTTGGTGGCATAGTCGGTCCCCTTACAAAGAAGTTGTGTACCGTTCAATCGCTGAAGAAAAAGGTCGAATGTGGTGGGGTGGATTTGGAAAGGGGCAAGTTGCGGAAGATTTTCAAGATAATTTGGAAGTTACAAAAAAAGCGTTACGAATTGCAAAATGGGACAAATCCCTAGTTGCGGTTTTTAATATTTTAGCTGCAATTATGCCTTTTACTGCACAGTTTTTTGGCTCTCCGATTATGGGTTTAACAAGTGCGGTTTCGTTAAGTTTAGCTGTTACTTTTGGTTTTATGTCATTGTATGCAATTCAGACAATGTCGTCATTTGTTAGTGCAGAATCTTCGGTCTTGTTATCTGTTTTACCCTTGGAAAAAAACGATTTCTCATTAATTACATTGTTTTCGTTTATCCGTTCTGTAGACTACATTGTTCTTGGTTCAATACTGAGCCAAGTAATCATGGTAGCATGTTACACTGGTTCACCCCTAGCAGTTATTGTAATTCTTGTGGCTTCAGTAATGAATGCAATTTTCGCTGTAGCAGTTTCTTTATGGTTTTCACGAGTGTTCGCAAAAAACCTTTCCCGTGGCGGAAGATCAAAAAGCCGCACAATTTTGCGTTTAGTTTTCATTTTGATGTGGGGTTGCCTGTTGATGGGAGTAAGCCTTCTGATTAGTTTACCATGGTACATCGTCCCTTCTTTGGAAACTATGTTGCTTAATCCCAACCAAATCTCAAACATATTGTTTTGTTTGCTGCCCCAATTTTCTGCTGGAGTAACTGTTGCTAGTGCCAGTAACGTGGTTGCTGCTCAGTCTATAACGTTAGTTGCTGCTTTATGTATGGTGGGGTATGTTGGATTTGCTGGGTTTGCAGTTAACTGGGTGTTAAAAACAGTTAACCGAATATCTACCGGAGCAGATGTTAACATAACCCGCGTAACTGCAACAAATTTTTCCATTAAACTGCGAAGCCCACTGTTTGGTTATGTCTTAAAAGATTTGAAAAGTTGTTCAAGGAACCCTTCTACTGCTTTCTTTTTTGCGTTGCCGGTTTTGGAAACTGTTATTGTGTCCTTAATGCTAGCAAGTTTTGAAGTTTTGCGGGCTTCAACTTTGATTGTTTCCACCCTTATGGGGGGAATCTTTGTTTTACTTATGCCCCTTGCCCTGTTAAATTCAGAAGGCAAAGGTCTCGAATACACTAAAACATTACCTTTAAGCCTTAACCGAATCGTAACCTCCAAGACCCTAATATCCACGTTAACCTTTGTTCCGGTTCCTCTAGTTTTGCTTGTTTTGGCATTTTTAAAATCGATAACTTCCCCTTTAGTGATACTCATTCCGTTCTTTTCCATATTGTCAATAGCTTCTGCAAGCATTTTTGAAATCCAACTGTTCTTGAGTATTGTAACCAAAGGCAAAATTTCAGCCTTAATTCACGATTTAAAAAAACTCGTCGTCGGAATCAGCACCTTAATTATTCCATTGCTAGTTTACACAATTGTTTATGTTGTTTTCTTGAGTCACTTTTTTGCAGTTTTATCCATGGGTGTTGTATCCATTTCAGAACTGGTATTAGCGTTTTATACCCTCAAGCGCACAAAATAACAACTTTGTTTTACTCTACGAATTTAAATGTCTCTAGTCTATTGTTTTGTGAACAAAAGTGCCTGAATCTGTATCCTTAGTGGTTCCAAAAAAGCTTGGAGAAAAAGCAATTCGTCTAGTTACTGAACTTGATCTGTTTAACCGTGAACTACAGATTCAACAAACAGAAAAATGCCTGCAAATACCTCTAATTTCTGAACCCTCACCTGCGGGTCTCAGGGAATTGAAAACTAAACTGGGCACCTTCAATGTTTCTGTTTGCGACTTTGAAAGAAAAAAACAACGTTTATTACCCCTTGATTTGCTGAAAAACAAACTGCCTCTTGACCTTTTGGAGTTGGTTCCTCATGCTATCGATTTTGTGGGCGATATCGCTATTGTTGAGATTCCTGAAGAGCTTGCAGAATATAAAACCCTGATTGGAGAAGCTATACTAACAGCTCATAAACAGACAAACACGGTTTTAGCAAAAGCAGGAGCCATCAAAGGGATATACCGAATACGGGATCTTGAATTTTTAGCAGGAACCAATAAAACCTCTACCATTTACGTAGAATACGGCAATACTTTGCATGTTGATGTTGCTAAAGCATATTTTTCTCCAAGGCTTTCAAATGAACACAACAGAGTAGCTTCCCAAGTAACCCCTGGTGAAACTGTGGTTGATCTATTTGCTGGAGTTGGACCTTTTGTTATTCCAATTGCAAAAAACCAAAAGAAGGTGCACGTTTATGCTGTTGACGTTAATCCTGACGCGGTGTCGTTGCTGGAAAAAAATGTTAAGATTAATCGGGTACAAGAACAAATTGTGCCTCTTCTTGGAGATGCCAGAAAAGTTGTAAAAGAACAGCTGTACCAAAAAGCAGACCGAGTAATCATGAACCTGCCCGAAACTGCCGTAGAATTTGTTGACGTAGCTTGTGAAGCAATTAAACCTGACGGGGGAGTTGTTCACTATTACTGTTTTGTTTACGATTCTCCTAAACCTTTAGAAACAGCAAAAACAGAACTAGAACAAGCAGTGAAACAAAATAACCGCCAAGTAAGCAAGTACCTTTTTGCAAAAACCGTTCGAGAAGTTGCACCTTATGCTTGGCAGGTAGTTGTGGACGCACAAATTCAATAATTTTCCACAGTCAGGGTAACTTTGACTTGCTGATTTGGGTTCTGGAGCTTTTCCACAAACTTTCTTGACAAATCAATTGAGGCCTTGTCTGCTCCAATGGCCAAGGTTCGACCACATACATAATCACTTTTTCGAACCACTAAATCTGTAAGATGTGTAAACTGTAACTGGGGGCTTCCTTTTGCGGTAATTGTCTCTTTTAGTTCATCAGCTTCAATTATTATTGTTATTTTTGATTTTTCTTTTTTGGCGGCTTCCTTGAATTCAAAAGGCAAATCAATTGCACCATTAGTTGAACCAACAGCCACGATACAGTTTCCCCGTTTTGAGAGTTCAGTTTCTTTTGTAACTTCAACTGTGGTTTGATGAGTAGAAATTACATTCTTGTGTCCATGTGCAAAGAACGCGACAGTTACAGATTTCATGATACAAGAATATTACATCTCAAAGATAACAATTTTAGGTTATTCTAGAACCTCTATTGAGTCAACTTTACCGTCGCCGTCAAGGTCAAAGCCTTGAATTACTGTTGCGAATTCTTGTTGGTCAAATTTTTTCAGGCATTTTTGCCAAAACTTGGTTAATGCAATTACGCAGGCTTTTGTTCCAACTGCTTTGTTGCCTGCGAGAATGATTACTGTTTTTTCTTTGTTGAACGGGTTGGGGATTTTTGCGATTAATCCCATTGTGTCAGCGGTGTAGACTTTTTTGGTTTTTTCTGAAACCAGTCCCCCTAAAACGAAGCCGTGGTCAGAGGGTATCATGTTGAAGTTTATGGGCAAAAATTTGTTGAATTCTTGGGTGATCAGGTTGGTTCCTGGTCCACCAACTAAGAAGAGGTTGTTATCTTCTTCTTTTTCTGCTTTCACGTCTACATCCAGTTTTACCACAAAATCTTCAGGCAAATCCACAAACTGACCCAAAAACAAAGTCAAATACGCCGCATAATGGCCATCCCGTGCTTTAGCCTTAAACGGACCGTGAGGATCAGGGCTTCCAACAACAATTTTTCCATCAAACATGTTATCAGTAATTAAAGGACACAAAAACTGTTTGATTTTTTCGTCTATGTTTCTTATGGGTAACTTTGCAATTTTTTGATTACCAAAAGGCAGTTCAATTCCCATTGCTGGAAAGGAGGCTTTGTAATATTTTGCTACTGCCCCTTTCTTTTCTTCTTCTCTGACGACTTTTATTACGCCAGCTTTCCACATTTTTCTGATGTGGTAGTACACCTTTTGCTCGTGGATTCCCAGTTTTTTGGCGACTTCCATAGGGTACATTTCTGTTTGGCTTAAAAGCTCCAAAATCTTCCAACTCAGCTTGTTTAGAACTGTTTTAAGTAGTTCGGGGTCTTCGAAAACGGCTATGTCTTTGGTGTTCATTTGATTTTTTTTGCCGCTTAGCAAAAGCTTTCTTTTCATGCTTGCAACTTTCGCATGCCTTTATAAATATTTTTTTAATGGTTAATCTATTGTCTTTCTTAACCTTTTATTTTCAAAAAAATACATGACAACAATTCTCTTATATTGTTCAGTTGGGTATCTTGAACGACAGATACATAAAAGCCTCTAATGTTTGCGATTTATGACTTAATGCGATTTTGATTAACTTATGAATTCATAACTTTAGAAAATCAATGATGTCTTACGTTTTAATTGTTGGTTAATTTTATTAGCTTCGTAAACCGTACAAACAACTAGATTGTGATGACCTCTACCCTTACGGAATCCTTGGCACCAATAGTTTTTCAGCTGGTTCTAGGTGGAGTAGGTGGATTTTTGATAGGTTATGCCATCAGAAAAGTTCTCAAAATCGCATTAATCGTTGGAGTTGTAGTTTTTTCATTAATATTGCTCGCTTCTGCAAACATAATCAACGTAGACTACACTGGACTATCCGAAACAACAACAAACATACTAAACGCCATCAACCCTGCCCTGAGCCTAATAACCCCCCTTCTTGCACATGTTCCGTTCATCGCGAGTTTAGTTTTTGGTTTTATTCTGGGATTCAAAAGAAACTAAACCGGACTGTCTCTTCTTGTATATTTTTGCATTTCCTGCCAGATTGCTTTAACATCGGAAACGTTTCCAACTATGGGGTCCATTTTTTTACTGTAAGTATCGATGCGCAAGACACCTTTTTTTCTTAAAACGCCAACTTCTGTGTATTGCATTGTGCTGATGTTTTCCAGTCTTTCAGAAATTATTCTGTCTTTTTTGAACATGACTCCCCGTCGCCTGTGTAGAAGAATTCGTTGATCCGTTATGTAGAAAAAGAAATTATCGTTAAGACTTTCAATTTTTCTGCTTTGGAACACTATTGTTTCGTCGGGGTAAAGGAAATCTGAAAGAACCAAGACGCTCGCCTCAATTCTGTTGATTTTTTGCATTCATATTTCTTGTGGTAATTCCTTTTTTGAAAATGCTGTCCTTGAATCTAGCAAATACCTATATTTGAAGTTTGACGGTACTGGTAATGTACAAACGTTGTTTAAGAACCATTATAAATTCCGTTATAAGACTAAAATATGAATCCTAAAAATACTTATAGATGCTCCCGTGGTTTATCTAAATATAGCATAACTCGATTACGTTACTGCATATTACTATAACTTATACAACAAATGTGGAATGAACTATGTGTGGAATATTCGGATGCATCCTAAAAACAGGTGAAGCTGCTCCTTTAATTCATGAAGGCTTAAAAAAATTAGAATACAGGGGCTACGACTCAGTTGGTATTGCAACCATTGATGACGGTAACCTATCAATAAAAAAAGACAGCGGAAAAATTGATGAAGTTCATCAATGGCACAACCTTGACTCTTTACCTGGACGACTTGGCGTAGGTCACACCCGATGGGCAACCCATGGAGCACCTTACAAAGAGAATGCTCATCCCCACACTGACTGTAAAAACCAAATTGCAGTAGTTCATAACGGAATTATCGAAAATTTTACGGAACTCAAACGTGAACTTGAAGAGAAAGGGCACACTTTCAGGTCAAAAACTGATACTGAAGTAATTGCGCACCTAGTTGAAGAAAAACTGAAAACGTCTTCATCTCTTGTCGAAGCAGTTCGAGAAGCAGTGAAAATGTTGGATGGCTCTTATGCGACTGCCATTATATCTACTATTGAGCCTGACAAGATTGTTTGTGCCCGAAAAGAAAGTCCCCTTGTTGTTGGAGTAGCCGATGACGGTCTTTATGTTGCATCGGATATCCCAGCTTTTCTTTCAAAAACTAACAAATCTTTGATTATTGAAGATGGAGAAATCGTTGTCTTAAGTGATAAAGGCTACGAAATCCACGTCATCGCAGATTGGAAACCAATAACCCGAAAACCTGAACTTATTGAATGGGAACCCGAAGCAGCCGAAAAACAAGGATATCCCCATTTTATGCTAAAAGAAATCCATGAACAGCCCCTCCGGTTGCGGGACACTCTTCGCTTACAGGACCAGTATTTGGAATTAATGACCACTTTTCTTGACCGCGCAGGAGAAGTCTTTTTGGTTGCCTGTGGAACATCATATCATGCTTGTTTGGCTGCCTCTTACTTATTCTCTAAACTGTCCTTTTTGGCGACTCACCCTGTAATTGCCTCTGAGTTTGTTGAACAACACGGAAAATCAGTTAACATAGACAGCACTTTGCTGGTTGTTAGTCAATCTGGAGAAACTGCAGACACCTTGGAAGCTGTTGAAACCGCAAGATTGCGTGCAGCTACAGTTTTGGGTCTGACAAACATTGTTGGATCTACCCTTACCCGGGTTTCTAGGGTGTATATTGTTCAGCAATCTGGTCCAGAAATTGGGGTTGCAGCTACGAAAACCTTCACATCTCAGCTTTCTGTGCTTTCTCAATTGGCTATTCGTCTTGCCAAGAAGCGGGGAAAAGTTTCTCACACAGAAATAGAGGATCTAGAAGAAAGCCTTGAACGGATACCTGATATTGTTGAAGAAATAATTGTAACGGAAGAACAAAAAGTAAAACAGTTAGCCAAAAAATATGGAACCAAAAACTGCTTTTTCTTTTTGGGACGGGGCATGGGTTCCGCTGTTGCCCTTGAAGGTAAACTGAAATTAATGGAGATTTCATATATTCCTTCTTTGGCTTATCCTGCTGGAGAAAGTAAACACGGACCAATCAGTTTGGTTGAGTCTGGATTTCCAATAGTTTTCATATGTCCCCGAGATTCTACTCGTCGAAGCATAATTGGAAACATCATGGAAATGAAATCCCGTGGGGCTTTGATAATTGCAATAATCGAAAAAGGTGACGAAGAAATCAAAAAACTGGCTGACGATTACATTGAAATCGATACTGGATTGCCTGAAGTCTTGTCACCCATTCCTTTTGTTATTCCGTTGCAGCTTTTTGCGTATTATATGTCCCTTGAACGAGGAAACGATCCTGATAAACCCCGGAACTTAGCCAAGTCTGTAACCGTGAAATAAACCAATCCTGTGGTAAAGAAAAAAGTTCTAAAGTCACAGGTTCATTCTACTTTTTTGGTCTGAAATTTACGGAATGGCATCACTGATGGATAATAATTGCAGGCAACTTTGTCCCGAGCGGATAGTTTCTCTTTCTCCCAGCAACACCGAGATACTATTTGCTGTTGGAGCTGGAAACAAAGTTGTTGGAGTGACAGACTACTGTGACCATCCTGCCCAGTTAGAGGCACAAATCAGAGCAAAAAAAACTTTCAGAGTTGGGGGTTACTGGAACCCTTCTGTGGAAAAGATTTTAGCTTTGAATCCTGATTTAGTTTTAGTTTCCACTGCAAAATGTTCCAATAAAACAAACGACTGCAAAACCGAATGCAGCCGTAGTTGTGAAATAACAATAAAAACTGCAAAAGAACTGGAAAGCTTGGGAATTAATGTTTTGATGTTATCTCCTCACAGTTTGGATGATGTTTTTGATGACATTTTGTTAGTTGGTAACGCTACTGGAAAAAGTTCCCGTGCTCGCAAGATTGCGAAAGATTTGAGGCAACGGACAAAGACAGTTATTGAAGCATCAAAAACAATTGCGGTCAAACCAAAAGTGTACTTTGAAGTTTGGAAAGACCCTTACATCAGTGTCAATTCACAAACTTGGATTGGTAACCTGATTAGTTTAGCTGGTGGCGAAAACGTTTTTGGAGATGCCCTTACTGAATGGCCCCTGATTGGTCCAGATGATGTTGTTAAAGTTAATCCTGATGTGATGTTGTTTCCTGTTATTCCTGATGTTGTACCTTTTTGGGAAAGTTTTGAAGCAGTCCAGAATCGGAAGGGATGGAAAAATGTGTCTGCAATTAAAAATGAACGCCTTTCTACCGTTTTAAGAGATTGTGTTTCTCGCCCCGGACCTAGACTTGTAGAGTCATTGGAACAACTTTCAAAATTTTTTCATGAAATCTCTTAAATAACTCGTGTTTGTTGTTTTGGGTGTTCATTCGGAGCTTATTTAACCTTGAAAGCTGCAGCATTGTTTTCTGGAGGAAAGGACTCCCTTTATTCTCTTTATATTGCTGAAAAACAAGGAATCAAAGTTGACCATCTAATCACGTTGATTACTACTCTTCCTATTCCTTCGCCTCATGCAGAAAACATTGAAGCATTAAAAACCATAGCAAAATCCATGGGTAAACAGTTAACAATAGTTGATTTTAAGCAAAAAAATGCTTTCATTGAAACTCTAAAAAACTTGAACATCGATGCATTAATTGCTGGTGATATCGATGGTGACGATCATTTTCAAGGGCTGAAAGATGTTTGTAGCAAAACTGGTCTAGAGTTGCTTGAACTAATCTACGGCAGGGATACCACTGAACTTTTTAATGAAATTTTTGGTTTAGGCTTTAAAGCCCTGATTACAGGTGTAGACCTGAACTACTTGGGCAAAGAATGGCTTGGATTTGTTATCAGTAAAGAATCAGGTGCCCATTTTCTGGAAAAAATTGGAACTGCAGACCCCTTAGGAGAATATGGTGAGTTTCATACTTTAGTTCTTGAATGTCCCCTTTATGGAAAATCTTTCAAGGTTACTTCGACAGAAAATATGCTTGAAAATAATATTGCCTTCATTAAGGTTTCAGTTGAATAGCTATTTGTGTACGCTTTAGGTAATTTTTTTTATGTTTCATGTTATCTTTGTCCTTGTTTTTCGTAACTTTTATATACTTTAAGGTTGGATTATCCATCCTAAAGGATGTGTAATATTGGATAAAAATATCACATACATCATTGCGATTGTAGCTGTTATCTCATTAATCGTTTCAGCTTTCGGATACATTACTTTTGAAGGTCAAATTAGTGACATAAAAACCTCCATAAGTGACCTTGAACTTGCTGTAACAAATAACGACATTTCATCTGTTGAAGACGATGTTAGCTCAATTCAAAGTCAACTTGCAGACATTCAACAAACAATCGACACTTATCAGAGTGCAATCACTGACTTGGAAACCCAAGTAGGCGAACAACAAGACAAAATCGACGAATATCAGCAAACTATTGAAGATCAACAAGCACAACTTGATGAATACAAACAAGTAACTCTAGTTGACGGCTTAGGTAATGTAGTCACTTTAACTGAACTCCCAGAACGAATTGTTTCTTTGTCACCTAGTAACACAGAAATCTTGTTTGCTGTGGGCGCGGGCGACAAAGTCGTGGGTGTAACCGATTTCTGTAACTATCCTTATGATTTCTCCTCTTGGGTTGAAGCAGGTAACATGACCAGTATTGGCAGTTATTATGGTCCTTCTATTGAACCAATTGTTGCATTGAATCCTGACTTGGTTTTGGCAAGCACTGGGAGCCTAGATGCCGCAGATTCTTTGAAGAATCTTGGATACAATGTTCTAGTAATTGAAGGTTACACTATTGACGATCTTCTTGGTGACATTCTACTAATAGGCAGAGCAGTTGACCAAAACACTGAAGCTGCTGCCCTAGTAAGTGACATGCGCGCAAGAATGGATTCAATTGCCACACAACTGTTAGCTGCAACTACGACTCCAACAGTTTACCATGAAGTCTGGAACGAACCTCTAATGAGCGTAGGTCCAAACACTTTCATTGATGAACTGATCACTCTCGCTGGTGGAGAAAACATCTTCAGTGACGCAACTACTAGTTGGCCGACGGTAAGTTCTGAAGCAATTATTGTAAAGAATCCTGATGTAATGTTTTTCCCTGACATGTATATGGGGGTCGGAAACTTCTACGAAACCATCGAAGCTGTAGGTAGCCGTCCTGGCTGGGATTCAATCACTGCTGTGAAAAATGATGCCTTATACGAAATCAATGCTGACATTATCTCCAGATCTGGTCCAAGACTAATTGACGCTTTAGAGCTTATAGCCAAGATGGTTCATCCCGAAATATTTGGCGAACTCTAAAATACCCCTTCTTCTCTTTCTTTTTTATCAAATAAAACATAACTTGTGATTCTTCATGACCGCTGACGCTGAAACCAAGCGTTTACGCAATGTTTCTCGATGGAAACTATACCTTTTGATTCTGGTGGCTGTGTTTGCTGCTGTTTTCGTGTTATCCCTAAACTTAGGATATGCCCCCATTCCGTTCAGGGACATTTTGAACATACTAGGCAATCAAGTTCCCTTATTAAACACATTTATAGACGCATCAGGAGTCGACCCAACCTACGCAGTAATAATTAGCCAAATTCGTCTTCCCCGAGTAATCTGCGGTGCCCTAGTTGGTGCCGCACTGGCAACTGCTGGAGTAACCTATCAAGGAATTTTCCGAAACCCCATGGCTGACCCGTACGTAATCGGAGCCTCAACAGGGGCTTCTGTGGGTTCTGCATTAGTATTCGTTTTTGGAATAAATATCGCAATTTTAGGTTTGAACACTCTTCCAGTTTTTGCTTTTGTTGGTTCTCTTGTAACAGTTCTTATTGTTTATACAATATCCAGAGTCGGTTCAAAGGTTCCAGTTACTACTTTACTTTTGACAGGTATTGCAATGAGTCTTTTCCAAAACGCCATAGTTACTTATCTGAAAACTGTTGCCGGCGACAGAATCCTTCACGGCCTAACCTTCTGGCTTATTGGTAGTCTTTCATCTACTGAAAACTGGGATAAAGTGTATGCAATTCTGCCCTTTATAATCGTTGGATCTGTAATTTGTTACTTGTATTCCCGGGATTTAAACATCCTTGCCCTAGGAGAAGACCAAGCCCAACATTTGGGAGTTGAAATCGAAAAAGTAAAACGTATTTTACTTGTTGCAGGAGCATTGATGACTGCTGCTGCCGTTTCAATTAGTGGTTTAATTGGATTTGTTGGATTGATAATACCTCATGTAACACGAGTGTTGATTGGTCCTGACCACCGTGTTCTTATTCCAACTTCTGCACTTGTAGGGGCTTCTTTTTTGATGATTTCAGATGCCATTTCCCGAGTAATAATGGGCTCGGGAGAAGCCCCTGTGGGGATAATAACTGCCTTTGCTGGGGCACCATTCTTCATATACTTGCTTCGCAGAAAGAATAAAGGATACAAACTATAGGTGACAAAACTTGGTGACACTGACAATAGACGGCATCGACTGCTCTTATGGATCTGTTGAAATACTAAAAAACATTAACTTCAATGTTAAAAGCGGACAGTTTTTAGGAATTCTTGGTCCAAACGGCTCGGGAAAAACAACCCTACTAAAAAGCATCAGCAAAGTCCTCAAACCAAAAAATGGGGCAATCCTCATTGACGACCAAGACATCTACAAAATGAAAAGCCTCGACCTTGCAAAACAGATGGCAGTTGTTCCTCAGACTTCACCTGTTTCTTTTGATTTTACTTCCCTTGAAGTTGTTTTGATGGGACGGAACCCGCACATGACCCGATTCAAGATGGAAGGTAAAAGTGATTTGGACATAGCAAAAAACGCAATGAAACTTACTCGCACTTGGGAGTTTGCTGATCGTCCAATAACTGAACTCAGTGGTGGAGAACGTCAACGCGTCATTATTGCTCGTGCTCTTACTCAGGAGCCTCAGATTCTTTTGTTAGATGAACCAACGACTCATTTGGACATTAGTAATCAGCTGGAAATAATGGATTTAATTAAACACTTAAGTGAAGAAAAAAACATGTTGGTTGTTGCGGTTTTTCATGATTTTAATTTGGCTGCCCGTTACTGTGACTCCATTATCTTGTTGAAAGCTGGAAAAATTGTAGCAGTTGGTAAAGCTGATGAAACTCTCACAGCTGAGAACGTAAAAGAAGTTTTCAGTGTGGACACATTAGTTAAAAAACATCCAATTACTGGACAGCTTCATGTTATCCCCATTTCAAGACCAATAGTCCATAAACAAAAAAGCTCAATTGTTCATCTAATCTCTGGAAGCGGAACTGGAAGTCCAGTAATGAAAACATTGCTGGATGAAGGCTACCGTATAACTGCTGGAGTTTTGAATCTATTAGATACTGACCAAGAAACCGCCCAGTTATTGTCAATTCCAACAACAAACGAAGCACCTTTTTCTCCGATAACCAAGGAAGCTCATGAAGCAAACCTAAAGATGATCACCAAAGCAAACGTTTTAGTGGTAACTCCAACCCAGTTTGGGGAAGGAAACCTGCGTAACCTTGATGCTGCTGATGTGGCTTTGAAAAAAGGGATACCTACTTTGCTTCTTGAAGATGGTCCTATCAGTGAACGGGACTTTACTAACGGTAAAGCAACAGAATACTTAGAAAAACTCAAAGCCAGTGGTGCCGTAACTGTGAAAAACGTCAAGGAACTGGTAAGATTTCTTGACAACTTGGAAACAAAAAATATACCCTCAAAAGAATAAAATCCGTTAACGGTTTTCATGAAAATTGAATACTTTTTTATTTTCTCTTGAACCTTTTAGTTACACACGATGGTGACGATTTTGAAAGAAAAAGCACCTTTATTTATCCTTCCTTGGCGATGCACTTCTGCATGTACCAACAATTGTTTGCATTGTGGCTTCGCAAATACCCCTGAACCCCTTGATTCCTTAGGAACTGAAGAAACAAAATGCATCGTAGATAAAATACACGCATTTGGGGCAACATATTTTGGAATAAGTGGCGGAGAACCTCTTTTGCGAAAAGACCTTCCTGAAATAATTAGTTACGCCAAAGGCACTGGGATGAATGTGAGCATAATAACCAGCGGATATGGACTGGACAACAAAATAATGGAAACCCTAGTCAAATATGGCGTTAGAGTTTCTATTAGTGTTGACGGTCCCGAAGAAATTAATGATGCCCTCCGTGGAAAGGGAGCATACAAAACCGCCCTTGCAGCCATAGAAAAAATTTCCAAGGCAGGTCTTTTGGATTGTTTGGTTGCCACCTTGGCTAATGCTGATTCAACACATGACAACATCAGTTCTAATGCAATGGAACACGTCATCAAATTGGCTGAAAAATATGGCGCCCGTTGGGTAGTAATTCATGGTTTTATTCCTTTCAACAAAACAAAAAAACATCTTGCACGTGCACCTTCTCCGGAGCAATATGAAAAAATCTGGAACGATGTTTATGACCTTCGCCTAAAATATAACGGAAAACCTGAAGTCAACGTTTACTGTCCCTTTTTTGCCCGAATTGCAAAACAACGGGGATTGCCAGACTTTGACAACTGGCTGAACAAGTTTTTCTTGGGTAGATGCTCCATGGCTGGCAAATACATGAGTGTAATCGAAAACGGCGACGTTATTCCATGCAGTTTCAACGACCGCATTAGACTAGGAAACGTTCAAGATAAATCCTTATACCAAATCTGGGATGAACTACAAACTTCAGAATTAACTGTGAAACTCAAAGACCGTAGCAACCTCAAAGGCAAATGTGGGGTTTGCGAATACCGCGAAATTTGTGGGGGATGCAGAACCCGAGCACAAATTTATACAGGGGACTATTTTGGTTCAGACCCTGCCTGTGCTTATGTTCCAAAAGTTTTGCAGGACAAGCAGCAAAAATGAGTTGGGATCTGACCTTTCCCTTTTTTTGTTTACTCAATATTTCTTGAGTAAACTGTTGTTAAACAGAGTCTTTTTTTGTCAAGAAATCTTAACAAAAATCCTTTTATCCATTTCTAATAATAACAATAAAAGCTGGCGCCCCATAATGAATGTTAGATTGTTCCAATCAATCAGCGTTTATTCCGTTTCTTTTTGCATTCCATCACCAAGAATGCACGTTGAAACAAATTCAAAATGGGGCACCCTTTTTTTGACAAACTTAAATATATGTGAGGTGCTCTGATTGGATGCGAGTGCACTAAAGATGGAAGAACGACCCCTTCTTTACATGATGACTTGGCGCTGTACGCGTGCGTGCAACTATAACTGTTTGTATTGTAGTTTTGGTTCACAACCTTATCCAGTAAACGAAATCAACACCGAAGGCGGAAAAAAAATTGTTGATGAACTTTATGGGCTGGGCGCAAAATGGTTTGGACTTAGTGGCGGAGAACCCCTAGTACGCAAAGACATTTTTGAAATTATTGAACACGCAAAAAGCCTTGGAATGAACGTCAGCTTGATTACAAACGGGTATTTCGCCAAAGGTGATATCCTTGATAAACTAATCCGAAACGAGGTCATGACTGCAGTAAGCCTTGACGGCACCGAACAAACAAACGACATGACCCGAGGAAAAGGCAGTTATAAAATTGCCGTAGACGCTATGAAAAACCTCTCTGATGGTGGAGTTTTTGATTGCATTGTTTCTACTCTTAACCGGCGAAACTGCTCAGAAGTTGACCATATTGCCGATTTAGGCTACAAATACAATGCAACCCGTGTAGTTTACCATAATTATATACCAGTAGGCAGAGCCGAAGAACACCTTGACTTGGCTCCAACTCCCGAACAATATGAAGAAACATGGAACAGGGTCTACGATTTGATGCGACAATACAATAACAAAATGAGCATCAACGTATATTGTCCCTTTTTTGCCCGAATAGCCAAAGAGCGAGGAATGCCTGATTTTGATTACTGGTTTGAAAATGTTTTCTTGGGTCAATGTTTCATTGGTGGCAGATACATGGGTCTACTAGAAAACGGTGACATTCGACCGTGCGGATTCAATGAAGGCTACCGCACTGGTAACATCAAAAACAAGTCCATGAAAGAAATCTGGACAGACATGCAATGTTCAGACTTTACTCTGAAACTCAAAGACCGTAGCAACCTCAAAGGCAAATGTGGGGTATGTGAATACCGTGACATCTGTGGCGGATGCAGAACCCGCGCGGAAGTTTATACTGGTGATTTATTCGAATCTGATCCAGCATGCGCTTACATTCCGAAAGTGTTGCGTGAAGAATAACCATTTTTTTTGGGGGTTTCTTGATGGGCGTAAAATTAATTGACATTACGTTGGATAATGTTTGTGAATATGGTGTTTGTGGTTACAAGAACATCAAGAATAAAGGGCTTCAACGAAAAGTTGAGTGGCTTAAAGCCCGTTTTTCTGAAGGACTTAAAATCAAATCTATGCTTACAGAAAGCGATGGAACCCAAGGTTTGATTGAATACATTCCCGGAGAATACTGCTGGAGACCTGTTCAAGCAAAAGGTTACATGTTTATTAACTGCATTTTTTCAGGTTTTAAAAAAATGTACAAAGGCCAAGGCTATGGTTCACTGTTGATTGATGAATGCATAAAAGACGCAAAACAGCAAAGAATGACTGGAGTTGCGGTGGTCACCCGTAAAAGTGGGTGGATGGCAGATAACAGAATATTTTTCAAAAAAGGCTTTAAAGTTGTGGACTCTGCGGCTCCTGATTATAATTTACTTGCCAAAAAATTCAATGCAGATGCACCTGATCCAAAATTTAATGGAACCTGGGAACAAAATTTGAATCGATATTCTGAAGGATTAACAATTATCTGGTCGGGGCAGTGTCCTTATCCTTCAAAATATGTGGAAGAGTTGGCTGAAACGGCTGAAAAGGAATTCAATATTTTTCCCAATGTTGTTGAGTTAAAAACTTGTAAGGATGCTCAAAACAGTCCTTGTCCTTTTGGCGTTTTTTGTGTGACATATAATGGAAAAGTTGTCGCAGGCACTCCAATCAGCAAACGCAGGTTAAGTAACATCCTGAAAAAAGAACTAAAACAGAAATAAACATCTAGTTACTTTGGTTTTGATATAATCCGGCTACTTTTTTGTTGTGTAAATTGAAGCTCCGTTGTTTGAGTAGATTTTGTCTAATGCTGGGGTCGCGGGAATTGTTGAGACTATTCTTTGGGTGTCTACTGCTACGAATCTGATGTTGTTTTCTTCAATGTATGTGAGGAAATCTCGTGCATAAAGGGGAACTTCTGTTTGGTAATCAAACTTGTTTATGAGTTCTTGGAGGGACCACCTTTCAATTTCCTCGTCTTGAAAAGCGTGAACAAGAATTGTGTATGATGCTTCTTTTATTTCGTTTTGTGTAATGTTTTCGTAGTAATAGGTGAGCCGCACGGCGTCGATGAATTTGTTTTCCAGAGCGCCTATATTGCACCAGTTTGGAGGCTGCTTGGTTATTTCAAAACCTGCAATTATGCCGTTTGTTGGGTCAAGAACCGCCAACCTATTTTCGCTTAGTATATCGGGACCTGCTATTAGTGCCCAGTTTTCTTCAGTGTCTCCAAACTCAGGAATATCCCATGGGTTTTCCCAGTCAATAACGTTGGGAATAAACACTTCTTTAAAGTCAAGGGACAAATCAAAAAAGTGTGCAACAGCCAGTCTTGTTTTTGCAAAGTCTTGGTGAGTTAAAAAATCCCAGTGTACATCGATTAAAGTGTTGGTGCTTTGAACTGTAACTGTTTTTGTTATGGTAAACAGTTCATGGTTATATTCAGTGACTAATTGAGCTTTGTCTGTGGTGTTCAGGGTCCAATAAACTGATATTTGAGTTTCAGAAAACGGAATTGACACCCACTCTTGGGCATCATTTAAATACCTGAATTCTTCCTCGCTGTTAGGCATGCTCAGGACTCGTTTCCAAATGTTATAGTTTGAAACATGGATTTCTTGTCCAGAGCTGGGACTTACTATGTCATATTCTCGGGTTGAAGTAACTGTGTTTTCCATTTCATAGAAACTATACAATACCGATTCTGCAACGACCGACCTAGATGACATGGGATCAACTTCTTGGATCGTGGAAATATCCGTAAATGCATAGAACCAACTTCCTGGGCTTCGTGATGTGACTGCTGTGCCTCCTAGTGAAACTGTATGTTCTTTTACCCACAGTCCAGCGCTGTAACTGGGGATGGAGGCTCGTTGATAATATTCTGGGTATGTATCAAGCCTTTCAACAAAAAGCATTCCTTGAACAACCAATAAAGAACAGATTGATATGATAACGATGATTTTTGTTATCTCGATTGTTTGTATGTTTTTTACAAATTTTGACAAGACAAACGATTCTAATAGTGTGGGGATTTTTGTGATAAGAAAATAGGTTGCTATTCCACAAAGAATGGCTATTGGTGTAGCGAAAAAGCTAACGAATCTGCCGTATGGCAGTTGTATTCCAATATGGAAAGATTGGGACCAAAAAACTGGAACTGCAAGCCAGAAAACTAACAGCACGGAATCTTTGAGGGTCTTTTTTTTCCAAAGTATATAAAACATAATGGGTATGCCAATTATTGCTAGGGGTATAGTTGTTCCAAAATTTTTGAGCAAGTTTTCAAGACCAACTAAAGGGATTTGGTAATAATTTTCAGTTGAAGAATAAAAAACATAATCGATTATAATGTCAGCGTAATCGATTATGACTTGTGCATACCACGCCAGTAAGGCTAATCCGCCGCCAATAATCACTGCAAAAAAGGTGAAAAACCGTTTTTTGGAGCCTATGGAGTTAAGCAAGAAAACTGGGATAAACATAAAAACAAAAACGAAAGCAGTTAATTGATGGGCTAACCCTAGGGTGAAGGATCCTAAAAACAGCAAAAACAGTTTGGGTTTTGTTTTGATTTCTTTGGTCATTATATAAAAAATGAATGCAATGTATGCCCGTCCCATGAGGTTGGCGTAGCCTCCCCAAAAAACCATTTCAGACAGTGGAACCGACAAAATTACAAAAAGTGATGCTACTACTGCAGTGCCTATTCCAAAAATTTTTCGTGCTAACAGATATACAGACAAGAGAGCCAATACATTGAATGTTGCGATTAATAGTTTTAGTATGAATGCTGCAACCATCACGTCCATGGTGCCTGCAAAAATTTGTAAAATTGCAAGTATTGTATGGAAGAATGGTGGATACCATGCGACTTCGCTGTAGCTGATTTTTTCATCTAATATGATTTGTTTTGATTTTGCTAGGTGCACAGCGGGGTCATTTCCGGGTAGGACTCCAGTTGTGGATAGTTCATATACTGTGACCGTGAACAGTGTGGTGACTGCGATAAGAACGAAAACCATTTCGATGGTAGAAAATTTTGGTTTTTTCATTAATTATCCTCCACAACATGTCGTGATGATTATGTGTAAGTGAATTTAGAATATAAAAACATCCAATCATTGGGAAGATGCATTTTGGATGTTTTATTTGGGAATATATCGGTTTACGTAAATAATTCAGATTTTCTAATAGTAAGTTCCTAGAAACTTTGCTTTTTAATGCTTCTTGTCTCTTTAGAGTTGAGGTTAAAGTCATGAATCATCTGTTTTGTGATTGTTGTGGAGATGCCGTTACAGCGGTCTACCCCTGTAAGTTTGAGTTTCATGACAAATTAACCTGCGATTTTAACATTTGCCTCGATTGTATGGACAATGGAATATTAAGAATTAATCTCAAACGTAAAAGGCTTGTTTCCCAAATCAAGTTTAAGCTTGCAAAACGCAACAAAAAAGCCAGTCAATAAAATTTGACTAGATGTTCAGGATGCAGAACAAAGTGTTCTAATCCATGGAACTAAATCTAGCGTAGATACAGTATAACTGGAATGGGGTGCATGTGATGCTGTGTTCGATAAAACATGTGAGCATAAACGAACTGGATGAACTAGTTGAAACTATTGCTCGCACAAATCTTAAATCTGCTAGGAGTTAAAGCCGTTTCATTTTGTTACTTCGAAAACAGCCACATGCCCACAATTCAACACTAATCTGTAACGGGAATCTTGGGCAAACTTCATGTACAACGATTCATCCCTACATGCCACATAAGAAACATCAAACTCTTCAAGCATGTCTGAGTATTTCCAAACAGTAACTGGCTCTTCGTAATCTTCTGACACTCCTAACAGATCAGTTTCATGGTCATCTAAATAGTTTGAAAAGTGGTGATAGACTGTATTTTTTAGGTCAAAAACGCTGACAAATATTTTTGCTGTTATACTTGAGTTTTGTGTGCTGTATTCTAGATAGCATGTTTTGTCGCTCATTTCACTTGCTTGAACTGCTAAATCCAAAACCACTTGTCCCCCTACTTGTTCATATCCATTGAAAACCCCAATTCTCTTTTTTGAAGTTTCTGTTATATTCATGAATATTGGCTCATCTGATGTCGTATTCATGGTAAGACCTAAACCAAAAACGTCAATTTCATCGCTTTGAACATCATATTTTAGTTCTGCAAATTTTGCACCTTTTTCCAGTTTAACAGTTTTTGTTACAGTAAACTCCTCGTTTTCGTAGATTGTTGTTAGAACTGCCAAGTTTTCATCGTATTCAATTGTGTTTTGGTCAATTTGCATTTCTGTTAGGCTTATGTTTTGATGGTTAGATTGGATTACTATTCGGTTGTTTTCAAAAAATATCAACTCAACAGATTCTCCTGCCCATTTTTCATAAATGAATACCGGGTTGTGGCGGGACTGGTATGGTCCATCTTCGTTAATTTGAATGAACCCGTTGTTGATTTGATAGTTCGTATTGAGTATCAGATAGGCGACTTTTGCTATTTCCAGTTCGTGGGAGTATATCAAAAATTCTAAACCTGCTGCACTCAGGGTTGGGCGTTGGCTGATTCCTGAAAGCCACCATCCCATGAAGTGATCTGCTACCATGACTGAGCCTTCGGGTGTGTTAAGGGCAATCCAGTGCAGTGTTGTTACTTCGGGTTGTTTTATTGCTGTGTAATAGTCTGCTGTACTCTTTGTATCCTTTGGGTATATGGACCACGATGAAGCTGTTATGAAAACAAAAATTGCTACAACAAAGGTTACTGTTGGAAGAATTTTTTTAATTTTTTTCCATCGAATTTTTGGGCACCAGTTTATGGCGAGGGTGGTGCATCTGTTCAGGTACATCAGTCCTGCAGAGATGATGATTATTCCTGGAAAGTCGATAAAATACGTGAACCGTGAGTAGTCGGTGTAGATTCCAAACAAGTGTCCTTGAGTCATAACTATGGGTACCAAGAACCATGCAAACAGTAGCAGGCTGGATTTATCTATCCACCGATTTCTGCTGTATTTTAACATTAACAGTGCCGGAATTAAAACAATAATTAACAGCAAGATTATTGGCTCTATTGTGTGGTTTGCTAGGATTATGCTTTTGTTTTCTAGTCCTCCTGTTAATGCGCCTTCAGTGGATGCACTCAAGTAAAAGTTGATAACTCGCATTATCCATGGTGAAACTAAAACAATTCCTGCCCCTAGGGTAATCATAAAAAATTTTAGCATGTTTTGGATTTGCATTTTTTCTAGTTTACACAGTTTTCCTACTATCAAGAAAATTAGGTAAACTACCAAGATTGGTATAAACACGGACAAACTGAAGGTGTGAGTTAGTATCAAAACTCCTGATAATATTCCGCCGATTATCAGGTGTTTGTTTGTAGGGTTGTCGTTTTCTCTGAGGAACACGTAAAAAATGATTATTATTAGCGAAAGAGAAATTATGTTTGTGTATCCTCCCCAGCTTATCATTTCAAAGCTTAAGGTAGAAATGGATGCGAAAAAGGCTGCGATGTACCCAGCGTTGGGGGTTTTCCACATTCGTTTTGCTACACAGTATGCTGGAAAAACTATGATGGCGCTAAAAAATATGGCAGTAACAATCTCTGCAAGTATTACTGGCATTCCTGAAAACAGCATTAACGTGGAAACAAAAAAATGAAAACCCACCGGAGTCGCCAAAGGCTGGCCTCCCATGTGGTACGAGTTCCATTCGGGCAATGTTCCATTTTCCAGAATCAAGTTGATTATGCTACCATGAAACCCAATATCTGAACTTGGCGGATACTCATTATGAAAAATTGCTGCTGCCCTAAAAGCCAAAGAGAAACAAAAAATCGTAAACAACAGCAAAAGACCCTTATGCTTCGTATTAAACCACCAACGTAACTACTGAATACCCATTATTTAGCATATTTTTAAATAATGACGTTTTCCACCAAGTCTGCCTGAGGCTCCTTTAAGTTTGAAGGATACTGCACAACTCGGTTGATAACCTATAACATAACAGCAAGCAACATAATCAGCACAACAACCCTTGTAATTTCATGGGTTGCCCCCATCACATCACCTGTAACACTTTCCAAGGTTTTGTTAGAGAATGTTGTCAAAACCCCCACAGAGATTCCCATGGCAGCAATGACCACAGCAAACCAAATTCCAACCAAAACAAACCCAACAACTGAACACAAAAACACCGAAGCAAGAGCTTTAGCGTGCTTGTTTTCCATTGCCTCGACCACGTAATAGCCTGAACCCTTGTAATCAGGTTTTTTGCCTAAGTAAGCCATTAAAACCATGCTTTCTTTTGCTAAAGTTTCTGCGACTATGGCAACTTTTAGAATATTCAAACCCGAAAAACTACCAAAGGACAATCCCGCCAAAATCACAACAATGACCCCTGAGGTTACTGCTGCTGCTCCTGTAAACATGTCATGCATAATTTCTAACCGTTTCTTGGTGTCTCCTCGCGCCATGGCTGCGTCACTGAAATCTAACAGTCCGTCCATGTGATGAAAACCTGTTAGCAACTCTAGAATAACTAACACAAAAAAACCGCAAATCATTTGGGGCAAAAACATGTTTGCCAAATAACCAAAGCCTCCCGCAATGGCTCCAAGAACTAGACCTACTATGGGCGCCAAAAAAAAATACTTAGACAGGGCTTCCATGGACTCCATTCCTATGGGTAAAATTGTCAAAAAACCAAATAATCCTTTTAACCCTTTGATTATCAAAAGCTTAACTCCTTTGATGCATACGGTTTGGTGAAAAGAATCTATTCAACAGTTCTCTTTTAATGTTGCCCAACAAAACACCATAATTTTTATTATAATAATGACATTTCGACAAAAAGCTTATACGCGTGTCTATCCATAAAGCCCTCGTTATTCAACCAAAAGGATGGAAATCTTATGTCTTGGTTAAAATCTATGATGGAAAAAGAACCGGCAGAATCTGAAAACCCAATTGGAATTGTAGTAATCGGCACACTAGACCCCGACGTGCACTTAACCCCTAAAGAAATGGTAAGAAAATCACTCACCAAAGCCGAATTCAAATGTTACGACGTAGGCAAAAAAGCACCTGCAGCTGACTTTGTAAGCAAAGCAAAAGAAGTCAACGCAGACATCATTGCAGTATCAATCAATACTGCACCAGCAAAAAACAACCTACCTAACTTAATGTCACAAATTGAAGCCGCAGGTCTCAAAGGCAAAGTTATAATTATGATTGGCGGCGCAGCAGTAGACGAAGACGACGCAGAAGAAATCGGTGCACTATTCGGTGAAACTCGAGAAGAAGCCGTAGCCATCGCCAAAAAAGCAATGGCATCCAAATAAGCTCGACGGAAACTTCGTCGAGTAAACTAAAGTGAGCAAGAAAATGTTCAGATTCGAAAGAACACAAAAAATTGTTGAAGCTGGCGGTATCAAACTCGGTGGACAGCCCGGAGAATGTCCAACTGTTCTCACTGCTTCAATCTTTTACATTGGACAAAAAATAGTAACAGACAAAAAGCTAGGAACTTTCGACAAAGCCAAAGCTGAAGCACTCATCAATAGGCTTGATGTGCTCTCTGATATGACAACCAACCCATTCATTGTGGACGTTGTCGGAACTTCAGTTGAATCTTTCCAAAGATACATTGAATTTGTTGCAAAAGTAACTGATGCTCCAATCCAAATTGACGCAATCAGCCCAAAACTCCGAATGGAAGCAATCAAATGGGCTGCAGAAGTTGGATTATCTCCACGACTCATTAACAACTCTATCTACAAAGGCGTTAAAGACAAAGAACTCGAAAACCTAAAAGAATGTGGCGTAAAAGCTTCAATTGTCTTGTGTGACAACCCAACAGATGATACTGTTGAAGGAAAGCTATCTGCACTGGAAGCGGCATTGCCTCTGGCTGAACAAGCTGGAATCGAAGGAATGCTCATTGACACATCCATGTCCGCATGGGGCATTGGTGTAGGTGCAGGTCTTCAAGCAATTAAAGTCATCAAAGAAAAATATGGTGACATCGGAGCCGTAGGAACTGGAATCGGAAACGTTTCCGACACACTCGGATGGGTTAAAGGGAATTTCTCAAAAGAAGTTAAGAAAGCAACTGACGCAGCACAAAACGCAATTCTGCCAATGATTGGTGCAGACTGGATTATGTTTGGTCCAATCGAATTCGCAGAATATGTATTTCCTGCTGTAGCTGTAATTGATACCTACATTCTAACTGCAACCGCAGACCTAGGAACACGGCCCCACGAAGAAGGCAAACACCCACTATTCAAACTAGTCGGTTAAGCCTAAACCAAAAATCTTCCAATGGGCTATTGCCCATTTTTTATTTTTTTAATATAATTTTAGTTAATACTTTGGTCGTTTTCTCATGAATATTTTTTGAGTTTTTATTCTTTAGAAGAACTACTTTTTTATGTAAACTCGATGATAAGGAAAGGCTGGTGAACAAATGACGCTACTGGAATCAGTAATCTTAGACGTTTTGGAAACCGATCAACCAGAAAACGTGGAACAGTTAGTTCGTATTGTTCAAAATCAAGTCGACGCGAGTCTAGATGAAATTAAAGCCGAAATCAAAAGACTCCACAAAAAAGGAATGGTTTCCCTCGAAGAGCCAAAAACGCCCAAACAAAACTTTGTACAATTTCTTTTTGCAAAAGATAATTACTGGTTCTGGATTATCATGGTTACCTCCATATTGACGTTTGCTTCTATTGTTTTGATTCCTGAAAACCAAGGTTTAGTATCTTACATACGATACGTGTTTGCTTTTGTTCTGGTAGCTTTCTTGCCTGGATACTGTTTAACAAAAACTTTGTTCCCCAAAAAAACAACATTGGACCCAATCGAAATAATCGTTTTTTCTATCGGACTAAGCTTTGCCCTTACAACATTAATGGGGCTCTT
The DNA here is from genome assembly GCA_029762755.1 of Candidatus Bathyarchaeum tardum. Classification (GTDB taxonomy): domain Archaea; phylum Thermoproteota; class Bathyarchaeia; order Bathyarchaeales; family Bathyarchaeaceae; genus Bathyarchaeum; species Bathyarchaeum tardum. The sequence goes on from JARVGH010000005.1 coordinate 142,222, forward strand.
TTTGAGTTTTAGTTCAATTGGGTTAACTCTAGCAACAACCCTTCCTACTTTAACGGTTATTGTGGTTGTTTTGGCTATGTTGGCTTTACTAAGAACTTACAAAAAACAGTAACCAAGATTTCATTTTTACGAAATCTACAAAGTATCCTATTAGATTTAAAATAAAAAAAATAAAAGAAAGGCCGAAGCCTCTGGTTAAAACACTTGGTTGTTTACTTAGAACAAACTGTCCCATCTGTTAAACAGATCGAGAGCTGGTTGTCCACCGTAGTCACTTAGCGAGTCTCTATATTCGCCTTTTTCTGTTACTGCTTTCTGGAATTTGACCATGTTATCTGCAACGTCTGCAAGATAGATGATGCCGTCAATTCCAGTTCGCATTACACGAACAGAAAGTCTGATCAAGTGTTCGGTTGTTGGACAGTTGTTTGGATCGTCGCCTGGACCACATACGTAAACGTTAGAATATACTGGCTTTTCTGGGAAGATTCTCCTGAAAGCGCGTGCAAGCATTTCCCAATACCATGAAGTTGCATAGTTCTGAGAGAACATTACAATGTTGAATGCGTCACAGATTTTGTATAGTTCTTTAAAGTCCATACCAAAGCGTTGGTCTGCGTTTGCTGGGTCAGGTAGAACTGCTAATACTAGTTTTGTTTTTACACGTTCTTTTACGTCTTTGATGAATTCTGTGATTGTTTGGTTGCGCCATTCGAACCATTCAAGTCCGCTTTCTTTCCAGAGTTTGTTGCATCGTTCACAGGTGCAGTGTCCGTGGTCAGCAAAGTGCCAGCTGTTCAAGAAGATTGGCTGGTTTGTTGCTTCTACTGTTTTCTGTATGTAGTCTAGTTGTTCTTCTCTAAATTCTGGAACTGTGGGGCACAAAACGTCCCAGTGTAGGTTATATTGATTGTTTCCTCGTACTCCTCGTCCACGTGCTGATTCAGAAACCCATTCTGGGTGAGCACGACCAGTTACGTTGTCGCCGAAAACTGCAATGTTGTTCCACATGTCATTTTGTGGGGTTCCGCGTCGTCCTGTTTCTGGTTTCAGTCGGTACACATCAAAGTCGAATCCTTCAACCTTCTTTGGTTCATAAAGGTAATTGCCGAATTCCATCCTCATTCCTCGTTTTAAAACTGCAAAATACTTCGATGCAGATTATATAAGCTTTGCTTCATTACCCAAAAACTTTGCAACATCAAAGTTCTAGAACTAAACTAGGCATGTTTTCCTATTATCGATGTAAATGTCAAAAAATTAACTACCTTTTCAGTGTTGCAGTCTAGAGAATTGATTTTTTTTAAAAAAATATTGCAAGTGTGCAAAAAATGTGCACACTACAGTTTTAGTCGAGTATGGTTTCCCATTTGTCAACCAGATCTAAGACTGGTTTGCCGCCATAGCCATCCAAAAATTCGCGAAGTTTTACGTCTTCGACGCATTTTCTTTGGAAGTTTTTCATGATTTGAGCGTTTGCGGCTAGGAAGATGAGTCCGTCTACGCCAGTTCGGGCAATACGACAAGCTGTTTTGAGTAGTTGGGTGTGGTTTTCAAGTTCGTTAGGGTCGTCGCCTGGACCTTGAATGTACAGACCTGGATATACTGGTTTTTTAAGTAATTTCTTGAATGAACGAGCCATTGTTTCAAAATACCAGGGGCTTGCATAGGTCTTTGACCAGTGTGGAACAACAAAGGCTGTTGCAAATTCTGCTAGGGCGTCAAAGTCTAGGCCGAAGCGTTCATAGCAGTTAACTGGGTCAGGAAGTAATCCAACATAGAATGGTTTGTTTTTCACTCGTTCTTTAGCTGCACCGATGAAATCTGTTACTGTTTGTGCTCTCCATTCAAGCAAGTCCATGCCGCTTTTGGCGTGGGCTGCTTTGCATCTTGGGCATATGCAGAATCCGTGGTCCGCTACGTGCATGCTGCTGACGGTGATTCCTTTGGTGTAGTCTGCGGTTTTTTCGATTAGGTCAAGCATGTAATCAATCATTTGTTTTTCTTGGTTGCAGACGATGTCCCAACGTAGGTTGTAGTATTTGTTCGTTCGCAGTGCAGGTCCGTGGGCAGATTGGGCAACCCAATCGGGGTGTTGTTCTGCCATGTTGTTGTCGCCGAAACATGCAATGTTGGTTGTCATTTCAGGATTTGGAGTTCCAACAATTCCTCGTTCTGATTTAAGACGGTATACTTGTAGATCGAATCCTTCAACAGGAGTAGGTTCATAAATGAACATTCCAAACTTCAAAGCTGATTCCTCTTCAGAATCGAGAACTTACTTAAAGTAAGCTATAAGGATTGCGACATAATCAGACAAAAGCCAACAAGCGCATTATTAATGCCCAATCGCTGTTTTCAGTCTTTTTGTTTTTCTAAAGTATTCAAATAAACACAATGCATAACTGCAGAAAGAACACTTCTGGTAAACCAGCCCATTTCATCAGAAAAGGTTGAACTCAAATAATCTGGTCTAACAAATTTGAACTCTGCTTCTTGTTTTGACAAGTAATCTGTTACTGCCTTTTGCAGAATCTTATGAAGAACAAAATCATCCGTTTCTTCGTTATTTTTGCCTTCAGGAATCAAGTTAGTTTTCACATCTTCATCCAACCGCAATGCAGCAATGACTAAAGCTGCGATGTTTTGGTCAGCTAACACTTGTTTGAATTCTTTAATGAACTGTTCACGTTTTTCTAGATTGTTTCGAAGAATTGGACGAATCTGTGAGAATAAAATTGTCAAGTTTTCAACGGTTACTCCCCTTTCTTCTAACCTTCTTGTTAGAGACCGGTTGGAGTACATGTTTTCTTGCTTGAAAATAGCTGATTTCAGGGCAACCTTGACTGATTTACCAATCAACTCTCCTATTATTGTGCCGCTGCCTGCATACTTTATGGTGTTCCCATGTTTTGTGCATGCAATTACTACGCTGTCTGTTACTGTTCCGGTGGCTACTTCCCCGGAAAAACGGCTTCTAACGTCAAGCTCTCTTAGTGCAGCTGCTTTTGCTTCAGTTGCTGAAACAATTGCGTTAACCATGCAGCTCTCCGTAAGATTACCATCGACTACAATAATCGTGTTTATGGTGCCCCATTTCTTTGGAGGAAACGCAACCTGCTTTGAAGCTATTTCATCTCCTGGTGTGGCCGCAAAATATGCCCCTGCAGTAACAAAGGTTGTTAACGTGAGGTCCTGAAACTTTTCTGAAACTACTTCAACATTTGTCATTCGCGCAGCAGTCATTATCGCTACTACATTATCTTGAGGAATGCCTGCTTTAGTTATTTCATCTAACAAAAAGTCTCGGGCATCCCTGTGAACCTTGTCATCAACATCACTACCCGTGTCTTCTGATACCTGCACATTAATTATGCAGTTTGCCTTTTGTGTACCCCCATTCAAAACCGCTGAACTCAATATTTTCAAAGGAAATTTTGATTTCAAAATCAGTTTGTTTTCTTGTATTTCAGCTTCAAAAGAGTCAATGTTGGTTTCGAGTTTCATCAGTTATTTTCCTTCTTTATTTTTGTTAGAAATGATAGCCAATCATTGTTTGGGTTAGTTCATTTCTATTTTCAGGGTGATTTCTACTGTGGAACTCCCTTTTGTTATTTATGCCATAAACGAAATTTACACTTTACAAAAACACAAAAATTGTTTAGCTTCTGTCTAGTGTTATTGCCTTTTTTTGGCATAGGTCTTCGCAGATTCCACAAAGTGTGCAGGAGTCTATGTCAACTATGACTGGTTTGTTGTCTTCTATGTTGAAAACTGCCATCGCACAACAGTCAACACAAGTGTAAATGTCACATTCTTTGCATTTGACGTAATCAATTTTTATGTTCATATGATGCACCAAGTGGGGTTTAACGTAAAAATAATTATTGTCATCGGATTTAAACTTAAAGATGATTGCGATTTGCTTTTGTAACCTAGAATTCTTGTGGTGGCAAGGTAATATGGTGTGCGTGCTTCTAGACCATAAGGATAGCTGAGTTCGGTGTTAAGAGGATTTACACGCTACCTCTCTGTTTCAGTTAGGTGTGCTAGCCAATTTTATTCAGGTTCAGTTAGCCAAAACCAACTGGTCTGGTTGACAAAGCAGCTAACTATACTTCCGTTACGAGAGCTATTTGTCCCCTGCCACACTAAATTCTTTGCTCGTTTCTTGCATAAATGCCTTGTTGACCAAAAAATTTTCAAAATTCTACAAAAAATTAGGGTGTTCATTTAAATACTCATATTAAAAAATCGTAAGACATCGGTTTTCTGGTCTATGGTTCCTCATTTTTCAGAACCAAATTAAAATAGTTCTATTAGGTTTTTAATTAAAGACATTATCCGACAAAGAGGTTAACCGAATTGAAGATTGGAACCGTAATTTATGAGCCTACAATCGTTAAAGGCTATGACATTTCAGTTTATTACTCAAAACGTGTCGACGGCGTGTTAGGAAAACCCGCAAAAGGCATGTACAATGATATCACCTGTTTTGTTGACGCAAAAACCCTACGAAGACGACCCGAACTGGTGGCTCTTTCTCCGTTTGGTCCTGCAACCCGAGCAAACAAGGCACTTACTCTTCCTTGGGATTTTGTTTGTCCAACAAACGAAGAATACCAAAACCACGTTCTAGACTTCATCAAAGAAACTGCCCACGAAGAGGTAGAAGGCGTAACCCTTTGTTTGTATCATTTTCCTGAGGAAAAATTTTGCACCTGTGATGGATGCTCTAAAAAACAAAAAGAAAGTGGACTTGACTGGTTAGAATGGCGCGCCCAAACAGTAACTGATTTTGTCCGAAGGGCAAAAGAACTAGTTTCTCAACCTTTTGGAGTAGAAATCTGGCCCGACCCCATTTTGGCTAAAGAACGCTTCGGTCTAGACTTTAATGCGATTGCAGAATATGTAGATTATTTCCATGTTCCCTTATCTTCCAGTAGTTACGTGACAATGTACTGGGTAGACACCTTAACCCGAGACTTTTTGAAGATTCTCAAAAAACCAATGTTTGTCGAGTTAAGCGCAGAAATTCCTCGACCCATAGAAACTAAGGCTCTTCTTAGAACGGTTGCGTATCTTTCAAACTACAACCTAGAAGCTATTCTGCTTCTGGTCCATGATGCAGAACGAGCCAAAGATATTTGTCGAACCGCAATAAACGATACCAACTACCGAAACTGGGTAGACAAATTCGGTTTCGAAAACATGAGCAAAATCATCGAAAAATGGGAAAAAATCTACGGACTATAATCTGCTTGTAGCTTGATTTACTGTTTATTTTGCTGTTGCACGTTTGAATTTTCGCAGTTTGGTTATGTTCAAATCTGCAGAAACAATTTTTGTGTTTATTTCATCTTTTGCATGGCTGAGTAGTCCCCATGGAGAAATTATTGCACTGTTTCCACCTTTAGAACGGGATCTGGTGTTCCCGTTTTTCAGGAAAAACACCTTGTTGTCTTCTGCTCTTTTTGTGGTAAGGGGATGCCCTTTCACGTGGGGGTGCGTTCTTGATGCCGAAACAGGCAAGAAAATAACTTCAGCGCCTCGAGATGCCAAACTTTTCACTGTCCGTGGATAAAACACGTCTGCACATATCAAAATTCCAACTTTGCAATATTCTGTTTCAAAAACTTTGAAAGTGCTGCCAACATGCAATCCAACTCGTTTTTCCCAGTCCGTGAGATGCATTTTGTGAAATTTTCCCAGAATCTTTCCATTTTTCAAAAACAAACAAGTGTTGTAGTAGTTGCCTCTGAATTTTTCAAAAACTGTTCCTCCAACGATGTAAGCATCAACATCTTTAGAAACTCGTTTCAACATATTAACTGCTGGTCCGTGGGTCTGTTCTGATATTGATTCAATCCGTGTTCTGTCCTCAACACTTGCAGGAAAAGGAAAATACTCGGGCAAACAAATGAATTTTGAGTCTTCATCCGCTGCTTTGTACAACATTTTTTCTGCGGTTTTCAAGTTTTCTTCAGGTGATTCGCTGATTTGCATATGAATCAAACTAACTTTCATAAGGTCACGAACCCTTTTGCCATATTGGGCTATCAAAGCTGCTAATAAAGATTCAATCGCATTTTGATGATTGAAACATCATTGGTTTGATTTTAATACTTAATCCTGACAAAGAACTGCATAAGAAAACGTTCTAAACTAAGGGGCACAATACATGGAAAACAAGTTGAAACTAGCTGTCTTCAATACCCAGCCGCCTCACCTTTACTTTGGAGGCGTTGAACGCCGAATACTTGAAACAGCGAAACAGTTGTCAGATAAAGTTGACACCAACGTCTACAGTGGAACAAAAAACGGCTTCAAGAAAACCACGTCCGTTAACGGTATACGTATTGTTCCCTGCAAGTCAACGGACAAAGTTTTTCCCTTAGACAACTGGGTTTTCAACCGTTCTTTATCTAGAATGGTCAACAAAATAGATGCCGAGGTTTACGAAGCCCATGCCGTTAGTGGTTACGGGTTCTTGAATGCTTTAAAAAAACACAAAATCAGTAAACCTTTCATACAAACCGTTCACGGCGTTTTGGCAGACGAATACATTCAATCCTCAAAAATATTTTCGCCGTCCTTGAAAACTAAACTTTCGAATTTTTTCATGAAGCACCTTGGAAACATCGAAAAAGAAGCAGCTCAAAAAGCAACCTTAGTGGTTACTATAAGCAATTATTCTTTCAAAAAAATTGTTGATTTATACGGAATTGATCCGAAAAAAATCCGTATAGTTCCCAACGGCGTAGACCTACAACGGTTCAAACCAGACAATGAATACCAAGAAGCCAAAAAACTAGTTGGTGATACTCCTGAGCATGTTGTATTATTTGTGGGTAATCTAATTCCCCGAAAAGGTTTACCTTTTCTTGTTGACGCCGCAAAATATGTAATCAAAGAAAACAAAAATACAAAGTTTGTAGTGGTTGGAGACGGTCCCCTCAAAGACAACCTGATTTCTTATTCTCACCAGCAAGGGGTCTTTGATAATTTTGCTTTTTTGGGCAGGGTTTCAGATTCAATATTGCCTCAACTTTACAATTATGCTGACCTTTTTGTCTCTCCGTCTGTTCAAGAAGGCCAAGGAATAACATTTCTGGAAGCACAAGCTTCTGCAAAACCTGTTGTTGCTTTCAATGTTTCTGCAATAGCGGAGGTAGTAAAACACAAACAAACCGGATATCTCGTTGAACCTAATAACCAACAACTAGGCAACGCAATTTCAGACCTTCTAGCCAACGACAATTTACGCGAAAAAATGGGAAAACGTGGACGTGAATTTGTTAGTAATATGTTTTCTTGGAATGTTACTTCCCAGAAACTGTTTCAAGTTTATTCTGAAGTTACCCAAACACCGTAGTTGTTATCCCATAATAGCAACAGGCGAACCTTTCTTTCTTTTTCTAACAAACATGTAACCAATTATTATTGCTACGGCTGCCACAATTATTATTCCTGCTATTAATGTAATATTGTCTAGGGGCATAATTGAATCCTGTGACTGGGATGTCTGGTCGTGTTGCTCTTCAGGCGTTGAAGGTTGTTCTGTTTCTATTGTTTCTTGTTCATCTGTAACAGTAAAGGCTCGTTCCTCAGTTTGCATGATGTATGTTGGTCCTGAACATCGAATAGTGGCTGTCCATTCTCCGTTAATGTCTGGTTTGCACTCAAAACTGAATGTTCCATCATTTTGGGCAATAATTTCCATAGTTTGTGTGTCGCCATTTGGGTTGGTGACCGTAACCTTTACTGGAGTGTATGCAATTGCTGGATCAACTTGACCACAAGCAGTAAGTGTATTGCCCTTTTCTACCGTGTTTTTGTCAAATTCGACATAAATCTGACCAAGTATGGTTGTTTTGCCGTCAACACAGTAAACTTTGCCGTCGTTGCATCCAAAGTATACTTGTCCTTCGTAAACTGAAGGAGCTGACCAACTGTTAGAATTAGTATCAAAAAATCCTAGCCTGTATCCATCTGTGGCGTTAAGAACGTAAACAAATCGCCTATCTGTGGTAACGTAGATGTTTCCACCTCCATAAGTTGGCGTGGTGTAAAGTTCGGTTCCTATCCAACTCTTCCAGATAACTTCACCGTTATTGGCGTCAAGAGCGGTAATGAAAAACATGTCAACAACATACACTTGACCCCCATAATATGCTGGAGATGCAATCAAGTACCCTCCAATGCCTTCAGTGCCTTCAGTGGTAACATATGTCCATTCTATCTCTCCAGTTTCCACGTTTATACCGTAATAATTCTGCTTGTTTGCAGCAACAAACACCAATCCATCCCCCACAGTTGGAGAAGCATGCATGTCAGTGCCTCTGTCTTGGACTACCACATAGGGAATATCACATTTCCAAACTAGAGAACCATCATCAGCGTCTATCTTGTACAATGCACCGCTGCTTGACTCCATAGAAGTGATATAAATTGCTCCCTTTGAAGCTGCAGGTGAAGCAGTAATATACCCTCCAGTTTCATAAGCCCAAACAACATCACCATTATCGGCATTAAAACAATACAAGTTAGCGTCTAACGAACCAACGTACACTCTATTCCCTACTACTATTGGTGAAGAACGAATTCCCGTAACCGCCTTGAAGGCAGCTTCAACAAATCCACCAGCATAAGTTTTCCAGATTAGCCTACCTGATATTGCATCCAAACAGTAAACGTATCCATCATCAGGACCAACATACACTTTTCCATTAGATACCGCCAGTGACGACTTAATTCTAGCTTCTGTTGCAAAACTCCAGTAGAATCTGCCGTCGTTGGCGTCAACACAATAAACATTTTTGTCTTGAGAACCAAAATAAACTCGATCATCAGCAATTACTGGAGTAGAACCGACTCCTCCATTGGTTTCAAAACTCCATCTCAAATTTAGTTCTGAAGGTCCTAACTCGCTTGCTCCAGTGTTTTCTGAATCGTTACGCCACATGGACCATGATTCACTGGTGCCTCCAATAGCCCAAACTTGGTTGTATGTTTCGTATTGGTCCATTGTCATTTCTTTGATAAATCCTGGAATTATGTACAAGTTACCATATGCAACTGCAATAGAGTCTCGTGGACAATGGGTTTCAATATCCATTTCCCAAATTACTTCTCCAGTGAAAGCGTCCAAACAAACAAACTCAGATTTGCTGTACTCTAACGTGTAAGGGTCATAGGATGCTCGTTGTCCTGTTGTAGCGTAGACTTTGCCATCTGCAACCACTGGCCATCCTGGCCAAAACAGGTAACCTGGTCCCTCATATTTCCATACAAGTTGACCTGTGTTAACATCCAAAGCGTAAAGATTCCCATCCTTGTTAAGTTCATAAACAATGTCGTAGGCTACTGCACTGCCGCTAATCCAGTATCCCAGATGGCTTCCAGGATTGTATTCCCACAAAATTTGTCCAGTTTCAGCATCAAAACAGTAGAACGTGTTGTCTTGTTCCCCTGCTTTGAGGAGTTTTCCTTCATAGTATGAGCCTGAAAAACTCATTGCACTGTTTGTTTCTGTTTCCCACAAAACATCACCAGTTCTGGCGTTAAGGGCAATTTGGTAAGTTTCAAAAGTTCCTGGGAAGACTTTTCCATCTCCATATTGTATTCCTGTTCCAGACGATGTGCTGCCTGAAATATATGTTTCCCATGCTAATGTTGGAGGTTCTGATGGATTTGAGAAGTCCCATGCTTCAACTACCGAGTCCCCATGAACATAAAACATCTTTTCTTCTGGACTGTAAACACTTTCCGACCAATAGGAGACTTTTGCAGAAAACTTGTCACTGGTCCATAATATTTCTCCAGTTTCGGTTTCAACACAATATGGTCCCACAACAAGACGTTCATCATCAATTTTGAAAACTGCGGGCCACCTTTGACTATTCGGAAAGGTGGTGTTCCAAATTATGGTGCCTGTGCCCTTGTCTAGGGCAATAACACTGGTTGTTGTTGTAACTAAAACTTTACCATTAAATGCTGTGATGTAACTTTGGATTCCTTCTATGGTTGTTTTCCATAATATCTGTGTTGTTTCTGGGGCTGTGCCTTCTGAGAATCTAGTAAATGCTGAATCACCATGAATTTGTGGCCATTCATACTGCAAAAAATCATCATTTGTGCTATTGCTAGTGACGGAACTATCTGCAGGGAATACAGCAACAGATTCCACAACCAGTAACGTAACTAAAAGGAGCAACCCTATCAGGTAAGAGTAATTTGTTTTTTTCATAAATTTCACGTCAATAAACTATTTGTGCAGTAAAGATTTTTTATCCTGGTTTCATCATCCACTTGTTTTTTGTTGTAAATTCTGAATTAAAGGTTTCTGCAAATACCAGTTCAACAAATGTTTCTTCATCTCTGGAAAAAGGTGACCACTTTTTGATTATAATTTAGCTTTTTTTGCTGTTTGGTTTTTTGTTGTTTATAATTAACGCATTTTATTAATCTTTTAGGAAGATTTTTTCCTTTTTTATATTATATCTTATGCAATACTACAATTTTTTATTTATTACGGAGGTTTTAGTAAAAAACTTAAGTTAGTATCGATATTAAACGGAAAAGTTAAATACAGTTTATCAAGTTTCTACATAATTCCGGATGGTTATTTTATGGCACAAACCGCAATGAACCGACCACAACTATATATGATGACTTGGAGATGTACAAGGGCCTGCAACTACAACTGTTTACACTGCAGTTTTGCTTCAAATCCTTATGCGATCAATGAAATTGACACTGAAGGCGGAAAACGCATAGTTGATCAACTTCATGCAATGGGTACAAAATGGTTCGGACTAAGCGGTGGAGAACCCCTAGTAAGGAAAGACATTTTTGAAATTATTGAACATGCAAAAAGCCTTGGAATGAACGTGAGTGTCATTACAAATGGTTATTTTGTTAAAGGCGAAATTCTAGATAACCTAATAAAAAATGAGGTCATGACTGCTATAAGCCTAGAAGGCACCGAAAAAACAAATGACATGACCCGCGGAAAAGGCACTTACAAAACAGCCATCCATGCAATGAAGAATTTGTCTGAAGTTGGGCTTTTTGATTGCATTGTGTCTACTTTAAACAAGAATAACTGTTCAGAGGTTGATCACATTGCTGAGTTGGGATATAAATATCACGCCACTCGGGTAGTTTATCACAATTATATTCCTGTTGGCAGAGCACAAGAACACCTAGAGTTAGCTCCCACTCCTGAACAATATGAAGTAACTTTGAATCGAATCTATGACTTAATGCAAGAATACAAAAATAAACTTAGCATCAACGTTTACTGCCCATTCTTTGCCCGAATAGCCAAAGAACGCGGAATGCCTGATTTTGATTACTGGTTTAACAACGTTTTTCTTGGTCAGTGTTTCATCGGCGGCAGATACATGGGTCTCCTAGAAAACGGTGACATTCGTCCCTGTGGATTTAATGAAGGCTACCGAATGGGAAATATCAAAAACAAATCCATGACCGAACTTTGGAACGAAATGCAAGACACAGAATTCACCAAGAAACTTCGAGACCGCCGAAACCTGAAAGGCAAATGTGGAGTTTGTGAATACCGCGAAATCTGTGGTGGCTGCAGAACCCGAGCAGAAATTTACACTGGCGATCTGTTCGAATCTGACCCAGCTTGCGCTTATATTCCAAAACTGCTAAGAGAAAAATAGAAAAAATTTTATTTTTCTGCGAATTCCCACGCGATGTTAGCTTTCCACAGGTCTCCGAGTTCTGTGAGTTTAATCTCTTCGTCGTTGATTTCGATTAGACCTTTCTTTTGTAGTCGTTTTATTTGCTCGGGGTAAACATCTTCAGGAAGTTTTTCAAACTTTTCTTGGAACTCCGCTTTGATTACTGGCAAACGCAGGTAAAGTTTTGTCATTACTTTGCGCATCATTTCTTTTTCTGTAGACTCCGAAAGCCTAGCAATTGGGAATCTTCCTGCGTTTACTGCGGCGACGTATTCTTGTGCATTTTCAATGTTGGAATACGAAAATCTTTGCAGATAACCCATGAAACATCCTGCACCAGTTGTTAAGATGCCTGCCCATGGCCATCCGTTAAGACAGTTCTCTTTAGCGTGCCATATATCTCGTGAGTATCTGTCGTGCCCGATGGGAGTGTATCCGGCTTCTTTGAACAACTCGTAGGCTGCGACGTACATTTCTTTTTCCAGTTCTTTATCGCCCTGAGGTGGAACTTTTCCTTCTTTGATTTGTTTATCAAGAACGGTTCCCGGACTTACTTCAAGGCAGTATGCGTCTACTTCTGCGTCTAACTCGATTGCCTTCTTTACTGAATCAACCCAGCTTTCCAAAGTTTGACCCGGAATGTTATACATAATGTCAATACAAACACACATTCCAAGTTTGCGTGCTAGTTTAACTTCTTCTGCAACATGTTCAGCGCTGTCAGGTAAGTTGAGCATTCTTCTAAGTTTGTCATCAAACGTTTGTGCACCCATGTCGACTTGGTAAACTCCGTAGTCTGCGGCTGCGACTAATTTTTCTTTGGAGAAACTCCTTGAAGAACCAGTAATTTTAATGAAATAGTCGTCGACTGTATTGAAGTTGTCCTCACAGAATTTGATTAAACCAAACATTTGCTCAATATTCATGAGGCTTGGAGTTCCACCACCCAAAACAATTTCATCAAACTCGCTGGTTTGAACATATTTTGTTTTGGCGTACATCATCAATTCTTTCTTCAGAGCCTCAAGGTACGGCTCCATCATGCTACTTGAATAAGGATTGTTGGGATAATAACAAAACGTACACCGAGAATCACAGAAAGAAATCCATGGCTGAAGTTCCATTACTTTGTTGGATGTGTTTTCGGTAGACAAAAACTCCATGAAAGCTTCGTAGGTTTCTGGAGCAATATCTGCACAATCTCGATAAGTGTAAGGGGGCCAACTCTCTCTGGAGTCGTAACTGTTTTCTTTTTCTGTTTCTGGGCTAGACTTTTTCATAATGGGTTTCCCCAGATAGTATCCTATCAACTACTTACCGCTAATATAAACTTGCGTTTTTAAAACCTGTCACACTTACCACATTTTCGGAGCCGTAATTGTTTCCGGATGCTCAGATTCTCCCCGAATAACCACAATTTTTCGGAACCTATCCACAATAAAAGATAAAAACAACGCTACATACGATGTCGCCTGCAACGGCAAACGGATTCCTTTCAGAATCGGCATAATAAAAGGCATGTATGTGCGGTCTTCGGCCAAAAAATCGTAAAACTTTTTGGTGCTTCGTTTTGCTTCTTTGTAAGCTTGTTTTCGGTCTTCAGGTTTTATAATAACTGAAGTATCCGCCATGAAGGCATTGTCAAAAACATTTTCTCGGAAAGGAAGAGCCAAAATTGACGCCAATACTACATGTTTTCCTGTGGTTTTTGCTCGTTTGAGCATTTCTTTACTGAAGTCTACGCCCACATCTGCGTAATCCAAGAATCTGCCGTTGCCGCATCCTAGGTCTAGGGTTTTGCCTTTTTGTTTTTTGAGAAAGTTTCTCAGTTTGTTATCGTTTAAGTTAAAATAAAACCCGAACAGAAAAGGCAGCGTCTGGAAATAGATGGGAGAAAAGCTGCTCCAGTATTTTGGTTTGTCGTATTCAGAAAGCCACTCATATTCGGGTTTCATGCTGGAAACGTCTCCTAGTGACTTTTAGAAGTGAATACACTATTTTAAGTAAATTGTTATAAACTAAGCCTATTTGTGGTGATACTTTTCGGCTAGGTTCACAAAATTTTCCGCAATTTTTGTGTCAAAGGCAAAATAAACAAGCCCAACCATCGCCAAAAGGTTGCTTACCATTATTCCCTCGTTCGTGCCATTGATTCCCTTTCCTATTCTCATCTTGAATGCAAACTTTGTATCCTTGGGAATGTCTATAATCTTGAAAAACCGAAAATCATTTCCCTGAATAATTGACCCTTTCCGAGTCAACAAATTATCCTTTATCGTTTCCATCCGCGAAGAATCCAAAGCCTGCATCTTCCACCCAATTACAGATTTTCCCGAAATTGCCCCAACCATCGGAAATGTGGAGCCCTCAAAATCAGTTATGGATTTGGTTAAATACATCGAACTTCCCTGCTCGCTGTAAATAGGCATTTCATCGTAAACTGCATCTTTGACTTTTTTTAACATGTTTTTGTTTGTCGACAACTTCTTTGTAATCCTGTCAGGGAAACCTCCTGGAAAATACAATCCATCAATGTTTTCTGGAAGTTCTCGGTCGTTAACTGGACTAAAAAACACAATCTTTGCACCATAAGCTTCCAAAAGATCAAGGTTGTCGGGATTATGGCAACTAAATGCTTCGTCAAATGCTACTCCAATTCTAACTGTTTGTTTCCTTTTGGTTGTTGGATACACTTTAGGTTCGATGTCTGGTAGTTCTTTGGCTTGTTTTGCGATTTCTACAATTTTGTCAACTTCAACATGGGCTGAAACGTGTTCTATAAGGTCAGCAACTGTTTGTTTTAACCCGTTTTGTTCAGGAACTGGAACCAGTCCCCCCCGTCTGGGGGGCATTACAATGTTTGGGTTGTAGGGAATCATGCCTAGAATTGGAATTTTTGTGGCTGAACCCACAGCTTTTTTGAGCCATGGTTCTTGTTGCCAGTCTCTAACATTGTTTATAACTATGCCTTTGATGTTAATCTGTTTGGTTAACACTTTGAAGATGTTCATAACCGCGTGGATTACTTCTGCGCGGTGCATCCACAAACTGCCAATGTCCAAAACCAAAACAATGGGCGCCCGTAAGAGTCGAGCAATATGGGCTGTGCCTTCAAAGTCTTTGACTCCATCTATCTCTCGGGGGATTCCTTGAAAGATTCCTCCTGCGCCTTCAATAACTGCAATGTCAACGTTTTTTGCTGTGCGTTGAAAGCTTTCAAGAACAGTTCTTTGAGACGTAAGCCAAGCATCCAAATGTCTAGACTGTTTGTTGGTTACTTGGTTATGATAAGTTGCGTCAATGTGGTCGGGGCCAGACTTGAAGGTTTGAATGTTTAGCCCTTTTTTGATTAATGCGCCCATTAATCCGGTGGCAACTGTTGTTTTTCCTCCTTCGCCGTAAAGGCCTGCGATAACAACTCTGGGAACGTTCATGTTTTTTCCTGCATAACTTGTTTTGGTGTTCGAGGTTGCAGAATCAATTAAACACTTTGTCAAGGAAATATAAGATTTAGTATCAGCCCATTTGTTGAACTCAAAAAAACGGTCAATTTTTTCTGTTTGTGTCCCACATTATATTTATTAGTAGCGCACTTTGTCTAATGTTACACTAAAAAATTTGAGGACGAATTGTAAGGATGCAGGTAACTCTTGTAAATCCACCTTATCCTGAAGGTTCCCATCGACATCCCCCCTTCATTCCTTTGGGTATTGGATATTTGGCTGCAGTTTTAGAAAAAAACGGATTTGAGGTTAACGTTATCGACCTTCAAGCCCTGCCCCTCCCCTTAAACGAAGTAGAATCCGAACTACGCAAACGAAAACCCGACCTAGTTGGGTTGACTTCTACTACTCTGACTTACAAGTCTGCCCTCAGAGTAATCAGGGTCGCGAAGAAAGCGTTGCCTGAGTGTGTGACTGTTATTGGTGGTTCTCATGTTACTTTCTGGGACGAAAATGCCCTGAAAGAATGTCCTGAGTTAGATATTGTTGTGCGAAAAGAAGGCGAGAACACCTTACTAGAAATCGTTCAACGCCTTGAATCCGGAAAAAGCTATGATGATGTTATCGGATTAACTTGCAGAAAAGGCGCAGAAATAATCAAAACTGAAGACCGTCCTTACATCGAAAACTTGGATGCGCTTCCTTATCCTGCGTTTCATTTGTTTCCTATCGAGCAGTTCAACAAATATGGAAACATCATTTTTCCTTTAATGACCAGCCGGGGATGCACTTTTTGGTGTGATTTTTGTTCGGCGGTTAGAATGTTTGGTCAAAGGTACCGTATGCGTAGCCCCAAAAAGGTTGTTGACGAACTTGAGTTTCTTTACAAAAAGTATGGTGAAAAACAGTACACCTTCTATGACGATGCTTTCACAGTTAATCAAAAGCGAACCGAAGAATTGTGTGATGAAATTCTTCGTCGGGGATTAAAAATTAGGTGGGACTGTGAAACTCGGATAGACATGGTTTCAAAACCGTTGCTTGAGAAGATGCACAAAGCTGGTTGCATCGCTGTGTGGTATGGTGTTGAAGCTGGCTCTCAAGATGTTCGGGATGCCATGGGGAAAGGGATTTCCACTAGCCAAACTTTTAATGCTTTCAAGTGGACCCAAGAAGCCGGTATGATTGCGGTTGCCAGTATTATTCTTGGTTTTCCAGGTGAAACTAAAGAAACTGCAATGGAAAGTAGTGGCCTTTTGCGTAAACTTAATCCTGACGAGATTGGAGTTTACATTGCAACTCCGTATCCTGGAACTCCTATGTATGATTACGTTAAAAAGATGGGCTGGCTGCGGATCCACGACTTTGATCGTTACGACACTGCTACTCCAATTTTTGAATCTCCAAACATGACTATGCAAGAAATCAGGGGAATTCACGACAAAATCCATCAAAGCTTCTATATTCGACCAACTTACATATTGCGTGCCTTCAGAAAAGGTGGAGTATACGGTTATTCCACAACCCGAACAGCGTTGGCGTGGCTTCGAAGGTTGATTGCTTCTAAAATCGGTTTACGTTAATGAGATTCATTATATGATTTCGTTTGCTGGAGGAACCTTTCAGTTGCAGAAACGCAAACTAGGACGAACTGGTCTTGAAGTCTCTGTAGTTGGCTTTGGTGGAACATGGATTTCAGAACTACCCCTTGATGATGCAGTAAAGATTGTTCAACGAGCTTTTGAGCTTGGAATTAACTATTTTGACACAGCAAAACTCGATGGAGACAGCGAAGAAAAACTTGGGGCAGCCTTGAAGGATGTGCGTGATGGATGTGTTTTGGCTACAAAAACTGCTTCTCGAACAAAAAGTGAGTCTTTGGAGGACTTCAAAAACAGTTTACGTTGTCTGCAAACTGACTGGCTAGATTTGATTCAACTTCATGGAGTGGACGACGTCAAAACCCTTCAGAAAGCAATGGGTCCGGGAGGATCTTTAGATATGTGCAGAAAAGCCCGTTCTGAGGGGTTGGTGGATTTTATTGGAATTACTGGTCATAAGCCTCGGGTGTTGATTGAAGCAATCAAAACTAACGAGTTTGACACGGTTTTGGTTCCCCTTAACATAATAACTAGGCAAGCCCTTGATGAACTGATTCCCCTTGCTAACGACCTAGACATCGGGGTAATCGCAATGAAGCCTTTAATGGCAAAAACTTCTAGGCTCATAACGTGTTTGTATCAACCCTCCCTTTCGTTGTTGTCCGACGAGCCCGAACTGAAATCGTTACTTGGGCAAGATGTTTCTTCAAAGGTTCATAATGCCCTTAGTTATGTTTTAGACCAAGACGTTTCCGTAGCTATCACGGGATTCAAATCAGTAGAAGAAGTTGAAACAGCCGCACAGATAGGAAACAACTACAACCAGCTAACGAATAAACAAAAAAGCCGATTTAGTGTCAAATTTGAGCAACCTTATTGTCGGGACTGTGGGCTGTGTTTGCCTTGCCCAGAAACCTTAGACATTGCTGCAATTCTTCGGTTTAAAACCCTTTACGAAACTTATGGCTTGAAAAATTGGGCAAAAAAACTGTACAGTGGACTTCCAACTAATGCATCTAGTTGCACAAATTGTGGAGAATGTGAACCAAAGTGCCCATACAATTTGCCTGTTGTTTCTATGCTTAAGCAGTGTCAGAATGATTTAGGGCGTTAATTTCATAAGCTATGTGCTCCTTTTTGTGTTTGTTTGAGTGTAGCTGCAACTGGAGACCTGAAAGTAAAAGATGGTTATAGGTCAAGTTCTAGGTTTAGCGTATTTGGTGATGCATCCTTCCCAGTTAAAACATCTTGTAATAAAACACACGCGCTACAAACACCGAAACCAAACCAAACCCAAATGGATCGAATGGCAAAAATACAACAGCTCACGAATTGAAGCCGCCCTAAAAGCCCATGGAGCAGAAGCCCTGTTGCGACCTTTTAATGTGGCCCGAATACAAACAATTTCTAACATGGTTCTCCCCCTAGGCAAAGGACTACAAATCCTAGACGTAGGCGGCGGGGACGGATTAATCGGAGAACACTTATGGAAAATGCAAAACAATATAGCAACCATAGACCTGCCAACAGTTTCTGCCCAGTCACATAAACGTGAATTTTTATTCGCTGTAACTGGGGACGCAGAAGAATTGCCTTTCAAACTAAACGGTTTTGATGTTGTAATAGCCTCCGAAATAGTCGAACACCTATGGGATCCAAACAGTTTCTTGGATGATGCTTACAAGATTTTGAAAACTGGGGGGCATTTAATCATTTCAACCCCCGATGGTGTTGAAGGGTTGCGTTATGATTCTCATAAACATTACTACACTGTTGAAATTCTGGAAAAGTTGCTCGCTTCACGATTCAGTTTAGTTCAAATGAAACGTTTAACTGATGTGGGGACTCCAACTCCCACCATTATTGTGATGTTCCAAAAAATTTAGAATATTTTTCGAACACGCCAAATGAGATGGTTCATTGCGGTTCGTGCCATTACTTTGCTGTAAAAGTTTTTCTTGAAAATGTGTCGCAGAACATATTTGGGTGAATAGAAACTGTCGTAGAATTTGCTTCGGATTGCATTTACGTCCGTTTCTGACAGGTTAGGGTTTTCAAACACTGGGATGGTTGTGTCATACCGTTTCCAGTCGTTAGAAATGGTCCAGCCTTTTTCTTCAATAATGTTTCTTAGCTCTGTTCCTGGGTACGGAGTAGCCACACAAATGTAAGCATCATCGGGTTCGGCTTGTCTGAGTAAGTCAATTGTTTGCTCAAGCATCTCTCGGTTTTCGCCGGGATATCCAACCATGACAGAAACTGCAACAAACAAGCCCGCATCCTTGGCCAACTTTATTGCCCTTTTGTTTTGTTCAACAGAAGTTCCTTTATGGACTGCGTCCAAAATAGTTTGACAACCCGATTCTACTCCAAAAAAAACTTGCTGACAATTTGCGTCCCGCATAATTTTTAGCATCTCTTCGGATACTGTGCTCACACGAGTTTGACAATCCCATGGAATCCCAAGTTTTCTGTTTTTTATATCTTCACAGATTTGTATTGCCCGATTTTTATCTAGGGTAAATGTATCGTCATAAAAGGAAAACGCGTCTGCTCCATGTTCGTCTCGCAACCATTCCAGTTCATCCACTACGTTTTTTGGGCTTCGAGCTCGGAAGGGTCGTCCAAAAATTCTGGAAGTAGTACAAAAGGAACACTGAGATGGACAGCCCCTGCTAGTAATAATTGGGAGCATTTTTCGTCCAAACAGACGATATTTTTCTAAATCAAAATGCTTGAATGCCGGACGAGGCAAATCATCAAGATTTTGAATAAAAGGTCTGTCAGGGTTCTTGACCATTTGCCCGTTTTTTCTAAAAGTTATGCCCTGAATTGTGTCTAAAGTCTTCACGTTGCCGGCATTTTGTGCCAGTTCTAGAAGTGTTTGTTCTCCCTCTCCCCTAACTATTACGTCAACTGCTGGTTCTTCAGCAAGAACCTGTTTATCCATAAACGTGGCATGTGGACCACCCAAAACAACTGTTGACTGAGGGCATGCTTGTTTAGCGACCTGAGCCGACAAAACTGCTGACTGTATTGTAGGGGTCATGGAAGTGATTCCAATAATTTCCGGCTGAATAGATTCAAGTTTTGTCTTCAGCATATCTTGATTTATGTTCACTGCCGGGCAATCAATTACAGTTACTTCATGTCTGTTCTCTTCCAGAACTGCTGCCATGTACGCCAAACCAAGAGACAAATAAAGTTGATGACGATAAACTCCCTCCAGCGGTGGAGGATTAACCAGCGTTGTTTTGACTTTTTTGTTTGGTTCTGTCAAGTTTTACACCAATTTTGAAGTAACCGCTAGAATGTCAAACAGTTAGACCCTTTCTGCTCTATATCTTTATTGCATATACCCTATTTACTGCCTCGAAAAATTAACTTAATTTCGAGAATTGTCACAAAATATTTAAACTCAACACTCTAACATACACAGCAGGCTAAAAAAGAGGAATAAAAAATAGAAATTTGCAAAAAAATAAAAAACCTATCTACTATCCATTTAATTCCTCCGTAGCAGTGTTCCTGCTACTTTTCCTTTATTGGTTTCAACTACAATCAATAATCTTTTTTTTGATTAAAGAGATTTAGTTTTCACGAAAAAATAACCATATGTTTCACATTTGTGCTGTATAATAGTAGTCTAATAGCACTGGGGTGTTGAAAAGTAGCTTTTTTTCTAAATTTTTTCTGCATGATGATATCTAATTTCTAAAGTTCATTTATCTATTGGAACTTTTTCCTGAAATTAAAACAAGTAAAGATTCAACAAAATTGCAGGTACCGTGATTATTATGCTAAGAATTATTGCCACGTTTCGGATTTTTAGGGACTGAATTATTTTGCTGGCGTCGAGTTCTTGTTCTGGGTCACCTACAGCATACTGTCCAGGTTTTTCCAGTTCTACTCGGAGGGCGCCTGCTATAGCTGCCATTTGCCATCCATGGTTTACGCTGGGGATTTTGGTTTGGTCCCGTCGGGCAATTTTCCACGCGTTCTTGTAGTCTTCCCCAACTATTGCAGCTCCAGCAATCAACAAAAGAGTAGTGAGCCGAGCGGGAATGTAATTGACTATGGTGTCTGTGACTGCAGAAAACCATCCGATATGCAAGTTTTCTTCATCTTTGAAGCCAACCATCCCATCAAGGGTGTTAACTGCCCGAAAGGCAACTGCTCCAGGAACGCCAAAAAGTCCATAATAAAAGATGGGTGACAACCTGAAATCTGTCAAGTTTTCAGCCAATGATTCAATAACCGAAGAAACAATTTGTGCACCGGTTAAGTCTTTGTTGTCTCTTCGGGAAAAATGTGCATACTTTCTAGCTTCAGTTAAGTCACCTGATTCAATTGCTTTTGCTGCGGCGTAGCCCCAGTCTGTTTCAAGTTTCATGCAAATTGTTAATTTCAAAATCACTGCAGCAACTATGAAAAAAACTATAACCCCAAGGTACCTGTAGATTATTTGTAATGCAAAATAGACCGGAACAGTGAAAACCAAAATTACTGTTACCCCCATAAGAACGCCGTTAATTTTTTCGATTTTTGGGTTGGGGTTCTTGAAGAATGGTTTGATTTTTTGGGTGAACTGTCCCATCCAAACCGTTGGGTGAAGTTTGTATTGGATTTTTTCGGGGTAAATGGGGGAGGGGTCGCCAAAAATCAAGTCGAGCACCAGTGCTGCGATGAGAATTCCAACTGCCACCAACAGATTTGTTATTGTTATCATTTGGCAAGCACGTTTTAACCAGATAATTACCGTTACTCAAAGAAAGTTACTTAAAATGATTGTCATCAAAATCGTAAAAAGCTAAGATAATTTCTGGAAAACAATTTCTCCATCCACAATGGTCATGTATACTTCAATTTTTCCAATATCATTGGCTGGAATTGTTAGGGGATCACCCGAAAGAACAGTAACATCCGCGAGTTTTCCTTTTTCAATTGAACCTTGATTTTTTTGTTCACAAGACGCAATTGCAGCATTAATTGTGTACATTTGTAACGCTTCATTTGATGTGATTTTTTCTTCAGGAAAATATTGGCGTTCTACAGCTGCTTGTATGCCTAACAACGGATTTAAGGGCTCCATTGGACAATCTGATCCGCCAACAATTTGTATTCCATTTTTGATTAACGTTTTAAGAGGATACAACCATCTTGCCCTTTTGTTTCCTAATCTTTCAATTGCTGACCAATCCGTAAATTCAGTAATTACACATTTTGGTTGTACAGAAATTGTCATCCCTAGATTCTTTATTCTCTGAATCAAATCAGGAGTCAGTACAGACCCATGTTCAATACGATGACAATGTGCTTCTCTAGGGGTTTCTTTCAACACTTTTTCAATAGCACTTAACGCCATGTCAATTGCTTTGTCGCCCATTGCATGCATAACCAACTGAAGTTTTGTTTTGTGCGCCTTTCTAACCACTTTATCCAATTCGGTTTGGGAATAGAGCAGTTTCCCTTCTGTAGTGTTATCGTCCATGTACGGCTGGCAAAGTGCTGCTGTTCGGGCAGCTAACGAACCATCTATAAAAATCTTAACACCCAATTGTTTGTCGATTTTGTTTGAATCAAAATTCAACTCATTAATTCGCTCCAAAATATTAGCCGGAACAATAACATGAACCCTAACTGGTAACTTGTTTTGTGTATCCAGCTTTTTCACACTCAACGCTTCTTCCAGCGAGGAAACAATCCAATGAACAGTAGTTATCCCCGCTTCTACTACTTTTTCACAAGCTAAACTGGTTGCTTCAATTATTTCTTCTTCAGTTGGTTCAGGAATGGTCTTCCAAACCAAATCTGTTGCAGTTTCCCACAAAATACCTGTTGGCTCACCAGTTTCGTGATGTTTTTTGATTTCTCCATCCAATGGGGCTACAGTTTCTTTTGTTACTTTTGCAGCATCTAAGGCTTTACTGTTAACAACGCAAACCCGCCCACACTCATGATACAACACCACTGGATTATTTGGAGAGGCAATATCCAAATCATAACGGTTTGGACAACGTTTTTCTGCAAAACGGATTTCGTTCCATCCGTTACCAACAATCCACCTGTTTTTCGGAATCTTTTGTGCACGTTCTTTAAGTCTTGTTTGCATTTCTGAAATCGAGTTTAGATTGGTCAGGTTGATCCAATTCAAGAACTTTCCAAAATCTGCGACATGAATATGGGAATCAATAAACCCTGGGACAACAGTTTTTCCCTTTAAATCAACTACTTTTGTTTTTTCGGTGAGTAATGCTTTGATATCTTCTGTTGTGCCAACTTTTAACAATCGGTTTTTTTCGATGGCGACTGCTTGTGCTTTTGCTTGCAAAGAATCCATAGTGATAATGTTTCCATTTATAAGTGCCAAATCTGCACACATTTCAGTCACCGTTACCTCTCAAACCTAACTGCAGAACCGCTATAACTGTTTGGGGTAAAATTCTTACTTTGTTTTCTTTGAACCGTCACCTTTTGGTTGGTAAAGGCACGCAGGGTCTGAACCAAAGTAAGAGCCAGTTAATGCGTGAGCTCGGGTTCTGCATCCGCCACACACGTTTCGCAGATCACAGATCCCACATTTGCCTTCCAAATTGTCCGGGTTTTGCAATGTTTGATAAAATTCAGAGTTTTGCATCTTGTCCCAAAGTTCAGTTAGGGTGTTTTCTTTGATGTTTCCAATTTTTAGGTCTTCATCATAGAAACACGGGATAACGTCTCCATTTTCTAGTACACTTAGGTATCCGCCAAACAAGAAGTAAATACATTTGGCTGTGTGGGTTTCTTTGTTGACCCATTCGCAGAAGCCTTCGGGATCTCTGTCTCGGACTACTCGGATGTAATGAGGACAGTGGATGTTAAAATCAAATTTGACTTTGTATTCTTTTTTGGTCAAATCATACACGTGATTCAAAAACATGTCATACTGTTCTGGTGTGGGTTCCAAATTTATTTGATGTTTAGCCCTTCCCGTTGGAACCAAATGATTAAACCAAACAAACTGGGCATGATATTTTTCTGCTAACTCAACTATGTGATCTGCTTCATTGAGGTTGCGGTTTGTTATGGCCATGGATAACCCGTTCAAAATTCCTTTTTCTGACAACTTTTGAATCGCAGACACAGCAGCCTTGTAGGAACCTTTCCCTCGTAGGGAATCGTTTGCTTCTTCTGAGCCATCGATGCTGACGGAAGTGTAAACGTTATATTTGGCTAGTTTTTCTAGAATTTCTCCGTCTACATAATATCCGTTGGTCAATAAATTAACTTCAAGACCTAACTCTTTAGCGTGGGCGATAAGGATAAAAAGGTCTTTTCTCACAAGGGGTTCGCCTCCTTTTATTCCGAACCATTGGGAACCAAATTCTGCAATTTGGTCAACCAAACGCAGTCCCCATTCTGTGTCTAACTCGTTGGGGGTGGGTTCACAGTTTGCGTCCACGTTACAATATACGCAATTGTAATTACACGCGCCAGTGGCTCTCCAAGAAGTAATCATCAGAGGACCCTGAAGTTTTTTCGGGGGACCAGGACATGCCATTTTGAACCAAATCCAGCCAAATTGATAAGTTGTTAGTATAGTTACAATTTAAAAACAATTCCGTTTTCCCCAGAATCACTACTGAACTCTCTAGTTGGATTATTTCTCGTTGTAACTGTTCTGTACTTTTGGTTTTGTAGATAAAAGTTATTATTTGTCTAATTTCATGTGTGCTATACTAATCCAACGGAGATCGTTATTGCATGATTTTGTTGATGACAACCGCTCCGCCTGAAGACTCCCCGTGGGGTCTGGGTAGACGTTATCCACCGCTGGGTTTAGCTTACGTTGCTGGGTCTCTTGAACAGGCAGGATATGGAGTTCAAGTAATTGATAACTATCTTTTGAAAAAATCAATCAACGATATCAAACAAGAAGTCAAACGCCTAAACCCCAAAATAGTTGGAATGACCTGCGGCTCAGTAACCTATGGGAAATGTGTTGAAACCGCTAAAGCAGTAAAGGAAGTTCTTCCCAACTGCAAGGTTGTTGTGGGTGGTTGGCATCCTTCATATTTGCCTGAAAGCATGCTCGAGCACCCTGAAATTGACTATGCGGTCATAGGTGAGGGCGAACGTGCAATCGTGGAGCTAGCAAATACTATTACTTCAGGTAAGGAAGATTCTGAAGTACCCCAAATTTCTGGTGTTGCTTACCGTAAAGGCAGCCAAATTGTAAAAAACCCTCAAACTTTAATTGAAGATTTAGACACTGTGCCCTTTCCTGCTCGCCATTTGTTGCCTATGGACCTTTACATGCGAAAGATGGAGTACCTAACTGTTGAACCCGTGGATAACATGAACGTAATCCGCGGTTGCCCTTACAACTGCGCCTTTTGTGAAACAAAAAAAATCTGGACCTCAAAATGCCGAGCCTTTAGTCCACCTAGAGTTGTAGCTGAACTAAACCATATGATAGAAAAATACGGCACAAAGGGCATCTACTTTGTTGGTGACAATTTTACCATCAACAAAAAAAGAACCATAGAACTGTGCAAAGAAATCAAAAAAGCAAAACTGGACTTACAATGGGTTTGTGATACTCGAGTTGATTTGGTTTCCAGGGAAATGCTCCAAGAAATGAAATCTGCAGGGTGCAAAACAATATGGTTTGGTGTAGAATCGGGTGCGCCTCATATTCTTAAAAAAATCAACAAACAGATTACTATTCAACAAGCTGTTGATGCCTTCAAGCTTTGTAACCAAGTAGGCATCCGAACTGCCAGTTCCTTTATGATTGGCTTGCCCGGAGAAACAGTTGCAGACATGCATACCACCTACATGTTTGCCCGAAAATTAGATCCTGATTATGCCCGTTTTCACATCTTTATCGGATACCCCGGAAGTAGCATGTATGACGAAATCATGGCTAACGGCTGGTACGAACGGGTAGAAGATTATGTAACCTACGTCAAAACCGACCAATTTGATTTTGAGTTAGTAAAAAATCTCCAACGAGAATTCCACAGGAACTTCAATCGTTCAATCCACCGGATTCTAAAAACAATTCAACGAGACGGGTTCCTAAGCGTCCTAAAACGCAACATCTGAACTTAACAAAAACCTTTCATTCATGCTATTTCTTAGGCTTGGGCTTTTTCAATAACGCTTTAGCAATAACCAATGCTTTTTTGGGGTCTTTCATGAGTTTGAATACTTTACCTGCTGTAATGTTTTGGTTTATGGCGTTTGCCCGTACACATATCTCACATAGTTCCTCTGGTGTGAATTCGGGGGTTTCAATGAGGGGTTCGGCTCGTGCTAGGGCTTCGTCACTGAATCCGTCCTTTAAGAAATCCCCCTCCACTGCCTGTTTGTAGAGTTCAGTTCCGTAAATTGGCGTGGCTATGCTGAAATGGAATTTTTCTGCCCCAAGCTTTCTTAGTTTATATGCATATTGTATGGTTTGTTCCATGTCTTCTTTTGTTTCGCCGATTAGTCCAAGAATGAAAAAAATCGCTGTTTTGATTCCTACTTTTTTAGCTAAAACAACTGCTTTTTCAACATCTTCAAGTTTCATGTTCTTTCCAATAATATCCGTAACAACCCGTTGAACCCCCGATTCAGGAGCAAAACGAATTCCCTTGCAGCCTGAACGCTTCATTTTTCTTAACAGTTGTTCATCAAGGGTGTCTGCCCTAACTCCGGTTGGAACAAACCAGTTTATGTTCAGGTTCCTTTCTACTATCAGGTCACAGATTTTTTCTGCCCTTTTCTTAATTAAGGTCATATTATCATCAAAAAAATCAATCTGTTTTATTTGGTATGTTTTTACTAGCTGTTCTATCTCGTCAACAACACTTTCGGGGTTTCTGCCCCGCCATTTTTTGCCCATGACAATATGATTAGAACAAAACACACAATTATGCGGGCAACCTCGACTGGTTAACATTATGGCGTAATGGTCACGGATAACCCCCCGAATTGGGTTCTCTTTTACTGCCTCAAAATATGTCTTCATAGGCAACAAATGCCTTGCAGGAAAAGGCAAGGCATCCAGGTCTTCGATTTCTGGTCGAGTCCCAGTAATAACCAATTTTCCATTTTCTTTAAACCCGATTCCCTTAATATCCTTCAACCTGTCTGTTGTTGCGTCCTTTTCTAAGGCATTAACCAACTCAAGAGTGCTGTATTCTGGTTCCCCGCGAACAACAAAGTCCACATCGGGATTCGACAAGCACTCCACAGGTCTGGCAGAAGGGTGCAATCCATCTAAAACTGTGGTTATGTCTTTATCCACGTTTTTTATTACTGACACAACTTCAAATGCAGCTTTAGACCAACCCGAAAACGGGATGCTTACTCCAGCAATGTCCGGAGAAAACTGTTTAATTTTTTCTGCAATTTGTTCGTTTGTTAATCCTACCTTAGAATTTGTTTCATCTATGTCCACAGAATTTCTCCAGCCTTCTGTGGGCGCATCTATGATTATTACTTCATGCTGTTTTTCTAAAACTGCTGCTACGTAAGCAATGGACAACGGTTGATATACAGTTGGTTGTCCCCAAACTTTTGGGTGAATACGGGGCGGATTAATCAAACAAACACGCATTTTGTTAATCACTACTTACGGCACTCAAATTTTCATGGTACACAGTTTGTGTTTCAATGGAAACTGAATAATAGTGGCTATCTGTTTGAAACCTAAAAACGTTTGGAACCTTCCATCCGGTTTACTGACCCTTTTTACTGTTGGAGTTTTGCCACGTTTTATACATATAACTACAGCGACTGAAAAAACTATCTTGTTTTGTTAACGGAGTGTGTAAAGGCTATTAAGCATGTATACTGCTTGTATGTCTGTAACTTAAAAACTTCAGGCGAGAATAATGCGTCCTCGAGTGACTCTTGTTAATCCCCCTTACCCCCTTGGTCCTCATAAGCACATGCCTTTCCCACAACTGGGTTTAGGCTACCTCGCAGCAGTTCTAGAAAAAAACGGTTATGAAGTTGATGTTATTGATTGTCAGGCATTGTACATTCATTATGAAGAATACAAAAAAGAAATCAGCAAGCGCAAACCTGATCTTGTTGGGTTCACTTCGATTACTTTAACCTACAAATCTGCGTTACACCTCGCAAAATTAACCAAAGAGAGTCACCCAAATTGTGTAACTGTTCTAGGTGGACCCCACGCCACCTTTTGGCACCAAGAAGCTTTACAAGAGTGCCCTGACCTTGATGTGGTTGTCCGCAAAGAAGGGGAATACACCTTACTGGAACTGGTTCAACGACTTGAATCCGGAAAAAATTTTGATGGTGTCCAAGGAATAACCTACCGAAAAGACGGAAAAATAGTAGTAAACCCCGACAGACCTTACATCGAAGACCTAGACAGTTTGCCTTATCCTGCTCGACATCTTTGGCCAATAGCAAAACTTCGAAAAGTAGAAGACGTTTTTTACATGACAACAAGCCGCGGTTGCACCTCATGGTGCGATTTTTGTCAAGCAGTCCGAATGTTTGGTCGCCGATACCGAATGAGAAGTCCTACCGGCATCGTGGACGAACTTGAGTACCTAAACAAAACCTACAATGCAACCCAGTTTACCTTCTGTGATGACGCCTTCACAATAGATCCTGCAAGAATTGAAAAATTATGTCAAGAAATAATGGATCGAAACCTGAAAATAATATGGAATTGTGGAACCCGTGTCGATAAAGTAACAAAAGAATTGCTTATCAAAATGAAAGAAGCAGGCTGCGTTTCAGTATGGTTTGGAGTTGAATCTGGCTCCCAAGATGTTCTGAACGAGATGCATAAAGACATTTCAACTGCTCAAACCCTCAGGGCAGTAGGTTGGGTACAGGAACTTGGGTTGCAGCCTGTCCCGAACGTTCTTCTTGGGTTCCCTGGTGAAACCAAAGAAACTGCCTGGAAAACAATTAGATTTGTTCAAAAACTGTGCCCAAATAACATAGCATTTTTCAACGTCACGACCCCTCTTCCTGGAACGCCTCTGTATGATCGCATCAAAGAAAATGGGTGGTTACGAATAACTGACTTCAACGTCTACGATTGCATGACTCCAGTTTTTGAAACACCTACCTTAAACATGAAAGAACTAGCAGACCTTTACGAACAATCATTCCAAAGTTTCTATTTACGCCCCATGTATATTCTTCGAATGTGGCGCAGAG
Organism: Candidatus Bathyarchaeum tardum; assembly: GCA_029762755.1. Classification (GTDB taxonomy): domain Archaea; phylum Thermoproteota; class Bathyarchaeia; order Bathyarchaeales; family Bathyarchaeaceae; genus Bathyarchaeum; species Bathyarchaeum tardum. The sequence goes on from JARVGH010000005.1 coordinate 171,160, forward strand.
GTTGGACATATGGAGTTTCAGCAACACGAAATGCGTTCTTTGCTTTGATTAGTTCACTAAAATCTAGGCTCCGTAATCTGTAGCTTTGGGCACTTGTTTTTGTGGTTAATTGTTTTTTTGTTTGCGTTTAATAATCTTAAAAGAAGGCTTTTGAATTGGGTCACTGACACTTTTTATTTTTTTTTATGCAATAAAAATGATATTTTATAATTGGTATTGCATATAATTGTTTATGTGTTGTACGCCATGGTATCTGTCCAAAAGCTTAAATATGAATTTTTTAAGAAAGCTAGCCCATATAAACATGAGGTTACGAAAAAATGGTAAAAGCTCCAATGACTAAAGATTTGTTAATGCAATACACATTAGTTGCACTATTCGTTATCGCATTTTTGTCCTATTTCGTATTTGGACTTCAAGCTCTCTTAGTATGCGGAATTGCTGGTGGTGTCGCAGTTCTCTGTGACATGTTGATGGCTAAAGTCATGGGTTCAAAAGCACCCAAAGACATGATGTCTGCGGCTGTTTTCGGGTTAATTGTTGGTTTATCTTATTCATTAGGAGAACCAATGATGGCTCTGGGAACAGTCTATCCAGTTTTAGCTGGTGGACTTGAAATGTATTTGTATCCTGCTTTGATTTCTGCTGTTGGTTTGATTGTATTCAAGAAACTAGCTGGATTAGCTGGACGCAAATATGTTAACCCTGCTGCAGTTGCAAAACTTCTGGTTTTAGGTTTGCTCTTTTTGCCCATGCTAACTAACGTTAACGTCTTAATCCCTGAAGATCACACAATTTCAATAGATTTAACACAGCCTCTAACCGAAGAAGTTTTCTCTAACACTCTGGTCACTTGCTATGGACATCCAACAGATGTTATGACGGAATTAATGATGGGGGGATCTTTCCAATTAGATGACGCTGTTTGGACCATGATGTGGGCAAAATACCACGGTTGGATTGGCGGATTCTCAAGCCTATTAGTAATCGGTGTTGGATTAGGATTATTCTTTGTTTGCCGAGGCTACATCAAATGGCGAATTACTCTGTCATACTTGCTAGGTACCGCAGTTGTTGCTGCAGTTATGAGTGCCATGTATGTTGGCGCTGCTCCAATGATGAACGACATGATTCTAAGAATAGTGTTCCACCTGTTTATGGGCAGTTCAATATTCTTAGCGTTCTTCATGGCAACTGATCCTGCAACCACGCCAATGACACACACAGGACAACTCATATTCGGTGTTGGCTTAGCAGTACTAACAATCGTGATTCAAACCTACACTGGATTTTTGGGCGGATCTATCCTTGCGTTGGTTATCATGAACTTGACTTGTCCTGTTCTTGATCACATCGGTGCACCAAAAGGAACCAATGAAAGACGTACCGTAAAACTACCAAAGGTCAAAAAAGTCGGAAGCCCTGTTACTACCGCTTGTATTCGTTGTGGACAATGTCTAACTGCTTGCCCAATGAACATACCTTCAATATTCGTCAAAAATGCTGCTGACAAAGGTGACTGGGCAAAAGCAAAGGAACTGGGTGCTGGTTACTGTATTGAATGTGGTCAATGCTCTTTGGTTTGTCCTGCGAGAATTGATCTGAAAGGTGCAGTAGTTTCTGCTAAAGGCAAATAGTTAACTAAACTAACTATCCAAAAGTGTGCGCGTTTTTTGGTGCACACATTGTTTTTTTCTTTTTATTTTTTGATATTTTAGACTGATTTTAACATAAACTGAGTGTTTAGTTATATTTGTGGCGTGCCGGTTGCGCAAAATATAAATGTATAATGATAGTAAAGTGGAAAAAAGAAAAGGAGTAAACAAAAAATGGCAAGCTGGACTGATTGGAAACTAAGCGATATCCTTTGGGGTATCTTTATACCTGTTATTGTTGCATTCTTGATTATAATATTCCCGACAGAACTTGCAAACATCCTTGCAGAAGTTGATCCCTCTTTATCACTAAACGCTATTTTCGTTGATGGTCTTGGACAAGCAATTCTGACTGTAGCCATTCCATTGTTCGCTGGATTAATCTGGAACCAATGGGCTGGTGGCGGTGCAGGATTCCTTCTTGGAAGCATTTATGCACTCTTCGTTAACGACGTATATTCAGTAATGGCCGCTACGATGGGAATTGGTATGTCTGGTATGGGCATGGTTGGAGACATTAGCACTCTTGGTTACGTAGTATCTGCAATGCTTGTAGGATACATGGCTGGAGCATTAAACAAAGGTTCTTACAGCTTCCGGAGAATGGTTGTAGCTGCAATGATTGCTGCATTTGTTGCTGCGGGCTTTGAGCTGTGGACTGGATTAATTTCGCCCCTTGGCATGGTAACTGATCCACTATATTCTGGTGCACTGATTGTACTACCTAAGGTCATCTACGCAGTCATTATACCAATATTCGTTACACTCTTCGGCTGGTTTGGTATAAGTCCCAAACAGATGATGTAATACAGTGTGAAAATACTGTATTTCATCCATCTTTCTTTTCTTTTTTTAATGTTAATTTTTTAGAATATCTGCTTTTGTGCAAAACATATTAAGCATATCACAGTTTAGTTTTTGGCGTATACTTTCGTCAGGGAATTATTATGAAACCACATGTGACTCTTGTCAATCCCCCATATCCAAGTAATGCACATCAGCATCCCCCTTTTACTCCTTTGGGTCTTGGTTATCTGGCTGCTGTCTTGGAAAAAAACAATTATGTAGTTGACGTTATCGATTGCCAAGCTCTTGGTATATCTTATGCAGAATTCAAAACTGAACTTGCTAAAAGAAAACCTGATATCATCGGAATGACATCTACCACTTTAACCTACAAATCTGCGTTGAAAATCGCTGAAATTGCTAAACAAATACATCCAAACTGTTTGACCATTTTGGGAGGATGTCATGTTACTTTTTGGGATGAAAATGCACTGAAAGAGTGTCCATCATTGGATGTTGTTGTTCGAAAAGAAGGTGAAAACACAATATTGGAACTAGTTCAACGAATGGATGCTGGCAAGTCATTTAGTGACATCTTAGGTATAACATGCCGAGATGGTGACACCTTTATTCGTAACCCTGATCGACCTTATATTGAAGACCTTGACAGTTTGCCTTTTCCTGCTCATCATTTGTGGCCTCTTGATCATTTAAAAAAATATGGCAATGTAATATTTCCCTTGATGACCAGCCGTGGCTGTGTATACTGGTGTGAATTTTGTTCTGCTGTACGAATGTTTGGCAGAAGATACCGCATGAGAAGTGCAAAAAACGTTGTTGATGAAATGGAATATCTTCACAAAACTTATGGCTCAAGTACTTTCACTTTCTATGATGACGCTTTCACTGTTGACCAAGTCCGTGTTGAAGAAATATGTAAAGAGTTGTATGCCCGAAATCTTAAGTTAACTTGGGATTGTGGGACTCGTGTTGACATGGTTAACAAAGAACTGCTTCAAAAAATGAAAAATGCAGGATGTATTGCTGTTTGGTTTGGTGTTGAAGCTGGTTCCCAACGTGTCTTAGATGAAATGGGCAAAGGATTTACTTCACAACTTACAAAGGACGCTTTCAAAATGGCTCAAGATATTGGGTTAATGACTATTGCAAGCGTTGTTTTTGGTTTTCCTGGTGAAACCAAACAAACTGCTATGGAAACCATCAAGTTCATTGAAGAAATCAATCCCGATGACGTCGGATATTACATTGCTACGCCTTATCCTGGTACTCCAATGGCTGATTATGTAACAAAGATGGGTTGGGTGAAAGTAACGGACTTTAATAAATACGATACAGCTACGCCAATCTTTGAGTTACCTACATTGAGTATGCAAGATGTGCGCGAAATCCGTGAAAAGGCTTTTCACAGATTCTATATTCGACCAACGTACATTATTCGAATGTTTGCTAAAGGTGGAACATACGGTTATTCTGCAACAAAAACAGCTCTTGCACATCTTCTCAGGGCAACTAAGTCCAAAATTCACAAATAATCATTCAATCCTTTTTTCATGGGCTTAGTGTCTTCTATTTTTGATTTTATGATTGGGTGAGTTTTTTCTTTTTTGTTTTAAAATTAATTAGCATCTACTTGTGTTAATTCATGTTAATGTAATGCCCATATTTTGGAGGTTAGCAAAGTTTGTCTTTAGATAAAAATCTTCAAGAAAAAATTCGAAAAGCAAACTTGACTCTCCATAAATATGAAGCAAAATATTATGAACTAATTCATCCCGAGATTTATAACCAGCATGAACAAAATCGGTTACTTTCTACATTAAAAAAAGCAAATGAATTAATTTTATATCCTCCGAATAGGCGGGTAAAGATGGCTCTTGATTTCGGGGCTGGAACGGGCAATGTAACAGGTAAACTGCTGAATATGGGTTTCCACGTAACTGCAGTGGATCTTTCTGTGGAAATGTGTACGATTTTAAAAAAAAAATATTCAGATTATGTAAAATTAAAAAAACTGGTTGTTGTGAATTCTGCGGTAGAAGATTTGATTTTTGAAAAAGAATCTTTTGATTTGATAACTTGTTATTCTGTGTTGCATCATCTGCCTGATTATGTTGTTGCTGTACGTAATCTTTCCGGGTTTTTACGAAAAGGAGGGGTGATGTATTTGGATCATGAGATATCTCCCTTTTATTGGGAACCCGAACCCCATATGGTGGCGAATTTGTTAAAATTTGTATATTTATATTTGAATCCAGTGTTTAACAGTTTATATTTTCGGCTCATGGGTTTGAAACTTCCTTCTCTTGATTACGAGTTGTCTGATTACTGGTATGCAAAAAACCATCATATAGTCCATAAAAAAATAAAAAAAGTGTTTGAAGAACAAACTTACGAACACTTTGAACGCCATGATTATCATCTTAGACGAGGATTGTTTTTGAATTCTTTTTTCATTTTATACAAATATATTTGTAGACCTGAAACAAGTTTGTGGTTAGCAAAAAAATAATATTGAATTTTTAATTTTTTCTGATTTAAACTTACTTTTTGATAAATATTATTTTATTGTCAAGAGTGTAGCAAAATTTTTAAACTAATTGAGCTACACATAACTTGAAGGAATGGAAAAATGAAATTTTCGAAAAAAAATCTAAAAATATCTACTATCACCGCGATTCTATTACTGACGATGTCTGCTAGCCTCATAGCTTTACCTACTGCCTTTGCACAACCTGGAACAACTTGGCCCTCATTTCCAGTTTTGTCTATAATTCCTGATCAATCTGCAGTTGGCCAAGAAGTTTTGCTGTCATACGGTATTACTCGTCAAACTGCCTGGCCACAATCAGGCTGGACAGGAATAACCGTAACCGTTACAGCACCTGACGGAAGCACACAAACTTTAGGACCTTACAATACAGACACAACCGGATTAGGCGGCGCAGTGTTCATCCCAACAATGGCTGGAACATACAAATTCGTATGCAACTTCCCAGAACAAGACGTTACAACTAGTGTTGCAGGTCTTGAAGCAGGAACAACAATGTTAGCAAGCCACACCCCAGAAATTGAATTAGTTGTCACTGAAGATGGTGACCGGCACTTCTTCCCGGACACTCCTATGCCCGATGAATATTGGGTAAGGCCAATTGATGCGCAAAACAGAGAATGGTTCTCAGTCGCAGGAAGCTGGCTTGATGGTAACTACAAACGGGGTCACTATAACCGAAATGCAGATGGTAACGATGGTCCAGAAACTGGCCACATCCTATGGGAAATGATCCAAGATGTGGGCGGATTAGCTGGAGGCTTGGAAATGGGTTGGCACAGCTTTGAAGACGGAGATGCTTACGAAGGCAAATGGAGCAACCCAATGATCATCGCTGGAACCCTCATTGGAGTTAGATACGTTAGAGGGACACAAGTAACCTATGCAGTTAACGTGCGAACTGGTGAAATGATGTGGGAGAAAGTCTTAGGAGAAGACATCGACCTAGCATTATCACCAGGCTTTGGACAAGTCTTCTATTGGACAACAATGAACAACCACGGATGTTACGCCTACCTATGGGCAACACAAGGCAGCACATGGCACGCATTTGATCCTCTTACTGGACGATGGGAATATACCATGACTAACGTTCCAGGAGGAACACGAGTACCCGGTCCAAACGGCGAAATTCTACTTTACAACATTAATGGAGCTGCTGGAACCCTAACAAAGTGGAACTCAACAGCAGCATACTACGACATGATGTTAGCTGGATACGGTGACAGTCCAACTGCAACATATGAGGCTGGTCGATGGAGACCAATCGGAACAACATTTGATGCTGAATATGGAGTAGAATACACTGTTCCGGTTCCAATCGACCAACTATCAGGCGCATTATCATTTGGCTTTATGAGCTATGGTAAACTAGTAATTCCAGAAGATCGAATAATCGGTGGAAACACTGAATGGGCAGGAGGCGCTGCAGTACAAAACCCACACTTTTGGGCTATTGACCTAAGACCTGGACATGAAGGTGAATTAATCTTCAGTAGAAACTGGGACGTACCTGAAGCAGGAGTCCACTATGACTTTGCAGGTTCACACCCATTTTCAGTAGAATATGATTTGTTCGTTGTCACAGGAAAAGAAACCCGAAAACACTATGCAATCAGCATGACAACTGGTCAGCAACTATGGGCAACTACCGCCTTTGAACCATACAACAACGCATATTCAAACGTCTACATGGACCCTTGGGGACAATCAATTTGTTATGGTGACAAACTCATTACTCAAGGATTCGGAGGTGTAAGTACTGCTTACAGTCTAGTTGACGGAAGTATGGTCTGGCAATACAGAGCAGGCAACGAATATGGAGAATTCTTGTTTGGAAACGATTGGTCTATTCCAGCTGCTTTCACTGCTGATGGTAAGCTCTATCTAGTCCATGCTGAGCACTCTGCTATTGATCCTAAACCACGAGGTGCACCCACAATTTGCCTTGATATCGCTACTGGTAACGAAGTCTGGAGAACTGACGGTTTGCGGTTAGGTACCCGATGGGGTGGTCAACCAATAATCGGAGACAGCGTAATTACTGCATTTAGCTCATACGACAACACAATCGTTGCTCTCGGGAAAGGCCCAAGTGAACTAACAATTAAAGGTCCAGATACTAGTGTACCTCTTGGAAACGAAGTGCTAATTACTGGTACCGTAATGGATGTATCTCCAGGAACTAAAGATCCTGAAGCAATGTTGCGGTTCTCCGATGGTGTGCCAGCAATTTCTGATGGTGACATGAGCGAATGGATGCTCTATGTTTACAAACACAGGCCTCGTCCAGCAAATGCAGTGGGTGTTAACGTTAAGATTGAAGCAGTAACTCCAAACATGGAATGCATACAACTAGGCACAACGACAAGCGACTCTTATGGAAAGTATGGCTTTGCATTCAAACCTGAAATGCAAGGTGTATACACAATAATTGCAACCTTTGAAGGCTCTGGTGGATACTTCGGATCAACTTCAACAACCTATGTAAATGTAGGTCAAGCAGGATCTGCATCAACCCCAATCGAACCTGACCAACCACACGGAACACCTGTAATCACTACAGAAGTAGCTATCATATTGGCTGTCGTAATTGCAGCAGTCATTGGCGTAGCAGCATTCTGGGCGCTAAAGAGGAAATAAACACTATTTCCCCCTTTTCTTTTTTTTATTTTCAAAATTTATAAATCAAGACTTTCATGTTATCCTGTAATTATGGATATTGATATTTTTCAAGAAAACAATTATTCACACTTCTGAACAGAATAATATCAATCTAATGGCACTTCTATATTGAAAACTGGCTTTTTTCTAAAATTTTTCTTCACCGCACAATTTTGATTTCAAGTCTACACATGTATGCTAACCCTGCTGTTTGATATGCAAAACAAGTTTTTCTAGGTAAGTTTATTTTTCCTGTCTATTCTAAACTATTAACTAAATTCACCTGTTGGATCGAACTTAAATGGACCTGTTAACTAATCAAAAACTTTGGAATTCTGTTATAACGACTCCTCCCGTAAGGTGGATGCTAAAAAAAACACTAACTAGATGTCGTAAATGTAATAAGAGTCCCCTTGAAACTGCCCTAGACAACTCTGCAGGAATAATGAGCTCAAAGTGTTCTTCATGTCGGGTTTATGTTCACGTTATTGAATTTTGGATTGATTTTATACAAAGAGCGTTGGGTGTAGAAGAAAATCGCCTTTCAAAACTGTTTTCAGACTCTTACGTTAGACGAGCTATCCTAAGTATTGTTTCAGGATTTTCTGAATTTGGTTTTTGTCGCCCTATACAAATTCATGCCCCTTTGCTTGTGGTCTGGAATTTTACTTACAAATGCAACCTCAACTGTAAACATTGTTACTCAAACTCTGGAGCCAGCGCAAAAAATGAGCTTTCAACCGAAGATGCACTAAAAGTTGTAGATCAACTTGCAGAATTTGGAGTGACCTCCTTAGCCTTTTCAGGTGGTGAACCCTTGATGCGAAAAGACTTTTTTGCAGTCGCCAAACATGCGGTTGATTCTGGATTGTATGTTTCTTTAGCTACAAACGGCACATTACTTACTGAAGAAAACGTTAAAAAACTCAAAGAAATTGGTCTTCACTATGTTGAAGTAAGCCTTGACGGTTCCAACGCCAAAACCCATGACCATTTCAGGGGAAAAACAGGTGCTTTTGAGCAAACCTTGCAGGGATTAAAGAATTGCATGAACAAAAACATCTGTACTTGTGTGGCAATAACTGGAACAAAAAATAACTTGGAAGAAGTTCCTGCAGTTATTGATATGGCAGAAGAGATGGGAATCGACAGATTCACTTTATTCAATTTTATACCTGTTGGTAGAGGCAAAGAAATTGTTGCAGCTGATCCTTCTCCTCAAGAACGGGAAAAACTTTTGAGGCTTTTTAACCAAAAATTGTCTGAAGGACTCAGAATGGCTATATTGAGCACAACTCCTCAGCTTGCTCGAGTTGCTTTGCAGTGTCAGTCTCCAACTGAAGGAGATTTGATTATGCCTTTAGCTCACATGGAAGCCACAAAAATAAGTAAACGAGCTAAAGCCCTTGCAGATTTCATTGGTGGTTGTGGTGCAGGACGATTCTATTGTGCAATTTCTCCCGAAGGACACGTTCAACCGTGCGTATTTATGCCCCTAATTGTGGGTGATCTAAAAACCCAAAAAATGGAAGATATCTGGTTGACTTCAGATGTACTTAAAGACCTCAGAAACCGTGAAAACCTGAAAGGTCGATGCAGCAAATGCGAATATAAGTATGTATGCGGAGGATGCAGAGCACGTGCCTACGCTTACCATGATGATTATCTGATGTCTGATCCTGGCTGCATTAAACAGGTCTCAGAAGGCGACTGATGAATCCCGTTAAGCAGTTCCTAATAGTTCATGGTACAGGTCAATAACTTGGTTTGTAATAATATTCCATGATAGCTTTTGTTCAATCATTTCACGTCCAAGGTCACCCATCTTTTTTGCGAGGTCAGGATTCTGCAACAAGGTCAACAGTTTTTGAGTCAACTCAGGTTCATCTCCTGCTTCAATTACAAATCCGTTTTTTCTATCTTCCAAGAATTCTGGTATTCCTCCAACATTTGTGGAAATAACTGGCAAAGCAGTAGATTGGGCTTCTAGTATCGCAAAGGGAAAGTTTTCATAAATTGCAGGCAGCACAAAAATGTCTGAAGCAGAATAAAGTTCAGGCAATTTTTCGTCCGGAACATAACCCAAGAATTTTACATCCTTTTCGATGTTTAGTTCTTTTGCTAAGTTTCGTAGGCTTTCTTCTTTTTCTTTGAATCCTGTTCCAGATATTGCAAAAGTTACGTTACTGAATTCTTTAAGAACCAAAGGAATCGACCGCAATAAAGGCTCTAAACCTTTACGGTGATACAAACGCCCTACAAACAAAACGATTTTATTATCTGGTTCTAATCCAAACTGTTGTCGTAGTTCTATTTTGTTTGGTCGCGGTTTGAATTTTTGTATGTCTACTCCGTTGTAGATTACGTGTATTTTTTCTGTGCTGATTCCATAAAGGTCTGTTAATTCATTAACCGTGTATTTACTCACTGCAATCAGGGCATCTGAACGGTTCATCAACTTTTTTTCGTACGATCTTAGAACAGAATTAAACCTGAGCATCGCTTTCTCGTTGGGGTTCAACTCTTTGGGGTTGTCACGTTTTGTTACTATGGCTTCACCTTTCCATGTAGAATGAACCGCACATACAATCGCTTTAGCTGAATCCTTTGGTATGGCAAAATTTGGAACCAACGGAAGATTTGCGTGTATTATATCAATGCCGATTTCCTCGTCAAGTTCTTTGATTTTCTTGGATGCCGAACGAGCAAACTTCCAATATCGGGTTAAAGCATTTCCAACACCAGTTATGTAATGAACTTTAATTCCGTTAACAGTCCTTTCTGAGTCCTGTTTATCTCGAGCAACAACATGAATATGATGTCCCATTTGTTGCAAACTGTGAGAAAGGTAAAAAACGTAGGCTCCTGTTCCCCCAGAAATTGGGAAATATTCGGGAGTTACAAAACACACATTCAATGTTTATCCTCTTCTCTTGTTAATGCAATTTGAATTAAAGATGTTATTCCCCCCAATGTCCAACCAAGGGCACGAACAAAATATATAACAACCAAATACATGGCAGACCCGTCCCTATAAATTGAAGAAATTTTTGTTGCAGAAGCAACATACTGCAATAAAGTTACCGTTACTATGCCCAAAAATGCAAAAGATGGAATCCAATGAAAGATCGTAACAAAACTAACTAAAAGCAAGATACCTGCAATTCCATACAGTATAGGTTGGGCGTTCATCCATCCGTCTGTTATCTTATCTCCCTTTGCAAGTTTAGGGTGCTTCAAATAAAGTTTCCAAGTGTTCTGACCATACTTGTATTGTTGCCGGAAAAAAGCTCCCAAAGTCGGACGATGAAAATGATAACAAACTGCTTCAGAATCAAAAGCTATTGTATAGCCCTCTTTTGCTAGCCTTGCGCCGATGTCTGTGTCGTACTGGGTTGGAAGAGTTTCGTCAAATCCTCCAATTTTTTTAACAATCTGTTTTTTCAGTAACAGGTTCATGGTTGCGACGCGTTCAACAGATTTGGGAAGCCTTCGATACCTGTAATTTAATTCATAACCGATAACCCTTGGAACTAGATTGTTTTTATTCCATGTTTCTACCGTTCCGCTTGCTCCAGCAATTTTTGTGTCATCTAAAAGGTTAGCAAGTTTTGTTAGCCACTGTTTTTCTACTTTAGCGTCAGAATCTATCAACCCAATTACTTCATGTTTTGCATCGTCCAAAACAAGGTTATATGCAGCAGCAGGATTAAGCTGACTGTAAACCAGTTTAACAGAATATTTTTTTGCAATCTCTATTGTTGCATCTGTTGAGCCTCCATCAACAACAATTACTTCAAGCAATTCTTTTGGGTAATCTAACTCGAAAATTGACTGTAAGCATTCATCTAGGGTTTGGGCGCTGTTTAAGGTGGTTACTATTATGCTTACGCCTAACTCAGTATTGTTGGTTGCTTTGTTTTTCAAGTGATAGCCCCTTTTTTCTGTGTTATGCTGTTGTTATTATACTAACAATTCTATTATGATAAATAAGATGTAACTATAGCATAAAGTATTCTTGTCCCATCTTTTATAGGGTCAAGCTTTGATTGCCCTACTGTTCGCTGAATAAAACTTATGGGAGTTTCTACAACTCGCGCCTGTTTTCGTAAGGCTTTAACAAGCATTTCAGACTCCACTTCATACCCATAAGAAGTTAACTTCATTTTTTTTATCAGCGAAGCTCGAATCGCTCGAAATCCTGACTGGGAATCAGTTATGTTAACTCCAGTGAGATACCTTGTCAGGTTGTTGAATAGTTTATTTCCTGCCCTGTTTATTTTCGGAATCTTAGTTTTGTTATGTTCAGAATTTGCAAATCTTGACCCAACAACAAAATCAGCCTTGTCATCCGTTAAATACTGTAAAATCAACGGAATTTCTTCAGGTTTATGCGAACCATCTGCATCTATTGTAACTACATATTCTCCTTTAGCACGCAAAAAGCCACACCTGAGCGCAAATCCTTTTCCTGTGTGGCATCCTTTTATGACTATTGCTTTTTGTTTTTGAGCAATATCTGCTGATTTATCGTTTGAACCATCATCTACAACTAGAACTTCGTAGGATAATCCCATTTTTTCCAGTGTTTTATTTGTGCGATTAATTACGTCCCCTACAGTTACTTCTTCGTTGAACACTGGAATAATAACAGAAACGATAACTTTGTTTCGTTCCTTGTCTTCTTTGCTTTTTACCATTATGTTTGAGAAGTGTTGACTTCATGAATTAAATAGTTTGTCAAACAGCCAGCAATCCTGTTTGATTGTTCAAATTGTATATTAAATAGCTACATGGAGTTACATTTATCTTACTTGAAAAGTTAATGAATTAGCATAATTTTTCGATTGCAAGTAACTTATTTCCTCTGCCAATTATCTTGATATATTCTTGTTTTCGCAATATTATTCAGTTCAAAACAACCATAATATAATGTCTTAATATTTTATACAATTGGGACCAAAACAAAATGACAAAACAAAAAAGAATTCCATCAAAACCGACCAAGATAAAATGGGATCCTATTGTCATTAAACTTATTCAGGATAAAAAACAGATTTTTGATTAATTCTTGTTTTCTATCTTTCTTTATCATCTTTTTGTTTCGTTTAGTGTTTGTCAAAAAGATCAATAAATGTTTTCTTTAAAACATGAAGAACTTTTAACCTGTGCTTGCTTGTGTTTGAGGATGTTTTATATTAAATGTGGATGATGTAGTTTCACGTTGCCGAAGTCATTACACAACTTTGACGGAGAAAAAACAAAGTGAAACAAGCCTTGGAAGACATCAAACAAAATCTCAAAGCCAGAAAAAAAACAGACCGAATCATGTGGTTTTCAATGTGGGCTGTTCTGGCAGTTGCGAGTTTTGGGATTGCTTGGTTTCCCATGATATATTACAGCATCAAAAGAAGGAACAACCACTTTGCCCGCCAAGAAAATCTGGAAATACTAATTCGGAGCAAACTCAACCTAAATTCAGAAAAAATGTCAACTGAAGTTACAAAATCAATGAATGCAACATTATGGACTTTGTTGACTTTGTTGATTGTTCCTGGTTTTTACTTGTTTTATTCCTTGAAAAAGGATCTGCAAGAACATGAAATGCATGAACATGTTTTCTTGTCTGATGTAATTAAGGTAGCTGAAGAGTCTGGTGTGTCCCTTGATGTTCAAAGCTTTGCAACTACTCCAAGTTTTCGGATGGAAAAATATTTTTTTCTTAGTGTTTTATCTTGTGGTTTAGTTGCGGCTTACTGGTTGTATCGAATATTTAATGATTATAATGACCATTTCAAAATGCAGTGGATAATCGAAGATGAACTACTACGTTTCTTGAAAGAATTGGAAAAAAAATCCAGTTGATTGTTCGTGGTTTTGCTGATGATTTTTATATCTGTCTGACCAATACGAAGGTCTGAAAAACCGAAGGAAGCCACATAATATGGTAGATGTTTCCAAACTTGCAAAGAAACCTTTCAAAAAAATGACTCCCTGTTTTCATGGCGGAAACGTTTGGGAACTCTCACAAAATTGCAAAATCCCTGTTGAACAAATAATTGACTTTAGTGTCTCAACAAATCCTTTGGGTGCACCTAAAACAGCTCTTGATATTATGGAAAAAAATCTTGAGTGTGTGGAGCATTACCCTGACCCAACTCATGAGTGGCTTCTTCAAGACATTGCAAAGTCACTTGATGTGTTTACAGAAAATATTGTAATTGGTAATGGCTCAACTGAACTGATTTACTTGTTTGGGGAAATCTTTCTTGACGAAAAAACAGATGCTATACTTCCTGTTCCATTTTTCAGTGAATACAAAGCAGTCATAAACCGGTTTGGCGCTAACATGTTGTTTTTGGACTGCATACCTGAACGTGGTTTTCAGTTAGACTTCAACGAACTAGAGAAATTAGTCTCAAAGAAAACTCGAGTCATTTTTCTTTGTAACCCAAACAGCCCCACTGGTGTTCTTTATAAATCCAAAGACCTTCTAGAAATTGTAAAATTTGCTGCACAAAGAAACGTTTTTGTGTTTGTTGACGAAGATTACATTGATTTTGTTGATAACAGCAAACAGCATTCAATGGCCAAATACGTGAATGAATACAACAACCTGTTTGTTCTTAGATCCTTGACCAAATTCTTTGGCTTAGCTGGAATAAGAATTGGTTTTGGCGTTGGTTCCCCTGGTTTGATTAGAATTCTGAAAAACTGTAAACTTCCTTGGAGTGTAAACAGTCTAGCCATGTTTGCCACTTCGGCAGCAATCAAAGATACTGAATATATTAAAAAGTCTAGAAATCTTATATCAAAAAGCAGAACCGAAATGGTAGACCTGTTCAGTTCTATTTCTTGGTTGAAGGTTCATCCTTCGGAAACTAACTTTTTGCTGGTAGAAATTATGGATACTAGTTTAACTTCAACAAAACTCAAAGAAGAGCTTGCAAAAAAAGGGCTTCTAATCCGAGACTGTAAAGATTTTGATGGTTTAAACAACAAATTTTTCAGGGTTTCAGTTAGAAAACCCGAAGAAAACCAGAAACTAATCAACCAAATAAAATCCATTGGAAACAAAAACTAACTGTCAGTTTCTTGTTTTTTGATATATTTTTTTACGGCTTCCAAATCGTTAACTGAATTTACAGTGAAAACAGCTTCAGGTTTGCTGCTGGCAACAACTTCTTGTTCTTGTTCTTCCAAAATATGTTGTCCATCAATTATGTTAATCCCCGAAACAGCAAATTTTTTACCTTGATGCTCGTAAAGAGAAACAGCCGACAACCCATATTTCTGAAAAGCCTCTTCGGGAATCATGACCGTTAATGCAGGTTTACCTGATCTTTCATATTTTGTAATTATTTCATCCAAAAATTCTCCATTAATCAACGGAAGATCAGACGAAAGAATCAAAACAGGGCAATGCAAATTTGCAACTTGAACTGCCTGCTGGACGTCTTCATGGTATCCTTTTCCATTAGTTTCTAAAACTATTACTCCTGCATTTTTTGCTTCTTGAGCTGTTTTTGGGCTGATCGAAGTTACAGCAACATAAATTTCAGAAATTTTTTTTGCTTGTCTTGTTGCATCGATGACTCTTCGTATGAGGGGCTTTTCCATAAACTCTGCCATTGGTTTTTCAATATTACTACTGAAACGGGTTCCTTTTCCCCCTGCCATAATAATTGCAGCAATTCGCATTACTACAAAAACACCACCACAAACAATGCACACATTCGGGCGACTTCGTTAGTTGCCCCGAAAATGTCACCGTTTACTCCTCCAAAAACCCGTTTTCCTAAAACTATCATGAATGCCCCCACAAGTATTCCCGCGGCTACGGCAAATACGCCAGTTAAACCAAATAGGGGAACGCTGAAAGCAAGAGATATAGTTAATGCAATTGTGTATAACTTGTTGTTTTTTCGAATAAAGTCGATGAAACTTCTGCCTTTTCCTCGTTTTTCTTCAAGGTTTTCTGGAGGAGATGTGCCTTGCCATGCTGTTGTTACCATAGCTAGTTTTGCGCATACTTCTGCTACTATTATTGAAGGAATTATTGTGTTGTTATTTGTTAGGAAAATTAGCAAGAAAGTTAAAAACGAAACAGCAAGGGCAAAAAAAGCTCCGGTTCTGGTTACTGTCCACACATGGGCGATGTCCATTTTCTCTTTTAGAGAAGCTTTACGGATTCCTAGAGCATTGCCGACGTCAACCAGTCCGTCTGTGTGTTGCAGCCCGATAACAACAAGAAGAAATGCCATGGTTACTATACCTGCTAATCCCTTTGCAGCAAAATCAAAATAGGTTTCATAAGCTCCAGAAAAAATCAAATTGTTTATGATTCCCAAAACGAAAAACGTTACTTTGTTTGCCACGTATCCGTATACGCCCACAATTAGACCGATAACTGCTCCAATGACTGGAAACAAGAACATGTAACGGGCAGAAATGTCCAAAAAACTTTCATCCATTTTCACGGGGATGGCGGTGAGAAAGGCGAATAACCCTCTGAAAACTGTTATTATTTTCGTTGTTTAATATCCTCCGTGACTTGTGTTTACTGTAGAGTGTTTTCCTGTTTACCGTTTTAGAACTTTTAAAATCTTCTACTAACACGGTTTGGTTCAAAACACGCACAATTTTTTCTTAAACTATGAAGATGTAACTGTTTACAGAAGGTTTATATTGGTTTCACAGCAAACCCGTCTCGTTAGTAACTAACGTTGGGTGAAAACAACTTGATAGATAACTTGATTTACTTTGTAGCTGGGTTTGCCATAATTTTTGTTTTGATGTATTTTGGTGTTGGAATAAATGACCCCATGGGTGGAACAAGCATGAAAGGCTGGTGCTACCAATACCTTGTGATAGCATTAGTTTTTGATGCCCTTGCTGTTTTTGCTTTGTTTTACCAAAATGCCATACTTACCCAATTAATTCTTGGTGTTGCTGCAGGATCGGCAACAGTTCTAGGAATTCATGTTGCACATCACATTAAAGAAGAAAATGAAGGACATGGACACAGCCACTAACTGAATTTATTGTTTCAGTTAGGATATTTTTTATACTCTCCCTTTGTTAACTAGTGTATCAAGGGTTTTGTAATGAAAAATTACGATTTAATTTCTGTAGGTTCAGGTTCGGCAATGGCAATTGTTGAAGCATTTATCCAAGAAAACCCAAAAGCCAAAATTGCAGTTATCGAAAAAGATACTCCCGGAGGTATCTGTTTAACAAGGGGATGTATTCCGTCTAAACTTTTGTTATACCCCGCAGAAGTAGTGCGAACTATTCAAAAAGCGAAAGATTTTGGGATTGATTCTGAAATAAAAAACGTTGACTTCAAAGCAGTAATGGAACGCATGCGAAACATAATCCAAATTGACGTAAACAATATTCGGGAAGGACTTGTTCAATCCAAATTCGTTGATTATTATCCTGAGGCTGCACAGTTTACTGCACCCTATACCCTTAAAGTTGGCGAAGAAACAATAACCGCAAAAATGATAATTCTAGGTGCAGGTTCAAAACCGTTAATACCTCCAATTAAAGGTCTTGAAAAAACTGCTTATCTTACCAGTGACACTGTTCTGAACATCAACGATTTGCCAAAAACTGTTGTAATCGTTGGGGCAGGCTACATAGCTGCAGAATACGGGCATTTCCTTTCTGCTATGGGGGCACAGGTGACAATAATTGGAGATATGCCCCAGTTTATTCCTTCTGAAGAACCAGAAATTTCAGCTGTTGCTCAAAAAAAGCTCGGGGAACATGTAACAATCTATACTAATTATAGGGTTCAAGAAACAAGTTTGATTTCTGATGGCAAAAAACGTGTCATCGCAATTAATTTGGAAAATAAAAAGAAACTAGAAGTCACTGCAGACGAGATTTTAATTGCTACAGGAAGAAAATCATTATCGGATGTTCTTCATCCCGAAAAGGGTGGAATAAAAACTGATGACCATGGATGGATAACTGTTAACGAGTATTTAGAAACTTCTCAACCTAATGTTTGGGCTCTTGGAGATGCAAATGGGCAATATCCTTTCAAACATGTTGCAAACCATGAAGCATCAGTTGTTTATTACAATGCCCTGTTAAAACAAAAAACTAAAGTAGACTATCATGCGGTTCCTCACGCAGTTTTCACTGACCCTGAGATTGCTTCAGTTGGTTTAGGAGAAAAAGCGGCTATAGAACAGTATGGCATGACCAATGTGCTAATTGGCTTTTACCGATACGAAGATACCGCCAAAGGAGAAGCAATGAACGCCAAAGACTACTTTGTTAAAGTTATCGTGGAACAAGGCACCATGAAAGTACTTGGAGCACATATAGTAGGACCTCAGGCTTCTGTGTTAATTCATGAAATCATTCCTGTGATGTACACCAAAACTCAAAGTGCAAAACCCATAGTGAACAGCATGCACATTCATCCTGCGTTAAGTGAAGTTGTTGAACGAGCTTTTCGTTCCCTTATGCCCCCTGAACATTATCATCATATTCTTGAGCACTATGCTCAAAATGCTTGAAACTAGATACGTCGCGTAACCAGCGTTCACAATTTTCTGAAAAACAATCCAAGAAAAAGAGAAAAACAAGGATTATTTTTGTTTAACTGGGATTCGTGGTATGGAAAACTGTTTTTCGACGTGTTGACGGTAGAACATGTTGTACACACAGAAAGGAATAATCCGGTTGTCAGGAGTCGCATAATGAATAACACAATGATGGGCACGTTCTACATCAAACGTGTAGGGGTCCATGAAAGCCATGCTTCCGATTAGTAGGAGTCTTCTCCGGATGGGACCAAGGGAATCGTAAGAGGGGTTAGTGTGTATTTGAACCAGCGTCTTTATCGCATTTAACAAACCTGCTTCTCGTTGCACTTTTCTCCAGTCTAGCGACTTGAAGGAAGCAAGGAACAGTCTCAAATAAATTCCCAGTTTACTGATTTTCTGTTCTTTAACTAATAAATTCAAGTTTTTTAGATCAGACATGAACACGTCAAAATTCAGGAACCGATTAATTGGCGTAAACATGTGGTTTCCGCGCCTGGAAACTAAAATCCAGTTCCAAAGCCCACAATATGGTGTAGGCGTAAAAGGTGGCCAAATTTTTGAAAGGAAAGTATTCATGATTTTTAGGGGAGGATCCATAACTGAAACAGGGAACATATCATCTTCTTGGATTAATCCATTTGTTTGTTCGGCAATTTTTTGAGCAAGTAATGAGTTATCTATCCGTTGCTGTCTAGAAACAAATTCATGTGTCCGTCCCGTGAAAGACATGGGCTGAAAAACAATACCCCGTACGATGTCTACGTTTTTGGCAGCGAACTTGACTATATCTCCGACTTCGTTGTCATTTATGCTCCCTTGAACTGTAGGAACCAGAATGATTTCGATGTCATGTTTTCTACAGAGTTCAACAAGACGTAACTTGTTTGGCAACAATTTGGCATTTCTTAGTTTCTTATAAGGAGCATCTGTAAGTCCATCAAATTGCATGTAAACTATGTTTAGTCCTGCTTTCTTGAGTTTTCTGACCAATTCCGGGTCGTTGGACATTCTAACACCGTTTGTGGCGAGAAGAATCATGTATTTTAGGTCATGAGCCATTTGCACAATTTCCACGATATCATCGCGGACCGTTGGTTCTCCACCCGCAAACATTACTGCTAAAGGTGCGGGATCTTGTTTTTTCAAAAACTTGAGCATGTCATGAATTTTTTCTTTACTTGGCTTATAAAGGTCAGGAGGTTGGGAAGCATTTGCAAAACATATGGGGCATCTTAAATCACATTCATTAGTTACGTCGATTACTGCCATGACTGTTGCAGAAACATGATTAGGGCATTTGTTTACTGCACAGCCTTCGGGACAGTTGTCCTTAAAGGGTGTTGATGACGGTCTTTTGTATTCTTCAGCTTTGTGATAAATGTCTGCCCGTGACCAGTAGGTATCACTGAAGTTACCGTGTTCTTTGCAAGTTTTTTCTATTAGAATTTTGCCATCTTTTTCTACAACTTGAGCTTTTATTTTTTCATAACAAACTGGACAAACGCTGAAAGTTTCCCTGAGAATTTTTTGCTCAGTCACGTTAAAGCCCCTAAAACCAATGCTAAAGGTATGAGTATCATTGTTCTTGTTGCAAATCTTTCATGTTTCTTTACATTGTTTATAGCTTGGTTTTTGAGCAAAGAAACTCCCGAAACAACAAGAATTGCATCCCAAATAATGATTGGAATTAAATACGCGTAACCAACTGCACCTACCAGATACGGAATGGGTGAACCCGCTACGTTGAGCAAGAAGAAAGTTGCTCCCACTTTGGTTGCAAAACTTGTACCCCGTTTAGCTGCTAAGGTTGCATATCCTGCTTTTTTGTCTCCTTCTAGGCTTAGTACGTCTCTTAGTACGTTTCCACCTATGCTTCCCATGCTCATGAACGTCAACGATAAAGATGTTATAGTGATTGTTCCGAATAAAGCAGCTTCACCGTAAACAAAGGATGTTCCTATGAGAAAGCCCATAAGAAAACTTCCTAAGAATCCGATGTGTTTTTTGATGTATTTGGAATAAGCAATTAAAAGAACAGTATCGGTTATGGCGATGGCAACACATAGCCAATTTATTGTTGCTGATGCAGCAATTCCGATAACAAACAAGATTATTGCTGTTAAAAGTGCTTCCCACGGCTTCAAGTTTTTGGATGGTATTGGTCGGTTCTTTTTTACTATAGCGTCTGACTCTTGGTCTACATAATCGTTGAAGGCAAAACCGCCTGAACTAATGCATATTGCTGACAGGACGACTAACGGTATTATTAACTCGTTTTCCGGTAAGATCCCTCGTTGCAAAGTAAAGATTGTTAAAACTGAAAGACCACCCGTCATTAACCAGTATGGCGGACGAAGAAGCATAATAATGGCCTTAAGCCGATTTTTAAACGAAGCCATTTAAATCGACCCTAATATCTTTTTGAGCTTATTATTTTTTTCAGTCCCTCTTCAATGCTCACTTGAGGGGTCCATTTCAGGATTTTTTTGGCTTTAGAATTGTCAGCCAATGTTATATCCATGTCTCCTTCCCATGCTTTGCCGCCTTTGAAGTAAATATCAACGTCTTCAAATCCAAGAATCTTTACAATCAGATTAGCTAGGTCTGTTACCGAAGTTGTGGAACCTGTTCCAACGTTAAAGGCATGTCCTGAAGCTTCAGGAGTAATCGCAGCCCTTAGTAAAGCGTTCACCAAGTCGTCAACATACACAAAGTCTCTGGATTGTCTACCGGTTCCCAGAACTTCCAGCTTGTGGGGATCCTTTTTTAGTTTATTAAGAAAGTCATAAATTACGCCTTGGCAGTTGGGTCCATAAACGTTGAAGATACGGAACATAACAGTTTCCAGTCCGTACGTTTTATGATAGAAGCTACAATAATGTTCACCTAGAAGTTTTGTTAACCCATAAAAGGCGATAGGGTTTGGTTCTGCTGTTTCGGGAGTTGGTTTTTCTTGGGGGTTACCGTAAACTGCAGAAGAAGAAGCAAAAACCACTCGGGCACCTGCTTTTCTGGCAGCTTCAAGGACACTCAAAGTTCCGATTACGTTAATCTCGCTGTCTTCTTGGGGGTTGACCATGGAAAAAGGAACGCTTGTTTGTGCTGCTAAATGAAAAATTGTTTTACATTTTTTTGTCGCTTCTTGTATTGCCTCTTTCTCGCGGATGTCTTTTTGCACAAATTTTAGACCGTTTTCCATGAGGTCTTGTATGCGTTCTGTGCTTCCAGAATAAAGGTTATCAATTACGGTTACTTTGGAGCCCAGTTCTACCAATTTTTTGCACAAGTTAGAACCGATGAAACCAGCACCACCAGTAACAACTACTTCTCGTCCATTGAATTCTTTCAATGCCATACCCCAATAATATGACTGCAAACTAATGAGGCACTCATTAGTTAACCTTTTCCAAAAAAACATTACCCCAAATAAATCTTCATGCTGGGTCACAAACTGAACAAGTGTTCAAACTAGGCTGATGCTTCGATTGCTTCAACAGACAGGTTGACCCAGATTCCGCTATATTGATACTCTGTTGCAGTTGCATTCCAGATGAACAATTCAAAGATGATCCTGTTTGTTCCCAACTTTTCTATGGTTATTTCTACTGGAAATTCCCAAATGTCGTTATCTTCTAAAGTTTGATCAAAATATTCTATGACTTCGGCTGAACTTTGATTTAATACACCCTTTCCATCATCAATTTTCATTAATACTTGATAATCAAGGGGTTCATTGTTCTGGTTTTCTACACCAACCCATAACGAGAACGTGCTGTTTTCTCCCAAAATTATCGTTGAGGGCAAGTTTTCTGTTTGTTTATTAGAATCCAAGTAGTATAGCGCTGAACATTTTTCTGCATTTATAGGTGTTAAAAGTGTTAACTGCACTAAGAGAGCACCTATAATCACCACAGCAATTGCAATTGTAAGGATTACGGTTTTTTCTTCATTACTGTAAGCAGAGGATTCTGTTTTTGAAGTTTTTTTGATTTTTTTTTCCATAAATTCGTCATTATTGTTATTCGTCAATTATTTGTCATCCCCTGAAAAAATTGAAATCAATTGTTTTCATCTCATATGCATTGTTTCTTTCGGATTAAACTAACATTTAGCTTTGTCCTAATAAAAGAATTCTTACAAACATCGAACAGCTCAACCGATTTAGACAACTTGCAAATTCAGGTCAGGTCAGGTATATTGCCAAAAAATAAGCTCATTTTTTATTGTAGACTTCTTGATAAACTTCCAGTAGTTGGCGAACGTTTTGTTTCCAGCTGAGCTTACTATGAATATACTGTTTAGCTTGTTTACCAATTTCAGATATAATCTCTTTTTCTGCTAGCAATTTAGATAATGTATTAGCCATTACTTGGGGTTTTTGAGGTGGCACCAGAATGCCGTTTTTCATGTGCTCAATTATTTCTGGTGTGCCACCTACTATTGTCGCAACTACGGGCAATCCACAGGACATAGCTTCAATAAGAACTAAAGGCAATCCTTCACCAGATGAAGAGGGTAACAAAAAGAAATCAGCTGCTGCATAATAGACAGGTAAGAGTTCATCAGGAACAAACCCAACTAGTTTGATGTTTTTTTCTATTCCAAGTTCTTTGATTCGTTCTTCAATTAAGCTTCTGCTGGGTCCTTTTCCTGCGACTACAAACAATACTTCTGGATGATTTTTTGCTAGCAAATAAGCGGAGTCTATAAGCGTGTCAAGCCCATTTTTATAGACTAATCTTCGAGCGCTGAAGATTATCTTTCGGTTTTGGGGTAAACCTAGTTTGTCGCGGCTTTGGTCTTTGTTTGCGGACTGAAAACAGTTTGTGTCTACGCCGTTATAAATTACTGAAGTCTTTGATTTGTCTGCCCCTAGACTAAGAACATACTTCATTGTTTGTTTACTTACCGTGAGTATTCTATCTGCGCGTTTCAAAACTGATTTACCAATTATTACGTCATTGAGGTTTTCTACAGTGTTGAGCCATGACTTGTAATCAATGAAAGTGTTGTGCTGGGTTACAATAAAGGGTTTGTTGTATTTTTTTGCAAGCACGCCTGCAAGGCACGAAGACATGTAAACGTGACCGTGAGCATGAACCAAATCACAGTTTCTTATCTTCTTAGCAAATAGTTTGTAAGCGTTTACAAAAAGAATTGGATATGGCACGCCAAACCGGTCAGTAAATTTCAAGCTGGGATATGCAAAAACGTTGATTCCTTTGATGGGGTGCCTTGTTTGATCTTTTGTTTTACTGGTTAAAACATCAAATTCATAACCTGATTCTATTAATCGTTTGCTTTGTTCATATGCTACCTTTTCGATACCTCCCACGTGAGGTGAAAAAAAGTGCGTGACGAGGCATACTTTAGGCATAGGTGGAGGGTGGATGCCTGTAAATTTAACTATTTCGCACCCTGCCCAAACAATCTACAATGCAAAACATCTAAATTACACAGACAAAATTAACGTAACAGAGATGTCCACCGAAAAACAACCTGAAGTACGCATTGGCTTAGAAGTTCATGTGCAATTAACCAGCCTTAATACTAAACTGTTCTGTGGCTGTGCCTCCGACTATAAAGGAAAAGACCCAAACTCCCTAGTTTGTCCAGTTTGCCT
This sequence comes from Candidatus Bathyarchaeum tardum, assembly GCA_029762755.1. GTDB lineage: Archaea > Thermoproteota > Bathyarchaeia > Bathyarchaeales > Bathyarchaeaceae > Bathyarchaeum > Bathyarchaeum tardum. Next base: position 195,025 of record JARVGH010000005.1, read on the forward strand.
TGGAATGCCTGGGTCTCTTCCAGTTCTTAATGAAAACGCAGTAGAATACGCGGTAATGGCTGCATTGGCTCTGAAATGCAAAATTTCTGAACAGATGTTCTTTTTCAGAAAAAACTACTACTACCCTGACATGCCCAAAAACTTCCAGATTTCACAATACGACCAAGCAGGTGGAGTTCCCCTTGCTGTAGATGGACATCTTGAAGTAGAAGTTAATCAGAAACGAAAAAAAATTCGGATTGGAAGGGTTCATTTAGAAGAAGATCCCGGCAGGCTTGTTCATCAAGGTGCAATCGATACGTCGCCGTATACTTTGGTTGATTATAACCGTGCAGGAATTGCCCTTCTGGAGATTGTTACTGAACCTGATCTTGGTTCTCCAAAAGAAGCACGATTGTTCCTTCAAAAACTTCGTTCAATTCTTGAACACCTAGGTATATTTTCAGGAAAACTGGAAGGTTCATTACGTTGTGATGCTAACATTTCGTTGATTGGTGGAACCCGAGTTGAAGTAAAAAACATCTCTTCTTTCAAAGAAGTTGAACGAGCGTTACGTTTCGAGATTATGCGCCAAAAGAACTTGGTTAAACGGGGGCAATCTATACAGCTTGAAACAAGGCACTGGGATGAAACACGCAGAGTGACCATTTCGTTGCGTATGAAAGAAAAAGAACATGATTACAGATATTTTCCTGAGCCTGACCTTGTTCCAATTGTTATCTCTAAAGATTTGGTTGAAAATGTTAAACAAAAAATGCCTGAACTTCCTGAGGCTAGGATTCAACGGTTTGTTAACAATTATGGGTTGCCTTTGTATGATGCGGAAGTTTTGGTTAGTGATAAAACGTTAGCAGACTTTTTTGAAGAAACTGTGAAACTTTGTGATAAACCCAAAGACATAAGCAATTGGATGATGGGTGACCTTTTGCGTAATCTCAACGAGAACAACATTGAGATTACTGATTCCAAGATTACTCCTGAACATTTAGTTGAAATGATTCAATTGATAGATGAAGATGTAGTAAGCGGCAAAATCTGCAAACGCGTTTTACCTGAAATGGTTATAACTGGCAAAATGCCGTCCGAAATTATCAAAGAAAAGGGTTTAGTGAAAATTTCATCAACAAGTATTCTTCAAGAAATTGTGGAAAAAGTGTTTACTGAAAATCCAAAATGTGTTCAAGATGCTCTTGTGGAGCAGAGTGCAGTTAACTTTCTTGTTGGACAATTGATGCGGGCAACTAAAGGAAAAGCAGACCCAGGGTTAGCTAACCAACTGATTCAAGAAAAACTTTCAACCCTGAAAAATGAATAATGTTTAAACTGATTTAACCTTCTGATTTTTGTTCAGGTTTTGTTTCAAGGGTTTTTGTGTCTGATTCAAGTATGTTTTGTAACACTTTGTAGATTGAAAGGGCAGCGGCTCGTTCTGTTCCAAAACCTGAAGTTGCTCCTAGTAAGCAGATGCCTTTCCATCCCCGTTTTTTTGCAAGCCCAATTAATAGTCCAGTTGCACCTGCGATTTTTCCCTCGCTGTATATTGTGGTTCCTTTATCAAGGTGTTTTTGAGCCAGAGAATCAGATGTAGCAGCAATATAAACTTGGTCTGCTGCATTTGACGTTGCCACTCCCCCTAAGGTGACTATGCGTTTTGTTCCATATTTTGCGGCAAAATTCAGTATTTCATCACTGATGTCGTAGTGAGCTAGTCCATCCTCCATTGAAGGTTGGGCGTCTCCAGTTAAGATTATGAAATGGCTTTTTTCTGTTTTTGCAACGTAAAACCTGTAACGGGGTGGACGACAGATTCCTTCCTTGTTTACTGTCACGTAATCTGGAAAATATGGTGCATAAACTTCAGCGAAAGGTTTAGCATCTGTGCATTCTATAAGGTGACATGCGGCAATCATTCCAATATTGCCTAGACCTGCGAGTCCCTCTACTAAAATTGGATTTTCAAGTTGGGGTTCAAAGAGTTCACGGAAATATGGTTTATCCATTAGGGGTCACTTACCAGTTAATGAAAAATGCAGACTATAGTTCTTTCGTAACTTTTCATTAAAGCTTGGGTTTTTGCTTGCTGAATTCTGTGTTTTGTTCAAAGGTGTAAGCAACCTGTAGAGTGAGGTCTTCTCGAAGGTGGGGCGCCAAAATCTGTAATCCCACTGGAAGCCCTTTAGTAAATCCACAAGGGACAGAAATTGCAGGTAATCCTGCTAGGTTTGCTGAAACCGTGTCTACGTCGCTCATGTAAAGTTGGAGGGGGTCTTCAATTTTTTCGCCAATTTTAAAGGGAGGAAACGGCATAGTTGGACCCATTAAAACATCAAATTTTTTGTAAGCTTCTTCAAAGTTTTTACGAATTAATGTTCGAACTTTAAGGGCTTTCAAGTAATACTTGTTGTAGTAACCCGCTGAAAGCGCATAAGTGCCCAAGATTATTCGTCGCCTTACTTCAGCTCCAAATCCGGTTCGCCTGTTTTTGGAATAAACTGTTGCCCAGTCTGCTTCATCTTTGTCTATGCGATAACCGTAACGTAACCCATCAAACCGAGCCAAATTCGAGCTGGCTTCAGACATTGCGACAATATAGTAAGCTGCAAGGGACTGCTCCAAGCTGGGCAGTGAAGTTTCTTCGTATGATGCACCTAATTCTTCCAGTTTGTGAATTGCATTCCAAACCTGTTTTTTAACATCAGGTTTTGTTCCTTCACCAAAAAATTCTTTGGGTACTCCGATTTTAAGTCCTTTAACGCCGTTTTTTAAGAATTGGGTGTAATCTTTTATGGGTTGATTAACTGATGTGCCATCTTTCGTGTCATGACCCGCAATTACGCTTAAAAATAGTGCACAATCGTAAACGTCCTTTGCCATGGGTCCTATTTGTTCTAGGCTGTTGGCATATGCGATTAATCCGTAACGGCTAACTAGTCCATATGTTGGTTTTAATCCAACAACCGAACAATAACTTGCAGGGCAACGAATCGAACCTCCTGTATCTGTTCCTAATGACAGGACTGCTTCGTCAGTGGCGATGCATGCTGCACTTCCTCCGGATGATCCTCCGGGAACTCGTGAGTTATCCCACGGGTTAAAGGTTGGTCCAAAATAGCTGGTTTCTGTGGATGAGCCCATTGCGAATTCATCCATGTTTGTTTTTCCAATTATTATCCCGTCTTGTTGTTTGATTCTATTAATAACTTCGGCATTGTAGGGGGGAACAAAATTTTCAAGCATCTTAGACGAGCAGGTTGTCAAAATCCCTTGTGTGCATATTGCATCTTTTATTGCGATTGATACCCCTGCTAGTTTTCCGACTTTTTTTCCTTCAGAAATTTTTTTGTCAATTTCTTTGGCTCTGTTTAAGGCTTGGTCTTCAACAAGTGTTACAAACGCGTTAATTTTATCTTCAACTTTGTGGATTTGTTCAAAGACTGCTTCCAAACATTCTTGTGCGGATGCTTCTTTGCTTTTTATTTTTTGTATGGTCTGTTGGGCTGTTAATTTGTGCAAGTCTGACATGTATTTGGCTCCTATACTATTCTGGGGGCTTTGAAGAATTTTTTCTCTTTTTTGGGGGCCGTTTTTAATGCTTCTTCTGTGGACAATGAAGGAACTATTTCGTCTTTTCGAGTGATGTTCTTGAGGTCTAAAACATGATAGGTTGGTTCTACATTTTCGGTGTCTACTTCGTCAATTTTTTTAAAATATTCAAGAATGTCATTGAACTGTTCCGTAAACAACTCTTTTTCTTCTTCCGAGAGCTCTATATGGGACAGCCATGCTACATGTTCAACGTCTTTTTTTGACAGGTGCTGTTCTTTCATGTTTTCTCCTCCACAGTAGACCTTCAAGGCTCCATTATTAATAAAAGCCTATCAATCTCTTGTCAAACTCTGTTCGAGACTACTTTTAACTCTTCTGTGATTTGTCCGTTTAGGTTTTGTTTGTTCAAAGTTTAGTTGAAATCAATATTCTTGTACCAAAATTGTTTTATTGCTTAGAGTCAGAACCTGAATAGAACACACGCAACATATTTCAAGGTTGAATCTGCGTTCCCACCCACACGACAATTCACCTTTTTTTGCGTGTGTTCCCCCTTTTCCTTTTCTAACAATAATTTTAGTCGTCGTAGTCTTCACGGCGTTTTCTAATGAAAACTATTGCAGAAACTGCTGCAGCACCACCCCCACCACCAATTATGTAAATGAAGTACTGGTTTAGGAATGTGTCTGTTACCGTGAAAGTGGTTACGTTGCTGTATGCCTGGCTTAATGTATCGTTTTCTGCTAAGTTTGCGTGAACTTGCCAAATTCCCATGGCTGTGGGTTCCCATTTTGCTGTATATGTTCCGTTTTCATCGGTGATTACACGTTTTGTGGTGGTTGTGTTCTGGTCGATAAACACCAAGTTAACCGATAAATTGGCTGCTCTTGGGATTGTCACTCCCGTTATTGTTATGTTCTCTCCAATCTCAACAGTTTTTGAAGTTACGTTACATGATACCGCTATGTAATTTTTCAGTATTGTAAAACTTTCTTGTTCACTGGTTGTTCCAAAGTATGTTTCGCTTCCATTCCAAGTTGCCCAAACTAGCCAATCTCCACCTTTTTTTAACGGTGGCACGTCAGAAAAACTGCCTGAAGCGTCTGTAGTTGCTATTCTGGATATTACTGTATCAGTTGAAGTTTCATTTTGTGTTGTATCTTCTGTTGTCTTGTTGGATATTGTGGTTGCTAAAAAGTCACTTTCCAGTTGATAGTATAATGTAACGTTTCCTTTTCCAGCTCGGGTTGAACCTATTACTGTGATTGAGTTTCCATATTCCACAACTTTGCTTGAAACATCCAAAGTTATGTTTTCAGAATTTTTCACCCAGTAACTGCCACTGATTTGTCCAATGTTACCTCCTACGTCTTTTGCCTCAACCGTGTATTCGATTAAGGTTCCCGCAGGTTGTCCTGGAATTGTTGCAGTGAATATTTGGTTTTGTTCTGTCTCCATCTCGATGCTCGAGTATTTTTCCCCGTTATCTTTTGTGTAATTCATTGTTACAGATTCTAAGTTGAATTGTTCTTCTATGAGCACGTTTATGTCTGTTCCTATGTTGGGTTCTGCTTTTTCCACATTGTCAATTATTGTTAGTTCTGGTTGGTCAAAATCTGTTTTAACCATGAATTTGATTTTGCCGTTTCCATGTTCAGCTATTAGTGCAAGGTGATATAATATGTCTCCTTGACTTGGGGCTGTGAAGTTGATTAGCATGTCTTGTCCTGGATATTCGCAGCTTGCCATAGCGTCTTTGATTCTTACTCCTTTGCTGTTAACGTTGTATCCGCCATAAATTCCTGAAAGTTTTCCATATAGTCCCTGTTCTATTGGTAATGGTAAACCGTTTAGAACTGTGCCTGCTCCTGCAGATGGGTTTGCCATAATATACAATCGGGCTTCGTACATGTCCAGACTGTCGGGAACTTGAACAATAACCTCTATTTGGCTAGCGTTTGTGGTGAATTCGTATCCCCACGAAGTTTTTAGAACGGGATTGTCGTTTACTTTTCCTTCCATGTCCAGCTCGTACCATTGGTCTGTTTTAATGTGTTCAATTATCATCAAAGTGGCTGCTTGGGCACCGTTGCTTTCTCTGGCGTCGTTTTTAATTTGGAAACTGTAATCTCCCGTTTTTTCTGGAATAAAAAATGGGTGATCAACTGTCGTTCCCAAGTGTTCAGGCAATCCCGCAGCTTCAGTGTGGTAAGACTCTAATTTTCCTGAAGGATTATAAACGAAAAGGTCGTAGTCTGTTTTGTTGGTTTCTGGGGCGTAGTCTATCCACTCACCATAGCAGTAAACTCGGTACATTTTTCCCTCTTCTAGGGGATACACAAAAGTTTTGTATTCTCCAATTTCAATCTCGGATGCATTGATATAAACAGGAAGAACAGGTTTACTAATGTAATCCCATTTACCCAATGGATAAGGAACATTGGGTGCTGCACACACAGTGCAAGGTATTGTAATGATACTTGTCACTGTCCAAACTAGTATGATTGTGAATAAAAACAATCCTTTAGTCGACCACCCACCCACGACTATTCCTCACTGTTTTTTGTTGAGTTACCTCAATTTCTGATAGCAAGTTAGTAATTGAGAGTAAAAATGGTTATGAATATGGGCTAACTACCTAAAATATTGATTTATTCAATTACTGGATTTAACTGATAATATGCCTTTTAACATATACTTTTGCATTTTTTATGTCAGTTCAATATGTTACACACGCTTTTTTTTATGTCTTTTTTATCGAATATTTGATTGGAGCATAGGAGCATTATGTCTGCACCAGAAGAAACTTACGACGAGGCAGAAGCAGAAGAGGAAGAAGAGGAAACTAAACTTCTTAACGCTGAACAAGTAACCACAATTGCTACTGATTTTTTGAAACGATTAGGAAACAAGCAGATGCTCAAGCCAGTTAAAGCCTCCCTGGAAGAGGAAGAGGAAATCTATGTTGTAGAAGTAGCATTAAGCAAAAAAATTGCAACTGTTCAAGTAAACGCTACTACTGAACAAATCATAGAATACGAAATCATAGCCAAAGAACAAGAAACACCATCTAACTCATTTCTACCCCTCACTCCACAAAACATAATGGTTCTTGCCGGAACAGCAATCGGATCCGTAATCATTTCAGCGCTATTAGGACTACAATCCCTAATACCTAGCATACTATAGCAGTAAACTTCAACCTCCAAAACATAGGTCAACCAAAAAATCCCTTTTTTGGTCACATAATTCGGAACAATTTTTATTATTCCTTAATTTTTAGAAAAAACCTTTTCAATATAGAACTAATGTTAAAACACTAATATGCTAAATCATCTAACTATTTTGGTTTAATCGTGCTTGGGTTGCTGGTTTTTTAAAGGGAACTTTAGCACCATTTTATAATTTGTTGTGGGATTTTAGTTATTGGAAGGATTTTGTCAACATTGCCTTCTTCTATGGCTATTTTGGGCATGCCATATACGGTGCATGTCTTTTTGTTTTGGGCTATTGTTTTTCCGCCCTTTTCTTTGATGGCTTTCATGCCCCAAGAGCCGTCCCGTCCCATTCCGGTTAGGATTACTCCGATCACTTGGTCTTGAAAAACTCGGGCTGCTGTTTTCATCATGGGGTCAACTGCTGGCCGGACTCCATGGATGCTGGGTCCTTTGTCTAGTTTTATCCTTCCGTTGCCTGAAACTGTCATGTGTTGACCTGCAGGGGCAATAAGGGTTAGTCCGTGTTCAATTTTATCTCCTTTTTCTGCCTCTTTTACTTGGAAACTGCAAAGCTTGTCTAACCTTTCTGCAAACAACTTAGTGAAACCCTTTGGCATGTGCTGAACAATCAGAATAGGGGGACTGTTTTCTGGTAGATGAACCAAAACTTCTTCCACTGCGGGAGGTCCTCCAGTTGAAGCCCCAATAGTAATGATTTTTTCTGCGATTTCTTGTTTAATTTTAATTGGTGAATAAGTTTCGTGTTCATGAGTAACAAGGTTTGCTTCTGCAGCAGTTTTGATTTTTTCTACAAGTTCATTTCTTACTTTTTCTATATCCAAAGAGATTTGTCCTGAAGGTTTTTGGATATAATCTACAGCTCCTAACCTAAGTGCTTTGAAAGTTGTTTCTGCCCCTTCTTTGGTGGTTGCACTAACCATTACCACTGGCTTGGGATTTGTTTTCATTATCTCTTTTAGTGTAGTTAATCCGTCCATCCGCGGCATGTTAACGTCTAACGTGATAACGTCGGGGTCCAATTCTTTGATTTTTTTTAAGGCATTAAGTCCATCAAAAGCAGATCCAACAACAGTTAAATCGGGGTCTGAGTCAACGATTTTAGTGATGACCTTTCGCATAAACGCAGAGTCATCAACAACTAAAACTTTCAAAATGTATTCCCCACAAAATCACCATCCAATTTGAGTTATGACTAAAAAGGGGAAAGGAACAAAATTTTGTTCAATTATTGGTTAATCACGTTTGTTATTTAGTTAAGCAATTGGAACGATTTTTGCTGCAGGTTCCTTGTTGCGCGCGGAAGTTTCTTGCTCATCCGCTTTGTCTTTGCTGTCACTTATTATTTTGGCCAAATCCAGAATGACTACCAGTTTTTCTTTTTGTTTTCCAACGCCAACCACATATTCTTCCAGTTTTTTTGTTACCTGAATGCCCCTTTCAATGTCTGCTTCAGCGATTGTTGAAACCTCTGTTACAGAATCAACTACAATGCCCACTGCAGTTTTTCCCATCTCGATGACAATAATTTTTTCACCGCTACTTTCTTTGCCTTCTAGGTTCAAGCGTTTGCGAAGGTCCATTACTGTTATGATTTGTCCTCGAAGGTTAGTTACGCCTTCAACGTAGCTGGGGGCTCCGGGAACCGGAGTTACAGCTTGCACATCTCGAACTTCCCTGACTTGCTCCACGGGTGCGCCGTAGTTAACGTCTCCAACCGTAAAGTTGACGATTTGTATTCCATTAGTTACTGCCATGCTTGATGCCCCTACTGCCACATGTCTTTGAACATCTTGACTTCAGATTCAATCTTTTTAGCAAGTTCCATGATTCTGGTTACTTCTTCCTGAACTTTGGTTGCTGCTACTGCTACTTCTTCGGTTGCTGCGGTTTGTTCTTCAATGCTGGCTGCAGTTTGTTCAGATGCAGATGCAGATTCTTCAGAGAAACTTGCTACCTGCTCAACAACTCCACCTACGTCTTCAAGGTATCTCACAGATTCTTGGACTGCTGCTTGTAGGTTCTTGGTTACTCCCAGAATTTGTTGCATGGATTCCGCTACTTTTTGGGAACCAGTAACTGCATCGTTAACATTCATGTCACCTTCTACGGCTGCTTGATCTGCGCTTTTTGACATAGTTCCTGCACGTTCTCCGGCTTTGGTAATTGTATCAATAGATTCAACAGATGTTTTTGCTGCAGTTCCTGCTTGTCCGGCGAGTTGTTTTACTGCATCGGCTACGACTGCGAATCCTCGTCCTGCCTCGCCTGCTCGAGCTGCTTCGATTGCAGCATTCAAGGCTAACATGTTAATTTGTCCTGCAATTTGGGATATATCGTCTGCTAATCCAGCAACGTTTTTGACTGAAGCGTTTACTTCACTGATAGTTATTCCAACATCGCTTGATGCTGCTTTGATTGCGTTTAATGATTTTAGGGCTTCTTTTCCGTTTTCACTGGCTTCTTGTGCTACTTTGTTAGATGTGTCTACAATTTTGTTTACTTCTTCAGTATTTGTGCTAACGTTGGTCATTTTTTGCATCAAAACTTGGACGTTCTTTTGTGTTTCTTGAGCAAGTTTAGAAAGGCTTTGGGCACCATCCGAAACATTTTGCGAGGCAGCCATTACCTGTTCCATTGTGTTGCTTAATCTTTCAGATGCTTGTGCTGATTGTGCACCCATTGCACCGATGTTTTCTGCTGTTGAGAGTATCTCTGTTGAAAGACCAGCAATGTTATCAGACACAGAAGTGCTAACTTGAACCAAACTTTGAGTGTTTTCTAGCATCTGTTTAATTTCAGTAATATCAACGACTGACTCAATTGCACCAATCACTTTTCCTGTATTATCAAAAAGTGGTGAACCCGTGTAACGAATGTGCCATTTACCATCTGAAATAGTCTCAGATGTTTCTGGCTTTTTGTTTTTCATTGCAATAGCACATGCACATTTCGGTGTTTTGCAATCTTCTGTTTTGTAAAGATTGTAACATTTCTTTCCAATGAACTTGTCAGGAGTTGATCCCAACAAGCTTGCTGCATATTCATTGAGGAATGTAACTTCAAAATCTTTGTTTATTGCGACAATGGATGCTTGAGCTCCTTGTAGATATTGTGCTTGTTTTTCAGCTAATTCGACTTCCTTTTTGAGGGAAGTTATATCGACCAAGTATTCTACTGCACCAATAACTTTACCTTTGTCATCACAAAGTGGTGAGCCTGTGTTCCAAATCCGCATTTCGCTGTTTCTTGTTTGAGCAGTTGCTTGTTTCTTTTTCTTCATTGCAATCGCACAAACACATTTGGGTGTTTTGCAGTCTTTAGTTTTGAAAAGGTCATAACATTTTTTGCCAACAAGTTTGTCCGGATTTGACTTCAGCATTTTCGCGCCGAACTCGTTGATGTACGTAACATCAAAATCTTTGTTTATGGCTACAACTGCCCCCTGAACGCCTTCAAGATACTGAGTATAAGTGTTAGATGTTTCATCTAATTGTGTTGTTTTCGCCAATTTGTTTTCCTCCGAATTCCCCAATAAAAAAAATGTAGATTCAAAAAACTATTACATTGTGTGCATACACAAGTCAGACACACAATAATGAATCACGTTTTCAAAAAACTAAATTCACATTTTTAATGTTGAATCCGTTTCCATTATTTCCTATTGTTCTCCATATGATGCCGTAATAGTAATTCACCATATCAAAAATCTATAAGTCAAAAATTGTAAGGAAGGCACAACTCCGTTAAGGGCTGAAATGTTCAGGCATTAGTAACCTGTTCAGCTGATATTTGTTTGTAAGTTGCAGTTTCATCATGGTTTGGGATTATTTTCTTTAGTTCAAAATTAATTTTTTTGCCAAGGATAACTATGAGCTTATCCCCCATTTTTCTAACACCCACCACGCAGTTATCAGCCTTTTTGGTAAATTCGGCATTTTGAGTTAACGTCAACAAATTTTTGGCTGGCTTCTCCAGCGATAAATTCTGTCTTGCCTGATATCAAGTAGCCCTCTGGTCGCAGGGAGTTATAGAAATGTCCGTAAATTATTTGTTGAATTTCTCTGGAAAAGTAGATCATGACATTTCGGCATAAAATTAAATCCAGGTTCCGGCGCACCGGTGGAGCCATTAAATCTTGTTTTTCGAAATGAATAATTTCTTTTATAAAGTGTTTAACCTTGTATATGTTGTCTTCAAAGTCAAAATATTTTTCAAGCAACTTTTTGTTGATGCTTTCTGTTGCTCGTTTATCGTATTCTCCACGGGCTGACTTGTCCAGAACTGTTTCATCGATGTCTGAAGCGTATATTGTAACTCGTCGTTCTTTTGGTGGAATTTTTGAAACTTCATGAATTAGCATGGCTAGAGAATATGGCTCTTCACCTGTTGCGCATCCTGCGCTCCAAATTCTAATCCATGGTTTGGATGAGAATATGAGTTTAGGAAGAAGTGTGTCTTTCAAAAAATCGTAGACGTCTGTGTCCCTGAAGAATTTGGTGTAGTTTACTGTGACATCGTCGATTAATCGCTTAAATTCTTCTGGGTTTGTTTTAAGAAATTGCATGTACTTGGAGTAAGTGTGAGTTTTTGTTAGGGTTAATCTTACTTTTAATCGCCTTTTCAAGTAAGACTCACGGTAGTAATCAAAATTAATTCCCGTACCTTGATTCATTACCTCTTTGAGCATTTGAAAATCAATTTCAGTGCCTACGTCTACAGTTGAACATGTTTGATTCACTTAGTTTCCACCCACACACCTTATCAAACAACTTCAGCTTCTAGATAGGAGTTATGAACTCTTAGTTAATATTTTCAATAACCCCAACAATTATTCAAACAACAATTTTCTGCAATCAAAGGTGAACGCCAATAACTCATTTGTGTAAACAAAAAACCGCAATGTGTCAATCTTGGATAGAATATAGTTGGTTTCACTATAGCCATTCTTGGCTCTGTGTTACAAGTAATTCTTGGAGTTCTACACTTGGGAAAACTACTAAGCTTCCTCCGACTTCGCTGGTGCTTCGTCTGAAACAAGCGTCAAACACTAATGCGGCCTCTGTAAGTAAGGCCTGTTTTACAAGAAAGCTATCTAGAACACACTCAAAAGGTCCTCTGACCAGGCTGGGTGGTCTTGGAACCATTTCCACTCCAGTAAAGTCTGCAATTGCACTGAGAAATCCGCCAATCATGATATTTCCCAATTCTGCTACTGCAGAGTTTTCTGTGTCTTCGTCAAGTTCTTCGGGTGTGGTCATTGCCATCATGGCTGCGATTCTTTTTGCCTCTTCCATTTCTAATACCAATAAAATGTCGCAGTCTGCCTCTCCTCGTAGTTGCATGTAAATGACCGTCATCATGTTATCACGGCTTCCAAACAGCCTTGGAACCAAATGTGGAGGTGAAACATGCAATCGGGGGACTTCTACTACTATTCTTTCGTTGAGGATGTCTGCAAGGGCTGTGGTTGCGTTTCCTGAACCTATGTTTCCTAATTCTAAAAGTATGTCACAGTTAAGTTGATTTTCTGGGTCAAAAGATTCCAGATTTTGACTGTTATTTTGTTTAAATGTTTGCAATTTTAAACCCAATCCTTTGCTTTATCTGTTAACGCTTTGTGCATTTCTTCACTTGGGAACATCATTAGGACGCCACTTATGTTTCCGTCAGAACGTTTGAAATGTGTGTCAAAGATTATTGCCACATCAGAGTTGACTAACTGTTTTCCTGTGAACTTTTCAAATATTCTTTCAAAGGAATCTGTTGTTCGTTCAGGTGGGTAAGGTACCAAATTTACACTTGTAAAATCAGACAATGCCGCTAAGAACGAACCGATTACAATGTTTCCGAGCTCTTCTATTGCAGAAGTTTCCATTTCTGGGTCTAACTCTTCAATGGGCATCATTGTCATCATTGATGCTATTTTTTTTGCTTCTTTGTTTTCGAAAATCAGCAAGACATCGCAGTCGGCGTCTCCTCGTAGTTGCATGTAAATTCCAGTTGATTCAACACCCTGTTGTTCGTAAAAGTCTTGAACCCGTTCATTTGGCACAGCGTGAATTTTTGGAACTTCTATGGATATTTGTTCCTGAAAAATTTCAGATAACGATGTAGCTGCGTTACCTGCACCTATGCTTCCTAATTCTAGAAAGATTTCAAGATCTAGGTCATTGCTTTTTTGCATTGCTTTTTCTATCATATTTTTGTAGCATCTCCATTTCCGTTTCGCACGTAAACTTCTCCGGTAACAACATTGAATGTAACTTTTCGGCCAACTATTCCTGTAACGTCTTCTGCCAACAGTTTAATCCCATGTTCTGTTAGCGCCTGTTTCACTGCTTCCACATTTTTTGTTCCAATATTCATTGTATTAGAATTCAAGTTAGGAAACATGTTAGCGCCGCCTGCAATTTTGGCCGATAAGGCGAAGCTGCATTTTCCTGATTGCTTTAGTGCTTTTGTTAATGCTGGAACTGCTGTGTCAGCGTATTTTGAATGCAAAACGTCTTTACGGCATATGCTAGAACTTGGTAGCATTATATGAGCCATTCCGCCGCACTTGTTTATTGGGTCATGGATGCATATCGCGACGCATGAGCCAACATTTGTTACCAGAGAAACTGGTCTTCGTTCAATTTTCATTTCTGCCATGTCTACCCTGACTTCTTCTAGATGTCCCATTTTTGGACTTTGAGTGGTTGTAGTTGATGACATTAAAGATGAAAAAATTGGTTTAGTTGTGCATGTTGAATCAAACCTGTTTGGTATTTTGGTTAGGTGTGTGTTTAATGGATTATTTGTTAATAGCAGTTGGAGAAGTCGGGTCCACACGGGGATGTCCTCAGCAGTATTTGGACAAAACTTCTAGAACTTTCTGGGGTTTGAAAGGTTTGGTTACGAAGTCCTTGGCTCCAGACTTCAAAGCTTCAACGATGAGGCTTTGTTGACCCATGCTGCTGCACATTACACATTTTGCTGCGGGGTCTTCTTCCATTATTTTTTTTAGGGCTTCAATTCCATCTTTGGTCATTTCCCCTGCTGGCATTACTATGTCCATTAGAACTAGGTCTGGTTTGTGTTGTCTGTATAGTAGTATTGCTTCGTCTCCTGAACCTGCTTCTGCGATTACGTCGTGTCCTGATTGCATGACAATTCGTTTAAGCACGTTTCTCATGAATGAAGCATCGTCTGCTATTAGAACTCCTGCCATGGTTAAAATCCTCCATAACCTCTTGGTTTGGTTGTGGTTTTTAATGTTAAGATTCTCATTACGTTCCCACCCGAGAACGAGTAATAGTGAAAAACCAATAAAAATATTATGTCTTAATATATTCGATTACTATGACCTATTACTGAACAATACCAAAAAACCCTAACAACAATCAAGTTTAACAAAAAAGGCAAAAACTACACAATATATCTGAGCTTTTTTGTTTCACTTTGTTGCTTGAGCCAACTCTCGCTCACAAAGGACCACGTAAACTCATTATTTTCAATCTGTAACACAAGCAAAAGATCAGAATTATCCAATCTGGTGTATTCTAATAATACTTCGTACATTTTTTGTGAAATGTCAAAATCCAAATCAACCATCTGACCGCCATCAACTTGTTTTGCCCGAAAAATCGCATTATACTTCTGGTTTGATTCAGAAAATTCAACATTCACTTGGTCAACATAATACAACGAATTTTCATACTTCAAAATAACATGACGAGCGTTATCAGACCGAGTTTCCACCCTCTTAACCATAACAAATCAACTGCTAGTGTGTTTTCAAGAAACACTATTAACTAACAATAAAATGTTAACACTTAAAGGGTGTTTCCATCATCGATGCATTACAAAAAATAAAAATCTGAATGAACTGCTTATTTTTTACCTTTTTTCCTCTGTTCCCAAAACTTGTTCTTTTGTCTACTATGTGTTGATGTAATCCATTTTTATATATGAATTCAACAATTTCTGCTCTACTGTCAATTTCAGGGGAATGTTAAGAACTACGGTGATGTGCACATGTTACTACATTATTTAATATTTTTTCTTTTTTAGTTTTTTTCTAGGCTTATTTTCATGACAAATATTATATACATTTCGATTGAATACCAATATTTATTATGAAGGGAAAAAAATGAAAAAACTAGATTATAATAGAAAAATTTTTGCAATCGTTTTGGCTCTGATGTTGACAATTTCAACTATAATTGTTATTTTGCCAACAGTCAGCGGACAAGAATACGATTACAGTAAAACAGCATATGCATACATTGGTGCTACACCAAACCCCGTAGGTGTAAATCAAGAAGTATTGCTGCACGTAGGAATCACGGACTATCTAAATGTAGTAAGTGATGGATGGGAAGGTCTAACAGTTACCGTTACTGACCCTAACGGAAACGAAGAAACTCTTGGTCCATTCAGAACAGACTCTACAGGTGGAACCGGAACAATATTCGTACCCACAATGATTGGAACATATACCCTCCAAACACATTTCCCTGCACAAACTTACACGTGGACTTCACCCCCAGTGTTTGACCCCGAATTCGTTGGTACTATACTGTATGAAGCTGATGACAGTGAAGAACTAGAACTTGTTGTAAATCAAGATCCAAAAGAATACTACACTCCTTCACCATTTCCAAATGAATACTGGAGCCGACCAATAGATGGACAAAATCGAGAATGGTACAGTATTGCTGGCAACTGGGTTGATCGTCCAGCAAACAGTTATGCACCTTACAACGATTATGCTCCTGAAACAGCCCACATATTATGGACTGATTGGTTAGAACTTGGTGGTGTCGCCGGTGGAGCAACTGGATTTCACGCTTTTGATTGTGGTGACGCGTACGAAGGAAAATTCGTTGGCTCTGTAGTTATTGGTGGTATACTGTTCTATAACAAATATCACTCTGGATTAGCCGGAGGTCCTGAATCTCAGATAGTTGTTGCGACTAATCTACACACAGGTGAAGTATTATGGGAAAAACCATTAACTGCTCCTGATGGATCGGTTCATAGACTTGCTTTTGGTCAAACATTTTATTTTGACTCCTTTAACTATCACGCAGTTTTTGATTTTCTATGGGCAACAGAATCAATTTTTGATTTTGCCACATTTACCTCTAAAAATATTTGGCATGCTTTTGATCCTCTAACAGGAATCTGGCAATACTCAATGGAAAACGTCCCAGCTGGAAGTATAATGTTTGGAGCTAGTACAACTATCCGAGGGGACAACGGTGAAATCATAATTTATAACATCAATACTGCAGCCGGTTGGTTGGCAAAATGGAACTCAACCCGCGTAATCTTCGGTGATGGCGTAGGTTTTGATACCGGAAGTTTCAGACCATATGGTCAAACATGGGATGGGAACAGAGGCTATGAATACAATGTTACAATTCCAACTGGTTTGCCTGGAGCAATACGATTCATAACTCAAGATAAAGCTGTTGGAAACGATGTTTCTGGATGGGGTGGTATTGGAGACGATCCTGTTAATCAATGGTGTCTTAGTTTAGAAGATGGAGATTTGGTGTGGCAAAACACATGGGTTCCCCCACAAGGTGACTTGGGCATATCGTATGGTGCTTCTAGTAGCGAAGAAGGAATTTTCACATTACAGGCAAAAGAAACAAGGCAAGTTTGGGCATTCGATATAAATACTGGTGAAGAACTTTGGGGACCTACTGAATCGATGCCATATTTGGGTATATATGGAATGATAAGTAACATAGCAGAAGGCAAAGTTATTGTAGCAGCTCGAATGGCTGGAGTCGTGAATGCATACGATTCTAACACCGGTAATTTAATCTGGTCTTATGATGCATCCGATCCATTCAATGAAATTCTGTGGGGCAATTCTTGGCCAGTACAGCCTGTGTTCATAACTGATGGAAAAATTTACCTTGGTCACAGTGAGCACTCTCCAGTTGATCCTAAACCGCGGGGTGCTCCATTCATATGCCTTGATCTTGATGATGGTTCAGTAATCTGGAGAGCAGATGGGTTATTCCGTCAAACAGATTGGGGTGGTAAAGCCGTAATAGGCGACAGCATAATTGCAACAATGGATTCATATGACCAACGTATCTATGCCATCGGCAAGGGTGCAAGTAAAACTACACTTACTGCTTCACCCAAAGGTGCAACAGTAGGAAGCAGCGTAATACTAGAAGGCATGATCACCGACATATCACCAGGAACTAATGACATTGAGTTAACAACAAGGTTCCCCAATGGAGTTCCAGCAGTAGCAGATGAATCCATGAGCGAATGGATGCTATACGTCTACAAACACATGGCTCGCCCCTCAAACACAAATGGAGTTACAGTAATCTTCTGGGCAGTTACTCCTGAAGGAAATACAATGGACATTGGTCGAACCACAACAGACAGCAACGGATACTACAGCTTCTCGTTCAGACCAGAACTTGAAGGCATATACACCATATTTGCAACCTTTGAAGGAACTGCAGGATACTACGGTTCAAACACACAAACTGCTATTGTAGTAGACCCCGCACCTACACCTGCAGCACCTATTGAACCTGAAGAACCAGAAACCCCCGAAGTGCCTATTGAACCAACCCAACCAGAAGCACCGTTGATCACCACTGAAATGGCAATCGTCATAGCAGTTGCAGTTATTGCACTCATCAGCGTAGCAGTGTTCTTTGTGCTAAGAAGGCGAAAATAACCAATTTTCCCTCCCTTTTTCTTTTTTGGGAGTAAAAGTATGGGAGAAATGGGGCTGAAAAGGCTCAAACACAAAAAATGAAAAAATAACCAAAGTGATAGTAGCAAATTTTTTTCATTTTTTATCCTCAATAGCCTGTGCTAGAGTCTCAGTAAACCCATTTCTTTCTTGACAAACCTAGTTTTGAGTTAATAAAGAAAAAAGGGAATATGCCCATTTATTGGGCAAAAAAATAGTTTGTTTCTGTTATTGTGCCGTTTTCCCATGTGCCTTCCCAGTTCAATGAATAAGGAATCGAGATCATTCCAGAGGGTACAGAATATTCAACTTTAACATCAAATGTTGGGTTAGCAACTATTGGGTACGAGATTTCAACAGTCCAGCCTTCACTTTGATAGTTATAGAGTCCAGCACCTAGAAGACCTGTTTCTACAAGTCCACCAGTCCATTCAAAATTGTTTATCAAAACTGTTACATCTGGGTGGTTATCTTGGATGTATTGTATAATCTCATCCCTAATTTGTTCAGGCGAAGAAATTTCTGAATTTAGAGAATCGTTTGTTTCATTTGGTACAATATTTTCATTTTGATTTGAGCCTGCCAAGACCCAAGCAATGCTACTGCAGCAAACTAAAACGGCTGCAAAAACAGCAATCCACAGATATTTTTTATTTCGTTTTTGGTTCATTGTTTTTCACCACATAACAAATGCTAAAATAACAAACTTAATGCCATGCTTTAGAACATAGTGTTCTATTTGCTAGAACAGAATAACTTTTCAAAAAACGGTATAATTTGAGATGTTTTTCCAGATTTACTTCTTAACCCGATGATAACTAAAGCTGAACTAAAAAATTGTGGTAAAATATCATGAAGAAACTTCTGGAATACTGTTTGTTGGATTAGTGACTAATTGTTGTGGTTGTTTTCATCTAATGTGTAAGGCTTCTCTGCAATTTCATCTCCATTTATATCTACCCAGTAATGGTCACTTCTGAGCTTCCTTTTGTAGATGAATCCAGCCTTTTGTTGTCTTTTACCGCTGAATCAGGACATAACCCAGCAGTTTATTGTTCTAATTGTGAAATAAGCCTGAAAACCAAATAAAAGAGGAATTTTTACTCCTTATAATTTTTTATTGGTTTCTTCGATAATTTTTACAAAAGTGTGTTTTTTTTGTGCCCACGGAGCTGTGGTTTTTTTATGAGTCCTGACTAGTCCTGCATTCCTAAGGTTCGGAATTGCACCCCACATCATTTTAGGAATATTGGAAATATGTACGTCTTTTTGTTCTTTAATATAGTTGTATGTTTTCTTTTCAAATTCTGTAATTGTTCTTGCCATTTATCTCCCTCCTATGCATTAAAACTAGGATACTATCTTGGTGCGTGATACTATCTAAATTAGTACATTTTTATCTCACTTTTTGAGATCGCACCTATCTTCTTTTGCGTGACCTTTTTCGCGGAAAAAAATTAATTTCCCGCAGTACCGACATTTTTGTAACAAATATTTCAGGACCATATTATTATAGGTAATTGTGGCATATTAACAGTTTGTTAATTGATAATTATCGTTATACATGAAGTAAAAAATAATGCAAATACAAATTAATATAGTGAAAATTGACAAAAATATTTTTCCCATTTTTCAAAAATAGACTTAGAATTTGAATACACCTGAAAAAGAAAGCTAATACTAATGCGGGAATTTGCGATTATTTTTTGTTCTTTTATAAAAGATGGTGTTTCAGTTGGTTTCGTTGCAAAGGAATGGGCTGAAAATTAAATCAGGTTTACTGTTATTTTTTCTTTATCCTCTTATGGGGGGATGCAAAAATTGAAATTTGCTGTTGTTTGCTGGACAACAACCTGGTAATTTCGTGGTTTTGTGGAAATTTATGGTTGTCACATGTTTAACTTTTTACATGGGCTAATTTTCAGGTATATTCGTTTTATATGAAGGATCAATTTTTTTCGTGTGCTTCTCGTGTTTGAAATAATTATCATTTATTTCACAGCTTTTCATTGTTAAACCGAGTTAGATTTGCAAAATTCTTAATATTCAGGAGGCATTCCACCTGGACCGCCAGAAGCCCCAATGTTTTTGCCCGATATTACGTCGTCAATCCTCAAAATCATGGTTGATGCTTCTGAAACTGATTTAATTGCCTGTTCCTTAACACTTACCGGTTCGATAACTCCCTTTTTGCACATGTCAACAATCTCGCCGCTGAAAACGTCCACACCCATAAAATATCCTTTGGATTTCTCATGAACGGATCTCAGATTAACCAAGATGTCGATTTGTTCCAAGCCTGCGTTTTCGGCCAATGTTCTAGGAATTATTTCCAAAGATTTTGCAAAAGCTTCAACTGCTAACTGGGCTCTACCACCTATTTGAACTGCATACTCACGTAGTTGCTTTGCAATTTCAGTCTCTGTGGCTCCACCCCCAGCTACAACCTTATTTTTCTTGTATAAATCAGCAATAACTGACAAAACATCATGAATAATACGGTCAGCCTCATCTACCAATCGTTCTAAACCTGCACGTATCAAAATTGAAACAGATTTAGGATTCCTGCAGCCTTCAACGAACACCATGTCATCATCGCCAATCTTTCGTTCTTCCACAAGCTCAGCGTAACCTAAATCGTCTGGTCTAATATCATCTAAATTGGTAATAACTTTCGCTTCGGTTGATCTTGCAAGCATTTTCATATCAGATTCTTTTACGCGCCTAACAGCCATTATACCCTCCTTTGCAAGGAAATATTGAGCTGTATCATCTATTCCTTTTTGACAAATCAAAACATTAGCTTTTGACTTCTTGATTTTCCTAACCATTTCCCTGAGCATACTAGCTTCCTTATCTAAGAAGCCCGCAATTTGAGACGGATCGTCAATTCTAATTTGAGCGCTAACTTCAGTTTTTTTAACTTCCAACGCTGTATCAACAAGAGCAATTCGAGCCTGTTTCACACTTCTTGGCATGCCCGAATGAACAATTTCTTTGTCCACTATTAGACCTTTTATGAGTTCGGTGTCTTGAAGACTTTTTCCCGCTTTCTTTACGATCTGGATGTTGTCTATGTCAACAATCCATTTGTCTCCTTGTTTTTCAGCTATGTGATTAATTGCGGCAACAGCAATGTCAGCAAAATGTTCTTTTGCTGTTCCAACAGCTTTACTTCCCATTGCTGTTTTGGCAACCTTTTTGAGCATTTCTTTATCATTCAAGTCCACCGTTTGGCTGATTTTATCCAAGACTTCTAAAGCTTTTTGAGTTGCTATCCGGTAACCTTTCACAATTAATGTTGGGTGGACACCTTCTTCTAGAAGCTCTTCTGCCTCTTTTAGTAATTCTCCTGCTAGAACTACTGCTGTTGTTGTTCCATCGCCAACCATATCGTCTTGGGTTTTGGCTACTTCAACAATCATCTTTGCTGCTGGATGTTGAACATCAATCTCATCAAGTATTGTTGCCCCGTCGTTAGTTATGGTTATGTCACCTAGGCTGTCGACAATCATTTTATCCATGCCTCGGGGTCCAAGTGTAGACCTTATGGCTTCAGCAATAACTTTGGCTGCCATAATATTGTTTTTCTGAGCCTCTTGTCCCCTGCTCCGTGAAGTTCCTTCTTTTAAAATAAGAACTGGTTGTCCACTTTTAGTTTGAGTTAAATATGCCATTAAATTCCCCTATTTTACTTAGTTTAAAAATGATTACGTCAACATATCCAAAGGTTCTGAGAATATAAACATTCTTAGATTTAAGTATGATTTACACTTGAAAGTTATCTAAAAACAATATGAAAAAAAGGTTAATAATAATGGCTTCATATTTCCTAAAATTGAATGCTTTTTTTCACAGATGTTTCTATCTAAAATTTTTGTCTGTTTATTTTTGTAAAATTTTCAAATACATAATGAACTTATTATTTAGAACCAACAGTGTACAAAAATTCCACAAGTTTTAAGATTTCATCTCGTAGCTTTATTTGAGACTCTGTCCATTGGTTTAGCGTATTCCAACTCTCCTCTGAAGCTCTGATGTATTTTTCTGTGAACGTTCGATTTTGTCCATTTTGTTTCGAATTCCATCCACTGGCATAACTTTTAGTTTGGTTAAATAATTTGATAATTCGTGTACAGTAACCAGTGATGGCATTAGTTTCTGATAGATATTGTTGTTTTGCATGATTAGCGACAAGAAAAAGACGATTTAAATTAGTCATGTATTTTTCTGCGTTTCCCAACCAACTGTCTAGAGATGCAAAACAGTCTTTGTCATCATAAAGCATATCCAACTCTTCGAGAATTTTTGCGTCTATTGCTCTCATTTGCTGTCTCCTTTGATATTTTCGAGTAAAAACATTTTGAATAAACTAGATTGGGGTATACGTTCTCGGGTCTATGTGCAAAATTTCATTGTCTATCTTTTTCAAGAGTTTGTCAAGAATTTTCTCTTTTGTTCTCAATTCTTTTTTTGAAACACTTTTTCCCCTTGGGCATGATTCGTCAATCATTGCTACTCCTTCATTTGTTACATGCATAACTGGATATATGTAGCAGCCTAGGGGCCTGTTTTCATATATTTTACATCTCTTTTTGGTTCGACTGTAAAAATAACAATATCCGTCAACATTTCTGAGCCGGATACCATATTTGTCTATAACTGCAAATTCTTCTAAGTGATAACCTTTCACATTTAACTGGTGCACATCATTGCTTGAAAGTTCCATCATTGTTTGTTCACAACAAATTCCACAATTTGAGCAACGCATGTTAAACATCTCTCCCCTACATATACAAACAACAGAGATGTAATGAACCTTTGGGTGTATAACTAAATTTTAATTGGCAACCAAAAAATGGCTTTTTTCCTGTCGGTGCTGCATATTAATGGTCTCAAACCGCCTTTCAAAGACTAATTTGTATTTTTACTGTTTTTTAGTGACAATACGAAATGTAACCTGAACCTATTTATTGTTATATATTGTAAAATAAGCCACATTTTTCGGAAAAATTATTTTTTTGTCACCTAATTTTTTTGTTATTTAATTGTTTTCTTTATTGATAAAATGGGATAAGTCGAGTACTGGAATCACTCGACCGTTTCCGAGAATGGTGAATCCACTGTATCCTTTGCTGTTTATCATGGTTTCTGCTAGGGGTTTGATCATTATTTCTTGTTGACCAATAACTGAATCGATTACTATCCCAACTTTTTGATCCTCATTGCTGCAATGAGTTACCAAAACTTCTAGGTTGTCTGGTTCTTCACAGCTTTCAATTTTTAGTAATTCATGTAAATGAAGCAAAGGCAAAACTCGACCCCGAACAACTATTGCCCGGAACCCGCTGAGCATTTTTACTTCTTGTTTTGGTATCCTAACAATTTCTGTAACCAAACTGGTTGGAATGGCAAAAGTCTGGTTAGTGTCCTTAACCAAAAGGGAAGTAACAATAGCCAAAGTAGGCGGTAACCGAAGACTAATTCGGGTTCCAGTGCCTATTTTTGATTCCATGTTCACTGATCCTCCTAGCGCGTTAGTTTTGGTTTTCACAACATCCATTCCAACTCCACGTCCGCTGGTTTCAGTGATTGTTTTGGAGGTAGACATTCCTGGCAGAAAAATTAAGTTTATAAGTTGATCATCCGTCATTTTTTCTGCTTCTGCCTCAGACAAAAAGCCTTTTTTTATTGCAGAATTTTTAACTTTCTGGGGGTCAATTCCTGAACCGTCATCCGAAACTTCAATTATTACATGTTCCCCTTTGCGTTTAGCAAACAAATTTATTGTTCCCGTTGGATGCTTTCCTGATGATTTTCTTTCTTCGGGGGTTTCTATTCCATGGTCAACACTATTTCTAATAATATGAATAAGAGGCTGACCAATCTCATCCAAGACTGTCCTGTCAACTTCTATTTCTCGACCTTCAACAATCAAGTTAGTTTTTTTGCCTTTCTTGCGGGACAAATCCCTTACTAATCTTGGGAATCGATCAAAAATCTGGCTAACTGGAACCATCCGAATCTGCATCGCCAAATCCTGTAAATCCGCAGTTAAACGGTCAATATTGCCCGCAAGGCGTCGCAACGAATCATCTTTGGTTTCTGTGGTCATCTGAAGCAACGCAATCTTGTTAATCACAAGCTCCCCTGTAAGATTCATCAACTCGTCAAGCTGTTCAAAATGAACTCGAACAGTTTGAGGAGTTTTCACATCAACAGCAACCTTAGACTTAGTTTCTGTCATCTGTTTTTTGTTTTTAGTTTCCGCTGACTTTACACCAAACAATTCAACATTAGCCTTTTCTACCTCACAAACAGACTCAACACACTTTATAACTTCTGTTTTTGTTTCTTCAGTAACAAAAACAACTTTGAATTTTTCTTCAATTTTTTCCGCTTTAATGGCTTTTTTATCTGGAAACGTAGAAATTACCTTGCCCTTTTTTGCAAGATTTTCCAAAACCATGTTTGCTCGTAAGGACTTGAATCCACAGTCAGCTGTAAACTTAACGTCAACCACAAAACAATTCTTGCCCTCTTTCATGGCTTTTTCAATTATCTCATTTTCTTTTTCACAAAGTTCAACCGCCGCTGATATTTTTTGACTCTGCTTTTTCGCTTTTTTTTCTTTGGTTTTTTTGGTTGAATTTTGATTGTTTTTAGAAAATTCTTGGAGTCTTTCCACAAATTTGGCTGTATCAATTTTTTCATCAGACCCTTCTTGTATGCTTTCAAGGCGTATTGTTAACGCGTCAATGCATTCCAGCAGGACGTCTATCATGTCACTTGAGACTTCTCCGCCTTTTCGTAACCCGTCAAAAATGTCTTCCATGGCGTGGGCTAAATCTTGAAGGTCTTTAAAGCCCATCATGCCTGAAGAGCCCTTCAAGGTGTGGGCTGAACGGAAAATGTTATTCAGTGAATCAGAATTTTTTGGGTCTTTTTCTAGAATCAATAACGCTTGCGTTACAGTGTCAATGTGTTCTAGTGCCTCTTCTACGAAAGCTTCCCTGTATTCTTCCATGTCTAAAGACAATTTTGATATCTCTCCTTGATGAATCTCTGTGTTGGTGGCTAACCTAAGGTAATGTATGGCTTAGTTTTGCAAACTAAAATTATTTACCCATGTGTGTGAATGAATGCGACATCTATGCTGTAATTACGGTCTTGATTCATTATTTGAGAAGTTAGCATATCTGGTGTATTTTACTGGATGCTAAATGTGGTTTTATCTTTTGGATTTTTTTTTTGGAATTTTCCGTTTGATTTATCATACTGATATAAAAATTATAGTTTTCTTTTGGGATGCAAAACCACAAGAATAATCTTGAATCAAACGACATAACACTCTTATTTGAGAGAATATATGTAATGGTTATTCGAAGTGGGTGGATAGAAAATGTCTCAAAATAAATACAAAGTTGACATTAAACAAAACAGAAGCGCCAACCTTCTGCATGTTAATCAACTCTGTAATTATCTGTCTCTCGTTTTATCTCCCATTCTGCCCACTTCCCAGAAAAATCCAAAAAAAATAGGAGGTGGGAAATATAATGAGAAGAACTCTTAAAAATCGCTTAGCTTTGAGCACAGTAGTAACAACACTGATCATACTGGTAATTTCAGTTCTGCTCGCCGGAGTAGTTTCTTACTTTGCAATCAACGTCACCAGTACCCGTGTTCAAGAAGAATCATTGCACATCACAAAACATAACGTCTGGCACAATGGAGTCAACAGGGGTTTGGCCAGCTTGATGATTATCAACACTGGTGGTCGAGACGTAGTCATCGACAAAATTAGCGTCCGAGGACAAGAATGTGACTGGAACTCGTCAACCACCGACAAATTCGTCAATGCCGTTGTAACAACAAACACCATATCCGATGACTTAAACTACGTTCCTTTTTTCAATAGGAATGGTTCAACCACTCCAGTCGTTATTGATGGTGATACTTACAACTTTACCGTAGTAGAACACGACCTGATCCTCAAATCCGGTTGGACTATGCTAGTCTACATCGAAAACCCTGACAGCATTTCCATTAACGACATCGGTCTGACGGTATCTATCGAAATCTTCACTGCTCAAGCAATGTATTACAGGGAATCAAACGTCAAAGCAGTTACGCCAACATAATAGCTTCCCCTACTTTTTTTTGGGGAACCCCTTTTTATCCAAACCAATAACAGTTTTTAAAACCATTTAAATGGAAATGTGCTGTGAATAATTTCATGTTTATGTATTATGCCTTTTTTAATCTTTAATAATTATCAATGCTAATTGATTGAAAAATGAATAAGATAAAAATGAACACAATTAAATGTAAATATAATATACGTTTAATCTTATTATTATTGATTCGTTAATTAAACCTACTCCCATTATGGCATTAAACTAGTTAAAAAATGAATGGATTATACAAAATGCGTCTTTTTTATGACGCACAAATTGTCTTATCGTTTTTTGATGTAGCTGGTTTTTGGAGATAAAAAATGAGGGACTTACGAAGAAATCGTTTGGCTTTGAGTACTGTTGTTACAACGCTGATCATACTGGTAGTTTCAGTTTTGCTCGCTGGTGTCGTTTCGTACTTTGCTATCAACGTTACTAGCACTCGTGTCCAAGAAGAGTCTGTTCACATTACAAAACAGCATGTCTGGCACGACGGAGGTAATTCGTCACAGGCTGCTTTTATGTTGATTAACACTGGTGGTCGAGACCTAGTTATCGACAAAATTAGTGTCCGTGGACAAGCATCTGAATGGGACACTGTGTTCTATGTAGTAACCACTGATTCTATATCTGCTGACCTACCCTACAACGCAACATTGAGTGACGGCGGGAACATAACAATCGGTAGCACTGAATACACTTTCAATGTTGCTGCTAGCGACATTACTCTTCGTTCTGGTTACACTATCGTTGTCTACATTACTAGCCCTGACAGCATTTCTGTGAACGACATCGGCTTAACTGTTGGTATGACTGTTCACACATCGCAGGCAATGTATTACAAAGAGTGCAACGTTCAAGCCACAGGATAAACGTCCTAATTGGATGGAAACATCCAACCCTTTTTCTCTTTTTTTTGACCGTTTAATGTGTAATTTATTGTACGCACAAATTGTCTTATCGTTTTTTGATGTAGCTGGTTTTTGGAGATAAAAAATGAGGGACTTACGAAGAAATCGTTTGGCTTTGAGTACTGTTGTTACAACGCTGATCATACTGGTAGTTTCAGTTTTGCTCGCTGGTGTCGTTTCGTACTTTGCTATCAACGTTACTAGCACTCGTGTCCAAGAAGAGTCTGTTCACATTACAAAACAGCATGTCTGGCACGACGGAGGTAATTCGTCACAGGCTGCTTTTATGTTGATTAACACTGGTGGTCGAGACCTAGTTATCGACAAAATTAGTGTCCGTGGACAAGCATCTGAATGGGACACTGTGTTCTATGTAGTAACCACTGATTCTATATCTGCTGACCTACCCTACAACGCAACATTGAGTGACGGCGGGAACATAACAATCGGTAGCACTGAATACACTTTCAATGTTGCTGCTAGCGACATTACTCTTCGTTCTGGTTACACTATCGTTGTCTACATTACTAGCCCTGACAGCATTTCTGTGAACGACATCGGCTTAACTGTTGGTATGACTGTTCACACATCGCAGGCAATGTATTACAAAGAGTGCAACGTTCAAGCCACAGGATAAACGTCCTAATTGGATGGAAACATCCAACCCTTTTTCTCTTTTTTGATACTGACAATATGTAGTTGGACTATACGTACAAACCGTCTTTTAGTTCTCAAGCAAACATTGCTTTTTCTAGTAACATGTCACACAAGGAGAAAAACCAACAAAATGACCACCCACAAAAAACAACTTTCACCGATAGGAGTATTGCTGTAAATGAATGCCAAGTGTGTTAAACAAAAGTTAACCCAATTTCGAATTTCCAAACGCGCTCTTGCTATTCCGATGACATTTCTTATGTTGTTCTTTTCATTGTTTGCAATAATTTCAGTTACTTACTACTTTGCAGTTTCCAAAGTTAACGCTAACAGCCAAGTCCTTAACGTTTCAACTGCAAAACAAAACATGAACGTTCTAGAACAAACCTTAGACTATGTAATCTGGCACGCTGGATCTTCAAAAAGCTGTGAAGTTAACGACTGCGGAGGAACGCTGAAAACTGTGCCTTCTTCAAACCTGCTGACAATAAACGTTACTAACGGTGTTTTCTCTGAGGTAATTTTCAATTCTTCAATTGGAGGAGTCATCTATGAACTGCCTTTTTCTCAAACAAGTGATACTGGACTGTATCTGAAAGGCACAAGCCAGGTAGTAGAAAATAAAAGCGGAGCAGTAGTAGCCCAACTTTATATAGAACAAGGAGACGAACGCCCTGAAATCTTGCTTCGGTATCGTCCCATTGTTTCTTCAGTTACTGGTGGAACAGAAAACAACAAACCAGTAACTAACGTGCGCATCTATGTTGTGAACCTTAACTCGTCACAAAACATCCAGTTAATGGGAAAAATTCCAATAATAGCTTCATGCGAAAGCACTGAAATCCTTGTCAACAATTATGACTTGGCGTATTCATCCAACTCCTTGACTGTTCACGTTAGTTTAGACGAACGTAACGGTGAAGTTTCTGTTCCCATTTCAAGCAATGCCAATGGTGCAATAATCAATCTCGAGTTGGTTATATCCAACACCAAACTCGAACGGGGGTTACGTTAACATGCCATCAATCATTCCCAGTTATGTGTACACATTTTTTGCATTGACTATCATGGGTACACTGTTAATTTGTGCATTTGCCAGTTTTTCTGTCTCAGTTAAACAGGATGTAGAAATTGAACAACTAAAAAATTTGCTGCAACATGTAGCAGCAGAAAGCTGTGAGCTTATTTCAACAACAACCTCCAACAATTCTACAGCTACTTTACGTTTGTCCATGCCATCAAATCTATGTGAAAAAAGTTACTGGTTACAATTCAGAAATGATTCCTCTCACGCTTGGGTTGAAGGAGGACTCGCAAGCACGCCAGTAGAAACCAGTCTGAAAATCTATGTTCCTGGAACAGTAACAGCTTCTGGATTATACAAAAGCGGTTACGGTTTCGCCGAACTAAGATGCGAACTTCAAGAAGGCACTGTTTTTTTGAATCTGTCGGAGGCGTCATAATTGAAACGTGGAAAAAAGAAGAATAAAATAGAAGTAAAAGAGACAGTATCGACAGAAGACTTGATCAGCGACCTTAGACTTCTTCGAGGAGGAACACCCGAAGGTTACATTGAACTAGAAAGTTATCCTTTGAATCCTCCTTTTGCTTATGCTTATATTGCTCAAAACAAAGAAACCGCTGAGTACCTTTTTATTGCTGATGAGCTTCCCTTGTCCTCTGACGAACGGAAAGCTTTCAAACAGTTGAAAAACATTTTAGGTTACGAATTAAAAGCTCCTGAACCCGAAGAAACTTTGGTGGATTCTTTCCATAAACAGCTTCCAGAAATATTGGATAAACACCAGAAACTTCTTGGTGGTGTAACAGAAATTGGATTTCGCAAAATAGGATACTATCTTGAACGTGACATGGTCGGATACGGGAAAATCGATCCCTTCATGCATGACCCCTATGTTGAAGACATCAGCTGCACTGGAATTAACAAACCAATTTACTTATGGCACCGAAAATATGAAAACATAAAAACTAGTGTCATCTTCCTCGAACATGATGAACTTGACGATTTTGTCATGAAAATCGTTCACCGCGCAGGAAAACACGTCAGTATCGCTTTTCCAATTGTAGACCTTACCCTTCCAAACAAACACCGTTTGGCAGTAACTTTTGGCAAAGAAACAACTCCCGCTGGAACAAGTTTCACTATCCGAAAATTCCGAGAAGACCCTCTTACAATAATTGACCTAATAGAAAACGAAACCATCGACGAAAACATTGCTGCTTATCTTTGGTTGTTAATGGACAACAAAATGTCGGTAATGATTGCCGGAGCAACAGGAGCTGGAAAAACTACTGCTTTGAATGCTATTGCTTGTTTGACTAATCCTGAATACAAGATGATTTCAGTTGAAGAAGTTGCAGAAATTAATTTAACCCATGAAAACTGGACTTCAACAATTGGCAGACCTGGATTTGGAAGCGAACGCCAAGGAGAAATCACCCTATATGATTTGATTAAATCTGCTGTGAGACACCGACCTGACATGATTCTGGTAGGCGAAATTAGAGGTGAAGAAGCATACGTTCTGTTTCAAGCTTTGGCAACTGGTCACGGTGGCTTGTGTACTACCCATGCCGACGAGATTGAAACAACTCTTAAGCGTTTAACTCAGCCACCAATGAACATTCCTCCTGCAATTCTGCCTTTGATGAACTGCATGATTATTGCGAAACGCGTTAAGGCTCCAGCGTTTTTGGATGAACCAACCCGCAGATTTGCTTCTAGAAAATTTGTTCACATTGCTGAAATCAAAGATGCTGACACCATTCAAACGGCTTTTCGTTGGAACCCTTCTATGGATACTTTTCAGGATGAACTTGAAGGAAGTTACCTATTATCTAGAATCGCTAAGGACTTAGATGTCCCCTTAGAAAAAGTGTACAAAGAACTCGAAAATCGAAAACAATTATTGCTGGCAATGGCTGAACGTGGAATTCGTGATTTCCGAAGTGTAAGCGTAGTCTTGAGCAGATACACCAAGGACCCCAGTTCAGTATTAGAAGAATTTGTTGAAAAAGATTCAGGATGGGTTCTTTAAAATGTCTGAAACCCAAACTTTTTTCCAAAAATTAAAGGCGCGAATTGCTGAAGAAACTAGCGAAAAGAAAGAAGAAATCGATCGAGAATTGCCTTTTGTTGTTATGCTTTTTGCTTTGCTATCTACTAGCGGAGTTTCGTTATATGACAGCTGGAAACGGTTACGTAAAATGAATCTGTTGCCTAGGTTTCAAGAAGAAGCAGAAGAACTTGTGCGGCAAGTTGAGGTTCTGGGAAAAGACCCTTTAACTGCAATGTATGAACTCGGAGAAAAAACTGGTTCCAAAGCGTATCGAGATTTTCTTGGTGGATTTGTTTCAACCATAAAAAGTGGAGGAAAAATCAGTGATTACATGCAAAGCAAACTAAGAGTAATCTTTGAGTTACGAAACAAAGAAATGACCCGTTCCACCGAAAAAATTGCTACCTTAGTCGAAAGTTACTCGGTCATGCTGATACTAATTCTTTGTAT
Organism: Candidatus Bathyarchaeum tardum; assembly: GCA_029762755.1. GTDB lineage: Archaea > Thermoproteota > Bathyarchaeia > Bathyarchaeales > Bathyarchaeaceae > Bathyarchaeum > Bathyarchaeum tardum. The sequence goes on from JARVGH010000005.1 coordinate 225,808, forward strand.
TTACATCCTTTACTCCTTGTTGACTTCTTCAACTTCAATGGAGCAAATAACTGGAATGAATATTTCTTCGTCACCTCTGATGACGTTTATAATCGCATTTGTTGCGGTTCCCACAATCTCTTTGCTATTTCTGCTTGTAGCAAACAACATGCACAAAAGCACAATGCTTAACCTAACATCAGTATACAAAAAAACAATCATTTCCATGGCAGCAGCAACTGGTGTAATGGTTGCTTTCGTTTTTGTTCCAGGGCTATCTGAAATAGGTACTTCTATAGGGCTTTCGCTTTTATTGACGGTATTCCTTGTAATTGGGGTATTACCTGGAATTGTTGAATACTACAAGCTTGCACGAATAAACTACAATGCTGAAGCGTCTTTGCCAAGTTTTCTTAGAGATATAACAGAATCCCAAAAAACTGGAATTTCCCCTGAAAAAAGCATAATTCATGCCACCAAGCGTCGAGATTATGGGCTGTTTTCTCAGTTTTTACATTTGATTCGTAGCCAGATTGAATGGGGCGTCTCCCTGAAAGAAATTTTTAGAAACATTAAACAAAAAATCAGTAGTTGGCCTGTTTTGGTAAACTTCATGATGATGGTTGAAACCATCGAAGTAGGTGGCGGCTCAGTAAGGTCCTTGGAGATTCTTTCCGAATACAGTGAAAAAGAACTGGAGTCTCAAATAAACAAGCGTGCTTTGCTTAAACCATATGTCATTTTGGCGTTTGTTTGGAGTGTACTCATTGCCTTAACTACCAACATTATAACCGTGACAATGTTTGTTTTGAACCAGTTTGCAAGTGCAAGCGGTACCCAAATATTATCTGCGGCAATGGCTGAAGACAGTGGAATTTTGTCTTTAGGAATCATTTTCCAGTGCTGGCTTTCAGGGTTGTTCATGGGAAAAATCAGTGAAGGAAACATAGCTGCAGGTCTTAAATATTCAGCAATTCTCACAATAACTGCTTACATATCATTGATTGTTTCACAGGACCTTTTGGCAGATCTTTTCGGAGTTGTAACATTCTAGATCAGTGAGGTGACCAGTGATATGCCTGCAAACTCCATTGACACATTCTTTGCTTGCATTCTCATCATAATGGTGGTGATAATGTCCATGGTCTTCACCACAAACTTAGTATCACCACACTTGAATGCTCTCGAGGGTGTAAATGAAGAAGAATATCTGCGAAAAATTGTTGATCATGCGATAGTTAACTGTGGCAGTCCTGCTAATTGGGGTGAAAACCCAAGCATAATTCCAGAATCTTTTGGTTTAGGCAAAGACGGCTCATTCAGTTACGTGCTTGATTTAGATAAAGTTTCTCGACTTAACACCCAAAACGTGTACTCTTTGAGTTATTTGGAAATGCTTCGATCCTTGAGGCTACAAAATGTTGCTCTCAATTTTGTTTTTTCACAAATACTTGATGTTTCAATAGTTTTGGATTCAAGCGTAACCGTCGGTGCTTCAACTACATATGCTTTTAATATATCGGTAAGCCAAAACCAAGCCCCAAATGCTGCAAATTTGAAATGTTACTTGATTGCCAATAATTTTCTTGACGAAACAACGTCTAGCATTTCAATCAACGATCAAGGAACCGTCGAATTTGAAGTTCCGAACGATTCCAACGGACCAGCAATGCTTGTTGTTTTTGCGCGGTCAACTGATGACAACAGGTTGACTTCTCAGGGTGTCTATTGTTTTGGTCATTTATCGCCGGAGCCTGCAGTGAATAATTCTTTTCTGGGGTTAAGTCCCCTTAATCAAACTCTGTATGTACACCTTAATGTTTCTGAAGTTTCGTTGGAGTCAGTTTATTCGTTTTCTTATGGTTACAAGACTGAGTTATCTGCATTTTCCAACGAGACTTATTCTGTTCCTCGTTTTTTGGGTTCTAGCCCGCAAATGTTGGTTGTAACTGGATGGAATGGTTCAGATTTCTTTATTGAATATACGACTTATCCACAGGTTCCCTTAGAGATTGGTTCCAGATTTGAAGGTGCAGAGTGTTTCTCGTTTAGTTATGTTGTAACGATAAACCACGTTTTGTATAAGCTTACAGTAAAGTCCGGAGGTCCAAGCTTTTGAATTTCAAAGACGACAAACGTGGAATGGTACGGGTAATTGAATCCTTTTTAGCATCTCTTTTGATACTTTCCACTTTGGCTTTGGTTCCTTCTCAGTTGGGGGTTGGACCTACTCATTATAGTACTTTGAGTTCTGAGGGGACTCAAGTTTTAGTTTCTTTAGACAGTAACGGGTTTTTGTCTAAACTAATTGAAGATGGCAACTGGACGTCTTTGACTAATTGCCTAAAATCTATGCTTCCTGTGAGTTTGTGGTTTAATGTTACAGTGTTTGACGAGAACATGGATGTTTTGAACGATGTTTTTGTTTCTAATGGAAGCCCAGTAAGCGATGACATGGTTGCTGTTAACTATGTGTGTGCAGCCTCGGCTGGAACCTTTGCTGTTTATTTGGTTCGGTTGCAATTGGCGGAGGTTAGCTGACAGGATGACCAAGGATCGTTCTAGTCGCAATAATTCTGGGCAGTCTTTAATAATTGCTGCCCTGGTTGTGTCGTTGTTGATAATTTCCATATTTTATAGCGTTTTTGAAGCAAACCGAACAAATGAATCCCGTGCTTCGAAAACCTTGAACAGTCATGTTTCAGCTGTAAAATTAGGGCTACAAAACACTGTTACCAGTGCCTTAGTGAATGCTTCAAATGGGGGTTCAACACAGGCTCTTATAACAAACTTAGAAACATACGCCTCTTTTGTGGGAACTCAGTCGCACTTTGGGAAATGTGTTACATTGTTTACTGTTTTAGATTCTTTAACCTATCAATCTGGCATCCAATTATCTTGGGGATCGGATGGAACAGGAGTTTCTAGTGCATATGTAAACTCAACTTTGTATTTTGTTGACGCTGAATCAGAACTTCAACTAGAAACTGTAACCAACATAACAACAAGTGTCACCCTTGAAGGAACTTACATTACTTTGGGGGAGACCGAAAAAAAGGTAAACGTAACTTGTAGACTTTTTAATGAAAACGAATCTGTTTTGGCAAAAAGCATTGCTGTCTATTATGAATACGATGGTGAACCGTCAGACCAAAATTGGATTGCTGCTAATTCGCCAACTGTATTTGATTATGGAAATGGAACTTATGTGATATCTTTTATTGCTGTTACTCAAACAAGAAATGACCCAGTTTTAGTTTCAGCCCAGATTTTCGACCATCGAGACGTTTTTGTCTTGGCCAATGTTACCTGCACTGAAACTTAAACTTGCTGGACGAATTTGGTTGTATGTTATGTTTTTTTCTTGATTATCATTACTTCTTTGAATAGGTTAGCATCTAGGGTTGTTTTTGTATTCCAAAGGTTCACGAACAGCAGGTTCAGGGCTTTGATGAAAGTGTTATAATTTGTCCAAAGGAAAGAAGTTTTTTCTTTCTTTTTTCGCATTGTGGTGTCTTGTTTTTCATTTTCGTCCTTTATGGAAAACAAAGTTTCTTGTTGGTCAGATACAATGAAGCTTGGCAAATCTTCAGGTTTTACGTGAACATATTTTACGTTGTTTAGTTTCATTTTTTCTGTGATGAATCGGCTTTTTGAAGAGCTGTTAGTCATAAGCATGACTTTGATTTTCTTTTTGGCAATTTTTTCTAATTCATCAGTAAAGCCAGAATGGTAAAGTCTTCCGAGTTCTTGGTCTGAAGCTACTACACAGATTTCTTTTTTTGTTCTGTCGGCGATTTCGTTTGCTTTTAGTATTAATTGTTCTTCTCCTTCTAATATTTGGAAAACTTCTTTTGTTTCTTTTTTTTCTTTGTGCTGTGGAACAGATGCCCAAAGGTCAACTAGATTTTGTTTTTTTCGTTCAAGCATTTCAACGCTTAGTTTTTTGGTGTTTACTAGGATATCGTATGCTTCTTCGAAGGGGGTTGCGGTGAATTTGATTGGTTTTTCTAGTAAACATGAGATGAGTCCCCGTTTTTCTAGATCTCGAAGTATTCTGTAGGTTTCTGTTCTGTGCAAGCTAAGTGCATCAGATATTTTTCGAGCTTTTTGCACTCCTGACCTTGCAAGATGTAGATAAACTCTGATTTCGTTTCGTGAAAGATCAAATTGGAGAAATATTTTTTCGATGTCTGCGATGACATCAAAGGGTTGTTTTTCTTTTGTGAGAAGCTGCCAAACTGGGGCATTTTCACCGTATAGTTTGCCAGAGTTTTTGGTTTTTTGTTTCAATGATTCCATTGTTTTCCGACCTGATTTTAGTTCAAATCTAAAATCGATGTTTGCTGGAAATCCATTTAAGCCCTATGAATATGAACTCTGAATCAGTACTCAATATTCATATTCGGAATTCGAATCTAAAGTAAATATTTGTGCTTTTTCTTTTACTTATTTATTCAAACAGTAATGTCAAGACCCTATTTTACATGCGTACATAAAATCGGCGACAGACATCAATAATGAAAATATAAGGAACCTTTTGAGCTTGTTTACGGTCTTGGAAAATAATTATTTCGGATTATTTTTCCGCGAAATAGTTATCTGGAAGATTAAGATATAGTATATGTATAGGAAATTCATAAAAATGGGCGACCGATACGTCAAAATCCTGCAAAAAGGAAAATATTTAATTCCAAAAAATAATATTTGGCTAACCCGAGCAGGTCTTTTATTTGGGTTCATTTTGTTAGATTACTTATTTACATTAATTTTTATTAATGCCCCATACGAAGAAGGCAACCTTCTAGTTAGGTATTTCATGGAAACATATGGAATTTTCTGGGGACTTACCATTTTTGATATTCTAATCAACATTCCAGTATATTTGATAATCTGTATGAATTCCCATCTTGCTCCTTTGCCTTCTAAACTTTCTAAAATAGTGGATCCAATAATTGACGCCTTTCTTGCATGGTTTGTAGCTGGATACCACTACAATGGAGCAACAAGTTGGTTCTGGGCAGCTTCAGGATTTACCCGCCAAATTACTGGATTTTTAATTTATTTTGCAATAATTATGGTTGTTTATCAGGCTTCAACTATACAGCGAGTATTCAGTATCAAAACAAAGAACACTTCATTATTGGATAATGACCACTAGGTTTTTTTGTGTGTAGTTTGGTGTGACATGCAAATTTTTAGTATTATACTGTTTGCAAGTGGTTACTACGTAAGAATCTGGCTGCCTCGCCGGTTCAAGTTGATGTGAAGTATATGGTTACTGAGATTCGAAATTTTCATTCCTTACGCGAGCTCAGTGAAAACATAGAAGAAGAAATCAGCTTCTGTAAATCCAACAGTGAAGAGTACGGGGAACGGTTAGGAGCCATCTTACGCGATAACAAAGAAAGCCATGGGGATGAAGAATGGTTCAAGGCTTTAACCGGTCTTCAAGGCTCGGGCAAAGATGCAAAAAGTAATGGCAAAAGTAAAGGTAAAGGGAAAGGCAAAAAAGGCAAAAAACGAAAGTCAGGTTGGATTCCATTCAAAGATATTATGTTATCTAAAGAAAGCTTTGGGGAAGCGCAGATTCTTTTTGATGCAGTAGAAGATATTAAAACCAAAATTGCACAACTAGAAAAAATCCGAGATAATATTGACGACCTTAAACGTCTTGGTTTGGGGGAAGACATAATTTACATAACTTACATGCGAGAAGGAATCCCCGAAAAAATTGTGCTTTACAAAAAAAACGGGGAAGACAAACACAGCAAATTTGAATTCAATGGAAACATAACTCTTGTATGCCCAGCATAAGCAGTTTAACTAATGCAACTCTGTATTCGGTCAAAAATCAGTCAAAACTGGAACCGTTTTTAGTTTCTTATTATTTGGGATATTAAAGGTTCTAGTATGATACTAGAAATGTTCCTATTTCTGCAAAAAAGTTTGGAAATATTGTTACTTTTTTGTTTTTTGTCACGTATGTACTGTTTTGTATTTTGAAGTTTCTTTTTTTGCAGTATTCTTTGAAGTCGTTTATGCTTAGAAAATGCAAGTTTGGCGTTTGGTACCATTCATGGGGCAGCGATGGTGTTACTGGAACTTTTCCTTTAAAAAACATTTGGAACCTAGCAGGATAATATACAAAGTTTGGGAAACTAACAATTACTTGTTTTCCAACTCGCAGTGATTCTTTTATAACGAAATCTGGTTTTTTTACCTGTTGAAGAGTTTGACTCAATATCACATAATCAAAGGCATCATCAGAATATTCGCTTAATCCTGTGTCAATGTCTTGCTGAAAAACTCTTAAGCCTTGAGCTACACACTCTCCGATTGACTGCTCGTTTATCTCTATGCCTTGGGCTTGCACTTGCTTTTCGTTTATGAGTAATTTCATTAATTCACCTGTTCCACAGCCAAGATCTAACACGGTGGAATTTTTTTTGACCCAATCTTGGATAACCCTGTGCTCTAGTCTAGGTGCCATTTGTTTAGTTCAACTCCTTTGTATGCCCATTACTAACTGTTCTTAGGAAATGTTTAATCAGATGAGTCTCTTCTTTTACTTCTAGCAAAAATGCATCGTGCCCGTAGGTTGAGTTGATTTCACAATATGTTGTGTCAACGCCCGCTAGCTTGCATGCTTTCACGATTTCTCTGGACTGATGTGCTGGATACAACCAATCAGATTTGAATGACAACACCAGAACTTTAGCTTTCAATCCCCTGAAAATTTCTGACAGTTTTTTACCATTTACTAAATTGAAGTAATCCATTGCCTTAGTTATGTACAGATAGGAATTGGCATCAAACCTTTTCACAAAGTTATCGCCTCTATGCTGGAGGTAACCTTCTACTTCAAAATCTGTTCCGAACTTGAATTGTTTTTTAGAATCTTTAAGGCGCCTACCAAACTTATTGGCCATCGAAGCATCGCTCATGTATGTGATGTGCCCTACCATTCTGGCCACGGCTAAACCCCTGCTTGGCAGTGAAGAACCATAATAGTTTCCATCATTCCAGTTAGGGTCGGCCATGACTGCTTGGCGACCCACTTCATTGAATGCAATTTGTTGGGGAGAGTGTTTCAGAGTTGTAGCGATTGGAATTGCAGACAATACTTTTTCTGGGTATGAAACCATCCACTGTAATACTTGCATGCCTCCCATGGAACCCCCAACAACAGCATGAAGTTTTTTTATTCTCAAATGGTTAACCAAACGGTGCTGAGCTTTTACCATGTCATTTATTGTAACAACTGGGAAATCTGTGCCGTAAGCTTTGCCCGTTTTTGGGTTAACTGATGATGGACCAGTTGAACCATTACATCCAGCAATTACGTTAGAGCAAATAACAAAATATTTTTCAGTGTCAAAGGCTTTTCCCGGACCAATCATGGTGTCCCACCAGCCGGGATGCTTGTCGTTTTTATGGAATCCTGCAGCGTGGGCACTTCCCGAGAATGCATGAAGAACCAAAATTGCGTTGGATTGTTGTGGGTTAAGTTTGCCGTATGTTTCGTATGCTATTGTAACCTGTTCGAGTTTTTCTCCAGATTCAAGAATTTGCCCTTCAGAATTCTCAAAAGAGTAATGCTGTGTTTGTGTATTGCCAACACTTCCAACGTCTTCGTTCAATGGATTTCACCTCGTTTTTCTGAAAGATTGAATGATGTTTTCACTCTTTTACTGCGGCATATAATGCTTGATCTATGTCTTCTTTGATGTCTTGTATGTCTTCGATGCCGATTGATAGGCGTATATAGTCTTCTGTTACTCCTGTTGCTTCTCGTTCTTGCTTGGTTAGTTGCTGATGGGTCGTTGAAGCAGGATGGATAACTAAACTTTTTGCATCACCAATGTTAGCAAGATGCGACAGCAGTTTAACTGATTCAATGAACCGTTTGCCTGCTTCTAATCCTCCTTTGATTCCAAAGCCAACAATTCCTCCGTAGTTGCCTTTCAAGTATTTTTTTGCAAGTTCGTGACTAGAATGTTCTTGGAGTCCTGGATAATTCACCCACTTAACAAGGGGGTGCTCACTCAGAAATTGGGCTACTGCAAGAGCGTTTTCAGAATGCTTTTTCACTCGTAAGGGTAATGTTTCCAGTCCTTGCAGAAACAAAAATGAATTAAATGGACTTAATGCAGGTCCTAAATCTCGTAGTAGTTGGACTCTTGCTTTAGTGACAAATGATGTATTTCCGAAGGTTTCCCAATATTTTATTCCATGATAACTGGGGTCGGGTTCAGTGAATTCAGGGAATTTGCCGTTTCCCCAGTCAAATTTGCCCGAATCAATAATCACTCCTCCGATGGATGTGCCATGACCGCCAATGTATTTGGTGGCAGAAGCAACTTCGATGTCTGCTCCGTAATCTATTGGTCGTGCTATTCCAACCCCTATTGTGTTGTCGACAACAAAGGGAATCCCTGCTTCATGAGCGATTTCTGCGATGGCTTCAAAGTCTGGAACATCTAGTTTTGGGTTACCAATGGTTTCTGCATAGACTACTCTTGTTTTGTTGGTGATTGCTTTTTTGAATTCTTGGGGTTTACTTGAGTCAACAAATACTGTTTTTCGTCCCAGTTTAGCGAAGGTGTAATGAAGCAGTTGATAAGTTCCACCGTAAAGGTTGTTTGCTGCTACTATTTCATCGCCTAGCTGAGTGACTGTAAGCAGTGCTACTGTTTCTGCTGCTTGGCCTGACGCAACTGCCAAGGCGCCTGTTCCTCCTTCAAGGGCTGCTATTCTTTTTTCGAAAGCATCGGTTGTTGGGTTCATCATTCGAGTGTAAATGTTTCCTGCCTCTTTTAACGCAAAGAGGTCTGCTGCATGTTTTGTGTTATCAAAAACATACGATGTTGTCTGGTATATGGGGACAGCTCGTGCTCCCGTGGATTTGTCAGGGGTTTCCTGCCCTGCATGCAAGGCCAATGTATCAAACCTTTTTTTGGTCATTGTTTATCGCCTTCTTGTATTACCTCAACGAGCTTATAACACTGTTATATACATTCTTGAAAAAAATATTCCAAAAAGAATAATTTTATATGGGTAAAAATATCAAAAAGCATAAAATGCATAATCACTTAGGTTAATTTTTCTTAAACTCTATCTACTCTGGTAATTTTCCGGTAGATTTACTGTTTTCAAACAAATAACAAAAAAGATTGTTAAGTGATACCTTTTTTTCAAAAGAGTAATAAACAGCCAACGTTTTTATCAAGTTGCTAGAATAAAGAACGATGTTAAACTTGACTATCTCAAAATATTCTCCTAACATATCAACAACTCGCTTTTTTCTTAACGAAGTATGTTTTCCAAAAAAATGTGTACGTGATTTTCTCGATCATTTTTCGAACACATAAAGAAGGATAAAAAATGAGTGAAACAAAAAAATGCAGTATCTGTGGATGTGAACTTTCTGAAAATGAAATTTACATCTTGCACGGAAAAAATTTATGTGAAGATTGTCACATGGAAGAAACTCATCCTGTAAAGGTCTGTAATCCTTTGCCAGTACTATCGGCTAAAAAAATGGGACAGACTAAACAGGAGCCGGCAGACACGTTAAATGAACTGCAAAAAGCGATATACACGTATATAATGGACAACAAAAAAGCAACAGTTCAACAACTTTGTACAAAATTCGAATTAACCGAAGCACAATTAACAAACCAAATAGCTGTTCTTCGACATCTGCAACTAATTAAAGGACAAAAACAAGGTCATACAATCTACTTTGTCCCGTTTTGACTAACCGACCATTTCAGTGATAGTTTAACCCTGCATATTTGGTATGTATTGAATTGAAAATAAGCCACTTGTAAACCAAACATGTGCTTTTTTTGTATTCCCTGTTAGATGGGGTTGCAAAGACGTTTAGGTACTTTGAAGAAGATTAACCCCGTGGAAATGTGTAATAACCTCGGTAAATAATGACAAGAGTAAAATTTGTTGACCCTTAATCCTTCTAAAAAATGGGAGAGTAACCCCCATTAAAGCTATTAACAAAAAACATTTCTGCACTTCAGAGGTCAATAATTAACTTTCTCACGTTCATGCTACAAAGTGTTATTGTAGCTGATTAATTTTAAATACATAAAACAACATTAATTACTTGTTGGTCTTTTATGAACTCGATTTTTCGTAATGTGTACTTTTGGTTATCTGTAATTTTGTTATTTTTGGCTGCTGTTCTTTTTCTAGGAATTATTTTAGACTTCTTTGATTTCGGATTCATTATAGGTCCATATCGGTTTAACCATTGGTTAGGTTGGTTTGGCACTATTTTTATTGCAACATATGTACCCCTTTTTGTTCTTTTAAAACCAAAATACATTCGAAGAATTCGGCTTCTTCTTGGAATTCATGTTATTGGTAACTTGATAGCATATCTATTGATAACTATCCATTTTGCAAGTCAAATCAGTCGTCCAGCAGCCTTTTACCCCACTTTAGGAACAGGAATTGTTCAATTTATTTTCTTAATTATTCTGGTCACAACAGGTATTTTGCAAAGATTTAACTTGCTAAGTAATTATCGCAAAAAATGGTTATTTCTTCACAGAAGTTCGGTTTTAGCACTGTTAATGATTCTATTATTCCATATACTTCATGGACTAGGTTTACTGTAAATCTTTTTACTCAAAGAACTGTTGAAAAAAAATGCACATGCCTCGTATGAAACCTTGTCGTAAAGGCTCAGTTAATGATGCCTTATTTTGCAAAATAAGCTCAAAAATTAAATCCCCAAGAAACATTTTTTCTGTACAGCCGCTCACAATTGACGAATAATTGTTGTTTTATCCTTCTAGGGCAGTTTCTGACATCTTGATGTATAGGTTTGCAAATTTTTTAACAAGGTCGCGTTCTTCATAGATTGCTGCGCTGCGGCGAAAGAAATTTTCCATTCTGCCAGTTTCTATTCCTATGCCGATAACCAGTACACCTTTTCGTTCCAAGTTTGTGATAGTTTCTGACAGTGCTATTGGAATTCCTTTATACCCGTAGGGCCATCCGTCGGATATAACTATCAAAAACTTTTGTTCTTCAAACCTTTTCGAAAGGGAATCTCCCGCAACCTGAATCGCATCCGGCATGTAAGTTAAACCCCCAAACTTGAGCCCACCAATTCTTGCCCTCACTCGACGGGAATACGCCTCCTTACTATCCTTCAACACATACAGCTGATCACTAAAGGCAAAAAACGACCACGACGTCGGATCCTTTAACAATTCTTTTGCTGCTTCAGCAATACAAATTGCTAATGCCCTGCCGTATTCCCCTTTAACTTTCATACTTGCACTGGCATCAAAAAGTAAACTCCACGCATAACTGCTTTTCAGGTATTCGTTACGCTTGAACACATCCTGACGAGGAGTACCGCTTGTCATCATCTGAACAACTGCCGGCAAATCCATTTCACCATACAACTTGCCTGCATCCTCATCAAGTTCGTCTTGCGCCAAAGATAACTTGTTCAGCAACCTACGGATTGTTCCACGAACCATCTCTTTGGCTCGTAGATACGTGGTGAAATCTTCGCGGGGAAAACTGGTTGATTTGAATCTAGTCCATGCAACAGCATCTTCAAGCTTTTGTAGCATCCTTTGTTCACGCTCTTCTTGAGTAAACCACGTGTTAAACGCTTGATTTGCCTCGGCGCGGCTTTCTTTTCTCCAACACGATTCGATATCATCCTTAGACGGAATAGTCCCACCCAAAGTTTCCAAAGTTTTTCGAAAAATTGGCTCTAACTCGATTTGGGATGGCATCCTCTTACGAACAAAAACAGTACACGGTCCATTATCCTCCATGTACTGCAATGACGGTGCCTCTAAAATCGGACCAAAATCCTCCACAACCTGAACAATTTCCGTTGTAGTATTCACCATTGCCTCGCCATATTCGGTAGATTCCATTGCTAGAGCCATCATCATCTCTTCTTTTAGGGCGCCGACTTTTTCTACCAACAAATTCACTGCGTTTTCTTCATCTGATTCCAAGGTTCCCTTAACTGCACCCATGTTAAGCCTTGACAAAACCGCCGACATGACCCGTGTCGCAGGATTAAAAATTGCATTCACTGGTCTAAGCCTATTAAAAGCCAACGAATTCGCATAGGCAATATCTGCAAGCTTGTCAGGGTACCACGCAGTCAAATACGCATTAACAAAAACATCGTTAACCAACGAATTCACAAAATTACCCAACATCGACCTACTGTTCGATGGTGCAACCGCTTCAGAATTAACTTTAATCAACGTATGGGTAGTCAAATGGTAAACACAAGCCCGAAATAGGCGACCAACTTTGTCTTTTCCGTTGTCGTCTGCGGGATAAGTATAACCCAAAAACGACACAGTTTTTTCTTGTGTTTCTGGGTTCTCAGTCACAACGGGCAACGGCAAAGTAACATTAAAACCCTCTTTGCTTTGGGTCAGGGTGGGTTGTTTTAGGTTTAGGTCTACACAGATTCCTGTTTTCATGTTGTCTTTTTGCAGGGAAAGCAACACCGCATAATCTAAAAATCCCATAACCCTCAACCCTGGGGTTTAACATTACTGAGGAGGAGGAAACACAGACTCCACAATTCTTCTAACATCGTCTTGAACTTCGATGTTGTCACTTGTTAGTGCAATAATGGTTTCTTCAGCTGCAACGTTAGGGGTATTGCCATCATAAACCAAAGTTGCCCAGTTGATCAAGTCACCAAGAGACGGACCATAAGGCAAATCACCTGCCTTGTATTGCCGGCGTAACTCGGCACCAACCTGAATAATCTTGTAACCCACATCCTCACTGAGTTTTGTACGTTTTATTAGCATATCTACTTCGTTAGGGGAAATTTGCTCCCCAACACTAGTATAATCAAAGTTAATCCACACTGCCATGCGGCGCCTCATGGCCGCGTTCAACGGCTTAGTGCCAGAGAACTCTGACGAGTGGGGGTTCATGCTCAAAATCAAATAACCATAGGGATGCCGATGCACACACTCATTGTCTTTCTCGTTCAAAACCAAGTGGCCACGTGTGTCCAAAACAGGATTCAACCTAGTAGCGACATCTTGTTTCATCATGTTTGCTTCGTCAAGATACATAATTCCACCACTGCGCAACCAACGGGTAACCAAACCATCAATCCAGTTTTCTTTACCTAAACCAATAAAACGCCCAATCAAGTCATACGAAGATGTGTTTAGACCACAGTTGACTTCATAAACTGGCAAACCACACAACTCCGCAACTAGGTATACAATGTGGGTTTTTCCTGTTCCTGAAGGACCAATCAATGAACATTGCTTAAAATAATATAAAGCACGGACGATGCGTTCCACGAACTTGTTTCCGCTGTCAATGTAATATGGTGTGCCTTTTGGAATCATTTCATCCATGTGTGCAAAACTGTACCCCGGGTGAAGGTCATATCTCTGAATTTCATACTTGTCGTAAAGAGGGCATTGGGACATTGGGCGTTCTTTGTCAAGGGTTACTTTGATTTTGCCTTTTTCGTTACGGGCAGAAGAGACTAATTTCATTCTGCTTTTTTCTTGTTCTTCTCGTAAGCCTTGATGACCGTAGCTCAAAAGTCTTCCACCCGTTAAGAAAACTGCTCGGGGAAAGAGATATAAATATTCCGTCTTACGACTTAATATGATTACTAGGCATGAACAATACATAACGTTTCATTTTTACATAACTTTGTACGTGTGTCACAAAAACAACACACAAGGGCTTTAGAAAATAAACAAAGACAATCAACAAAAAGGATTGATTCCGATGGGTCAAAGTACAGCACAGGAGACTGTTAGTAATGCCAAAACTGCAAAAGCACCACAAATGAGTTTGGATGATCTTATAGTATCTATGAAGAGTTTGCATGATGATGTTGGTCAGATTTCGGAGTTGTCTTCTGAGGAGAAGCGTGTTGTTGATGTGTTTTTTGACTCTTTTTTGAAGTTAATGAAACCCTTGGCCAAGACGATTTCTGTTTCTCCTGAGGCATTGCCTGCTGCTGTTGGCTGTGTGGTGCAGGCAAATGTTGATCCGAAGGGGAATTTGATGTTGTTGTATGAAGATGGCCAAGTGGATATTCGGAATCTTGCTGAGATAAATGAGCGTGAGTTAATGATTTGTGTTCTTGCGGATGCCATGCCCAAATTTAAGCAGTTAACTAGTGCTCAGCGTCGAAAGATTGAGGACCGGATGAAGTTTTTGTCTTCGGTTACTCAGGAGATGCAAAAAATTTCAAAGGCTTTTGCGGAGTCTAATCAGTGAATTTGTTTTTTGTTTCATGTTGTGTGTAGCGAGGTGTTACACACTAAATGGGAAAAATTGAGTTCAGAAAACTATACGCGATGGAGAGGCGATTGCGCACATAGTTTGCATGTTGGTAATGTGAGGAATTAAATATTTCAACCAAAACTGGAGAGTCCGACGTTCAAGTCAAGGTAGATATTCTAGGTTTGCGAGCCGTTAGGCTAAAGGACCGTGTGGACGATTCCCAGTTGCATTTTGATGTTAACGCAAAAATGGAAGAAAAAGACAGGCGAAGCGGCAAACGAGTTGTTGGGTTCGTTTTGACTGTTGGCACAAAACCCAGTATCGCAAAGTTTGAGGTTGAAGGACTTGCTACTCTTGAGGGCAAAAACCCCGATATCGACAAATTACTGGAGGTAAATCCGAAAACCCGTATTCCCTTATTGCTTAATCGGGTGTATCAGCAGGTTTTCACTTCAACTTATTTGATGGCAAATATTTTGGATACTTCATATCCTCCTCCAGATATGCTTGCAGCTGGTGAGCTCAACAGCTCAGGTGTAAATGGAAACGTAGAATTAGGTAACAACGAAGAAGCACCTGCAGAAAAACCTAAAGAAAAGAAGAAAAAAAGCAAAAAACGTTAAACAAAATGTGGGTAAGACAAGGACTAGCATAGTTGATTGTTGTTCAGAAAAAAGAAAAAAACATTTTTGAAGGCTAGATTTTTTACCATATTTTTTTCTGATTTTTGATTCAATGAAGTATGCAGTGGGTACCATGTAAATTACAACGATTATGTCATAAGGAATCATTAACGGGAAAAATGCAATGATTTCATTTGTTGGGAAATTAAACACCAGTTTGAATCAAACATAAACTACCTGAAGCATTATGGTAGTTCTGGTTACTATTGCAATAATTGTGGAAATAATCACTTCTTTAGTTTTTGAGGTTTTTGTGAGCTGAAATGAAGATTACCACTTAATTTTTGACCAAAAACACCCGTCAAAGTAGATAAAGATGAAATAAAATGTGCAGCAGGGTTATTGAATCCACGGTTAGGTATAAGATGCGAAGAGAAAAACTCCTGTTATTCTGGCAATAAAAGGTGAGTATTATAATCTCATTAGGAGAAAAACGACTAATATGGGTATTTTACAGCATAGGAGCATAATCTTGGAAAAGATGGAAGACCTAGTCTTGGAACGCTGGGATTAAGAACTATTGTCAATGCAGCAAAAACAATTACCAAAGTAATCTTTTTGGATTCTAACTTATCGTTTTAACTTTTAAATTGATGTTGTATAAATTATTAATTGATATTCTTGCCTTTTTTCATCGTTTAGGATAAAGTTATGTTTTTATTTTACATTATTTTTTATAAATATTATATGTTTAAGAAATAAATTGAAGTAAAACTTGTCTTTTACTATATTTTATGGCGTTTTTAGGGTAAATCTGGTGCCAAATTTTATATACATTTTGTAACAATTAGGATTCCATAATTGAAGGGAAAAAAATGGAAAAACAAACAAGAAAAATTAAAATAGATTCTGTCTTGTTGCTTGCAATACTGACGATATCATCTCTTGCTGTATTTTTATCCAGTGCGATTGCCCAAGAAACACCAACAATGCAGTCTTATCCATTTATTGGAGCTGTTCCAAATCCTGTACAAGTAAATCAAATGTTACTATTTCACGTGGGAATTTCACAACAACTTAGTTCCACAGCAATGGGTTGGACTGACTTAAGCATAACCATAGAAAGACCCGATGGTGAAACTGACATAATAACTGACATCCGAACTGACTCGACCGGAGGAACTGGTGTAGTATATGTGCCTCCAGTTGTTGGAACTTACACTGCACAACTTCATTTTCCAGATCAAGAAATTACATCAGACAGAACCACTCCAGGACTGCCTGTTGGAGGAATTATGCTAGGCAGTGACAGCGAAGTAATAGAATTTGTTGTTCAAGATGACCCCATTAGCTATTATCCTGGTCAACCGCTTCCAGATGAATACTGGACACGACCAGTAAACGGTCAACTTTACGAATGGTCAAATATTCTGGGAGATTGGGTAAAACCAGCTGGAAGTTACTACATGCCCCCCATTGCAAAATACCATGCTGGAAACGCAGACTTTCCTGAAACTGCCCACATCCTTTGGACGAAAGTATACACTCAAGGCGGTCTGGGCAACGCTGAACTCGGAAATGTGCAATATGAAATGGGCGATGCTTACGAATACAAATTCATTGGATCAGTAATCCTTGGTGGAGTATTATACTATAACGCATATGAAGCTCGAGGAACAAACCCTGAACTAGAGCAACAAGTTGTTGCTGTTGACATTAAAACTGGTGAAGAACTCTGGAGAAAAACCTTGGGTAACAATGAAAGATTAGCCTATGGGCAATCTTTCCACTGGGACTCATACAACTATCACGGAATTTTCGGATACCTTTGGACTGCAACTCCAGATAACAGTGCTGGTTTTGCACCGCTAAACGTTCCTCAAACATTGAAAGCTTATGATCCACAATCAGGACGCTGGGAATACACCATAGAAAATGTGCCCCCAGGTGAGACAATTTACGGTCCAAAAGGCGAAATGTACAGATACACTGTAAACTTGAGGAATGGTTGGATGACTCTTTGGAACTCAAGTCGAACAGTTTCCGTGTCTGGAAGCTGGAGACCCCAAGGAAACACCTATGACGCAGCTAGGGGAATTGAATGGAACGTAACAATACCCACAGACTTGCCTGGATCTGTTGCAATGACATTCTTCAATGACCGAATACACGGAAGCCAAGCTAACAGCCTCTTTGGATGGTCACAACAAGATGTAACTTCATGGGCTATTGATGTTTCACCCGGCAATGAAGGTGAATTAATATTCAAAAAAACTGTTACGATGCCTGAACCTGATATGACCCTAGTTTGGTGTGACGCAATGCTTGATGATAACCGATTCATCATATCTGCAAAAGAAAACCGAAGATATTATGCATTCGATTTAACTACAGGTGATTTGGTTTGGACTAGTGAACCAGAACAATACTTGGCTTTCTACGACAAGTGGTATGGTCCTGCATATGGTTATGGCAAATTCTTCACTGGTCGTGTAAGCGGAATTGTAACATGTTATGATCTTGAAACTGGCAATGTTGACTGGACATACAATGTTGCAGATAACTTGGCAGAAGTAACATGGAGTAACAACTTCCCAATCGAGTATCACTTCATTGCGGACGGAAAAATCTGTTTATCTTACGGTGAGCATTCGCCAATTAATCCTCTTCCACGAGGTGGACCTATGGTTGTCCTAGATATTGAAACAGGAGAAAAAATCTGGGAAATCAGTTGGGTAAACAACTGGTGGGGCGGACACACTTTGATTGGTGACAGTACCATCGTAGGGTTAAACGGTTATGACAACAGAATATATAGTATCGGCAAAGGACCGTCTGAAATTACAATTGAATCGCCTCTGATGGGTTTAGCTCTTGGTTCAAGTGTTACCTTACGCGGTAGAGTTACTGACATTTCACCCGGCACGCAAGATTATGCAATTTCCGCGCGCTTCCCCAATGGCGTTCCAGTAGTAGCTGACGAAGACATGACTGCTTGGATGGAATATGTTTACATGCAATTTGGTCG
>JARVGH010000006.1 GCA_029762755.1 Candidatus Bathyarchaeum tardum
ATAGCTGAACGGGATGAATACATTAAATCACAGGTTGCAGTTATTGGTGAACGAGATGAATGGATACTTAAATTAGAAGAGGAAATACATGACTTAAGATATCCTGGGGTCATCCTTCTTGTTGGTGCTACAGATATTAGAACTGATGGTACACCGAGATTATGGATAACTGGTGAGGTTCGAAACATAGGAATTAAAGATGTTGCTAATGTTAGACTGAATGTTACTCTCTATCAAGGAGACGTGGTCGCTAACCAAACTTTCATAGAGGTTGGTTATATCCCTGCAGGTTCTAATTCTTTGGTGCACGAAAACGTCTTTTATGCTGGTGAAGTACTGACGGATTGGGACATAACTGTTGCTGATTACGTTGTACCATGGTGACAAATCCTCTGTCTAAACTCCTTTTTGGCTGTAAGCTCCAAAGCCTCAATATTTTCTTGTGAACCCTCTCTATCATTGATATGTAGGGTTACTCCAACATACATTTCGTTTTTTAGACGTTTTTGTTTAGATTCAATCCACTTCAATTCCCGTTAGTTGGGATTTCTCTTTAAACCTAGGTATGTGCCAGAAGATTTGGTTAATTCACAAATTTTGTTCGATAAATTAGGAAAGAGGAGGTGGGGGCGTTGGCGCATGCGCGCGTATGCGCCTTCGATCGCGCAAGGAGAGGGTAGGTCTCTTGGCGACTGGAGAATAGGGGTATTTTCTCTGCGTCCCTCCACCATCCCATGTTGAGCGAAAAAAGCTTTGCTCCAATATAAACTTATTGAAAATTTAATCCGAATTAATCATTTTTCTAATGTTTTAATGTTGATAACCTGTTTTCTTGTTTTTCTGGGCTTCAACTAAAGAACGTTCAGTTTAAGAATACCCTAAAATAACTCGATATTGTATCTAAAACAACCGGAGGAAACAGATTGCCTACAATACTTGTAACAAATGACGATGGTGTCGACTCAATCGGTTTGTCAGTTCTTGCAAAGCAGCTAACAAAACTTGGAGATGTAGTAGTTGTAACTCCTGGATGCCAAAGAAGCGGTGTTGGAAAATCGATCAGTATTGGTCAAGTCAAAATATGTGACGCTGACCTTGGTGATGGTATTACAGCATATGCAACAACGGGCACTCCTGCTGACTCATTTTTGATTGCTATTAACAAAATTTTGAAAAAAATGCCTGATCTGCTTGTTTCGGGAATCAATATCGGTCCAAACCTTGGAATCGATGACTTACTTACTTCTGGCACTGTTGGAGCTGCTTTTGAAGCTGCAATACATAATATTCCTGCTATAGCTGTTTCCTATTGTTTGTCTGAACTCTCTGACAAAACCTTTGGAAACACCAATTTTTCCGTGAAAGACTTAGAATTAGCTGCCCATCTTGGATACAAGGCCTCTAAGCATGTGCTGGAATCTGGAATGCCTGCGGATGTGGACATTATTTCAATAAACGTTCCAGAAAACGCTGACCCAAAAAACGTGCTATTAACGAGTCTTTGTTATGACGGCTATGGTGATATACATGACGAAATCACAGACGGTTATGAAATCAAGAGCTGGGCATTGCACCACTATCCTGACGGTGCCCCTGGAACAGATTTGCACGCCATAAAAAATGGCAATTATGTTTCGGTTACACCAATCAAAGTAGAGTTTCCCCACAACACAAAAGCAATGAAAGGCCTACTGGATTCTCTTTCGGACTAGATTGTGTTTTAATGCTTTTTCTTTTTGATATTTGGAATATCTTGGTCTTTTGTATGTTTTTCTTTTTGAATGTTGTTGATGTTTTTACCACGCTTTAATTGCAGATTTATTTAATCTAATTTAAATTATTATAATTTATTGTTCAAGTTTAATTTTATTATACGGAACCCTTAAATCCTAAGTTTTTACTTCCCGTTCCAAAAGCGGAGGTAATCAGGAACGCAAGCAAACTTAATGTCTTTCACAATCTCAATGGTGACCGCCATAACTGTCTTGACACTTTGGTTTACATCTAAACTGGGGACAAAACAATGTTTTAATACAGTACCTTTGAAGACTAATATTACAATTGGAAACGTTTTGTTAACATTAGATACTGAAAATACCTTACAAAATCTTTGAATGGTTGAATATACACAATGCTGATCGAATCTCTTATTGCATTTCTGATCATTCTGGCCCTCGCGTCATTGATTTATTTAGCAAGCAAATTACTGGCACCTAAATCTCCTGAAAGCCCAGAAAAAAATGAAATGTATGCATGTGGAGAAAAAGTTGCTTCTACCCGATTGCTTGTTAATGTTACTCTCTATAAATATTTAATATTCTTTGTAATAATCGATTCACCTGCATTGATTCTGGCCTTTGCTGCATTAGCCCTTGAAATGATCAATCCTTTCACCTTGTTGATTTACTTAGGAATAATCTTAGCAGCCGACTTGTTGCTTTTAGGAGGCAATTAAAGACGCCCGACCTAGGGTTGCTGAAATGGGCTAGACGAAACTCACCTTGGTTGCTTCATTTCAACACTGGCGCCTGTAACGGATGTGACATTGAAGTTGTTTCATTACTTACCCCAAGATATGATGTGGAACGCTTTGGTGCAAAACTTGAACCCTCCCCACGTCATGCGGACGTTTTGATAGTAACTGGACCTGTAACAAGACAATGCGCGCCTCGACTCAAAATGATTTATGAACAAATGCCTTCACCCAAATTTGTTGTAGCCGTCGGTGCATGTTCCTGTTCTGGTGGAATATTCCAAGGCTGTTACAACATAAGTGGGCACTTAGATCAAATAATTCCTGTCGACGTTTATGTCCCGGGTTGTCCACCAAAACCAGAAGCCATCTTACAAGGCATTGCCAAACTGCTTGAAAAACTGAAGGGATAAAATCATGGGACAATTTGACAAAGCTGTAGAACTTTTAAAAAATAATTTGGCCAATTCGATTGTCGAGTTAAAGGTCCCTAGGTCAAGGAAAGCTTACGTTTTTCTTAAACCTGAAAAACACCGAGATGCAATTTCTTTGCTTCTAAAACAGGTTGAAGATACAATAATTTCCACAATAACTGGAACTGATTTAGGCAACGAAATTGAATTAAATTATCACATGATTTGTGGCGGAACCGTTACTCTGAAAATTCGTGTTCCAAAAATAAAACCTGTTACGAAATCGATTTGTGACCTTATTTCTGGCGCTAACTTGTATGAGCGTGAAGTCTACGACTTGTTAGGCGTAACTTTTGAGGGGCATCCTAACATGGAGCGATTATTGCTTCCAGAAAGTTGGCCTAAAGGCAATTATCCGCTTCGAAGAGATTGGAAAGCACCGGAAAACCAAGAGGACATTTTTGTTTCTGAAGAAGCTCCAAAACCAAAATCAGTAAGTGGGGCTTCTGAATCATTAGTTAATGTTATTGTTGGTCCTCAGCATCCTGTTTTACATGAACCTGAACGTTTTTCTTTCACCCTTGATGGTGAACGAGTCGTTGATGTTGATGCCCGTCTTGGATATGTTCATCGCGGCATCGAAAAAGCTGCGGAAACTATGATGTATTTCCAAGATGTGTACTTGGTGGAAAGGATTTGTGGTATTTGCAATGCTGCTCATACTACTGTGTTCTGTCAAGCAGTTGAAGACATAGCAAACGTTGAAACTCCACCCCGTGCACAGTATTACCGTACAATTATACATGAACTAAACCGTATTCACAGCCACTTGTTGTTACTTGGGGTTGCTGGTCACTTGCTGGGTTTTGAATCATTATTCCAGCATGTTTGGAGGGACCGTGAACCAGTAATGGATATTGTTGAACGAATAACTGGAAACCGTTTGATGAGTGGATTCAACACCATTGGTGGCGTAAGACGAGACATTGCCCCAAGCACAATCGAAAAGACCCTAAAAACCCTTAAAGACGTAAGAAAAAGAGCAGATTTCTACAAGAAAGTATTCGAAGAAGATGCAACCCTGCGAATGAGAACCGAAGGAGTTGGTGTCTTAAGTAGAAAAGACGCTTTGAAACTTTGTGTTGTTGGTCCTGTTTTGAGGGCTTCGGGTGTTGCGTCTGATGTCCGAAAAGATGACCCCTATGCTGCATATGGCGAAATTCCTTTCAATGTAATAAGCTATAATGAATGTGACACGTGGGCTCGACTCATGGTCAGAGCGGACGAAGTGCTGGAAAGTATAAACATACTAGAATATGCCCTTGATAACCTTCCGGAAGGAAAAATAAGGGTAAGAGTTCAACGAAAAATACCTGAAGGGGAAGCAGTTAGCCGTGTTGAAGCCCCTCGCGGTGAACTTATTCATTACGTTAAAAGTGACGGAAGCGCATATCCATATCGAGTTAAAGTCAGAGCACCTACATTGGCAAACCTGATGGCATTTCCAGATGCAATAAAAGGGGGATTCGTTGCTGACATTCCTTCGGTTATGGGCAGTTTGGACCCCTGCTTTTCTTGTACTGACCGTATGGCATTTATTCAGCTTAACTCTGACCAAAAGTGGCACTGGAGCCTAGACGAGGTCAACAACCAAAAAAACAGGAAGGTGCTTATCTAGTTGGCACTTGATCTAGTTTTTCTCCTAAGGATTCTGGTATTTCCAGGTTTCCTTTTTCTGTTGATTCTTGTGCTCTTCTTTGACTGGTTCGAAAGAAAAATAACTGCAAGATTCCAGAACCGTATGGGTCCAACCTATGCAGGTCCCTTTGGAATTCTTCAACCTATTGCTGACTATATCAAATTGTTTTCAAAAGAAGACATCACTCCAAAGCAAACCAACAAAACATTATTCATCATAGCCCCCCTTCTTGCCTTTTCATTGTATGTGTTTGCCATTTTCTTTATTCCAATTGATGGTTCAAACGTCATTTTGGGTTCAAATTTTGAAGGGGATTTACTTTTAGTTTTGCTTTTATTGACTCTTGCTAACTTTGCACTTTTTCTTTCTGGCTGGTCTTCATTAAACCCTTACAGCGGAATAGGTGCAACCCGAGTTTTAACCCAATTCCTTGGTTATGACATTCCTCTTATTCTTCTTGCAACTGGTCCTGCTTATCTGGCCAAAAGTTTGTCACTCACTACGATCGCTGCAAATCAGCCCATTCCTTATCTTATTTTAGCACCGTGGTGTTGTGTATTATTCATTATTGTTTTACAAGCTGAACTAGAAAAAGACCCCTTTGATATACCGCATGCAGAAACTGAAATAGTCGGTGGTTATGAAACTGAATACAGTGGAAGAAAACTTGCTTTCATAAAACTTGCAGAAGATTTCCAGTTTCTGATTGGCGCTTCTCTTGTAACTATGTTGTTCTTAGGTGGCGCACATGGACCCATCTTTTTTGGTCCTCCTGAAATTTGGTATGCTTTCTGGTTTATGGTAAAAACCTTAGGTGTGGTTTTTGTTCTTGAGTATGTCGGTAATGTTTCCGCTCGGTTGCGTATCGATCAGGTTGTTCATGGGAATTGGCAAATGTTGATTCCATTGTCGATTCTTTCCCTTGCTCTTACTGTAATCGTTGAACCCTTATTGCGGTCGGTGATTGGTTAACGGAGGAAAAGCTGTGCCAAAAAAACGAAGATTTCCAGCGTTGATAAAAGACATGGGCTCGTGTCTCTTCAAGAAGCCCTTTACTCGTGAGTATCCATTTGTCTCCGTACAAGCACCTGAAGGATACCGTGGTCGACACAACTTTGACCCAATAAAATGCATCAGTTGTGGTCTATGTGAACGCGACTGCCCTGCAAAAGCTATCAAGCTTGTAGAAGTTTCTGGAAAACGGATGCCAAAATTTTTCCTTGATCGTTGCATATTCTGTTACCAATGTGCAGAAACTTGCCCAAGAACTGCAATAGAACTATCTACAAATTATGAGATGTCAACCACAGACACAAAAGACATGTTAGTAAATCCAGAAGAATTTTTGCCTGCACGAAAACCTGCATCACAAGGGGGAACAAAATAATGTTGTTTGAAACATTTCTCGCTATTGGCATTATAACTTCCGCAGTTTTCGCGATTTACCTTAAAGAAACAATTGCTTCAGTTTTGTCCTTAAGCACACTGATGCTTTTACTTGCCCTGTTATACTTCAACTTAAATGCACCCCTTGCTGCAATTTTCCAATTGGCACTTGGCACAGGAACTGCCGCAATTTTCTTGTTGGCTGGTGATACTTTAACGACTGAACGTGATGCAAAAACATCCCTGAAAACTAAGTTTTTGGCGATAATTGCCTCTTTGGTTCTTTGTGTTCCAATGCTTATTGGAACCGTGGAAACAGACTTTTCCATCCAATCAATGGAGATTTCTTTATCCCAAACAATCTGGGACTTGAGGGGTATTGACGTTCTTGCTCAAGGTTTAGTTGTACTAACTGCTGCAATTGGTGTAATTCTCCTGCTGCGCGAAGAACGGAGGAAAAAATAGATGGATTACATCATTCTTTCTGTTACTCTTCTGGCAATTGGAATAATCGGGTTGGTCACAAAACATGATCTAATCAAAATGCTAATTGCAATAGAAATGATTACCGCAGCGGCAACAATGAATTTTGTTGTATTCGGCTCTTTAATGGACAACTCTTTAGGTCAAGCTTTTTTGATACTTGCATTGTCTGTTGACGCTTGCGTAACTGCAGTTGCCCTTGCCCTTGCTATTACAATTTACAAAAAACTAAACATCAGTAACGTTCGAGACCTATCAGAAGCAAATGATGAAGAAACGGAACAAAACAAACAACAAGTAAAGGAGGATGCTTAACGTGTTTGTTCCTGTAGAGTACGCTGCATGGTTATGTTGGGGAATTCCTTTTCTTGCTGCACTGTTTGTACCTTTAGTTGCTAAACTTCGCCGAAAATGGGTTGGATGGTACGCAGTTTTTGTAACTGCGATTTCAGTAATAAATACCCTGTCATTACTCTCTGGCGTTCTGAATGGTCATGGTGAAGCCGAGGTGTTTTCTATACCTTGGATGCCTGCCATGGGCATTGACGCTAGCGTTCTTATCGATCCTTTAAGCACTATGATGGCAAACATCGCAGCCTGTATTGGTTTGCTGATCATGATTTACTCAGTAAACTACATGGAAAAAGAAAAAGCAACACCCCGATTCTTTTTCTTCATGCTCCTTTTCATCGGAGGAATGCTTGGTTTAGTAATGGCTAACAACCTCTTGCAGATGTATTTCTTCTGGGAAACCGTTGGACTCTGTTCATACTCCCTTATTGGATTCTGGTACAACAGAACAGAAGCCGCAAAAGCTGGCATGAAAGCATTCATTGTAACTCGTGTCGGAGATATCTTTCTGTTACTCGGAATACTGATACTATACGTAAACACGGGCACTTTCAACTTCCTTGAAATAAAAGAACTAATACTTGCCGGACAAGTATCAGTTCCTGCATTAGCAATATCCATTTTAATGTTGATTGGAGCGGTCGGCAAATCTGCCCAAGTTCCATTGCATGTGTGGTTGCCAAACGCCATGGAAGGACCCACTCCAACAAGTGCCCTAATTCATGGTGCAACAATGGTAAAAGCCGGAATCTATCTTGTGGCAAGAATCTACATTCTGTTCTCATTTGTTACGCCATGGTTAACAACCATCACATATGTTGGAGGAATCACAGCATTTCTTGCAGCAACAATGGCTTTAACCAGCTCAGACATGAAACGAGTTTTGGCATTTTCAACCATAAGCCAACTGGGTATGATAATGTCCGCTCTGGGAATTGGGACCGAACTTGGATGGTTCGCGAGCCAATTCCACGTAATTAGTCACGCCCTTTTCAAATCACTTTTGTTCCTTTGTGCCGGTGTTG
Source organism: Candidatus Bathyarchaeum tardum (assembly GCA_029762755.1). Lineage (GTDB taxonomy): Archaea > Thermoproteota > Bathyarchaeia > Bathyarchaeales > Bathyarchaeaceae > Bathyarchaeum > Bathyarchaeum tardum. The sequence goes on from JARVGH010000006.1 coordinate 7,831, forward strand.
TAATGCACGCCACTCACACCCTTGAACTGAACCATTTAGGTGGACTACGAAAAGCAATGCCTATAACCTTCATCGTAAGCGTTATTGGAGCCTTCTCACTTGCAGGAATTCCACCTTTCAGTGGCTTCTGGAGTAAAGACACAATCTTTGAAGCCATAATTCAAGCCAACAACATTCCTTTGTTCATACTAATCTTTGGAACATCTTTACTAACAGCAATCTACAGCATACGCTGGATCTGCAAAGTTTTCCTTGGAAAACGCTCTGAATTTCTAGCTGACCACCACTTTCATGATCCAAAACCAATAATCTATGTGCCCCTCATCATATTGGCTGCTGCTTCATGTATTATGGGCTTTTTCAAAGCACCCCTTGAACACTATCTGCAAATACATGCAGAAATTTCAACAACCGGAGTGCTTTTGGCTAGCGAAACTTCAGCAGTTATTCTTGCGATTGCAATTCCTACAGCTTACTATCTTTACTACAAACGGCGCTCAACTTCGTTGATTTTCTCAAGAAGTCTTTTAAACCATCCATTTTATCTGGTTACATCTAATGGTTACTATTTTGATGCCGTTTACAATAAAATATTGAATGGAATAATGGGGTTGTCACATTTCATGTTCAAATTTGTTGAAACAGCTGCAATACAAAAATTTCCATATGCTGTTGCAGGTGTAGCTTCAAAACTCGTCCTTGGCACCTTGAACTATGTTGAATCTTTCCTTGATAGGTTCGTGTACATTATTGCAGGGGTTGCTGTGGTTATTGCTAATAAAACTCTTGAAAATCTTGATGCTTTCCTTGACCGTTTCTGTTACATTCTAGCAGGTGGAACAGTAAAAACAGCCCGAGTAACCCACGAAACAATTGACACTTTCCTAAATAAAATGGTCTATCTGTTTGCTGGAACCACCGTCAAACAAGGCGAGAAACTAAAGAAAATTCATCGAGGACACCTACCAGACTTTGTTTTGGCAGCTGCAATTGGGTTCATCATAATCGTAATATTGTTATTATTTACATCTTTGAGGTAAAACAAAATGCAAACACTATTAATCGCTTTGATCTTGCCTGCTCTGGCTATTCCAGTAGTATTTGGCATTGGTAAAAAATCTGCAAAAATTGGTGCACTTTTCTTAGCTTTAATTTCAATAGCTAGCTTGTCGATGCTTTTAACTTTAGTACCGACTGTTCTTGACGAAGGTGCATACGTTGAATCTTACACTTGGATTCCCACATTAGGTTCAGATTTCACGCTTTTTGTTGACGGTATCAGTTTGTCTTTAACCATTGCAACATTGATACTTGTTGCAGCCTGTGTAATTTACTCAATTAATTACATGGAAGAAAAAAGCTCGCTTCCACAATATTACGCGTTACTAAGTTTGCTTACTATCGGACTGATTGGAGTTTTCATTACCTCTAACCTGTTGCTCTTCTATTTCTGTTGGGAACTCATGCTTGTTCCTACGTACTTCATCATCGGAGGATGGGGCTACAGGGACTCTTTCAAAACAGCCTTCAAATTCTTCATATTTACACATGCTGGAGCAATCTTCGTACTTCTGGGCATCGGCGCCATCTACATGCTAACTGGCACCCTTGACATATTTGAAGCACAAGTCTTACTTGCTTCAAAAGACCCTGCAATTCTAACTTGGATTCTAATTTCCTTTATTGCAGGATTCGCAGTAAAAATGGCCATTGTTCCCCTTCATATGTGGCTTCCTGACGCCCACGGTGAAGCTCCCGCACCCATGTCTGCCCTTCTCAGTGGAGTAATAATAGGTGCTGGAGGATACGCAATTCTAAGAATAGCTCTTGGAACAGTTTACACAGCCATACCTAACGCAGGAAATCAAATCTTGCTTGTGCTGAGTTTCTTTGGAGTTATATCCGCGTTTTATGGGTCTTTCCTTGCTATTGCAGAAACAGACATCAAACGAATAATCGCATACTCAAGCATTAGCCACATGGGCTACACCTTGTTTGCTTTATCTTTGTTTCCTAATACTGAAGGAATCACTGGAGGTGTACTCCATTTAGTTAACCACTCTGCAAGCAAAGGCCTTTTGTTCTTAACTGCAGGTGCAGTAATGCATCAAACAGGTGTACGTAACATCAAAGAAATGGGCGGTTTAGCATCAAAGATGCCCATAACTGCCATATGTTCTGCAATTGCTGCTTTTAGCATCGGGGGCATTCCTCCGTTTGCTTGTTTCATAAGCGAGTTCCACATTTTTGTTGGAGCTGTTGGTGCAGCTGGAGCAGACGCATCCTATTACTTGCCAACTATTCTGATGCTCATTGCAACTGTTTTCAGTCTTGGTTATGTCTTGCGGTATTTCTGGAAAGTATTCTTAGCAGCCCCTGAAAAACCAATTCACTTTGCACACTCTGACGCTGAACTGGACGAAGATGAAAACAAGAATAAAACCCAAGACCCAAAAATCTGGATTACAATTTCGATGGTTGCATTGGCAGCATTTGTTGTGTTGCTTGGTATTTATCCGGGAATCTTTATCGACCTAATCCACGCTGTTACTTCAATATTGTAAAGAGGCAAAAACAATGAATATTGTCGACGTTCTATTGCCAACAATAGTCTTTACGATTTGTGCTTTACTCACTGTACCTCTTCTGCGTATAGTGAGAAAAACTAGAATTAACTCACAACACTTCATGGTAGTTTGGATACTGCTCACATTCGCTGCTGCATCAATGGGAGTTTATCAAATAGCAACTGAATTTTACAGTCAACCTGAAGCTTTCATACAAGTTTCTTCGGGTGACACTATATTTGCTTCCATATCTAGCAGTTTTCTCATTGATGCGGTCTCAGTTTACATGGTAATTGCCTACATGGTGGTGGGATCCATTTCTTGCATTTATGGCGTGTTGCACGTTAATTCAAAAGAGAATTTATCTGAAAGATACTATGCCCTATTGCTTATGGTAACTGGAGCTGTAGTTGCAGCTACCTTTTCAGGTGATCTGCTAACCCTTTTCATATTTTGGGAAGCTGCCGCTGCAGGTGCATGTTTCATTGTGGCTTACAGAAAATCTCGTGAATCCTTAGAGTCTGCATTGAAGTATCTGGTTATGGTTATCATAGCTTCTGGTTTCACACTTTACGGGTTATCATTAATTTATGGTATGACAGGTTCTCTGAACTTTTGGACCGTTAAAGAAGTTCTGTTAACTACTTCTAATCCAACACTTTTGTTGATAGCATTTTCTTTCATTGTTGCAGGCTATGCAATCGAAACCGCAATTGTTCCTTTTCACATGTGGATGCCTGACGCTTACACTGCTGCTCCTGACTCTGGTTCAGCTTTCTTGTCTGCCATTGTGGACCAAGGTAGCTACTACGTAATCCTGCGGGTTTTGTTGTTTATCTTGACCCCCACAGCAGTTATTGATTGGAGATTTACTGTGGCCGTTTTCTCTGCAATTACAATGATTGCAGGAAACATGTTCGCCCTAGCCCAACAAAACGTAAAAAGAATGATTTCCTATGTTTGCATCGCAGATATTGGCTACAACCTAATAGCCATTACAAGTATAACTTCTATTGGTCTTATGGGCAACTTGTTCTTTTTCTTTGTTGCAGCACTAGAAACTGCTTTGGCCTTCATGGTAATTGGAGTTTTCAGAAACAACGGCTTTGAAACATTAGAAGACATGTCTGGTATGGGACGACGAATGCCCCTCACAAGTCTAGCATTTATATGTGCAGCCTTGTCTTTCTCGGGTGTGCCCCTTTTCGCAGGATTTATCGCAAAATACATGGTATTTACATCTGTTTTGCAATCAAGCGTTTCATGGTTAGCTATAGTTGGTGTGTTGACGTCTGTTCTTCAATCTGCATATTTCTTACGCGTAATCCATTATTTCTACGGTAAACCAGCAAAAAGTGATTTACCTATTGAAGAACCCAAAAAGTTGCTCATTCCAATATACTGTTTAGTCGTCATAATAGTTGTTCTGGGGTTGTTCCCAGATTTGGCATTGAGTTTGGTTTCATCGGTTGCTACATCGTTGCCGGTGTAACCCAAAAATCTTAACTAAAAATCACATACAAAATAATGGTGGGGAATTGATTGGCAACAAAAAAGGAAAATGCAATAGCATACAATGATTTAGAAAGTAAAATCATTAATTCTGGTTTTTGCACCTTCTGCGGAGCCTGTGAAGCCGCATGCCCTGTTCACGCAATAACCGTTGGAGACGGAAAAGTGGAACATTTTGATTGCTCAGAACATATAGGATCTTGTCCAATCTGTTTTGAGATTTGTCCCCATTCTGACACCCTTATGCGTGCTACACTCAAGTTTGTTTCTGACTCACCCACAAAACGAGAAGGCTTAGGCTACTACCGAAAAATTTTGCTTGCCCAAGCCGCAGACCCCGAACTAAGAAAACTTGGTCATGGCGGTGGAGTTGTTACCACTCTTCTAACAAATGCCATAGATACTGGGATTATTGATAGTGCAATTGTCTCTCAAGCGGAAACTGACGTTCCCATTAAACCCAAAGCACTAGTTGGTGTTGTTCCAGACGACATTTTTGCAGCTGTTGGAAGTAAATTCTTTCCATCATCAGTTGCCCGAGCATACGGAAGTGCAGTTTACGAATACGGAAAAGGTAACATTGCCTTTGTTGGGGTACCTTGTCACGTTTTGGCTTTACGTAAACTTGAAGCTTGGGAACACAGAATTTCAGGAAACCTGAAAGTAATCATTGGTCTTTTCTGTTTTTGGACCCTTTCTTTTGGTAGTATGCTGAAATATCTTAAAGAAAAATACAATCTTGACCAAGATGACATCAAACGTTTAGACATCGTTGATAAGCTTTATGTGAAAACAGACAAAGAAACAATAATTGTTCCCCTTTCTGAAGTTAAACCAAACATTTTGACCAGCTGTGAAACTTGTACAGATTTTACTTCAGAGCTTGCAGACATTTCAGTTGGAACTGCGTATCCTCTAAAGGAATGGTCTACAGTTATAATTAGAACAAAAGCAGGAGAGAACTTTTTCTATTCTGCAGTTGAAGCAGGCGTGATTAATACTGGAGTAATCGAGCTTGAACCCGATGCTTTTGCTCAAGTTATCGAAGCAGCCCAACAAAAAAGACGAACTGCCATCAAAGAACTAAACGACATGAAACAAGCATATGTTCCTGTTCCTACCAAGCCTTTGAACGAAATAGCTATTCTATCCAAGTATAACGTTGAAGATGTTATGACTAAAAAACTACAAACTGTATCTCCGAATTTGACAGTTAGTCAACTTTTGGATTTCATGGCAAAGTATCATTACACTGGCTATCCAGTTGTAGATGAAAATGGGGACTTTGTAGGGGTTGTAACTTTGCAAGATGCTGCAAAAGTTGAGAAAGCTAAACGGAACGAAATTTTGGTCAGGGACATTGCTCACGATGACCCTGTTGTCTGTTACCCTAAAGAGCATGCTTTAGATGCTTTCAAAAAGATGAGAACCTACGAAATTGGACGAATTGCAGTTGTTGAAGAATCTAATCCCAAAAAAATCCTTGGAGTATTAACAACAACTGATCTTAGGCACATACTGAGTGGCCGTTCCTAGTTTGCCCATTTTTGTGCCAAGAAAGTTAAAATACACATTAGAATTTAGATGTAAGTGTGACAATAATGACTAGTCAACAAATTTTTCAGAAAATTCTTGTGCCCGTTGATGGTTCACATTCGTGTCTTCATGCTAAACTTTTTGCTTCTTCTATCGCTAAAAAATTCAATTCCAAAGTAACTGTCGTGCATGTTATTTCCCATGAGTTTATGCATCCTGAACTCAAAGCCCAGTATCAGTTGCCTCATTCTATTTTACACAAACTTGACGAATCCTACATGGCTGCTGGTAAAAAGATCATAAAAAACGCCAAAGAATTATTTGAAGAGAAAAAAATCGTTGTTGATGCTAAACTAGTCACCCATGAAGACCCTGCAGAATTCTTGCTGGAGTTTATTAAAAAAGAAAAATACGATTTAGTTGTTATCGGAAACCGGGCTGACAGCCAGTCTCCTCGATATTCTCTGGGAAGCGTTACTGAAAAAATTGCAAGGCATTCTGTATGTCCAGTTCTCATAGTTAAGAAAAAACCACAGCTTAAGCGAATACTTGTTGCTGTTGATGGATCTAAACATGCAGAAAAAGCCCTTAGTTATTCTGTTGAATTGGCAAAGAAATATAATGCAAGCTTAGCACTGTTGCATGTTGAAGAAGACAAACTAGTTCGTATTGGAGGACCACAGGTCGTTGATTGTCTTGGTACTGTTGGTGAATGTATCCTTAGAGATGCTTCACAAAAAACTGAAGGATTACCAATCGATAAAATGATGGAACTCGGTAGTCCTGCTGAAGTTATTATCAAAGTAGGAAAAAAAGCAAACGTTGACATTATAGCAGTAGGAAGCAGAGGTTTAAGTACCGTAGGTCGATATTTGCTCGGTAGCGTAAGTGACGACATAAGCATATATGCAAGAAGTTCAGTTCTAATAGTCAAATAACCCAAACGATTTTTTTAACTTTTATTTTTTTATGTTCTATTTTGATTTAATTCTGTGTTAATTTCCTTTATAATCTTAAGCTGTAACATTTAATTTTTTTATCTAAAGATATAAGTATAACCAATCAGATTAAACAAAGCTAAAAGAATTTAATTTACGGGAATTTCAATGTCCGAAACAAGAAAAATCCAAAAAATTGGCAACACTCTTTATGTTTCAATTCCAAAATCTTGGACTGACCAGTTGCATCTAAACCATGGAGAAAAAGTTACTTTACTTACGCAACAAGATGGTTCCATTTCGATTTATCCTCAAGTTAGCAATCAACGTCGAGAAATAACTTTAAATGTTACTCGTAAAAGCTCCAGCCAATCTCTTAAAAGGGGAATTATCGGTGCATATTTAGATGGTTTTGACACCATCAAGGTTAAAACTGAAACCGCTTTTACAGAAGACCAACATGATTCTATTCGTGAAACAATTGACAGCTTGTTTGGTTTAGAACTGATTGAAGTTACTGGAAACACAATGACTATTGTTTGTTTGCTTAAGCAGACTATGCCTGTCAATAAAGCTGTAACACGGATTCATAATGTAATAATTTCTATGTTTAGTGAAACGATTTCAGCTGTTGAAAATCAGAATGTTGACCTGATTAAAGGTTTAACCCGAAGAACTCGGGACATTAAACGGCTTCTTTTGGTTACTAATCGTTTGTTAAGAAGTTCTATTCTATTCCCCAAACCATCTCAAAACGATTCCATTTCCCTGATCGATTGTGTGGATTATCTTCAAATTCTTCATGTTACTTCTGAAATAACGGGTAATTTAAACAAAATTGCAAAGAACATCGACTCATTAACTGGGAAAGAGCTGCCAGAAGAGTTTACTAAACTCCTAGCTGAAACCGGTAAATCAATCCAAAAGATGTATGACGACTCAGTTCAGGCTTTGCTGTCTAAAGATATTCCTTTGGCAAATAATGTCTTGGATAGATGTTTTGATTTTGATGATTTGTGGAGTCAATGTCTGAAAATTTATGGCGAATCAGAACTTCCTAGTTTGGCTTTAGCAAACCTTCGTTTGATTTTTGATGGTCTTGAACAAATACAACATCATGCCCATGAGATTGCGTATATTTCAATTGACCGTACTGAAGCAGCTGATGCTAGAGCCTCTTCACAGGATGTTTCTTTAAAGAATTCTTTGTTTGGGAAAAACCTGAATATGAAATGATCCAATTATGCATTTATGGTTATAATGTGTTTTTTTTGTATGTGTTTTTCTCCACATTCACATTCAAAACCAATTATTTCTGTTCCACGGGTTAAGTGTTTCCAATCTTTAGCTGTGCACTGTGTTTTTTGTTTATGAACTTTCCATAAGGTTTCAGCCTCTTTTTCAGTTAATGGAACAATCCGTTTTGCAGACAACAAAAACCACGCAATAACCAGTCCCAAGCTTAACCATATGGCGGGAATAAGCACTCCGGAGTTTAGTATGGCGTCTATGATTTGCAGTTCCAGTTTCCCACCTTTGATTTAAAACTAAAACCTAAAAATCCTAATTTAAGTCCTCTGAATTGATAATATTTATTTGTCTATGTTATTATTTTATATATTTTGTAAAAATATGTTTTTCTGACATGTTATTGTATTTTATGAATAATCAAAAAACAATCTTAAAACTGATCTTTATATGCTAAACAATTCTTGTGCTGAAATCCTTTTAGAAAAAAAGTTTTCATTTGTGAATTTCTGCTTGGCGTAACCAATTAAGCACTGTTGCTTCTGTTACTTCTAATCTGTTTGCCAAATAAATTCTTCCAGATATTGTCGAACCTTTTTCCAATAACTCATCTACTGTGCTGATTCCAATTGTTCTAAGTTTACGCCCGTAAACGTAACCAATACCGTGAATAGACTCAATGTTTTGGGGCTGTTGAATTATTTGAGGCGACGAAAGATCTTTGCGTTTCTTTACCTGCGGTTTTTCTGTGGAACTATGTGACGTAGTGTATCCTGGAACCCATATGGGCAAATTGACATTTGACTTTGCTGGGCCTCTCCAATAGGAATAAACCAGCACAATAACTGCTGACCAAATAAGGCCATTAATCAATCCTGAAACAAGAAGCTCTGCTGAGACTCCAAATATCGTAAAATCTGTTCCCGAGCTGCCAAAAACTTCGAAGAGTAACTTTCCGGGTGGCATGCTGGGAATTATCGTCAAAGTAACACTATAAAGGATAATGAAAGACATGACAAAAACTAATATGATTAGCATTTTTAGAAAGTTTGAGTATGGACTAATTTAGTCTTTATGAAACTAAAATCACAATTTAAAATGAAAATTCATACCCAAAAAAATGTAATCAACGTTGCCTGAAACCAATTTTTTGTAATTTTCTCTGTTTGAAGGCACTGTTGCGCCTCTTTCGTTGTTTACTGTTTCTTCATTTTTGAACATGCAAATGTTTTTGTTTAATAACATCAAAATGTTTCAAGCTAATATGTTACCGATTATTTTGGCGTTGCTTTCTTCTGTGGCCTTTGCAGCATCCCAAATAATAATCAGAAAAAACATTGAAGAATCAAATCATCTCAACATATCTTTAACCGTAACAATAATGGGTAACATTGTTCTTTGGCCAATAGCCATACTTTACACTGACTTTTCTCTGTTAAACCTTGAAGGAATCTTATTATTCTTGCTTGCTGGATTTCTTGCCCCTGGGCTGGCTCGACTTGTGTATTTCAAAGGAATGAAAACCGTAGGCATATCGGTAAACTCATCCATTTTTTCAACTTATCCCCTTTATACATCAATCATAGCTGTTACTGTTCTTGGAGAAGTACTAACAACACAAAACTGGATAGGATTAGTATGCATAATAGCAGGTGTAATATTCATCAGCAAAACATTAGACAAAAGTTCACTAACAAAACACGCAACAATAAAAGGATTAATTATTCCAGTACTCGGCTCGTTCACTATAGCATTTTCTCAAATAATACGCAAAGAAGGCCTGAACATCTACAACCAACCCCTTCTGGGTGTTGCAATTGGGTACACAACATCCCTAATTTTTTATCTGATTGTGCTATTCTTTTCTAAAACTGATAATGTTTCAAAGTTTTCCAAAAAAGACTTCAAACTATTCTGGAAATCTGGAGTAGGCATAGCAACCGGATGGTTACTATCCTTTCTTGCACTAAGCCAAGAAATGGTCTCAATAATTGTACCCCTGCTACAAACTGAACTGCTTTTCATATTACTTTTCAGCTACATATTCCTAAGAAAAATAGAAAAATTCTCGTTTTCCATTGTTACAAGTGCACTCCTGATTATTGCTGGAATTATCCTCATTAGCTTCAACTAACACAACTTGCACTGTTCCTTTCAGTATTGTTGAACCATTTATTGATGTTGCTGCATTTTACTGACGAACTTAGACGTAACCTGAACTGTGTTCACGCTTTTTTACAATCAAATCCAAAAATCAAATATCAAAAAAATTATTTCAAGATTTTTTAACCACATAGTGATAAACGTTTTATGAGTAATACGATATGATGTTAGTTGGGAACAGATTATGACTAAGATTGTCCGCGTTGGAGTTACTTTTCCACCAGAATTATTAGCTGAACTAGATGAAATTATTGATAACATTGGTTATGAAAGCCGTTCAAAGGCTATTCAAGACGCAGTGACACTGTTTGTTACTGAACAAAAATTACTTCATAAACAGGAAGGCAAAAAAGCTGGTGTGCTCGTGATGGTTTACGACCATGATGTAAAAGGATTAGAAGACGATCTAGTTGAATCTCAGCACCATCATCGGAGCGTCATAAATTCAGTGCTTCATGTCCATTTAAGTGACAAAGAATGCCTTGAAGCAGTTGCAGTTAAAGGGGATGCAAAAGAAATACGAAAACTAGCTCAAGAACTAGCAACCCGAAAAGGTGTAAAACAGGTCCGTTCAACAATAGTCAGCTCATAAATGGACAAAATTCTGCTCATTTTTTCTTGTTTATTTTCTAAACACAAGTCTCTTTAGTTAATGCTACATAGAACTTTCTGTCAACACAACTGTTGATTATCTAAAGAAAGGTAACATCAAAAAATGGCAGTAAAAAATGTTCAGCTAACTGTTTTAATTGAAAACACAACGAATAGCAATAACCCAAAATTGGAGGCTAAACATGGTCTTTCAGTTTATGTAACTGTAACAGTTGATACCAATAAAGTAACGGTGTTAATGGACACTGGAGCTTCACCAGAAAAACTTCTTAGCAACATTACTGAATTAAACGTCAATTTAGAATCTGTTGACGCAGTTGTCCTTAGTCATGGTCATTACGATCACACTGGAGGTTTAATCCAATTACTCGAAAATCTGAGAAAAAGTGTTCCAGTTATTGGATATCCAACCGTTTTTGAGCCAAAATTAAGCATGATGCCCCATTTGCGGTTAATTGGTGCACCCTTCAAATGTTCTGATGTTGAAACGGTTGGTGGTGTACCTCTTTTAGCATCAAATCCCGTAAAAATTGCAGAGGGAATTACAACAACAGGTGAAGTTCCCAGAATCACCGATTTTGAAAAAGTTAACGGATTTTGGACAATCCACCAAAACAAGTTCATTAATGATGTAATGCTTGACGACCAATCGTTAGTAATTGATCTTGAAAACAAAGGTTTAATTGTAATAACAGGTTGTGCCCATTCCGGAATAATTAACACTCTAAAATATGCACAAAAAATAACTGGAAACAACAAAATCTATGCTGTTGTCGGCGGTTTTCATCTCATTGGTGCAAGTGACGAAAAAATTCAAAAAACAATTACTGAAATAAAAAACCTGCACCCAACTGTTGTTGCACCATGCCATTGCACCGGCAAAAATGTGATAAAAAAATTTTCTGAAGAATTTGGTGACCGATTTGTTTCTGTTCACACGGGAACTGTCATTAACTTTTAGAGTGTTTACCTAAAATAACTTAAACAGCCAACATTTTATTTGATTTAGAACGGGATTAAAAGTGGACATAAAAGGTTTCATTGACATTAGCTTCGTGGATTGGGACGGAAAAGTATCTTCAGTAATTTTTTTGCCTAAATGTAATTTTAGGTGCCCATTCTGTCATAACAGAAATCTTGTTCTAAAACCTGAAACCATTGAGACAATCCCTTTTGAAAACTTAGAAGAACAACTTACTATACAAAAAAACTGGATTGATGGCGTTTGCATCACAGGTGGAGAACCAACCCTTCATAGTGACTTGCCCGATTTATGCTCAAAAATAAAGAAGATGAATTTCTTAGTTAAACTGGACACCAACGGAACCAATCCAAAAATGCTCAAAAAGCTTATTGATAAAAAACTGGTAGATTACATAGCCATGGACGTAAAAGCTCCTTTAACCGTTGAAAACTATTCAAAAGCAATTGGTGTTAACGCCGAAACTTTACTTGAAAACGTGAAAAAAAGCATAAACCTGCTGAAGACTTCAGACATTGATTACGAGTTTAGAACAACTGTTGTTCCTACAATCCATGAGCCTGATGATATTGTCCAGATATGCAACGCTTTAAAAGGTTCCAAAAAATATGTTCTACAAAAATTTGACGTTAATATTGGACAAGTCGTTTTAGATCCATCTTTCAACACAAAAACATTACCCGAAGATGTAATGCAAAAGTTTGTTGCATGCGCTAGAAAAATAATTCCATCGACAAAAGTAAGAGGAACTGAAGAAAAATAAAAATTAAAAAATTAAGAACCGGACTTGCTGATTTTGCATGGTGAAACGGTGTGCCCTCGTCGTGCCTGTACCACGCCTCCCATGAAAAGTCTAATTTTGGATATCTCGCTGTGAGATGCCGTCAATTTTGGGATTTACGCGTGCAGAGCAGGTCTTTTCGACGAGAGCACAATAGTATCTAAACCCTACCGAAACTAATAGTTTGAACACATATTCAAGTGAATTCCCAATCAATTTAAGTTCAACATTTACAAAATTGGCATTTTCTTCATACCGAAATTAATTGTTGGGTACATCTTAGTATGTTATGTTGAGACAAAAAAAAGATAAAACATGCTTAAATGCACTTCAAGGCTTTTTTGAGCAAAAAAATTGAATGAAAACTATGCAAAACCCTCATACACGGCTTAATTTAACTGTAAATATGGTGCCTTTTCCCTCTGTACTTTCAACTTCTATGCTGCCCCCATTTGCCTCAACAAACTTTTTACATATTGATAACCCTAATCCCTGCCCTTGAGCTTTAGTAGTAAAGAAAGGTTCAAAAATTTTTGATATGTAATCTTCAGGAATCCCTACTCCTGTGTCTTCAACTATTACAGTAATTTCTTTATCAGAAGATTTTGTTCCAATTTTGAGGTTGCCTCCGTCAGGCATAGATTGAATGGCATTACGAACAAGATTATCGAACACTCTTTTCATTGATGAATAATCTGCTAACGCCAGAGGGGACTCATTTTTAGTATCCACCGAAACATTGATGGTTCCAGGGATTGATATTGAAGAAAGAACTTCATCAATTAATTTCTGTACGTTTATTGATGCTTTTTTTAGGTTTATCTTTCTGGAAAAGTCCTGCAGGTCTGTAACTATTTTGTCCATATACAATACTTGCCCCTCAATTTTATCATAAATTTGTTCAAGATCTTGTTTTTCAATTTGAGGTGGAATTAGTTCCAGTTTCATCCGTGCCAAATGAATTGTGTTAACTATCGCCTGAAGCGGATTGCGAAGATCGTGCCCAACCATTGCTGTGGTTCTACCTATTGCGGACAACCGTTCAGCTTCTATAAGACGGTCTCTTACTTCTTGCAATTCATCAGACTTTAATTCAATCAGTTCCTCTAAATATTCATTATACAACTGTTCAATTTCTCCTTGAGGGACTTTGGCAGCTAATCGTTCCAACAGCGTAGGGTAAACCCTAAGTTCGATTGCAGGTTCACGATTTAATCTTAAAACATGTTTCAAACTTTCGAGAACAGCATCCCCTACATAGGAATTTGAAATTAATCGTGAATAAATCCAACTTGTTAAAGGAGTGAAACTTTCGATGATTGCAGACAATCTCTGGTCGTTTGGCAATCGAATAATTTCTTCTTTTGTTGCTCCAATTAAAATTTCACCATATTTTGTCACTTTAACCGATTTGGTGCTTTGATAAGTAGCAAGTTTGTTCTGAAAATCATGCAACGAAATTTTATCTGAAACTACCAAAAGTAAACGTTTGTAGATTTTTAGACATGCTTCAACATCACTTAACTTGTCCAAGCTTCTATCTTCATCTATTCGCCTCAAGTAATCCCCGTTGGAAATTCCATATACTAAATCAGATTTTTTCAAAAACTCAATGTTTTTCATGACTACCTTGTCAAAGCTGTCACCCAACATCAAATGAGCAGAATTTAGAACCCGTAGATAGCTGTCAGTGAGTTCACTGTTTTTTTCTTCTTCTAAGAACTTTAAGTTACGATTAATTACTTCCAACATTTTTGAATCATCTGGAGCTTCAAATGAAATCCCATCTGGTCCAATCGAAACCTTATCTGCAATCAGGGATTTCTTAAGGAACTCAAGGAACTTAAATGATGCTTCACCAAGGTTTGTGTCAGTTGACATATTGTAGAAATCCATCAAGAATGATGAATAAACTTCAGGAAAATGAATCGAAGCAGATTCCTGTGAGGGGAATTTAGTTTCCTTTAGTGACAATGCAACTCCAATAGTAATGAATGTTAAAAATTGCAATATTCCCCCTACGGGTGCAAAATTGTGGTCAATGGTAAGAAAATAGTTTGTTACCGTGAAGCCTATGACTTGAAAAAGCGTGTAACCTGCTAAAAGTATCCAATATTTTTTCTTAAGTGTTGAAGACCTTGCTTTTCTTGCAAGACCAAAAAGAATGACGATTGTTGCAATGTAGTATCCAAAGTATATTGCTGTTCCTATTTCAAGGGGAATTCCAGAGACTGAAAGGTCATAAGTCCATCCATAATCAGTCATTTGAAATGATATGTTAACAAAAAGAAAAGTAACAAGCCGGATAATTGCTGGAATAAAAATTAGAAGAAGATATGGTTTTTGCCGTTGAATGTTCAGTGCAGTAATTAAGTATGTCGGCTGGCTTAGACTACTGGATATCAAGATAATATAAAAGGATAGAGCTGAAAGTTCGGGACTGGGAGCGGTTCTTTGAAAATAAGTTGCGAACTCCCAAATGGCTATCAATAAACCAAATGCAAAAAATCCTTTTAATGCCCAAGTTTTTTTCTCTGAAGACCTTTTAATAAAAATGTATGCAGAAACGAAAAGTGCAAAAAATCCACCGAGGATATATTGTAGAAACCATGCAATTTGACTCAATTTTTGTTATCCTCAAATGCTTCTAAGGGTTTCAAATATTTCCATTCTATCTGGTGGAATCAACTGTGGTGGTTTGTATTGTCCTAGTGGTGCGCCCATTTTTCCTTTCAAGGCAGAATACCTTAGAAAGGCACCATGTTTTATGTATTCTACTTTGACTGCTTCTGAAGGTTCTTTAATGTTAAAGTCTGTTACGTATTTTTTGAAATCATTTTGTGTTTTTTGAAGTGCTTCAAAAATTCTTTTTTCAGCTTCTTTTTCAGTGTAACTCCATGTTTTTTCCATAAGGAAACAGAGTTTTTCTTTTGGTTCCACAAGTTTAGCTACTGCCCATTTGTCTGAAGTTCGAAGTCCCGCAGCAAATAATGCATCAACGATGGCTCTGGAAGTCAGGCGATAATACCCAAGAACATCAATTATTGAAGTTTTTCTGCCCTCAAACGAAAACACGGGCATTCCATCATCCCGAAAGTCTACAACACGGAAAAGATCTCCCATGTCATACCTGAAAACTATTGACCCAAAAGGAGTTATCACTAGATTGTAAGTTTCTCCTTTTTTTACTTCTTCAATATTTTTCATTTCACCCTTATCAGTTTGGAACTCTAAAAAGCACGGTATCATATTGGGGACTAGGTCTGTTTTTCTGTCAGGGTCGCCTCTCATTAGATTTCCTGCTTCTGTAGCACCATAGGCGTGAAGAGGCTCAAAATTAAATTCATTCTTGAAGAAATCAATATACAGTTGAGAATCCATTCCCCCAACAATAATTCCTTTAAGGGGCAGAAAATCGGAAATCTGTTTTTTTGTTTTTCCCGATATCTTGAGTTGAAGCAACTTAACTGCAAGTAAAGTTTTCTTCAAGCCAAAGCTCATTCCACGATAATATTCTGAAAATAATTCCTCTGGGTCAACAAGGTATTTGCATATCATGTAAAACATGGAACCAATGCCGCCAGCTACATCAATTTTTTTCCCTTTTTCGATGGCTTTTAAAACATACGTAAATTTTTCTTTCATGTTTTGCAGGTTATCTGCGACCTCGATTGGGGGAATCATATTAAAATGGTGTTTGAACGCATCCGAGCCCCAGCCTGAAATGTAAGGTACTGGAGCATTAATGTTAAGTGCGGTATCCCCTTGTTTGAGTTTTGTTTCTCCCCAACTGTCACTGCAAGAAACCAAAACTGTTGCTAAGGAAGCTTGGAAAAAGTTTTTCCAGAATGTTTCCCCATTTGCTATGATTTTACTTTTACCTGTGCTGCCAGTGGTGGTTGCACAGAAGTAATATGGTTCAGTCATGTACCTGTTAAGGGATGCACCCAATTTGCTGCTGATTCGATGATAGTATTCTGATAATGGCTCTGTCTCTGCTCTGGAGTTATTTTTTGTTGCAGATTCGAGCTCTGATGCAAAAGAGTGCAACATGGGATAATTGCTGTAATTTGTAATAGGGATATCCTTGAAGTTTTTGAGGCAAGATTCGTCTAACTTTTTAGCAATATCAGTCTTTTTCCATTTAGAAAAATAGGTTTCAAGACGTTCGTTGTTGTATTCAACTTGTTCTTGAAAAGATTTATCGTAGAAACTACAGTATTTTTTCCAAAGGTCTGGGTTAGACATCGATGATACAAGCATAATTACTGCTTTATTAAGTATGCGAATTTGGGGGCTGGATTGGGGGCTAAGGGGTTATTTTAAGCGAAAAAATTGGCAATTTCATAGCGATAATGAATAAAATAAACAAAAAAGGAAAAAAATTTTTTCTTACAGCAGATTTTTCATAAACGATTAATTTTTAGATTGTTTATATTTCAAAACGTTATTTAAAACCTTGTTGTTTTGATTTTCCTAATATACTCTGTTTTTTAGATTGCTGTTACTCTCAAAAACAACAAAGGAAACACTACAAAAATTACAAACAATATTGAAGTCATTAGCATTATCTGAAGGGCTTTAGTTATGTGCATGGGTAATAGATTGTTTTCATCTCCAATAATGTAGTGACCCGGTTTTTCTAGTTGTATGTTTAACGCACCAGCCATTGCTGATATTGTCCACCCTGCGTTGGGGCTGATTGTGTTCTTATTATCTCTTCTCAAAATTCTCCATGATTTTTTCCAATCATTTCTTAACACGAATGATGATAAAACCATCAAAATTGCAGTTAGTCTGGTTGGAATATAATTAACTATGGTGTCCATTGAAGCAGAAAACCAACCAATGTTAATGTGTTCTTTATCTTTGTATCCTACCATTGAATCCAATGTGTTAATAACCCTAAAAGCAACTGCACCTGAAACTCCAAACAATGCAAAATAAAAAAAGGGTGACGTAATCCCGTCGGTGGTTCCTTCTGCTATTGTTTCCACTGCTGCAGAAATAATGTGACGACTAGTCAGTCCGTTTGGGTTGCGCCTTACAATAAAGGGCAGATACTGTTTCGCTGTTTCATAATCTTGTTTTTCAACTGCCTCAGCAACAGGCAAAGTGTATTGTTTCATGCACTTAATTGCAAAAGTGGTCTGTAATATCAAAGCAGAGGCAACAATGTAAACTAACCAACCGAATGATTCACGAATCCATAACACCCCGAAATATGTGGGAGTTACAAATAAGGCAAGAAGACCTAAACAAAGAAAAATTCCATTAATTTTTTCAATTTTAGGGTTATCGTTTTTTAATTTTGGTTTAAGGCGCCCTGCAATGGTTCCCATCCATAGGGTTGGATGAAACCGGTCTGGAGCTTCGCCAAAAAGTATGTCAATCAAAAATGCCAAAATAAATACTAACAAAGAATCAAAAAGAAACGAAATATTTCCTTCAAACATGTTACAACCAACTACGTCTACAACTAACTAATGTTCTTATTCTCATTACGCGTTTGAACATCAAAGGCTACTTCCTTTTCAATGGGTTTGAAATATCAACCGATCTGTCATCGTTTTTGTTGCTCATGAATTGTTTATCGTTATGTGGTGCCGTATAAATATTTGGATGGATTATCCAAGACAAATTTTTCGGATACCAGCATTCAAATTTAGAGGAATTTAGCACAAGCTATTCAACCCTTGGTTAACTTTGTTTGAAAAAAATGTTATATTCTTGGAGGGTTATTCCAACCGCAATAACTGGGTTGATATCTGTTGAAGAAATGGATAATTACAAAAAACATGAATAATGTATGTGGATGCTTTAGCGGTATTTCACACATAATTACTTTTCATTGTTTGATTTCTTGGAGGTAAATTGGTGACTAAACTCCGTTTGGTTTACGTTGCAACAGTAATAACTGATACAGTACCTCTTGTTTCAGCAGTAAAATCTGTAAACCAACAATTTGGCGACATAGTGGATGTTCGTATCCAAACAGGAATATTTGGTGAAAACTTCCGGAACATGGACGATTTTCTTGATTTTTCCAAAAAATCTCATATAGCTATCGCCAATTTGATGGGTGAATTTCCAGATTATGAACGATTTGTAGCAACATTAAACGGCTCAAATGTTCCGACGTTAATTATTTCTCCAAACAAGGATCAACCCAGCGTATGTAATGTTGAGCAAAAAGATAAGCAGCGAATTTTGAAGTATCTTCAGTATAATGGAAAAAAGAATTTTGAGAATCTACTATTGTATTTGGTCAATCGTTTTACTGGTGCTAATTATGATGTTTGCCCTCCTGAAAAAATTCAGTGGGAAGGTGTTTATCATCCTGATTTTGACAAGATTGTTTCTTTGGACGAATATTTTGAAACAAAACTTACACCAGGGAAGCCCACTGTGGGTATTTTATTTCATATTACTCAGCTGCGTGGAGAAAACACCAGTTTTGTTGACAGTTTAATTGCATCTATTGAGCATCATGGTGCAAACGCTATTGCAGTATCTCATGGGGGCAATCTGGTTAATACTGTTGAGAATTTTTTCATGAAAAACGGAAAACCAGTCATTGACGCGATAGTCAGTGTTTTGAGTTTTTCGTTGACTTCTTCAAGTAGTAAAGCTTCTGAGGCTTTAGCTAAGCTTAATGTTCCCTTAATTAAGGCGATAACAACAGTCAATAGTTTTGAAAACTGGCGTGACACCATGCAGGGATTAAGTTTCATCGACATTCCCCCTAGTGTAGTTATGCCCGAGTTTGATGGTTTTCTTGTCACTGTGCCTATGGCAGCAATGGATTCAACTAAAATCAGCTCTTTTACTGGAACTAGAATCCTTCAATTTGAACCGATTCCTGAACGTGTGGACAAAGTTGCGCGATTAAGCATTAATTGGGCTAAACTAAAACATGTTCCCAATAGGGAACGAAAAATTGCGATAATTTTTCATAATTATCCTCCGCGAAATGACACTATCGGCAAAGCCTTTGCAATAGATACTCCTGTTTCGGTTTTGAACTTGTTATTTGATATGAAAAATGCAGGCTATACTTTGGATAATATCCCTGACGGTGGACAAGAATTGATTGATGGGATAATCAATGGTTTGACTAACGACTTACGGTGGTTGAGCATCGAAGAGCTTGCAAAACGTGCAGTTGGAAAAACATCAAGTAAACAATATCTTGAATGGTTTAACGAATTGCCTTTTGATGCTAAAGAAAAAATGACGGAAAAATGGGGCGAGCCCCTAGGCAAGCTTTTTAGTTATCAAAATAATTTGATTGTGCCTGGAATAATCAACGGTAACATTTTCCTTGGCCTTCAGCCTCCACGAGGTACTTTGGGGGATGACTCAGCAAGCTATCACAGTCCAGATCTTTCGTTGTCTCATCATTATTACGGATATTACCGTTGGATTCGGGATGTGTTTAAAGCAGACGCAGTGATTCATGTTGGAACCCATGGAAGCTTGGAGTGGTTGCCTGGTAAATCTGTAGGTTTGTCTGGTTCTTGTTTTCCCGATGTAGCAATTTCTGATTTGCCTAACGTGTATCCTTATGTTATTACGAATCCTGGGGAGGGCACACAGGCAAAGCGGCGAAGTTACTGTTGTATTGTTGATTACTTGATTCCTGTAATGCATAACGCTGACTCATATGAAGAAACAGCAGAACTTGAAGTTCATCTACAGGAATATTATCATGCGAAGCTTGTAGATGAAGAAAAGTTGCCTGTTTTGCAAAAAGTGATTTGGGAAACCGTTGTTGCAGGCAAGCTGGATCATGATCTGGACGTAACTTCAGATGTTGTTTTTGCTGATTTTGATGCCTTCTTAGAAACCTTGCATTCTTATTTGCATGATTTGGCTGATGCTCAGCTTCGGGATGGTTTACATACTCTTGGTCAGCCCCCTGTTGGTGAGCATTTAGAAGAGTTTTTGGTTACTTTAACTCGGTTAAGCAATGGTTCTACTCCGTCTTTGCGGCAGTCTCTTGCTGAGTTGAAAGGCTACGATTATGAGGATTTGCTTGCGAACAAGGGAAAGTTTCGTTCTGATGGGCGGACAAATGGTGACGTGATCAGAGAAATGAACGGTATTGCTTTGGAGTTAATGAAACAGTTCAATGCAAAGGGTTTTGCTGAATCTAAAATTGATGCCATTCTGTTAGATGTGCTTGGTTGCAGTGACCCGAAAGTGAAACAGTGTTTGGAATATGTAGCCAATTTTCTAGTTCCTGCGTTGAAAAAAACTACTGATGAATTGTTCAATGTTATTTCTGCTTTTGAAGCTGGTTTTGTTCCTCCAGGTCCTTCTGGTTCTATTACAAGAGGCATGGCGGATGTTTTGCCGACGGGCAGAAATTTTTATTCTGTTGATCCCCGTGCTGTTCCTTCTCCTGCTTCCTGGCGTGTGGGTGTTGCATTGGCTGAGGGTTTGCTGGAACGTTATTTGAAGGAGGAGAGTAGTTATCCTGAAAGTGTTGGCACTATTTTGTGGGCAACAGATACCATGAAAACAAAAGGGGACGACATTGCAGAAATTTTGTATTTAATGGGTGTAAAACCAGTGTGGGAAGAATCCAGTGGTCGGGTAAAAGGTTTAGAGCTTATTTCTCTTGAAGAGCTTAAACGTCCTAGAATTGATGCTACTGTTCGGATTAGTGGTTTGTTCCGGGACACTTTTCCTAATATTGTTCATCTTATTGATGATGCAGTGGCTTTGGTTGCAGGTCTTGATGAGTCTTTGGACCAAAATTTTGTAAGAAAACACGTGGAAAATGAAGTTCGTGAACGTGTCACGGAAGGAGTTGATGAGAATCAAGCTCGGGAAGAAGCTCATTACCGTGTTTTTGGGGACCGCCCGGGAGCATATGGTTGTGGCGTAAGTGAGTTGGTTAGTTCCAAGAATTGGGAAAACCAAGAAGATCTCAGTGATATATACATCAGTTGGGGCAGTTATGCTTACAGCAGAAAAGTTTACGGTGAATCAGTGCCTGAGCGTTTCAAATCCCGTCTTAGTGAAATTCAAGCAACTGTAAAAAATCAAGATTCCCGAGAATATGACATTTTGGATTGTGATGACTGGTATGATGCTCATGGGGGCATGATTGTTTCTGTTAAAACGTTAACTGGAAAGGCGCCCCGCTCTTTTTGTGGGGACAGTTCCGACCCCGACAGGGTAAAAATTAGGACCACTGCTGAAGAAACGTGCCATGTTTTTCGTACCCGTCTTTTGAATCCTAAATGGATTGATAGTATGGTCCGTCATGGTTATGCTGGTGCTGGTACTTTATCCAAGACTCTTGATGATGTTATGGGCTGGGATGCCACCGTTGAAGTTGTTGAAGACTGGATGTACGAAGACTTGGCCAACAAGTATGTTTTAGACAAAAAAATGCAAGAATGGCTCAAAGAAGTCAATCCTTACGCTTTACAAAACATGCTTGAACGCCTTTTAGAAACCATCAACCGAAACCTATGGAACGCAACTGAAGAAATGAAAAAAGAACTCCAACGACTCTACTTAGAAATCGAAGGTGTACTAGAAGGAGCAAACGAATAATACACTAACTTTTGAGAGAACTGGGTAGTTTAGCAGAATATTATGAAACTTATTTTGCTTCAACTCTAACCACTATGAGTTGTAGTTCATCCCAAACTGCAACAGAATAACCATCAACATTTAAAAGTTGACCAATATGTATCGTGTAGTCTCCGGGTCCAGAGTTAAATGAATACGGGGGTTCAACAATGAATTCTCCATCTCCATTAACTTCAAACATTCCAGATGACGAGGCTCCTCCACCTTCATAAAATATGGCAAGGAAAAAACTTCCCTGAAAAGCGGTTCCGTTGGTGTAATAGACGCTCAAATTACCAAAAATTGGGTCTGTATACGAATAGATTGTCTTGTTGACGTATAATTCAATTTCAAAATCATCTATTGTATCAAATTCTGAAACAGGACCATTAATCAACCTATAATCAGCTAACAATTTGTCATAGTCTTCAATTAAGTCCTGATAATTTTGGTTCAATTCATCTAATTGGTTTTGAAGGCTTGTAGCTTGGTTTTGAAGCGTAGTGTATTGTGAATTCGAAAAAGTATGGTTTGATACATAATTTTCGTATGTTTCTGTAAGTTGTTCGTAGCTGCTCGTTAGTTCGTCGTATTCAATGTTGGAGTGGCTGTGATTGTTTTTGTATTCTTGGAAAGTTGAATTAAGGACTTGAAAATCGTTTGTCAGAGCTTCAAACTTGTCTGTTATGGATTCTATTTTTCGTTCAAGGGAACTAATGTTTGAGTCTTTTTCAGTTATAAAAAAATAAAGTGCAGCGTTAAGACTAAGGCTTAATGCCAGTACTAAAGTGAGAATTAATACGGTTTTTTTCATTTTATTCCCTCAAATCTATACTAGTATTTGTAGTTATATACATTTTTGAATGGTTTAATCTTTTCTAATCTATTTGTTATTATGTTCCGATTTTTCATGAATGAAGTAGTTGTTGTGACGATTTCAGAAAAAAATTTTTGTCATTGATTTGATTTTTGGGCTTATTTTTGGAAATAGAGCTCTAATTGGGTTTATTTTAAGTTTAGATTCTGCTGTAAAAGGCTGTAAACGTCCGTAAAAGTCTCGAAAAAGCTGTGAAAGTTGTTTTTCGGTATGATACTTCTTCATTATTGTTTCAGATTTTTGAGTTCATTTTGTAGTATGTGAAGTCGTTCCATGCTTGAAAATATGCTGCATCAAAATCGATTTTGGGTGCGAGTTTTTTGTTGAATTCACTAAAGTTTGTTTTTACTTCTTGGAGTTGTTTGTAGCTGCAGTCTTTTAAACTATAAATGTAGGGTTCCTGAGAGCTGTCTTCTTTTAATGCAGAAATCATGCCTTCCAAGGCGAGAATGTACCCCATTGTCCATTCGTTGTTTTTTATTTCTTTTTTTAGTTCTTGCAGTAATGTTTCAGCTTTAGTCCAACTTCTTTTGTCAATTAAGGGGAAAAAATCAGCGATAACATAAAGGGACAATCTTTGTTTTTGGTCCCGGACATCATGGACCCTAGTTAAATGTGAAAACAAGCCTCGTTGTGTATTATACTCTTTTCCGCAAAGCAAACAACTAACCATTAATCAGCAAACTCAATTTTTACCCTTAACACTAGTGAGTTAAAATAATCCTCAGAACTCCATTTTAAGTAATTTCATACTTTTCATATAAAACTACATAACTCACAAGAAGACCTTGAGTTCTAGGGTTAAAATTTAACCTTTTTACCCTTTCTCTTTCTGTTTAACTCTACTCCCCTACCAATATCTACTCATCTTTTCACAATACACAAAACGAAATACAATATCAAAAAACTCACACACATGTGATAAAGAAATTGAGGTTACAATTATCCAAGTTTTTGGAAAAGATATAGTTGGGCTTTTTTTTCCAATTTGAATTTAGCTTTTGAAGGTGACCTTTTTTTGTTTTCTTCAACCATTTCAAGGGTTATTGGTGAGCCTTCTTTTGTAATAAAATAAGTTTCAACTTCTCTTTTTGTTTGAATTAATTTGTTTGATTTCGTAAATATACCTATGGCTTTGAATTTGGGGTCAACATAAGCTGTAATGGCGTCAAAATGTTCATTGTTTGCGAAAAGTAAACCATCTTTTTTCAAGTACGATGAACAAGCTTGAGAGACAAAACCGCTGTTCAATGATATGAGTAAATCAAAGCTATTTTTTGCCTCACCAAAATCTTTGGTATAATCTGATTGATGAAAAACTATTTCGGGTTTGTTTTTTGTTGTTGCGTTTTTTGTTATGAAATTTATTACTTCTGGGTTAGTGAAAAACTGTTTCATCTTTGAAAAAATATCTACATAAACTACCCTGGGGAACACTAGAGACGGTGTTATGTGAATCCAACTTCCAGCATACAGAATATTATTCAGAAAAAAATTTTCCTTTACCCGGTTAAATGATTGAAGATACCAATCATTTACACCACCATAATTAGACAAATATTTTTCAAATAACACGGACATTGCTAGATAAGAATTGTCAAAAGTATATTAAATTTCATTGGATTATAAAGCTAAACCTATTTGTGCAATTCTTGATTGCCATTGTTTTCTTTCGTTTCGCAAATATTTAGCTAATAGAATTAATTCTTCGGTAATCAAAGTGTCCAATGTTTGTCGTTTGCCATGTTTGATTCTTGGAATTTCAACCCTTTTTTCAAATAACTTGTTTAATCCATCTGCTGCTAGGGCATCAGCTTCGTATCCGCATAAGTGAACTCGTTTTCCCATTTTTAGGCGCATCAGAAAATCAGTGACAACAACAAAATCTTTCTTACATAGTTTTTGTTCATGTTCAATGAGATAGTCATCAATCAGGTATCTGTAAACATCTTGATTGTCACAAACTAAACTAGGTTTTCCGTGTTGAACTGAATGTAAGAATCCGAGGTATGGTTCTATTTTTGTTTTGACCAACGCTCTATAATCTTTCAAGATAACAATTCGTAACCTAGTTGAAGATGTTATTTGTTTATGTTGTTGTTTTTTAGTAGTTTTATTGCTGCCATTATAGCTCCGATTTCTGCGTTTGTTGGAGTTGTTCCGCTACCTAGAATTACTACATCGTTGTTTTGAGGGTTTAGTTTGCTGGTCGCTGTTTGTTGTATTTGTTTTAGGCCTTTGGTGCTGTGTTTTTTCTTTAAAGGCATGACTATTTTGTTGTCACAATAAACTAATGTGGTTGCCCCTGCTGCTCCTGCCCTTATTGCGGTGTTTCTTTGTTCGATTCCTTTGTTTACTTTGTGACCTGCATTTTTTACTAAAACTGCAACAACTACGGGACCGACAGCTAACTGATTTTTTGGTACTTGGATTCGTTGGCTGATTTTTGATTGAATTTGTGAAAATAGTTTTTTTCCTTTTGGTGACAACTCAAAACCAAACTTTGAACTGGCGATATATCCATAGTTTTTGAGATGCTTCAAAATAGTTCTAGTGGTTCCAATTCCCAGTTCAAGTTTATTTGACAGGATTGTTCGTCCTACTATTTTGTAATTGGCAATAATTTCCACCGTTTTAATCACGTGGGCTTCAGTAAAGGCGGGTGCAGGTCCACGGGCAATTTTGCTTTTAATTTTTTCTAAGGCATCTAAAAGTTCGGAACATGATTCTTGGTTTGTTTCATCATCAAAACTAGTTGATTCTAAATTTTTTCTTTGGGTTTGAAAGGAGCTTTGGCTCTCGCTCATGTTTTTCTCCCGTCTTTCATCTCATACGGTATGTTAATTGTGCGCTTGATGTTCATTTCGTCAATTTCTTCTATCATTCGGTTCGCCATTCTGCCAACAACAAGAACAAAAACATCTAAACCCCGCAAAGCTGCAATAGCTGCTGCTCGGTTAATGCCAAATTCGATGTCTGCTTTGAGTTCCAGTTTATTTAAAACGGCTCTTCCCACAGAACCCATGACCCCAATTCTGTCGGGCTGAAATTCTTTATAGAGTTTCTTCACTTTAGCAAAATCAACAGATCTGGAACCCCCTTCTTTTATGCTGGGCAGTTTGACTATTAGGATTCTTCCACGTTCAACTTTGACTTTTCCTTTTAGGTACTCAAAACCCAAATCTTCCCCTGTTTTTGCGTCCGTTGTTGCAACTCCAAAAACTTTGGCATCAGAATGGTCAGCAGGCACTGCATAAACTATGCCTTCCTTCATTATGATTCCGACTTGGTCTCCAGCTTTTATGGGCTGGGCTGCAAGGGCAGGCCAGACTCGTTCAATTTTTAATCCGCTTTCTATTCTAAGGGCATATCTTTCTAGGCTTTTGGCTCCTTCCTGTAATTTTTCGATGGCCTTGGGAGTTAACATATAGTTTGCTTTGTCAGCTCCGGGTTCGATTAACCCTTCATTGATGAGTTTTTTAAAATGCTTTGAAACTGCTTGCACTGTTATTCCTAGGGTCTTGCTGATATCGTCTTGTTTGACATGGGGTTGTTTTCGTTTTATTTCAAAAAGAATCTGAAATTTTGTTAACTCGCCCTTATCCCTTAGTAGATTCATTATGGATACCTGTTTATGCTTTCAACCTTCTTTTAGGTGTAGTTTATCAAAATATAAGTTTTTGGTTGGATTAGCCATCCAAAAATGTTTGGCTGATGTCATGTTTATTTTTTGATGTTATCCTTAAGTTTTTTACATTTCTTTTTTGTGCGATATGTATTTTTGTGCAAGTTAATGATTCTTAATATTGTTGGTGTTCTCTGTTTTTCTAAAATGTTTTGAATATTGATTATTATATTGCTTTTGTTTTTACTAATTCTATTGGTCTTTCAATTATGATTTATTCAACTCAAATTCAACCTAGGTTAAACAAAGTTTTATTAACTGTGTATTGGATAAACCATCCAACTGGATGGGTTGCATTGAAAGAAAAACAAACAAAACATCAACTATCCCTCTACAAAATGGCGCCTACCCCACTTCATTTTTGTTTAATCTGTGCTAACACAAATTATGCACGATATTTTGTTGATGATTACCTTTCAATGCAAACTCCAGAAAACAAAAAGGAAGATTACTAATGCGCTGGCGAACCAAAACAGTATACCCCTTCTCCGCAATTGTCGGACAAGAAACCATGAAAATGGCATTAATCCTTAACGTCATAAACCCAAAAATCGGCGGAGTCTTACTAAGAGGGGAAAAAGGAACTGGAAAATCAATGGCAGTAAGAGCATTAGCCCATCTATTGCCTGAAGTCGATGTAGTTGCTGATTGCCCTTTCCATTGTGATCCCATTAACCAAAAAGAAATGTGTGATAGCTGTAGCACCAAACTTGCCAAAGGAAAAAAACTCCCCGTTAGAAAACGGTCAGTATCTGTTGTTGATTTACCCATAGGCGCAACAGAAGACCGCCTCGTAGGTACAATTGACATCGAAAAAGCAATAAAAACTGGAGAAAAACATTTCGAACCAGGACTTCTAGCCGAGGCTAACCGAAGCATACTCTACATAGACGAAGTAAACCTGCTAGATGACCACCTTGTTGACGTTCTTTTGGACGCTGCCGCAATGGGCATAAACTTTGTCGAACGAGAAGGAGTTTCTTTCAGTCATCCTTCCCATTTTGTTTTAGTAGGAACAATGAACCCTGAAGAAGGAGACCTTCGCCCCCAACTTCTAGACCGTTTTGGATTAACAGTTGAAGTAAAAGGCATTCCATACCGTGAAGCCCGCGCAGAAATCGTCCGAAGGCGGGTAGCCTTTGAATTTGACCCTCAAGGGTTTGTTGATAGTTGTCATGAAGAACAAGAAAAGATGCGCAAAAAGATAGTTGATGCAACCAATCTTTTGCCCAAAGTTAAATTAAATGATGATTTGCTTGACTTAATTACTCAAATCTGTGTAGACTTTGCTGTTGATGGTCACCGGGCAGACATTACAATCTACAAAACTGCATGCACAATAGCCGCCTTCAGAGGAAGAACCGAAGTAACCGAAGAAGATGTCCGTGAAGCTGCAGAACTGGCACTTCCTCATCGTCTTCGTCGTCAACCCTTTGAAGAACCAAAACAAGAACAACAGCAAATTCAAGACAACATCAATAAATGGAAACAAAACCAAGAACAACAATCTCCCTCTGAAAGTAATTCCCCTCAGGAAGATTCCTCGTCTGATTCCCCTTTAGAAAATGAACAGCCTCAACAGGAACAAATTTTCGAAGCTGATTCTCCCGGAAAAGTGAAGCCTTTGGAAACTCCAGTTTTGGATGAGATGCAACGCAGTGGCTCAGGTCGAAGGTCAAAAACTAGAACCAATTCAAAATCTGGTCGTTATGTTTCTAGTGCAATTCCTAAAGGAAAAGTTACTGACCTTGCTTTTGATGCTACTTTGCGGGCTGCTGCTCTTTGTCAAAACAGGAGAAGAGAAGAATCTAACAGCGAAAATGTGTTGCTTATTGAAAAATCTGATCTTCGCCAGAAAGTTCGAGAAAAGAAAATGGGCAATTTAATCGTGTTTGTTGTTGACGCCAGCGGTTCAATGGCTGCCCAAGAACGCATGGCTGCAACTAAAGGTGCTATTTTGTCTCTTTTAATTGATGCTTATCAACGTCGTGACCGAGTGGGAATGATTGCTTTCCGGAAAAACTGCGCTGAAGTTATTCTTCCTCCAACCAGCAGTGTGGAATTAGCCCAAAAGTGTTTAGCACGGCTTCCTACTGGTGGTCGTACGCCCCTTGCTCATGGCTTGAAGTCTGGGTTAGACACTATCCGTGACTGTATGCGAAGAGACAAAGAAGCCATTCCTCTTTTGGCTTTAGTTTCTGATGGTCGAGCAAACGTCAACATGTATGATGGCGACCCCGTAGAAGAAGCAAAAACAATGGCTCGTGCAATCAAATCTGCTGGAATTAAATCAATTGCCATTGATACCGAACGGGATTTTATTTCCTTTGGTTTGGTGAACCAGATATGTTCTGAAATGGGTGGAAAATATCTGCGCTTAGAAGAATTGAGTGCCGCACCAATTGCTTCTGCAGTTCGTAGCAATTTGCCTCAAAATTATGGAATAATAAACACAAATTTTGGTTGTGAAAATGCATGAGTAAATTTGTAAACACAAAAAATAGACAAATTATCTTAGGTGCAATACTTATAGTAGTGATTATTGGCGGCTCTTATGGCGCTTACAGTCACTTTTTTTCAGGAGCTGAACCAACACCTGAGCATAATGAACCTGAACCCGTGACAGTTACCGTTGTTGATGTAAGTGACACTGAAGTAACAATAACAAAGCCCGTCAATCGGATAGTTGCGATGATTGGTGCTGAGTTCATTAGTGCTTTAGGTTGTCAAGACAAAATTGTGGGACGTGTAAAACTAACTACTGATGAAGAAGCAATTCTTCCCCAACCTGTTGTGGATTTACCTATTGTTGGAGATACTGATTCCACTGCAAATTTGGAGTTAATTCTGGAACTTGAACCCGATCTGGTAATTGCCAGCCAAAGACTATCTGACGAAAACAGAGCAGCTCTTGAAGCCGCAGGAGTTGCAGTTATTGAAGAAAGTTCTACTTATCCCCGACGAGAAACTTACCTTCAGAATCTTGGCTTGATTTTAGATGCACAAGACGAAGCTAACAACTTTCTTGAATTTGAGGCCTACTATGAAGACCTTATCAAAGACCGGGTCGCAAATTTGACCGATGCAGAAAAACCTACAGTGTACTTTGAATGGTACAAAGATTGGTACAGCAGTGGAGCCAACGGCTCATACACAGAGATGATTATCACCGCTGGAGCAATTAACATCGCCGGTGACCAGCCAGTTTCATCCATGGATGTAAGTGCCGAGTTTGTTGCAGAATCCAACCCTGACATGATTGTTCGAATGTTAACTTTCTACGACGGAGAAACACTAGATGATTTTCAAGCTTTACATGAGGGTCTTATGAATCGTGTCGGATTAGAAGACACAATTGCAGTACAAAATGAAGACGTATATATCATCAAAAACACCGCTTTAGTTGGAAGACGACCAATTGGTTTATTGTATCTGGCAAAATGGTTTCATCCCACCCTTTTCGAAGACATCAATCCTGCTGTAATACATCAAGAATATGTTCAAACATTCTTTGGCGCAAGCGTTTCTGGGGTGTTTGTTTACCCGGAAGAAATCGTAGAACCTACTGAACCAACTGAACCTAGTGTACCTGAAACCCTTTTGATTGTGGACGCAAAAGGAAATCAAGTTGAACTCACTCTTCCTGTGGAAACAATAGTTTGTATGAACCCTGGATTAACTGAACTTTTGTGTGCCCTAGGTGGCGACGACCGCATAGTTGGAAGAGATGAAAACTCTCTTTTCCCTGAATCTATTTTGGATGCAACTGTAGTTGGTGGAACTTCATACACTCCAAATCTCGAAATGATTCTAGAATTAAACCCTGATTTGTTGATTGCTGATACCATGTTATCCTATAAAACCGAAGAACTAGAAACAATTCGAAACGCAGGTATACCTGTTATCATGGAATCCTCTAGCAATTTTACCCGATTGCCTGAAATGGTTACATACTTTGGTAACATCTTACAAAACTCCGAAAACGCAGAAAGCATAATTGATTTCATGGAACAATACGAAAACCTAGTTATTGACCGTACAGAAACTCTAGAAGAAAGCGAGAAACCTAAAGTTTACATTGAATGGAACAACGAATGGCTAAGTTTTGCTGAAGGCAGTTCCAGTCATGATATCCTTCTCAAAGCGGGGGGAATAAACATTGCTTCTGGGAATTCAGATGATTCTTCTCCCACATTAAGTCCCGAATTTGTAACCGAACAAGACCCTGATGTAATAATTCGAATGGCAAGCTCCGGAAGTAACTTCACTGGAATTCAAAGTCTACGCGCAGAACTACTTTCCCGTTCAGGATTAAGCGGAACAACTGCAGTTTCAGAAGATCGCGTTTACATTTATGGTTCTGTAGTTTTTCAAGGACTACGATACCCCATTGGATTGCTATATTGGGCGAAATGGTTTAATCCTAGCCTGTTTGCAGACATTGACCCCGGTGCAATACATGAAGAAATGATTCAACAATTCTTTGGAGAAGATATTGACGATGTTTATGCTTACCCCGAAATTGTTACAGTTGTAGATGGCAACGATACAGAAATGACCCTTAATCTGCCTGTGGAACGTGTAGTAAGCATCAATTCTGGGTTAACTGAAATTCTGTCTGCCCTCGGATGCGAAAACATCATCGTAGGTCGTGACAAAAGCTCTACTCTGCCTCCTTCTGTTTTGGACATACCTGTTGTTGCTGACAACTCTTACATGCCTAATGTGGAGTTGATACTTGAACTAGAACCCGACGTACTATTTGCTGATGCAATGCTGCCTTATAATACAGAACTTTACGACCAACTCTTAGCTGCGGGTCTAACTGTTTTCATTGCTGACCCTTCCGATCCTGAACCTTCTGCTGAGTCCAATGAAACTGTAATAGATTTTACCTGTAAATTGGTTAGCACAATCGCCAAAATAGTTGGAGAAGAAGAAACAGCAAACGAATACATCGATTACGTACAATACTACAATGTTTTGGTTCAAGAACGCCTAGAAAACTTAACTGAAGCTGAAATGCCTAAAGTTTTGCTTGAGTGGTATCAACCTTACCAGACTTTTGTTACTCCTGGTTTAGATCAAGCAGGAGGAATAAACATTGCCGAAAACCAAACTGAGTACGCCCCAACCTTAAGTGCAGAATTTGTGGTAGAACAAAATCCTGACATAATCATCCGTGCAATCAGTAGCACTGAACATGATGAAGCAGATTTTATTGCAATGAGGGCTGAAATCTTCAGCCGTCCTGAATTAAGCGGAGTAACTGCGATCGAAAATGAACAAGTCTACATTTACGATTTTGTTGCTCGGGGCGGAATACGATGTGTCATTGGTTATCTTTACTGGGCAAAATGGTGCCAGCCAACTCTGTTTGAAGACATTGATCCTGCAACTGTAATTGATGAACTTAATCAACAATTCTTTGGAACTGACATACCTGGAGTCTATGCTTATCCATGAGTACAGCTGCCGAATTAGAAACCCTTTATTCCAAAGGCAGGAGCCGCAAGGTTCTTGCAATTATTTGTATTTTAGTAGTTTTAGCTGTAACTGCTGTTGTTGCAGTTAGCCTTGGTGCGGGATCACCAGGATTTGATGAAGCTTTCAATGTTATTATGCATAAAATTTTTCCATCTTTCGATTTTAGCCTCGAGTCAACAATTACCCAGATAATTATTATGGACCTTAGACTTCCCAGAATTGTATTGGCAATAATTGCTGGAGCTGGTCTTGCAGCCTCTGGTGCTGTAATGCAAGGAGTCTTACGAAATCCTTTGGTTTCTTCTTATATTTTGGGGATTTCTTCAGCAGCAGGATTCGGTGCAGCGTTATCAATCGTATTTGGTGTGGGCGTGTTGTCACAATATGCCAATTACGTGACTGTTATTAACTCATTTTTCTTTAGCTTTCTTGCAATGCTTTTAGTATTAGGTATTGCTCGTATACGGGGAATCTCCTCTGAAACCGTAATTTTAGCAGGTGTAGCAGTTGGATTCTTGTTTTCTGCTTTACTTTCATTAATTCAATTCTTGGCTCCCGAACACGAAGCAGTTCGAGCTGTGGTTTTTTGGCTTTTAGGTTCTTTCCAAAAAGCGTCATGGACTAGTGTTATAATTACTGTTCCTATTGTGCTGTTTTCTATCCTTTTGATGATGAAGCAGTCATGGGACCTTAACGTCATGAGTCTAGGAGAAGATGTAGCAACTAGTCTTGGAGTTAACTCTAAACGAGTATTACTGCTTTCCATGATTTTAGGAACTCTTGCAACATCAACTATAGTATCATTTACAGGAGTCATTGGTTTTATCTGCTTGATTTCTCCTCACCTCGCTAGAATGATAATCGGCAGCGACCACAGATTCCTTTTACCTTGCTGTACTGGCATTGGTGCTTGTTTGCTTTTAGCAGCGGATACATTAGCACGAACAGTTATGCCCCCTGTGGAGTTTCCTGTTGGAATTATCACTTCACTGTTGGGTGTCCCGTTCTTCATTTACATATTGTTAAGTAGAAGGAGGCAAAGTTGGGGTTGAAACTAGAAATAAACAATCTATCGTTTAGCTACAATGGAAATTCTGTCTTAAACGAATTAAACCTAAATGTAAGATTTGGTGAAGTATTGGGTATTGTAGGTCCAAATGGTTCTGGAAAAAGTACTCTACTAAAATGCATGAACCGAGTCCTAAAAACTGAACAAAACACGATACTAATTGATGGCCAAGATGTTTCAAAAATTGGACTCAAAGAATTAGCCAAGGTGATGGGTTATGTTCCCCAGAGTTCTAAGAATGTTTTTCCTTTCACTGTTTTTGATGTTGTTTTAATGGGCAGAAGACCATATATTCAATGGAGTCTAGGCAGAAACGACAAAGAAATCGTTGCTAAAATCTTAGACTATCTTGGTATTGGTCACTTGGGGATGCGCTACTTTAATGAACTCAGTGGTGGCGAACAACAAAAAGTCATCATCGCCCGCGCCTTAGCTCAACAACCCGAAATCTTGCTTTTGGATGAACCAACAAGTTCGTTAGATATTCGACATCAACTAGAAATCTTATGCATTCTAAGGACCTTAGCTGAACGGAAACACTGCTCTGTAATCATTTCAATACACGACCTAAACCTTGCATGTAGGTACTCTGACAGGTTGCTGTTGCTCAAAGACGGCTCAGTTTTTGCTGTTGGAACTCCAGAAACTGTGATGACCGAAGAAAACATCCAAGCAGTTTACGGAATAAAATCCAAAGTAACAAAATCTATTGTTGGTCAACCCCAAGTTACACCTTTACAATCAGAAACTGTAAATCTTGAAAACATTCTGCCACCAAAAATTATGACAAAAGCTTAACATGCCCAAACTAAAAAGACAATAATCTTCTCAGTTAATATTAAAACAATCAAAAACAAACTTTGGTAACATTTGGGGCAGAAAAAATGAACAGAAAAGAAATCAAGCTAAACCTAGAAAATGTGAAGGCAGAAGTTCTTTACCATAATTATCAAAACGTTGACGTTAACACTTTACTTGTTTCTTTTAACCAAAAACGTCGCGTTATTTCAACTTTGGAAGGTTACCGAGAAGTACGCCATGTGGCTAATCATTATCAACCTTTTGAACTGTCAAAAAGCACCATGAAAGATTATGATGCCTTTGCTGAAAGATTCCCTGGTCTATTGGGACTAACCCATGACGACTTGACCTTTTTGAGCACTGGCGCAAACATGAACAATTTAGCATTATGTGAAAAATCCTTCAAAGACCGCACTGTTTGCTGTTTAGCTACTGGCGGAGTAGGTAACGCTTTACGGTCTGGCGTGGATGGGGCAAACTGGATAGAACAAGATGGAAAATATTTAACCACCCTTGGAACTATCAACATCATTTTGTTAACTAACGTTACATTAACTGATGGTGCCCTTGCCCGAAGCATCATAACTGGTACCGAAGCAAAAACTGCTGCCCTTCAGGACATGGACGCCAGAAGCTCTGTTTCTCCGCAAAACCAGGCAACAGGAACAGGAACGGACAACATGATTGTTGTTTCTGGAACAGATCCTGACAAAAAAGTTCGGCATACCGGTGGGCACACAAAGTTGGGGGAATTAATTGGTGCTTCAACCAAAGTTGCCGTTGCAGAGACAATAAAAAAGCATGATGCTTGGGTTGCAAGAATGAAAAAAGCTTAGGATTGAATCAAACTGGAGTAGTTGATTAGTGAACGATATAATCGTAACAGAGAATTTAACAAAAAACTATGGCAAAGTAAAAGCAGTTCGAGACTTGAATCTGAGCATCCATTCAGGAGAAGTCTTTGGGTTCTTAGGTCCTAACGGTGCTGGTAAAACTACTACCATTCGTATGTTAACCACTTTGACTAAGCCAACTTCTGGTCGGGCGATTGTAAATGGTTTTGATGTAGTAGCACAATCCAATAAGGTAAAACAAGAATTCGGAATTGCTCAACAGCACATGAGTCTGGATCGCGACTTGAACGTAATGGAAAACATGGAACTGCATGCTCGTTTGCACCATATTAGAGGAGCTGAACGCAAGCAACGTATCGAAGAATTGCTTGAATTTGTTGGCTTAACTGAATATGCAGACCGCATGGTCATGACCCTTTCTGGGGGGTTAAAAAAACGTGCCATGATTGTTCGGGCTTTGATTCATCGCCCAAAAATACTGTTTTTGGATGAACCAACAGTAGGGTTAGACGCCCAAACCCGCCGCAAAATCTGGGAACTAATACGCAAACTAAACCGTGATGGGACCTCAATCTTTCTTACAACCCATTACATCGAAGAAGCCGAAGCATTATGCAACCGCGTAGGAGTCCTTCATCAAGGAAAACTGGTAACCGTTGGTAAGCCTTTGGAACTGCGGAAAAAACTTGGGTTGTTTGCAGTGGAAACCTTAGATGCAGACCTAGGTGCGCAATACAACTATTTTCCTGATGAAACG
Organism: Candidatus Bathyarchaeum tardum; assembly: GCA_029762755.1. Lineage (GTDB taxonomy): Archaea > Thermoproteota > Bathyarchaeia > Bathyarchaeales > Bathyarchaeaceae > Bathyarchaeum > Bathyarchaeum tardum. Next base: position 43,291 of record JARVGH010000006.1, read on the forward strand.
GCAGCAAAAAACTATGTTCAAATGTTGCCTCAGAACTTGAAAACTATCATCATTCGGGAATCAAACCTGGAAGATGTGTTTGTTGAATTAACTGGACAAAAAGTAATTGAGGGCTAAAAAAAATGAGAATGTTAACCGATATTTATTCTGTTTTATGGGTGGACCTGCGTGTCCTTAGGCGACGTTGGGTTCGAACCCTTTCTACTAGCCTAATTAATCCCCTTTTGTATCTTGTAGCATTTGGCTTTGGATTAGGTCAAGGAATCAACTTTGACGGCTACAGTTACCTAGAATTTGTTATTCCTGGTATAATTGCATTAACTTCAATGTCGGTCAGCTTTGGTGGTGCAGGACAAAAACTAAACGTTGACCGCTTGTTCTTCAGATCCTTTGACGAATGCCTAATGTCACCCGTGAGCGTATACTCAATAATAATTGGAAAAGCCCTAATCGGCGTAGTACGGGGCTTGTTCACTTCAACTGCGTTTCTACTGGTAGGTTTTCTACTTTCACCAACCCTTCACATTGACCTAGCTTTCATGACAGTTTTAGTTCTTTCATGCTTTGTTTTCTCATTCTTTGGAGTCCTTGTCTCCTTCTTGGCAAAATCCCACCAAGACATGAGCACCGTCAGCAGCCTAGTATTATTACCTATGACCTTCCTTAGCGGAACCTTCTTCTCGTTAACCCAAATTCCTGAAGCCCTCAAAATCGTTCTATACTTCTTGCCCTTGACCCACGCCAGCGAATCTTTAAGAGCAATAACTTTACAACAAGCTTTCCCTTGGCTTTCTATAGTTGCCCTTCTATGTTATGCAGGATTCTTCTTTGCAATGTCTATGGTTGCACTAAAACGCTCCAGTGTATGAAGAATTTTTTCTTCCCTTTTTTGTTTAGAAACTATAACCCCTAGGGGTAACCAGTTTATGGTCAATTACGTAAGTTTTAGAGTTTCCAATAACCAAAATTGTCGCCATGTCAATTTCAAAGTTCATCATTTCTTTCAAACAAGTAATTGTAACTTTTTCTCCAGCCCTTTTAGCGTTCTTTACTATACCTACATGGGTCTTTGGGTCGCGGTACTCCAACAATATCTTATGTGCTTCTTCCAACGGCATTTTTCGTCCCATGCTTTGAGGATTATACAAAACAATCCCAAAATCTGCTTCTGCAGCAGCCCGCAATCGCCTCTCAATCAGGTCCCATGGAGTCAAAATATCACTCAAACTAATGGCAGCAAAATCTCCTACCAATGGTGCACCCAATGTTGCAGCTGCAGCAGTAGCAGCAGTTACCCCCGGAACAACCTCTATGGAAACTTTTGCTTTTTCATGGGCTGCAGTTTCCAAAACTACGCCTGCCATTCCATAAACTCCAGCATCACCACTGCTGATAACTGCTACTTTTTTGTTTTCTTGGGCTTTTTGGATGGCTTTTCGGGCTCTGTCTACTTCTTGTCCCATGTTGCCGCTGAACACTTCTGTGTCGGGTTTTATGATTTGCTCAATTAGTTTTACGTACGTTTTGTAGCCTACAATAACGTCGGCGTTTTCGATTTCTTGTTTGGCTTTAAGGGTCATATGCTCAAGGGCACCTGGACCAATGCCAATTACAGCTATTCGGCCTCGGCTACTGCCACGGTCACGCCTTTCGCTTTGGTTTTCTTTAGCAATAGTTTCGCATTTTTTCCTGCAACTATCAACGCTGCTCGTTCGCATACTCCTCCAACTCCAATTTTTTCCTTAACTAACTGTGAATCAACAGAAAGGTCCTCATGACTAAACCTGCAAAGCTCATCAATACTAACGAATTCTAGATTCAACCCCAACTTCTTGGCTGCTTTTAGTATGCTTTCAGAATCCTTCTTAATGTCAACCGTAGCTAACTTGTCAACACGTTCCAACGGAATTTCCAGTTGAGTTAATGCACAAGTCACTAACTCAACAATGTCCTTTTCATTTACAATTTTTCGGGAACCAATACCAACAGCAACTGTTTTTGGCTTCAGGAAAGTAACATTTTTCAAACTATTTTGTGGAACAATTTCCGTTGAAATTATGGCACCGCCATCAAAACTTTTCACGATATCAATTGCTTGGTCTATGTTTTTTGCTGTTCGTACTTCATAGTCCCTAATTCGACTCGACGGAATCTTAACCTTTCCTGACAAAACCAAAACCAAATTTTCTGAATTAACTAACGCAGAATTAACCCCAACTAAACTTTGTGAATTCAATATGATGCAATGCAACTTTTTGGCTAGTTCATCAATGCTTTGTTTACCCAAAACGTCTGAAGCAGTAGTAATAACCGCAGTTGCCCCCAAACCCTTAGCAACTAATTTTGTTAACTTGTTAGCTCCACCGTAATGTCCAGACAGTAAACTAATTGCAAACTTTCCTGAAGTATCTACACATACAACTGCGGGGTCACTAAGTTTACTTTTCAACAACGGAGCAATTGTCCTTACAACAATACCTGTAGCCATAACTGCAACTATTCCGTCAACATCGCTGAAAACTTGTTTAATCGCATCTTTTGTCCTTTTTATTGGGACCGCCCCATTTTGAGCATACCTTTCAGGAGCATAAATTTGGCTTTTTATCCCATTTTCTTTTAAGGCATCCCTTATTTTTGCTGCAGTTTCAACCCCTTGCCTAGTAATGGCGAAAATTGCTACGCCCCTAGGAAACATCATCTTCGCCTTTACGGTAACCTGTAGTAAACTTGGGGTCATACAGCTTCGAAAAATCGTAAGCCTTTGGGTTAAACACTTCACCAACAAAAATCAGAGCAGTCCTGGTTATCCCTGCTTCTTTGACTTTTTTTACTATGTCATCTATGGTGCCTCGAACAATTTTTTGCTGTTTCCATGTCGCCCGATACACAACTGAAACTGGAGTATCTAGCGGACGACCGCCAATTTTCAATTCTTCAATGACCTTTTCCACGTGCTGAATGCCCAAAAAAATAACCATGGTTGTTCCGTGTTTAGCTAGTTCTCGAATACTTTCCCGTTCAGGAACCGGGGTTCTACCCTCTGGTCTAGTAATTATTATACTCTGAGAAACGTTAGGCAGCGTTAATTCTCTTCTAAGGGCTGCTGATCCACCTTGCAGACAGCTTACTCCGGGAATCACGTCATATTCAATTTTTTGTTCATCAAGATAATCCATCTGCTCAGTTATTGCCCCAAAAAAACTTGGATCGCCATCGTGTAATCTGGCAACAACTTTTCCTTCTTTAACTGAATCCACCATAACCTGAAGAACTTCCTTCAAGGTCATTTTGGCACTGTCGTAAAGTTTTGCATCATTTTTTGCGTAACCAAGAATTTCCAGATTTAACAAAGACCCCGCATAGATTACAACATCGGCTTTTTCTAGATTCTTTTTACCCTTAAGAGTAATTAGTTCAGGGTCTCCGGGACCTGCTCCAATAAAAATTACTTGTTTCATTTTTTGTTCCCTTTTATCATTGAAATCGAAAAATAATCTTCGTGAATATCCCAGTTTTTAATATCATCTAATGTGCCAACAATAACCTTCTCGTCAGGCATGGTGCATCTCCTGATTACTGTAATAATAGAGTTCTTGCTGAAACCAGATTTCTCCAAAACTGGAATAAGCTCCTTTAGCCGTTTTGCTCCCTTCATCAAAACTAGGCTGTCTGCATGCTTGGCAATTTCTCCAATCCTGTTTGAATCTACACTGGATGGAATAATTGCCACCACTTCACTTTTTTCTGCAAGGGGTATCTTAGAAACAGCAGCACAAGCAGTCAATGAAGTAACACCTGGAATAATTTCCAGTTCGACTTCGGGATATTCCTCTTTCATTCTTTGACAAAGATAAATGAATGTACTAAAAAACATAGGATCACCCAAAGTGATGAAGGCAATTGTTTTGCCCGTTTTTGCTTTCTGGGCAACGATTTTGGCGTTTTCGCTCCATGCGTCTTTGAGTTCTTTTTTATCACTTATCATTGGAAAAACTAACTCAAGAACTTCAGGAGCAGTTTTTCTTTCCTCTAATATGTCCTTAACTATAGATAATGCAATGCTTGGCTTATTCTCGTGAGCCTTTGGAATGCTTATTATGTCTGCAGTTTTCAAAACTTTTACAGCCTTTACAGTAATCAGTTCGGGATCACCTGGACCAACACCAACACCGACAAATTTTCCTTGAACCATTTTTTTTCACCTATTTTTTAGTTGCAGAAATTATTGTGATTGGATTTCGTGCTAACATCATTGTACCTGACGGAACCTGTTTTCCTTTAACAACAAAAATCTGGGCTACGTCAACATCTTTGAAGCCAACCTTCCTGATTTCATCAACAGCATTAACTGCCGTTTCTAACAGAATGGAATTTACGACAACTTTGCCTTTCACCTTTAGTTTTTTGTAAACAAGCTGTATCGTTTCCCTTAACGACTTGCTGCCACCAATGAAAACTGCATCCACCTGAGGCAAGTTCGGTAATGCTTCCAACGCTTGCCCACAAATTATCTCAACTGTGTTTTGCACCCCAAACTTTGCCGCATTCTGTTCTGTTAAATCAACAGCTTCCTTGTTTTGGTCTAATGCAAAAACTCTGCCCTTCTCTTTAACTTGCAGAGCTGCTTCAACAGTTAATCCCCCTGTGCCACAGCCAACATCAATAACGTAAGCGCCTTCAAACAACTTTGCCTTAGAAAGGGAAATTACACGAATTTCTTCTTTGGTGGGACCTGGAACCTTGTCGTTTTGAATAAACTCTGAATCTGGAATGCCCGTTGTGTAACTTGCTGCATTAACCATGATTTCTGTATCTTCCTTTTTGTTCAATTTGCTCCTACAACCAATACACACATAATGTCAAACTGTTGTTCCAAAATTTCCCCCAACGTAGAAACAACAATCCTTTCATTTTCTAGGGTTAAATTTTCACAAATACCCACTGGAGTTACCTTTGAGATTCCCTGTCTAATAAGAAACTGTGCAATATTACATGGATTAAAGGTCTTTGGGTCGGGAAGAAGCATAACAGGTTTACCTTTTTTCAGTGCTTCAACCATCATGTTTTTCTTCTCATTAGTTACTTCAGCATGAAAACTAATCAAATCAGCACTATCCCAACGCATTCGAAGTCTCGCTGCACAAACCTGAATTGAACTAACACCCGGAATAACATCCACGTCAACATCTTTTCCAGCCACTTTAACCAGAGAACGTAACAAACCCGAAAAACCTGGGTCACCGGTTGAGAGGATTACAACGTTTTTTCCTTCTTGGGCAGATTCAACTCCTTGTTTAAGTCCCTCTTTTAAGTTTGTTGCTGTCAATAGAAAAGTCTCGCCTTTGATATACTCTTGAAATAAGTCTAATGCCCGTTTTGTGCCTATCACTAGTTCGGCGTTTTTTACGAGTTTTTTTGCTATTGGAGTGATATACTCTGGTGAGCCTGGTCCCATTCCTACTAGTTTGAGTTTGCTCATTTTATCATGCTCCTAGCGTTTTTGCTTGTTCCCAGAATAGTTCCATTCATGGATACCATAATTACTTTGATTTCTGCTTTATTTTCTGTCTTTTCTACTGCCCGTATGTAAACTTGTTCAGCAATTTGATCAAAGGTTTGTTGAACCAGTTTGGCTGGTTCTAGAAACTTTATGGCTTCTTCAGTTGTGTTAGCCTGAACAATTTTTTGGATAAGATTTGTTTCTGCACCCGAAGCTCCTGCATAAGCTGCTATGACTTCCATTCGGGCGTCCCCCATTTTGTGATGAGTATTAAATATCCCTGCAGCCAGTTTAACTAACTTTCCGGGGTGTCCAAAAATAACTATCTTTTTTGCCCCTTTTTCAACGGCTTTTTCCAACATGTATCCCATAAAGTCTCCAGTTTGAACTATGCCGTCTTCAGGAACTGCAAACACTTTCTTTGCAAGCTTTTCTCCAATGTTTCCTGGAACCAAAAAAATATGTTCATATTTTTGGGCAAGGGCAACCTCAAGGGAAGGAACAAGAGAACTTTTGTATGCCATAATGGATAAGGGTCTAACCACTCCTGTTGTGCCAAGAATCGATATTCCACCTATGATTCCTAGTTTTGCGTTTTGAGTTTTCTTAGCAACTGTTTCCCCTTCGGGAACATATATGGTTACTTCTGCTCCTTTATTTTTTGGCAAAACTTCCCAGATAGCTTGTTTTATCATTTTCCGTGGAGTAGGATTGATTGCAGCTTCTCCGATCGGAATTGGTAACCCCTCTTTGGTTACAATACCAATCCCTTTGCCACCTGAAATGGTAATCTTGCCGTTATCTGTTAATTTCACTTTAGCGAAAATTTCGATTTTGTCTGTTGCATCTATGTCTTCTCCAGAATCCTTTATTGCACATGCTACGGCGGTGTCATCACTGATTTTTTTGCAGTCTTTAACCAAAATTTCAAAACGAATACCTAACGGGCTAGGTATTCCTACATGGTCCACGGGTTTATCCAGCAAAGTAATTACGGCAGCTTTTGCAACAGCTGTAGCATATGCTCCAGTTGTGTTGCCGTATTTTAGAACTCTTCGCATAACAAACCCTTTTTTAGTTTTAAGCGACGTTTTCGTCTGTTTCTGCCATTCCCAGTATTGCGTTAAAAATTGCTACTGCCAAAGCGCTTCCGCCTTTAGGTCCTTTAATTATGATAAAGGGTACCGATAAATTTGCAATTTCTTCCTTTGATTCTGCTGCCTCTACATAGCCTACTGGCGTTGCGATAATCAGTGCAGGTTTAGTTAAACCCTGTATAACTGCTTTTGCAATTTCAAAAGCTGCAGTTGGCGCATTCCCAATAACAACAATCGCGTTATCTAAACCATCTTTCACTGCTAACTGCATTGCAGCGGCAGACCTTGTAATTGATTCTTGTTTTGCCAGTTCTATGGCACGTCTATCATCTACATACGTAAGAATCTGTCCCCCAAACCGTTTGATTCGAGTCTTGTTAATTCCCGCCTGAACCATTTTTACGTCTGTAACAATTTTTGCCCCTGCTTTGATGGCTGCAACCCCATTTTTTACCGCGTTTTTGTTGATAACCAAAAGCTTGGCAAATTCTGGATCTGCAGTAGTATGAACCACACGCTCAATTATTGGTATATCTGTTTCTGGAGCTCTTTCTATAATGTCTTTAATGAAAGGTCTGAGTATCTTTATGCTGGTGTTATACATTTTAGTTGAAGCCTTCAAATTACGGGCTTCTTGGACTTTTTTAACATCATTGCTTTCTTGACCCAGTAGAGTCAGGGCTTTGTCCTCAATTATTTCAACTATTCTTTCGTCTGCTCCCAAAGGTTCTCCGTATATTACTTCAACACCTTTTGCCTTTAACCCCAATTCTTCCTGTTTTGTTTTAATTATCTCCGGAATTTCATCCTTTGTATGAACCCCGTGAGCAATGAATGCTGGAATCATTACAATTTTTTTGGCACCATTTTTTACGGCACTCTCTAGTGTTTCTGGAATTGTTGGCTTGTTTCTCACCATGAACGCAATTTCCACTGTGTCAACCTTTGAATGGTTCCTAATCTGTTCTGCCAGTTTATCTAATGTTTCCCTGTTGTGTGGAAGCTTGCTGCCATGTCCAATAAGAATCAAGGCTGTTTTTTCCAATTTTTTTCCACTCTTGTTTTTGTTTTTTAATTTGAATAATTCAGTTGCAGCATCTATCATCTGTTTGTCCCCGTTGACTGCTGCATTGCGTAGTTTAGCTACGATGGGAACCAACGTTTGTTCAACTATTTCAAAAGTTAAGCTGTCAATAACCCCCTTCTTTTTCGGATCCAGATTGCCCAACATGGATTGTGCTTTTATCAACTCTTTTTGGCGAATTTCTTCAGCATGCGCAAACAGGAAAGCAACTATATCACTTACAGACTGGGCTTTCAGATCTTGTTCAAGCAAAAACAACGATTCATCAACGATTTTTGAAGCCTTTTCTGCTTTTTCTGCTCGTTTATCTTTATTTCTGTCTGCTATTTCTCGAAGATCATCAATATTGTACAGGTTTACCCCATCAATTTCTTGAACTGACCTTTCGACGTTTCTGGGGTTGGAAATATCGATAATCATTAACCCTTTTCTGTTAACTCTCTGTTCCATGATTTTGGAAACTGGCTCTTTTTTCAAAAGATAATGAGGTGCAGAAGTAGAACAAATTATAACATCGGCATCTTTAAGAACATCTTCTAGTTTGTCAAATTTCACAGCTTTACCCTGAAGCTCATCTGCAAGTTTTACTGCCCGTTCATATGTTCGGTTAGCAATGAAAATTGCATTAGGACAGCGTGTTGCTAATGCTTTGGCTACGAGAGTTCCTGTTTCTCCTGCTCCCATGATTAGAACTGTTTTCCCGCACAGGTTTCCTAACAGCGTTTCTGCTAACTCAACAGCAACAGAACCTACTGACACTGCCCCTCTGTTGATTTTTGTTTCATTTCTTACTCGTCTTCCAACACTAACTGCTCGAGTAAACACAGTTTTTAGTACAGGACCAACAGTTTTTGCAGACTTTGCTACTCTGTAAGCATCCCATACTTGACCTAAGATTTGGTCTTCCCCTATGACCATTGATTCTAGTCCTGAACTAACTCGGAGAAGATGTTTGAGAGCGTCCTGGTTTGAACAAATTTCAATTGCGCTTTTTGTTTCTGCTGATTTTGTTTTGAATCTGTTTAGTAAATGTTCTTTAAGTTTCTCTGATGCCTTTTCTGGCTCTTTACTGACCACGTATGCTTCTGTGCGGTTGCAAGTTTGAAGTATTACACATTCATCAATCTCATCATTGGCATGAAATTGTTTTAGAGCGTTTTGTAGGTCTTTGACTGCGGCAGTTTCAATTAAGCTGATGCCTGATTTTTGATGTGTGATTCTTATGTTCATTATGTGGCTGTTACCAGCAGATGCTTCCATGGATGGATACTCCTTCCAACTTAAATATAAGAGTTCGCATACTTTTCGCCTGTACACAACAGGTGATAAACTTGGGGCACCGAATTGGATTAGTATATGTTTCTGGGGCATTACCTTGCTTTGAAAGCTTCGGAAACCTGCCAACAGATCTAGTTCAGGAAGATGCCTTAGTTGATGGTAAACCTGCATCCGACGTTCTGGATATGATGATAGTTCCCGGCGGCAGTTTGGTTGAATCCCAAAGCATAAACACTAACATACAAAAAGAAATAATTAAAATGGCTGATGCTGGCAAGTTTGTTCTGGGAATTTGTTCAGGTTTTCAGATACTTTCGAACGCAACCGACATTGGGAGACTATCTCCTACGCCAATTATGCGAAAAGGGCTTGGATTGTTAGATGTACAATTTCAACCCTTGATATGCACTGACCGTGTCAAGGCTACAATTATTGGAAAAAGTTTCATAACTAACCCCACCGAGGAAACAGTTACTGGCTTTCATTGCCACACATACGGTAAAATCGTTCCTGGTAAACAAGCACGACCGATAATTGTTTCTCGTATTCAGCGTTTTAATTACCGTAGTAATCCGCAGGATTTTGTTTCAGGCTTCAGTAACAAAGAAGGCAACGTGGTTGGAATTTTAACTCATGGTTTGTTGGATGAAAACCCTGTTATTGTTCAAAGTATCATAAAATCGTTAGATATATCACCTAAAGACTTGCAAAAAATAAAAACTGCCAATTCCTTGTTGGTGCAAAAGGTGAAGAACGAAATCGGAGTTTCAACCAACCTGCAGCCTGAAAAAAAGTATCCAAAGCCCTCCCTAGTTCCTGCTATTTTGTTTACCACTGCGACTGGCAGTGGATCAGGTAAAACTTTCATTGTTACTGGCGTTGCTGGGGCTTTAAAGAAACGTGGAATAAACTTAGGTTTGCTGAAAATAGGAGGAGACATACGAGACATTGTTCCGGCGTTGTATTTAATTAAAGAATCTATGAAACCCTATTCTTCGTTGCGTTTAGCAAACAGTGGGTGGACCCCAATTTTTGAAGCTGTAAACAACGCAAGCAAAGACTATGATTTTCTTGTAATTGAAGGTGCCATGGGACCTTTCACTGGGTTCTTGAATGAAACTGTGAAGCGCCCTGCGACAACAGCGGAAATTGCTGTTGCTTTGGGTGTTCCAACTGTTGTAGTTGTTGCCTGTGACAAGGCAGGGGTTGAAGGTGCAACAGTAATTGGATTAAGTTATGTTAATCTGTTGAAAACACTTGGAATCAAAGTAGTGGGCATTATCTTAAACAAGGTTCACACGAGCTATTTTACTCCCAAAATCCGAGACTCTGTAGAATCTGCTTTCAACAATGTTGGTGTTGAATTAATTGGAATAATTCCAAAAATACAACTGGAAGGACGGGGAGCAATTCCTGAAATTGAAATAGATTACAAAGAATTTGGCGACCAAGCAATCAAAAATATCGAGGAATCTTTAGATTTAGATGCCCTGATACGCCTTTCTGCTCCTCCTGTGCGGTCTTCGGTTAGTTATGAAACAGTTTTGAAGAAGTTTAAACAATTACTTGATACTGGCTTTGCCCTCGATGAAACAACTGGAGATGCAAACTGAACTTGATTTTAGATCTTGACCTAAAAAACAAACAAGTTGTTATCGTTGGTGGCGGACCTGAAGCCCACCGAAAAATCATTAGTTTTTTAGATGCAGGATCAAAAATCTTGGTTGTAAGCCAGAATTTTCTGGATGAAATTCATAACTTACATGAACTAAAAAAAATCGAATTATGCCAAAAAAACATCAAAGATGCCAACTCATTTATTGGCAGTTTCAAACAGGTGCCTGATGTTTTGGTTGCTGTAACAAATGACCATGAACTCAATGCACAGCTCGTTAAACGTGCTAAAACTGCAGGGTCCATGGTTTATGCCGTGGATAATACCAAAATTAGTGATTTTATGCTTCCTGCATTAGCAAAAATAGATGACGTAAGAATTGCTGTATCTACAAGTGGCAAAAGTCCTTCAATGGCTCGAGTTCTACGGCAACGAATTGAAAAAATGATAACTAAACAAGATTTGCTTCAAATCAAGTTGCAAGAATATGTAAGGGGTGAGCTAAAACAGATGATCCCTGACCAAAAAATCAGAAAAATTGTCATGACCGAAATTCTTCAAGACACACACATACAAAAAATGTTGAAAAAAGGTGATATGGACCAAGCAAAACAATTTGCATTAGATATTACAAAAAGCTTTCAAGAACCAACTACTAATCATACAGAGGGTTAAGTGTGGCTTTTCCATCAATTCGAATGAGGCGACTGCGTCGGACTCCTGCTTTGCGGGCTTTAACTACTACTGTTAGGATTCATCCTAGTAATCTGATTCAGCCTTTGTTTATTGACGAAAACGCCAAGTCATCTGTTCCTCTTTCTTGTATGTCTGGATGTTGTAGATTGCCTCTTGATCATGTAATTGATGAAGCCAGACAAATTCTAGAGAATGGTGTTAATTCTGTTCTTCTTTTTGGGGTGCCCAAAACAAGAGACGAAAAAGGCTCTGAAGCTTTTAATAAATCTGGGATTGTTCAAAAAGCAGTCCATAACCTGAAAACTGAATTTGGTGATGAACTGGTTGTTATGACTGATGTTTGTCTTTGTGAATATACAAATCATGGGCACTGTGGAATCGTGAAAAACAACCAGATACTAAATGATTCTACTTTAGAATTATTGCAGAAAATGGCTGTTAGCCACTCAGAAGCAGGAGCAGACATTGTTGCTCCATCTAGCATGATGGACGGTCAAGTGATGTTTATTCGCCAAGCGTTAGATGACTCTGGCTTTGGTAATGTTGGGATAATGGCGTATTCCGCAAAGTATGCGTCTAGTTTTTATGGTCCCTTTAGGGAAGCTGTGGATTCTGCCCCAAGTTTTGGAAACCGAAAATGTTACCAAATGAGCTACGCCAAGGGTTCTGATGAGGCTTTGCGTGAAATGGAATTAGACGCAAACGAAGGTGCAGACATTTTGATGGTCAAACCTGCAATGGCTTACTTGGATATCATTAGTATGGCAAAATCCAACTTTAGTTTACCCATAGCTGCATACAGCGTAAGCGGAGAATATGCTATGATTAAAACTGCCTCCCAGAACGGATGGATTGATGAAAAAGCTGCTGGTCTAGAGATGTTAACTGGAATCAAAAGGGCAGGTGCAGACATTATTATCACATATTTTGCTAAGGATGTTGAATCATGGCTCAACCAGCAGTAAGTAAAACCAATTCAGAACGTCTCTTTGACAAATCTCGAACCATTTTACCTGGGGGCGTAAACAGTCCTGTTAGAGCGTTCAAACCCTATCCCTTCTTTGTTAAACAGGCTAAAGCCTCAAAGTTGTACGCTGTGGATGACAAAGCATATCTGGACTACTGTTTGGGTTATGGACCTTTAATTCTTGGTCACGCCTTTGAAGGAATACTAAACGCAGTACAACAACAACTGCCAAAAGGTACTCTGTATGGGGTTCCAACAGAAATTGAACTCAACTTTGTCCAACTTATTAAGGAACTGTATCCAAGCATGGAAATGATACGCCTTGTAAACTCCGGCACTGAAGCTACGATGCATGCAATACGACTTGCTAGAGGCTTTACTGGAAAACAAAAAATCATAAAATTTGAGGGTTGCTATCATGGAGCACATGATTACGTTTTGGTAAAAGCAGGTTCAGGTGCAACTTCTTTTGGAACTCCAGATTCTCTTGGAATTCCTAAAGAAACTGCTCAAAACACTATCGTTATGCCCTACAACAACTATCCTGTTTTGGAAGAAACCATTAAACAGCAAAGCCATGAAATTGCAGCAGTTATCGTTGAACCCGTGATTGGAAATGCTGGTCTCATACTGCCAAGCAATGATTATCTAAACAAGATTCGGCGTTTAACTCAAGCTTATGGGGTTCTTTTGATATTTGATGAGGTCATCACAGGTTTTCGGCTTGCCCTAGGAGGCGCCCAAGAACGTTTCGAAATAAACCCTGATATTACTACTTTAGGCAAGATACTTGGGGGTGGATTTCCAATAGCCGCCTTTGGTGGAAGAAAAGACATAATGCAAAATCTTTCTCCTGTGGGCAAGGTGTATCAAGCAGGCACCTTCAGCGGGAACCCTGTTTCTGTGGCTGCAGGTTACGCGGTTCTTCAAACTTTACAGAAAAACAAGGATGAAATATATCCTAAACTTGAACGCAACTGCCAACAATTATCAAACGCTATAACTGAACTGGCTTCACACTATCACATACCTGCTCAAGTAAAAAACATTGCATCTATGTTTCAGATTTTCTTTTCTACTAATCCCGTTACAGATTACATCAGCGCCAAAGCATCTGATATCCAAAAGTTTTCAGTATATTTCCATGAACTCTTGAATCAAGGAGTGTTTATTCCTCCGTCCCAGTTTGAAACCTGTTTCTTGTCTACTGCTCACAGCCAAGAAGACTTGGAACAGACTGTAGATGCTATTGATGATGCTCTGCGTAAAGTCTCAACTACTGGAGGCGCTGTTCATTGATTTTGACTGTTGGTACCCGTGGAAGTAAACTATCGTTGATGCAAACAAACACTGTTTTGAAACGTCTTCATTCCCTTAATTCTCACGTCCAATTTGAGGTAAAAATAATCAAAACCTTAGGGGACAAAGACCAGTCCCAGTCACTTTTTTCCCTTGACCGAAAAGGCATATTTGAAAAAGAAATCGACCAAGCAATCGAAAAAGGAGAAGTCGACTTCGCTGTTCACAGCCTTAAAGATGTTCCCATTCTAGAACACTCTCAAACAATGATTGTTGCGATACCTGAACGCAATTCACCTCATGACGTGCTAATTTCAAAGAATAAACTTTCGTTTGCCGAATTGCCCGAAGGTGCAGTAATTGGAACCAGCAGTTTACGACGAATGGCTCAGGTTAAGCATCTTCGACCTGATTTGCAGATTAAACCGATACGTGGCAACGTTGACACGAGAATAAAAAAAGTGAATAATGGTGACTTTGATGCGATTGTTGTTGCTGAAGCTGGGCTTAACAGGCTAGGTTTAGAAAACAAAATTACTGAGCGTTTCTCGTTGGATCAGTTTTCTCCTTCTGCTGGACAAGGCGCCTTAGCATTGGCTGTAAAACAGGATAACGAATCTGTGATTAGAGTTCTTGAATCAGTAGATCATGTTCCATCTCATGCCGAAATAACTGCTGAACGAAACTTAGTGCTTGCCCTTGAAGGCGGTTGCAGAGTCCCAATTGGAACGATTGGACGTGCAAATGGTGACCAGTTAGTATTTTCTGCTTGTGTGTTTTCTTTGGATGGTCAAAAAAAGATTTTTTCTTCAGCAAAAGGCAGCCTTGCAGACGCTCAGGATTTAGGCAAAAAAGTTGCCCAAGATCTCATAGCCAAGGGCGCTAAGAAGTTTGAAGCAGAATGGAGGGAAAAATATGGCACGTGGTAAGGTGTTTTTGGTTGGCGCCGGTCCTGGTGACCCCAAACTTATAACTTTGAAGGCTGTTGAGGCATTACGCGACGCTGAAATTGTGGTCTATGACCGCTTAGTTTCTGAATTGATTCTTGATTTTGCTCCAAAAAGTGTTCAAAAAATCTATGTGGGAAAAAGTCCAGAGAAACATGAGCTTTCTCAACAAGAAATTAATCAGTTATTAGTTGATTTAGCCCAGAAAGGCAAAATTGTTGTTCGCCTTAAAGGTGGTGACCCCTTCGTTTTTGGTCGAGGAGGAGAAGAAGCAGAAGCCCTTGCTGACCGCAACTTAGAGTTTGAAGTTATTCCAGGTGTTACTTCAGCAGTTGCTGTTGCAGCTTATGCAGGAATTCCAATTACTCATCGAGATTATGCTTCGTCTTTTGCTGTTGTTACTGGTCATCAGGCTGTCGACCCCCAAAAAACCATTAATTGGCGAAAACTTGCAGGTTCTGTAGATACTATTATTGTTTTGATGGGTGTTGCCTCGTTACAATCAACTACAAACTCTTTGATAGCAGGCGGTTTAAATCCAAATTTGCCTGTGGCTATAGTTGAATGGGGTACTACAAAAAACCAACGATGTTTGATTGGAACTTTAGGTACCATTGTAGAACTAGCTCAGGAGAAGGGTGTGAAACCTCCTGCGGTTGTTATTATTGGAGAAGTTGTACGGTTAGGAAGTAAGCTCTCATGGTTCAAGACAACTTTAGTCTGAAAGGGCGAACCGTTGCCATTACTAGACCCGTGGACCAAGCAGAAGAAACAGGGAAACTTATTACCCGCTACGGAGGGGTTCCATACTTTATTCCTTCTATTGAGATAAAAGAAACCTGTGATGTTGAATCTGTGAAACATTTTGTTGCTGAATTAGAATCTAACAAAATTGATTACGTTTTGTTCATGAGCGTGAATGGAATCCGTTACTTGAATAGTTGTGTCGACCGTTTGGGTCTGAAAACACAACTTTTGGAGAGCATAAAAAAAGTTGTAGTGTTGGCTGTAGGTCCAAAAACCGCCCAAGAACTCAGTTATTACGACGTGTCTGTGAATTTAATTCCTACAAAATACAGTTCAGAAGGAATAGTTGAATGCCTAAAGCATTATGAAATAAAAAACAAAACTGTCTACATTCCACGGACTAAAGATGCCACACCCGATTTGGCTAAAAATCTCAGGAACTTGGGGGCTCTTGTTCATGAGTTGTATGTGTATGAGTCTTTACTTCCAATTAATCATGATTTAATGCAAAAATTTGTTAAAGATTTGCAAGCTGGATCTGTTAATGCAATAATTTTTGGCAGTTCCCTTAGTGCAAAAAACTTGTTTAAAATGTTAAGCTACACTATTTCTCAAGAACAGTTGCAAAACTTGTTAAACAATAACTTAACAATTGTAGCCATCGGTCCATTTACTGCTGATTCGCTGACAAAATTAGGTTTAAGAGTCGACGTGATGCCTAAAAAATATCTGTTTAATGAAACTTTGAAAGCTTTAGCTGAACATTGGAGCACCCAAAAACAAAAACAAATTTGAAGTTTGCATTGGATATTTTCCTTAGTTATGAACCTAGGGATTCCTAGAACCTCAAAAAATTCAAAAAATTAAATGAGGCTTCAAAAATACTAGTTATGATTTGAGTTATCTGCGTCGTCTGCGTTTTCGTTGACCTGGTTTGTATTGACCTACGCCGCGGTCAAGTTCCACTCGTTTATGAAAAATATTACTATTAGTGACCCTTGGACCCTTTGAATGTACTTCTCGCCCTTCGATTTTTGGGGTTATCGATCTTACTTTCCCTGCTTTAGATAACGAACCGTGTGATGGCATATTTTCACCTCCAATTTTCTAGTAAACCATTATTTTGCTGTCTGGAGAACACGAAACAGACCAGTAAGATAATTCTTACAATCTATACACAGTCACAAAAACAAAATCAAATGTTAACGGAACTGCTGTGTAAACCTATTCTAGAATTCTCTTCCCCATTAATAAACCCTTTAGCCTTTAGCTTTGCTTGTTTTTCATTTTTGTGTTGAACAACATTTTGTATTTATTTTTTGTTTGTGCACAAAAATGGTTCAACTAAAAGGACCAAATTTTCAAAATTAGGTAAACGATTAGAGGTTAACGACTATTGTTAGTTGGTTCATCATTTCTTTGTACCTGTTTCTGATAGTGACCTCTGTTAATTCAGCGGCGTCTGCAACTTCCCTTTGGGTCCTGTAATTTCCAACTATTCTGGCAGCTATGTAGCAGGCTGCTGCTGCGATACTTTTTGCGCCTCTTCCTGCAGTTAGTTTTTGTTTTTTTGCTCCTAAATGAATTTGATGAGCTATGCCTTCTGTTATTCCGTCTAGTTCCAGATTGTTAGATAACTTGGTGATGTGCTGGTTTGGCATTACTATGGGCACAAAAATTTTCAGTTGCCTTACTAAATATCTGTAGTTAGCTGCAATTTCTTTTGTGGGTATTCCTGTGACTTCCGACATTGTTGAAATGGTTCGGATAAGTTTGTTTTGTCTGCACGCCAAATATGTTGATGCTATGGCCATTCCCCGGATTGATCGTCCCCGAATTAGTTTTTCGTTGACTGCTTTTCTGTAAACAACTGAAGAAGTTTCCACGATGTTCTTTGGCAGACCCAGTTTGTCTGATATTCTGTTGATTTCTGACAATGCAATGGTAAGGTTTCTTTCTGAAGAGCTGGAAACACGGCTTCTTTGTTGCCATTGTCGAATACGTTGCAGTTGGGCTCTTTTTTCTGGGGCAAAACCGCTTATGTCACGCCAGTCAATGTTTGTGCTAAGTCCTTTATCATGAAGTGATAAAGTTTGGGGCGCTCCGACTCGTCTTTTATCTTTGGTTTCTTGGGGCGTGTAAGCTCGCCATTCTGGTCCTAAGTCTGTTACTTGTGTGGATACTACCACTCCGCATGTTGCACAAACAACTTCACCTGTTTCTGGATCACGAACAAGCAATGACGCGCCACACTCGTTACATTTTTCAGCGCAACCTGAACTCATATTCTCTCTCATCTTCTTTTTCCTTTACAACAAACTCAAGTTCAATAATTCGTTAACGTTCTGTGCAGACCAAAGATACCGAACAACACAACCCAAATATTAATTGAACTTGATGCTTGAATAAACTCAATATTTATTTTAAGTGTTTCGAAACCGTAAAAGCAAAAAAACAACACAATACTAACTTTAGTTTATCCAACAAAAATTTACAGTTAATATTTCTTTAATTTTGAAAAAAATTTATGTTGCACTATACGTATTGCTTTAAACGTACATGAAATATCAACACCTTTTTCCCTTAATTGCTTGTTTATTGCTTGTTGGCGTCTCTTTGCAACAAACTTTCTTAGTAACACGTCCATTTACAGCCGAAACACCAGATGTTTACGTAGGCATAGATGCAGCTTACGATGACCTTCCAGCAATCAAAGAACTCATTACTGAACTAAAATCACACACGAACATGTTTATTATTGGCTGCACGGGCATAACATATGATCAAAATAAACTTGATGAAACGTGTCAATATATTTACGATCATGGAATGTATTTTATTATTTATTCTGAACATTCCCCTCAAACAAGATGGATTGAAACTGCAAAAAACCGGTGGGGTGATCTGTTCTTAGGTTATTATGCTTATGATGAAGCAGGAGGACGCCAATTAGACCAAGTACGATTTGTGGTTTCTGAGGCGGAAAACATCACTGATGCAAGTGACAAATTTGTTCAAGGAATAACTAACAGATTAGATCGGTTTACCAGTGGGTTCACTGAATCTTTTCGTCCTTCTTTGTTTACCTCAGATTATGCTCTTTATTGGTTCGACTATGAAGCAGGGTATGATGTTTTGCTTGCTCAATTTGGCTGGAATCTAAGCAGACAATTAAATATCGCCCTTTGCAGAGGAGCCGCTACTGTTCAAGACAAAAGTTGGGGTGTCATAGTTACTTGGACTTATCTTAACACCCCTCATATTGAATCCGGAGAAGAACTTTATAACGACTTAATTTTAGCCTACAACAATGGAGCAAAATACATCACAATATTTGATTCAAACGAACCCTACACTGCAGGAATTTTACAAGACGAACATATCCAAGCAATTAAACAATTTTGGCAATATACCCAAGAAAACCCTCGAACCCTAGAAACACAAAATAAACGAGTTGCCTTTGTTCTTCCCAAAGATTATGCATACGGATTCAGAGGACCCAAAGACAAAATTTGGGGACTTTGGGAAGCTGATGATTTTTCTTATCAACTATCTGCAACCCTCGGAGGTTTACTTGAAGAATACAATACAACCTTGGACATAATTTATGAAGATGCACTGGAATCAAATAATACCCTTCCTTACGAGAAACTGATTTTTTGGAATTGAACTGAACTCCAATCATAGAAAGCATAATTGTGCCCTTTTTATTCATTTAGACAATATTATCTGAAGCTGAGGAAAACAAACTTATAGAAGCTGTCTTTGAATATGTGCGTTACAGCAACAAACATGAAGTTACTATCTGTAAAAAACGCAAGTAAAAAAATAGTATAGTTCAGGGCTCCGGTAGTATAGTCCGGTTAAGTATGACGGCCTCTCGAGCCGCCGACCCGGGTTCGAATCCCGGCCGGAGCACCACTTATAATCTGAATGAACATGTGAACTTTTGCTCTTTAGAAAAACATTCCTTCAATGATTAATTGTTATTAGTGTCTGTCGTGTTTTTCTAATTGTTTAGATGGATGGCGTGGCTTTGGTGCGTTGCGAAAAGAATCAGGTGTACCTTTTGGATTGTATGGAAGGAATGCAACGGTTTGTTGAAGATGGTGAAGTAGATGTTATTGTAACTTCTCCACCGTACAATTTGGGCATTAGATACAATTCTTATGATGATTCTTGTTCTCGGGAAGAGTATCTAACTTGGATGGTATCCTTTGCAAAAGAGTGCAAACGGGTTCTAAGTGATTCAGGATCCTTTTTTTTGAATATTGGTTATAAATCTAAGGATCCTTGGGTGGCATGGGAAGTAGCCTTCAGGTTTCGTAAACACTTTGTATTGCAGAACGTTATTCATTGGATAAAATCCATTGCGTTGCCTAAAGATGATACAGGAAACTACCCAAACATACTTGGTGACATTGCAGTAGGACATTTCAAGCCAGTTAATAGTACCCGTTTCGTGAACAGGTGCCACGAATACATTTTTCAATTTACCAAAAACGGAAACGTGGAAGTAGATAAACTATCAGTTGGAGTTCCCTACCAAGATAAAACAAATATCGGGCGATGGAAAAATGCAACAACAGACCTCCGAGACCGCGGTGACACTTGGTTTATCCCTTATGAAACAATTTGGTCCCGAAAAAAACAACGACCTCACCCATCTAGTTTTCCGCCTAAACTGCCCATGATGTGCATCAAACTTCATGGACTGGAAAAAACCAAACTAGTTTTAGATCCCTTCATAGGAATCGGCAACACAGCAATTGCCTGTCTAAGGTTAGGCGTTGACTTCATAGGGTTTGAAATGGACAAAAAATATGCAAAAATATCAAAACAACAAATAATCAACGAGTTGTCTGAACAAAGAAAAGCTGCAGATAAATGAATATTTTTTGTTTAACAAATGGTGCGGGGACAGGGATTTAATCCTTAATTTACCAGAGTAGAATATAACAATTTAAATGTGTTTTTTTACAAGTCTAACCGAAACCCATAAAATAATTTAAAAATTGACCTAAACCTACAATTTGGTCATTTCATCAAGTCAATTTCATTCTTCTTTAATTTTTCAATCTGGTTGAACAGATTATTTTTCTGAGAAAACAAAACTTGCAAATCATCTAAAAGTTCAGAAATGTTTTCAAGCAAATAATCGGATTTTTCTCCGTCTTGCTCTTTTTCTTGAAGCGCCTTCACAGTTTTAAGTAACTCATCAATTTTACAGTTTATTTCATCCTGAAAAACAGCTAAGGACTTAACTGTCATATGAAGACGCAAATCAATGCTATTTTCATTAAATGACATCGAAATCACGAACTTGAAAATTTCAAAATTTTACTATAGTACTCTTAGTGTTAAATGCTCTAATTTATTTTTTGGTTCAGTAACATTGTTACTTTTCTGTTTAATTTTCAAAAATATCAATTTTGCACATAAAATGGTGCGGGGAGAGGGATTCGAACCCTCGAACTCCTACGAGACAGGGTCCTAAGCCCTGCGCCTTTGACCTGGCTCGGCGACCCCCGCGTTTTTATTAAATAATAACTTGATGCAAATTTATTGAGTGGTTAATTTGCCAAGTTTATTGCGTCAATATACTACACCATCAATATCAACTTTGTCCCCTGATTAAGACAAATAAGATTTTTCTAAAAATATAATAAAATTACGAAAAAACGAACACCATTTTAAACTATTGCAAATCAAGATTTATGCAGTGACCTATCGTGATGCAAAAGGTTGAATGCATGCATTTTTTATGTTTGGCTTTATTTCATGGGAGATAACGTCAGCTGTTCTTTGGCGATGTTGACTTCGGTGATTGTGTGATTTTTGAAATCCATTGATTTTCCCATTATGTCCTTGACTACCACGGTGTTATCGTTTGCTTTTGCGTAAATTGCGTTTTCAAATACTTTTTTTCCGTTTACAACAACTTTGAGTTCACACATGTTTTCTCTATAGTAAATATTGATCATTTCTGCTTATATGTTGTTACCAAAGTTTCAACTGTTTGTGTTACAACAAAATGTCGAAAACATAAACATGAAACATTAGTGCAGTGAAAAACAGTTTATTTCTTATCGGTTACCTTAATGTTGTAGCTAAACACAATTAACGAGTGAAGAATTTTGGACATCGCAATCAAGACTTTTGACCTAACGAAGTGTTATGAAAAACTTGTGGCTGTTGATCACATAAATTTTGAAGTTAAACAGGGTGAAATTTTTGGTTTTTTGGGTCCTAACGGTGCAGGAAAAACAACTACGACTCGTATGTTAATTGGCATATCTCGACCAACACAGGGAACTGCAGAAATTTTAGGATACGACATACTCAAACAATCTGTGCAAGCCAAAGAACTTATGGGCATAGTTCCAGACGTGTCTAACGTTTATTCTGATTTGTCTGCTTGGGATAATCTGAATTTCACTGGTCGATTGTATGATGTTCCAAAAGGCGAACGGGAACAAAGAGCCACAGAATTGTTACGTTTGTTTGGGTTATACGATAGACGAAAAGAAACAGTTGATAACTTTTCGAAGGGGATGAAAAGGCGGCTTTGTATAGCTATGGCCTTGATAAATAAATCATCAGTTTTGTTTCTTGATGAACCCACAACGGGATTAGATGTTCAGAGTTCATTGATAATCAGAAATTTGGTTAAAAAATTGAATGCTGAAGGATTAACAGTTTTTGTTACAACTCATAACATGGAAGAAGCAAACCAAATGTGTGACAGGATTGCAATAATTAACAAAGGACGAATAGTAGCTGTAGATACTCCAGAACTGCTAAAATCTACAATAAAAAAATTACAGGTTGTAGAACTTTCATTTGGTAAAAACAAAAACGGCATAATTGAAGACCTAGAAAAAATTTCACACACAAAAGAGGTCATGAAACATGGTGACAAATATCGGTTAAGCACGGAGAACGTGCCAAAGCTATTGTCTGAATTGTGGAACTATGCAATAAGTAACAATTTGACAATTAATACCATAAACACGTTGGGTCCTAGTCTTGAAGATGTGTTTGTGGAAATTACTGGAATATCCCATGAAGTTGACCAGAACACCTGTGGAAGCAAACAAGAATGAAGATCAAATACGTCACAAAAGTGTTAAGAATTGCATGGGCAATTGGAGAAAAAGACATACGAATCTATTATCTCAGACCGGGTTCTTTGATATTTGGAATACTGTTTCCACTTTCAATGTTCTTGTCTTACATTGTTGGCCGAAACGTATCAATTGCCCAAGCCATTCCCATTCTAGTAGCTCAGACACTGTTTTTCGCTTCTTCATCAATTGGACCAATAACAATACCTCTTGAACGAAGACTGCGCACCTTTGACCGTTACTTATCTGCACCAATATCTCTCAAAACAGTTCTACTGGGAAAAACAATTTCAGGATTCCTTTACGGCCTAACAGTTTCTTCAATTCCCATAATAGCAGGGGTAGTGTTTTTCCAATCAACAATTACAAACATTATAGCTTTAATCGCAGGAATGATTCTATCAGCATTTTGCTTCGCAGCAATGGGTCTCATGTTCGCTTCTATACCTGGACAAAATCCTGGACAAGTCATGATGCCAATGAATTTTGTTCGAATCCCGTTACTATTCATAAGCGGAGTGTTCATCCCCATTTCAGAACTACCAAGTTGGGGTCAGTTCCTGTCAGGCTTCTCCCCCCTTACACACACTATCGAATTAGTAAAAGGTGGACTAGGAGGAGAAAACATCTTTGGACCATTTTTGAACATCACAGGTTTAGTGTTATACCTAGCCGTTTTCCTGTTAGTAGGAATCCGTTTCCACATAATAAACCAAAAAAAAGAATAATTTAATTAACTTACAAAAACTCAAACTGCTAATTCTCCAAAATTTTCCAATTATACCTTAATCCCCCTATGGCAAACACAATTTTCAATAAACAAACAAAACACTTCTGGAAACAATCTATTCTCTTTGCTGTTTTGGTTGGATTTAAGCAGAAAACATAAAAACAACAAACTGCATGTCGAATTGCAGAAACCAACAACAATGTTGGCATAAGCCTCGGTGGCCTAGCTGGTTGGGCATTGCCTTGGTAAGGCAGAGGTCGCGGGTTCAAATCCCGCCCGAGGCTCCACAATATACACCCGCTACCTTTTGAAGAAGAAATAATCAAAACCCTCTGGGGAATGAAAAAAGACCACCTAGCAGAATCCACAATCAAAGTAACAGACCGCAGACTAAGATTAATAGCAAAAACTGTGAACCTAAATGACTCCGACAAAGTGACTGAATACCTTGCAAACAAAGAAGGAAAGAACGGATACATAGACAGCTTAACGTCAGCCTACGAAAGATACACAAGATACAACGAAATATTTTGGAAAAAACCATACATCAAAAGGTCAAGCCAGCCACCCTATGTTCCAACAACGGAAGAAACGTCAATTCTAATCGCAAATGCAGGAACAAAATATTCTATGATTCTAAGCATTCTCAGAGACACAGGAATGCGACCTATAGAGTTGGAAAGGTCTAAGCTGAAATGGTTTGACCTTAAAAGAGGAATTGTGAATGTTGAAACGGCAAAAAGTGGAAATCCAAGAACATTAAAACTAAAAGCAGAAACATTATCCATGCTCAAAAATTACATAGCAAAACACAACTTCAACCTAAACGACAATATTTTTCCATGCGTAAAAACGGTAAGAAGTGCTTACACAAAGATTAGGAAACGAACTGCAACAAAACTTCAAAAACCCGATTTACTCCGAGTGTCAATGTACAGTTTTAGGCACTATTTTGCAACAATGTTATATCATAAAACCAAAGACATTCTACTCGTAAAACAGAAATTAGGACACAAACGTCTTGAGACTACTCTAATTTATACACATCTTGTAAACTTTCAAGAGGATGAATACGTCGCAAGAACAGCAACAACTACCGAAGAAGCGTTAAAACTTATCGAAGCAGGGTTTGAATATGTCACAGAAATGGACAGTATAAAGATTTTCAGAAAACCTAAGTAAAAACTAGTAATTCACGTCTGTAATTAATAAAAAGGAATGTTTCAACACCAGTTTATTAGCATACTAAATATTTTATAGCAATCTTAATGTTTACATTCAATGCATATTATCTCAAACATAAAGGTACAACTTTGCTAGGAGAGATTTTTGATGGTAACCGTATTCATTTCTTATGAAACAACTACAGGATTAGAATTCTCCAAACATTTGCAAAAATCACTCTTAAAACATAATATTGCATCTTTTGTAGCTAAAGAAGATATTGCACCCGGAAAAGCTTCTTCCAAATTAATTCAAAAAAATTTGAAAGATTGTAAATATTTTGTTTTGATATTGACAATAAATGCCTTTAAATCATCTGAAGTAAAAAGAGAGTTTTCTTTGGCTAAAGAATGGGACAAATATATTATTCCTTGTGTGAAGGAAGGTCTTGAAGAATATATTGAAAAAGATTTTGAAGAAATTATTGATTATCAACATTTGCTTTTTAAAACTAAAGAAGACTTGGCAAATTGTGTTTTAGAAACAATTTTAAAACAGCGAATTATAGAAGATAAAAATACCATAAGAAGTATCAAAAGTGTTACACGACAAGACGTTATTGATTCTCTTCTGGATGATTGGGTTATGCTGGAGACTAATTTGCACATAGTTTTAACTGAACCTGAATATGACCCAAATCGTGGCGGAATAGTAATTAGAATGAAAATAGAAGACATGGAAAAAAGAAAAAAGGAACTTCTAAATAAATTCAAAAAGGAAATTATTGATTCTGGCGGTACAATAATCGAGTAGATGTGCCATTAATTTTTTGATTTCAGCTTTTTATATGTCTGATTCCAATTGAACAACCGTTTTGTCCGAGATAGAGTTTTTTTTAAGTGGTTTTGAAACTTTCAATCCAACGAATATTTCCTGAGCTGTCCAGAAAATCTTCATAACTATCTCGAGAATAATCAGGGTCATCTTTTCGTTTAACTACACAAGTTTTTCCGACATATTTGATGTAAACAAGTTCTTGCTGGCAAATTGGACATACTTCTTTGCGTTTTTCTGGAGTGACTTTTAGTTTTCGATAACTGCAAACTCCAAACCAAGTGGCAACGTGAAATCGTTTCTTTGTTTTATCGTAACTTGCATGGTTTAGTTGATACCATGCGGTTCCAAAAGCAGATTTTCGTTCACCTAAAACTTTAACGACCCAGCCATCTTTCTTGTAGCCGTCCCAATAGTTTCGGTCATCAAAACCGCCACAGCCTTTCAAACAATTACCTTTACGTTTACAATGTCTGCATTGACCATAACCGCCAAGAATGTAACCAAGAATATGAAAGTGAGGGCTCCAATACCATTGTCTTTTGATGTTGTAGCGAAAACCGTGAAAGATTAGGCATCCACCGATTATTCCACGTTTTTTTAGAACTCTGTTAGCCTTTTGGCGCAGATAAGCATAGGATAGCCCATAATCTTTTGTGGGAACACTGCAAATGATGTGTTCTACTTGTCCATACTTTTTGGATGCTTCTTTACATCTTGCGTCTATGTTTCCTGCTTCTCTTACCGCCCATCCGTGTTTGTAGCAAATTGGACATGAGGGTTTATGGCACCAATGATGAACACGACGAATAAACGCTTTACCTTGATAGTTGGTTCCATCTAGAGTAACTATGTTATGTGAATCAACACGCAAACAGCCCTTAAACCTGAAAAAGTGACCACACTTTCCATTTGTGGGTTCACCATGTCCAACAAGTTTGAAATTACCGTATTCTCCGTAACTGTTCTGAGTGTCTAAAAGGGGAATTGATTCTCCTTTTTCGTTCAAAATGTCTTCTTTTTTTGGTTGTTCATCAGTGAAAGCGTCGTCGTCGGCGCCTGTCGGCTCCGCGACGCCAAACCCGCCTACACCAATATCTCGAAGTTGGAATGTCCGCGCATTAGTTGAGTTTTGGAGTTTTTCACTCAATGTTTACGACCTGAAAAGGTCTATGAACAAAGATTTATATGAGTCAAGATATAACATAATTAAAGTAGTGAAAACATATGTCAGAACCAATAAAGAATGAACATATGTCAAAACCCCACTTCAAAAGTGATAACTTACCCTCTCTTCAAAGACTAATTGTGCTTAACTTTGCGGAAAGTGAACCTCAGACAGTCAATGAAACCGTAAAAGCAATTTCTAAAAGCTATAAAGCAACTTGGAATGCCTTCAACAGTTTAGAAAAAAAGAGCCTAATAGAAAAAATTGATGTTAAACATTACCGTGGAAGAGAATATCCCCGTTTTTGGTTAACTGCAGAAGGCATAGTAATGGCTTTGATGGAAGGCGCAAATTTTGACAGATTACTTGAACAAGCTAAGATTCTATATCCTGACGCTAAAACTCTACACTGCTTTTTAGAAATAATGCCCTACACTAAACCTGAACTTTTGAAATTAGGATATTCAATCATAAAAGGAAAAAAGGAAGTAGGAATGAGCGAATTAGCAACATTGACTTTTTCTAAATCGGCAAACCAAATGAGTGCTGAAGATGGAAAAAAATTTGTGGCAACATTAGAAAAATACCCTGAAGAATACAAAGAATTTAAAACAAAAATTCAATCAGCAATAGACCAACTGAGCCAATTAATCACAGAAAAAAAACCATAATTACGTCAGGGTAGTCACTAGGTCGTGACCGTGAGGGGGTAAAGAGCTAGGCAAGCCTAGCCTTTTCAGGTAATTTTTAAGTTTGACAAGTTAGAGGAATAGTTCAAGATGAACAGACTCAACAGGTAATTCAGGTAATAAAAAGAAATTAATGCACAAAAGTTGTTTCACATTTGTGGGACGAATTGTCGAATGAAAATCAGAACGGAATAGGGATTTTACTCACAGGCGTTGGAACCATATTTTTAATATTTGGAATTTTACTTGCAACATATGAACATGTGAGAACTGTAACTGTTGTTATGAACACAATTATTGAAACATCATATGGGTACCCATTTGAACCGTATGGTTTTATCTTAATTTTTGCTGGGATAGCATTCATAATTTCTGGAATTTATTTGTGGCAAATCAAAAATCGAAAAAAGAATGAAAAAATCTAAATGTACGAGCCAACAATAAGAGAGATTATGTCAATAGAAAAAATTACTAAGGCTAAAGGCGGGTTCAAATCCCGCCCGAGGCTCCACAACATTCATGAAAAAGGTTGTGAGGCATATTTTGCAAAAATTTTTTAGTTATGTTTTATTCATTATGTTTTTCTATTCTAAAATTAATTAGATTTCCACGTAGTATATATGGTACAGTGCATCATGTGGTGTGTAGAATTCTCTTAATTAATGTCGCTGTAAAAAGGCTTTTAGTTATTTGATGTTCATTTTGAGTGTTCTTTTTGAAAAACAAGGTAATGTAGGAGAGGTTTTAAAAATTGTCTATTAACGGGATGCAATTTGTAATGGAACTGAGGCTTGTTCGTAAACTTGAGAAAGCTGGAGCTATTTCTATGGAAAAAGCCGTTACATTTTTGGAAGCAAAATTTGATGAGCAAAAAGCATATTGGCTAGACTATTTCGCAGGCGATTTTCTTGGAAAAATTAAGAAGACCCAAAACCACATGTATTATTTGTAGGATTCACAACTACATTTTTCTCTCAAAAGACATGTAAATGGAAACCGATATCACGCGCCATAGTTTAATTACGATAAACAATGCAGTAACCCCCTTAATCAAAGTGGGTGCAAATATTTATTGATCAAATTGATGATTCTTCAAACCCATTTTTTTAAATCAAATAGAAACAAAAAGAAATCAGTAAAAAAATAACTTTTAAAACCTAACATTTGTGGGGGTTAAATTCAATTCCCAACCAGAAAGTAGATAGACTCCAGTTACTTGTTTTTTCTATAGTTTGCAGATATTGTTGCTTTCTTTTTTTCTTTTTTCTTCATTTTCTTTTCCCGTAGTGCCTGTTTATGTTGTTCGATTCCTGCTGTTTTTTCTTTTTTGCTTCTTCGGCTCAATTTTTTTCCTCCTTGAAAATTAACCAAGATGAAAATGTATATGCATATCTGCATTAGAAGCAGCTATAAAATAGTTTTTGAACAAATAATTTTTGTTCATCAAGAATTTAACTGGCTCAAGTAAAGACTGAATATAAATTGGACAATAAATCAAAACTATGTATAAAAAAATATTAATATTAGGGTGGGATTAAATCCCGCCTGGATGCTCTATTTTTCATTTTGTTTGGGCTTGTTTAATGTTATTGTTACTGAGTTGTTGGTTGTTTCAATTTTTACTTCTGTTTTTAGTAACGAGTTGAAGGTTCCAGTGGTTATCCCTGCGAGATAAATGCTCCATTTTGGTCCGAGGTCATGGCGGAAATGGAGGATTTCTTTGTCAGGTTTGATGTGGTGGTCGCATTCAAACCATCCTGCAAACTCAGATAACAGTTTTTCAACAATACAAACAATGAAGCTGTAAGTAGGGGGAACACCCATGGTGCGCAAAAGGTCTTTGACGATGTTTGCTCCTGCTTTTTTTCCCTGTTCAGTTATTTTTTCATCAGGGCAACATTCTAGTATTCCCATGAATCCTTGGCGGGTCATGGTTATTGCCCCGTAACGTAGCATGTATCTTAGGTAAGCGTACTGTTGTAAAAGCCTGTTTAGAAGAGAGTTAACGCTTACTCCTTGTTTTTGTGCTTCTTCATTTAATACGTTGAGCCATTGTTCGTCTATTCTGAATGATCTGCCCACTGTTTTGCGGTTTTTGTTAAACAAATGCAAGATCCCTCATTAACCAAATCAGTTACAGTGTAATACTATTTAACCATTTTTAACCAAATGTGAGTAAGTTGCGCACGTCAATGTTATATTATTCAATATTGAATATGCAATAACATGATAAACACTTTTAAGGAAAAAAAATACATCAAAATTTTATTTGTAGACAATGATGTTGATTTTCTTAAAAGTGCACAACAATGTTTAGAACTCCATGGAAATTATGAAATTACTTGTGCATTCTCAGTGGCACAAGCCCTTGAAATAGTTACAAAAAAAGAAATTGACATAATAATCAGCGACATGAACATGCCCATAACAGATGGTATTGAGTTCCTGAAAACCCTTAGAAAAAACAACAACAATATCCCGTTTATAGTATTCACAGCGACCGAGGATAAACAAAAACCCATAGAAGCCTTTAGTTCAGGAGCCAACGGATTCATAGGAAAAACAGGCAACCCTGAGATTATCTTTTCTACTTTAAACCGTTGCATAGAAAAATCGTTACAAGCTACAACTACAGGCGTCGTGTGATTACAGTTTATTGTTTAGTTAAGGCTTAAAAGCAGGAAAATGAAAGAGAATTTTGTATACAACTGAAGTTAACGTAACAGCCCATACAAAATAAACATCGACGTTGGGTTGGAGATCGATTTAATTGAAAGGAAACTTGAAAACTGTTTTAGCAGGCAAACTTGACCCTGAAGAGCTGCAAAAACTGTACAAAAGCTACGATTTGATTGGAGAAATTGCAGTTATACGTGTGCCTGAAGAATTAACAAGTTATGCTGATCTTATCGCCAAAACAGTGATGGAAACACACGGAGAAGTCAAGTCAGTATGGAAACAGTCAGGCTCAGTCTCAGGAGATTATCGGCTACGTGAGCTAGAGTTTGTTTTAGGCAAAAAAACCACTGAAACCTGTTACAAGGAGCATAGATGCATATACAAAACTGATCTGCAGAAAACATATTTTTCTCCTAGGCTTTCCTACGAAA
This sequence comes from Candidatus Bathyarchaeum tardum, assembly GCA_029762755.1. Lineage (GTDB taxonomy): Archaea > Thermoproteota > Bathyarchaeia > Bathyarchaeales > Bathyarchaeaceae > Bathyarchaeum > Bathyarchaeum tardum. The sequence goes on from JARVGH010000006.1 coordinate 73,343, forward strand.
GATTAAGAATCGCCAAATTGGTTCAAAAAAATGAAACTATTGTAAACATGTTTGCAGGGGTAGGCTGTTATTCGATTGCCATTGCTAAACATTCAGACCCAAAAACTGTTTATTCGATTGATGTTAATCCCGTTGCTTTCAAATATCTTAAGCAAAACATTCAACTTAACAAAACTGAAAAAACTGTGGTTCCAATTCTAGGAGACGCAAAAACAACCATAAAAAATAAGCTTCAAGGCATTGCTGATAGGGTTTTAATGCCTCTTCCTGAACTGGCTTTTGAGTATTTAGATTCTGCAGTTTCAGCTCTTAAGCCAGAAGGGGGATGGGTACATTACCATGATTTTGTTTATACAAAAAAAGCTGAAAATCCTGTTCACAAAGTTAAAGTTAAAGTTTCCAAAAAACTGTCAAAGTTATGCAAGGATTTTTCCATAAATTTTGGGCGAGTTATTAGACCAATTGGACCACGATGGTACCAAGTAGTCTTGGATATTGAAGTTACGAAATAGTTGGCAAATGTTTTATAACTACACCAATGAACAATACTATCAAGTGAGGGACAAACAATCAAAAAGAAATTAATGGATATCTTGGCCTGCCCCATCGACAAACATTATCCCTTGAAGTTACACGTTTTTGAAGAAACCGACGAAATCGCAGAAGGCGTGATAATCTGCCCCAAATGCTCACGATGGTACCCCATACGCGAAGAAATCCCAGAAATGCTCCCCGACGAACTCCGAGAAGAAAAAGACGAAATCCCTTTCATGAAAAAATGGAAACAAAAATTTCCAAAACAAATACTAGAAGAGGGAAAACCCTTCAATCTAGGAAAATAACCAAAAAATTATTTTCGGTCAGGCAGCTGGGAATAATTTCCATCTGATGTTCGGTAAACTGCAAACTGTCCAGCAGTTTCCCATTTGTCATCAGTTCTGCGACTAAGCTGAACAGAAATAACCTCTGCAGAGGGATCAGATTTTCCTTGCCATATTGCTAAGTTCAGATATTCGTTTTCACTTATTCGTTTGTAAAATTTTGCTTTTGGTTGAGAGGTACTCATTTTGTTCACTGGAACCTATTGGGGGTCAATACTTTTATTTTTTTAGGAAAAACGTAACCTCAACTAAAGAAGCAACAATACACCCAAAATCGCAATCAGCGACTGAAGAACTACTATGAAAACCACGACATCCCTTTCGTAGACTTTGTTTTTCAGTTTCTTTAGAACCCAAATAGCCAAATGAGTAGTATCATAAATATGCTCATAAGGCAACTCCAATGACCCATCATTATTGAGTTTAGCAAAGGCTTGAACATCTCCTTGTTTGTCAACGAATCGCGCTCGCATGTATAACAAAATTTCTAAGATATACAACATGAACAGCCAGACTGCAATTCGTTCCATGTTTCCTAGAATTGCTAAGGTTCCAATTAACGCTCCAACCGCATAAGTGAAAGAGTTACCCGGGAAAACTCTTGCCGGATACCAATTAAAAGCCAAAAATCCAAGCAATGAAGCATAAACTATCATGCATACTAATGCAATCCATAATCGCCCAACAAGAATGCTGGTGAATCCAAAAGTTGCAAAAATTACCAGCCCCATACTTGTTTCTAACCCGTTGTAGCCTGCAAGAAGATTAAAACCGTTTGCAGCACCAATTATTCCTAAAGGGACAATCAGTAAAGGATACAAGAGCCCAAAATCAACAGGACCAAGAAAAGGAATGACCATTACTGTTTGGTTAACGTTCAAAACAGTTAACGGAAGCGCTATTGGAACTGTGAGAAATATTTTTTGCAGCTGACTTAATCCGGTTTTCCAACCTAATATGTCATCGATGAATCCGACAAAGCCTGCAAGTAATATTGTCGATGAAATCGCAAATGCTTCAACCACGTTTGTTTGGGGGGTTCCTAGCATTGAAAAAGTTTTTAAGAACACATAAATCAACACGGAAAAACACACAACAATGGCAACCACCAAACCTCCCGACCTAGGAACCAATGGCTTGTCAAGTTTATTCATGTCTTTTCCTTGAAGGTTTGCTGCATTGGCGGATTTAATCCATTTTTTTGTAAGAAAAATTGTAGCAAAAAAACTAACCAACAAAATAATTCCAGCTATTAGCAGTTCATTTGCTTCTAATAGTAGGCGATCAAAGAACCCTGTGACCTCTGCGTTAAGGATCGCTCCAGCAACTGAAACTGAACCAAAAACAGTCAAAGCCACACTTTTCACCTTAATTCATTGGATAGTTTGTCTTTGTAATTTACAGTGCATCTGTAACCCTAAAGACTTAAGGCTTGCCCCAAAACGTTTTTTCTATTTTGTCCAGATTCCTCTGCCAAATCCTCGGTACACAAAACCAGCATTTTCTGCCTTAATAGGGTCGATTACTTGTCCCATGTCAACAATTGCTGTGGGCTGTTTCATCAACAAGTGAAGCCGCTTCAGATTTAGTCTGCTGAACTTTTCGTGGGCTACTGCAATAACTATGCAATCTGCACCTTCAACAGTTTGAGACATAGTTTTTTGTGCATCATAGTTCATGCTTGTTAGTTCCTTGTGCGAAAAGAAAGGGTCATAAACCTGAACTGAAACGCCTACCTGTTTAAGGCGCTTTACCAGTTGCTTGGTAGCAGAATGAGCCACTTTTTTGCGATTAGGCAACGCAGAAACACCAAAAACAGCAATTTTGGAACGCCTCAGATTTTTTTTGGTTTCTCGCAAGGCATCTCGTATTAGGCGTATTGCGTGGTCTAGGGTTTCGTCGTTTATTTTTGCTGATAACGACAACAATCGAAGTTTCACGTCTAAGGCTTCTGCTTCTCCAACAAGAAGGTACGAGTCCCGTGGCGTGTGCAGCCCAGCCATTCCCGAAAAATTGAGAGGATTAATCAGATCCCGGATTTTTACAAAGTCTATTCCTGCTTTTTCACAAAACTTTGCAAACTCATTTGCGAATGCAATATTAACGTCTTTATAGGCTTCTTCCAGTAACCTTACAGCTTCTGCGATTTTGATGTCTCTTACTCTTACTACATGGGATTTTGTTATTGTTTCCAAAACTAAGCAACTGATTTTTACGCTACGTTTAGTTATTCCACCAACAATTTTTGTTCCGTTATGCACGTTATCTGACGGGTTTGAAGAATTGTTCAATGATGAAAAATAGGCTAAACCAAATTGTTCTCCAGCTTTTAATCCGGAAGCGTTTTCCAGTATTTCTTTTGCTACGGTCTGAGTCATTCCTGGACCCATGATGTTTTGAAACATTACCAAAGATCCAGAAGTTAGGCTCATACCGATGTCTTTGCATGCTTGTTCAAGACGTGAGTAATCAGGCTTCTTTTTTGAGTCCAATGAAGCTGAAACACCAACTACAATAATATTGCTTACTGTAACTGCTTTTCGAAGATTGGTTGTTGCCCTGAATCTGCTGTTTTTTAGTTGAGGTTCAATAAATTTTCGCATATCAGTTTCAGTAAAAGGAGACACGCCTTTCTTTAGCTGATGAACAATATGGCGACTAGAGTCCACTCCAATTACGTTGAATCCTGCTTCAACAAAAAGTCCAGCAGTGACTAGACCTGTTCTTCCGCAGCCTACTATGCACGCAGTGTAGTTTTGCCGAGTTTGCGGAGATTCTAGGTCGCTGCTTGACAGTTTCATGATACTGGACATTTTTTGTCTCCCAGTTCTTTACAATACTGTGTTATTAATACTCTACGAACATTTTCATTGCAAGCGGATTAAATGTTCTAAAAACTGATAAGGATTAAATTAACAAAATCCTGTAAACTATAAAAGTTCAAATTATTCGCTTGTTTTCCGGAACATTTTCTGTTACATCTTTGGAGTGACAAACAAAAACATTCCTAGAAACTGTAACATTATCTTTGATTGAAACGTAATCCCCAATCACACATCCTGCCATGACTTTTGCACCCTTGCCAACAGTTACCCCTTCCCCGATAATTGCTCCTTTTACAGAGGCGTTGTCCATGATTATTGACTCAGGAAAAACTACTGAATTATCTACAGCAACATTTCTGCCCAAAACAACATCTTTTCCCAGAACCACATAAGGACCAATGTTTGAGTCCTGCCCGATAGTGACACTGGAATCAATTCTTACAGGTTCATTCAATTTTACACCTTTGGTTAGTTTGAAGTTGTTTTCAACTACCTGTTTTTCTTGTTTGGCATCAAGCAAAATCTTGTTAGCCTTCAAATAATCTTCAGGTTTGCCAATGTCTATCCAGATGTCGTTAAATTCATAACCAAAAAGCTTGTTTTGCTGAGCAAGCACTGGGAACACTTCCCGTTCAATAGAAACGGGTCTACCTGCAGAGATATACTCAAAAATTTTTGGGTCCAAGACATAAACTCCAGCGTTTATCAAATTGCTGGGGGCTTTTTCTTTCGGTGCTTTTTCTACAAACTGGGTTATCTGATTGTTTTGTGTTAGTTTCACGGTTCCGTATCTGCTAGGGTCTTCAACCTGATAAAGGGCAATTGTGGCAACTGCATTGCTTTGTTTATGTTTTTTTACTAACTTGTTGTAATCCAAGGTAGTGAATATGTCCCCATTCAAAACCAAAAAGGGCTCATCATGCCCTATTAACTGTTCAGCATACTTTATTGCCCCCCCAGTATGCATAGGCTTTTTTTCTATAGAATAACAAACTGAAAGACCATTACTTGAATCGCCATAACGTTGCATGAACTTTTCTGCCATGTATTTAACTGCTAAAACCACGCCATCAAATCCTGCTTGGCTTAAACGCTCAAAGGTTCCATCCAAAAGAGGTTTGTTTAACAATGGAAACAACAGTTTCGGACGAGTACAACTAAGAGGGCGCAGTCGGGTTCCAATGCCACCTGCCAGAATTATCGCCTTCAAGTTTGTTCAACTCTGAACTAGTAACTGCGAGTCACGCAAGTAAAAGCTTTATGAACCAAACTTGTGCATTCTAACACGCAACAATAATCAGCATGTCTAGAATTGTCTGGACAAGATTTAATTTCAAGCATATCGGTTATGTTATTTCCTGTTGCACAACTGCGGGGGTTGCCAAGCCAGGTCAAAGGCGCAGCCCTGAGGCGGCTGTCTCGTAGGAGTTCGAGGGTTCGAATCCCTCTCCCCGCACCATTTTACGCCTTTATATTTGTTTTTTCAATCCACAATCTGGACATTTATAATGATAAAATTTTATTGTTCCAGAACATTTTGGACATTGCCATCTTGTTTTTTGTTCTCTTAACCACTTTTGTATTCTTTTTAAGTTGCTTGGCAGTTCATGCCTATATTGATATTTTTTATCTCCTTTATGGGATTCAGTTAATTTTTTAGAATATTCTTTGCAGGGAAATTTTTCACATTCATAACAGAAATTAAAATTATTTTTTTCAAAACAGCATACCCTTATTTTGCAGCTCCACTTGCTTTTTCTTTTTTGATTTTTGTTTTCAGAACCACAACCATTACAGCTTTTTTTAAACGAAGGACACGCCTCACAATAGACTCCGCATGGAGCTAACGAGTCTGGGATTTTTTGTAGCATGTTATAAATAGTTAATTTAGACAAATTAAAATTTATCTAGATTGTAATAGACACAAAAAATCTGAATAAAAAAGGATAGTTTTTCTTAAATTCATATTTTTGGATGATTTTCAAATGGTTTAGCAGGTAGACTAATACAAAACATGTAGGTTTCAACATGCTTTTTGGAATACAATTCCTGTAGTTTTGTTGCGGAATAATATATAGCTAATTAGTCCTAGTCCCAAAAGAAATGCTCCAACCGAAAACAGAACGATTTCAAGCAATCTATATTCTTGGCTTGGATAATTGAACAATAGAAAAAATCCTGCTATTAACATTAAAGTACCGAGAACTTCACCAACATAACCCAACACTTTCAAATATACTATTTTCATATTTGCTATCTTTAATTTTAAATTCTTAAATAGTTTTTGGGTTAGATTTTAATCTTTAAAAAAAGCGGCGTTTTGCAAAGGAACAATATTTTACTAGTAAATTTAGGCTGAAATCCCTGCCGCATAATTTTACTATGCTTTAACTAAATACCTGAACAAACAAAACGATATAAAACCAATATGAATTTACTTTAAAGAAATGGGTCTACTGAGGTTTTTACACAAGCAATCGAAGGTGAAAAAATGAAAAAGCAATTAAATCCAAAAAATATACTAACCGCTGAATGTTTATTGTATTGTGATTTGTTTAATTAAAAAAAATCCTTTTGGCTGTTGATGGTTCAGAATTATCCTTTCTTTCGTTAGATTATGCTTTAAGCTTGGCAAAAAATTATTCAGCAGAAGTTATGGCCTTAACAGTTGTTGATATTCCATCGAATTCCTTGTTGGCGCAGGGATCAGTATTTACTCCGCTTAGCACGAAAAATTACAAAGAAAATTAATTAATTATCATAAAAAAATTCTTGAAGACATTAGCCGAAAAGCAAAAAATTTTAGTCTTAAAACAAAATTTACAACTAAACTTTTAGAAGCAAGACCTGCAGACAAAATAGTTGAAACTGCCAACCTAGAATCTTTTGATTTTATCGTAATTGGCAGCAGAGGCTTAGGTGAAATTAAAAAAATTTTTTTTGGGCGGTGTTAGTGACAGAGTAGCGGATGAAGCACCTTGCCCGGTTTTAATTGTAAAAAATGTTAATAAAGATTAGACTTTCAAAAATTAGAGGCAAAAATTGTTGTTTAAAATAATTTTTCAATAGATATTAGCCTTGTCCAAAACTTACCACTAAAAATATTGCGTAAATTAGTAACAAGGTTATTCCTTCGCGTTTTCCAATGCTTGAATTCTGAATTATGTAACCTAATACTATGTTAGCGATTAATGAAAATAGTATTAAATCTGAAAATGCTGAAACGTCTACGTTTAAGGGTGCAAATATAAAAGTAAATCCTAAAACTAATGTGATGTTAATAAAACAGCTTCCAATGACATTTCCAAGGGCAAGGTCTATGAAGCCTTTTCTTATTGAATCTACGCTTGTTACCAGTTCTGGGATACTTGTTCCAAAAGCTACTACTGTAGCTCCAATGATGATTGGTGGAATGCCTGCAATTAAAGCTAAAAAGGATGCTGATTCGATTATGAAAAATGAAGAAGTGACGACTCCAAATATTCCAAACACAGCTTTAATGAGGTATTTTTTTCGTTCCGATTTTTCTGCAGTATCAGAAATTTGTTGAACAGTTTCTCTTTTTCTGACAAGGTCATACATGTTATAAATAAAAAGACCTATCAAAATAAAACCCATGATTTGGGTAGCATATCCAAAGTAAAGCAATAGTAACGGCACTATCGATGCAACAAAGACTCCAAAATTAAGGTTTCCTACTTCATCCCTGGTCATTTTTGTGAAAAACCCTGCACTTTCAGGATATTTAATAGCCATTAATAGAAATCCGATTCCAAGAATTAAGCATATGTTCATTATGTTTGATCCTAAAATGTTGCCCAGTGAAATGCCAACTGTTCCTTGATCTAAAATTGCAAAAGTTGCAACAAAAAGTTCTGGTAAAGAGGTGGAAAACGCAACTAGTATAAATCCAACTTTTGTTTTTCCTAAGCCTGTAACACTTGCCAGGTTAACTGAATTATTAATTGTTAAGCTACTCGATTTAATTAGAACCCCTAATGAAACAATTAAAACAATAATATTTCCAATTAATCCTAGTTGTTCTAGAACCATTTCGAGCCATTCCATTAAACTAAGTTATGTAATAAAAAAACTATTTAAACACCAATACCTCAAAAAGTTTCACTCAATTAACTTTTGATTAAAAATATGTGACATTCAATAATTTCAACTTTTCAGTGCTAACCTTTGCACTTTCACGATTCAGGTCAGAGGCAAATATGTAAGTCAGTTAGCTTCTTTGTAATAGGAAAATCATACAAGTTTTGCCAATGAGAAATGAAATATAATGCCCTTCTATTTTAGATTCTTTTGTTGAATTAGAATTAAATTTGCATTTTTCAGTTTTAGGCATAATAAAAGTTTAATTTAGATTGGATTGCGCATCTGTCGCTGTGTTGGTGAATATGGGTTGATACTACTTGTTTTGTGAAACTATGTATTTGTTGTTTACCCTTCTACAATTTAGGAGACCGACAATTAAAACTAAAAATAAAGCTCTACTTAGTTTGAGGTCGTTAAGTTGTCGTGTTATTCAAAATAGATTTTCCTAACCTTTGTTGCATATCTTGGGGCGTTTGAGTCCCACCACTTTTCTTCAAAAATCAAGACATCTTCAACTTGGACGCCATTATGGTTAGGGCAGACCCAATTATTAGCCCAATTGCGGCTCCAGATATGATATACCATTGCTCACTTGTTAATGCAAAAAATAGGACCCCAGCGCCAGCATCAAATACTAGACCAAGTTTCCTACTGCCTCTAAGCAAGAAATCTTTTATCCACAATTTAGGTCCTCATGAATAATTAACTATTAAGAACATTAACTTTGTTTGGTGTGCCAAAATCTCTTCAATATGCCCTTAGAGCTGAAAAACGCTATTCGACTAACACCCGCAGCTAATGGACCCAAAACAATGCTAATAGCCAATATAATTAATCCTGCCAAAGGTATCCACAATGCAAGAACAAAAGCGATAACCATCACTATTATGCCCATAATCCAGCTTGAAATTAACCAATAAAACATTCTAGCAGACATCGGTCGGCGCCAAGCTTTTACTATGCGTGCTCTAATTAACAACAGCAAGTCAAGCAGCGAAATAGCGATAAACAATCCAATGAACGGTAATACCGCAGCACGAGAAGTAGGAGCGTTACCTATTAGGTTAGTAGGAAAAGGAACTAATGCCACTGTTCCAAGCAACAAAAGATTGATTCCGATTAAACCTGGCTCAAGCAACCCAATCATTTCAAAGAACCTGTGGTGCTGCCACCAAAGATTAGCCACAAGTGCAAAACTAAGCATTACAACTATTAACTGTGGCAAATGGTCAAACAATGCATAAGCAGACCATTCCGCAGTAACTTCGGGGGAGACTAACGTGAAAACTAACAGAGTCATCACAATCGCGAAAACTCCATCACTTAAGTTAACAACCCTAGAAAATTCTAATGTATTCCTGTCATATCGTCGAATTCTGGAATATTCCTGATCAGAGGGATGGGGTGCCTTCATTTGATTTTCCTCGTTACGCCCAGTTTTTTTGCTTGAAATGTTAAAAAGGACAATTTTTGTATAATGTAGATTCTATAGGCGTATTAATTTTATCCATCAGGTATACAACAAAGTCAACAAGAAATTTGATTTCAAACAGTGCTGCATAGTACAAACTAGATTAATAATAATGCATATGAAATAAATCTTATCATCTTTTGGTCATAAAAGTGGGTAATAGTGAACATTTTTGTTGAAAAATAATCTATTCTACAAAAACATTATTAAATGGAAAGCCTTATCTTTTCTATTATGAAAACGCCTGAATTTATTGTGGGATTAATAGTCATGGTCTTTGCGGCACTTTTACTCGCTAACGGAATTATTATGGTCGTGGATCCAGAAAGCCAAATATTTTCACAAGAAGTCATCAACATAATCATAGGATTCGTCTTAGTAGTGCTCGCTGCATCATACTTTAATGAATCAAAAGAATAGAATTATTCCTCATGTAACGTGAAGTTTTTGGGACTAAATTCTTATAACGATATTGGGATAATTATTAGTAATTATATTATGCAAGGCGTAAAATGAAGGTCCAAATAATGGTCTTAGGCTGAATCTGGGCTGTCTCCAGAGGAGTTAGATTAAACGTATTGAGGAGTCAAAGTACAAGAGAGCTTGACTTGGTGAAGGTGTGGTGAAAATATGATTGAAACTGAAGGCTTAACTAGAAAGTTTGGTGAACTCACTGCAGTTGAAGATCTCACATTAAACGTTAAGAAGGGCGAAGTTTTCGGTTTTTTGGGACCAAACGCGGCTGGCAAAACTACCACCATACGACTGCTCTGTTGCTTAATAGAAAAGACCCGCGGGAAAGCGCGAATAGGGAATTTTGATGTGGACAACAAAGATGATCGCATTAAGATTCGAAAGATGGTGGGTCTTCTCCCCGAGAGTGTGGGTCTTTATGATAGTCTTAGCGCGTATAGGAATTTGGACTTTTATGGGAGACTCTATGAGGTTTCGGCGGAGAAGCGAAAAGAGAATATACAAAGTTTGCTGCAATTACTAGATATTTGGGGGCGACGCAATGATTTGGTGGGAACATTTTCTAAAGGCATGAAACAGAAGATAGCCATCGCGAGATCTTTGATTCATGATCCCGAATTGTTGTTTTTGGATGAGCCTACTGCGAACTTGGATCCTGAAGCATCTAAGACAGTGCGCGACTTTATTTTGAACCTCAAGAAACAGAAGAGAACAATTTTCATTAATACCCATAACTTGGATGAAGCTGAAAGGCTATGTGACCGCATCGGGATAATAAACACACAACTAGTTACGGTCGGTTCGCCTGAAAGTTTAGCAAAAGGTTTGCATGCTCGAAAAACTGTCTTACAACTAGAAAGTGTTAACCGCAATGTTTTGGCTGCAGTTGAAAAACTGCCTATGATAAAGAATGTACAAACACTCGATAACAAGTTGGTTTTAGAAATGGATGAACCAGAGATGGATAATCCTGAACTGATTCGAGCAGTAGTCGCTGCAGGCGGCAAAATTCAGTTTGTTACCGAGTTGCGTTCAACTCTTGAAGATGTTTACTTGAAATTGATTAAGGAGTCTAAAAGCCGATGAGTTCTTGGAAACCTTGGATTGTAGCTACAAAGGACTTTAGCGTGTTTAGGAAGAATAAATACATTTTCTACTCATTAGTTACGATGCCACTACTATTTGGATTAGTACTTCCTTTGTCTTTTCTGCTGTTTTTACCTGCTGAGGTTCCGATGAACGAAATAAGCCTGCTTCTGGACATGTTTACAACGTACTTTGCTATGTTAGCAGCGATTATTCCCTCCTTTATTGCTTCGTATAGTTTTGTTGGAGAAAAGGTTGAAAAAAGCTTAGAACCATTATTGGCAACGCCTACTACTGATGGGGAACTGCTCTTAGGTAAGAGTATAGCTGCCTTTCTACCGTCTATGGTGGCAACGTACATTGGGGCATTAGCCTATCTTGTTGTCGTGAATACTTGGTCTTACATTAACCTTAACGTTTTCCTGTTGCCTGATTTACATTGGGTGCTAATTGTAGGCTTGGTAGCCCCTCTGGCATGTATTCTGAGTGTGGAAAGCAACGTGATTATTTCTTCAAAGGTTAGTGATGTGCGAGCAGCTCAACAGCTTGGCGCCATTGTGGTGCTTCCAATCATTATTGTTTTAGTCTTCGCTCCACTAATTCCAGCTGTATCGTCCAGTGTACTTGCGTTAGTGCTGTCAGGAATATTGTCTGTCCCAGTTATTGCTCTGTACTATCTAAGCAAAGCTACTTTCAACCGGGAAAAGATATTAACAAAATGGAAATGAAAACAAAAAACGTGTATCTGCATTCTTCTTTGTTTCAATTTTTTAAAAGTGACCGAAAAAGATAGTAATAACTTTTCAAGAAAAGAAAACCGACCTAGAGAACTTGGAATCAAATTTTAGGCGTATTTTTTTATATTTGAAAAAGGGTAACCATTGTTTGAGGAAAAAGGGATTGCCGTTTTGTTCGAATTGTGGAACAGAATTAGTTGAAGATGCTAAGTATTGTCCTAGCTGTGGAGTGCCCGTTTATCCTTTAGTTGCAGAAGCTGATAGACGCACACAGAGTAAAACAAAAAGAAAAAAAATAAGTACATTGTCACTCGTTTTGATTATCGTTGTGCCCGTTGCAATATTATTGTTGTTGTCAAGCATGTTTTTTCTTGGGAGTTGGTTTCCCTTTGGGGTTGTTGGTTCAGGAAACTTGGTTACTGAAGAGATGTTGTTTACTGGTTTCACTTCAGTGGATGCTGGAAACGGATTTAGGGTTGAAATCACCAAATCAAACTCATATAATCTGATGGTAACTGCTGACGATAATGTTATGGAATACATCGAAATAACCCAGTCAGGTAACACTCTGATAATTGGCTTGAAAGGGGGCTATAGTTTTTGGTCAACAACAATGAAGGCAGAAATTGCGATGCCTGAACTTTATAGTCTAACTTTGTCTGGAGGTGCACAAGGAAAACTTGAAGATTATAACTCTATCTATCCGTTTTCTCTTGAACTATCTGGTGGAAGCACTCTTAGAGGAGAATTTGAAACGCCTGAAAATGTTGATTTTAGTCTATCTGGAGGCAGCAGGTTGTTAGGATTTGTTGGTGCAGCAAAAAATCTTTCCCTCGGAGCATCTGGTGGAAGTCAAGTTGAAATCTCAGACTTTTTTGTCCACAACGCAGACGTACATCTCAGTGGAGGAAGCCGTGCAACAATAAATCTTGATGGCATACTTGATGCTAACTTGAGCGGAGGCTCAAACTTATCATATTTTGGAGATGCCACATTAGGCAAAATTCAAACGACCTCCGGTTCTGAAATAACCAAAAAATAATTTCCCTATTAAAAGATGTGTTTTCAGTTCCCGACCAACCATTCTTTCTCAACAACCAAAGAAAGCCAGTTAAATTTTTGTCTCACCCAAACAATAATGAACCAAACCCTAGTGGGAAGATTAATAGGAGTTACCCGTCTGCATAGATTTGGAACTTGTAACGAAAAATAAAATAAACATCGATTACTCTGTTAGTTTAACCAAAGTAAGAGGAATGTTATTTGTCATTCGTAGAATTAATCATACTTATTGGATTAACTAGTGGTCTAGTTATAATTATTACATTCCTTTTTCGTTTATATTACAAGATACAGAAAACTTCTAGGGACATTCGAAGATTAGCTGATGACATCCAATGTGAAGACATAGATAATAAAGAAATTATCCAAAGATTAAGGCAAATCGAAGATGAATTAACATAATCTGGTATTGTGCACACGCAAAATATCCTTCTCCTATTAGTCTCTTTCATTCTCCTGCAGATTTCCCCGAATCGGCTAATCAATTTTTGTGTTGTTATCTATTACAATACTTTTTTTTACATTTTGCTGCATAAAAACTATGGTAGAGGCAATTAAAATAAGGCTTAAAGAAAAAAATATTGATGAATATTGAAGGCTCGTCGCCAGAATTATTCCGCTGATTATTGGTCCAAGTGTTTGGCCAACATCCATTAGTGTACTAAGAAAACCCAATGAGGTTCCCAGCAGATTAGAAGGAACTATTTCACAGGTCAATGGTGATGTAGAAGCAATTACAGTTGCAAATCCAAGTCCATACATCATTGAAAGAAACAATAAAGTTAGAAAATGCGTACTGAATGGAAAAACTGCTAATATCACACAACTTATTATTGAACCTAATATTATTGGAATCCGCCGTCCAATCTTATCTGATACTTTTCCCATAAACGGTCTTGCTAAAATGAGAACTATTACTTGGCTGCCCATGATCACGCCTATAGAAAAAGGATCCAATCTTGCAACTTCTGCCAAGTAGCCGACCAAAAAGAATTCTACCGAACCAAAAACATAGTATTGGCTTGCCTGAATTAAGCCTACTACCTGAAGGTCATGATTCTTAGCTACTTTAAGCCATCCTTGAACCATTCTGCCTTTCGTTGGGTTATAGTTGGCATCTTGGGTTTTAGTTTTCTTTTGTTCAACTAAAAACAATAGTCCAGTAATAAATGCGGTAACACCTGCTATTCCTACCGCTAAATACAACGACTTGTAGCCGTAATCAGTTAAAAACAAGATATATCCTCCTAAGAAAGGCGCTGTTGCCCTTCCAGCTGCAGTGACTGAAGAAAACAATGAAATCCGTTCTCCTAGTTTTGTTGGAAATTTTTCAGCAATTGTAGCTTCAGTAACGGGAACAAAAATTGCAGTTGCGAAACCATGGTAGAAACGGACTGGAATTAATTGCCACCATGAGGTAACAAACAAATAAAGAAACGGTGCGGAAGCAAAAATAAATGCTGAAAACATTAGGATTTTGCGTCTACCAAAAACATCTGAAAGGGACGCTGCAGGTAAACTGACAAGAATTCCGGGAATAGTTGAAGCTGAGGCTACTAAACCCACTAAATCATTTGGAGCACCAAGGCTTGTTGCAAAAGGTTTCAAAACAGGGTTCTTAGACAGGGTTGAACTCAGAATGGCAAATAAACCCATAAGGCAAAGTATCACAAACACGCTTTTCGGTGAATCTTTGGTTTTAAACATTGCCTATTTACCCTTTCATAACAATTTAATGCATATTGTAGCTTCCAAGAATATATTTAATCACTAAGATTTATCTCTGGCTACAGCTAAATTGATATTGTGAATGAAATATTATTTTTCCTAGCAGCATTTTTTCTGAAATAATAGGTTCAATGGCAGGAGTTAGTTCTTCTACTATCTTTTTACAAATCGCTTTGTTCTTGTTGGATTTTAAAACAGCCCTAATTTTAGTAGCTATATTTTATATGTCTGGAAATCTTGGCAGAATAACTTTTTTCAACATGGCATAAATAAACAATTGCTTTTAATCTTCGGGTTGCCCAGTGTCTTCTTAACACTTATATGAGCTCGTATCTTATGTTCCATCAAACATCCTAAATTTTGGAAAGCAGTTTAATAATATTAAAAGAATCGCCATAGTCTTCTGCAAAATTTCAACTAGAGGCATGTAATATTTACCTCTGCTGGCAGCATATTGCCAAGTCCATTATTCTAGTCAAAAATATTTGACCAAACAAACTCCAGTTTAGTCAAGTTTTCTTGACAAAAACCCTTTTCCTATCTCCTAAGATATGAATTATAGGTGTCCATGATACTGGAAACAAAGGCGACACTTCTTGTATTGCTTATTTTTTGTGTTTTATTACTTTCTATTCCAAATATTGGGCTAGTGAAGGCACAAGGAACAATTTACATCCGTTCTGATGGAGCCGTTGAGGGAACAGACAAGATACAACGAAATGGTGAAATCTATGTCTTAACGGGTAACATATCTGCGGGGATTCAGGTTCAGAAGAGCAACATTGTGCTTGATGGGGCAGGCTACACTGTTCAAGGAAATGGAGTTGAAAGTCAGAGAGGAATAGACCTTTCTAATGACCGTGGGTCAGACCCGTCTCGTCCTAAAATATCCAATGTAACCGTGAAGGACATGCGAATCGTAAACTTTAGCTGTGGCGTAGAACATGTCAACACCGCAAATAACACAATCATTGGTAACTACATAGTAAACTGTTTTATTGGTATCAATGTGGTGGGTAGTCCAAATGATTTTCTTATCAAAAATAACACGTTCGTAAATAACGTTAATCCCATATCCATAGCTTACAGTGGAGGCATTCAAGTGATCACTGAAAACAGCTTCATAGACGGCAATTTCATCATAGTTTGGTTGTCTCCAGAACCTGATGTGGATA
The DNA here is from genome assembly GCA_029762755.1 of Candidatus Bathyarchaeum tardum. Taxonomy (GTDB): domain Archaea; phylum Thermoproteota; class Bathyarchaeia; order Bathyarchaeales; family Bathyarchaeaceae; genus Bathyarchaeum; species Bathyarchaeum tardum. The sequence goes on from JARVGH010000006.1 coordinate 88,886, forward strand.
GAAACTACTGGAGTGACTACAACGGCTCAGATGAAAACAATGATGGAATAGGTGACACACCCTATGTGATTACCACTTCTCCTGAAGATTATGGAGACGCTGACAATTATCCACTAATGGAACCAGTTGACGATACTTTAATCGCAGAGTTTCCCTTCTGGACACCCCTACTGATTTTCTTAGTTGCTTTCTTGGTTGTGGCAATCATATATAGACAAAAACTAAGCCAAATGAGAGAGGAACAGTGAAACTATCTGCATCTCTGTTTGCTCTTTTGTTGTTTCTTCCTGTTGTTCTGCCCGCTTTATTAACCCCTTTAGTTTGGGCAACTGAGGATTCTTGGACAACTGTGGAGCCGATGCCTACTTTGAGAGAAAATTTTGAGCTTGTGGCAATGGATAGAAAAATCTATGCTATTGGTGGTTCCAATTCAAGTCAGCAGGTATATTACGGCACTAATGAAGAATACGATCTTGCATCTGATACTTGGGTTACTAAAGAGCCTATGCCAACGCCAAGAAGCGGTTTTGGAACTTTTGTTTTCCAAGACAAAATCTACTGTATATGTGGATACTCAAAGGAGGAGTCATACCTTGGGGTTAATGAAGTGTATGATCCAATTATGGATATTTGGGAAACTAAGGCATCTCTACCTACAAATAGATCTGGTATGCAAACTAAGATGGTTGACGGAAAAATCTACGTTTTAGGCGGAGCAATTGGATATAACTATGAGAAATCTGAAACCATTTATTCCCAAGTTAACGAGGCATACAATCCGGTAACCGATAGTTGGGAAAGAAAAACATCTATTCCTGTTAATGGCGAATTTACTGCTCATGTTTTCGGTGACCATATTTACTGCATTTTCAAGGACAGTATTTGGGTCTACGATACTACTGATGATAGTTGGACGCAAAAATTTACAATGCCCATACCTGCTGCTTATAGTTACTACACAGTTGCGATCGAAAACAGTATCTACTTTTTGGTACCCAGTGAAGGCGGGTATAACCAAATATACAACGTAGAAAATGACGTGTGGATTTTTGGGAAAAATCTTCCAATCGAACTTAACCAACCAAATATTGTGGCAACAACAGGTAAATTTGCGCCAAGACGAATCTACGTTGTGGGCGGATTTACAGGATTTGTAGATCCTACAGACACCACATATGTGTACAACCCAGAAGAAGACGATTGGAACTTAGGCGCTTCGATGGGGGTCAGTAGATATAACATCCATCTGATTGTTGTTGACGATATTTTATATGCAGTGGGTGGAGCAATAGGGTTCCTTGTTAAGCCAGTAAGTGTTACTGCCACAGTAGAAAAGTATATTCCTTCAGGGTACATCCCAGAGTTTCCCTCAGGGATTCTTTTAGTTGTAGGAGTATCTGTTGTTGTTATGTTGTCAATATTTTTTAGACTTGATTTTAAACTGGGGAGAAAAAAATGATGAAACTAGAACATTTACTTGTCATTTTATTTGCATTGTCTTTGGTTTTGCCAATTGGTTCAGTTTTTGGTTCTTCGTTGATGTGGAACCAAATTTATGAAAGTTCACAGCATGAAGTTGCCCATTGGGTGATAGAAACGTCTGACAACGGATATGTTATTGGAGGTTACACTCGTGAGGTTACTGAAGGAGAAGAAAATAAGGCTTTTTTATTAGTTAAAACCGATTTAGCTGGAATAATGGAATGGAATCAAACATATGAACTGAAAAAATATGATTCAGTTGGATCGGTTATTGAAACTTCTGATGGGGGATACGCCATAGCGGGTGGATTATACGATTGTTGGCTAATTAAGACTGATTCGATTGGAAATATTCAATGGAATAAAACTTACGGCTCAGCAAAAGCTAAGTTCTTGATTGAAACATCAGATGGTGGATATGCTTTTTGTGGCAGCAATCAGCTAATAAAAACTGATTCTCTTGGAAATCTGGAGTGGACAAGAAAATACGGAGGAAATGCATTTGCAAATCTTTTTTCATTGACAACAACTTCTGATGGGGGATTTGCTTTGGCTGGCAACTTCTTCTCTCTTAATTCTACACATCCTGATTTTTGGTTAATTAAAACAGATGCTAATGGTACTGAAGAATGGACTCAAACATATGGATGTTCGGATAATGAAATTGCCCATTCATTAATTGAAACCTCTGACGGGGGTTATGCTATAGCTGGAGAATTTTACCCATTATTTGGTGAGGGGAACTCTGATTTCTTGCTAATAAAAACTGATGAAATGGGTAATATTCCCGAGTTTACTTCATGGGCTGTTTTACCCTTGGTTGTTGCTGCGATCGTGGCTGCTGTGGGCTACGGGAAAAAACTGTCTAAATCTAACAAAAGGGGAATGGGATTGACGGAAATTACTGGAACAAATATTCAGGTGACTACGCTGAAGGCGACGGAATAGGAGATATACCTCATGTTTTTCGAGAAGTCAACCAAGATAACTATCACGACAATAACCCCTTAATGGTTCCTGTTGAGATTAATGCGATTCCAGAATTTTCATTATGGGCTGTTCTGCCATTAATTGGGGCTATAATGCTGGTTGTTTTAATTTGCCGAAAAAAATTGTACAAAACCCCAAAAACAAAACTGAAACAATATACTCTAATTTCAAAAGTTCACTTCTGCTCGAATAATTAGGATCTTAATAAAGGGGTATATTGAAAACAATTTTTTCTAGAAACAAAATACTAAATAATTGGTGCTCCGACCGGGATTCGAACCCGGGTCTTCGGCTCGAAAGGCCGAAATACTTAACCTGGCTATACTATCGGAGCCTAAATCGAAACATCAACCTTCAATAACATACTTACGTTTTAATCTTTCGACATCAAAAAGAAATCCTCGCCGACGAAGGAGTTCCCCCAATAACCTTTGACGCTGCTAAAGTAACTTTGTCCACGTATTGTTCATCTGTGTAAACCCGAAGAATGTTGATAAACCCCTTTAAAACATCGAATACTGAAGAAATGTCGCTTAAACGCAAGGGAATTTTTTCTCCTGCTTTAGTTTTCTGAAAAACCGGAATCTCCATGGGCTCAAGCAAATCTGAATGATGATACGGAACAGAAGGCACCGTTGGCACGTCAATATAAATTTCTTCAGGGTTAATTGCTGCTTCTTGTGCAATCTTGTTTCTGACTTGATCCCGAACCTCGTCAACACCAAAAACACTTGTTACCATCTTTTCTTTAACATGGAAAGTGCGATCGTAGGCACATTTCATAAGCTTTCTGCGCTCCAGATTCTCCATTATTTTTCGGGATTTTTCACATTCCCGTAGTTTAGTCCAAACAGTGTAATCGTTCAATACAAGGTAATCTTCAGGAGAATCAAAAACTGTCAAATTCAACTCGTCCTTTGCTGCTTCCATGGCTGACGCCAGCATTATTTGAGCCGCTCGTCCTACCCTGTGGAAATAGATGCTTCGGAAAGATTCTAGCCTTGCTAAAACAAAAGATTCCAATGCGGACAGGGCTCCAACATCTACTGCGAGGTTTTCACCCAGAACATCCAGCATGTGAATTAGCCTGAAAATGTCCACGTAACCATATTCTGCTCCCGTGTGGTATGTATCCCTTACCACGAAATCTAGTTTATCGATGTCAACTGCGCTTTGAATAATCTGATCCAAGAACGCTTTTTTGGGTTTGCGCAATTTTCCTACAGCAAGTTTTGCCACATCGTCGGGATTGTATCCCACATCGTTTATTATGTCCCGCAGTTCGGATTCTTCAATTATCCATCGAGTCATGTCCTCATGGGTTTTGTCTAAAAATTTGACCAGAAGATGTTCAAACACATGAGAAAAAGGACCATGTCCAACATCATGAAGAAGGCAAGCCATTCTAATTGTCTGAATTTCTTCTTCTGACAAAAGGGGGGCGAGGTTCTGGTTTTCTGCGACTTTGCCTGCCAGATGCATAACCCCTAAACAATGCTCAAAGCGGGTATGGTTTGCTCCTGGATACACGAACTCTGAGCCTGCCAGTTGTCGCAGTCTTCGAAGACGTTGAACGGGATACGAGTCTATGAGCTGCTTTTCTGCTTCAGTAATGTAAACATACCCGTGAACGGGGTCTTTAATTTCACCCCAATGCCGTTGCATATGACGATTTCATCTCAACTTTGTCAATCTGACGCATCATTATTTAAGGTAATCGTTAAGTTACAAATTTTTTGCATAAGTACCACTTATAATTATAACAATTTTGGAACAAATTGGGTTCAATTTTGAAAAATAGTTTTATATTCTTTCACAAATCTTTATTTCATAAATAGTATGGAGATGAATAAAAAAAATAATTGTCAAATCTATTGGATACCATAAATTTTTTTAACAGTAAATGTTGCAAAAATGAAACAATTACGTTGCCCTATAAAAGAAATGAGGCTGAAAAGGGTCTCACACAGAAATGAAAATTGCCATCCTGATAGCAGTAGGCGGGCTTTTCATTTTTTCATTCCTTCAGCTTGTCTGTGTTGGAGCCTTAGCAGAACTCATTTCTTGATTTGTTATCAATAAATGAACACTTTTTTGCAGATGGTAATCACAAAGTTATATTGCTCTTTTCTTATTACAAAATAGGCTGAATCAAAGATGACTACCAAAGGGAAATTCATCTGCATTGAAGGTTTAGATGGAAGCGGAAAGACAACTCATACTCACAAGTTAGTAAGAAATTTGCGAAAACACGGATTTGACGCTGTGTACACTACCGAGCCCAGCCGGGGCGAATTAGGATCTTTTATACGGGGGACCATTCTGGAAGGAAAAAAACGTGTTCCCCGAGTTGTCGAAGCCATTCTGTTTGCTGCTGACCGAATCGAACACCTACAAAAAGATGTAAAACCCGCCCTAGACCAGGGAAAAATTGTTGTTTCAGATCGTTGTGTTTACTCATCCTTGGCGTATCAGGGATCTGCGGGGCTTGAGTTGGATTGGATCGAAAAAATTAACAGTGCAGCTTTTTTGCCTGATTTAACTGTGTATCTTGATGTTGCCCCTGAAGTTGTAGTTGAACGCATTCGAAGGAAAAAATCAGTTATGGAACACTTGGAAATTCAAAGAGAAGTACAAAAAGTTTACCTGAAATATGTAAAAGATGGAAAACTTGTGCCCATTAACGCTGATAGAACCAAATCTAGAGTAGAAAAGAGCCTTTTGAGTGTTGTTTTAGATTTTCTAAAAAACCAATCGTGAACTTTACACGATGTATGAATGGTTAGGTTTTTCTAAATCTTTGATTAGTTCCATGGGATTTTTGGATAGTTTCAGTTCATTTAATGGGATTCCTTTGAGCAAGGACCATGGCGTCTTTTCAGCAAGGGATGTAACTATATGTTTTTCTCCAAAACAATGCTTTGAAATGTCGTAAACTAAAGACCGGACTTCAACCTCAGAAACATGTCCCAGGGCGTGCAGATATTCGTGGGTTAAGATGCTGTAAACAAAGGCGTTAACGAGTTTTTTTGATTTAGTTACGGTTTCTACAATGTTAAGCAAGCTTCTGTTCAGCACAATGTTGTTTGTCCCCAACTGGTGATATGCACCCAGCTGAAGGGGCATGTCATCCAAAAATAGTAACATGCCTTGTCTTTGTTTGCCCAAAAAAACTTTAACTGTTTCTTTTACGATTTCCCAAACTCCTTGGAAGCCCTCTGCACAATCTATCATTGAACAGAAGGCTTCAATGTTGGTCAGTTTCTTTTGTGGACTGTTTTTATCTTTTTCATTTAGCCAAATTGGCTGAAAATCTGAAGAAAACAAACTTGGAACTATCATATTATTACTTTCTAGTAACTTCTTGTTTTATATACCTTACAGTTTTTGGATGTTACCCATCGTTTTTGATAATAATCGAGTTTTCAGCTACAATTGTGAACAAATGCTTATGAAAAGCAGAAACGCTTTAGTTGCCTTTTACTGTAAATTCAGTAAGCACCAATTTTCGGAACCAAGTCGATAAACCATGTATGAAATAATCAAGAAAGTAACTCTTGCTTCAGACATCAAACTGCTGCAAATCAGGTCACCTTTAATTGCCCAAAAAACAAAAGCTGGACAGTTTGTGATCGTCAGGGTACATGAGAAGGGAGAACGCATTCCTTTGACTCTTGCAGACTGGAATCCAACAGAAGGGACAATAACTCTTGTTTTTGTTGAAGTTGGCCTGACAACAACTCTGCTGGGCGCTCTTGAAGTCGGAGACAAAATCCTTGACATTTCTGGACCTTTAGGTACTCCTACTGTAATCAAAAATTTCGGAAAAGTGGCAGTTGTTTGTGGTGGCGTAGGCGCGGCTACCGCTTACAACATAATTAAGGCATTGAAAAATGCAGGCAACACTGTTGTTTCAATAATTGGTGCCCGAACCGAAGCACAACTTGTTTTTGAAAATAAACTAAAACAATACAGCGACAAATTGTACGTTTCTACTGATGATGGTACAAAAGGACAAAAAGGAGTAGCTAGTGATGTGCTGAAAACTTTGATTGAAAACAATTACATTTTTGATTTGGTTTACGCTATTGGTCCACCTTTAATGATGAAAGTTGTAGTTGAATTAGCCAAAAGTCACGGAATAAAATCTGTTGTAAGCTTAAACTGCATAATGGTTGATGGTTGCGGCATGTGTGGAGCTTGCAGAATAACAGTTGGAGACCAAACCAAATTCGCTTGCATTGATGGCCCCGAATTTGAAGGAGATATTGTTGATTTTGAAGAGTTAACCCTGCGATTGAATTGTTATCGGCAAAAAGAAATTCAAGCGTTAAAAAATTACGAAAACAAATTATCTAAAAAATAAGGGTTTCACCAGTTAATCCTTATTCAAGGGCGATAATTGCCTTTTTTTAAGTTCTATGTTTATTTGGTTTGTAAAAAACTCTATAATATCCTCGATTGGAACTCGTTGTGTTCCCCGTTCATGGCGTATTAGCAACTCTAAGAGTTTTTCATGAAATGCAAACCGCAAAACATGGTAATCGAACCGTAACGGAATCTGCTTGCCTTTTTCGTTTATTCGATGATACCGAACAACAACAAAGAAATCTAAAACCTCTAACTCGTTTTTTTCAACTGCTTTCAAAGCATGTTCAAGTTCATTCTGGTTTAAAAACATGAAATCAGAGCCATCTGCTATGCCCACCTCGAAACTGACTTTGTAGTCCTGTTTCAAGAAGGATATTAACTGGTTCAACTCAAAAGTTAGCTGGTTTAAACGCTGAAAACTACAAACAATAGCTTGCTGAACCTTTGTTTCTGGATCTTGACAGTTAAATACAGCTACATTGTGAACATTTTTTGGAAAACTATCAAAACGTCCAAGCACCACAAACGACCTTTGTTAGCAAACTACTTTTTCATATTTTTAATTTTTTCAAGACTTTCAAGAAGTGACGACACTGTTTCTCCGAGTTTTGTAATTTTTTCAGGATCGTTTTCTTCTTCAAGCTGTTTTTCTAAGTTTTGAATTTTTTTCATAATTGTTGATTCCAAACTAGAAAACATTGGAGCTTTAGAAACTTCGGGTTCGGGGTCGCCTTCTTTGACGATAATTACTCGTTTTTGGCATTTAGCGCACCATATGTCTTTGTTCTGAAGTTTAAACAGTGGCGACGAACAGGCTGGACACGAATGTTGAGTAAGGGTAGCCCCTTGCCTGAGTAAATCTGCCATTACTTTGATGCTTTCTGAATTTTCTGTCACATTAATCCCTGCTAGTGAAGCTTTGGATAAAATATAATGCTACAACAGTTAATTAACTATCTATCATGTTTTGTATGTTACTGTTGCCGTAAACAGGAACATTTTTTCATGTATAAGATAAGATTAAATATAGTGCTTTTAGTTTAGGCAGATAGTATAGGAGGCTTATATATGGTGCGCAAAAAACAACTACAAGAATACGAGGAAAGAATTGCCGAAGCATCAAACGTTCTTGGTATGGTTTCCGAAGACACTACGACTCCCCGAAACATACGCCGAGCCGCAAAACAATCCATTACCTCCCTTCAAGTCCCAGATGATACACCTGCAGTTCGAGCTGCAAACGCGATATCTGTGCTTGATGAAATATTGCAGGACCCAAACATGCCACCTTATACCCGAGTTAAGCTCTGGAACGTTATGAGCCTGCTTGAAGCAATCAAAGACTAAACCGCCAAAACAAAATTGGGGCATTTTTTTTCCCCGCTTAATTGAATACGCTTTGCAAGGGCTTTGTCCCTTTTCTTTCCCGTTTTAGTTTGGGCTTCTAGGATTTTTGTACAAAAGCTTTTGTCGTAGACATTACACCATCTATTAACAGAAACTTTTGTTGCAGTTTCTAAAAGGTTGAGAACATGGACAAATTCAATAGGGATTTAGATATTCTAACTGCAAAACTAAACAGGGAAACTCCTGAAGATGCACAAAAAAAAATTGATGCCTTGAAACAAAAACTGATTAAGATGCATGAAGAAAGCGTGGTTAAAATTAACCATTCAGTTATGGAAATGGTGTGCGCCAAACATTTAATTTTGAAAGGCTACGAAGTAGACATCGAACGCCCTGTAAACGGTTTAGTCTGCGACCTTTATGGCATGAAAGGTTTTGGTTCCCACATTGTAGAAATAGAAACTGGTTTTATTCCTCCAAGTCATGCTCTTGACCCTGCAAAATATCGCCAATCCCGAATTGCAAGCAAAATAATCCGATATGGTAATCATTCAGACAAATTTGCTTTGGGTGTTCCACCATATTATTTATTGCAGATTCCTGACACTTTAGTGAAGCCCCCCCGAAGCAGAACAAAAACTGACCTTAAACACCTCAAAGTTTTGTGTGACCTATACTACAAAAATCCCCCAGTAACTTATGATGAAATAAAAAACTCCCGGATCCACACAATCTACATAATCGACGTGGACGGCGCAACCATAAAAGAAGTTGACCCAGTAACCTATATCGAGAAACGTGACCTTTGCTCTTCAATGTAATTCCAATTTTTGTTGCTTAAAGTTCATATTTGCTGATCTCTAATTTAATATGAGGAACCACGAATGGTTGTTGTTTCTTCGAACCTGATAAATTCCCATCTGGACGAACCAAAAGTCAAACAAATGTTCCAATTAATGGAAAACGACCCCGAAATCCAGAACACCCTTTACATGTCAAACACAATGGCAGTAGAACGCCTCCGATACAACGACCACGGACCCGTCCACGCCAAAATCGCAGCAGGAAGCGCCCTTGAAATTTTTGATCTGATATCTCAGGAAGTTACACCTACAACTCTGCAAAACCGTGCATGCTGCCTAGAAGATGCAAAAGTTATCGTTTTATGCGGTTCTTATCTCCACGATTTAGGCAACAGCATTCACCGAGTCGATCACCCTTTTCATAGTTGTATTTTGGCCAATCCGATTCTGGACCGGCTTCTCAGAACGGTTTATCCTGATGATGTGACCAAGATTGTAAGAATGAAATCTGAAATTTTACACGCCATCTTTGCCCACGAAGAAGACATAGAATGCTTAAGCATCGAAGCCGGAGCAGCAAAAGTAGCCGACGGAACCGACATGGCCAAAGGACGAACCCGAATACCCTACCGGACTGGAAAAGTAGACATTCATTCCCTTTCTGCGTTGTCTATAACCAAAGTGGAAATCGAAAAAGGACCCCGAAAACCCGTACAAATCTTTGTAAGCATGAACAACCCCGCAGGAGTTTTCCAAATCGAAGAAGTTTTAGAAAAAAAGGTTCAAACCTCGGGCATACAACATCTTGTTAACATAATAGCTCTAGACAAAGGAATCGAAATACGACGAAACAAAACAGACTAAATCACTGTTCTAAAGTATAGAACTAAATACTTTAGCACGGAAAATAACTTGCTAACACATCAACTGTGCAAGGGAGAAACAAATGATAAAATTTCCTCTCATAATGGGCTTGCTTGTTATTCCTTTTCTGCTCATTTTCTCTCTTGCACAGGCTACTGGTTCAGTATCAGAATCACGAGACTCTAATGGTAGAGTTTTATTACCAGACAGTGATGTTATGGAGCGTTGGCCTGATTTACCTACCGCAGAAGAGCTGTACACAAACGGGCCTTGCCTTGTTATTGACCTTCGTTATTGTGGAAAACAAGTGTCCTCAATAAACGAAAGCCTCCCAGATCCAAACTCTCCAACAATAGTAAATATTGAGTCTATCCTTGTTAATTGCACCCAAAACGTTCTCGATTACCATAATGGTGGAATAATTTACGATTCACCAAGCATTTGGTTACAATATAACGAGTCTATCTGGGTTAGCGTTCCCAATAATTTGCTTAGATAGCGTTCTTTGCTGTTTGATTTGAACAAAATGAAGTGCAACCTTATCCTATATGTATCCTAATAGTAGTTCTATGTTGAAAACAATCTTTTTTCATAAAAACTAAAGCAACACAAATTGTGTTCCTTAGACTTTCTCATTTTTGCGCTAGGTCGCTGTAAGAAAGGGTTTCTAATCTGTTTGAGCTGATTTCTAGTTGTTTTCTTAGCTCTTCTAGAACATGTTGGTCTTTTTTTACATTTTCAGGCTCATTGCTGGTTTGCCGTTCAAACTCAACAAATTTGCCAAGCCCCTTCACCGTGTCCAGATGAATCTGGGTTCCTTGGTGAATGTAGATTTCTCTTTCTTTTTCAATTATTATGCTTTGTTTGAGAATTCTTTTCAGAACAATTTTGAAATCATCAGCGTCCTGAACCCGCAACAAAAACGCGTCATCTTGTTTAGGGCCAGCAATGTTTTCCCGCTCATAATAAATCAATTCTGCGTTGCTGCTTCCTTTTACTTGCCTTAGTTTTAATCGACCTTCTGGAACTTCAAAATATGTATCTATTTGATAAAAAGTTCCAACACATTCACTTCCTAACTCAGACAATTTTTTTCGTAACAACTCATGGTCGTTGACTCGTGCCTTTAATTCTACCATTTTATGCTTGCTGATGCTTTTGTTTTCTATCTTCACTGTGGAGTCATCCTTCCCGAAAATGACTGTATCTTGGACTATTTTGTTTTTCTATACTTTAGAACTTAGCAGCATGAAACGGCTTCCCATCAAGTTCTTCTGTTTCATCTTCAAGTCTACTGATTTTTTCTTGGAAAGATTTTTCAAGAACCTGATTTAATCGGTTGTAAGTATCATCATCAATTTTTTCGCTAGATAACAACTCCAAAAGCCGTTTTGACTCGTTATTGTAATCCTTAACGTAATCTGTTTTGCTCTTAAGCTTGTTGAAAGTTTGAGTGTTAATTTTTCCTGAAATTAACAACTTTCTAAGCTTTTTTATTTCTTTTTCATATTCATCTTCTCCTTTTCGGGCATAATAGAGGGTTAATCCTACTAGAAAAAACACTATAACCGCTAAGGGAAGAACTAAAAATACGAAATAACTTGAGTCCATATCTCTAAACTTGGGCGCTAGTAATAAACCCTTTATGAATTTTGTTTACATACTCCAAACAGTTACAGTACAACCGAAGAATCTGTTTGCATTTATTTTTCATGTTTTTTACTAACCATGTTGCATAACCTATTAGTCAATAATCTTTTCAGGAAAAGATTGATATCATATTTTTTGCCATTATTGTTGGGTGCTTGCTAACTTGAAACCAGAACTGGTAGCGCCATGTGGTATGGATTGCAATGTTTGCAGCGGTTACCTTGCTTTAGAACACAAAATTAGGTCCAAAGGCATCAAAATGGCATACTGCAAAGGATGTAGACCCCGTGACAAGCAATGTGCATTTCTGAAGAAAAGATGTGAAAAGCTTCTAAATCATGAAATTGAGTTCTGTTATGAGTGCCAAGATTTTCCCTGCAAAAACCTACAACACATTGATGATCGCTACAAAAGTCATTATCATATGAGTTTGATTGAAAACCTTCAGTTAATTAAGGAACAAAGCTTGGAAAAATTTTTGGAAACTCAACAGAAAAAATGGGAATGCACCGAATGTGGAGGCACAATTTGTTGTCATAATGGACTCTGTTTTAACTGTGGTTTAGAAAAACTCAAACAGAGAAAGAAAATTTACCGCTGGGAAGACTAACCAAATTTCACTTAAAATTCTTTTACAAGTTCATTTTGTGATGTTACTTATTATATCAAACGTTGCTTGAAAAACGCGCATACAGCAATATAGGTTTAATTTCAAATCTTTAGCTTACAATAATGCTTATAGGTATGCTTTTAATCTAGCATTCTGTCCATTAACAATCAGGAGAAACTATAAGGTGCCAAAATTTAGGCAAACGAGCGACCTCGTAAAGCTCATGAACAAAAAAGAAGATATCAGGAACATCGGAATAATTGCCCACATCGACCACGGCAAAACCACAATGTCCGATTCCTTGTTAGCTGAAGCAGGGCTCCTATCCCCAAAAATTGCCGGAGCAGCAAGAGCCCTGGACTACCTTGAAGAAGAACAAAAACGTGGAATCACAATTAAATCTGCAAACATTTCACTTCTACACGAAGTTGACAACAAATCCCACGTAATCAACCTAATTGACACACCAGGACACGTAGACTTTACTGGAAAAGTAACCCGTGCCCTGCGAGCAATCGACGGTGCAGTAGTAGTTGTTGACGCCGTCGAAGAAGTAATGGTTCAGACCGAAACCGTTACCCGTCAAGCATTGAATGAGCGCGTTCAACCCGTTCTGTTCATCAACAAAGTTGACCGCTTGATTAAAGAACTCAAACTCAACGCAGAACAAATGCAAACCAAACTTCTGCGAATTATTCGTGATTTTAACAACTTGATTTCAATATACGGAGAAAAAGAAGTCAAAAACGCATGGAAAGTTGACCCCACCAAAGGAACAGTTGCTTTTGGCTCTGCCTTACACAAGTGGGGTTTCACCCTTGAAATGGCTGAAAAAGCAGGAATAAAATTCAGTGACGTTGTTGACGCTTATCACAATGGAACTTACGAAAAACTTGCAGAACTTGTTCCTTTGCACAACGCCATACTGGACATGGCTGTTAAAAAACTTCCAAACCCATTGACTGCACAAAAATATCGTGTTCCCAAAGTTTGGAAAGGCGAAATAGATTCAAAAATAGGAAAAGCCATGACTGAATGTGACGAAAATGGCCCTGTTGTAATGTGTTTAACATCAGCAGCCATGGACCCCCACGCAGGACTAGTTGCCACTGGTCGCATCTTTTCGGGTTGCCTAAACGAAGGAGAACGGGTGTACTTAGTGGGCGCAAAGAAAGACTACCGTGTTCAACAAGTATCCATGTATATGGGTGCTTTCCGAGAAGTTGTCGGCAAAATGGGGGCAGGAAACATTGCAGCCGTTCTGGGAATGGATCTTGCCCGAGCTGGAGAAACCCTTGTTAGCATGGGCGCTGAAAAAGATATGGTTCCTTTCGAAAACATCCAATACGTTTCTGAACCAGTTATTACCATTGCAATTGAACCCAAACATCCACGTGACTTGCCCCGCCTTATCGAATTGATGGACAGGTTAACTGTTGATGATCCAAACTTGGTAACTAAAATTAACAAAGAAACTGGAGAATACCTTCTCAGCGGAATGGGTGAACTTCACTTGGAAATCGCTGTAAAGACCCTCCGACAAACCGGTGGAGGAATAGAACTCATAACTTCTCAACCCTTGGTCGTCTACAGGGAAACAGCATCCAAAGAAGGTGTAGTTGCTATGGCAAAGAGCCCCAACAAACACAGCAAATTCTGGCTCAAGGTTGAACCTTTGGACCAAAATGTTGTTGACTTGATGGAAAAGGGTGCCCTGTTTGAAGCCATGGGAAACAAACGAATCGGGGAAACCTTGCGTGAACAAGCAGGATGGACTGCTCAAGAATCACGAAACGTTTGGGCTTTAGAAGAACACCGCAACATCTTGTTAGACTTGACTAAAGGTGTTCAGTATCTACGAGAAGTCAAAGAAACAGTCAACTCAGGTTTCCGATGGGCCGCTCGAAACGGTCCACTTTGTGATGAACCAATCCGAGGCTGCAAAGTAAGCCTGTTGGACTGTAAATTGCACGAAGACCCAGTACACCGCGGACCTGCACAAATTATGCCTGCAATGAAACGAGCCCTCTGGGGATCATTCCTTACTGCGGACCCTGTGCTTTCTGAACCAATCTACAAGATTGGAGTTTCAGTTCCACACCAGTTCGTCGGTGACGTAACCGGCTTGATTACCCGGAAACGAGGAAGAATCGTCTCCTCTGAACAAAAAGGACCAATAACCAACGTTACTGGATTTTTGCCAGTTTCTGAAACTTTTGGTCTCTCTGCAGACATGCGAGGATCAACTTCTGGTCACGCCTTCTGGCAAACACAGTTCGACCACTGGGAAAAAGTTCCCGCAAGCATATCCACCGAAGTCATCGCTGGCATTCGAAAACGACGCGGTCTTCCTGAAGACGTACCTAGCGCCAACAAGTTCATCGACAGAGAATAAACTCTACACCGAGCAACTTAGCAAAAAACGTTAAGGGCTCAACTCATTTTTTCTTTTTTAATATTTTTTAGGGCAGTTTTTTGATTTATGCCTTTATTTCTTAATTACAGCCTAACTTAGCTTATTTTATAGTTCTGTGTTTATGTACAAAATTGAAATGAAAAAAAATAAAGTTTGGAGTTTGACCTATTTTTATCGGGTCATTGCTCGTTTGAATATTGGGACTGCTATTGCTATCATGGCGATTCCGAATACTATCAAGATTGAAAGTTCTGACGTTAGTGCAGGTATGTCTGCTCCAAGGACCATTACTTTTCGTAGGGAATCTGCAACGTATGTTAGTGGCAAAAACTTTGAAATTGTTTGCATGAACCATGGCATTTGCTCTATGGGGAAAAACACTCCGCTGAGGAACATCATTGGGAACATTATGGTTGTCATCATCATTACTGCTGTTTCTTGGTCTTTGGCAAATGAAGTCAGTACTACGCCTAAACCAACAAAGCTGAATACCCCTAATAGCAGTAAAGCAAACACTAACAGAATATTTCCGTGAACTGTGACCCCAAACAACATCGTGGCCAACCCAAGTATGAGTACACCTTGAAGTATTCCACGTGCCATCTGTGCAAGGGTTTTTCCAAGAATTACTGAAAGCCTGTTTATTGGGGCTACCATCATGCCGTCTAGGGTTCCTAGTTCTCGTTCATGGGAAATTGCTGCAGGAAGTCCAGTCATTACACTCATCATGACTGTCATTGCCATGATTCCAGGTGCAATGAAATCAAAGTAACTGAATTCGCCTTCAATTGAACCTTTAACCTGAACATCATATGGTTTTACAACAGCTAATGCTATGTCAGGATTGATTCCTAATTGTTCTGCAACATTTTGTTGGGCCATTGCGGTGCCCATTTCTTCAAAAACTTGGCTTAAAACCGCCTGTATCATCGTAGACATCTGTGGATTGGACTGATCAGTTACAATGGTGACCGTTCCTTGTTGTCCGTTAATGATGTTTGAACTGAAATCAGCAGAAATTATTATTCCGCCTTCTATGTTCCCTGTTTGAATCATTTGCTGTATGTCTTCAAAACTTGTTGCATCTTTGATAGTAATCAAGCTGGCGTTGTCGTTTATCACTTTCAACGTCGCGAAAAACGTTGTACCTAAACTAACACCATTAAATCCTATGTCTTCATTCACTATTCCAATTGATACGTTGTTCAGTGAACTTTCTGAAGGATATATGTAACCTACCATGGTCATCATGAATACGGGCATCAGTATCAGCAAAACAAGCCCCATTCTGTTTCTGAATAGTTCCATCAAATCTTTCCAAGCTATCCGCAAACTGTTTGAAAGCATCTTTTTAGTTCCCATTTTCAAATCACCTTATCCTGTTTTGCACTCTGTTTGGTCCCTGACGGGGCGAAGGCATTTTGTTGTCTGCTTTATCCCGCATGTCTCGACCTGTTATCTGAAGGAAAACATCTTCAAGGGTTGGCTGAACGTTCTCAATGGAGTTAATTTTCGCATTATTTAATTGAAGAACCCCAAGTATGTCATCAAAAGCGGTATCCCCAGTTGCATGGACCTTGAGGTGGGTTTCTGCATCTTGAGACACAGACTTTACGCATTGTACAGCCTTAATTTTTGTAACTAGTTTTGGTGTCAAGTTTGCAACATCCAGTTTCAGCACAGTTGTATTGTCTCCTGAAACCAATTTTTTAAGGTTCTTTGACGTATCCAAGGCTGTAATTTTTCCATGATCAACTATGCCGATGCGGTCACACAGAAGGTCTGCTTCGTTCATCATGTGGGTGGTTAAAATTATTGTTGTTTCGTTTTCTTTGTTGATTTTCCTGATGAATTCCCTGATTTCAACAGTAGATTGGGGATCTAATCCTAATGTGGGTTCATCAAGAAACAACACTTGAGGTCTGTTAAGTAGCGCTCTGACTACGTTCATTCTTTGCCTCATGCCTGTGGAAAAATTGCCCACTTTTGCATCTTTAAATTTGGTAAGTTGAACGAGCTCTAGTAACTCATCAATTCGTTGATTCATGGTCTTTTTTGGTAAGTCGTAGAGTTTTCCAAAAAATTTTAGGTTCTCTTTAGCTGTTAAACGGTCGTACATTATCATTTTTTCAGAAACTAGACCAATTAGTTGCCTGACTTTGTTGTCTTTTTTTACTATATCGTATCCACCGATTGTAGCTGTGCCTTCTGACGGTCTAGTTAGCGTTGAAAGCATTCGTATTGTTGTGGTTTTTCCTGCACCATTGGGTCCAAGCAAACCAAAGATTTCGCTTTTTTTGACCTCAAAGGAAATGTGGTCGACAGCAGTGAAATCGCCAAACTTTTTTGTAAGGTTGTTTACTTCAATCATGACGTTGTTTTCCATTGAGTAATCACCCATAATATATTTAACTGCAATATATTGCACCAAAATATAAATATTACTTTTACATTAGAATCTTGAATATTATGCATCCGGGACACGACGAAAAGACTGCTTCTAAATGGCTTAAAGAGTCTCAAAAAGGGTACATGCGTATCGCTTTTTTGTTGCTTTTGAATCGAAAACCTTGTTATGGTTACGAGATGATGAAAGAAGTCGAAGACCGCACTGAAGGCTTTTGGAAACCAACTGCTGGAGGCGTGTATCCCATACTGCAAAGTTTGGAAGAAGCAGGTTACATAGAAGGGAAATGGGGGCCACAAAAAAGGAAACGAAAAATTTATCACATAACTGAGGCTGGTAAACGCATTCTTGATCGGGCTCTTTTGAAGCATAGCCGTATCGCAGAGAGCATGAACAGTCTTTTTGAAGAATATGTTCGAAGCGTATTAGCTGTGGAGCCTAATGGTTTGCCTATTCCGCAGTTTCCAAATTTTTTTTCTCCGTTTCTTGAGAAAGAGTCAAAAACCAGAAAGGAGGCTCTTGAAATGAAACGGAAACGTATTCAGAACATGGTTAACATGTTGCAGGAAGAGCTGAAAAATGTGGATAAACGATTGGTCGCATTGAACAAAGAAAAACAGAACCTTAATCATCAGGAATGCGTTTCAGTTGAAGAACAAGAAACAGACTTGGAGGCTTAACGATTTTCAATTTCGATACTAACATTTTAACTTACGTTTTTAACCTTGTGTACTTGGTATTCATTTTCGGTTTTTCCTTTTTCGCACAAAAAATCCAAGTCAATATAGCCTTAGGTAAAATTTCTAAATCTTTAAATAAACTGCAGAACATGCGGGACAAAGCCAAAGAAGAAGCCGTTTCTGCCATAGTACAATTAGGAAAACCTGAAACAGACCCAAAACCTCGGGTCGAATCCTTGCTTCATTTCTTTTCAATTTCGCCAAATGACATGGACCCCAAAGGAGTGGTCCAAAGGCTGGAACATTTAGTCAATTCTGCTGATAACCGATTTAAAGACGAAATTAAGTTGTTGGCTCCTTCGGCTGACGAAAAACAATTGCAGAGCTTGGGAAACCTTGTAGAAACTGCCCATGGTTTGAATTCTTTGTATCGCACGGTCCGACATCATTATCTAACCGGAAAAAAGGGCGGAAGCATCTACACTATGACTCAAATTCAAATGGAATTGCCCATGATTATGGAAGAAGCAGAAGCCTATTTCTCGTTCATTGATGCATTCAAACAAGAAAAACCAATCGGTGATGGCATCGGTCCTTTGGTGGCTTCTACACTGATTGGGGATGCATTAGTTCATGAAATTGCTGAAGAAACTATCGTCGCAGAAGTTAATATTGAGGGCAGAAAAGTCCTTGTTACCCGTGCCCAAGGTCCAGGTGGAACTTGTGGAAAAGCTGGAGATGCTGTAACAAAGTTGGTAAAAAAGCACAAAGATTTGTCACTGATCGTTATGGTTGACGCGGGACTCAAACTTGAAGGTGAAGAATCCGGCGTAGTCATAGAAGGTATAGGAGCAGCAATTGGTGGGGTAGGAATTGAACAATACAAAATCGAAGAAATTGCAACTAAAAACAAAGTTTCAGTGTTTGCAGTTATTGTTCGCCAGTCTATAAAAGAAGCTTTGGCACCTATGACGGACGCTGTTCGTAACTCAGTTGATGAAGTAATCAAAAGAATAAATCGAATCATCCAAGAACGAACAAAAGAAGGCGACACACTGTTGGTTGTTGGTGTTGGAAACACCATCGGTGTTGCCTAATTTTTTGTATCTTCCTTATTTTGAACCCTTTTTCCAATCAAAAATATAAGCCCCAGTTTCCCATTTTTTGATGCTGAATCCTAACAATGTTACTTGCCCCCTTTGATCCTTGGAAATCTCCATTGTGTACGTGTCCACCTAAATTAACTTTTAATCCCTACACTGGATGCGACCACGGCTGTTTGTACTGTTATGCTTCTTCGTATATACCCCATTTTCACGAGTGCAGACCAAAAAAAGACCTGATAACCCGACTAAAACGGGAAGCATCAAAGCTAAACGGGGAGCTTGTTTCTATTTCTAACTCTTCAGACCCTTATCCCCGGTTGGACAAAAAACTTGGTTTAACCCGAAAAAGCTTGGAAATATTGGCGAACAACTCTTGCAGGATTCAAATAATCACAAAATCTGACTTAGTAACAAGAGATATAGACATCCTACAAACTGTCCCCAGTGGAGTTTCAATAACGATCTTGACCTTATCAGATTTCCTGTCAAAAAAACTCGAACCTGCTGCTCCAGCATCTTCAAAACGATTAATTGCAATAAAAAAACTTGTGAACGCCAAAATTCCAACCACCGTTAGAATTGACCCAATAATTCCTTTTCTAAACGACGATTTGGAACCACTCGTAAAAGCCGTCACGGATTTAGGGGTTTTACATGTTACCTGTTCAACTTACAAAATCAAACCAGATAACTGGAAACGATTCAGTTTAGTCTTTCCAGAAGTTGCAGAAAAACTGAAGCCACAATATTTCAGTAAAAGCGAGCACATTGCTGGTTCAACTTATTTGCCAAAAACTTTTCGTTTCAGCTTGATGAAACAAGCAAAACAACTAGCCGAACAACATGGTTTAAAATTTGGGTGTTGCCGAGAAAATTTCAATTTGAATTCTGCATTTTGTGATGGTTCATGGGTTGTTCCTGATTCACAGAAAAAGAAAAGTAAGCAACTGTTTTTTAGTTAATTTACTTTTTTGGAAAAAAATTATTTTCAACATATGCCCCTTTATTAGTCTCCTAATGTGCTCAGGTGTTCTACCAAACTTGCTATTTTTTGTTGCTGGTTAGAAATGTTTAATAAATCCAGTTACCCAAAAGGGGGGTGAGTGCGTAAAAGATGCCGAAGAAAATATTCATGTATCGCGGTCATTCGATTGAGGAACTGCAACGCATGTCCATGGACGAATTCATAAAGTTGCTTCCTTCACGGCAACGCAGAAGTCTCCAACGTGGACTAAGCCAGACACAGCGAACGCTTCTAGAAAACGTCCGAGTTGCCAAAGTAAACCAAAACGAAGGCACCAAAGCGTCCGTTAAAACTCATGCTCGTGACATGGTAGTGCTACCTGAAATGGTAGGAGTTACCCTTTTAATCCACAATGGAAAAGAATTCATACCCGTTGATGTACAACCCGAAATGATGGGTTGCTACCTAGGAGAATTTGCGATAACCAATAAACCTGTACGACACGGTTCACCAGGTATCGGTGCATCTAGGTCATCAATGTATGTGCCGCTCAAGTAAGAACAAATCACTGGCACAACCCCTATCGTTTTAATTAAGGGTGAGTTTTTTTCTTCACCTCAAAGTTTTATTTTTTCTTGTTTATTTTTAAAATTTAATTAGAATTTTGGCGAGACCTAAACCCTGCAGATTTGTTGCTGGTCTTTTTGGAATTTCCACAATAATCTGAGGGGAATTGAAACGAATCAATATAGTGCGGAGTTATTTGGTCTTATCACGTTGGCTTCTGTGGGGGAAATCAAGGTGTGCTTGTCCCGTAGTATTTTCTGTCGTCATGACGCACAGCAGTTATATTATCTAATCTGATAATTTGATTTTTCATTTTTCTTGTGCCGTTTGACATGTTATCTTCGCTGTAAACTTATTTTTTAAGCACTTCAGTTACATTAACATGACTTTGTTCCCTTTGAGCATCTTTGTATTTTCTATTGATTATGCCTTAATAATGAACTGCTTGCTAACAAAAACAAGCAAAACTTGAATAACTATTAAGCAGTGTTTGCCTTTAATTTCTATGTTTTTAGTTTATTTGAAAAAGAAATTAATTCTATGCTTTAGTTTATCATGTTCTAAACCTAGAACATTTTCCCCAGAGATTATATTACGATTTTATGCTCTGTATGTTGGTTCGGCCCGTTTCTTTTGTTGACCTGGAGCACCAATTTTTGGCAGTGGTATAGGGGGTGGAATGTTTAGGGTTCTGCACAATATTACTGACTCTAAAAAGACAATGTTAGATATCGATTGAAGAACAATTGGTGACGGAGGTTTCTTGTCTTTGTGGTTTTTTGTGATTTCTTCTAGTTCTTCGGGTTCACCTGAAACATGGCTGATTCCTTTAAAATTAATGTGAGCTACTGCAGGATTATAGTTAATGTTGAAAACAAAAGGGACTTCAAGTAGCTGGTCACTTGTTTTGTTTACTCCAACCACGTTAAGGTTGGTGGCGATTTTTACTGGTGGGATGGGTCTACCTATTTCCCAGTAATTTTCTGCCGAAATGTTTTTCAAGAAAACTCGGACATTAACCATTTTTTGACCCATCTTCCAAATTGTGGGTTTATGATTGTTGTTTGTATCTTGTTAATCCGCAAGCACCGCATGTGTATCGGTTGCCGTGGTCTGCCATGAAGTATCCGGGTCCACAACGTTCACAATTTGGACGTAATCGTTTGACTTCTTGTTCTTCAATGTTATAGAATTCGTGGCTTTTCTTTTCAGCTTTTTTGGATTTTTGTTTTGATTCTTTTTTTGGCATGTTTACTCTTCCTCCGTGTTTTCTTCAGGGGCTTCTTCTTGAACTGTTTTTTCTGGAACTGCATTTCGGTTGACTATGTGTTTTGGTTCCAGATTTTTAGCTTGTTCAACTGAATCGTAAACATTTGCATCACCAACGGTGGTCATTGTTCCTGTTTTGGTTTGCATGTTAGTGATGTAAACTAATTCACGTTTAACCTTTAACAATGATGCAAGTTGATTACTAACTTCAGCACGTGTTGGAGTGCCTCCAGTCTCAGAGTGGTCAACACTAAATGACACTTCTTTCCTTTTCATAAGATTATTTTGCTGTTTAGAGGTGATACTAACCTTCATTGCTACACTTCCGTAGTTGCAGATGAATTGACACATCCCCCGTACTTTAGCTTTTCGAAGAATTACTCATTAAATCAACGAAACGGCGCATGTTTTTTCTGCTTTTGTCCGTTACTTTAACCAAAACAATCCCAACTTTAGGTTGCCCATAAACAACCAATGCATCTTCAGGTGCCGACAAAACAGTCACCAAAGTGAGTAAATCCTCTTCTCCGTCAACAACTATCTTGGTTTTCACCTTATCTTGTAATGCTAGTTTTATTGTATTCCAGGCTTCGTCAGTTATGGTTCCTGCAGGATTTTTTGTATATAGTGTCTTTTGAGCAATGGCGGTGATTGGCTGAATTGTTTTTCGCATTGTTTTATTGTCTACAATCAAAATGTCTACAGAGATTCCTGATTCAACAATGTTTTGTGACACTACATCCCCCACTGAAATCACTGTTGATGGTTTTTCTTCTAAAATATAGTCTTTGAGTTTGTTCATGGTTTCCTCAACAGAACCCTGAATTAAAACCCCTTGAGGTTCTTTGAGTTCTTTACGCAGTTCATCATTTATGACGCGTATAATTGTGACCTACCTTACTCGAAGTGCATAGTGACCTTTCTTTTTCACCTTCATGGCGCGAGCAACAGCCGAGCCTTCAGGATCAATGATAACGACTATTCCTGAGAAGTCATCACTCAAATCTGATTCGTCACAGTTCGGACAAATTGAACCATCTGAAATAAAATGGCAAATTCTGCAAGCTTTATCGGTCATTTCATTTATTCTCCTGCTGGTTTTGCACCACTTGCAGCTTCTTCAAGTAAACCTTCCTCTTTTGCTATGTCTTGTTTAATCCACTCGAGTTTTCCAAGGTAAGGCTGCCGAGCAGTAACTCCAATTTTTCCTGAACCGCCACTTCGTCCCAAGGATACTGCAGTTATTCGGACTCGCACTTTGTCTCCGGTTTGAAGTTTTCGTTTTGTTTCTTTACCCATTAAAACTCCTTGGCGTTCATCATACGAGATGTAATCATCCATTAATTGAGAAACGTGCAAAAGTGCATCCACAGGTCCGATACGAACGAAAGCTCCAAACTCTGCAATTTCTACTACTTCTCCCTCGATTACTTCTTGAATTTTGGGGTAGAAAGTAAGCAAAGAAAATTGAACCTTGTGGAATGTAGCTCCATCTCCGGGAATTATTTTGCCACATGGATTTACGCTAATTTGTGTGACTGCTATGACGTAACCTAATTCTTCGTCTACCATGCCGTCATATTTCATTTTAAGTTGGTCGTAACCTACAGTGTTGATATCTTCTCCAAACTTTTCTGGTGGTATACGAATTGCATCCTCTACTGCTACTAGCTTGAACACTCAATTTCACCTAATCTTAAATTTGATGATGTATTTACGTGAAAGTCTTACAAATGGGCTTTCGTTTCCAAATAAAAGACAGACCCATTTATAAGCCTATACCGTCCCATCCACTGCCAAACGGCGTTTTTGCCTCAAAAAAATGGTTGTAATCCCCTTTTCTTTTAACCGCTTTTTTAATTCTTTATCATTTGTTGCCACAGGGCAGTTCCATTCAGACGCTACTCTAACAATAACATCATCAAAGGTTTCATCCTTTTTTTTGTCAACAAGGATAAAACGGCATTTTTCTGCAAACTTGAAAGCTAACAACGCTTGTTTTTGAATCTTTGGAGTTGATTGAGCAAGACCTTCAAGCTCCTTTTTTGTTGAAGATAAAAGAATAGGCTCAAACCGTTTATTCAACAAGTTTTCCAGTTCCTGAAAAATATCCAAACGAAATTGAGCTGGAATAAAAAAGAAGTTTGCATCTAAAATAATCTTTAATGTTTCGTGTTTTGGAACTACCAATTGAATAATTCTCCAAGCTTTACATTTTTTATCCTATGTATGAGGTTTGGTAGCCACTGACTTTTCCTGTGTCTGCCCATATGCCTACTCCAATGCTGTTAACGTTTCCGGGGTAAACTTTGTCCAGTTTTACTACAACATACCAGTAAGGAATCAAATCTAAGGGTTCATCCCTGATATGAGGCCATAGATTAACTGATACAGGGTCTTCAAGCACAACAAAATCAGCTATTTCTATACCATCTACCATCCAAGAATATTCCCTGGCACTATCAATGGCAATTTGGATTGCTTCTTGTTCTGAAACATTGACATCAGTGTTTCCTACATTAAATAGCAACCAGCCATCAGTAAGGAAAGTTAGCGCCCCATCGTAAAAAGTTAAAGTCATCCCTTTAGCTTGGAAATCTATTCCATTCGTTGTTTTTGACCATCGGATTTCAACATCTTTTCCGGTGGTTGTAATTATCAATTTGATATCGCCTTGGATTTTTTCTGTATTTTCTACATGGCTGATTGAAGTTAGTATATTTCGCATTGGCTCTATGTATGGAGCATCTGCATAGGTTTGGTATCGTTGAACAAGGTTTTTAGTATATTCAATAACATTTGCTGACGGGGGCGTAGAATAGATTGGTGACCCCTCAATTATTGTAAGGTAATAACGGGACAAGGTTTGGTTTCTAAACCTGAAATCTATCGACAATTCGGTTTCATCTGATATAAGACGGTAGGTTAAAAATTCTTCAATTGTTCCTCCCAGATCTGTGCGATACCCAACTGTATGCCTTTCTAGGTTTGCTGTATACTTGGTCATATCTAGTTGAATTACATCCTGCAAAAAGTTAACTACACTATCAGTGGATATTCCCCATGACAATAATCGTTCGTGGTCGATGGATAATTGTTCAAAATCGTTTTGCAGTTGGTCTTGTTTGGCAGATAAATCCTTTAACGACGTAAACTGAACATACGATAACCCTGCCAAAACAATAATGACAATCATTAGGGCTCCAAAAACTATGCGCCATTGTCCAGACAAAGCAAAGACACTTTTCGTCTGAACTTCGGGGGCTTCTTCTACGCCTTTCATGGTCAATACAGCTGCTTGTCCAAAAGTGGAAAGCCGGTATCGTCCGTCGTCCAGTTTAGTTACTAGTTCTCCAAGGTTTTCAAGATGATAAGTAAGATGTGAGCTTGAAATCCCCAGTTCTTCTAAGATTCGAGAAAAATTTTTTGGTTTTTCTGCGAGCATCCGAAGAATCTTTCTGCGAGCGGGATGTTTCAAGGAAGTGAACATTGTCGAATATGTTTCCTCACCTGAGTCCGACATTACAATCCTCGTTATCATATATTGTACTACTGTAAGTAAGCTTTTTGATTGTAATCTGCATTTTTAGAATTATATTGTGTATACAAAAACAAAAAGTCATGTGTCAAGTGATTATATGCCCGAGCAGATTTAGAAAATCAAATAAACCGTTTTTATTGAGAGGCATTATAAATCCTCATTTTTTTAATTAGTTCTTGTTTGTTGGTATCGCTAAGGTTTTTAACGATTCAAGTATTTCAATAGTTTTCTCTATTTCATCATCTGGTATTATTTCCTTAATTGTCTTAAGTATGCCCAATAATTTACTGGATGTGTGATATTTTCGAGTGATAAATATCAAAAGATTTATGTCGAAACTATTTTTTGAGATAATTATTGGTATTGCCTCAAAAAGTCTAAAATCGATTTTGCGCGATCAATATTGTTATGTTGGGGTCTCAACAAACTCCTTTTTTTTGCAAAATTACGACTGATTTGTATGAAATAGAATAATTTGAGTTGCATCATTATTAAT
This sequence comes from Candidatus Bathyarchaeum tardum, assembly GCA_029762755.1. Taxonomy (GTDB): domain Archaea; phylum Thermoproteota; class Bathyarchaeia; order Bathyarchaeales; family Bathyarchaeaceae; genus Bathyarchaeum; species Bathyarchaeum tardum. The sequence continues at coordinate 114,449 of JARVGH010000006.1, forward strand.
CAAAAAACTAAGAATTGGTTAGGTGACTTTTATTGTCACAAACCAAAAAATTCGTTTCCAAGGCCTAACTACTTTGGATTATTCCGTAACCAATAAGGCGCCATCGACCGCCAATTTTTCTGCTGATGGCTACTCGTGCTCCGTCTTCTGCACAGATTGGTCTGACCAGTGTAAGGTTAGCGCTATCTTTCTTTGAAGAGGTTACTGCCCCAATAGTAATCGTTGTTCCAACATCCAACAATAGTTTTTCACCTTTGATTATGTTAGAAACTTCTACAAGTTCTTTAGTTCCAATGGCGCGCTTCAAAAGCTTGGTTTCTAAAACAATTTCAGACCTTGTAGGCGGAAGCAAATCAGGTTTTCCAACCATGTTGCCTGTGAGACCATCAGCTTTAGTCATTGAAGGGTCTAGGTATGTTCCTATTCCTACTAGGCCTCCACTTTTTGCTTCGTCTACTTGTTTTCCCCCTGCACTGAGGCTGGTTATTTCGGTGAAAATGGGTTCATAAAATGTTTTTCCTTGTTTGTCTACTCTGATTCCTGGGCGGATTTCAACTTCGTCTCCTACTTTGAAGCTTCCTTGGAAAATGCTCCCACCGATTACTCCTCCATCGAGATCGTCTATTGTATCTCCGGGTTTGTTAACGTCAAAAGAGCGAACAACAAACATTCTTGGGGGTTTGTTTGGGTCACGTTCCGGGGTCGGTATGAATTTTTCTATTGCCTGCAAAACAGCGTCAACGTTTGCCATGTGTTGAGCAGAAACTGGGATAATGGGTTTTCCTTCTGCGATTGTGCCTTTTACGAATTCTTGAATTTCTTTGTAACTTGCTAGGGCTCGTTTTTGGTCAACGATGTCGATTTTGTTTTGAATAATAATAATGTTAGTTACTCCAGCTAATTCAATGGCTGCAAGGTGTTCCCGAGTTTGTGGTTGAGGACATTTTTCGTTAGCTGCAATAATCAACAAGGCGCCGTCCATGACTGTTGCTCCTGAAAGCATTGTTGCCATGAGGGCTTCATGTCCGGGGGCATCAACAAAACTGATGGCTCTTACGAATTCTGCTTTTGAGCCGCAACTAGGACAAGTAGTACTTGATGTGTAACATTGAGGTTCGTCACAATTTGGGCATTTGAAGATTGGGGCATCTGCGTAACCTAGTTTTATGGTGATGCCTCGTCTGAGTTCTTCACTGTGTTTTGCTGCCCAAACTCCAGTTATTGCTTCAACCAGAGTGGTTTTTCCATGGTCTACGTGACCAATAGTGCCTATGTTGACCTCGGGTTGTTTAGGTAACGCCAAAGCTTTCTTGCGTTTAGTGGTAACAGTTGATGCCATAGTAATCAATAATCCTTAGCAACATAGAAAAAAGACTATATATTAAAACTTTCGAGTTCTCTCTTCCTTTTTTACAAATATTGATTGTGAATTAACAAGTATCATATACCAAATTCAAACAAAGGTTAAACTATCGTGTGGGGTAAGGAAGCACCTTCAATCCAGTCAACCGTTTTTCATTTTCTTCCTTGCCTCATATTTAATCTTCTGCATTTTGATTGATTGTTAGTGTTCAAACAAAGAAACTGTTGAGCACCTATAATGATTTTGTCTTAACAAGTGTAATATAACAAAAGGTTTCAGAGCTAAAATCTAGTGTGGGGTAAGGGAGTACCTCATTCCTTCAATAGCTTTATACCATTTCCTTCCTTACCTCATACACTCTATAGTAATTTAACGGTTCTGGAACTTCCTTATAGAAGATGATTCACGTTAATATCAGCTAGGGATTGAAACCAATCAAAGCGTAATTTCCTCGACCAATTCTCTTTAAAACTCTCTCGCTCATCGGAACCAATGAAGATTGGCTTTCTGGGCACATATTAGCCATTTCTGTAACAATATCTTTCCACCGTTCTCGTCCGTATTTTGCATGAATATATTCTGTAACCTCGGATATTGAGCCCGAACCTCCCCGAGTTTTAAGAGCTTCAATAATTGCATCTCTTAGTATCATTTTTTAATTTTCCCCCTGTTCAAATTCTTTGTATTTTGTTATAAACAATTTATATTAAACATTAACCTTAGATGCTCAACTAATTTGGGTGAACCAAAACTTGCCATTAAAATACTTTGAAGCACCAGACGTCAAAAAACTAGCAGACGAAATCATTGAACAACTAGAATTCATCCATGTTGTTCCTGAGTCCATTCATTGTTTTCGCAGTGAAGGCTCAAAATCCCGAAGAATAATTGCCAGAATTCACGGGTTTGGAAAAATTTGGCAACAAGCCCTTGGATTGCCCCCCTCGTATGTTATTGAAGTTTTAAGCGAACGCTACGACAAACTAAGCCAAGACGACAAAGAACGCACCGTACTTCATGAACTAATGCACATTCCCCACGGGTTCAAAGGCGGGTTTAGACCCCACAAAGGATACGTGAGCAGAATACAAGTAGAAAACATGTATAAGCAATACAAAAAAAGAAAACAAAAAACTTCAAGATAACACTTGAAGCAAACAACAATTTAACGGTCGCAGATAGCACAAATTTGTAAGGTATAGCCTTTCTTTTTGACTATTTCTTCTGCTTTAGCGATAACTTCACTGCGCTCTTTAGAATACCAGACTTCACCACATTGCGATTCTTTTGCCTTTGAAGGCTTAACTCCAACTGTACTGATTGGGTCAGCTAACATACAATCCACTGTATGAAACTTGACTTCTTTTTTTGGATAATCAACAGAAATCAAATAGCCGCCTTCATTATACAAATCAATTAACTGTTGGTCACTAACAATTTCAGTCAACAAAGACTAAACACTCCATTAATCGAAGTAAGACAACAACTATACAATTAAAAAAGCTATCCGTTAAACCTGAAAAAATCAAGAATGCGCTAAACGCTGGATAAAAATGTGCTGGGCCTTAACGCCCATAAAAAAACTAAAACTTATTGTTCAGGTACTTCAGCAGCTTCAGTTTCTGCTGGGGCATCTTCTTTGAGTTTTTTGCCTTTTGGCTTGTCAATAACTTTCATGTTGACTTGAACAATTGCGTCAGTTATGACGTTGCCTCGAAGGGTTTTACGTTTGCGCTCGCCCTTTCGGGTTGCACGAAAACCTACGCCTTCACTTAGAATAGCGCCAATACGAATTCCACCATGAATGTTTGGTCTCATGGGGAAGCCGTCTTTATCGGAGCCACCAGTTATTTTCAATTTGAAGCCTGATAGTTTGAGTGCGGTTCCGTCAATTTCTTCTCCAAGTTTTCTTCCGATTAAGGGAACTGCTTGTGCTTCTTCTAATTCTACTGCTTTTGATGTTCCATCTGCAGGGTCTGAAACTATTACTTTGAATTTTGCCAAGCGCTTTTTTCTCTCCTACGCATTTCTCGTGACGTTAACAGAATGGGGAACAGCTGTTTATTAAAGATTACCCACATTAGCAGCTCCTCTTTCTGAAAATATTATAGCATCATGTTTGAACAAATACGGAGCTGGACTCGATAATATTTGATTATAATGAAATCAGGACCGTTGAACGTCATAAAGTTAAACTGCTTTTATTGTTCTAACCCTTATTTGTTTTTGCAGTATATTTTCTAAACAAATTGGAAAACCTCATATACAGCCACAAACCAGAGGAATATGTGTTCCTCGTGGGAGGTTCAAAAAAATGTCCCCTAAGTTAACCCTTCGAGCCTCGAAAAATTTGCTTATGTATTGGTTAGCCGATATTCTGGAATCTGAGATTCCTGACGTGGACATTTTTGGCTCGGACCGCAAACTACTAGACTTTGCTTATCAAGACTTAACAATATGTCTAGCAGCAAAAGACGACGACAAAAAAGTTGATATCGCAGAAATTCTTAACGATGAAACTCGCCACCAAGAAGTAAAATCGTTCCTGAAAGTTTGGACCCAACAATGGCTCCATAAATGGCGAGAACGGGTCACGTTCTGTCAAAAAATGCCACACTTTTCTTTAGAGCATGTACAATTACGAAAGAATGCTACAAAAAACTACAAGGCAATGGAACATGGTGAAGAACTGAAAAAGATGATTGTTCAAAAATTAATCAACAACGGCGAAGTCTGCATGCCTGAACTAATCGCAGAAAACATGATAATTGAAGAAATGACTGGTCGCATGCGAATTAATAAACGCATGGCACCTGAAGACCAAATTACAATGGAGCCGTATGATCTTTTTCAGAATGTGTTGCCACAAGTGAAGAAACTGTCAGAGCGTAAAATACCCTTGATTCGGTTGAAGCTAATGACTGACGCTCAAGTATAATCTGGTCTCAACTTAATATCGCTCTTTGTTACATCATTTCTTTCATCGCTGATGTTATGTCAATGTTTTGTTTGGGCAATTTTGTCAATTTTTCATTTTTTACATGTGAAAGACTGTCACTGTAGATGGGTCTTTCTTTTTTGTAGAATATTCCAATGGGTATTCGGTCATTCCATTCTAGGGCTTTTTCTATCGCCTTTTTGTGGTCTGTTACATCATGGTTTTCGTCTTCAAGTTTGTAGACCTTTTGATTGAACCAATCATAGGTGTTCAAATAATTGAAGGTTACACAAGGCTGGAAAACGTCAATAAATGCAAATCCTCGGTGTTTTATCGCCTCTACAATTAGGCTCTTTAGATGGAACATGTCCCCTGAAAATCCCCGTGCCACAAAGGTTCCGTTACTAACCAAGGCATGAGCTATAGGATTTAACATGGGCGGAATAACACCAAAAGGTGTAGACTTTGATTTGAATCCCTGTTGGCTGGTTGGCGTGGCCTGACCAGTAGTTAAACCCAAAACCATGTTATTATGAACAATTAACGTCATGTTCACGTTTGTTCGTAACGCATGAGCAAAGTGTCCCCAGCCTTCATTGTACTGGTCGGAGTCCCCAGCAAAACCAATTACCGTTAAGTTCGGGTTTGCCAATTTTATGCCCTGTGCAGTAGGCAACACTCGCCCGTGGATACCATGGAACCCATTGATGTTCACGTAATTAACAATCTTGCCATGGCAACCAATTCCTGAAACCATCACTGCGTCTTCTCGTTCAATACCTGTTTCTATAAAAGCTTTCTTGAAAGCCATTAAAATTCCAAAATTGCCACATCCAGGACACCACGTGTTAGTTTTTGGTGTTTTCAAATCATTAAGAGAAACCATTTAGAGCACCTCCCGAATGCGTTGGGCTAACTCTTCTGGATTGAAGGGTCTACCGTCATATTTCAAAATCTTATGGTCAACAGTCATTAACAGATGTTCTTGAATCAGGCTGGACAATTGAGAAGTTTTATTATTCTCTACAATAACTGTCTTTTTCGCAGATTGAATATAATTTTTAATTTTGTTTATTGGGAACGGACATAAATACAAAATTTGCAAAAAGTTAACGTTTTTTCCTTCGTTGCTTAAAATTTTCATTGCCTCGCGAATAGGTCCTTTAGTAGAACCCCAACTTACAATTGTTATATCTGAGTTTTCTGGACCATAAAACTTGACTGTTTCATAGTTTTCCAATTCTTTAGTTAACCCTTCCAATTTTTGGAAACGCTTGTCATTCATTTTTGTTGTCAAAACTGGGTCTTCAGTAGTGTACCCTAACTCATTATGTTCATCCGCGTTGGTTCTTACTATTGCCCCTTTAATTCCAGGAATAGCTCTGATTGAAATTCCATTTTCAGTTAATTTGTGCCTCATGTATTCTTCTTCTTGAGTATAGGTATCATCAGTTATGAGCTGTCCCCGGTCGATTCCTATTTTGTTTTGATTAAAAATTTCTGTGGTTCCGTTGCTTTCGGACAAATATTTGTCAGAGATAATTATTGCAGGTATCTGAAACTTTTCTGCTAAATTGAATGCATCTAATGTGTTGTAAAAGCATTCTTCTGCATCTCCTGGTGCGATTATTGCTCGGGGGAATTCTCCTTGAGATGCATGAATCGCAAATCTTAGGTCTCCTTGTGCGGTGTATGTCGGTAGTCCTGTGCTCGGTCCTGGTCTTTGAGCCAGAACTATAACTGGAGAAGTTTCTGTCATCCCTACCATTCCTAATGCTTCTACCATTAAGGAGAAGCCTCCCCCTGATGTGGCAGTCATGGACCTTACTCCCGCGTAAGATGCCCCTGCAACCATGTTCATTGCTGCAATTTCGCTTTCAGTTTGCATTACAACAATTTTGTATTCTCTGTCCAAGGGCGCAAGAAAATGAAGAATAGTAGTAGCAGGAGTCATCGGATAGGCGGCATAAAACTTGCATCCAGCATTTAACGCCCCTAGACCAATTGCTTCGTTTCCTGTTAGAAAAAGTCTTTTTTTGCCTGCTGACTCTGTTTTCTCAAGTTTGTATCCAAAACTGTTCCCGTAATTTTCTTTAACATAATCGTAACCCCGCTTTGCAGCTTCAATGTTCTGTTGTGCAACTTTTTGGTTAAACGTGTCTTGTAATACTTCATTCAGAATTGTTGTGTCATAATCTAAAAGAGCATTTGCTGCGCCCAAAGCAACAGTGTTCTCCATTATTTGGGGTCCTTCAAGTTCTTTGGCAATTTTTCTGAGGGGCACATGATATAGGTTTATGTCGTTTCTTTCTAACTCTTCTTGAGTTATGCTGAATTCTTCTTGGTCATAAATTATTCCTGCCCCTGAAATTAGTTCATCTTTATGAAAAAAAACAGTTTCTTTGTTTAGAGCGATAAGAAGGTCGGTTTTGTCTGCTTGGGAATAAATTTCTTCTTCACATGCTCTTACTGTGTAAAAGTTGTGTCCACCCCGAATCAGAGATTGATAATCGTTAGCACCAAAGACGCATAATCCGCCTCTTAGGCAAGATTTAGCAAATAGTAATCCAGAACGGCTTATTCCTGCTCCGGCTTCTCCACCAACTAACAACGAAACCTTGTTAACTATCATTTAGGCACCAAAAGTTCAGATGATTTTTTCGTTGGTCTCTAAGTTAGTAATGTGAATAGCGTTAAATGGACAAGCTTTGGCGGCTTTTTCGTAGCAACCCAAATCGGTTAACTCTTTTGTTTCCCCTTTTTCATCTTTTTTTGCATTTTCCATGTGAGATTTTCCTGTTTCATCTGAAAGAACAAAATCTGCACACAATTCAACACATGCCCCAAAACCTTGACAAACAGTATGATCTATTTCCACTCGATATTGAACCATAAAAACTCCTTCATTATAAGATGGGATTTTCAAGCTATATTGTTTACTATTTTTGTTCGAAAATTTGAAAGTTTAAGTGTCATATTTTCCTGTTATGTGTTGATGGGGGCATTATGATGAAAGAAGCAATGTTTTATGAAAAATTAGCTGACAAGCGAGTTAACTGTAACTTGTGCAGTCACCGTTGCCGAAAAATTGCAGAATCAAAAAGAGGACTTTGTGGAGTTCGAGAAAATATTGATGGCAAATTGTTCAGCTTAGTTTATGGACGGCTTGTAGCCAGATCAGTTGACCCCATCGAAAAAAAGCCGCTCTTCCATTTTCTTCCGGGCTCTTTGTCATATTCAATATCTACTGTTGGGTGTAACTTTCGTTGTGCTAACTGCCAAAATTTTGATATTTCACAGTTGCCCAGTGAACGCAAAGTTGTAGTCGGCAATGAAACATCTCCAGAATCAGTTATTTCTGCAGCGAAAGAAAACGGGTGCAAAAGCATAGCATACACCTACACTGAACCAACGATCTTTTTTGAGTATGCCTTAGATGTTGCCAAATTGGCAAAAAAAGCTGGACTCAGGAACGTTTTCGTTACCAACGGTTATATAACTGAAGAAGCACTGCGTGAAATAGCCCCGTATTTGGATGCTGCCAACATTGATTTGAAAAGTTTTAGCGATGAATTTTATCGTAACAACTGTGGCGCTCATTTACAGCCTGTTTTGGATTCAATTAAACTGCACAAGAGCCTTGGAATTTGGGTCGAATTAACTACTTTGGTTATTCCAACATTGAATGATTCAGAAAACGAGTTGAATCAGATTGCAAGCTTCATTAAAGAAAAAGTAGGTGCAGAAACACCTTGGCATTTGTCTGGTTTTCATCCAATGTATAAATTGTTAGATGTTCCTCGTACTCCTGTTGTGACTCTGCAGAAAGCCCGTCAAATTGGATTTGATGCAGGTTTAAAATATGTTTACGTGGGCAATGTTCCAGGAGAAAACGGAGAAAATACCTATTGTCCTAATTGTGGAGAAAAGGTAATTCAACGATATGGTTATCATATTGAGAAAAATAGGCTTGAACAATCTAAATGTCCCCAGTGTGAGAAAAAAATTGATGGTGTATTTGCTTGAGTTGTTGTACGTGATAAAAATGACACCTAACAGATTAAACGTTTCAAAAATTAGATAGGATATGTGGAAGAGCGCACACAAAAGAAAAGGGCAGAAACTTGTCTTGGAGTTCATCCCTTTCTTCTGTAGTGGGTGGAAACTGTGCGCTCTTCACTAACACCTTCTTTTGCTATTACCGATTTAACAGTTCAGAATTAGTGCTCATTATTTTAGGTCAAATTCTATCCAAAATTATTGAATACTTATTTAGCTAATATCAGAGTAGGGCGTCAACTAAGAATGATGCTCCAAAGTAGATTAATACTGCCCCGAAAACTGCAATCATGAGCCTGTACCATTTGAACTGTAATATTTTGGCTCCTTTTTTTGCAAAACCCGCAAGTAAGGTGAGCCATGCGTAATCCACCCAAACATGGAAAATATACATCAAAACTACTCCGAATAATCCTGCAAATTCTAAAGCCATTAGAATCAAACTTGCTCCTATGGTCAACCACCAGAGTATGAAGTAAGGATTTAGTCCTGTTAAAGCTAAACCAAGGAGTAACAGGTTTTTGTTGGTGCTTTTCGTCAGGTTTGTTTGTTCTGTTTGATTTATGCTGCTGCGTATTTGCATAAAACCAAAAACTATGAGGGCTGTACCTCCTGCAGCTCCGACAGCAAATCTGACGATTGGCTCGTTTGCGACTGTTAAGAGTCCCATGGCTAGTAACATGACTAGTGTGAATTCGATTATTGTGTGCCCTATCGAGAATATTATTCCGGTTTTGGTTCCTGTTTTTGCTCCGTGGGCTAATGTTACAAAGAATAGTGGTCCTGGGGCTAGAGCACCTGAGATTGTTAGTATTGTGATGGTGGCAATGAAGTTGAGTAAGTCCATAAGTTATGAACAATGGTTTGATGATAAATAGTGTTGTGATTTTTGTTGTGTATTTGTGTTGGACATAAGCACAATAAGGTTTATTATATATTAAGATTTAATGTATACTTTAGTGATAAGTAAATGAGAGCCACCCCCATTTTCTTAGCCTTTTTCTTATTGTTTACTTTAGCATCATTGGCTGTTCCAATTCCCCTCTTCCCCGGAAGCGCCATAACCGCCTACATTCAAACCCCCGTCTCTGCAATTTCCGAATACGTGACATACATCGCAGCAATAACAAACGGCCTAATCTATGGCATCGTAGTTTGGGTAGTGTTTTTCTTTGTAGACAAAAAACTAGAAAAATCCCTGTCACTGAACTCCAAACAAATATCAAAATAACAACCAAAACTACCCTTCAAAATAACGGGGTCTGCCAGCCTTGTAGTCTTCATTCCAGTTAAGGTCGGTCTGGGACGGCTACATCATCCCCCAGTAATGGAACAGCATCCCAGACTAATAAAGTATTTAACACTTTGTGGCGAATGAAAAAGAACATCTCCGTAGACGCCACAAGGGTTTCTTGTATTTTTTTATTTTTATTTTCTTGAGATTAATTGTAGCTTTGAAGCTCGTTAAGATTGTTTGTCTGAAGCAAGTGCTCTCTTGCTTTTGCGTCTTTTTGTAGTTTGATTTCTTTTTTCAATAATATCTAAAATGTTCCTAAGAACATCAAGGGTGTCTGATAGATGAAAACTAGCGAACCCTGCTTTTTCAATATGGTTTTCAAAATAAATCTTGTGACCAGCAAGGGTTTTACTTGCAAGGGTAAGTACATTTCTTACTTCTGCTAATTCCGAGGGATGACTGAGAAGGGATGAATTATATCTAGAAGTTTGAATATTTTCAATCTTTTTATTTATTAACACTGTCATTTTTTTTAGTTTTTCGATATCGGTGGTCATAAATAAACAGTGGAAGTGAGTGTTAAAATAGTTTTGTGCCTTAGACGACCCCCTTGACTTTCGCTCAGGATTTTTCTGCAGACAAAGTGGTTTCGAATTATTATAAACATAATTTTATACAAAAAAAGAGATGAGTTCAGTTAAGTGTATCTGGATTAGAAGATAAACTAAATCTGCTCGTGCATTCGAAAATCTTTCTTGATTTATTCAGAAATAGATTTTACTTTGACAGCTCTTGGTCCTTTATCTCCCGCTGTCACTTCAAACTCTACTTTTTCTCCTTCCCTGAGGCTATTTTTGCCCTCAATATCAGAGTTATGAACAAAAATGTCTTTTCCATCTTCTCCTTTAATGAATCCGAAGCCTTTCTGGTCGAGCCATCTCGCTACTGTACCTGTTGTCATGTATTTCACCTCTTTGTCAGGTTTACTTTACTTTCTCTTTGAACTATATATACTTACATTGCTCACGATCGGGTAGTTAAACTGTTATTATACGGTTTTTCAGAGTTGCCTCGGTGTCATGCCTTTGCCCACCCTTGTTGATAGCAGACGGGTGATTAAGAGAACACAGGTATTTGTTAAATTAGGAACAGGGCTCACTCAGCCGATTGTTTATTCATGAATTTCTGTTACTTTGGCGAATACGTAAACTTCATTTTGCCATGTGTTTATCCAGTAGTCTAGGTCGTCACTTATGGCTTGTATGTTAGCTTGTGCGCCTTCAATTGTTATTTCTGCTATCACTATGGTATCAGGGTCGAAGCGAAATCCCCAATAGTTATTGTATTCTTCGATGATGCCTCCTATCCACATTTCAGTTTGGTTTTGTTGAAGATTTTTTAGTTCAGACCAAACCTGTAAACTGTTGGTTTCAACAGCAATAATGTCCCCTTTTGAATCTGTGATAAGTGCCCATCTGTCTGTTTCGTGTTTAGTTTTGTTTGGTTGATTTAAATTCCAGTAAACTAGAACTGTGGAAATAATTACCACTGCAATCACAAACATTGCTATTGCTACATTAGCTTTTTTTACCAAAATAACCCCTGATACTTAGTAGCTGTTTAACAATAAAAAAATGTTGGCTATCTCCCCACGATTGAGTTTTGCAAAAAACCCAACGCTAGCCAAAATTAGGGATTAGTTTGTCTGTGAACCCTTACATGGGTGATGGAGTGCCAGAACCGGAAATTTTGATTATGTTGCGCCTTTCTAATCTTCGAATTGCTTCAATGAATTCGCTTTTTTGTTTTCCGCTGAGTTCGAAGTCTTGCATCATGTCTTTTACTGCAGTTTGGGCGTTTCCTGACCTTTGTCCTCGACGCTGCAGGTAGTTTACAACTCGTCGCTCGATTTTTCCACACTTCCAAGTTGTGTTTCGAAGGAGCGTGGCAATGGAAGAAAGCATTTTTTGGGCATCTGCCCCGCGATGATTTGCCATGACCTTTACCCCAGGTGTTCTGACATAACAGGATTTCTCATAATTAATTGTTTTTGTTTTTTACCTAAACATTTATAACTGACCCTCAGCAACTGCAACGATTCTTCAAATATCTGGTGCATAACAAACAATGAACAATGTCGTAGCAATACTTACTGTTAACCACAAAAAACGCACAATTCGCGACCTAAAAATTACCCAAAAACAGTTCAAATTCAAATGCAAACGAGGAGCAACCCTGTGTTGTAAACTTGGAGGACCAATCCTTTCAAAAAAGGACCTTAACCAAATACTATCTAAGGGACATTCTGAAGATGATTTTCTTGAACCAGTAACTTCCGAAACTGAACCATCAGCTATTGTTTGTGGAAGTCTCAAAACTAAATCCGACGGTTCTTGTATCTTTTTAAGCCAAGATGAAGCCCGAAACAATCACAACTGCATCATATACAACAATAGACCCGCCCTTTGCAGGCTTTATCCGTTCACTTTTGAACTTTTAAGCCCTAATCGTATCGCTTTAAAATTCATTCCCTGTTGCATGGGATTAAACGATCCTGAAGGAAAAAACTTGGATGAACGGTTTATCAGTTCAGCCCTTTTGGAGCCACTCCTTGATGCTATTGAGTTAACCCAAAACGAAACAGATTGAACTGTACAACTTTTACTCTAGTTTTCCTCGGTTTGCAGAAAACGTTGTATTACAGAATTTTTTGCCTTTGTCGTTGATTTCACATCTTATTCCATGGGGAAAAGTAACGCCAGTTACCCGTCTGAAGGCTGTACTGAAGTCGTCTTCTTCGTCATCAAACCAGCACAAGACATACTTGTCGGTTTTTCCTTCTGGCGTGAACAGGTAATCAAAATCTCCTATCAACGGGAAAAATTCTTCAATTGTTCCTTTAAGTTTGATGTTGTCAGTTTGTTTGAAAACAACAATTTTTCGCGCTTTAACTGCTACAAGCGCTTTTGTTTCCCTAGGTTTTTCTCGTTCTTTGTAAAATACGATTACAGGTTTTTCCCATGTGCCTTTCAAAACTGTTACGCCCCTTGATAAGAACCTTGGACAATACAGAATTTAAGAATTGCTCGAATCTTTTTGTTTGTATGGGATTAAACACAGAAATTTAACTGGATTTTCATTATTACTTTTGAATTGATGCATCTCATTTGCAGGAACAAAAATGACGTCTCCAGCTTTGAAAGATTTTTCTTCTTTCCCACCAACCACAAGACCTTCGCCTTCCAGTATGAAAACTTCATGTTCCCACTGGTGACTATGAAAAGGTGTATGCCCTCCAGCATTCATTTCGAAAAGCCGCATAGCAAAGTTTTCTGCCCCAGTTTGTTTAGTTATTAACCAGCGAACCGTTAGATTCTTACATTGATTCTCAACTTTTTCTGCTTTAATTTCTGTGTAAGCAAACTTTTTCACTTTTTTATTCTCCATAAAAGTTCAGGTTAAATCAAAAACCATTGCTTATTGCTAAATAGTAAACGTTTTTATATACCCGACACTTGAAGAGGTGTATCGTCACATAGATTCATGCTTACTCGAGAAGCTTTAGAAGACTTTTGAGAATACATATAACGACAATAAAGACTTTTGAAGAATTTTGATTATCGCGTGTATACAATACGTGACAGGAGAAATAAACATATGCAAATGAAATACTTTGAAGACTTACCCTTAACTAGTGAAGTCATGAAAGGGATACAAGAGCTTGGATTCACAGAACTTTTTCCAATACAAGCTCAAGCAATAGTCCCATTACTTGAAGGAAAAGATGTCATAGGGCAAGCACAAACAGGAACCGGAAAAACCGCAGCTTTTGGAATACCCATGGTTGAACGCGTAGATCCAACGAACAAAAAAGTACAAGGATTAGTACTAGCGCCAACTCGCGAACTTGCAATACAGGTCGCAACGCGCATAAAACGATTCAGCAAATACACAAAGCTGAAAATTTTGCCAGTTTACGGTGGAGAATCAATAAACAAACAAATTCGTGCACTACAAAAAGGCGTGCACATTGTTGTTGGCACTCCAGGTCGATTGATTGATCATCTGAAACGTGGAACCCTTAATCTTTCGTCAACAAAAATAGTTGTTCTAGACGAAGCTGACCGAATGTTAGACATGGGTTTCATTGATGACATCAAGTTCATTTTATCCCGTGTTCCAGAAGAAAGGCAATTGAGCCTATTTTCTGCAACAATGGACAAATCTGTAATGGACATTTGTCAGAGTTACATGAACGACCCTCAGAAAGTACTGGTAAGCAAAGACGAGATCGCACTTGAACAATTAAACCAGTATTACATGGTTGTAAATTCACGAAACAAACTTGAATATCTTCTAAAAATGCTCAAAAAAGACAACTTCAAGAAGGCAATCATATTCTGTAACACACGCCGTGGATGCGATTGGTTAGCAAATAAATTACACAAAGACAGGTATTCTGCACAATCCTTGCATGCAGGTTTCACTCAGGCACAACGTGAACGAGTAACCCGAGGTTTCCGGGATGGAAAATTCGATTTCCTTATTGCAACAGATGTTGCAGCGCGAGGATTAGACATCCAAGGAATAACACACATAATCAACTTTGATGTTCCAGTCGAAGCACCAGTATATTTCCACCGAATCGGTAGAACAGCCAGAAACGGAGGAGAAGGAACCGCAATAACACTAGTGGGCTACGGAGAAATTCCTGACCTAAACAAAATCAAGAACTTAACCAATACCCACATCGAAGAACTAGAACCAATGAACCCACAATACTGTTAAAAAACACAGAAAGGATACGCTAAAAAGCGATATCCCCCCATTTTTTGTTATGCCTCTTTTTTATAGGTTTTACTGTTAATCCAGATAATTTTTCGGTTTTTGTTGGATACTTGTGCATTATCCCCTTTAGAATACAACGACCATCCGATAATCCAAAGACCAATAAAAACTGGAAAAGCTACTATCTTTCCTATCTTTCGAATTGCCCCTGACATTGTTTTTTCCCCTATGATTCCGATGTTAATGTTTTGGGCAAAACTATGTAAGGCTCTTATGAAGGGCAAATAATTATTCGAAATTAACACGCCAGAGGCAACTCATTTTTTAGTGTTTTCTTTTATGAAACCTGAAATTGGGCTCTTTAGGACAATGAAGTAACCGTTAAATAACGCTTCTTCACACATCTGAACTGCACTATCGTTACGTAAATTGTCAAAAACTGCTTAACTGGTGATAACTTTGAAAATTGCTGTAATGGTTTACGAGTATCCTCCAAAAATTGTTGGCGGTTTAGGAACATATGCTGCAGAAATCACAAGAAAATTTGTTTTACTGGGTCACGACGTCACAGTTTTCACAATGAACGACGACCACGGAAGTTTGCCCACCCGCGAACTTTTTCGTGGAATAGAAATCCATCGACCTGTCCATATTGATGTGTCTGACTCTTTACCTGATGTTTTAGCTGAGGACGTTAAAAAATGGGGTCGGGGTGTTCGTTTCTTTTCAAAAATTTTGATGTATAACTACTTAAGCGCAGCGAAGATGGTTAACGAACTAGTACGAGAAGAAGATTTCAAGTTTGACTTAGTTGTTGCCCACGATTGGTTGTCCATTGTTGCAGGCATTACCATAAAAAAAGAACTTGGAATACCTTTGGCTTTTCATGTTCACTCTAATGAACACGGTCGCACCCTTGGTAATGGTTCAGGTGTAGTAACCAGCATGGAGAAACGCGGAGGACAAATGGCAGATATGGTCATAACTGTATCATACGCTATGCAAGATGAACTAATACAAGCGGGTTTTCCAGCAGAAAAAATCCGAGTTTGTTACAACGGTGTGGACCCCAAAAAATATGACCCCAACCAAATTAACCCTGAACGAATTAAAGAAATAAAAAACAAGTATGGACTAACTGAAGACGATACAATGGTACTTTTTGTTGGGCGACTTGTATGGATTAAAGGCGTTGATAAACTCATTCGTGCAATGCCCCAAGTTCGCCAAAAGATTCCAAACGCAAAACTGGTCGTTCTTGGTCTTGGAGACATGCGGGAATATCTAGAAGGTCTTGTTCGTAACTTGCACCTTGAAGACATTGTTAAATTCCGTTTCGAGTTTATACCTGAAGAGGAACGAATCGCTCATTATGCCGCTTGTGATGTTGCTGTTTTCCCTAGTTTGTATGAGCCCTTTGGCATTGTTACCTTGGAAGCAATGAGCATGGAAAAACCTGTAGTAGTTGGTGCTGCCGGAACCAGCGGAATGCGCGAAATCGTCAGCATAACTGGGCATGACCATTGTGGTTTTCACATTAACCCTAATGATCCTTTCGATATTGCATGGGGAATAGTTAGTGCAGTCGAAGACCCAAATAAACGTGTTCAGTTAGGCAAAAATGGCAGAAAACGAGTTTTGGAAATGTTCAGTTGGGACGAAGCTGCAAAATCCACCACGGACAGGTATCTTGAAATGATCGCCAAAAAACGCGACGAGCCTTCAAATATCTAGCATTTTAGTTGGAACAATCCTATGACCGCCAACGAAATAAGAAAAGATTACCTGCTGAACCGACTGGTTGTCATTGCCAAAGACCGCAAAAAACGACCCCTAGATTTTGTTCACGATAATAATGCTGAAACAAATAATGGTGTTTGTCCTCTTTGTCTTGGTAACGAACATATAACTCCACCTGCTGTTTTAGTTTATGTTTTTTCAGAGGGTAAAATCAACAAATTACAAGACACTAATGAGTTTATCCACAAAGATTGGATCCTTCGTGTTATTCCCAACTTGTATCCTGTTGTTGATTATCCAAAAAACGCTGAACAATATGAATGCTCTGGGTCTTCAAATGCTACAGTGGGACATCATGAAGTTATTGTTGAATCCCCTTGTCATAACGAAAATCCTTCAACTGCTCGACTTTCACAACTTGTTCATGTAATAAATTCGTATATTGACCGAATAAACGCTCTTTCAAAGAAACCCTACGTGCAACATGTGGCAATATTCAGAAATTATGGACCCGAATCTGGCGCATCTTTGTTGCATCCCCACAGTCAGATTGTAACAACACCGTTTATTTCTCCAATTATGCAAGAGGAACTTACAGCAAGCAAAAATTACTGGAACAAAAACAACGAATGCTACTTTTGTAATCTATTAAAAAATGAAATTAACGGACCACGATTCATTTGGGAAAACCACAGTTTTGTAGTTCTTTCTCCGTGGGCAAGCACCCATTCCTTTGAGTTTTGGGTTATCCCTAAACGGCACAACTCAAACATGGCAAATATGTCCAGCTATGAAGTTAACGACTTGGCCAAAACCTTACGTATATGTTTTGGCGGTTTAGGTTCTTTGTTAAATAACCCCTCATATAATTTTGGTTTTCATACTTTATTATCTGAAGATGCAAAAGATTGTTATCATTGGCATCTAGAAGTTTACCCACGATTAGGAAAATGGGGTGGATTAGAAAAAAGCACAGGAGTATTCATTAATCCAATTTCCCCCGAGGAAGCATCAAAAGAACTGAAAACTGTTTTTGAATATGAAAACAAATCCTTGATGTAAAGATTTAGCTGTATAAACTCAGGACTTTTCTGATGCCGTTGGTTGTTAGATAGTATTTGTCGGTTTCTTCCCAACGGAACTGCTGGGCATACCCGAGTTCAATTAGTTTTTGAATATGGACATGCAGTTCTGAACTGTCCATTCGTGTCCATTCTGCAATTTGGTTGATGGTCAACGCTTTTTGTTCTTCGGTGGCACCAATGTTATGAAGCATGATTAAAAGGCGTAGTTGATTGGGCTGCTCGTCAGCTTGTGACCGAAAAGAATGGTTCTCACCCATATTATTCCACCACCTTTTTGTAAACCTCAACAGTTTTCATAGCTACTGCTTCCCAACTATAAGCCTTGTGGAGCTTTTCTTTCGCATTCTTAGTTAAATATTTAGCATGGTCCGGGTCAGAAAGCACTTTATCAATTCCCCACGCAAGGGATTCAGGGCTTCTTGGATAAACAAAAACTCCAGTTTCGTCATGGTCGATAACTTCAGCTAAACCACCTACTTGACTCGCTACAACTGGAACTCCAGTTGCCATTCCTTCTAAGGCTACAATTCCAAAGGGTTCATAAACAGAAGGTACAACCAACACATCGGCGCTTGTCATTAACTCGATTACTTGTTTGTCTGAAGCAAAACCCGTAAATGCAATCTTGTTTCCATGACCACTTTCTTGAGCTTCTGCTTCCAGAATGTCGCGCGACCAGCCTTCTCCTACGATAATAAATTTTGCTTCTGGATACCGTTTGGCGATAAGGGGTATCGCCCGAATGAAATATTCCACTCCTTTTTGGGGAACCAAACGCCCTACACATAGAATCAGTTTTTCACCCCATCCTACTCCGTAACGTTCTCTTACTTCTCCACGGTCTACTGGAATTTCGTAATTTGCGGCATCTATGGCGTTTGGAATAATATCCACTTTTTCTCGGGGGAGATTAAAGTGGTCACAGATTTCGTTTTTCATTGACTGGCTGCAAACTATTACGCGATCTGCTTCGTAGGTTGCCCACCATTCTATTCCGTTAATAGAAAATGAGTCTGGGCTGTGGAGTCCTTGCGCTCTGCCGACTTCGGTGCTGTGCATTGTAAGCACAATGGGTTTTTTCAGGTAATGTTTAAAGGAGATTCCTGAAAATGCTGCCAGCCAGTCATGAATGTGCATTACGTCAAAATCAACTGTCTTTGTTATGTCAGCCATTCGTTTTGACAAAAAGTGATTGAACATTAATACCCATGTCAGAAAATTCGGGTGACCTAATTCTGTGGACGCCCTGTATACTTTGATGCCGTCCATTTCTTCGTAGTTGGGGGCTCCTGGAAAATCAAGGGTAAACAGGTGAACATCATGTTTTTGTTTAACTAGGGCTTTTGCTAAGCCTTCACAGTGGCGGGCTATTCCTCCTACTACCCTTGGAGGATATTCCCATGTTAGTGTGCCCACTTTCATTTTTGTTCACCAGATTTACTTGTATAGTTGTAAAATAAGTTAATATATTATTCAGTTTTTTGGGCATAAAAAGAATATGTCTGTTCAGATAAAACCATGATTTTGGTGGCGACATTATTGAAAGAAAGATGGTTGCTTGTGATGGGGGTGGCTCTTTTAACTGTAGTTTTTTCAAGTGCTTTTTGTGTGCTTTGGTCCATTCAAACAAACAACGAGATAATGCCCGATACTGAAACTTTATTTCAACTTGAAACATTCAATACTTTTTGTTCAGGAAAATATGGTGGATATATGAGTTACCAGGAATTGGCTGAACATGGTGACTTTGGCATCGGTACATTCGATAAACTGGATGGAGAAATGATTGCATTGGATAGAGTCTTTTATCAAATTCCTTTTGATGGAAACCCTAAACAGGTTGATCCTAACATGACTGCTCCAAATGCTACTGTTACTTTCTTTGATGCAGATGAAACCAAAACTCTAATTGGTCCAGTAAACTATTCTGAAATTCAAACAAATATTCTAAGTTTTATGCCCAAAAAAAATGCGATATATGCAATAAAAATAAGTGGAAACTGCCTTTATGCCCAAACTAGAAGCGTTCCTGCACAAACTAAACCGTATCCTATACTTGCAGATGTTGTAAAAAACCAGTCAGTTTTTGATTTAACCAATGTTTTCGCAACTGCGGTGGGTTTTTGGTTCCCAAGCAGCATGGACGACGTCGATTATGCAGGATTTCATTTCCATTTAATAACTGATGATCATTCTGCTGGCGGACACTTGTTAGAATTCATCATAGAAAATGCCACTATAGAAATAGATCAAATAAACAACTTCAATTTAGTATTGCCTTAAACCAAAAATTGTGAATCAATTATTGAGGGAACAAATATCGTAAATTCAAAAGAAAATGGGATCTATGGAAACAAATGGAAAACCATCCACAACGGATACTTCTCTGACCGAAGTATAGCTTTTCCCTTTATAGAAGTAATCAAACAAGCAATACGAACAAACCATCCCCAAATGGTAGCAGACCTTGGAGGTGGGACAGGTTTTATCTTAAAACAGCTCCTAAACCAACAAGAGGTTCCCGAATCAATAAAATTAGTTAATGTAGACGCATCACCTTTGCAGCTTTCAGAAATTAGAGACCATCGAATAAAACACATTCAAACATCAATTGAGCAAATCACAAGAGAACAGCTTCAACCAAACGAAAATAGGCTGATGTTAATTTCCCGGTCGATTCTTCATTATTTTGGGGCAAAAGGTCTCAAACCTGTATTGCAGCACATTCGAAATCAACTTAAAACAGGTGAAATCTTTATTCATCAGTCTGCTTGCTTTCAAAACCAAAGAGATGCCAAATGCTTGAATTTACTGTACAACTTAATGGGCACCCAAAAATGGTACACCACAACAAATGACCTAAAATCTATATTAACTCAAGTAGGATTCCATGTGTACAGCATATGCCAAGCAGCTGAACTCCAACTTAACTCTACTGAATTGACCGAAAGATACGGTCTTTCTCCTTATCAAATTCAAGAGATTCAAAAACAAATAAGTCAACAATTCAGACAAAAATCTTCAGTCTACACTTGCTCCATGGAACATTTCACGGCTTGGTTACATTACAACATTTTTAGCTGTATAGCAATTTAAACTATCCAATTTTTATCAAAATGTGGGTTTATAAGATTCCACGCAAGTAACAACATGAAAGTGAAGGTGCATTACGTGAAAATACTGTTTGTTTGCTCAGGGAACGCTTGTAGAAGCCCATTAGCTGATGCTTTGCTAAAAAAATTGCGACCCGACGTTGACGTTGATTCTGCGGGAACTTATCCTTATTACAAAGTTGTTGATTTGACCCGAAGATACGCCGAGCAAGAGGGTGTGGCAGATTTTTTAAAAAAGGTTCCAGACGATATAGATTCTAAGAATCTACTTGATTATAATTTGATAATTGCAATGGAAGAGGAACACGAACAAGCAGTGTTGAATCAGTCACCTGAATGTGTAGACAAAGTTGTAGTTTGGCACATCAACGATCCCTATAAGCTGCCTTACAAACAAGCTTCAAAAGAGTTTGACCGCATAAAAAGTAAGGTTGTGAATTTAGCAAAATCCCTTTAGAGGTTTAAAGTTACATTTTCTTTGGAAAGAATCATTTTTTCATTTGTTGCTTCTATTCAACTTCTATTAAACTTTGGTTGAAACAAATTATATATGCAACTGGATGGCTTATCCGGGTTCAGTGATTAATTTATGCATATTATGGAAGGCTTTCTGCCAAGCCCTTGGTGGGAACTTTGGACGATAGTAATGATACCCGTAGTAATATATGGAATTTACAGAATCTCCCTTGTTACAAAAAACAACCCGAAAACAAAACCTCTTCTTGCACTTGTTGGCGCTTTTATCTTTGTTTTGTCTGCTTTGAAACTTCCCTCAGTAACTGGTAGCTGTTCGCATCCAACTGGTTCAGGTTTAGCTGCGGTAATCTTTGGACCCGCAATCGCAGCGGTTCTTTCAATGCTAGTATTAGTGTTCCAAGCCCTGCTTCTTGCCCATGGCGGTTTGACCACATTAGGTGCTAACGTAGTTTCAATGGGAATTGTTGGACCAGTTGTAGCCTATGGAACTTGGGTAATCTGCAAAAAAGCAAAGGTACCTAGTTCCTTTGGAGTATTTCTTGCAGTTGCATTAGGTAACCTGTTAACATACGTTGCGACTTCAGTACAGCTTGCTTTGGCTTTTCCTACAGCTGCTGGTTTCTTGGATGCCTTTGCAAAGTTTGGAACCGTATTTGCTGTAACACAAATTCCTTTAGCAATTGCTGAAGGAATATTGGCAGTCTTCTTATTTGACTTCTTAGTGAAGTACAAAGGAAAACTTTTGAATACAATAGGGGCAGTTAACTTGCCCTCAGCCCTAACGCGAGGAAACTAAACAATGGAAACCAAACACATCATCATGCTAGCAGCTGTTGTTGCATTAGTTCTTGTACCTTTAATCTTAGTCCCAAACGCAGAATACGGCGGAGCTGACGGAGCAGCAGAAGACCTAATTTTAGAAACAGGTTACGAACCTTGGTTTGAATCCATTTGGGAACCTCCAAGTGGCGAAATTGAAAGCCTGTTGTTTGTAACCCAAGCAGCAATAGGTGCAATAATAATTGGATATTTCATTGGCTACGAAAAAGGGAAACGCGCCCCACGGGAAGACACAGATTAAATATCTATACCTCTGAGAATATAGGCTATGCAGTTCGGTCAAATAGGCGCACGCGTTGACAGATACGCGTACACTAATAATTTAGCTAAAACTTCACCTGCAACTAAACTCTTGTTTGCCCTTTCTGTTCTGGTAATCTCTGTAGCGTCTCCATCTCCAATAATACCGTTTTTTGTTTTTTTCATAAATTTAGCATTGCTTTTGTTGTATGCCAAAATCCCTGCTCATTTTTATTGGAAAATGTTGTTGTACCCCCTTGCAACTGCTCTATTAAGTTGTGTATTGATTGCCCTTTTCTTTGGTTACGGTGAGTCATTAATGGAAATTGCTACTCCATGGTTCAGTTGGACAATCTTCAAAAGTGGCGTTACAATGGCTGTAGCAACCTTTCTGCGGGTTGCAGGAGGGATTTCTTGCTTATATTTTCTTGTTTTAACTACTCCCATAACTGACATTCTGATCTTGCTCAGAAGAATCCATGTTCCTCAGATTTTGATTGAAATGTCCCTTTTGATTTACCGTTACATCTTTCTTTTGCTTGAAATTGCATCTCAAATGAACACCGCTCAAGAGATGCGCCTTGGGAACACAAACTGGATCAGCAAAATCAAATCAACAGCCCTGCTCGCGGGAAACCTGTTCATTAGAACTTTGGAACAAGGAGAACGCACCTTCACAGCGATGAGCGCCCGAGGCTATGACGGAGAAATCCAAATCCTAGACGACTTACCTAATTCAAGGCTTTGGTTGGTTATCGGAATACTTTTTTTTGACGTTTTCTTGATACTGGCATCAGTTTTAACTGCATCGGGATGGAGTTTGATAACCTAATGTCCTTTCGTTTAGAAAATGTTTCCCACAAATACGACGACGGAACCCTTGCCCTCAACGATGCAACAACCTGCTTTCCCAAAGGTGACCGAACTGCCCTTCTAGGCACCAACGGTTCAGGAAAAACAACATTGCTTCTTCATCTAAATGGAATACTGGAACCAACATCTGGAACCGTTTACTTTGAAGACACTCCATTAGACTACAAGTCGGATTCGTTACGCAAACTACGAAAACGTGTAGGATACGTTTTTCAGGACCCAAACGACCAACTGTTTGCTCCAACAGTAAAACAAGATGTAGCCTTTGGTCCTTTGAATCTCAGAATGTCTCCGGACGAAATTAAAACTTCTGTTAAGGAAGCCCTTGAAATTGTGGGCATGACCAAATTTGCTGAAAAACCCCCCCATTTTCTGAGTTTAGGACAAAAAAAACGGGTTGCTTTGGCAGGAGTACTTGCAATGCATCCTGAAGTTATTGTAATGGATGAGCCTACCTCTAATTTGGATCCACGGGCATCTAGTGAGATTTTGCATTTGCTATTAAAATTAAACAAAGAATCAGGAATAACTTTGATAATGGCCACCCATGACGTGGATATGGTTCCTTTGTTTGCTAACAAAGTTTGCATTCTTAGTAAAAGCAAGATTGTAGTCGAAGGCTCACCTAACGAAATCTTTTCTAACACTAAACTTATACGGGATGTTAATTTGCGGTCACCTCGCCTTACCCATCTTTTTGAAATTTTATGCAACGAAGACAAACTTCCAATTGATGGCCCTCTTCCTCTTACAATCGGTCAAGCAAGAAAACAAATTCTTGACCTTTTAAATTCAAAAACCAAAAACCAACCTGATTAATATGCCAAACTAAATTGGTTTGAAATTATGACGATCTTGTTCAATCCTTGTTTTAATGGATTTTCTATTTCGACGCAACAAACATGCCAAACTGCGCCTATCAGGGGGAAAGTTTCAATCCTTGTTTTAATGGATTTTCTATTTCGACAGTATCTATTTTCAGCTTATTTTGGTTTTTTACTCCGTGTCTTGTTTTTCGCCATCTCTTTTTATTGAAGCCCTTATAAAGATGTGCCATTTTCTACAAAAATTTTTGTGGTTTGCTCTATTAAGAAGCATAATTGTTTTTAGGGCAAAAAGAAGCAAAACTTAAGCGATTTTTGCTTTCTATAATTAATTAATGTGTGTCAGCCGTTAGCCGTAAGAATTTCGCTGTGTATTTGTCTGTAAATAGTCTGCATATCTGTTTAGATAAAAATAACAAATGAAAAATACAATGCCACGTAATACCACAATAGCACTAAAAAAACAAAGCTATGATATATGCTAGAACCTGCTGTTTCTATCCCCATACTGAACAGTAAGCCTTCGGTGTTTAATGGCGTGTTGATATTGTTAAGAACTGCACCAACTACCAAAAGTCCAAAGAATAAACAAACAATTAGTATTGTTAATTCTTTTTCCTGTCCCATTTTAGAGTCTCCTAATTAAATAAAAAAGGGGGAAGGGTGCAAAAAATCGGTAAAACAGTGGCGATATATCCACCGAATAGATAAAGTTTATAACCTGACGTTATTATTGGAAAAGACGAACTGTAACTAAAACACAAGAAGGATATTAGCATGGGTCATAGAAAAAAGTCTGCGCCTAAGCATGGTTCATTAGCGTATTTACCAAGAGGCCGTGCCAAACGAACGGTAGGAAGAATCCGTTTCTGGCCTAAAGTAGAAGAAGGACCGACAATGCTCGGTTTCATGGGTTACAAAGCTGGAATGACTCACATCAACATGATAGAGGACAAACCCGGCTCCCTACATATGGGAAAAGAAACTTCTCATCCAGCAACAATATTGGAAGTTCCCCCCGTAATTGTGTATGCAATTCGCACTTACACAAAAGACCAATATGGTCTACACACTTTCACGGAAGCATGGATGCAAAATCCGCCCAAAGATTTTGAACGATCGTTTGTGTTGCCTGAAGAATTCAAAACCGTGGAAAAACTCTTACAAATTGAAGAAAACCTCGAAAAAATTGCAGAAATCCGCGTTCTAGTAGCAACACAACCCCGCCTTGCATCTGTGCCAAAGAAAAAACCTGACTCCGCAGAAATCAAGGTTGATGGCGGTTCAATCCAAGAACAGTTTGATTACGCAAAAGGTTTACTCGGAAAAACTGTTTCAGTAACAGACATCTTTAAAGAAGGACAATTCATGGACGCAATAGCAATAACAAAAGGCAAAGGATTCCAAGGACCAGTAAAACGCTGGGGCGTCAACATTTTGCCCCGTAAATCCAGAAAAGGAAAACGAGCTGTTGCAGCAATTGCTCCATGGAAACCTGCCCGAGTACTTTACAGTGTTCCCCGGTCTGGACAGATGGGTTACCACCAAAGAACAGAATACAATAAACGTATCCTAAAAATTGGAATTGACGGAAAAGAAATTACTCCAAAAGGCGGTTTTGTAAGGTATGGAGAAGTTAAAGGAACTTACTTACTAGTTGATGGCAGCCTTCCAGGTCCAGCAAAACGTGTTGTAACATTACGGTTTCCAGCTCGTCCTCCAACTAAAACTGCTGAAGTATCCCCAAACATTACTTACATTTCTTTGGAGTCTACACAAAAATAATTGGTGAATAAACAATGGGTAAAATTTCAGCTAAAGTATTTGATCTAAACGGCAAAGAAGTCAGCCAACTTAATCTGCCCCGAATATTCAACACAATCAGCAGACCAGATGTAGTAAAACGTGCAGTAGTTACAATCCAGTCCCACAAGTATCAGCCTCAAGGCCGAGACCCAATGGCTGGAAAGAAAAACACTGCAGAATCTCGCCACGCTGGTTTAGGCATTTCTCGTGTTCCCCGATTTAAAGAACGAGGGCAACGGGCAGCTTTTGCTCCTGGAGTAGTAGGTGGTCGATCAGCTCATCCTCCAGAATCTATAAAGAAAATTAAAAAGAAATTGCCGAAAAAAGAAATGAATCTGGCATTACGTTCTGCTGTTGCTGCAACAGCTTCCAAAGAAACAGTATCAGCTAGAGGTCATATGGTAGATGAAGTCCCAGACTTCCCGTTGGTAGTTGTAGACGAAATTCAAAGTCTAAAAAAAACCCAAGAAGTTGAAGAAACATTGTCTCACCTTGGGGTATGGGCAGATATTTTCCGTGTAAAAGAAAGCCGCAAAGTCCGAGCAGGAAAAGGAAAAATGCGAGGACGCAAAATGAAACAAGCCATTGGTCCTTTGTTAGTAATAGCAAAAAACGATGGAGTTGCTGAAGCTGCACGAAACCTTCCTGGTTTGGATGTTGTTTCTGTTGAGAACTTGAACGCTGAACTTTTGGCGCCAGGAACTCACATGGGACGATTAACAGTTTGGACGAATTCAGCTTTTGAAAAAGTTGAAACTGTATTTGGAGGAAACTAAAATGGATGCATACAAAGCTATCTGTTATCCGGTTATGACTGAAGTAACCAGCCGCATTCTTGAAACAGAAAACAAACTAGTCTTTATTGTCAGCAAAAAAGCAACCAAAGCAGACATCAAACGGGCAGTAGAAGAACTCTACGATGTTGACGTGTTAAGCGTCAACTCTACCATAACTCCCAAGGGAGAAAAAAAGGCGTTTGTCAGGTTAACTCCTGAACATAAAGCATCTGATCTTGCGATCAAACTGGGCATCCTCTAAAACGAGGAGCGTCTGGTCATCAGATGCCCAGCTCCACCAAATTTCTTTCAGTTCTTGTTTTTTTGTTAGCTATCGCTGCTTCTGCTGTTTTGTTTATTTTTCCAGAAATTGTTTATGACATTCTAATCATAGTAATCGAATCATTTCAAGCAGGAGGGCTTCCCCTGTTGTTTGGAATAATGGTTATTCAAGCAATCGCAATGCCAATTCCTTCTATGTTGGTTTTGATTGTAGCCGGTTTGGCTTTCCCTTTTCCCTTTGGGTGGATTGTTGGATCATTAGGTTCAATAGTTGCATCCATTGTTTGTTTTTATATTTCAAAAAAAGGCGGCAGGAACCTTGCAATCAAACTAATAGGCGAAAAAGGCATTCAATTTGCAGACAACTGGGTTAACCGATGGGGAAGCTGGGCAATTCTTCTTGGAAGGTTTGCGCCTTTCATCTCCTTTGATGCAATATCATACGGTGCGGGTCTGACTACAATGAAACTAAAAAGTTTCTTGATTCCTACAATAATTGGCACATTTCCCCGTACACTATTTTACACATACATAGGAACCTATTTTGGGTTAACGTTTCAAGAACTCCTTGATTCTTACCGTGCTACAGGTGAAATCCCAGTTGAACTTCAGAGCATGGTTTCTCTGTTCAATTATGTGCTTTTAGGTATTGTTGCAGTTATCGGCGTTATTTTAATTGTGCATACTTTGGTGACTAGGCGCTATTCTAGGAGCGCAGAAAACTAAAAGTATTTAAACTGTTTCGTCTGTAGAACCTACGTTTCAAAGGAAGATGTGACAATTGGGAAAACGAATACGAGTGCAAAGACGCGGAAGAGGCTCCTCAACTTTTAGGGCATCAACCCACAAGCGTGTAGCCCCTGTTAGATATCCTTCAGTAGCGATCACTGAAAACAAAGCAGTGGTAAACGGGCAAATAACAAACATAATGCACGAGCCCGGAAGAGGCGCACCTATGGTTTCTATCAAACTAGAAAGTGGAGACACATACTACACAGTAGCCCCCGAAGGAGCATACGAAGGTCAACCCACACAGGTCGGCGATGAAGCTGCTGTTGATATCGGAAACGTTCTTCCAATCGGCAAGATTCCAGAAGGAACCATGGTCTGCAACATTGAATTATCCCCCGGAGACGGAGGAAAAATGGTTCGCGCATCTGGAGCATATGCAACTATCATTTCACATTCTGTTGGAAACAAAACAATAGTGAGACTTCCATCAAAACGAAACAAACAAGTTAACAGCCTATGCAGAGCAACAGTCGGAATAGTTGCAGGTGCAGGACGAACAGAAAAACCCTTCCTGAAAGCAGGAACAAAATATCATTTAATGAAAGCTAAAGGCCACTTGTATCCTCGAACCCGAGGTATCGCCATGATAGCTGCATGTCACCCTTACGGTAGCAGCAAGAAAGGTGGACGCAAAGTAACCACAGTTTCACGAAATGCGCCACCCGGCAAAAAAGTCGGTCTAATCGCAGCACGAAGCGCTGGCAGCCGAGTCAAACGCAGACGCGTATAAACACATTCAAGAGAATTTTTTCTCTTTCTTTTAATTTTTAACGGAAAACTTATGCTTCAAAATAGCCTTCTAAGGTTAGAATCGTTATGTTGGCTAATTGCAACTCCAATTCTCAGCTTGACCTTATACTAATGAAGTGCACATAATCTCAATAAAGGAAACATGGTTTTGTGGTCGATTTCTTATTGACGTTTTATTTGTAACTCTTAGAAAATCTGCTTAGTACGCTTCATGTGGAGTCCTTGGTCTTTTTTAATCATGCATAATTTTCTTTTTTTGTTAATGTTTAAAATTCTGGTTTTCTCTCTCAGGACTGCAAACTGCTTTCATGGGCATTACTATGAATGTGGGAACGAGAACCATCGGTTTTTGGGTAATTTCTTAAGACCTGAGGTATGAAAACATTGTTTAAGTATTTTGTAAGCAAAGCTTAAGTCAACGATTGTAACGAGTGATTCAAGGATCTTCTGCTCATCTTGTCTCGCAGGGAATAACCTGCCCTGTTTGACGCTACAGATAAAGTATGAGAACCTGATTTTCAAAATAAGCTATCTAATTTGGGGCCATTCCAGCATGTACATCAAAAAATTAAGAAAACATTTTTAATGTTGCCAATGTGGTACTTAACAAATTAAATTTAGGATCTAATCTTCATGGGACGAATCACAAAACGGTCTCGAATAAAATCACCATGGCTTTTCCATTTAAACAGTGGTTCATGCAACGGATGCGACATTGAAATATTGGCTACTATAACTCCACGCTATGATGTTGAACGGTTAGGGTGTGTTCTTGTTGGTTCCCCCCGCCATGCTGATGTTCTGTTGATTACTGGTCCCGTAACTCGTCAAATGCTTTCTAGAATGACAATGATATATAATCAAATGCCTGAACCAAAGGCAGTTGTAGCAGTCGGAGCTTGCGCTTTATCTGGTGGACCATTTAGGGGCAGCTATTCAATTGAGGGTCCAGTAGATGGAATTATTCCAGTTGATGCTTATGTAAGTGGTTGTCCACCTAGACCTGAAGCAATAATACAAGGAGTAGCCTTGGCTATTCAGAAAAAATTTGGGTGAACATATTGGAAGACAAAAAGGACGAACCATGTTACACTAAATCTGTTATACCTGTTGGTCCAGTGTATCCTGCCCTAAAAGAGCCTGTGCACTTTAAAGTAACTCTCAATAGGGAAAAAATTGTAGATGTTGATCTGCGACTTGGATTTGTTCATAGAGGAATAGAAAAACTAGCTCAAAACCGAAATCTTGTTCAAACAACATATCTTGTTGAAAGAATATGTGGAATCTGTTCACACAGTCATTCTACATGTTTTGTCCAAGCTATTGAAGAAATTGGGGGAATAGAACTGTCTGAACGTGCATCTTATATTAGAACAATATTATCAGAAATGGAAAGACTACACAGCCATCTGCTTTGGATTGGAGTTGCAGCCTATGGAATAGGGTTTGACACTGCTTTTATGTATAGCATGCGTGTTCGCGAAAAAATAATGGATTGGTTTGAAAGAATAACCGGTAATCGTGTTCACCACTCTATTAACACATTTGGGGGAGTCCGTAATGATTTAACCCCTGACTCAATGAATGACCTGCAAGCCTTTATGAAAGAAGCTGAGAAAATATGCAGTTACCTGCTTGACATTATTCACAGCAAAACTGTAGAAAAAAGGCTAAGTGACACGGGCATATTGAGTAAAGACGTCGCAAAAATGCTTTGTGTTGTAGGTCCTACAGCTCGAGCCTCGGGTGTAGAAACGGACGTACGAAAAGATGATCCTTACGCGGCATATGGAGACCTAAAAAAAAATTTTTCTAAAATTGTTAAAACAAAAGGAGATGCCCTTTCGCGAGCAGAAGTCCGCGTCTTAGAAATGTTTGAATCTGTTAACCTTATTCAAACTGCATTAGATCAACTGCCCTCTGGTCAATTGGGTATAGACAATTCGCTTCTGAAAGTAGCACGAAAAATTCCCGAGGGCGAAGCAATCTCAAGAATCGAAGCTCCACGTGGGGAACTTTTGCATTTTGTAAAGAGCAATGGAAAAAACGGTTTAAATAGATTAAAAATTCGTACACCAACATTAGCAAACATACTTTGCTTGAAAAATTTACTTATAGGAAGAGAAGTTGCTGACATACCTGTAATTGTTTCT
This sequence comes from Candidatus Bathyarchaeum tardum, assembly GCA_029762755.1. GTDB lineage: Archaea > Thermoproteota > Bathyarchaeia > Bathyarchaeales > Bathyarchaeaceae > Bathyarchaeum > Bathyarchaeum tardum. Next base: position 144,585 of record JARVGH010000006.1, read on the forward strand.
TCTATTGACCCGTGTATGAGTTGTGCTGATAGGTGAAAAAAGATGATGAACACTGTCGACCTAGCAATAACAGTCATTCTAATTATTGTTTCTTTTCCACTCATAGTTGCAATCAGTCTTATATTTGCGGGAATCGACAGAAAACTTCATGCGCGAATGCAAAACAGAATAGGACCTCCAATACTGCAACCTTTTTATGATCTCATAAAACTGTTTGGAAAAGAGAGAATAATTCCCAATAACGCTATATCTTCAATATTTACAATTGCACCTATTATTGCTGTAGTTTGTTCTGTTTTAGGTGCAATGATACCCTTTCTTTCAATATTACTAAGAGTCAATTTCATTGGAGACCTTATCCTTGTATTATATTTGTTAGCAATGCCTTCACTGATGATCATGTTTGGTGGTTCATCATCTGGGAATCCGTTTGGAACACTTGGATTTTCTCGCGCAGTGGTTATGCTATTGTCTTATGAGGTTCCAATGATTATATCAATCGGATTTGTTTCCTTCAAAACAGGTTTTTCTGTTACCTCTTACGACATTTTGGTCGCTCAAGAAACCGCTGGAATGCCTCTGGCATTTTCTAATCTTAGTATTGCATTTGCTGCAGCGACTTTTATTTTTTGTATTCCTGCAGCAGTAGGGGTCGTACCATTTGATATATCTGAAGCAAAAACTGAGATTGTTCATGGAACACTGATTGAATATGGTGGACCATACCTAGCTTTGATGAAGCTAGCTAAATCTGTATTAGCCTTTTCTTTGACGTTTCTTTCGACAATGCTCTTTTTATATTTACCTGCATACTTTAACGGGTTTCCTGATTATAATACATGGTTTAATTTGTTTGTAAGTTTACTTATTGCGTTACTTGTCATGTTTTTCATTGTAACTTTGCCTAGGACCCTCTTCGCAAGGCTAAAAATAGGGCAAGCATTTAAGTTATATTGGTCAATTCCTATAATACTGCTTACCCTTTCAGCAGTATCTTTAATCATGGGTCTATAATCTAACTTGAGTGAACTTGTAAAATGATTCGAGATTCCTTACGATCTTTATTCCATAAACCTATAACGGTTAAATCTTTTACAAAAAGTAATGAATTAGTTCCAGTTTCTAAGAACTTCAGAGGAAAAATAGTTTTTGATCATTTAGCATGCATTGGTTGTTTATTATGCACCAGAACCTGTCCTACAGGTGCAATAATAGTGACTGAGGAAAAAAAGGTAACATTCAATCTAGATATGTGCATATTTTGTGGTCAATGCAAAGAGATTTGCCCAAAACAGGCAATAGACTTCTCTTCTGAGTTTTTGATGGCTGTACACGATCGTGAACAACTAAATATTACATAAAGATTTAGCTTATTCAATTAATATTATCAAATAAATGAGGGAAATGCTTGTCTGGTCACTGTGAAACCGTTGTCTTAATCCTAAAAGATGTAGTTTTTAGGCATACAGAGTTTTCTGGATTGGGAACCTTGCTTATAAAAAAACATGACTTCAAAAAGATTGAAGACAAAAAAAGTGAACTTTCAAAAACAGAAAAAACAATCGCGATAACTCCAAGAGAATCTGAAGATATCCCTGCGCAAAACATTTTGGAGGAAACCATTAAACTATCAGTTACAAGGATTTTCTTAGGTAATTACCTTGATGCAGAAATCAAAGTTTACATGTTGGGAGAGATCACTCAAAATGCAGATACTGTCGAAGTTGACCCTGAAGAAAGTTACACTGTTTATACTACTAAATACCAGTTGATAAAAATAGTCAGCGAAAGCGGTTATGTAATCGGTAAATTTGTTGAACATCTCAGTATAGATGTCGGACTAAAAATAGGATCAAAAAAATGGTTTTTCCATAGATCTAGGCACGCTTAAACTGGAGAAATTAAACCTAAGAAAATCTGTGGAAACAGTCCAACCAAAATTGTTAGACCCACCAAAACTGCCACGGGCAACCACATACTAAATGGTACTTCGTTAACCTTGTCAATCAGCGTTGAATGACCCAAAAATATTTTGTTGAATGACCGTATTAAGAACATAAACGGAATTATTGAGAGCCCTGCAAAGAACACAATAACTAGAACAGATATTAAGACACCTGTCTGCGGTAACAAATAATCATATAACGCAGTGAAAATCAACCATTTTCCGAAGAATCCACTCAACGGCGGAACACCCACAAGAGAAAGAATGCAAACGATGTAAATTATTGCAGTTTTTTTCATCTTTCCTGCTAAACCGCCTAAGACATCCATGTTCCGTGTTCCAGCCCGAATATAGACAGAACCTAAACACAGAATGACCCCTGTTTTTATTAATGCAGCATTAACTATGTAGAATTTTCCTGCAATGGAACTTAGCGAAGTAAACAAACCAAAGATAAGAATCGCGTACCCAAATGTATCTATGCTCGCGTACGCTATCATTCGCATGAAATCTTTTTGTGAATATGCTAATAAAGTTCCGATAATAATCGATCCTAGACCTACCCCCACCATTACTAATATGATTACGATAGATGGATAAATCACATAGAACATGTTAACGACCCGGTACAAAACAAAAATGAGTGCAATGGGTTCTGCACAGAAGAAACCATTGATCGTTGGAGTTGATGCAGGAAAAGCGTCAGGTAACCAACCATGAAAGGGTACAACCCCAATGTCTGCTCCAATTCCTGCCACAAAAAGAGCTACTATTATCATCAATAAGCGTGCGTTTTCGACTAACGCGCCCGGGTTTTCCATTATGGAAAACATATTCGAGTCTTGCGTTGTAACAAAAACGATTAACGTTCCTAAGAGCACAAACAACGCGCTGACTGCAGTAATTACCAAATATTTGAAGGCAGCTTCTGGAGATAATTTTCCTGAAGAATGGGTAACAAGAATGATTGAAACACCAATAAGCAATTCCACAAATAGGAAGATTCCAAACAAATCAAAGGAAAGTAAAATTCCTACCATGCAAAAAAGAAATAATAAAACAAAAAAGTTGTAAAGACTTGGCTTTAAACGACCACCCTGTTCAGCTTTTATGTTGTAGATTGACGTTAAAAAGAAGATTATCGTTACGCCCACAAGCCCAATTATGTTAGTTGAGTCAACTTGAAGAGCAAGCCAAGGAATTTCTAAAGTTTGGCCTGCTATAACTTCTGGAACCATTCCTACGACTATAAGCAAAGTTAGTCCCGTACCAAAAACAAGTATAATTTTTTGGACATTCTTGAAAAAACATTCTAGATATCTAAATGGGTATGTAATTAAACATAATGTCCCGATGAAAAATGGTATAATCAAAGAAAGAAGCGGTAGCAGGGAGTACATTAATCATTCCATCTCCATTTATCAATTAGACTTGTGCCGTATTCTTTATAGGCTTCTGAGATGACAAACACTCCTACAATATTTACAAAAATCATAATTGCTAAAATGAACGGAATTAGAACCAAAGGGCTTTTCGAAATCAATGGATAAAGCGCTGTTTCTGCCATGTTGAAACCGATTAATATTTTCAAAGGGTCTTTCCTAGTAGTAATTAATAATATTGAAAGAGCCAACATAAAACTGACAAATGGTAAAACTTCCAAGTGGAGAGGGACCTGAAACAGGAAACCTGATCCTAATACTAAACATGAGACTGCAATGGCTATAACTGCTATAACCATCATTCGCATTCCTATTATCGGCTGATCAACTTCATTTTTGGTATTTACCATTCCCCAATAAATTATCAAAGGAGACACAATAGCACATGCAAACCATTCAGAAAATGATGCAAAAAAATCAATTAGGGCTTCTAAATGCAATCCTATTATTAGATTAACTATACAACTCATAAGCCCAACAAATCCTATTGCAGTAGCTTGCAGAACAAGCAAATGAATTGTTCGTTTTGTGCTGCCAGCAAAACAAGCCAGTACAGTAAAAGCCGCTGATATTATCAAAGTTACTAAAACAGTAGGCTCCATGTGATTATACCCCCAAAACAACAATAAGAATCAGTATTATCGCCCCAATAATGAAAGACATAAACGCTGGTGTGAAATTCTGATGAATATCCAAAGCAAGTAACTTTTGACATCCTTTAGATAGCTTGCTTAACAAGAAATAGTAAAAACGATCAACACTTAGCCTGTGGCGAAGATTTTCAAGTTTCAAGACCTGAGTAAAGGTGTGATAAAAAAAGCTTGACGGGACCTCATAAATTTCGTTTTCATCTTCTCCACAGAGAACCGGTTTAAATGCGTCTTCACTACTTTGTTCTCTATGCTTTCTCTTTGTCGTATATGTGACAGTAAGGATGAGCATTGAACCAAGTACAAGCATTGATATTGCTATTACTAATGGGGTCCAAAAACCTAGGGCTGGATGTATGATTCCGAACGGCTCAATTATGTTAGCTGCGAACCCCAGTTGCCTAATTCCAGGTATTATAAAAGTATCTAAAAGTGGCATTGGTAACATTCCCAAAAATATTACAACAGCAGACATCAGAATCATGGGAGCAAGCATTGTAATAGGAGGCTCCTTGGTATTTGGGTCAATTCCTAGATTACTTCCTCGAGTTAAGAAAACAGAATATAACAATCTAATCGCGATAGCAAGATGAAAAACTCCACCCAATACCGTTGCCGCCAAGAAGAACGGTGAAGCTATTTCAAGCGTGGAATGGATAATCAAGTACTTTCCTGTGAATTCACTCAATAATGGTAAACCCCCAATAGCGAGAACGCTAAGAGCACAACAGCTTGCCGTAATAGGGATGTAGCGATATAATCCTCCAAGCTCGTCAATGTTGCTTTTACCTGTTGCATAAATAACAGCGCCAGCACAAAGGAAAAGTACTCCCGCTACGAAAACATGTGATGTCAAATAAAACAAACCTGCAACTGTTCCCAATGATGTAGCGAAACCAATAACCATAACACTGTAACCTAGCTCAGATATGACGCTGTAAGCCAATATCCGCTTTAGTTCGTTTTCAGTGATGGCGTTAATTGCAGCAGACAGCAAAGTAATAACTCCAATAACGGAAATTATGAAGCTCCAAATGTTGATATTCCCAAATAAGACTGCAAAAGGTATGATTGGCAGATTAGTTAAAAACGGCTGAAATACTTGCGAAAAAAAACGAATAAGCAAATATATTCCTGCCAAATCTCCAACTAAAAACAAGATCATAGTTGATGTTGGAGCCACAGTTGCATCAGGTAGCCATATATGAAATGGTATCTGAACCGCTTTTGGTAACAATGCAACAAGCAGTAAAGGAAATACAATTATCGCAACAGTATTTGTAAAAACCCCGTTTCCTAGCTCTATCATATTAAGGGTTCCTGACGTGAAGAATAAAACAATGGAAGCAATGAACAATGCCAAACTTCCTATATGCGTCATGATTAAACATTTGAATGCTGATTGTACACAATTTTTTTTAGAGTACCAAAAAGAAATAATGGCATACAAACAAACACTTACTAATTCCCAAAAAAGCAAAAGACCGATTAAATTGCTGGAAAAAAGTGCTCCGTTTATCGCACCGACCATTAGAAGAGAAACAGAGTACAACCGGTTAAATCCGTCACTGATTGTATATGCTTTGTTTTTTGGAGAAAGATATTGTACTGTAAATGTTAATGCAAGTGCTCCGAAAAGAGAACAAAGCAGTGCAGGTAAAAGAGACAAGAAATCCACGTATATCTCTAAATTTGCTGTGGTGACAAATAAAGGTAAATGAAAAAATTCTGATTGAATCGGACTTGAAGAAACAGAAGGAACAAGGGAGAGTATGCTAAAAAAAACAATATATGCTGTGACAATGCAAACTACCTTAGCTAGTTGTGCACCTGCTTTTGGTATCTTAGAAATGATGTGAGACGTGATGCTAACTATGATTGGAGCAAATATTGCGAACATGACTATTTGATGTGGCTCAACTATGACCATGGATGTTTCCTACTTTTCATCTAGTTGATTTTCGATGAATAATAAAAAATTGTTTTCTTCTAACATCATTCGCCCTCTTTTACGCCAGTTATTTTTGGGTAGTTAAACTGCTTGTGTTCTTATTCAAGGGATAACTTTCGTTTGGCCATTCATCAGGCAAGATTAGGCGGCTTAAATCGGGATGACCTTCAAACTTTATTCCAAACAAGTCATGAATTTCGCGTTCATAGAGCACTGATCCAGGTACAATATCAGTAATTGTTGAAAGTGACCCCACATTAATAGGCAGAGAAACTCTTACAGTGACCAATGTGCCTTGATTTTCGAAATGATATAGAATTTCAATTGAACCTTCACTGTTTTGGCAACCTGTTATGGTAGAAAGATGCGTGAATCCAATGCTATTCAAAAAAAGAATCACCTCTTTGAAACAATTTCTTTTAGCAAAAACAAAAATTCGTCGAGATCTCGGAGCGGTTATTTTAAGAATGTGCTTTTCACCAAGATTTTCCCTCAGTGCTGCGACAATTTCCTTATTTATCATACATTTTCAGCTCAACTTTCAAATTTTTCATGCTTTTTTTGGTTTATTAACTCATCCTCACTCGATAAATAGAGAAGACTTGTGAATTGATTGTTAAAACTTGCATTTATAGCTTTTTTGGCGAAAATTACCATTTATTTTATTTTGGGAGCAATATTTGTTTTAGCGCTGTTTTCAGTTCTTTATCATTCGCTAACAAAGATACTAACAATTTTCAAGGTAAAATGAAATGTGTTTTTGCTGTTAATTTGTTGGAAATTTTTCTACACTTATTTTTTGTTTTGTTACGCCCAACTCTTGAAGGAAGTCTTGCATTGCTTTCATCATTCCAGGGGGTCCACAAAGGTAAAACATTCTTTGGGAGTAGTCAGGTAATTCGTTTTTTATTAGATTAGCATCAATGTGTCCAGTTTGTCCAGTCCAATTGGGGTCTTGTCGCGTTAAGGTATACACAATTTTGAATTGTTGATTTTCGTCTTTCATTTGGTCAAATTCTTGTTTAAAGACTATATCCTTTGACGTTTTGTTCCCATAAAAAAGAAAAATATCTGTTTTTAATTTCAAATCAGTGGCGTACCTACATATGCTTCTAAAAGGCGTAATTCCAATCCCTCCTGAAAGCATTGCAATTTTATTTTGTTTCTCGTCAAGGACAAATTGTCCATAGGGGGCATCTAATTGCACTTCATCTCCTACATCGAGATGTTTGAAAGCTTCAGAAAATTCATGACCATCAGTTAATTTTTTTGTTACTTCAATAAAATCCTCTGTGGGGCTGCTAGAAAGGGTAAGAGGCTTTCTCAACGAACCGCCTTTTCCGTTGGGCAAAGATATAATCAAATATTGACCTGCAGTATATTCAAAAGAATCTGGTTTGGAAAAACGGTAACTTTTCACGTCATGGGTTCTTTGAATAATATCAGTAATTTTAGTTTTGAATATCATTAAAATCCTATAATAATTATTTCGGAGGTGCTTTAAAGCTATTTTTAAATTTAGTTTTGCTCATCAAACACGTGCTAAAAAAAGATTTATAGTTAAGCATCAGAAAATGTGGACATTAATATTTTTGGCAATATTTCTAAAACCGTGTAACATATTTTACACGTTTTTAGTAGCAATCTTTAACCGTATTCAACATATTATTTTATATGGTGATTTTTTTGAAAGCAAAATATCAAATCTATCAAGATGTAGCAGGAAAATTTCGGTTTAGGCTTCGAGCGCCTAACAATAAAATCATTGCAGTAAGTGAAGCCTACGAAAGCAAAGCAGCATGCATAAACGGAGTAAAATCGGTTCAAGCTAACTGTGGTTCGCACGTGGAAGACCAGACAACAGGTATGGAAAAAATAAACAATCCAAAATATGAAGTTTTTATTGACACTGCTCACGAATTTAGGTTCAACTTGAAAGCGTCAAATGGGGAAATTATTGCAGCAAGCCAAGGATACGAAACAAAACAAGGGGCAATGCAAGGAATTGAAGCAGTACAAAACAGTTGTGATGCCGAAATCGAGGATTTAACAGTTGACCAACAAACAAAAGACAGACAACTTGCTGAAGCAGTAATGAAAAGTTGTAACGCCAATGTAACTACAGAATCAATTACGTATATGCCGTACGAACCTAAAGAAGTTTGCAAAGAACCTGCGCCAGGATTAAATGATACTTTTATCACTTTAGATGCTCCACCAACAAAAGTTGAATCAGGAACCAAAGTAACATTAACCGGAAAACTAAACATGGCGGGTTCATGTGAAGGCATAGACTGTGTTACAATACACATTTTTGAGCATGACCGTTCTTTCCTACGAGACGATTTTCTGGCTTCAGGGGAAACAAATCCAGATGGAACATTTTCAATCGACTGGATAGCAAAACAGAAAGATTTCTGGGATGACAAAGTACAAGTCTACGCACGATTTATCGGAACAGACAATTACATGCCAGCAACAAGCAAAATCTATCCAATACAAGTTCTATGGTATGCTAGACCAAAAAATTAAACAATAGGTTATTGGGTTAAACAAAAAACCCATAACCAACTTATTTTTGTTTTGAAAACAATCTTACCCCATTGTGTATAAAGATTGTTTACTGAACTTCTTCAATGCCTGAAATTAATTCGTGAACGTCGACACCTACGTATTTTCCTATGTAACCGCCTTCTAAGGTACCAAAAATTGGCTTGTTTAAACCACCAATTATTCGTCCAATTTCTCGGTATCTGCTGCTAGTTAAACCCAAAGAAACAATATCGCCTTCATGAGTGTCAAAACCCGCGGAAAGGGCAATCAAGTCGATATTGCCCATTTTAATTTCATTCAAAGCTTTTCTAAGGGTTTTTATGTACAAAGCATCCCCTGTAGAGTAAGGTAAAGGAAAATTCAAACAGTTGTTTTTTGAAACAAAACCAGTATAAGGAAATGCGGGGTGCCGATGCAAAGAAACAAAAGTAACTTTTGGATCGTCTTGAAAAATTTCTTGCGTCCCGTTTCCGTGGTGTCCATCAATATCCAAAATTAAAGTCTGCAGACCTAACTTTTTTACTGCTAATGCAATGTTATTAAAGTAACAAAAACCTAAAGTTCCCGCACCCAATGCAGGACCATTTATTCCAGCATGGTGCCCTGGAGGGCGCATATATGAAAAAGCCTTTTTTTCTGCAGCTAACAATGTGGCACCTGCTGACAACAATGCATGACTGTAAATTCCTTCAGGTGCAGGGGTGTCTGCATCTAGGGGGGACCATGATACAGCATTTTTAACACGGTTCACATGCTCATTAGCGTGAATAGTTAAGAGGTCTTTTTCTGAAGCTGTTGTGGGTTCCAAAAAATCATAGTTTTCTTGTAATATTCCTAGACCTTCGCTCATGCGCTCTGGTCGTTCTATGTGCCCTGGCCAATTGTATTCAAAACACTTTTCAGAAAAAATGATTTCCATTACTTTTTCCTCGGTTAAGGAAATCATTTAGTCTAAAATTTGTGTTTTGGTTTTTAGGCTTCCAGATTAACTAATTCATTATATCTGGATTTAACGGTTTGATAAAGTTTGTTTCGGAGCTCCTCTCCTGACACGTTTGTCCCGCGTAACAGTGCAACTTTTTTGGATAATTCAACATCACATAAGGTGCTGTTTATCCAACATTCAAAGTCTTTGCTGTTCATGTGGAATTCGATTGATTGGATATCTATTGTTTGAATTTTATCAAGGAAGTCTTTAAGGCTGAATGCGCTAACACTTAAGGGCTTGTCAACGCCATTGTAAAAATGAAAAGCGTTTTCCTTGGTCACTGAACACAGAATTTTTTCAGCTAGTGCTTTGTCAGTTTTTGGTAATCCTAGGGCTTGTTTACCTAAGATTGTTATTGTATATTGGTGTTTTTCGGGAACACAAACGTATTCTGCTTTTATGAGACCCAACAAGTAACCCATTGTGGAAGAGGGACTTAATCCTGCTTTTTCTGAAATTATTTGCAAGGTCAATGGATTTTCTGCAGCCCATAAATCAACTAAAATTTTACCCCGGATTTTGCCTTCACTCATTATTTCCACTTTCCAAGAACAATAACAGTAATCCAGATTATTAATTTATTCGGTAATCAGCTTTTCCTGAAAACCTGGGATATCGAAAAATTAACTTGTTTTTATTTTCTTAATAAGCATTTGTAGCTGACATCTTTTGCTTTGAAGTATTCTTTTGAAAACTGTACTGCTTTTAATGGGTCATAGTATTTACAACTGAAAATGTCAAGAAAAATTCGGTTTGTTTTGTTTGCAAAATGACCTGACACAAGTGATGTTTCAACAAGTTGGGCCATGGAATAACCAAAGACATCTGGGTTTGTCCCAAAGTTGTTGAGATGACACGGTCCCCAAGGTTTAGCATCAATGAGTTTACAGATTTTGGCAGTATAATCCCTAATTGCCTCTGGATTGGTTAGTAATTCTGGATCACAATAATGTAAGTCAATTGCAGTAGAAAGTCCCCACGCGTTGGCCAATACGTATTGTTCTTCTGTTACAGTATCTAATTTTTTCATCATCATCTCTGTTTTCATATTCAATCCCCGACACAATTATTCGCTCATAGAGCGCAAAAGCTACGCATGGCAATGCAGGAAATAAAATTTGTGGTTTTATTTTTAATAAAATTTTAATTAAAAATATGTTTTCTTAAAACAGACTTGTTACGTTGCGATTACAATTAAGGAAAAAATATTGTTTTTAAAAACAGCTCTTTTATTATGTATTTTGACTATGTCAAAATTAAATTCAAACTAACCTATTAACTATTAGACACAAACTGTTTTTTATGGAGGATAGTTTATTCATAATTGCACCTTGAAAAACTTCAATTTTTGAATATAAACAAAAACATTAATAGCAAATTAATACAATTCACAAATACCCTGTTTGGTTGCATTGGATATGATATGACTGAACAGGATTCACAAAAATTCAAAGACGTAGAGGGATATAACAATTGAACGGCATTGAAATAAACGCAATAACTAAACGTTTTGAAGATACACTAGCAGTTGATAACATTTCCCTCAATGTTACTAAAGGAGAATTATTTGGTCTTCTTGGTCCCAACGGAGCAGGTAAATCCACGCTTACAAAAATGATTTCAGGAATGATAAATCCCACGTCAGGAACTATTAAAGTCGGAGATTACGATATTCAAAAACATCCAATTAAAGTCAAAGAAAATCTCGGTGTAGTTCCTCAAGAGATTGTGTTGTATGATTACCTTAATGCAAAAGAGAACCTTTCATTTTATGGAAGACTTTACGGATTATCGGGGACAAAACTCAAAACAAGGATACAGGAACTGCTAAAGTTTACGCAGCTAGAAGAAAAAGCAGTAAAACGTCATGTTTCCACGTATTCCGGAGGAATGAAACGTCGAGTAAACATTGCTGCAGCCTTGTTGCATGAGCCTGAAGTAATATTGTTAGACGAACCAACAGCGGGACTTGATCCACAAAACAAGCTTGCTCTTTGGGAAATTATTGAATCTTTGAAGAGCCAAGGGAAAACCATTGTGTTAACTACTCACATGATGGAAGAAGCCGAAGAATTATGCACCCGCGTTGCAATCATGGACCACGGTAAAATTATTGCTTTGGGTAGCCCAAACCAGTTAGTTAAAGAAATTAAAATGGAGAACACAATAACTATTGTTCCAGACAAGATTGAGTCTAAACTAATTGAGCATGTTAAACTAATTTCGGGAGTACAAAACGCTTATAATGCATATGATGAAACTGAAAAAAAGGAAACATTGAAAGTTATTACCGACTGCCCTGATGACATACTTCCCGAAATAGTGTCAACTATTGTAAAAGATGGGGCAAAAGTCATGTCAGTTCAGTTATCACGCGTAACCCTTGAAGACGTGTTCATTGCACTCACAGGAAGGACTCTAAGGGAGTAAACAAAATGAAACTTAAAAGAACAATAAATCAAGTGGCGGCAGTTGCAAAAACTGATTTTCTAGGAGTTCTCAGAAACAAAACTGCAATATTTTTCACGTTACTTTTCCCATTATTCTTTATATTAATTATTGGTTTTACCTTTGGACAAACTGGAACAAGCTCCACAAGCAGCATTGTTGTTGGTGTTGTTAACCTTGATAATGAATCAATTGAAATAAACGGAAAAACCTCCATTAACGGCACAATTGGTGACACATTTATTGAAGCCCTTGAAACAGCAAACTTTTCTGTTCGTACTTTTGATGAATACGGGGACAGAGACTCTAACGGGACAGCTGCATATGAAATAAGCAGAGGAAATTTGGGTGTCATTTTGGTGATTCCTGCTAATTTCACTGAAACCTTGGCTTTTCATTACGTTAATGAAACTGGAATGCTAATTCCAACAAAGGCTAATCTGGAAATTTTTGTTGATCCTACTGATACAACGGCATCTATGATACGTCAACAAAGTATTCTCGGGTTTATATCTGGGTTTGTTAAACATTATCAAGAAATTATAATTGAGTACATTCCAGTTGAGATGCAAGGGGTTGTTGAAGTTCTTACAGACCCCATCATTGTTACAACAAGTAACGCAGAAGTCACTGAAAATAATCTACAATGGATCGACTTCATGGTTCCCGGAACACTGGGTCTTGTCCTTTTATGGAGTGGACTAAATCATGCTTCAATGACCATTGCAACTGAACGCACCAAAGGAACATTCCAAAGAATGATTATCGCTCCTGTGTCGCCATCAGTTGTTTTGATTGGAAAATTAATCTCAAACTTGGCTTTAGTTTACATGTCTGGATTTATTATGCTCGCCAGTGGAGTTCTACTGTTTCAGGTTAATCTTTACTGGAACATTCCAGTAATCATCTTGGCAATGTTTTTGGGTTCCCTTTCTGCCATAGGTATTGGTCTTATCATTTCCTCTGTTGCTAAAAATGAAGAGGCAGCAAACTCAATTGCAGTAATAATTAGTGTTCCATTACAGTTCTTCATTGGAGCGTTCTTCCCCTTAGAAATGATGCCCCCTGCCGCACAAACATTCGGTCAAGCACTACCCTTTACAAAAATGGTTGATGCAATGAAAGCCATAATGACAAGAAATCTTGGTGTCGACGTAATTTTTCCAGAATTGCTGTACCTAACTGTTTCCGGAATAATATTGTTTGCAATAGGAACAATAGCATACAGATTGGCATTAAAGCGCCTATAAACAGATAACTTATTATCGCCCCACACAATTATTTTGTTAGGGGATATTTTATGGCAAAAACTATCAAAGAACAAGTTGCACAATGTCTTGAAGAAGTAAGACCACAACTGCAAGCAGACGGCGGAGACATAGAACTCGTAGACGTAGAAAAGGGAACCGTAAAAGTAAAACTCAAAGGTGCATGTAACGGATGCCCAATGTCAGCAATGACAATGCAATGGGGCGTCGAGAACTGCATAAAAAAACGAGTGCCTGAAATCAAGAAAGTTGAAGTAGTCCAATAAATCAAATACAAATCTACATTTGACGGAGCACCAAAAACGTTCAAGGTTAATTGTTAGAACATTTGACTCGTTATATCTGCAAAAAGCAATTAATGTCTTTGGAACTGCTTTCTTTTTTTCTAAATATAACATTTTTACAAAAATATTTATGAAATCAATAAATACTTGAATCAAGACACTAAATTCACAAACAATATAGACATACACACTACAAAATGGGAACCCATTGTGGGTGTGTTGACTCTATCTTGAGACTACGCAAGAAGATTGTAATCATTTTAGTTTTGACGTTCACAGCCTTGATTTTGGTTCAGTACACTACATCACAAATTGTTTTTTTGGATAGTTTTACAAAACTGGAAAAACAAGATACAATTCAAGATTTAGAACGGTTACGCAACTCTTTATCTGCAGACTTGAGAAACTTTGATGTCTTTGTTCATGATTGGGCAGCATGGGATGACACGTATGAGTTTATTCAAAATTCAAATGAACAATACATTGAATCAAACTTAGTTGATGAAACCTTCACTGGTTCAAAACTTAATCTCATATTATATGTTAACTGGTTAGGTGATGTTGTTTATGGTAAAGCATTTGATTTGGTGACTGAAAAAGAATTATCAATTCCAGAGAGCGTTCAAGAACACCTTTCACCTGACAAGCAGTTACTGCAACATTTTGGCACAAACAGTACAATCAATGGGTTTTTGCTACTTCCTGAGGGACCAATGATGATTGCATCGAACCCAATTGTTAAGAGTAATGAGGAAGGTCCGATTCTTGGATCCTTAATTATGGGGCGCTACTTTGATTCTATCCAACTTGAAAGTTTAGCCGAGACGACACAGTTGAAGCTTAGTTTACAACATTTCACTAATTCAGATACATCAAATAATTTTCAGGAAGCTTTTGTAGATTTCTCAGAAGAACAAAACACGATTCTAAAAACTCTAACACCTAACATCATAGCAGGTTACGCGTTATTTGAAGACATCTACGGAGAATCATGTTTCGTAATTGAGGCACTGTTACCTCGAGATATCTACAATCAAGGGAATTCAAGTATAACATACTTTGTTTTACTTTTACTATTTACAGGAATAACATTCAGCATAGTAATTATACTGTTTTTAGAAAAAACAATACTATCACGATTAGCTCAACTGAACAGTAGCGTTAAAGAAATAAGCAAATCACAAAGAAAACACTTAAAAAAGGTTTCAGTAAAAGGAAAAAATGACGAAATAACAAACCTTGCTGATGAAATAAATAAAATGCTGACGAACCTAGAAGAGTCTCAAAACAAATTAAAAATAACAAATGAGAAGTTGAGTGTAGTCGGCAAATTTACCCGTCATGACGTTAGAAACAAACTTGCAGTAATCGCAAATAGTGTTTACTTAACTAAATTGAAAACAAAAGCGGATGATTCCCAAACTATAGAACACCTTAACAATATTGAAGAAGCAATTGACAAAGTGGAACAAATTTTTGATTTTGCAAAAACATATGAAATGTTAGGAATAGAAGAACTCGAATACATCGATGTGAAAAAGTTTGTTCAAGAAGTAACAATGCTTCATGGATTAAATGGTCTAAAAGTTGTAAATGAATGCGAAGATTTAACTTTATTATCTGATTCCCTTCTGCGACAGTTGCTTTATAATCTGATTGATGACACAATTAAGTACAGTGAATATGCAAACCAACTCAGAATATACTACAAAGAAGAAAAAAACCAACTAAAACTAATTTATGAAGACAATGGGATTGGAATACCTGAATCAGAAAAGGAACTAATATTCACAGAGGGTTACGGCAAAGGAACAGGCTACGGATTGTATTTGATAAGAAAGATTTGCGAAACATATGGTTGGGTAATACAAGAAACAGGCAAACAAGGTCAAGGAGCACAATTTGTTATTACAGTTCCTAAAATCAACAAAACCGGAAAAATGAACTATTACATTAAACAAGATGCAAAAAAAAGAATGCTAATACACCCTGTAACGTAAAAAATTCAATTATTTTTGATTTAAGTGACATTTTCCTCCTGTTGGGCAAAATTTTTTGGCGTGGTTTTCAACTGCGCTAAAAAGTGTTCCAACGGTTTCTTTGTTAACTGAATAGATGCGTTTTTTGCCCTCAGGTTCGATGTAAACAAAGTTGCACTCAAGAAGGGGTTTAAGGTTGTGTGAAACCATGCTTTGTTCTTGCCCGATAGCGTCAGCGAGCTCGTTTACACTCATTGGTTTTTTCATCAGTTGTTCCAATATTGCTAACCGGGCAGGATTTGCCAAGTTAACAAAGAACTTGTAGCATGTTTCACTTAACCCTTTTTTCATTGTTAATCCGACTTCTTTTCTTATCCTAATATTGCTTTAAGGTCTTTCTCTGCAGTTGTTATTGGCATTATGTTGAAGTTTTTAACCAGAACATCCAAGACATTAGGAGAAACAAAAGCAGGTAAACTGGGACCTAAACGAATGTTCTTAATTCCCAGATACAGCAAAGTCAACAGTATTGCAACGGCTTTTTGTTCATACCATGATAACACCAATGACAGTGGGAGTTCATTAACGCCCACGCCAAAAGCATCAGCAAGGGCTACGGCAACTTTTATTGCAGAATAAGCATCGTTGCATTGTCCCACATCCAACAGTCGGGGCAAGTCACCTAGAGTGCCTAAGTCTTTGTCAAAGAACCTGAATTTTCCACACGCTAAGGTTAGAACAATTGTGTCAGGAGGAGTCATTTCAACCAGTTCAGTGAAGTAGTTCCGTCCAGGTTTTGCGCCGTCACACCCTCCAACGAGTAGAATGTGTCGAAGTTTTTTGGTTTTAACTGCGTCAACAACCTTGTCTGCTACACTTAGGATGGTATTGCGTGCAAATCCAACCGTTACACTTTTTCCATTTGTGTCTTCTTGGAACCCATCCATTTCCAGAGCTTTTTCGATTACTGAACTGAAGTCTTTGTCTGCAATATGGGTTACATTTTCCCATCCAACTAGACCCGTTGTGAAAATATTATCGGCATAACTCTGTGCGGGACGTTGAAGACAGTTTGTTGTCATCAAGATTGCACCTGGGAAGGTTTTGAATTCTTTTTGCTGGTTTTGCCATGCGGTTCCATAATGACCATGGAAATGTGAATACTTCTTTAGTTCAGGATAACCGTGTGCAGGAAGCATTTCGCCATGGGTATAAACGTAGATTCCTTTACCTTCAGTTTGTTTGAGAATTTCTTCTAAATCTTTCAGATCATGACCCGAAACGAGAATTGCTTTGCCCTTTTTTGTTCCAAGGGGAACTTTTGTCGGAACAGGATGACCATAAGTTCCTGTATTCCCTGCATCTAAAAGTTCCATTGCTCGTAAGTTAATTTTTCCACATTTTAAAACCAACCCAACAAGATCATCAACCGTTAGAGAGTCATCTAAAGTAGCAACAAGTGCCTCGTAAATGAAAGTGAAAACTTCAGGGTCTTTTTGTCCAAGAATTAGGGCATGATCAGCGTATGCTGCTACTCCTTTGATTCCGTAAGTTAGAATTTGTCTAAGAGATTGAATATCAGGATTGGTTGTTGGGTCAGATTGTACTCCAACTAATTTACCTTGTTCAACTAGTTCCGCTACAGTGTTTTTTGGAACAAAATTTGCGGGTCCTTCATAAGAAATTGTTAATCCTATGTTTTTTAGTTCTTGTTTTAGGTCATCACGTATTTTCGTAGTTTTTTTGATCAAGGTTAGAAAACGGGTAGAATCAAAATTTACGTTTGTTAGGGTAGAAAAAAGTGCTTTACAAGTGAATGAGTCTGCAGTGTCGGTTGGTAATTTTTGTTTTTTTGCCTCAAGTGCAACTTGTGAGAGACCCTTTAAAGCATAGATTAAAAGGTCTTGGAGGGCTGCTACCTCAGGACTTTTTCCACAAACGCCATGCTGTGTGCAGCCTTTTTCGTTGGCGGTTTGTTCGCATTGGTAACAAAACATTTTTTGGTTTGACATTTTACTCACACAATTTTATGAATAATTCTTCATATGTATTATGTTTCATATAAAACCTTCGGTTCCAAAACAATCACCACAAAAATACTGTCAACACAAAGAGATGACATTAAACAATTGAATGTACGTCAAAACTGAGTTATTTAATATAAACTAAACAAAAAAATTATAATGGTGCAGTATTTTTCTTTTATAAATATGCTTCTGATGCGTATCTACGCATCATGCGATGACTATTAAAGTAGTAGGCGACTTTCCCGATTGAATTCTTCATTAATTTTATCCAATCATCCCGATTTTTGTAAAAAGTTGGAATAATCAGGTAATCAAGTTTATCATAAAGTTGAGTAATCTCTAAACGCCTTCGTTCTGCGTCTTCCATCTCTTCTTTTGGTGATGGTCCAATAGCCCAACCTGTAACGCCTTCGATGCAGCCTTCTATCCACCATCCATCCAAAACACTAAAGTTGATTACCCCATTGTGGGCAGCCTTCATTCCACTTGTACCTGAAGCTTCAAAAGGCGGTATTGGAGTGTTCAACCAAACATCCACGCCTGATGTATACAATGATGCCATTTCAAGACCATAGTTTTCAAGATAAACGATTTTCATCGTGTCCCTTAGTTTTTCTTGTAATTCATTAATTTCTTCAATTAACCGTTTTCCCATCCAATCTTTTGGATGTGCTTTACCTGCAAAAACTACCTGAATCTTTCCTTTCTTGTTGATTTCTTCCAACCGTTTCAGGTTAGAAAACAACAAAGTTGCCCTTTTGTATCCCGTAAATCTTCGTGCAAAACCTAAAGTAAGAACATCACCAGCCAACTGCACACCGGACTTTTCACGGACATATCGTATCAAATTTTCTTTTGCTTCCATGTGGGCACGCCAGACCTCTTCATCAGGGATACTGTCAATCCTGACCAACAATTCGGGTTCGTTTGCCCAGCCTGGTAAATATTTATCAAGAAGGACTCTGAAGCATTTGCAGGTCCAACTAAAAGAATGAACACCATTAGTAATCGCTGAAATATTATAGCCTGGAAAAAGTGTTAATGAAAATTCTTTGTGCCGTTTTGCGACTCCGTTCACGTATTTACTAGTATTAAGGGCTAAACGAGTCATGTTAAGTTGGTCGTCACCACCTAATTTCATTAAAGTTTCCAAAGAAACCAAGTCGCCTAACATGTTTTGAACTAGCTCATAAGAGAACTTGTCATGTCCTGCTTCCACAGGAGTATGAGTGGTAAATATGCAAAGATCACGGACGTTATCGATGTCTTTGCCATTTTCTGCAAGCAACTGTAACGTCAAAAAACTCGAATGCCCTTCATTCATGTGATATTTTCCAATGTTAAATCCTGCTGCATCTAAGATTTTAACGCCGCCAACACCCAAAACGATTTCTTGTTTAAGGCGGTATTCTCGGTCACCCCCATACAGAACCGAGGTAATTTCTCGGTCTTCAACAGAATTGCCTTCAACATTTGTATCAAGAAACAGAACAGATACTAAACCTCCTGAAGGGCTTTGGTAATCGTACATCCAAGCTTTTACTTTGACTGTTCGGTTTTGAATTTGTAGTTCGACTTGGTTAGGTAACTCGTTCATTGCCCCCGAAGGATCCCAAACGTCATAATGTTCAATTTGTTTCCCATCATTGAGTTCCTGTTTCAGGTATCCTTTTCGGCTAACAAGAGTTACTCCAACAAGGGGAATCTTAAGGTCTGCACTTGATTTGATAACGTCGCCAGCTAGTACACCTAAACCTCCACTGTATGTGGGAATGTTGTTTTCTAACCCTATTTCCATTGAAAAATAGGCAATCTTTTTTCCCCGCAAAAAGGATCGTTTACAGTATTCTCCACAAAAATAGTATGTTTTTCCCCGTACTTCAGCTTTGAATTCTTCTTTGGGTTCTGTTAAAGGCATTCCACAAACGGGGTCTCTGAGCATTTTCTCTCACGTGCACCTACAATTATTGTAAAGTTGTATTATACTCATTTTTTCTGCTTCTTTAAGGTTGCAGATTTTGGAACTGTAATATTGTTCAGTTCATTTAATCTCTTCTCAAGAACATTCAAAAGTTTTTTGCGCAACGGTTCACCTTTCAATTTTTTCTTTGATTCACTGATCCGTTGTATCTGAGACGCTAACTTGTCATCTCCGACCACTTGACTTATCCAGCGTTCGAAGTCTCCTTGTTCCATATGAAATTCAATGGCACGCACGTTTATTGTTTTTAATTCAGAATAAAATTTTTGAACACTTTGCACAGTCAATCCCGAAGATAATGGGAACTCGTAAGAAAAGGTAAATCCCATGCCTGACGGCAGTCGTCGTAGAAGCATTTTTGCGGCCAATTCAGGCTTTTCTAGTTCTAGGCGGACTCTTGCTTCCAGGTCGGACAGAATTCTAGAGTAAACTGCAAAAGCCTCTACCGGGCTGCCCATGGAACTGAAATAATTATGTACATCTCCGGGTCCTCCACCTTTCATGGACATGTAATACAAATGGTCACTTTGTTGGAGGTAACGCCATAACCAGATTAATTCTTTATCTCCAATTCCTTTGATTAAAGGTTCAAGTTCTTTTAAAGATTCATAACAAATGTTTTGAATGGGATTTCCAATCCATGCACTCGTGTCTCGTTCTATGTCTGCCCACGAAACTGTGTTGTATTCATGGATGTCCACTTCTCCAACTGGCTCATGCCGTTCAATGACTTCTGTTGGGGTTCTCCAATTCAGATGATGCCATTTATTTACTTCATGGGGCAAAGCTTTCAAAAACTCATGAATTCCAGTTTCTGGCCAGTGGTGTTCCCCAAAAGTTTCGTAGTCCACAAAAATTACTATAACCTGTCCTTGTGTTCCAGCGAGCCATTGGGCATATTTTGTGGCAGTTAAGGGATATTCATTCCACCAGTGAGAAGAAAACCGAAAACCTATATCATCAGAAAGATTATAATTGCGCAGTAAAACTCGAAGCTCAGAGTCTTTAGCTTTGTAAACATAATTTGGGTTTCTTCCTCCCAGGGTTTGCTGGACGCCTTCGGTTACTGTTCCTTGGTAACCCATTGTTTCCATGGTTTTTGCGATAGAATTATTGTACAATAATTCAGTGTTTTCAATAAAAGTTGGCGTGTAACCAATCAGTTCAGTCATGAGTTTTCGGTGCATTTTGATTTGTTCAATAAATTCTGAACGGTCATTGTCAAATAGGCTAGATAGGGAATGAAAATAAGTTTCATCCATGAATTCTACACAATCTGTTTGTGCAAGCTTTCTGAAAGATTCAATAATTTCAGGTTCGTATAATTCGCATTGTTCAAGAAACACTCCAGATAAGCCAAATGCTACCTTGAAAGGTTTACCAGCGTCTTTGTTTTTGTTAATTTGTTCAAGAATAATTTTGTTTGAGGGCAGGTAGCATTTTCTTGCGGCACGTTCGAAAACGTAACGGTTTAAACTGTTATCAAAGTACAAGTCAAAAAGGTCTTGTTTGGTAGCTTTACCTTTAGCAAGCAAATCAGAATGAAAGCTTCTGTTCAACCGGAACGGCTGATGAACTTCAAACATTAAACAAACATCAGTCATAGTTAACCACAAAACACAAACAAAGACACAAAAACAAAACCAACATCCCTTTTAATAAGTTCTTGTTCAACAACATAAGTTATCTCTTTCTGCAGATTCTAATATGTTTGTGGTCTATTAACTCTGCATGTTTTTGGGTTGATTTTTTTAAAAAAAGTGGTTTTCTTAATGGGACACTACGCTTAGAATATTAATATGTTAAAAAATGTGAAAAAATGGGCGCTCAAAAAATGAGTTTTTTTGGTAAACGTCATGAGTGATTATGTTTTTGGTTTTCTTCGTAGTAAGATAAGTACCACCACAATGATTAATACTGCAGCTACGGACAAACCGATAATAATCAAGCTTAAATCTTGTTGCGGTTCGGGTTCAACATAAGTTTCTTCCTCGGTTTCGGCTTGTTCTAGATAAATAGAAGCACTTTGCAGGGAAGAAATGGCGTTTTCATAGCTTTCTTGAGATGCATAGTCTAACGCGGTAGAATATGCTTTTTGTGCCTGTTCCAAATAGGATTGAGCTACTGGGCTTTTATATTGTGTATTTTCAGCTATTGTTATGTTGTTGGCTGTTTGGTCGACTAGGTCATTGTATATTTTTTTCCATGAGTCCTGAATAACTATTACTTTAGTTGGGGAATCCCATGAAAAAATTTCTGTTTCACCTTCGTATCCGTCCATTCCAACAAAGTAACTGTGGGCTCCAACGGATGCATTTGAGGGAATTTGTAAGGTTACTGGCGAAAAAGTGTAAGTTCCACCTGCAGAAACAATTGCAGGGTTATCTGACAAGTCGTGACCAGCAAACTGGTCTTTTTCCATCCAATCAAAATTAAGACCAAAATAATAAACTTCTAACTTGTTTGAGCCTAGATTTGTTAACGTTACAGTAACAATGACAGCACTGCCTTGGGATGGAGTTTCATCTGAAAAATTAACGGTTACACTTGCGTCATCTGAAGATAGCCCGAAGACAACTCCGTTGTATATGTAACCAAGAAGACACAAACAAGAAACAATGACCAGTAAGCGAGAACTTTTCATTAAATTTTCACCTTTCATCAAATATTTGAAGTTAAAGAATATAATTTTTGGGTAACTTCACCAAGTTAACCTAATTTTTAGGATCAATCAAAAAATAAGCTCATTAATGTTTGAGTTTTTCCCAAATTTATAAAAACCAAAACTAGTTATTGATCTTAAAACAAGAAAAGGAGTTAAACTGCTCGTGAAAAAAATACTGCTTATCGGTTCTACACCTCATGAGCAAGCAGACATTATTGAGTGGACAAAACCCTTTGGTGATAACCTAGAAAAATATGATTGTATAATTATTGATTTGACTTATTTTCCTAAAGATTATCCACGAACGTTGTTTACCAACATTGGAATCCTCAAAAGAACGTCACGAATTTTCATGAGAGACTACAAAAAAATTTTTTGTATAATGGATAAACCCTTCAACATTTTGTTTAAAGAAATCCCTTTAAACTTTGCATGGATGCCGTTTCCACAAAAACTAACTGTTAACCCTATGTTGCTCGGAAAAACAATTAACATAATAGACGAAAACTTTGCTGAATATTTCAAAAATGTGCTTCAATGGGACAACGAACTCCACTGGCAAGACACCGATAACATCTGTTTTGACGCCATCGCCACAAACAAAGAAAACAACCCAATAGCAGCAACAATAACAATGTTAGACCGAGGAAAAATCCATTTTCTGCCCAAACCAACAAAATCAAACCACCTGGATGCAATAGGATTACTAATCAACCTATCAACAAAAAACCAAACAAATAATTGCCCTGAACAAAATCAGATTGAACCTCAAGTATTTGAACAAAAAATTGAAGAAGAAACAACTAAAGATCACCGTAACTTGTTTTCCTCAGATGACAGAAAAATTACTGGCACCGTTTTTCTAATTCTAGAAGAAATTGGAATACCCGCCACCACCATTTACGACATACCAAACCCAAATGGCGTTCAGGTGCAGGTAATTTCGTCAAAAGGACAAGTCGAAATAAATGACCCCAAAGTTAACCGAGCAATCACGTTAATTGAGAACCAGAGATATAAAACAAAAAACCTAGTTGTAGCAAATACATACAAAGATCAGCCCCTCGAAAACAGAAAAAACCAACCCCAAATTGGTCCTGTCGCTAAACTTTTCTTTGAAACAAACAACACCGTTTTCATGACCACCCAGAGTCTATATGGTCTTTGGAAAAAAGTTATAAAAAAAGAAATCAGCATCGAGGAAGCTTCAACATTAATTATGAAACAAAACGGCGAAATACAAATTTAATCAAAAACAACAAACTAAGATGATTTTTCATTTACCGATAACTAACATGCCCAAAACTTCTTTTTCATGCTTTGGACGAATAAATTCTATGTCTTCAACATATGCTCGTAAGGGTTCGGCTACACTCCAAGCTTGAGAAATACAGCCACGGGGTTTGTGGGGTTCGTTACCATCAAATATTTCACTTATTGTTCCCAGACCCGCGTGGTAAAGGTGATCTTGGAACAGGGGTTCTAAAAAGTTCTTTAAAGCAAATCGCCGCCAAGGGGCTTGATGATCCCGAGTTTTGGTAAAAGCAGTAACAAATGGACCTAAAAGCCATGGCCAAACTGTTCCATTATGATAAGCGTTATCACGATGTGACCAATCACCCAGATAGACGCCATGATATCTAGAATCTGTTTCAGGAAGAGTTTTCAAACCAAAAGTTCCCCACAAACGCTTCCAGACGACATCAACAACCCGCAATCTTTTTGAAGATTCAAGAACCGGGAAATCCAACGACACTGCAATCAACTGGTTAGGGCGCAACGATGAATCTGCATTATCCTCAGTTATCACATCAAAAAGGTATTCACCTTTTTTGTTCCAAAACTTTTCTTCAAAACTAATTTTTGTGTTTTGAGCCATGTTTGAATAGTTTTTTCGTTTCTCTTCCTGATTAAACCAGCTTGCTAAAAGCTGCATTGTTTTTAGGGCATTATACCATAAGGCTTGAATTTCTACTGCTTTCCCTTTTCGGGGCGTCACAAAACCGTCAACAGTAGCGGCATCCATCCAAGTAAGTTGGGAACCGTGAGCAAGCAAGCCATCTGTGTCCAAATGGATGCCATAGATTGTTCCGTTAACATGATTCTCAATGATGTTTGTTAGAGTGCTCCAAAGATTTTTTTTAATAAACTCATAATCTCCAGTATATTTTAGGTACTGGAGAACTGCATTAAAGAACCACAAAGTTGCATCTACCGTATTATACAGGGGAATGTCTCCTGCCTTGTCAGAGAAACGGTTAGGAACAATTCCATCACGACAATAGTGACCAAAAGTTAACAAAATCTCTCGGGCATCATCAAACTTTCCAGTAACCAATGTCAAACCAGGCAAAGAAATCAGAGCATCTCGACCCCAATCTTCAAACCATGGATAACCTGCAATAACCGATTTTGTTTGGGTTGAAGCCCGTTCCACAATAAAAGAGTCAGCTGCCTGAACAATCCAGTTTAACCATTCTTTTTGTTCCAAACTAGAATTGTGATTCTGAAATATATTCAACAAACCTTTATGTCTGTTTAATTCTTGGCGATATAACAAATCAATATCACCATTTTTTTTACCAAATGATGAAAAAAGGCTCTTGGCTTGTTCAGTTGTTTCTGCTGCCACAGCAAGAATATGAAAATGCTTTGTTTGGTTGGGTTCAACAACAAACTGAAAAAAACCTGGTCTGTAGTTGTCTTCTGTACTGCTTTCGTTTCGTGAAGAATCAACCCTGTAAAACAGTTTTTCAATCCACCAATATTCCTCAACAAAAGAACCTTTACTACTAGATAAAATAAGAGAAGAAACCGAGTTTGATGGCTGAATGGTTACCGTGTTTTCATTTTTGTTTTGAATAAAATTCCAATCTATTTTGTTTTTGTCAGTAATCTGGTAGATATGACGCGAATTAACAAGGGGAGAAACAAAAACAGATACCTTTTGGTCAGTTGGGTTGGTAACCTTGTAGATTATTGTGGTTGCGTTTTTTTGGTAAGGCATAAATATTGTTTTTTGGAGGCTGACCCCTTGAACAAAATAACTGAAAGTTGGAAAGGGTGCGACTGAAAAGTCCGAAAGAAACAGGTAACCCTTAGGGTGCATGATGCCATGGAACTCGTTTGCCCCGAAATCATATGTTTTATCGCCAATCTGGACAGTTTCATCAAGTTTCGACAATGTAACCCAGCGATTTATTGGAGGATTAAAGGATGCAACAAGTAAGCCATGGTATTTACGAGTGTTAACTCCCAAAACGGTTGAAGAAGCATATCCCCCTAACCCGTTGGTTACTATCCATTCTCGGGTTAAAGCATCCTCAAGGTTTGAAAGAATGTTTCGTCCCAGACTTAGTTTGGGTAACCCCAAAGTAATGACATCCAACAAATTTAATGGAGCAACTTGGCTATGTTTTTTCCTGTTTCAACCCCAAAATGTTTAGCAACTGTGCTACATTTACTGCGCAACAACAAAGCATGAGGAACCAGCAACTCAACTCCCGTTAGTGTTTCAGCATGACCCATGCCCTTGGCAACAACAAAATCAATAGAACGATAAAGGTCTAAAAACTCTGGGGAACATTCAGAAACAAACAATCCTACTGATTCAGCACCAGTAACCATAACCTTGTCTGCGATTTTATCCATTCCCACAACTTTAGCGTCGTCTAATAATGCATCGTTAAGAACAGGACCCGCCTTAACTGCCACAATAACATTTGCACCAAGATTTTTCAGTTCTTTAACCAATAATGTGTCTAGTGCGATTTCTCCAGCGTTGTCTGTCAAATACAAAATCTGTTTTGAGTTCTTTGCTTTCTCAAAAATCTTTGAAATATCATCGATTGCTAAGTCGTCTTCAGCTTGTTGAATCAAACACTTAAGGTCAGAAAACTTGAATGGATTATCCGGTAAATCAAACTCCATGATGTTGCCTACAATAGCAGAAAGACAAGCCTTCCTAAACCGTAACTCAGGAGAAGTTTCCTCACAAACAATAGATTCCGCCACCGGCAAAACTTCAAGGGCTTTTTGGTTACTGGTTTTCTTTTTTTGTTCATAAACGTCAAACTTGTTAGTCATTTTTCGAATCAAGCGGTCCCGTTTTGTGCCTAAATCTGCGGGATTAGCTGTTGGAGTAAATTCTTCAGTTAAGAAACGTAAAACTTCAGACAAAACCTTAAACTGAAGAGTCCTATCGTCCGTGGATTCTTGAATCTGCAAATACCCACGATTAAGAATACAAGAAATGCACCTAAGTTGAACGTTCAATATTCAAATCTCCTAAATTCTGCAAATTGCCTCGTAACTCTGAATGAATATGGAAAAACGTCAAGAACAAAATAAAGGTTTCACAACAGCAGTCAACAAATTACCGATTATTTGCTACCGTAACTCCTATACTCAAAAAACCGACGGCAACAATAATTAAAGCAATCAATTGATTCTCAAAAGCAATTTCTTGCCAATCAATAAAGTAGCCTGAACCAGGGCGTTCTGATGTTAATGATACTAAAATTTGTTCATCTGGTTCTATAACCAAATCGTAACTTATATAATCACATATATGCACGCCATCAACATACAGCTTTACTGTATCATTAGTTTGCATGTTTAAATGCAATCTAGTATTAGCATACCAAGGCATTTCAGCGGTAAAATTCTCAGATTCTACAAGGGTGAACCGCTCTCCACTGCCATGAAAAGGCACTAATCCCGGAAAAATCAAATACAAATAAAGCAGATACCCTAAACCAGCTAAGAGAATTAATGCAGAAATGATTAGCCTCACCTTTTTTGTGATTTTTTTGAAAACATGAAACTTCAATAATAAAATTGAGAAACAGCATTAAAATTTTTTTGCCAGTGTTTAAAAATAAAACAGAAAAAAAGAAACATCTTCCAAAAAAATGGAAAGAAATCTATTTTGCATTTATGATAGCTTCTGCAAATTCTGTCAATATTTTTCTAGGGTCTTTGGCTTTTACGATGCCGCTTGCTACCAAGACTCCTTGTGTGCCCAAAGTCAGAGCAGAACTAACATCAGCTGCTTTACTGATTCCTGCACCACATAAGGTTACTACGTTGGGGTTTATGCGTTTGACCAGCTCTACGGTTCCAGTAACTACTTCAGGTTGGGCTTGAGAAACAGGAATTCCAGACCCAATCAGTTCCGGTGGCTCCACTGCAACCATTTCAGGGTTAAGAGCAGCTGCAGCAGCACTCACGGCAGAGTTGTTGGTACAAACAACTGAACATAAACCGTTTTCCTTTGCTTTGGTTATTATTCCGTCAATATCAAACAGTTTAAGGCGTCGTTCAGAATGGTTAACCAAAGTTCCAATTGCACCTGCTTCTTTTACTGCTTCAACTAGAATGTGACCTGTGGAACTCCCAGGTTTTATTGGGTCTATGTGCTGGGCAAAAACTGGAATTGAAACGGCATCTGCAACTGCTTTTAGGTCAGTAAATTGGGGGGCAACTCCGATGGCTGCTCCAGTTTTTTTGCTTACCTCGTCCGCAATTTTAGAAAGAGAAACAGCATTTTTTCCTGTGGATTCTAAGTAGGTTTTATAGTTCACAATAATAATAGGCACTTTGACTTTACTCATAAATATCAACTCCATTAATGCTAATCGGTAGTAACTTAAATTTTTAGCTTAAAAGCCAGAACAGAAAAATCTTTTCTAACTCAACTGACACATCTACTTTCTGTTGTGCGGCGAATAGTAATGAGGCGAATAACTGGAGGAAAAAGAAACGGCAAAATCATTATGCCAATAAAAAAACCCAAGCCTATACCCAGTGACAACAATTGGATTCGCCAACTTTTAGATGTTAACAACATTGCTGCGGATATAAACTATAACGAAAAACAGCTAATAACCAAAACAGGCAAAAACAATCTTTGTGCCGTATGCAAAGGGGGCAAGTTTTTATGTGGAAAAACAAGATGCCCTTTAGTTGTGAGGTTCAGTTCTTACTTTAGGTCTGCTCCCCTTTTGCAAAGCACCGATTTGGACGGAGCTTGTCCTCCAGGAGTTTTTGTTGGCAGAATTGGTTATCCTTATGTTTATGCAGGACCCCTCGTTCCCCCTGTCCACGACGACACAAGTAGTTATGACCAACCTGAATTATGGTTTGGAAAAAGCATTGATGAAATTGTGGGTTTTCGTTCGTTACTGGTCCGGGGAAAGCATCGAGTTCACGTGAAAAAGTTTGAAGAATCAGGAAAAATAATGGATCAAACAATCGATTTAGCGTTGTCTGTTAAACCTGTGGACGTTGAACTGAATCTGAAAAGGAAGCCAGCCAGCGCCCTTGTTATTGATGACCAAGTGCAGCCTTTTGGACCCTCTGCGCCGTTGAAAAAGATGGAAATATCAAACTCTAAGTGGGACCAACAAATCCAGAAAGCTTACTTTGATGATGATTTACACGCTTCTGAGGCAGTAACCACACTGTTTCAGAAAGGAACCATGGTAACAAAAATTCAGCGAGCCTTCAGCGTAGGCGCGTTTGGAATGAAAAAACAGCGCCGATTGGTTCCTACTCGTTGGAGCATAACTGCTGTTGATAGCATAATCTCAAAACAGATGATGGAAAAAATCAAAACATATCCAGAAATCAACGATTACCGTGTTTATGAATCCCGATATTTAGATAACATATTTGAAATTTTGATGATCCCTAGAGAATGGGGATACGAAGCCATGGAAGCATGGTATCCTGGCACGGCTTGGAACCAAACTAGTGAGAATGTTCTTTTGTTTTCAGACTGGGAAGGTTATGACGGACGAACAACTTACGCTAGTATTGGTGGCTGCTATTACGCGGCGCGCTTAGCGGTTGGAGAATTGCTTCTAAAAGAGCGAAGACAAGCAACTGTGTTTGTTTTACGAGAAGCCCATCCTGGATACATCATGCCTGTGGGGGTCTGGCAAGTCAGAGAAAACGTACGAAACGCAATGCAACAAAAACCGCAAAAATACAATACAATGAAAGAAGCGTTAGAACATATCGGTAGTAAGTTTGAGATTCCACTAAAGGATTGGATCGAAAAAAGTAATTTGTTGCAAAGGGCTTTGTTCCAAAAAAGAATAACAGATTACATGAAATTCTAGAGGCGTTGGCGTTCTCGGTTATTTACTAGGTTTATGAATTCTTCGATTTCCATTGCCGGTAAACTAACAATTTCTACGGTTCCCCGAGCCCCCAATTCTATAGAGATTCGGGTAATTACTTCGTTGTTTGGTGCTTCTACAATGTTCAAAAAATCGTAGGGGCCAAGCAAAGAATATTGTTTAATGACTTTAGCACCCCATGATTTGATTTCTCGGTTGACTTCTTGTATGCGTTTAGGTTTTTCTCGGATAGTTTTTCTTCCCTCGGACGTAAGCTTTGATAAAAGAATGTAAACAGCCAAATTGATTCCCAGATTAACAATAACAGCTTTGCAATTTTAAAGATTGTTAAAGAATCCGTTACCGAAGTAACCAAAAGCATAATTTCAAACAGTGTCTTAATATGAAAAATAGTTGAACGTTTAAAAAAATCAACGGATTTCTAAAGAGAATATTTTAATATAATGTATCGTTTAGGCTAATTTTATTCAGGTTTCGACTTGATATTTTTATAGAAGTTTTCACTATCAACTAAGTAAGTATTTGCAGTACTGAAATATCCCTTTAAAAGCGGACAGCACAAAATTCATTTCACTACAAAAGTAATTGGCGGTGGATTATTACGAAAAATAATAATGAAGTAAAAGTGGTAGCAAAAATATTGCGAGTGGCAGCTAACGGCACTAAAGAAGCAGAAATTATGGACCGGTGCAATTTAGATGAAATGTCTACTGAAAATTATTTGTCTGCATTGGCAGAACTAAGTTTTCTTACAGTAGACGACGACAATGAAATACGTTGCCAAACCACAAAAAAAGGATTGCAATTTCTTGACACTTACCACAAGCTTAGATGGTTACTGTATGGCAAAGAAAACGATTTGATGCTAATGCAGCTTCTTGACAAGATAAAACATAAAGAAGAATCACCATTCTATGTTAGCTGAAAACAACTAGAATTGCTTGTAATTATTCCAAGAGTTTCAACAAAGAATAATTTTGTTGTAAAACTAAATCATTAAAATCAAGGTGGATGAGAATCAGGTGGTAGAAAAAAGAAAAGAGTTTGATGTGGTCGCAGACATTTTACGGATCGCTGCTTTAGGTTCAAAAGAATCTGAAATCATTGTTGGATGTGAACTAGATCAGAGCAGTCTTGAAAAATATGTGCCAGCAATGATGCTAATGAAACTGATAACAGTAAACAAAGATAACGAAAATGTTTACAAAACCACCAACAAGGGATTGGAATTTTTACGTTTTTACCATGGACTTCGATGGCTCCTATGGGGTAAAGACATGGATTATATGTTAGCAGAAACCATGAAAAAATTGGAAAAGGACAAGAGCCCCTACTATGTTAGATAAAAAAATAACTGGAGTTATTCAAAGAAGTCTTCAAGTTTTTTGGTTGCTGATTTTTGTAAAGTATCTGCACATGTTTTAGGGTCTAAGGATTTGTACTCTAAACCTAACCTGGTTAATATTGTTTGAACGCCTTTTGCTAAACTAGGTGCAACAAGAATTCCCCGGAGTTCTCGATTTGTTATATTTTTGATGCAATCAACATACTTGGACAATTGAAGAGCAGCATCCCGCCCTGCTGTTTTACGTTTAAGTTCAACAACTACTAAGGTTCCGTTTTTGTCTAGACCGTAAACGTCAACAAATCCTGGGTCAACTTTTTTTTCGTATGATATTAGTTCAAAACCTTCTTCCAAAAGGGAAGGGTCTACTAGTATTGCTTTTTGCATGTCTGATTCACTAGCATGTAAAGAGAATTCTCCATGGTCAACCAGTTTCATGGCTGAAACCGAAAAAATTACATCAAAATGTACACTAAGAGATTCCAAAGGTTTGCGTCGAGTAGCTCTAATCCGTACAGCTTCATCTTTAGTACGAACCTGAAATGTGCATCCTGCAGGCTGCCAGTTAACGGGGACGTATCCGTTGGGTCGATGAACCAAAACTGAGCCGTCTTCTTTGATTATAACTATGCGTTCCCCTGGTTCCAGTTTTGAGCTTGCGCGTCCTTTGTAGTTTACCCAACATTTTCCTACTAGTATTACTGCTTTGTGTTCTGAAACAGCATTTTTTATAAATTCTGTTGCTTGTTCAATTGTCGGGTTTTCTAAGATAGTCACAGAGCTGGATTTTGACATATTGACCGCCGACAATCTAAAGAAGAGCAAGTATAGATAAAACTTCTGAGAACCATGCAAGATTGGAAACAAAAACGCAGCAACAAACAACATTACGACCTGCAAGCGGGAATTTATGACAAGCAATACATCAGCGAACAGGACAATAAAATTGAAAGCCTGCTAAAAAGTTTGGATTTAAAGTTCAACGAACTTGTTTTAGATCTAGGCTGCGGAACAGGGTTCTTATTTGAACACATATCGGAAAAAGCAGGCTTTATTGTTGGGGCTGATGTCTCCAAAAAAGCGTTATTGTATGCAAAAAAGCGAATTCAAAACAAGTCTAACGTGGATTTAGTTTGTGCAGATGCCGATAACACCCCTTTTGTGGACGACCTATTTGACAAGATTTTTTCGGTTACAGTTTTGCAGAATATGCCTGAACCGACAAAAACGATTTTGGAAATGAAACGCACAGGCAAACCTGAAGCGTTATTTGCAGTAACTGGATTGAAAAAAAAGTTCACACAACAAAATTTTGTTGATTTGTTGAAGCGTTCACAGTTGAAACTTGTTATGTTCAATAATGATGAAGCACTAAAGGGATATGTTGCAGTTTGTTCGAATCTTTGAAAAAACTGTAGGCTTTATTTGACAGATTTTGTGCATGTTCAGTAGATGAAACCTAATGAGTGTTGAGGCATATCGGGAAATAATTCGTCAGTTGCTTGAGTTTTCCAGTCCTTCAAAGAAAGATTTAGATTGCATCAAAATGAAGGTTGCAAAAAAATATAGTTTAAACAAAGTTCCATCTAACGCGGAAATAATTCAACACCTTGAACCTGAAGAAACAGCAAAACTGATTCCTGTTCTGCGTCGAAAAGTCGTCCGCACAATTTCTGGGGTAACAGTAGTAGCAGTGATGACCAAACCCCTGCCTTGTCCCCAAGACTTGCCCTGTGCGTACTGTCCAGGGGGACCCACGTCTGGGTCTCCACAAAGTTATACGGGTCATGAGCCGGCTGCTTTGAGGGGTTCACAAAACGAGTATAATCCGTACAATCAAGTCACGAATCGTATTGAGCAGCTTGAAATGATAGGTCACAAGGTTGACAAAGTAGAGCTCATTGTAATGGGAGGAACTTTTCCTAGTACACCTAGGGAATATCAAGAAGATTTTGTTAAACAGTGCCTAGACGCCATCACAAGAACCAAATCAAACTCTTTAGATGAAGCAAAAAAGTTAGCAGAGAACAGTAAGGTTCGGAACGTTGGAATAACTGTTGAAACTCGACCTGATTGGGCAAAACAAGAACAAGTTAACCAAATGCTAACTATGGGTGTAACCCGTGTTGAACTGGGTGTTCAAAACATTTACGATGACATCTACAAGCAAGTTAACAGGGGACACCAAGTAATAGATGTTATCAAAGCCACTCAAATAATGAAAGACGCCGGATTAAAGCTGGTTTACCATCTTATGCCTGGTTTGCCTGGTTCAAATTTTGAGCGGGACCTTGACGGATTCAGGGAAGTTTTTGTTAATCCTGTTTTCAAGCCTGACATGATTAAGTTGTACCCGTGTTTAGTGGTAAAAGGAACCAAAGTTTACGATTGGTGGAAAAAAGGGGAATACCAACCATACAGCACAGAAGAAGCTGCCCAATTAATAGCTGAAGTGAAAAAGTTTGTTCCTCCGTGGGTTCGGATAATGCGTGTTCAACGGGATATTCCTGCAAATTTGATTGAAGCAGGAGTAAAATTGAGTAATCTACGGCAGATCGCATTAGAGATACTTGAAAATCAAGGAAACAAGTGCCCTTGTATCCGGTGTAGAGAAGTAGGTCACCGCTGGCTAAAGGATAACGTGAAACCAGACCTGGAAAACATTGAAATTCAGACAATAAAAGAGTCTGCTTCGGAGGGAACGGAGTTGTTTATTTCGGCTGAAGATCCAGTTAACGACGTTTTGTTGGGCTACGTACGTCTACGGATTCCTTCTGAAAAAGCGTTTCGACCCGAAATTGCTTCTAAAAAAGCTGCGATAGTTCGTGAGCTTAGGGTTTACGGTCCTTTGGTTCCAGTTGGGAAGCATTTTATTGGGGCTTGGCAGCACAAGGGTTATGGTAACGTGTTATTATCTGAAGCAGAAAAAGTAGCTGTTGAAGATTTTGACCGCAAAAAAGTTGTGGTGATTAGTGCCCTTGGGACAAAACCGTATTACATGCAGTTAGGATACAGTTATGATGGTCCGTATGTTTCTAAACAGGTCAACTGAATCTTTTAATAAACGGGATTTATAATTGAAAGATGTTTTCAGCTTGTTTAGTTGAGAGCATAAGAAACTGGAGAAAACTGGTTTGACTGAGGAGTTTACAGGTTACAGGGGACAGACTTTACAACTTTTGAAGAGCATTAACGCCGAAATTGGGGCTGTTATTCGCGTAACTAAAGGGGAAGACAGCTGGGAAGGGATTCTTATTCCCCGCTCAGAAATTGGCGATGAACATCATATTGTAATTAAAATGAAAAGCGGCTACAATGTTGGGGTCCGCGTTGACCTATCAGCAAAAATAGAAAAAGTTGGCGAAGGTACAAAACCAACATTTACTCCTCCGCCCCTTCCAAAACAAAACAGCAAATTACCCCGAGTAGCGATAGTAAGCACAGGGGGCACCATAGCCAGTCGCGTAGATTACCGAACAGGTGGAGTACGTGCTGCAATGTCAGCTAGCGAACTTTACAGTGTGGTTCCTGAACTTTCCGAACTAGCAGTAGTAGAAACAGAAATTTTGTTTAGTATTTTTAGTGAAAATATAACTTCCGAACATTGGATTGGAACAGCAAAAGCAGTTGCAAAGCATATTGAAAATGGAGTAGACGGCGTTGTTGTCGCTCACGGAACAGATACTTTAGGCTACAGTGCAGCAGCATTGAGTTTTGCTTTACAGGATTTACCTGTTCCAGTAGTTATGGTTGCTTCGCAAAGGTCAGCGGATCGTCCTAGTTCTGATGCAGCAACTAACTTGATTGGCGCAGTGAAAGCAGCAGTTTTTGCACCTTTTGCAGAAGTTGTTATTGCAATGCACGAGACTGTTTCTGATACTTCAATCGTATTTCATCGAGGAACTAAAGCAAGAAAATGCCATACAAGTCGCAGGGACACCTTCAAGTCTGTAAATGCTTTGCCTATTGCACGATTGACTGATAGCAAACTGAATATGTTAACGAAAAATTACAGAAAGCGAGATGTTTCCCGTAAATTGAAGCTGAACACAAACTTTGACGATAAAGTGGCTATTGTTAAAGCATATCCCGATGTCAATCCTGAAATTATTGACTGGTACGTCAGCAACGGTTATCGTGGAATCGTTTTTGAAGGTACCGGTCTGGGTCATGTTGGAAATTACTTGTTTTCGGCTATCAAAAATGCCGTTGAAAAAAGCGTTGTTGTTTGTATGACGTCGCAGTGTTTGTGGGGTAGACTCAACTTGAATGTTTACGACCAAGGACGAGACCTTCTGGCTTTGGGTGTTGTTTCTTTGGATGACATGCTTCCTGAAACCGCTTATGTTAAACTCAGATGGGTTTTAGGTCAAACAAGGGATGTTGACGAAGTAAAGAAACTTCTTAAAATAAATTTAGCCGATGAGTATTCATCTAGAACACTTTACGACGAGGCAGAAATCTGAGGAGACAAAGTCATGAGCAACAAATATGCAAAAATTGGTTTTAAAGCGGGACTTGAAATTCATCAGCAATTGGACACTAAAGAGAAGCTTTTCTGTTCTTGTCAACCAGAACTTTTCAAAGAAGATCCTCAGTTCACGTTTCTACGCAAACTACGTCCCGCCCAGAGTGAATTAGGCAAAGTTGATGATGCAGCACTTTTTGAATTCCAGAAAGAAAAACAGATTCTGTACGAAGCAAACAACCACACTGCATGTCTAGTAGAAATGGATGAAGAACCTCCTCACGACCTCAACAGTGAAGCTGTAGAAATTACTCTGCTAACTTCCCTTATGATGAACATGAGACCCGTGGACGAGGTTCATGTTATGCGCAAAACAGTAATTGATGGCTCTAATACTACCGGTTTTCAACGAACTTGTGTTGTTGCCTTGAATGGCGCAATTGACGTCAAAGGAAAAAGCGTTGAAATTTCTCAGGTGAGCCTTGAAGAAGATGCTGCACGAAAAATGGGAACAGAAGGTCAATTGATTCGTTACCGTATTGACCGTCTTGGAATTCCATTAATTGAAATTACAACTGCACCAGTAATCTATACTCCACTAGAGGCTCAAGAAACAGCAGCAGCCATCGGAAGAATACTAAGATCAACCCGCAGAGTAAAACGTGGGCTAGGAACAATCCGCCAAGACGTAAATGTTTCCATCCGGGATGGTGCTTTAATTGAGATTAAAGGTGTTCAGGAGCTTGACTTGGTTTCTCAGGTAATCGAAAATGAAGTTCAACGCCAGCTTAGCTTGTTAGAGTTAAGGGATGAACTAAACAACCGTGGCGTAACAGAATCAGACTTAGATGATGCTTTTGTTGATGTAACCCACGTTTTCAAGAATACCAACTGCAAAGTTATATCAAGGGCAATAAAAAACAAAAACCCTGTTTTAGCAGTTAAATTGCCCTGTTTTGGTGGGTTACTCAAAAAAGAATTAGCACCTGGAATGCGATTAGGCTCTGAATTAGCTGGTATGGCTCGTTTTTGGGGAAAAGTTGGGGGCATTTTTCACACTGATGAAATGCCCGCCTATGGTGTAACCCAAGAAGAAATTGATGAACTTGGACACGTTCTAAACAAACAACATCAAGATGCTCTAGTTTTTGTTGCTGATACTCAACAAAACTCAGTTGATGCATTAAAAGCAGTTGTTGAACGTGCTAAAGTAGCATTACAATTTGTTCCTGAAGAAACCCGGTCAGCAAATCCGGATGGAACAACAAAATATATGCGACCAAGACCTGGCGCAGCAAGAATGTATCCAGAAACTGATGTTTCACCAATCCAGATTACTAACGAATACGTTGAGGACCTGAAGGGGCGGCTTCCTGAATTGCCTGAAGATTTGATGAAACGGTTAATGACTGACTACAAGATTAACCGAAAGCTTGCAAAGCAGGTTTTGGATTCGGATTACCTTGAGCTGTTTGAGTGTTTATCAAAGGAAACTAAAGTTTCTACAACAGTTATCGCGGTTGCGTTAACTGAAACCTTGAAGGCTCTTCAACGGGATGGAGTGAACATTGATGCTGTTTCTGAAACACAATTCAAAGAATTGTGTAAACTCATTGGTCAAGGTAAAACAGCAAAAGAAAGCATCCCTGAAGTTTTAACGTGGCTTGCCAAAAATGAAGGAGCTGATGTGAATGAAGCTCTTGAAAATTTGGGGTTATCTATGATGTCACAAAAAGAGTTGGAGGCATTGGTTGACGATGTCATTGAAAAAAATTCTGAATTTATTGAACATAAAGGAGCAGGTGCCGCCGGGGCATTAATGGGCATTGTCATGAAGAAGGCACGAGGACGAGTAAAACCCAAAGAAGTGAATGAAATACTTAAAGACAAACTTAATCAATAAAATGATTCTCACCCTTGTGGTTTATGTAATCTGCAAACCTTATTCTTATTATTGAACAAAACTAAACTGAGGAACAGCAATGGCAGATGCACTAATAGGTACAGCAGTTCCCATTTTGTTATTGATGGGCATTGGTTTTCTTTCAAGAAAGTTTGGTGTGCTAAAGACTGGAGACGAACGGGTCCTCAGTTCATATGTTTACTATTTTGCGTTGCCAGCCTTGTTTATTGTTGACATGGCTGAGACAACCTTTGTTACAGAAACTTTAATGTTTATTTTTGCTGGAATTATTCCCATATTTTTGGTTATGGCAATCTTTATTCTGTTTTATATCATAATCAGATTTTCAAAAAAAACGTTTTATCTTGTCACATTAAGCACAATATTTGGTAACACCGCATTTTTCGGTATCCCTTTCGTAACCTTTGCTTTTCCTTCAGCTCAAATAGAACAAACAGCCACCTTAGCAGCTGCAACAATTGGAATCGCATCAATAGCATTGTCTATTGCGTTACTAGAATTTTATCGCCTTGAAAAAGCCTCAAAATTTGGGGGATTAAAACATATTAGCATTCGCCTTGTGAAGAATCCTTTGATTATTTCCATTTTTGTTGGCATATTAATTTCTGTAGTTGGATTGGAAATTCCTTCTCCTTTGACTACTTTTTTGCACATGGTAGGTGGCACTACATCTGCGGTTGCAGTTTTTATGTTAGGGGCATTTTTGTATGGAAAAAAATATGCCAATCTAAAGTTAGGTTTTGGTTTAAGCCTTTTACGGATAATTTTCTTGCCCTTGGTGGCTTTGGCTACTTTGACATTGTTCCAGTTGCCAATAATTGAAGAATCTGTGTTGATTCTTATGCATGCTATGCCTGTTGCAGTTGCGTTGTCTGTTTTAAGTGAACGTTATGATTTTTATCGGGAAACAGTTGCTTCGTTGACTTTGATTTCTTCAGTTGGCGCTATAGTTTACCTGAACATATGGCTAGCTGTGCTCGGGGTTTGAAAGTAAAGAACGTTTAATTTATGTTGAATGGGAAACATTTTATTCACTTTACACGTAAGATTATGTTAACAAATTATCCATTGAAAATTATGATAGGATTTTGTTGTTGAATGCAAATTTTGAGAACTGGAGGTGAAATGTTTGAGTGAATTATCAGGTAAAATCGCTGTTGTAACTGGAGCCAGTCAGGGTATCGGTAAACAGGTTGCTTTGGTTCTAGCGCAAAATGGCGCGAAAGTTGTTGCAGTTGATATTGCAGAAAATGTTTCTGATGTTGTTAAAGAGATTGAACAGATGGGTTCACAAGGAATGGTTGTTAAGTTAGATGTCACTGATTTTGATGCCATAAAGCAAGCAATAAATCAAATCAGCAAAAAGTTTGGACGGGTAGATATTTTGGTAAACAATGCGGGAATTTTTCCTCAGCAAATGTTTACAGATATAACTAAAGACGACTGGAGCAAAGTGCTAAACGTTAACCTGAACGGTGTTTTTCATTGTACAAAGGCGATTGCTCCATTGATGATAAAACAAAAATACGGAAAAATAGTAAACATCGCCTCTATAGCTGGCACGACCGTTGGTTTTCCAGCTTTAACCCATTACTCTGCTAGCAAAGCCGCAATTGTAGGATTCACAAAAGCCCTTGCCCTAGAATTAGCAAAGTTTGGAATTAACGTCAACGCTATCGCTCCAGGTCCAATAGAAACCCCAGGAACAAAAACCGGAAACAAAGAACTCGAAGAACAAACCAAACGAGCAATCCCCCTAGGCAGATGGGGACAACCCCAAGACATCGCCAACCTAGTTGCCTTTCTATCATGCGACAAATCAAGCTTCATAACTGGACAATGTATCGTCGCAGACGGCGGATATACAGTACAATAACCAACTTTTTTCCATTTTTATTGTTTTAGTGTTCATTGTGAACTTAAAATTTAGAAGTGGGTTATGAAGAAAATTCAGAAAAAATCTTTTTTTAATATTTAACTACTATTAGACTTCTATTATGTTGTGTAAATATGTGAAATTGTATTTTTTTGTTTGTAAAAGAAAGTAAAAGATTGATAAAGTTAAGTGTGTTTTTAGTTGTAGGATGCTGTGAATATGGGAAAAATTCGGGTTAGGGTTAAGGCGCCTTTTGGTGAAGTTGTGATTGAGGATGAAAGTGCAGAGGAAATTTTAAAAACATTGAAAAATATGCCCCCGAAATTTATGAATGAAGTAAGTAGTTTCATTTCTACTAATTTGACGCCCTCGCTGCAGACTTTGCTTGACGGAGTAATCGAAATCACAACAGAAGGTCCGATTATTACAACTCGTGAAAAACTCACCCATTACGAGGCGATTGGTTTGGTCTTGTTTGCGTCAGACAATAACTTGAGCACCGCCAGTCAAGTCAAACAGCTTTTGGCTTCGAGTGGAATAAAATCTGTAGTTCCTGCGCGCCTTAACGAGATGACGAAACGGGGAATCGTCTTCAAGCCTGATCCAGCAAAACCCGATTTCAAGCTAACTACCCAAGGTGAACAGTGGATCGAAAAAACCATTTTGCCTAAAATTAAAGAAAAAACCCAAAAAAGCAAAGCTAAGCTTTGAACCACTTGAAAATAAGGTAACGCACATCTTCTGCTTCTAGATCTGGAATTGCTACGATGAACCGTTTTCTTACAGTTGTAGCTAATCGTCCAGCTTTTACTACGTCGGTTGCTGTAATTTCGTCGTTGGCTTTTCTCACAGTAATCATGTATGGCGCATGGTCTATTCCGGGACCGTGTTGATAAACTGCAAAATCACAACCAAATTTCATTCCAGGCGTGACAATAAGTTTTTGACCCCGTAAATCTCGGTAAACAGCATATTTTGCTTCAAAGTCTTCATACAATTTTCGGGCTTTTTTTCTTAGTTTAGAAAAACTTACTGGAGCGTGTTCAGGTCCGCCATGGACAACACTGATTTTTTTTGTTTCAAGAAGATAAACCCCTTCCATTAGATCAAGAATCAAGGGAACATCAAATTCAGGAATTTTGGGTTTAGCAATACCCACCGGTTTGCCGTAGTAACCCATTTTGTAAAGATTGGAACCTTCTTCTGGGTTCCAGACTATTAGAAAATTGTCTAACAGTTCAGTTTCAATCTTTTCTGGCATATAAACGTCACATTTTAAATTGTGAGCGCCAGTATGCTCGCAGCATCAGACGCAGCTTTGGCTTTATCTGCAGCTTCCTCCAAATGCTGAACAACAGTCCATAATAAGAGCATTAACGGAAAATCCATTTTGCTATCAATCAAGGTTATTTCCAGTTGACGATAAAGATCATCAACTATTCTTTCTGCGGCATCAACTTCTCTGGCTTTTTCCATTGCCTTGTTTGTGCCATAATTTAGCGTCATTGCAGTTTCTCGTAGTTTGAAGATGGTATCAAACACTGCATCAGAAAGCTTTGCGAGGTCATCTTTAATTTGGTTTGGAACTTTCCAGCCTTTCTCCATAATCTGAAGCAAACGAAAAGCGATGCCTTCACAATAATCGGCTATGTTACCTGAAAGGTTAGTGAAACGCAAAAAGTCTTCACGGCTCATCAAAATGGCGCCTATTTCCGCAAGTTCTCGTGAGACGTTGCGTTGGGCAATATCAACATTGTGTTGCCGAGTTTTTATGTCTTCAAACAGCTGTTTCACTGAATCTTTATCGCCGTTTACAAATGATGACACTAGCTGAGAAATTTTGCGTGAAATGTCAACTACTTCTCTAAGATGGTCTCTGGAAACGTCAAGTGCCTTGCGTTTTACCCGTTCTTCAGTCTCTACAGGAAATACCATTCTGTCGCACCACAACTAATAAGCTATAAACAAATCTAAGTACGAGAGAGTCTCTTAAAAACAATTAGCTTTTCTGTTCTACAACATTTTTAGTGTTCAATTATTTTTCCTAAATCTTCAAAGTTTAGTTTGTTGCGGAAATAACCATGCAGCAATTCAGGCAGCTCAGTAAGATTGCTTAATACTTGTTTCCAGCTGTCCCGGTCACGCAAAGTAACAGTATTCTTTTCTACAGTGTCATAATCCACAGTTAATCCCAGTAGTGTTCCAGCTTCGTCAGCTCGGGCATATCGTCGACCAATGGAACCTGAAACGTCTTTGTTTACAGTAAAGCCTTCGTCAAGGAGCATGCGATAAACTTTTTCTGCTTTTTCAGGCAAGCCATCTTTGTTTACTAACGGAAAAACACTAATTTGAATTGGAGAAAGGTCACGAGGCAGACCCAAAACTTTTCGTTTGTTTTTGTCTGCATATGCATATTCTAAAGCAACATAAACTAGACGGTCTAAACCAAAACTGGGCTCAATAACATGAGGAATAAAGCGTCGTCCACCGTCTTCAGATTCTTTAAAAGCAGTTAAGTCTACTCCACTTGCTTGCATGTGTCTGCTTAGGTCAAAATCTGTTCGGTAGTTATGCCCTGAAACTTCGGTCCAGCCCCACCTGTCCAGATATACTTCTTGGTCGAAACCTTCTTGAGAATAATGAGCACGCTCATAATCGAGTTTTTCAATGAAACGTTGTTTGTCCTCGGGAACCCCCATTTCCACAAGAAAACGTTTAGCCTGCGCCATAAAATAGGCTAACCATTCTTCTTTGATGATTCCTTTAGCCAATGCATCTTTGATTGTAATTTCTATGGGCTCTGTAATGTTCTTAACTTTGTTTTCTGCGAGCAAAAAACGCAATGTCTCGTCTTCTACCTCACTTAGTAAGGGACATTTTTTGTCTTCAGGGTCTAAAAAGAACTCAATGTCAATTATTGTAAATTCTCGTAGTCGCACTGGACCTTGTCTTGGAGAAATTTCGTTTCGAAGAGCCCTCCCTATCTGGGCAACCCCTAAAGGCAAACGGCTTCTGGAACTTTCAAAAATTCGTTTAAACTCGACAAAAATTCCTTGAGCGGCTTCTGGGCGACCATAACCAATAGAGTCAGAATAAGGACCAATAGTGGTTTGGAACATTGTCATAATCTGTTCCGCTTTGCTAAAAATTCCGCCACAATCTGGGCATTTGATTTTGTAGTTTTCAAGTTCAGTTACCACATTTTGAAGCGTAAGTTTTTCAGTTTGGGTGTCAGTCATGTTCGCAAATTCTTGCAGCAGATGGTCAGCCCGAAACTTGTTTTTGCATTTTCCACATTCTACTGTGGGTTCTTTGAAATTTTCTACGTGACCAGAAGCCTCCAAAACGTTTGCAGGCGTGATAACTGGAGAGTCAATTTCAACAATGCCTGAAGGTTGAAGATAGAATTTTCTAAATTTTTCTTCTAATCGTCGTTTAAGTAATGCACCAAGAGGACCATACGTAATGAATCCGCCGGAACCTCCGTATATTTCGTAGGATGGCCAGAAATATCCTCGGCGTTTTCCCATCTCGCTTATAATTTCATATTTGTCTTTTGGGGGTTTCATTTGTATACGCTCCGCAAATAATTGGGAATATACAGTCCTACAGTATTACAGACATAAAACTGTTCATTTCAACTTAGCTAACTCTGCTTCAAAATGTTCTTTCATCCTGTTTTTCTTGGTTAACTCAGCTTTTACTTTGTCAATTATTTTCACGGGGCTTGGGTCTTTACTCTGTAAAATTGCAAGATAAACACTTATGTAATCGCTCAGACACAAAACAGAAAACATTTTTGCAAGTTTGCTTTGACCGTTAGCATATATTTCTGAAATTGAATTGGCATTTTTGAGAACCAGCTCAGCAGTAGTTTCTATCCTGTTTTTTATTTCTAAAGGTTCATCAATGTCTCTGATAAGAATAACTGACAATTTTTTGGTCAACTCTGTTGGAGCATCATAACCTACGGTTTCGTTGTGGTTTAATTCGGGAAAACTATCTGATTTACTGGGAACCTTACTGTTTTCATTAAACTGTGCCTTCAATCTATGTGCTACACTAGTGTATTGCCTAAACCCGTAAACAACTGGAATAGTGTTCAGTATCTTTTCAGCTATTGTTTTTGCTTTGTTATCTTTCATGGGGATATTTGCGTTGTTTTCTTTGGATACTACTTCAATAATTTTGATGGCTTCTTCCAGTTCATCTTCAACATTTGATAAAATGTCCATTTTTTGTAAAAGAATTGCAACTGGAAAAAACAAGTATGGAATAGCCGCCCGAGGCTGCAAACCCGACGGTATCAAAACGTGAGGTAGATGAAGTTTTTTGCAGAATTCACCTAATTGGCCACCAGAAGTTACGGCAACAACTGTACATTTTTTTTGTATGGCAGACAAAAAAGCAGTTAACGTTTCTTCAGTGTTTCCTGAATAACTATTTGCAATAATCAGGGTTTTGTCATTAACGTAAGCTGGAAGGGTGTAGTCCCGACAAACGTCGATACAAATAGGAAGAGTGTCACGTAACCAGTCTTTGAGAAGTTCTCCACCTATTGCTGAACCCCCCATTCCAACAATAACTATGTTTTGTGGTTTAACATTCTTGGCAACAGTTACTTTTTGTGCCTGTTTAATGGCATCTTTACAATAATCAGAAGTTTTATCCAAATCACCAAGCATATCACTTTTATCAATTTCTTTGACTTTTTTTGGGTCATTCAAAACAATAACCATAAAGTTCACCTCAAACTTCACAAAGGATATTAACTTAAAACAAAGGGGGTATTGCTTAAATTAGATTTTCCTAATTGTTTTTGTTTTTCTGTTTGGCTTTAGAAATTTTTTCTATAGGATAAAGCAGAAAACCAATAAAAATCGCTAATGGACCGAGATTTTTCAGTGCATCTTTTAGGTTTTTGGTATCACCATACGTTATTGCACCTATCATTGGGGATACAACAACATATATTCCGAGAAAAATGGGTGTTCCAACGGTTAATCCTAACCAACTAGTAAGATTCAATTGATTAATTACAAAATATGTTATGGTTGCTGAAAATGCTGAAACGCATACAATTTTAATTGATGATACCCAATCAATAGTTGCCTCATAATGTTTTTTTATCCAGACTAAACTTAAAATTAACCCTGGTAAACCAGAAAATATGTAAGATACAAGTAAGCCTATGACGCCAAAATATGGAATCAAAACCAAACCTAAACAAAGGCCAAAAATGAACGTCAATATTGCAATTTTCATGTTCACTTGGGTTTTTCCTTGACTGCTTATCAAAGAACCTGCACTAAGGTTGCCAACTGCAACATAAATGAAAGAAAGGCAATAAATTGACAAAAACAGTGGAGTATACTCATAAGTATCTTGAAATAGGGTTTCCACTCCCGGTATAGACAAAGCGATTACGGCAAACGCCAAAGGTATAATCAGAAGTGAAGTATATTTAACGGAATACTGAAAAACAAGTTGTAATGTTTTCATGTCTGATAATCCTTTAATTTTTGAAAACGTTGGAAACATTACCGTAGACACAGATGCCGAAAAAACGGTTACTAATGACGCAAAGTTTAGAGCCATCGAATAGTTGCTCATCATCGCGTCGTTAACGTAAATTGCAGTTAGAAAAATGAAA
Organism: Candidatus Bathyarchaeum tardum; assembly: GCA_029762755.1. Classification (GTDB taxonomy): domain Archaea; phylum Thermoproteota; class Bathyarchaeia; order Bathyarchaeales; family Bathyarchaeaceae; genus Bathyarchaeum; species Bathyarchaeum tardum. The sequence goes on from JARVGH010000006.1 coordinate 189,180, forward strand.
AACTGAGTTAAGATTCCACCAAGAATTGTAGCTATTGAAAGGGGCAAACCAAAAGTCAACATGGATTTAATTGTTGAAATAAATTGTATTTTTCCTTTTAATTTCCGAATTTTTGTTATAACAATAAAATATAGAAGTCCAAAAGCAACCAAAGCGGCACTACTATAACCAAGTATTTGTCCAACAATTGCTCCGTAAGGTCCAAAACTCAGATTAACTAACGTCACCATGAGTGCAGTTTTTAGAATTGACTGAATTACCAATGTTAAACTATGGTACTCCATTTTTTCATAGCCTATGAACACAGATTGGGCTGCTTTTAGAATGCCACCTGTTAATATTGTAAATGATGCAATTTGGATTAAGGGCACTATTGTTGGTCTTTCCAGTAATGTTGCCATTACCCCTGATAAAAAGAAGGAAACCACCGTGAAAATTATTCCAAGTATAATTTCAAAACTTGTTCCAACAATTACTATGTTCTTTAATTTTTCGATGTTGTTTTCGGTTCGGTATTGCGTTGTATGTCTAATTATTGCCTGATCCATGCCCAAATCTCGGATGTATGTTATCATTGTTGGACCACTAAGAGCAATTGCTATCAAACCAAATTCGTCACCAAGAGTGTTCCCAACAATTACTGTACCAATTGCACTTATTATTGAAGAAAATATCAGCCCCCAAAGTACATTAAGACCACTTTTGGCTGAACTTTGGGCTAGGATTGATGAGGTACTCACGGGTTAAATCGTCCTTTTTGATTATCAGTCTAGAGACTAATTGGTTTATAATTGTAGCCCAAAATAGCTGCCAAAAACGCGTGTCAAAATAGGAAATTCAACAAAACAAGGATTGAAACATCCCCTTTTTGTAAGGATTTTATGAAGTCATTTTCTGCATTCTTTTAAATTGTTCTAGCAAATTTGATTCTCGATCTACTAAAATATGTTTTTACATTTGCATGTGGAGATGTTCTCAAAACCTGTTCTATTAGTGCCTGTGCATCTAACAGTTTTTACTGCCTTAAGATTAATTGGGATGTTTACGAGATGTGTAATTTGGTTGTGACTTGTGTTGAGTCATATTTTTTGTAGGGGATATTTTTAGTTCGTGGTGTTCGTAGAGTAATCTCAGAGCGGCTCGTATAGCTTCGTTTCGGCTGTTATAAACTCCTTGTTCTGTTAGTTTATTTAACAATTCCATGTATCTTGCGGTAAGCCTAATTGTTATTCGTTCCCTCTTTTTGTTTTCGTTAATCAAATTTCAATTTCACCTTTAAACGAGGGGATTGAAGTTGGTTGGATTAAACTGGAGCCAACTTGATCGATAACCTCGAAATTGGAGTTTGGGGGTTATTTCCGTTCGAGTTTTTGTGTTTAATTTCCGTGGATTGAGTTTAAATAATGAATGAATTTGGACTGTTGATTTAGAATATTTTTTTGTTGTCATTTTTCGGCAACTAAAATGGTTTAACATTGTAGAAAGAGATATATACTTGTCAGACAAAAAGTAACTATTTGTCTGCCAGAAAAGGATGATCATGTTGACTTTTCATGAAACCAAAAAACGATGCTTAAGAGGTAGAGGCGTTGTGTGATTTAGAACATTCAAAAGGGGCTCTGGTTGAAAAGGGTAATGTTAAAAATAGCTTGCAGGAGCCTCTTTTACTTGGAACCACAAAGGGATTATGCCCTGTCTGTAAACAAATTAAAACATTACTATTGCTTCGGTACGAACTTGTTGTTTGTAAATCTTGCTTAAAGAATATAACAAAAATTTTAGGGCTTGTCAATGATGGTGTGAGTAAAGAGGAGTTAATGCTTCGTTTTGCTTCACAGGAAGATTAATGAAACGCATTGCATCTTCAAAACCATCTATCCATAATAGTTGTCATGTTCATAAACTAAACATTTCTCTTTGGGTAATCCTCATTTTTTGTGTTGCATGTTTCAATATCTACCATTGCGACTTGTGCCCTATCTATAGTTCAGATTACTGCCTGTTTTTATAGCTAAAAAATGATTACTTTGTAACCACAAAGTTTATTCAATAAACTGATGGTGTTACCAAACCAGCATTGCATGAAGCAACTCTAATTTTTCTGTTGGATGCCCGTTGTTATCAAAGAAATACCAGTAAGGCTCGAATTGAATCAGCTCGGCGCCAACATATTTTGCTATCAACGTATGCTGCACGAACAGCGAGGGGGGCATATCAACAGGGTCCTCACCAGTGTAAGTATGCCAATACCATGATTGGACTGAAGCACCCCAATGAACGAACATTTCATCAAGTTGCAAGAACCCAGCGCCAGGTTTAGCCTCCCCTGAGTTTGTTCCAAACGAAACAGTCACAATATCTTCATAGCCATTGATATAGTTGGCTATGGCATTGAACACTGCAACATCGGGTAGAGAATCAGTTTTCCACTCTGACCAGAAAACTTTCAAATCATTCTCTTCTGCAAACTCGAGAATCTCTGCAACATATTCTACGGGAAATGGTTGATTATTTTCTATGTGCCAGCTAATTACTTCAAAGAGCCTCAGATACTTGACATTAGCTACAGCTAGGGCTTCCTCGATCTCGTTAACTGAAAGCATCGGAGCAGGTAATGTGTTTTCTCCAGACCCAAACACCTCTAGCATAACAGGAATCCCGTCAATCCCGCCGAAATTTTCTTGAACCCATGAAAGTTTCTGCGTCCAATTCTGCTGCTCATGAAACTCAGGAAGCAAAAGAACATTATATTGACTGCCGAAAAGCTCCACAAGCTGAGTGAAGGCGCCGTTAATATCTGGGTTTGGAATCCAATCTTTTTCACAAACATGAAAAACAAGAGTATGCAACTGTGACCGATTCAAACTAAACATTTCAATATATTCAAAAATTTTATCTTCCAACACATTAGCTTGACCCGTTAACGACTCTATTTGACCGTTAAGATTCTGAATTTGATCCTCAAAAACTGCAAATTGAACCTGCCCCTCAGAAACAATATTTTCCATCTCAGCAATTTGGTCAGAAAAGTTTGAAACCAGATTCTGTATTTCCTCCTTCTGCATCTTAACCTCACCTTCTAACATGCTGATTGTTTGGTTGTCATCAGCGATTTTCATATTCAAATCTGCAATCAAAACATTTTGAGCCGAAATTTCATTGCCCATCTGATCAACTAACCCCCAATAATTCACAACCACGGCAACCAAACTGACTGTCAAGAGGACACACAATATTCCTGCAACAAAAAACCCCGTTCTCGAAGAAACATTCATCTCGCATATGCACCCATATTAAAGATCAAGTTTACCAAATTAAAATTTGGGCAAAACAAATGCGACAAACAAAGGAGAAACGTTTAGGGCTGCGTAAAACCCTCCCACGCGAACATTATCAACAATTCATTTTAATCCTTGAAGAAACAGTTTCCAATGAATCATTGCCATTTTTTCCTCTGCGATTGTTATGGGAAAAGACTCATGTGTTCAGAAAATTTGTTGATAACATTTGCATGAAAATTAAACATTCAGGGTTGTTGTTCAACACAAAAAAATTGACCGAACAACAACAAATACTGTTTACTTTTCAATTCTAAATAATGTGCTGTGCTGAAAAACCACACTAACACTTTTAGTTGTTGTCATTACTATAGTAATCATGCTAGTATCTTCAATGGGATGACTAATTAATTTAGATTATTTTGTTCATATGCTTTAAAAAAAATCGAATTCTCATTTTTTATTACATAAAATATGAGTTATAGTTCAATTTCATCTTAGAGAATCATGTTTTTATTCTTATCTGTTGAGTGTAATGGGCATTTCATGTGGGTTTTCTTTTGGTTCAAAAAATCTTTGTTTGCAGGAAGAGCATTCTAAACATTTTCCAAATTCTGTTTCTGCAATGATTGTCATTTCTTTTTCACAGTTTGGACATACTACTATTGTGACAATTTTTTCCATTGCTTTATGCTCCATTGAATCTAATTTATGTTGAAAAATTATTTATTAAGACTTCTGTAATGCTGATATATATTTCCAATATATGGTTCACTTTTTTCGGTTAAAAAAACAATGATATAAAAAAAGAGTTAGGGAAAATAAAAAAGGGAAATTTTTAGTTTTTCGCTCGTTTATTTTGTGTTACATTTTTGGCTTGGGACTGATGTTTAGATGTCTTGTTTAGGCATGGCAACTGCTGTTTGAGTTTTTTCTACCCCGTTTAGGGCTTGCACTTTTTGGATTATGTTTGTTAGTTCGTCGATGTTTGAGCATTCTGCGAAGGCAATAACATCGTAGTTGCCTGTTACTACGTGGGCCATTTTTATTCCTTCGATTTTCAGTATGGCTTCTGCGACTTTCCAGATGGTTCCTGAGGTACACTCAAGTAACAAATAGCTTTCCAAACTTGTTCCCTCAATAAATACTAGTACAGAATCAGTTTATTACATTTTTTCAAAAATACGAAAAATTATCCTTGCAACAATTTGTAGCTATTACTCGTTTCAGTCTATTTTTTTAGTTTGAAAAATTCTCGACTAATTTTTTGTTACACGTTTTTCATTTAAGGCAGCTTTCATGTTTAACTGCATCTTTGGAATATTGAAAACCAGAGTAGACCTATTTTCTAGTTTTTGTCCAAAAGTTAGTTGATTTTTTTTCCGTTATGCTTAGTAATCTTTCGTTTGCTTGAATCTTTTTTAGGTGTGTCACTAATGTTTTTGTGAGAAACAATCAGACGACAAACAGAAACAGAAAATAAAATAAGAAATCAAGTCAACAACATTTTTTCTGGTTGCTCAGAAAAATTTTCAAGGGGGTTTTTTCTTTTTACCACTCGATGTCTTTCTCGGAAATTTTATCCCAACATTTTCTACATATTGGACGACTACTATCTTTATAGTAAATGTAAACTTCAATATCTGTGTTTGTACAGTTTGTTTTCCAAGGGTTTCTGCATCTTTCAACTGCTTTACTTATTGCAACCATTGCTAATCGAAACTGAAGTTGTCTCTGAAAGCATTTAAAACCCAAACACCAAACGACATCCCACTAAGGGGAGAGAAAAGTGAAAGTAAACACCGATTTTGCAAAAACTCTTCATTTGTGTGATTTGTTTTTTGATTCAGCTTTCGTAAATGTGACTAAAACAATGTATCCTGCTGCAATTATGGCGCCTGCTACGCCCCAATAAAAGTAAGGCTTCTCAAAATGCACAATCTGAATGTTTAAAGTTAAAGCTCCACTTTGGTCACCTAGATTGTTTGGGTTAGTAATGTTGAATGTGTAAGTTCCTTCTTGAGTGATTGTTACTGAAGGAAAACTGTTAATGTCAAGTGAATTAATGTCTTTTTGATAGTATTCACGTTTAATTGTCCCATCCGGTGACGAAATTTCAAATTCAAACCCTGAACCGTTAAACATTATTGTTTCATTGATGGGGAGCCTTAGGAATAATGTCGTGTTATATTCTTTATTTGATGTTTGGTCCCCATCAATTTTTACTGAAATTTCTTCTGGGGGTTCAAAATACAGCCAAGATGGAACTTTTTTGGTTTCTGTTTCAAGCCAAATTGTTGTTTCATCCCAACCCGTAAGACTGTTTTGCAATTCAGGTATAAAAAACAGCCATGCATCATTTTCACCCATAAATTGTATCTTATCTTTCAGTCCCTGTTCATATTGTATGTTTGCAGAAATTGTAAATGATTGATCTTTTATTAGCCTAAACGTAATAATATCATAAACCCAGTAATTTGAGCTTGCAGTAGACGTCGATAATGTTTCAATTCTCGTTGTATAATTAACAAGATGAAGACTTGCACTAATTAATGCTAAAGCCAAGATAATTGGGTAAATTTTGTTTAAGATTTGTATTGGTTTAGCTTTTTGTTTATGCTTTGGGGGTGTTTGGTCTTCAACACCTCCCATAAGCTTAACTGCTGCTTTTCCAAAACTGGAAAGCTGGTATTGCCCGTTGTTGGAATGAACTGTTAGGTCTCCTAGATTTTCTAGGTGGTAACTTAGATGACCGCTATCGATGTTGAGGATTTCTAGAATCTCAGAGTAAGTTAATGGTTTGTCTGCAAGCATTCTTAGAATTCTTCTTCGTATGGGATGTTTTAACGACGTAAAAATCAGTGAATAAGTTTCTTCCTCAATTTTATCTTCAACCATTTTCACTCCCTATTTAAGAGTAAACCATGCACTTCAAAAGCATTTTTGTCAAGAAACTTTTACAAAATTCTTGTAAAATAAATTTTACAACCACAAAAATAACTAAAAAAGAAAAAAAAAGAAATTCTAAGTCCCTGTGATTACTTGATTTTGGTTTTTGGCTCTTTTCCCAGATTTATGATTAGGTCCCGTGTGTTTTTCATGTCTTGCAGATAAACGAATTCATCGATTCCGTGGTATCTTGTGTCTTCCCGTATTGTTCCGTGACAGATCACTGGAATTCCTTTTTGTGCAAAAAAGCTTCCATCATTTCCTCCTAATTCTGCAGCTAAAGGCAAGTTTTGCCCTGTAGTTTTCTTAATATTCTCCAAAACTGTCTGAACAAAAACCAAATCCTTAGACGTATGATAACCCTGCTGACGATTAACCAATTCTAAGGTTGCTTCACAACCAGTTTTTTCAACTGCTTTTTGGAAAAAACCCATCAGTTCTTCCTCTGCTTCTTCTAATGGCTCTTCAGGTAGCAACCGTCGGTCAAAACGAGCCTCACAAGTGCCGGGTATTACGTTTTCTTTTTCTCCAGCATTTATCATAGTTACAGAATATCTGCCCCAAACAAAATCAAACGGAGAACCCGTTGGTGCACGCAACACAGACTGCTTTTTTTCCACCATTTTCTGATAGTTTTTAAACTCCGTAAGCAATTTCATGGTCTGATGAATCGCATTTTTTGCTTTGAACGGATACCCCGCATGGCCTTGTTTTCCAGTTATTGTTATTTTTCCCCAGATAATTCCACTGGCGCCCAAAAACAAGCCTTCTGGGCCTGCATCAACAATCAAAGCTGCATCGCCGTTAAGTCCCCATTGGTTCATCACGTAGTCGACACCGTATCGGCCACCGATTTCTTCGTCCACTCCGGCAATAAGTTTAATGTTAAAATCTAACTCTTTGTTGCTTAATTGACGCATAGCACCCAATGCCGCCGCGATGCCTGCTTTGTTATCTGCTGTTCCTCGCCCGTAGGCTTTGTCTTCTTCTACAGTAAGTTTGAATGGAGGATACTTCCATCCTGTTCCAGTTGGAACAACATCGAAATGAGACTCAACAAGCAACGTAGTATCTGATCCAGAATCTAAACTAATAATAACATTTGGACGGGAAAGCCCATCCTTTGCTCCTTTTTGGCCGTCAACTATTTCCCATTTCAAGCCGTTTTTTTCTGCTTCATCAATAATTATCTGAGCACATTCATCGTAGCCTTTTTTTGGAACTGATTCAGTGTTTATTTCCACTAATCGTGACAACAATTCAATCTCATAATCTAAGTTTACAGACATGTGTTCATCTCACGCTTGTATCAGTAAAACTAGAACTTTAATTTTTTCAAGCCTTAGACTGGTTCATTTCTTAGAACAAAACAACTTAAAACAAGACAAATAAAAAATAAACTTGAAAATTAGTCAATTCGAATTTTTCTTCCTGGATTAACTGGTAACTGTTCTGTTTTCAGTTTTTCTTCAGCAAAGAATCTTAGCTCTTCAAACTGTTCATTAGTTAAAATAAGTCTTGCTTTGGCAAGTATGTCTAGGCACATGTCTTTGAAAACAAGATCTGAACACCCCATTTTTGCGTCCTCGATCAATTCTTTGCAGGCTGATAGCATTTCCAATGTTTGCACCTAAATTAACACTATTTGGAGCTTCAAGCATTATACTTTATGTCACTTAAATCCGTATCAAGCATAAACATTCCAAGTATATCTATTGGAACCAACACACTCACTGTTCATATGTGCGTCATATTTGAACCAAAAAAATGGCTGTTCAACGGTTTCACCGTTTCAGAAAGGTTAATTAAGTTGACCTAAAACATGGTAAGAATGCACGCTCTTACCAAGATACCCTCTTGGTAACGAAACTGCAAAGCCGTGACCTAAGGCGGCTTCAACTCAGACGATAAAGGCGTTTCACGCCCGTGAATGATGAGTTGACTCCGGTTGCGGCAACAAAGATGAGGATCTGATTTAGATCATTTCCGAAGTGGGCTTTGGCGCTTTATCCGCAATTCCAGTTGGTTTTGTGGCAATATGAGATACTCCAATACAATAACAGTTTAAATCCGGTTGATCCTGCCGGACCTTACTGCTATCGGGGTGGGACTAAGACATGCGAGTCAGGCGTCTCTAGCTATGTTGAGACGCGGCAGACGGCTCAGTAACGCGTGGCTAACCTACCCTCAGGACGAAGATAACCCCGGGAAACTGGGGATAATACTCGATAGGTGAGGATGTCTGGAATGACTTCTCTCCTAAAGGACCTAGATACATGCTTCTATGTCGCCTGGGGATGGGGCCGCGCCCGATCAGGTTGTTGGTGAGGTAACGGCTCACCAAGCCTATAACCGGTACGGGCCGTGAGAGCGGTAGCCCGGAGATGGGTACTGAGACAAGGACCCAGGCCCTACGGGGCGCAGCAGTCGCGAAAACTCCGCAATGCACGAAAGTGTGACGGGGCTACCCCGAGTGCCATCCGCTGAGGATGGCTTTTCTTTGGTATAACTAGCCATTGGAATAAGGAGAGGGCAAGACTGGTGTCAGCCGCCGCGGTAATACCAGCTCTCCGAGTGGTAGGGATGATTATTGGGCTTAAAGCGTCCGTAGCCGGCTTAGCAAGTTTCCTGTTAAACTCAGCGACTCAATCGTTGGATCGCGGGAAATACTACTAGGCTAGGAGGCGGGAGAGGTCAACGGTACTTCTGGGGTAGGGGTGAAATCCTATAATCCCGGGAGGACCACCAGTGGCGAAGGCTGTTGACTAGAACGCGCTCGACGGTGAGGGACGAAAGCTGGGGTAGCAAACCGGATTAGATACCCGGGTAGTCCCAGCTGTAAACGATGCGAGCTAGGTGTTGGGATGGCTACGTGCCATTTCAGTGCCGCAGGGAAGCCATTAAGCTCGCCGCCTGGGGAGTACGGCCGCAAGGCTGAAACTTAAAGGAATTGGCGGGGGAGCACCACAAGGCGTGAAGCTTGCGGTTCAATTGGAGTCAACGCCGGGAACCTTACCGGGGGCGACAGCAGTATGAAGGCCAGATTGAAGGTCTTGCTAGACAAGCTGAGAGGAGGTGCATGGCCGTCGCCAGTTCGTGCCGTGAGGTGTCCTGTTAAGTCAGGCAACGATCGAGACCCACGCCTTTAGTTGCTACCGAGGAAGTTTTCCGAGGGGCACTCTAAAGGGACTGCCGTCGACAAGACGGAGGAAGGAGTGGGCTACGGCAGGTCAGTATGCCCCGAATCCCCCGGGCTACACGCGAGCTGCAATGGCAGAGACAATGGGTTCCAACCCTGAAAAGGGACGGTAATCTCGAAACTCTGCCTCAGTTTGGATTGAAGGCTGGAACCCGCCTTCATGAAAATGGAATGCCTAGTAATCGCGCGTCATCAACGCGCGGTGAATACGTCCCCGCTCCTTGCACACACCGCCCGTCGCTCCATCCGAGTGGGGTTTGGGTGAGGCGTGGTCTTTTTGGCTGCGTCGAATCTGAGTTCCGCAAGGAGGGAGAAGTCGTAACAAGGTGGCCGTAGGGGAACCTGCGGCCGGATCACCTCCTAAGTTAGCCAATTCCGACTGGAGTTGATCGGACGAGCGCCAAAGCCCACCTAACATCTAAAAACTAGGGTTAGGTTTTTTCTTTTTTTATTATCGTGTTTAGTCAAAATTTCTTGACTGTTTTACTGTTCAAAAACATCCTTTTAGTCAAGGTTTCTTGACAAAAACCCTTTTTGATAACTCAAAAATTAATAATATTTAGTTGAAAATGAAGAAATTTCAATCTACAATAGTGGTTGCATTACTTCTTTTTGTTATTTTTTTCTCTTTTCCACGAATAGAAGTTTATGCAGAACAGAACACCCTTGTTGTTCCTGACGATTATGGTTCTATCCAAGAGGCTATTGATGCTGCTGTGGCTGGTGATGTTGTTTATGTGCTACGTGGCGAGTATCATGAGAATCTTGTGATTAACAAGTCGTTGTCGTTGATTGGAGAAAACGTGGACACAACAATAATAGATGGATTCCCCACCTCAGAGATGCATAGAATCCCCATTAGGATAAACGCAGATAATGTGTCGGTTTCTTGTTTCAAGATACTTTATGGTTATGCAGGAATCCAATTGGCTTCTGTAAAAAATTGTGTCATTTCAGGAAATAGGATAGCAGGGGGCGTGCATGGAGTATTATTAAGCTGTTCTGAAAACAACAACATAACTGAAAACTATTTTGAGTCAATTGGAAGTTCAGGCTCTATTCGACTTTATGGGTCATCAAATAATTTTGTTTATAAAAATTACATTACAGCATTTGTTGAGGGCATCCAGATTTATAGTAGCCACAACAACACAGTTGCCGAAAACACAATCGAAAACTGCACAGTTGTAACCACCGTAAATGTAGGAATAAGATTTCAAAACTCTCATCAAAACACGATAACAAGAAACACAATAACAGATGCAGGAACTGGGATTGTAATCTACACTTCCAATAACAACACAATATACCACAACAACTTCATCAACAACACTGAACAACTCTCTGCCAATGAGTGGTATGCACAAACCTTTGGGTATACTTATTCGAACAACACAATTAACGAAAACTATTGGACCGATTACCATGGAGAAGATGTAGATGGAAACGGTTTTGGAGATTCAGCGTACGTTATTGATGAATACAACCAAGATAATAACCCATTAATGACTCAAGTTGACATTACTAAAATCCCCGAATTTCCAACATGGAGCATTTTACCAATACTAAGCGCCATAACGTTGGTAGTGATAAAAGCTAACCAAAAACTAAAACAAAATGCAAACAAGGGGGTATTTTAATATGAACAAAGGTTTGTCAATCATAATTCTGTTTTTTGTTCATGTGTTTTTGTTATCACCGATGCTGGTTTGTAGAGTTTATGCTATTGATAATTCTTGGGAGATTATGGCTGATATTCCATATGGAAGATTGGAACCTGGGGTTGCTACTGTAAATGGAAAAATTTACGTCATAGGCGGCTATCACCAAGGAGAAGTTAGGTTTAACCAAGAATATGACCCGAAGACAAATACTTGGAAAAATAAAACACCTATGCCCACAAAAAGGAGTTCATTTGCCATAGCGGTTTATGATAACAAAATTTATTGTATTGGAGGCGGGGGTGATTTTCCTGAAGAAGTTACAGGGATAAATGAAGTCTATGATCCAGAAACAGACACATGGGAAACTAAGGCTCCAATGCCCACACCCCGATCATTCATGGATGCGAATGTAGTTAACGATAAAATCTATGTTATTGGTGGCGGCAAGCCTATGAATTTTAATAACCCTTCTTATGTGCCAAACATAAATGAAGTATATGACCCAAAAACAGACACATGGAGCACATCAACTGAGCCTCCAGTCAAGGTTTCTAACTATGCATCTACAGCATATGCTAACAAAATCTACATTTTCACCAAGGATTTGACGCTAATATTTGACCCAATAACCAACTTATGGATTAATGGCACTTCCATGCCAAATCCTGGGTGGGGGGCAGCAGCAGGAGCAACAAAGGGCACTTTTGCTACTGAAAGAATCTACGTGTTAGGCGGCAACCCAACTTTCAATCATAACCAAATCTACAATCCAGAAACAGATTCGTGGTCTATTGGTGCCGCAATGCCAACAAACCGCTATGGATTAGGTGTAGTAATTATCGATGATGTTTTATACGCGCTCGGAGGACCAGGAGCCAGCGGCATGGTTGCCAATGAAAGATACACGCCAATAGGATATATCCCAGAGTTTCCTTCATGGACACCCCTACTGATTATGCTAGTTGCCTTTGTAGCTGTGGCAGTTGTTTACAGAAAAAAGCTACACAAACAAAACCAAAGGAGCAAGAACCAGTGAAAAAGTCTGCGTGTTTGTTTGCTCTGTTGCTGTTTCTTTCTGTTGTTCTGCCCGCTTTATCAATCCCTTTAGTTAGGGCAACTGAAGATTCGTGGACAACAATCGAGCCTATGCCGACTAGTAGGAGTAGTC
>JARVGH010000007.1 GCA_029762755.1 Candidatus Bathyarchaeum tardum
CAACATGTCCCTTTCATTTACTGCATTTTGTAGAGAAGTTATCTCTGAAGTATAGATGAACGCCATCCCAGATGCTGCAACCGAAAGTAGAACAATAATTGCCACCAAAATAATTGAGATTTTTCTGCTGGATTTTTTGTGCTCATTCATTCAGTTTTTTCACCTCCATTTTTTTGACTACAGTCTTTAGAATGGAGAGCAACTCCTCAAGTTCGACGCGATGCTGAGCCATCTCCAGATGCAGACCGTTAAGCTGACTTTTCAGGTCAAGGTTTTCCTCTCAGTTTATCGATATCTTTTTAGCGTATTCATGGCTTTAGGCGAAACTGACGGATTAAAGTTTAGGTAATTTAGTATACTTCAGGGCACCTTTCTCTAATCTCCAGTTCCAATGTTTGAAGGTAAACATGATTACTCATTGTAATGACTTTTCCCAACACATACTTTCTGAAACTCATTAAATCATGAACGAATAGACCAGACATACCCATTTTCTGATGTTTTAGAATTGGGGTTTTCATGTAAGTTTGATGTTCGCTTTCTTCACTAAGCTCCTCATGGTGTAGTGGATACCACTTAAGGTTGAGTCGAAAATATCTGACACTACGTTTAGCCATTAAAAGTAGAGTTAATTGTTCAGAATTCCCTTTCTCTTGCATATATATCCTCAGAGAGTTTAAGCCATTTGTCACACCATTCAGTAGCTAGAGGATTTAAGATTCCAAGTTAGGCTGCCCCGTCTTTTTGGCGAATGCCCTTTAAGTAAACATGCTTTTCTCCCTTTTTCTTTTGATTGTTCTTTCAGTTTACGAAGAGTCTCCTGTTTGAAGTTAACAAACGCGGATATTTCCCAAACTAATTAACATGCTAAAGTCAATATTGCTTTGTCTCTTGTGTCTGTACCTCAAACATTTTGCGTAAGTTTCCGTTGTGAAATTTGCTACAGCAGCTAATCTTCGCAGAAAAGTGTTGTTAGAAAGGCTCATGTCCTCATTCTGATAACGTAGAGTTAAGGTTCTTGCATCTCTAGGTGCATTTTAACAATTTACAAAGAAAAAATATTCAGTTACAGGACAAGGTCTTTTTTAATTTTAAATTCTGAGAAGTCTCCAACATATTTTCCCCAACGGACGTCAGTTCGTAAAATATGAGCTCCTGAAGGTCCAACGCGACAAAAATCAATCATTTTTTCTACGTTTTCTTTTTTTCCTTCAAATATTGCTTCTACTCGACCGTCAGACACGTTTCTGACCCAGCCAATAACATTTTGTTTAATTGCCTCTGAACGTGTGGAGGCTCTAAAAAATACGCCTTGGACTTTGCCTGTAACAAAAATGTGAACCCTAATGTTCATGTTTTTCATCAACTGTGTTGTGAAGAAAATAGACTAACCCAAAGAATAGAAAATAGTGAATCATTCACGTTTAGTTATGTTACTTTTTTGAAGTGCATAGTTTGCCCAAACAGTTCTAGTTCGTAGAGTTGGTTTACGTCAAACTGGATGCCTAGTTGTTCATATTCGGTTTCTGTTAGGAATAAAATCATTTTAGGAACAGAGAACTGGCTTGTTTGGTTAGCAATCATTGGAAGTTGTTGTTGCAGGCTTTTCATTACTTCTTGAACCATACGGGCTTCTTCGGTTGCAGGTCTGACAGCAAAACGGGGGATAACTCGTTCTTCAATTAGTTCTATGCGTTTACCTAGGTTGCCTTCAGGGTCTTTTGTTGATTCGATTTTTTGAACCCGGACACGTGTCATAGTATATCACTTCAGCTAATCAAGGAACCGCGACGCCTTTATACATTTCTTTTCAGTTTTTGACCATGGAAATTAAAGGTAGATTCCACCTTCTGACAGTAATTGGTTAGTCATATTTTTTGTTATATACATACCCATTTGAGGCATTCGTTGTTTTCCAATAATTTGTAGCAGAACTTTAATTGGAACAGGGTTTGGCAATGTTTTCAAGTTTGTGAATCTAACAAAGGTAGCTGTTTTTCGACCCTGTAAAAAGTCAGTGTATTCATCATATGATTTTAACAGGGATTCGCGTCCAAGAGATTCCCATAGGTCTTTAGAGTATCCATGCACATTTTCAACAAAATCAGCATAGCCTTGTATTTGTTTTGTTGGATGAGTCACATAAAAAAACAATTGTTCAGTGCTTTTTGGCCCCACAACGCCACGGCGAACAAAGGCGTGGTTCTTTTTTCCAGCTTCATTTTGTTTGCAGAGCCGGTCCCAAAATTTTTCTAGATTCAATACGATGAAAGCGTATTTTTGCAACCTTCTTCACGTCCATTCTGCATTCATTGTTTATTATTTACTTTGTTTTAACTTATAAATTAAACTTATAAAACGGAATAGATAATTAATTTAAGTGTAACATGATGATGGTACTGCTAGCAAATACTGAAACAGATATATTATATGTAAGCACAAAGAAGAAAGGTAAAGAACAAACAAAACTGAAGATCAAAGGATTGCATTGGTATGAAATGTCCAAGATGCGAAACTGAAATGACCACACGAAAACTAAAGGGAAAAAAACAAGTTTTTTTTTCGTGCCCAAAATGCCATTATAATCGCACATCAAGAACATAAAATGTCTTGTTACTCTGTTTGTTGTTCATCAGTTGGGTTTTGTCCAGTTAAAAATTCTCTGCGCATCAATGCAGGAACAGGCGGCAGTATAGAATTTTTCTTGAATTCTTTTTGGATCATCTCAGCAATAGTTGACTTAATGAATTCTTCATTTGAAGGGTCATTTATCCAAAACAGGACTTCAATTTCATTAGTCCATTCTTTGTTACGGAAAATAAATCGAATTTCTCGTTTCCGTTTCAGGTCAAAGACAACTGATTTATTGCTTTTGAGAATTTTTTCAATTATTGATTTTGCTTTTTCAGCATCTACAGTGTAATCAGTTGCAAAAAACAAAGATGCTACAGATTCAGATGCACCGCTTGTAAGGTTAATGATTTTTTCTTTCATCAACACCGAGTTTGGAATAATTATTTCGTTTCGGTCATAGGTTTTTAGTTTGGTTGTCCGAAGGGCAATGTCTGTAACAGTTCCAGTTAAGTTTCCAATTCGTATTACGTCCCCTATGGAATAGGTTTTTCCAGAGATTATTAAAATGCCAGAAACCCAGTTTTGAATTATGTCTTGCAAACCAAAACCTATTATCAGTGCACCTACTCCGAGACCTGCTATTGCTGCAGTGATGTCTTGGTTTAACAATGAAAGAATAACCATCAAAGCAACAAGATAGATGACTATTTGGAAGAACCGTTTCATATGAACAAGGGTTCCTTTTTGCAGGTCGCCTCTGTTTTCTAGACGGTTAATTAGTTTATTGAAAATAGTAATAATCAGAAATGCGCCAATTATGGTTGCAATTACCTGCAATACCAGAACAGGGTGGTCAAATAAATTTTGTATAACGTCAACCATGAGCCATTCCTTAACATATTTTATGAAGGTGGTGTTTCTTTTTTAGGTTTTCTAACATTCAATTGCTTGGTTGTTTTAAATCAACCGGTTTGGTTTAGAAAATTACCACTGAGACACCTATTTGTTGCAAAATGAACACCACATAGATTAAACAAAGGAAGATTGCAGATTTTTTTGTTATGCGTTCATTTGAGCTTATCATGTACCAGACGCTTAAGGATGAAATTAGGACATAAAACATTATGCTCTGTACTGCAACTACGTTAACTTCAGAGACAGACAGCAATGAAGTAACACCAAGAATAAGGGTAATATTAGTGATGCAGCTTCCAAGCAAATTTCCAAGAGCCATATTATAAAGTCCTTGCTTGAGAGCTTGGATTGTAGTTGCAAGTTCAGGCAATGAAGTTCCAAGACCAATTATTGTTGCGCCAATAATAGAGGTAGGTAAACCTATGAAACCTGCAATGTCAATAGAGCTTTCTACAGCAAAGTCGGATAAAAATATTACAAGTCCAATTCCGATCAAAAATTTTACGACCACAAAAGCTAGGTTTTCATTTTTTTGTTGTAAAGGTTCTTCTTTAGGGGTAGTTTGTGTTTTGCGGGAAACTGTGACACCAAAATATATGAACATTATCAGAAGTATGATGCCTAAAACGGGTCCAAGGGTGCCTTGTTGAACAATAAACAGTGGAATGATTGAAGTTAAGAAAAGAAATTGTACAAGTTCTTTTTGGGATTGTCCACCGATTTTGATGTTTTTTCTGCTGAACAGAATTGCCAATCCAAGGATTATTGTAAGGTTTGCGATGTTTGAACCCAGAACGTTACCAACTGAAAGGTCACCTTCTCCAGCGAGAGATGCAACCGTAGACATTGAAAGTTCGGGCAAGGACGTTATGATAGAAAGAAGAACAAATCCTGCTGCCATTTCAGATAGCCCAACGGCTCGGGATAAAACTAGAACGTATCTGATGAGTCTGTCGCTGATTAGCATGATTAGAATCAAAGAAGCAGCTAAGATCGGCAAACTGTAAAGTATCATTTAAGGCACCTCAAGGGCATTATTGGTAATATAAAAGCAAAATGTAAAAGTGAAGCTTTTAAACATTCTAGTTCAATAAACAGTATCGGTAAATTACTTTAACATAATTGATAAAATTTTTTTAATGCACAAGAAAAGCAGATCAAAGAAAACAGTATATAATTATCGTTTTTATTTTTCCGCTAAGAGATAATTCAATAGTTGTTTAGCGTCTGTTGGGGGATAGCCTGAATAGTACTTGCTAAAGTAGCCAAAAATTACTGTTTTATTGGAGAGTTGCTGGATTTTTTTCCCCCATTTTTGTGTATCCTCTGTTCTTTCTTTTTCCACTTTACCTAAGGTTCCTTTGATTTGCATTCGGTTTCCTTCCCATCTGAAATAGGTAAAGTCAGTTGTAACCATATTTAGCTTATTTATCCATGGACTATCACCTAATACTAATGCAATTTTGTTTTGTTCTAATAAGCTGTAAAATTTTTCATTGTACCAACTTTTGTTTCGTATTTCAAATGCATATCTGAATCTTTTTGAGAGAACAGATGTAAAATCTGTTAACGCACCAAAATTTGCTGACGTGAAACTGGGAGGAAATTGGAACAAAACGGGTCCGAGTTTTGTTCCGAAATTGGATATGGTGCTTAAAAAAAAGTCCAAGTAATCAGGGTTATCTTTTGCTAATTTTTGGTGAGATATTTTTTTGGGGGCTTTGATAGAAAATATGAAATCAGGTTTTGTTTGTTTCATCCATTTTTTTATTGTTTCAATTGTAGGTATACGATAAAATGTGCTGTTCACTTCAACTGTGTTGAAATGTTGACAATATTCTTGAAGGAAGTTTTCAGGTTTCGCAGAAGAAGAGTAAAGCTGGTTTTTCCAAAAATCGTAGCTCCAGCCCATTGTTCCAATGTGAATTTTTTTATTCATTGTTGTCCCTAACTTTCATAAGCAGCCAGTTGTTTTCTCCACCTTTCTTGAAGCGCACAAGAACATAAGTTCCAGTAAGTTTTTTTCCGTAGGGATTGAATTCGATCTTGTTTTCTTCCCAAAGTTTTATTCTATAGCTTCCTTTATCCCAGATTTTGACTTCTCCTGCTCCGTATTGACCTTCAGGTATTGTACCTTGGAATTCTGCATATTCCAAAGGGTGATCTTCAGTTTTTATTGCTAGCCTTTTTATTCCGCTTTTTTGGGGAATTCCTTTAGGTACCGCCCAACTTTTTAGCACACCATCTTTTTCGAGCCTAAGGTCATAATGTAAATGGCTAGCATTATGTTCCTGAACTACAAAGATTTGAGTGCCCCCACTATTAGTGGAACCTTTTGGTTCGGGGGTTAGGGTAAAGTTTCTTTTTTTGATATATTCCCCTAGTTTAACTGGTTTTATTTGCTCCAATTTACAATCTAAAGGTTTTTTATCCGACCGTAATTTGATGAATCTAGGCATTCGCAACTTCCCATCTGAAGTAACTGTTTGGTAACCAATTTTGCAAACAAGAATCGGTTCAACCCATCGAATCTTATCTGACAGGTTGACAGAAGGTAACGTTTTTTGGTCAACTCGTAGGGTTTGAAGTTCTTGGCTTAATGTGTTCAGTGTTTTTTGGTTGAATCCAGTTCCGACTTTACCGATATAAACAGGGTTGTTTCCGTCGTATAATCCTAAAATTAGGGCTCCAAAACTATTTTTTCTGTTTCCCATTCCCGGGGTAAAACCAAAAATTACACAATCACACTCTTTGACAGGTTTAATTTTAAGCCAGTTACTGCTTCTTTTTCCCGGTTCATATATGCTGTTTTTTTGCTTTGCCATTACACCTTCTAAACCTTTTCTAAGTGTTGCCTGATAGTAATCAGCTCCTTTTTCTTCTACAAAAACTGAAAGAATGACGTTTTTTCCCTCGTTCACATTGTTTTCAAGTATTTTTTTGCGTTCAATTAGAGGTTTGTTTAGTAATGGGTTGCCATCTTTTTCAAGTATATCAAAAAGGATGTAAAGAACAGGGTGCTTTTTTTGCAGATACTCTATCTCATTTACGGAAGTTGCTTGGATTCTTTTGAGTAGAGTCTCAAAGTCAACTTTTCCATCGTTCATGAGGACTATTTCTCCGTCTAAAACAACATTATTAGCTAAATTGTTTAGTTCTTTTAGTTCTGGAAAATTGTTTTTCAGTTCTTTTTGGTTTCGGCTTCTTATACTCAGTGTTCCATCAATGTATGAGATTGCCCTGATGCCATCCCATTTTAATTCGAATATCCAATCGTTTGAAGAAAAGGGTTCCTCGGCAGTTTTTGCTAACATTGGTTTATATTTTTTCATTTCTGCTCAATTTTGGTTAAAGTCTCTCTAAGGGCGACCATCAATTCTTTCGCTTCTTCCCTTTGAGGTTTCTCAGGAACTATGGTCTCTCCTTTCTTCTTCTTTTCAATTAACTTTTCAACTTTTACTCTAAAACCATCTTCATGTTTGGTTATATCAAATTCTCCGGAAAGATTCTCAATTATCTTTGTGGCAAGTTGAAGTTCTTCTCTAGTCGGCGAGGGAAGATCGTTCAATTCTTCAACGTCAAGGGGGTTAACTATTTCATTTGCATATCTGAGAATGGTCAAAATTAATGATCCCCTGTAGTCATGGATTATAACAGGATGTTCTTTGTTTTTCATTGTAAATTTGCCTACTCCTGCCATTCCCATTTTTTGGAATGCTGTTAACATAAGGTTGTAAGCATCTTTGCTTTTGTTTGGGGCGAGAATGTAAGATTTATCAAAGTAAATGGGATCAATTGAAACAAGATTAACAAATTTGTCGATGCGAATTCTTTCGTCGGATTCCGGCCGTATGGCGTCAAGTTCTTCTTTGGTGAATATAACAAATTCATTTTTGTTAATTTCGTAGCCTTTTACCACTTCTTCCCATGGAATAACTTTTTGGTCAAGGACGCACACTTTTTGGTATTTCAATGGAGACCCGTCATTTTTGTGAAGATACCTAAACGAGATTGTGTTGTCCCGTATCATGGTGTAAAGTTTAACAGGCACGTTAACTAGCCCAATGCTAATTCTTCCACTCCAAATGGAGCGTTTGGGGGGTTCAGCTTTTGTTTTTTCCATAATGTTAAACATCCAATTTTTGTTTATGTTCCCAAAATCCGTTCCAAGGATTTGTTTTAGTCTCAAGCACTGAAAAAATATTGAATTTTTGGGGCTTTAATCTTTTTGTTACTTGTTCCCAACTTAACGGTGTAGATACTGGAGCTTTTTTTTCAGCCCTTAAGCTGTATGGACAAATCATTGTTTTTCCTACAGAGTTTTGACTGTAATCTATGTACACTTTACCGGGGTCTTGTGATTGCGAGAACTCTGACACGATAATTTCATTTTCTTTAGTCAAATATTTTCCGATTTGGTGAACAAACTCTCGGGTCTGTTTGTAACTATATTTTGGAAGTATTGGCACAATTATATGAAGCCCTTTCTTTCCAGAAGTTTTAGGATACGATTTGAGTGATAAGTTATCTAAAATTTCCTTTAACAGGTTAGCAACTTTTACTGCATCATTTATGTTAGCTGGCGGTTCAGGGTCAATGTCAAATAAGACCAGATCAGGTTTCTCGTAAGAGTCCGTTTTGGACAAAGGCATGTGAAGTTCTAAGGCAGCTAAATTAGCCAACCAAAGTAGTGTGTCCAAGTTGTTGCAAACTATGTAGTTAAGGTCTCGTTTTGCAGTTTTTGAATGTTTTTTGTAAGTCTCTACCCATGAAGGGGTGCCTTTAGGTGCGTTTTTTCCGTAGAAGCCATTTTGGTTTATGCCATTAGGGAACCTAGTTATCACTAATGGTCTGTCTTTTAAATAATCTAACATCAAAGGGGCAGCTTTGATGTAGTATTCAATAATTTGGCTTTTTTTGATTGCTAAATCAGGGTATAGAATTTTGTTAAGATTACTGAAATTGACTTTTGTAAGTGAAGCCATTGTTCTCTCCTGACAAATTCTTTTGCATTCAAAGGCATGAAAACAATCAATGGTCCATCACAATAGATGGGAAATCAATTATGTTTTATATGCACTAAAGGGTTTAAGAGTATTTTCGCTATGTCCACCTCTTTTTAAGCCTTAAAGGCCTTAATTTTTTAGGCTTTTCCAGCATACTAGATTACCCTAGTGAAGGAACAAAAATGAAAACCAAAATGACACGTCAATACAGAATTCACCGAGGTAAACCCTATTAAGGATATAGCTGAATATTTAGCAGGTAACATGACGATGCAATGTAAGGTGAAACGTGAATGAAACTGGTAACTGTTCTTCTTCCAGAAGCCTATTTGACGGGACTTGACGAACTAGTAAGATCAGGGATGTATCCAAGCCGAAGTGCAGCAATCAGAGCTGCAGTAAGAGACATGCTCAAAAAGGAACTCTGGGGCAAACGGGAATAATCTAACAACATTTTCAGAATAATTTTTTTGTTAGATATTATTTTTTGATAGAAATTGCCTTCATTAGCTTTCTTTGTTTTACGTTGCAACCAAACAAATACTGTTTCAACTGTAATTATTACAATGCATGAGGAAGTAGCAAGAGTTTCTTTTACCTAAACAGTTCTTCCTGAACGCATGCATCATCATCTTCCAAGTAAAAATCAATTGCCTCTTGGATATTGGAGCCTCTGCCTGATACCCAGCAAAAAACGTCTCCGAAACTATATTATCCCCACAGGGTAAACACCAAGCAAAAATTTTTCCCTAAAAAATCTATTTAAATGAGTTACACACTGAAAATATCTGGTGACCTTTCTTGGGGCTTAAACTTCCAAAAACATTGACTGAAGAACTAAGTGACAAGGAATTAAAACTGTACCTAGCTCTTATGCTTTACAAAGAAAAGAAAACATCAATAAGCCAAGCAGCCAACCTCGCAGGGTTAACCCTTTCTGATTTCATATACGAACTAGGCAAACACAAAATCAGCTTTACAAACATAACTGAACAAGACCTTAAAGAAGAGTTAAGGCGAATAAAGTGATTGTATCGGATGCAAGCCCCCTTATAGTCCTGCCCAAAACCAACAACCTTTCAATTTTAAAGAAACTATATGGTAAAATCGTCATTCCAAAAGCGGTAAAAAAAGAAATAACTGCAAAAGAAAACGAAAAGGCAATCTTCAACAAAATTGAATGGATTGAAGTCAGAACCATAAAAAATACTGGAGTGTTCGCCTTACTGGAGAAATTAGTAGATAAACGAGAAGCCGAAGCAATTGTCCTTGCTCAAGAACTGAAAACTACTCTACTTGTAGATGATGCTAAAGCAAGAAAACACGCAAAACTGTTGAATATAAACATAATTGGCACCTTGGGATTACTAAAGATGGCAAAAAACCGCGGCTTAATTTCTTCAGCAAAAGAAGTCATAACGGACATGCTATCAAAAGGTTACTTCATCGAAGATGAACTCATAAGCCTCCTCCTAAAAGATCTTGGAGAGAGATAATTTTAATCCAAAAGTAACCGAATCAAATTAATTACATTTTTTACAGGATTGTTTTCCAAAGAAAACATCTAGTTTAACTCCAAAATATGCATGGATCAATTTATCTCTCATTACTGACATCTCGTTCCAAGGCAAGTTGGAGTAATCTTTTCTTACCTTATTTGGAACGTTTTTACTGCTTCACCAATAATTTCAAAATTTTTAACTACGGTATCAACGGTTTTTTATCATTAACAAACCCCTTATGTGTAATATTCTATGCGATTAATGGCTTCAATCATATTTTCAAGGTAGACACGAAAATCTCTCACATGTATACAGCTTCACTTAAAATTCTCTCCTCTAAACGAAGCTTTAGAGCACCCTTCATAACCAGGTCAACTTTAACTTCTAAAAGATCATTAAATAATTCTCTATGTCTCTTGCTTCTTCAGCGTAAGACAGTTTGCTAATATCAGATACGAACAGGGTGAACGCATCTGAAAAATTTCACTTATTAGATTATTATGTGCATCAAGAAAGTGTAAATTGTTTAGTGTTTTGTTTTGTTTTCGGTTTTTGACCTTTTGTTTTAAATTTGTGTTTGTTGTTATGTTTCGGGCGGAGCTGTCAAATTTGAAGCTAATTTACATCGTTATTGACGGAATGGGTGACCTTCCTATAGCTGAACTTGGGGGTAAAACTACTTTGGAAGCTGCACAAACTCCTTTCATGGATTCCCTTGCGAAAAATGGGCAAACTGGTTTGATGTACACAGTAGGCAAAGGCTTAGCGCCCGAAAGTGATGTTGCTGTTGTTTCTATTTTGGGTTATGATCCTTTCAAGTATCCTATGAGCCGAGGGGTTCTTGAAGCAGTTGGGTCCCAGATGAATATGGAAAATGGTGATTTGGCTCTTCGTTGTAATTTTGGTACGATAGCAGATGATAATAGTTCCATTGTTGACCGCAGGGCTGGTCGAGATTTAACTCAACAAGAAGCTGATGAGTTAGCTGAAGCATTAAATAACGAAGTAAAGCTAGAGTCACATCCTGCGAGTTTTGAAATTAAAAGCACTGCGGTTCATCGGGCAACTTTGATTTTTAAACGCAAAGACGGAAAGCTTTCAGGGAACATCGATAATACTGACCCTGCCTACAAACGGGTTAACGGAGCCGGGGTAGCTGATTTAGATGCCAAAATGGTTTTGAAGTCATGTGTTCCTTTTGATGACACTGAGGAAGCAAAAGTTGCTGCAGATTTGGTTAATGAGTTTACTCGCAAAGCAATTGTTGTTTTGAATAACCATGAAGTAAACAAAAAAAGGGTAAAGCAAGGAAAACTCAAAGCTAACGTTATCCTAGGCAGAAACGCTGGAAGCATTATTCCAGAATTTCCTGCCCTTTGTGATCGTTACGATTTGGGTTTTGTTTGCTTAGCAGACATGAACGTGGAGCGTGGAATCGCTGCCCTAGCAGGAATGGGTGTAGTTGATATTCCGTTGCCTTCTGATGATTTAGCAAGGGATTGCGAGTTCAGGTTGAAAAAACTTTTTGAAGTCTTGCCAGATTACGACGTTTTTTACATTCACATCAAAGGTCCCGACGTGCCCGGTCATGACGGGGATTGTAAACAAAAAGCTGAATCGATTTCTATTATTGACGAGCATTTTATTGGGGGGTTGCTCAAAAAAATTGATTTAGACGAGTATGTCCTTTGCGTTACAGCTGATCATTCAACTCCCTGTGAATTAATGTCCCACAGTGACGATCCTGTGCCTGTTCTTGTTTCGGGAAACAACGTGAAAGCTGACAAGGTTCAACGGTTTTCTGAAACAGAATGCAAAAATGGAGAGCTAGGTGTCCTAACAAAAGGAACCCAGTTGTTGCCTAAACTAATTGAATTCCTGAAAAACTAGGAACAAAAGTCAAAATTGGATATAGTCCATGGAGATACTAACCTAATTTTAGGCTGTAATCCAAGCACGGGTAGGGCATCTAAAAGAATAGATTCTTAAAGGTGAGGTGCAGTTTCACCCGAATTTCTTGAGCACTTGCCTTCCAAGGTCGGTTATTTCAACAGCGTAGAAATCATAAGGTCCAAATTTTTTTTCCGGATAAGGATTATCAATGAGCTTAGATTGTGACAGGTGCCGCACTGCGTCATTTAGACCTCTAGGCATCAAACTCGTCTTTTTATGTAACATGTCCACGGTCACAATTACACCTTTCTCAAATTCAGATAAAGCCGCAAGAACTTTTCTAGAATTTGAGTCAGTAATGTCCCAATCGTCTTGTACAAAATCTTCAACCATAAAAACCCCTACCTTAACTACTACAGTCTATGCATAAAAACCATTTGTGTATTAACATGGTTCCGATATTATATGTTGAAATGTCCCGCAGGCATGTTATCATTTCACGATAAAAAATATCGTAAGTTTGAGTATTAGAATAAAGTATTTGCATTCAATTCCTCACGTGTTAATTGATACAAATTGTGTTTGTTCCAGTTGGATTTGCATAACAATTTCCTTTGCTTTTTTCTTCACCCCTTTGTCAATGATTTTACTGCTTTGCTGTAATCTATCACATGTGGAATAACCTTGTCATCTCTTAGAACCCTAGCTTTTTGTTTGATGAGCTTGGCATATTTGGCGTCTAACTCCACAAGCCTATTTTCGGTTTCTCGTCAATTCGCGTAATCAGCAAGCAAACTCTTGTATGTCTTAATTTCAGAAATCATTGATTGGAGACTTTGAACCTCAGCGATTTCTAGTCCAGGTTCATCAAGAGCCAGTATTATTTTGGCAAGGCTTTCAAAAATCTTCACACTGGACAGCCCAGGGGCATGTCATTTGTTGTTGTTGGGGGGTAGGGGGGGTCAACAACAACATTTGAGCAGCCTTCTCTGAAAGGTACGTTGGTCCAGATGATTGTGGGTTTTTGCATGTCTCCATTCCAGTAGGATAATCAGTATCAACACCAACTAGAATAGAGTGTTCCTTATTACAGGGAGTTCGATTTGATTGCATAATATTCAGTCAAAATTGCGTTAACATTCTCAAAATCTAAGAAAGGAAGCATTACATCCTTGACGTATGCCGCTTGTGCACTACGAACAGTTGGACCAAGAAAAATAGGATAAAGAAAAGCATTCCAAACATGAGCATCACTTTTCGCTAGCTCGTCCAAGTGCCATTTTTGAAGTACCAACGATGTGAGATCTGCAAAACCATCTGGTAACAAACAAATCCCCAGATTGTTATAACTTTCTTAAAATTAAACTTTTATTGATTGAAATAATTTCACAAGCCATAAATGTTTAAAGATAATGTAATAATCGAAAATATTTTTAATTTCAGATTTACAACCAAAAAGGTGGATTCGTGGGAGATTTCTCCAAATTTAGGAGCAATCCATGCCAGACCCCGACCCCTCCGAGATGGACGATGACCCTAGATATGATAAAGTTCTTTTTTTGAAGATTTTACTGCCATCGTCGTATTCGCCTGTGACAAATTTGAAGTCAAGTTCTATTAATTCAACTGCTTCTTTAGAGGTGTTAGCAATGTTTCGGATGAATCCTTCTTTTTGAGGATGTTCTAAAAATTGAATGTATTCTGTAAGTAGTCATTGGGTTTCTTTGTCCAAGCATATTTTGAACATAAATTGTGTCTTTGACGGAATTGGGGTTGTTTAGGGTTGCACCTTTTTTACGAAGAGTTTGAGCAGGTAAGTGTAAGTTTTTTTTGTTGATTCAGCAGATCCGTTTCTTTTTAAATTCCAGAAATATTCTCATGTTTTCTGTAAAGTTCATTGTCGTCAATTGTGCTCTCCCCTGAGCTTTTCTAGTGACGTATAGCAAAAAATATGAAAGATTGAACATCTGAACTTGTTATATCATTCTTTTTTTTCCATTAGGGCTATTATTATGGCTACGATTCCGATGATGATTTTTAAAATTGCGTGCCAATCTGGCTCGGTTGCCATGTCTGAAACTCCGGGTAATCCTGCAATTCCCATTATCGCCAGCAAAGCTCCTACAATAATTAAAGTAATTTTACAATATTGCATTACTTCACCTCCTTAAAATTGTATATTATTTTTATTTCGCGTTATATGCTTTTAACATTTTTTATATATTTCATCATATTATCGTAAACTTTTTTTAGGCAAGTGACACTATTTAATTAGGGGATTTTTAGGGGGAGGTGGAATATTTTGAAATGTGGACTTTGTAAAAAGGAAGTCAAAAAACAACCAATGATAACGGCTGACGGAAAATGCTCTGAATGTGGAGCGAAACTAAAAGCAGCATAACAAAATAAAGCTACTAACTTTTTAGCCCCCATTGGGGGCAAATCATATTTTTTTAATTAATTAATTTTTCATGCTTTTCTTAAGTTGTGTTTTTAAAAAAGTTAAAAATAGAAAAAGTGGATTTGTGGGAGATATCACAATATGGGTGACAATCCAAAGAAGACGGGCATATTATCGTGCTCTAAATTTGACGCCGATTTTTTGTGCCATTTCTTTGACCTTTGTCACTTCCAATTCAGGAACAGTTACAGCAGTTGCTTCAGTTTCCATGACGTGTTTAGCTTTTTTGATAAACTCCAGAACACTTTCATATGCGCCATCCAACACGGGTTTGCAGATTAGATTGTAAGTTTGTTCATCGGGAGCATTCAAACTAACATTAATTTTGTCTACCCCTGCAGCCTTCAATTCAGCTACTACGTCTCTTCCTTTGTTTAACAAGTAGCCTTGACCATTGGTGTTAACTCTAACTATGGTTGGTTGGTTCATTTTTATCCACTTCGTTACTTCCAAAACAAGATCCAATCGTTCTAAAGGTTCACCAAACCCACAGAAAACGATTTCATCCCAGTTTTTTGTAGGTAAAACTTTTTGCAATTCTTCAATAATTTCTTTTGCCGTTGGCTCTTTTTGTAATTTTAGTTTAAAGCCGTCAAGTCCGTCCTTAAATTTTCTTACACAGAAAATGCAGTTATTAGAGCATCTGTTAGTTACGTTCAAATACACGCTATTGCCAAGCCAATAAACGATGCTTGGTCTACCATCAGAATCAGTCATTTACTTAGTATATATTTTGGGGCTTCTTGAATTTTTTCATTTGTTAACTCTAGTCAGTTTTTAGACGGAAGCTATTTCAAAATAAACTTTAACGAAAACTCTTTGTTATGACTCGGGTCCAACAAAACTATATCCAAACAATCCTAAGAAAACTAAAACTATGATTGTTAACGATAATTAATAATACTCAATTATGAAAACAATAAAGAATTTG
This sequence comes from Candidatus Bathyarchaeum tardum, assembly GCA_029762755.1. Taxonomy (GTDB): domain Archaea; phylum Thermoproteota; class Bathyarchaeia; order Bathyarchaeales; family Bathyarchaeaceae; genus Bathyarchaeum; species Bathyarchaeum tardum. The sequence goes on from JARVGH010000007.1 coordinate 15,283, forward strand.
TTTGGGATTAGAACATAATTTTAACCAGATAATGAAACAAATATTATATTCATAAAATAATCAATCTAATCTGGGTTATTCGAAACAGGTTCTGGAGTCAAATAATCAAATGGTTCAACTCGATCTGCCTTTATGGGGACAACCTCAAAGACGAAATCAATGTGTTCCAACATGTCTGAAGATGATTTTAGAATATCTTAGAAAAAAATACGGCGATTCAATTCCTAGGCTTTCGATAAAAAAAATTTGTAAAATTGTGGATACACAAATAGATGGCACAATTCCAAAAAATGTGGAAAGAATCAATTCGTATCTCTGTAATGGAAACCCAAATGTAGAATTTAAGTCATATATTTTGGGTGATTTTAAGATAATAAAAAAGGAAATACTGGAAAATAACCTTCCAGTAATAGTTTGGATAAACTCCGCTGATCCCCCAGACAAAGTATGGCATACTGTTGTGGTGACTGGGTTCGACCCAGAAACAAATATCGTAACATATAACGACCCTTTAGATAGAAGTGAAAAACATGAAGAAGTAGGAGTTTTTAGCAGCAAATGGGGTTTTGAAAGCAGAATGGTTAAAGTAAAAGTTTTTAAAACAAAGCAAAGACAGATACCAGAGTGGACATCAAACAATAACGAAGGAGAGATTGATTAATGAGCATTACCCTTGAAAAAATTGCTCAAAGTCATGCCTTTTCTAATTATGGCGATTTAGTTTTAGTTGATGCTCCAGAATATGATAAAAAAGAAAATCTATATGTTTCTAGATTGCGTTCTGACTATCCATTATTCATTCAAGATGACTTATTACCTGACAAAAAAACTATGCGTGTTCTTAAAATTGGAAAAATAGGAACCATTTCAATAAATTCCGAAAAACAAATTGTTAAAGAAAAAACGTCGTCAAGGGATGAAATAATATCAAACTTGCATCAATTCTTCAAGCTATGGAGAGAAAGAGCAGAAAGAATAGTAATCGAGGCATCAGCTCAAAATCTTGTTAAGATTTCTGAATCATCCCACTTCTTTGATCCAATAATCTCGATTATTTTTTATCTATGGGATGAACACAAAATATCAGATGAAGAAATTCTATTACAAAGGTCTCCCAATCGAAGAAAAAAAATTAAGCTATATTTGAAATTGCTTGAAGGATTAAAAATTGTTCGCAGAATTGAAAATGGATATTGTGAAGGAAATACATTTCTCTCATTACGAAAAGAAGTGAATAATGATGAAGAGTGTTTTAAAAATGTTGTTCTATCTCATATAATACAAGAGAGATATACAACTCTTAGGGATGTTTTCCAATTAACAATTTTAGAGCCAACTATCCATATCGATAATTCAATATATTTGCCAGAATTAGAAACTGAACAAACAGTTTATCGCAATATGAATTCAATTAGGCGAGACTATGAATATTATTATGGGCGTTCGATAAATCCGTTAGATTTGAAAATGATTTTAAAGAGACTAGTTAATGCAAACGCAATAAACCAAAAAGGAAAATATTATTCAGGAAATCAAAAACTTCTAAATGCAATGGTAAACATTAAGAAAAGTAATCCAGATTTGAGCCCAGAATTCTTAGTTCAGATATAATTTAAATGAAATAAAACGCATTAGTTTAACGTAATTGCGCACACGCTCTTAAAGGCAATGTTTGTTTATTTTTATAATGTATAATTGATCGTTTGTGTTTGCGTAAAGGGGGTAAATATTTTTTGCCAAAATATGGAAAGCCGGTATGGCAGCATGTTTTTGAAGCAGCAAAAGAAATCAATGGAACTTTTACAGCTACGGATATTATCAGAAAAGTTCAGCAAAAAAATTCTAAAATTCCAGAGGTGACTATACGTTCAATGGTCACAGCGATGGCTCCCAATCATCCTTTCAGTGGTCATTGGCCGTCTACAAGAAGACTTCACGGGGTTTTCAAGCACTTAGGTGAAGATCGATTTTCCATGTTAGAAAAGGAAAACGAAGATAAATCAGAAGTAGAAAATGTTGATACAAAAGAAGTTACTGAACAAGATATGCAGGTGACAGTTTTGGGAGAATTAAAAGAGTTTACGGATAAAGAGCTTGAAGAATTCAATGGAAAAAACGGCAAGCCCACATACTTGGGTTATCAAGGAAAAGTCTATGACGTTTCCCAAAGTGGTCTCTGGGACGGCGGTGACCACATGGGCAGCCATCAAGCAGGAAAAGACATAACAGAAGAAGTAGACCTTGCTCCTCACGGGGAAGAAGTTCTCGAAAGAAAAAATGTAAAGCTCGTAGGAAAATTAGTATAGTCTTTAGTAAAATAATTCGCAGTATATCATATACTTGGATTTACTCATCTTGTTAATCATTGGGCATAATTTTCTGGAGTCAAATTTCAATTCATTAAAGAAAAATAAATTCAGATGACCAAATTAAGTCCAGTTTATAGCATAAACAGAATTAAAAAGAGGAATGATTAGTTTCGTCATAACTCTGTTTTTTATCATCCTATTTGAAAAAAAACATATATCCACATATATGTATAGGTAGATATCCTTATATAAGTTCAAAACCTATTAAAGGTTAGATAAAAATGGGAAAATATAATATTTCAGTTAAAGATAGACTGGATCGAAGATTTAGAGAAGAGGTTTTTAAAAGAAAAGGAATGAAAAAGGGAAATCTTTCTGAAGCCATCGAAGAAGCCATGGTCATGTGGATCGGGGGAAAAAAAGAAAATGAAGAGCGAAGGGATCAATAATTATTATTGATGCATAAAACATTTATAGGAAATGTTGTAATGTACAAAATTCCATCTAAAAATGGAGGAGTCAATTTTGGGAAGAGAATTTGAGTATATAATGTCTATTAGTGAAAAGTTAACTGCAGGAAAATGGATAGCTGTAATCGACAAAGACATTATAGAAGGTGATTCAGCCAAAGACGTTGTTAACGAAGCTAAGGCTAAATATCCTAAAAAAGAACCCTTCATAATGAAAGTCCCAAACAACGCTGTAATGTTGCTTTAAAATGAGTGAAATCATCACAGGTCGCTGCAAAGGAGCTTTTAACTGCAAGTATCTAGCTTTCACTGATCCTAAACTTCAAAGAAAATTTCGCCTTCCTTTAGTTCACATTCGATTAAAAAACGGGAATATGAGTATTAGAACTGACGCCTTAGTGGATTCTGGTGCAACTGCAACTTTTATTCCAGTTGAACTTGCCGAGGTTTTAGATATTGATTTTCCAAAAGAAACTAGCGAAGCTGTAGGTGCAGGTGGTTCTTTTCCTACATTCAATTGCACAATTGATCGCATCGATATTTTGAAGGGAACACGAATATTTTGTTATCTAAAAAATTTTCCTGTAACAATTCCGACAAAAGAAGATATGATACCCCATACTATACTAGGCAGGGATTCAGTTTTTTGGGATAACGACATCACGTTTAGAGAACGAAAACAAAGAACAGTATTTCGAACGCCAAAAAAGAAAAGTAATAATTATAAAAAAACTCTTTCTAAATTAGAGTGATTTCGGAAACTGGATGTTCTTTAATTCAAGTAATTATGTTTAATGTTTATTAAAAAATACAAGAGTATTTTTTTAAATAATAAGAAAAAAATAATCTTCCATTTAACCATATCGATTATATCAGTTTACTGGAAAAATCAGACCAAAAATACTAAAGATTTAGTCAGATAGGTAAATTTTCAGTATAGTTCTGTTTAGTATCTTCGGTATCCTATGAATAGACCAGCAACAAAGCTTGCTGCGAAGGGGACGCTGGTTATTGCTGCGATGATTCCCAGGGGGGCTAGTACGCCCATGAATTCTGTGACGCCTGCGGTTATGGCGTCCAGGTTCAGGTCAAGGTTTCCTGTGCTCCAAAATACGATGATTACTATGGCGACAATTACAAGGGTTATAGTCATGCCCGAGATTCTTCGGAACATTTGGCCTGCAAAATATCCGGCTATTCCGCCTATGGCCAGCATTAATAGTATGGGGCTAATTAGGTCTTGCATTTTTTGTTTCCACCTTTTTTGCAGATAAGTTGTTTTTCAACCGTTCAGGGTTGTAAACCGTGTTTTATCTGCTTCTGATTGGTTGTATTGATTTTTTGTATATATAGTAATTATGAATTCAGGGTACATATGCGGATTTCATAATTGCTTTTTATTAAAACAAAGGAAGGGAAGTTTGGAGTTCAAAATGAACGCAAAACTTCGTGAAATTCAGAAAAAACTTGCGAATCTTGAAAAAGAAGCAAAGGACATAAAGCGGCTTCGGTCAGACGTTCACTATGTCAAACAATTCAGCCGAATGATTGTTAAACATCAAGTAGACTAAATTAGGTCTGCTTTAATCTTTGGATGTTTTTTGTTTTCTGCAAAGGCTGGTTCATCCAATTTCTTAATTTGTTTTATGTTTTGTTTTTGTAGTTTGTTTTGTGGGCAACCTTTTATTCAAGAACAGGATTTACGTTTATTTGGTGGGCGATGACGATTTTTGACCCACTGAATCGTGATTGAGATCTTGAGAAAAGCAGACACCAAGGTTTTGGTTGGTCCCTTTCAAGATTGCGTGAGCCCACCACCATTATGGTTCCATTTTTGGTTGTGTTTGTAGCTCTTTGTGTTGTGCATGATTACATTTTGTTAATGTGTAGTACACATATGCAGTATTATGTCAAAAATCGTAATATATAGTTAAATGTGAAATAAGTACCAGATAATCAACAACGGAAAACGGTTGTGTACCAGTTGTCAGAAGCTAAAATTAAAAAAATTCTCACAAACGAAAAACTCTCTGCGATAAAAGCAGCTCTGGAAAAAGATCACGCGATTGATTGCATCTTTCTTTTAAAACTAGAAAACGGCAGATGGAAAAACGCAAAGTCCTTCATGAAAGATCTAAACCTCACCCTCAGCGACGGCACCTTCCGTTCAAGAATGATGGAACTAGAAAGTCTAGGCATAGCCGAAAGCGTAGCCATCGACCCCTTAAAGAAATATTATGTAATCACAGAACTAGGCAACAAAGTAGCCGACCTGCTCTTGAGCATGTTTGACGAGTTAGAGTAAGTTTTTATTCTTTTTATTGTTTTTTGGGCTTGTTTTTTTGGGTATTTTTTTGGTTTACAAATATGTTGTATTAAGTCGTAAGATTTAAATCTGGATTCTGTATAGTTCACATGTGACAAATACAGGAGGGAAAGAAAACAAAATGAAAAGACTCCTAAAAAATAAAAAAGCCTTAAGCCCAGTCGTAGCAGCAATCATCTTGATCGCAGTAACAGTAGCAGTATCCATCGCAGTAGCAGCCTGGATGGGCTCACTAACCATCGGATTCATGGAAACAAGCGAGCTAACAGTTGTGGACGCTATGTTTGTAAATCAAACTACACCACTTCATAACGATTTAATCAATGTAACAGTAACAAACTCTGGAACAGCTGACGTTAGAATTGGACAAGTTAGAGTCAACGGTGAAACACAAGGCAATTGGGACCTGACATCAGGTTTAACCGTAATTGCTCCAGGTGAGACTGATCATGTCGAAATAAATCTAGCAGCAGACGACGCTTGGACACAAGGAAACAAATACAGCATTAACTTCTTCGCACCTGATGGAACATTGATTGGCTCTTTCACACGAACTGCTTAGGCTTGAATCAGGAATTTTCAACTTGAAATTGGGGTTGGCTTCGGCTGCCCTATTTTCCTTATCTTTGGAGGTGTAAAATAACAAATGGTAGTAGAATTAAAAGAATATGAATCCGCAGTCGACATAGCTAAAGCTATGGACGATGATATTTCAAAAACCAAAAGTGTACTAGGTGAATACTTACGCAGACTTGATTCCATTCGGAATTTAGCTGAGAGATCAAAGAAGATACGAGAAGTAGTCTTCAAACTCGCGGGCAAAAAATCAGCCCAAGAAAGTCTTGGCGAAATGACCGTTGGGGACTTGAGCGTAATCCTAGATGCTAACCCGTTCCATGAACTAACTGCTATTGAGCAGGTAGTTCGCAGCCAACAAGACAGGCTACTGGTGCTACAAAAAGCCCGGGAAGCACTGAACTGGGTTGACCAAATCGGGGACACGGAAGGACTCAAGTACATAGTGCTAGAAAGCGACGGGGTTCCAGAACAAATACTGCTCAAAATCTCGTAGATTGGGCAGGAGTTGAACAAAAATGAACAGGGACCCTTACGTTACTGCACTAAACAACGCATTAACTGAAATACAAAAGGCGTACCCTGACATCACTCACTCTTTCATTTTTACTGACAACGGCGCAACTTACGCAGGGGAAACCGAAACCGATGCTACACTGTTAAACAAAGTTTTAGAATCTTTCGAAGAATTAAAACAAAAAACTAAAGCGATTGGCAACATCACCAAATATTCAGTTAACTGCGAAAACGGCAAACTATACATGTCAAACATTAACGGCATGTACTTTATGTTGGCAACTAATGAAAACGCCGATGATGCCCAAATTTATTCCCTTACCCATGTGGTTATCCCACCACTTTTGAAAACTTTGCAAACCTTTGCTGGACAAAAAAGTGCCCAAATGGACAGTATACAAAATAGTTCAGCAAAAAATGTAACTAAACTTCAAAACAATCCAACGGGCGCTCAGTCTCACCTCCAAGAGGAAACTGCCGTCAATTTGGTAGTAAATCCTTTGAGTGGTTTCTTTGATGGCGACTCAGTGCAAATTGATGAAACCACATTAAACGACTGGAGCGAAAACGAGGCAGATGGAGAAGACATCAAATACGTAAAAATCGAAACCATTAATGGAAAATCTACAAGATGCAAAGTAAAAAAGATCACTGTGGGCAACATGAAAGGCAAAAACTTCATTCGAATGCCAGCAAAATACTGCGACGTACTTAAAGTAAAAGGCGGCGACAGGGTAAACGTCTCGCCAGACCTATAGAGGGTGTTTGTTTGTTAGCAAAAAACGTCGAAAAACAAAAAAATGATGAACTGCAAGCAAAACTGCAGGACATCAAAAAACAAGAAGGAATCATCGGGTTCATCATACGCGGACCAGAAACAGCAGCAATCGACATTAAAGATCCTAAAAAAATCATCGAATATGCATCTTTGTCTTCAGCAGCATTCGAAACAAGCAATGACATTTGCAAAAACGTTGAAATCGGCAAAGTAAACAACTTGGTTGTTGAAAGTGAAGACACAAAAATCTTGTGCACCACCGTAAACGACCAAAACATCAGCATATTCATGGAAAAAACAGTCAACCACGACAAACTGTGCAAAGACCTGAACAGTTCCTAACCTTAATTTTTTTAATTCAAAAACTAGCCAAGTTACAACTCACTTGCTTAGTTTGTTTTTATCATTATTTCTTGGTTTCTTTCAGTGTTCACCAAATTTTTTTCAAGAAACTGTTTTCAGAGATAAACCTAAAAGCCAAAATAGAGTACTGCTCAGCAATGCAACATCATTGTTCATGTTAAAATGCAACAAAACAAACCGAGAGAAAAAACATGGGAAAACTAAAAGGCTTTATCCAAATAATTCGACCCCTGAACTGCTTAATGATGGGGTTTGCAGTTATTGTCGGTGCCTCGTTGGTTTCGGATCTTAGTTTTAACTTGAATTTGCTGTTTGCTTTTTTGACCGCTTTCACGTTAACTGGTGCATCCATGGTAGTAAACGATTATTATGACCGTAAAATCGATGCCATAAACGAACCTAACCGCCCAATACCAAGAGGAGATGTATCACCCCGACAGGCACTAGTTTACGCTTTGATCTTAAGCGTTCTTGGATTGCTAGCAGCGTACCTTACTAACTTGTCAAGCCTTGCAGTAGCCATAGCAGCATGGATAATATCCATGACGTACATCACCAAAGGAAAAAGCACAGGATTGCCAGGAAACTTTTTGGTCAGCGCAACGGTGGTCATTCCGTTTATTTACGGAGGATTAGCAGTAGGACAACTTCAAACATCAACATTGCTGTTTGTAGCAATCGTGTTTTTCTCAAACACGGGACGAGAAATAACAAAAGGCATAGTAGACGTTGAAGGAGACAAATCTCACAACATTAAAACAATTGCAGTAACTTTTGGAGAAAAAAACGCAGCAATCGCAGCAACAATGTTCTCCCTCATCGCAGTAACCTTAAGCCCCTTGCCCTGGCTTTGGGGACTAGTTTCAGACTGGTTTTTGCCAGCAGTAATCATAACAGACATTGGCCTAGTAATATCCGCAGTTATGTTGCTAAAAGATTACTCACGAAGCAACGCCAAAAAAATAAAAAACATGCATCTAGCATGGTTCATAACTGGACTTGTAGCATTCATAATGGGAACAATATAAAACTGTTTAACAGATTTTGCTTCCGGCAGCAACATCTTTTTCTGGAGAAACCAAAGCAACGTTTCCTTGTTCGTCTTCTGCAGCGAGAATCATGCATTGAGATTCAATTCCCATTAGTTTTCTTCGCTCCAAATTTGTAAGAAATAAAAATTTTTTGCCCACTAACTCTTCGGGCTGATAATATTTCAACAAACCTGCTACACATTGCCTTTTTTCCGAACCAAAATCAACAACAAGTTTCAACAAATTTCGAGAATCGGGAACAGATTCTGCTTCTTCAACTTCACCGATACGGATATCCAGTTTTGTGAAATCTTCATAACTAATTTCCATGGTTAAATCACTTGACCTAATTTTTAGGTCTCATTGCATGCTTTAAATTTATGTGCGATTCAAAAACTTGAATTTTACTAACAGCCAAGGTTACTCCAGTCCATGATTAAGTTTATTTTCATTTTCTGTAGGTATGTCTATAACGAATTTGGCGCCCTTGTCAGGAATGCCGGTTTCTTTTATGGTCCAGTTGTAAACTTCACACATTTTTCGAATCAAGTATAAACCATAGCCTGTTCCTTTGCCATAGCCTTCATTGAAGATTAATTCTTTTTCTTGTTCAGGTATGCCTATACCATCATCTTCATATAGCAAATTCAAATGATCCTTTGATTCTTCAAAGTAAACCTTAACTTGGGTGACCTTTTTTCCATGAGTTAACGAGTTATGCATCAGATTATAGAACACCTGAGTCAATAACGAATCAGCAAAAACTGAAAGCCCGTCACAGCTGTTGACTAAAGCTATTTCTCCCAAATCTAAACTAATTGCAGCTGCATTAACACAAGAACCCACATCAATTTGGGACATTTCTTCGATGCCTAACTGTTCATAAAGGCGAGCAAAATCAAAAATGCTGCTTATCTGTGAAATGGCTTTTTCAGCATTTTCAAGATTCTTTAACGCTGGAGTGTCTTTTGCAAGAGTGCGTTTAGCCAAATACAAATTGTTTGCAATAACAGAAAGCTTATTTCGAGCATCATGACGAGATAAACGCCCAACAACATTTAATTTTTCGTTCATCTGGGTAGCTCGATTTTTTCCAGACTCTAATTCCTCAAGTATTTTGCTGTTTCTTAAAGCAATAACAGCAATTTTTCCAAAAGCTACAATTATTTGGGCATCTTGTTCCGTGAATCCCCCTGGTTTATTAGCTAAACCAATTAATCCAACAGGTTCTTCGTCCAAAATCATTGGCCCAAACAACACATTTTCCAGGTTAACATGTCCTTTGGGAAGAAAACCTTCAAATTCAGAACCACCAAAACTGTTTTCATAAACAGGTTTTCCCGTTTTGTAGACTAATTCTCGAAGACCACGAATTGGCATGGGAAGAGTCGGATCAACAGTACAATTCAAATCACCTGAACTCAAAAACACAACTTCATTTTCTAGACCATCATCACTTAGTAAAGCAACATACCCTGCAGTTGCTTCAATTAATTCTTTAGATTCATTGAAGATAATTGACGATGCATCCTTGAATTTTCGATGCTCTAAAACTGCCCGAGAAGAAGTTAACAAACCTTCAATCATCATTTGCCGTTTTGCCAATTCAGCCAAGGCGTCTTGGACTTTCTCTTCAGCAACTCGACGTTCAGTTATGTTTCTGCCATAAATGTTACAGTATCCTTTATCAGAAAAAGGAGTGATTGAAAACGAAAAAACCTGATCATCACAAACTACTTCAATTTCTTCAGGAGAGTTCAATTCAAGGCACCTGAATACTGCTTCTTGAAGCTCTTGGGGCAAAAATTGTTCTCCATCTTTTATTGTTGCCCAGCAGTGTTTTTGAACTGCATGATTAGCATAAATTATAACTCCTGCTTTTGTTACCCTTAGAACTGGATCGGGGTTTTCATCAGGAAACCTTGCTAAGTACCTAATTTCTTTTTCATTTTTTTTGCGTTCAGTTACATCTTCAAAAACAGTAACAAAACTTCCTTTTTTTATCGAAAACACTGATATCTTGAAATCTTTTCCCATCGGAGCAAAATGGGATTCAAAACGTTCCGGTTCACCTGTTTCGGCAACTTTAGCGTAAATTTCAAAAAACGGAGGTTCATTAGCAGCATACAAAACAGTAGCGGTTTTTCCTACAGCGTCTTCACGTTTGATAGATACGATTTCTTCAAATCTTTTGTTTACATCCAAGATTATGTAATTGTTTGGATTCCCTACTATATCATAGGTTAATTCATGAATTGCGACACCCTCTTGCATGTTCATGAATAAACTTCTGAACATAGACTCACTATCAGCAATTTTTTGTTCAGCATTCTTTTGTTCAGTAATGTCAATTGAAATAATTTGGCACCCAATTATTTGGTTTTGGAAATTAATTATTGGCTTATAAACTGAACTGAACCATTTCTCTCCAGAAGGCAATTTTATATTATCTTCAAATTTTTGTATAGTTCCTGATTCAGTAATTTCTTTGATCCTATCAAGAATTATATGCCCCATCTTTTGCCCAAAAACATCTTTGGCATTTTTTCCAACAAAATCGTCAAGACCACCTTGCATATATTCGCAAGCTTTAGGATTTAACAAAGTTATGGTGCCTTTTAGATCATAGTGACCGATTCCAAATTGTGAAGTATTTAATAGATTTTTTAACACAGTTAAGTTGTCTTTTAATTTAAACTCATTTTCTTTCATTTGAGTTATATCAAAAAAATAGTGAACATAAAGTTCATCATTATAAGGAGCCCAGATTCCACGGTACCATCTGCCACGATATTTTACTTCTAAGGTTTTCACATCATCTGTTTCCCATACTTCGGGGGCTCTACAAAAAGCACATGGGTCACCTCTTTTTGCACATGTTTGATAACAAGTTTTTCCTGGAAATGCACCAAATTCCTTAGCAAGTTTATTTGAAGCAACAATTTCACGAGTGTTTTTCCTTAAAATCAGGGCAGCACCAGGAATATTATCAAGAAGAACATTTTTCAAACTAATTTCTTCACTTAATTTTTTATCAATCAGTTTAGATTCAGTTAAATCAATCGCAATTTCTGTGGCGCTAACAATTTCTCCAATTTCATTTCGTATCGCAGTAGCAGTAATCTCTAGATGTTTAACTGTTCCATCGGGTTGACGAACAGTTTGGTAATGAATAACCTGATCTTTACAGGTTTCAAAAATCTCTTTAACGCCACAATTCGCACAAACTGATTTTTGGTTGTTTAATACGCTGTAACACTTTTTTCCAAGCACATCACCATAAGTGCCAGTGATGACTTTGTTTGCATATAAAACCTCATAATCTTTTGAAATTATTGTAAGGTCAGCATTAATGTGACGGGTAACAGTGTCTAACATTTCATAATTTCTAAGTAGCTGTTGTTCAATTTTTTTCTCATCAGTTACGTCATTGTAAATTGAAACAATTTCACCAGAAGGAAGCTTATATGTGTAAGAATTTCGAATACTCTCTGGTTTCCCAGATTCAGAATAAACCGAGTTACTATATTCTGGTTTTCCAGTTTTCCAAACCCTTCTAAAAACATCTAAAAATCCATCTTTTGCTCCCGGAAAGACCTCGAGCACATCTTTTCCAATCAAGTCTGCTTTTTTTACACCTTCAATTTTTTCTGCACTTTTGTTAAAATCACTAAAAACGAAAAAGTTGCCATTATCTTCGACTGTATATACTGCAACACCACTACGCATGTTATCAAATAATTCTCTGAAACGAGTTTCACTTAATAACAACCTTTTTTCGGCACGCTTATTTTTAGCCAATTCCAAAAGCACATGAGCTAATTCACCAAAAACAGTTTCAGGCTTTCCTACTTTGTTGATGTAATAATTCGCACCTAAATTCAACGCTTTTACAGCAACTTCTTCCCGACCTTTTCCTGTAAACAAAATAAACGGAGTATTATCACCTTGTTCCCGGACTTCTTTGAGAAAGTCTAAACCAGTCTTCAGGGGCATCTGGTAATCTGAAATAATTTCATCAAATTCTTCTTCATTTAACAAATTAAGGGCTTCATCAACTGAAGAGCATGCAACAACATCAAAGGGACCAACATCTTCTAAAATCTGTTTTGTAGTAATTTGTAGACCTGAGTCATCATCAACGTATAGAACCTTAACTGTCAAATCACAATGATTAGCAAGGGATGGGGTGAACTTACCCTTTGTTATTGAAGACATAATCGGAACAACTAGCCTTAATATTGCAATTAATTACTAATTCAAAAAAATATGAATTAAAGAATTTAATAATTACGAACGCTAAGTATGAATACAAAATATTGTTATTCAAAGTGTAAACTTTTTCAATCATCAATAAAAACAAGGATTAATGATCCGACAACTATGAAATATCTTGATTTTCATATTACTATGAACACATAAACAGAAATGTTTTAGAGACTATCAACAAATTACGAATACTAAAAAAGAGAAACAACTCAAACAGCTATTTCGAGTTTTTCAATCTCTTATTTCTTTTACGTACACTGTTGCTAACATACAATCGCCAAGTCGCTGACAAAGGATGCACTCTTGAGGAACAGGTTCATCCTTGGGTCTACTTGATAAATAACCAAAATGGTGAAGACAACCCGAAAAGAATCGGTCTTCGCTAGCTGCTACAGAATTCTTGCTAACAGATTTTCTTGTACAGTTTCCTTGTTTAACTTCATTATGCTTTTGGCTTTTTTGTGAAGACATCATTAACAGCGGTTCCACTTCTGAATTTACAAGCATACGATTTCGAATAAACATAACAGCTCCAGCACCAAAGAACGCCAAAGCAACATAGACATAATTTATCAGCGTCATGCCTATTCCTAGGCTTATTGCTTCACCAGTTCGGGAACCAAAAAATATTGTTCCCATGTCTTTGTTCCAGACAGTAACATCGTTTATTGTCAGAGATCCAACCCAAACCAAAACCAAGGCTCCAACTGCAAACAAACTGAAAATAATTAAGTTTGGCATCGAACGTAGAAAATCAAATTTTGACAATAATGAATCTGTTGACATTTCTTCTCCTCGCTGCATTTTTAGCCTGATTTACTCTTATTTTTCCAAGGAGTATTTAGTATTGATGAACCTTGGATATATTTACAAAATCTATTACAGTAATTCAGGTATTTCTCAAAACAGCACAAAAAATTTTGGTAATTAATCAGTTCTAACTGGACATAAACAAAACAAGCTACCCAGCAAAAGGAACCTAATCAAAGGTTGTTCCATTGGAAGCATTCGGGTTTAGGGATATTTCAACATGATATATACATTGTAAATAAATGATGCAAATGAAATTGCCGCAACAAAAATGCTGCCTTTATTTCTTGCTCGGCTTCTACAGTTACAATGACTCCCGTTGGACTTGCATCCGATCGCACAACCTTCTTTGCAAGGAAAAACAAGAACCAAAATGATAATTCTGTAAACCAATCCAGTAATGATTCCAATAACCAATCATCGTAACTGATTCTTATGAATCAACAATAAAGTGCTCAACGATTGTGAAACTAGACGACAGGAGTAAAACAGAAAAAATCAGAGGCAACAACAAAAAATATTGATCCAATCATTGCTTAGAATTCCCCTTCCAAATAAATTGGTTAGAAATATTCTTAAAACTTTGAAGGTCTCAGATTATTATAATGAGCAAGGCAAAACTTGTTTAACGTAGAATATATTGAATAAAAGCAAACTCAAACAGTAAAGGTTATAAAAAAATGAAGCGGCAAACTTTTTTTGAAATCGCAGAACAAGCTTTTCAAAAATGGTTAAGAAACCATTCCTCGTTACGGGCTGCTGCTCTTGCATATTTCATTATGTTGCCCCTTCCTTCGCTGTTTCTTATTGCGATGATTATTTTGTCTCAGGTCTATGGGTTTTCAAACTCGTTCCAAACATTGATGCAACAACTAACAACCATCGTAGGTCCAACTGTTGCTAATCTAGTTGAACAAATTTTAGGTACCGTGTCATCCCCTTTCACGTCTGTTATCACGTCAATTGTAAGCGTTGCGTTCACATTTGTTGGAGCAATAGGAGCATTTGGAGTTTTACAAGACACAATGAACACAATCTGGGAAGTTAAACAACCCAAACTAAATTTTAAACAAAAAATCAAGCGCAAAGTGGCTCCATTCTTTTTAATTTCTTTTCTGGGACTAGTTATAATGGCATGGACAGGGATAACCACCTTTTTGTTAGAATCCATAACGTATTTACTGGTTCCAGTTGTTTCAAACGCAATTTATGCTCTTGTTCAAGTAACCCAACTCATTTTGTCTTTTGGATTAGCAACTCTGGTGTTTGCAGTAATGTACAAATATATTCCAGAAACCCAAATCAGCTGGAAAGACGTTCGCGGAGCAGCAATTCTTACAGGCTTAATTTTCACTGTAACCAACTATTTGATTGGAATAATTCTAGAAACATTCACTGTTACTTCAGTTACAGGAGCAGCAGGGGCAATAATGATTTTATTAATATGGATTTACCTAATTACGCAACTACTGATTTATGGAGTAGCATTCTCTAAAGCGTATTCAGAAAAAATGGGCTCAAATGCGCCAGAAGATAATGAAACAGCAAAAACTGAGCCACCAATTATTCCAGCAAAGTCTATAAACTCAGGACATGAAAATTAGATCACTAAGTGTTGGATGTACTAATCCCTTAAAAGAAAGATTTAGTCTTTTAGGTTACTACCAAAAAAATATACCAAGTAACATCAGAGGGAAAAACTCTGATCCAAAAAATTGAGTGAACTAAAAGTGACGGTTTGTACCCTGTGCAAAAGAAATGATGCAGTTTTTGGCCGTAGTTATTCAGGAGAGAAACTGTGCAAACGATGTTTTTGTAGAACCGTCGAAGACAGGGTAAGAAAAACCATTGCAAGATATGACATGTTAAAGCCAATAGACGAGTTCATGCTGGCAGTTTCAGGAGGCAAAGACAGCATAACTTTACTGCACATTCTTGCCAAGCTTGAGAAAGGCTTTCCTGGAGTAAAATTTTGCGCTGGAACAGTTGATGAAGGTATACGAGATTACCGGGATGAAGCACTAAAAATTGCCAAAGACAACTGCAAAAAACTGGGAATAGACCATGTAGTTGTGTCTTTCAAAGAACTTTTTGGTTATGAACTGGACGAAATTGTAGAATTAATAAAAAAGAAACAAAAGAAGGGATTAACAGCATGCAGTTACTGCGGAGTGCTACGGCGCAGAGCCCTTAACACCTTAGCTAGGGAGAAGGGTTTCAAAAAACTCGTTACTGCTCACAATCTTGATGATGAAACCCAGACCATGCTTCTTAATGTGATTCACGGTGACCCTTTTCGAATTGGCAGGGCTAAACCTGTTTTGAATGTTATTCATCCCAAACTTGTGCAACGGGTGAAACCGTTATGCATGGTTCCAGAAAAAGAAGTCGTGTTTTATTCTTACCTTAAAGGAATCGAGTTTCAATGCATAGACTGCCCGTACGCTCAAGATGCCCTAAGAAACGACATTCGAGACATGCTCGGACGAATAGAACATAAGCACTCTGGAACATTATTCACTGTTTTCAAGTCCATGGAAAAACTTCAACCCGCATTGGAAGATTACATAAAACAAACAAAATTAACAGAATGCAAAATATGTGGAGAACCAACAGTTGAAGACATTTGTAGACCCTGCGAAATGCTCCAAGAAATAAAGGTACTTTAGAATTTATCGAAAGGTTCTTTTTAGTCAAAAATATCTTGAAAGGCAGTGAACTTTATTGACCGTGCTTTCTGACGTAGAAATCTTAGATGCCCTGAAAACAGGAGAACTCAAACTGGAACCTTCCGACCTTTCTAGCTGCTTAAACCCTGCAGGATACGACCTTAGATGCGCCCAAGATGTTGTATTGAAACCTAAACAATACGTTCTTGTGGCAACCCTAGAAAAAGTCGAACTAGGACTAAATCTTGTTGCTTTTATGCACATACGTTCTTCCCTTGCCAGGGAAGGAATTATAGGAAGTTTTGCGGTTATCGACCCAGGATTTCGGGGTCAACTAACATTGCACCTAAGTAACGTCAGCGATAAAGAAATCAAATTCCACAGAGGTGAAAGAATCGTCCAGATAGTTTTTCACCACTTAAGTAGCACAGCAAAAAATGGATATAATGGCTCATATCAAGACAGCCAAGGAATAGTAACAAGCAAACGAAAAAAATAACAAAAAAGCTGTATTCAACATTGCAGCATTATAAGAATACTAAAAATATGATTAGTGTCCAGCTCTTGGACAATCATGGGATAACCCAACATAATGTCTTATGGCGCAATACATAAGATATTCATTAACCATAAATATTGCAAACAAGAAGGAGTAAACACATGCAACCAAGGAGCAAACGTCAGAAGCTGTTCGTAGCTTTTTTCGCGGTCTTATTATTGTTGCTTTTGCCCATCCCATGCTTTGCTGAACCATACGAACGCAATTACCAACTTTTAGACAGCCCAGACGGCTCAACTAGTTATCGCTTAACAGTTTCAATAACAGAATCCCTTTACGAATACTATAAGAGTAAAACCCATTTAATGCCAAATTACGACTTTTCGATGTTTGTTACACCAGATGCACTGCAACCGATAGCAGACGACCTGTGGACAATATATGACAACCAAGAAGATTTCGCCAATGGAGTGCTCATGTTAGTGCACCAGATTCCATACGTTGAAAGCGACCCCCAAAAATATCCGGTAGAAGTCATGGTAGAAAACGAGGGAGACTGCGACTTGTTTTCCATAATCGCAGCGTCTATAATGAAAGCAGGAGGACTGGACGTAGTTTTGCTCTTGCTTGAACAACATGACCACATGTGGGTAGGAGTAAACCTCCCAGAAAGCCCAAAGGATGCCCGTTCGCAAGTGTATTTTTACAGGCATGACGGAAAAAAATACTACGTAGCCGAAACTACAGGAGGAAACTGGGAAAAAGGATGGCGAGTTGGAGAGTGCCCAGAAATTCTGCAAAGGGCAGCAGCCCAAGTAATTCCCTTAACAAATTATGAAATATCAGCCCCGAGCCAAGTTTCGTCGGGCTATTCAGTTCCTGATCCTTCAGAAATTTTGATGTCCCTTTCTACTAGTTTGGCAGTATCCCAAAACAGCATAGAAATATCGGGATCCCTTACTCCCGCGTTAGCAGGAAAAAAAGTAACATTATACGTCAGTTCATTAGGTTCAGCGTTATCCAGCCTAGCAACTGTGTTTACAGACGCCAACGGCAACTATTTCTATTCATGGGAATCCCCAAACGGAGGAATATACTCCCTGAGAGCCAACTGGTCAGGAGATGAAAACTACAGCGGCGCAGATAGTACCACCTTCAGTTTAGTTGTAGTTCCACCAAGCATACTTATTCTGGGGGGTAGCCTAATTTTTGGTTTAGTTGTTCTTATCATAGTAATGCGAGCAAAAAGAACCCCAGTATCTGAAGGATACGAAACATACGAAGAGTTAGAGTTCGAAGAATACCCTGAAGATGCATGAAAAAAACTTATGTAACAAACAAGAACATAACAATGCAAAACATCAGAGCAGAAAACAATGAGGATACGAATTGACTCGGAAATAAAAACCCGTTTTCCAGACCTGACAGCACTAGTGGTTCACATTGATGGGGTTAGTATCCAAAAACAAAAAAGTGAACTGGAAAATTTCAAACTCGAAGTAATTAAACAGATAAATCAAGACTTCGACCTAGAAACAGTCAAAGACCATCCAACTTTCAGGGCATATCGCGACTTTTTTTGGACCATAAAAATTGACCCAACAAAAAACCGTCCAGCATCAGAAGCTCTAACTCGAAGAATACTGGCAAAAAAACCGATTCCTTGCATAAACACTCTAGTTGATTCTTATAATTTGGCGTCCATCACAAGTCAAATCCCCCTTGCAACGTTTGATTCCGACAAACTGGAAGGTGAAATTTTCATGCGTTTCGCCAAAAAAGGAGAACAAATCTTGGGAATAGGAATGAAAAAACCAATGGAACTACAAGGAGAAGAAATAGTTGTTAGTGACAAAAAAAAGCTCATAGCAGTTTATCCATACCGAGATTCAGACAACACCAAAGTAACAGAGCAAACAAAAAACGTTACAATAGTAGTTTGTGGAGTCCCAAAAATATCTATAGAGTCACTAGAAAAGGCTACCCGAGTTGCAATTGAATATGTTACTCGTTTTTGCGGAGGAAAAAAACAAAAACAACTAAGCTAAAACAAAAAATTGCTTTTCGGAAAAGTCAAGATAAACATTTATAGTATTGATGTGTGTTAGTATCCTCATCAGTTTCAGGGTATTAGAAAGTTATGAACGAAGAAACGAAGATACAAAATGAAGAAACCCAACAACTTAATGAACCCCAAACTGAACAAGCAAATAAACTGTCTATAGACAAACCTTCTGATTTTAAATTCCATGCAGCTTATCTTGCTTATTCAAAAACTTGGGACAAAGTTGAATCATCAAACACTAAAGAAGAGATAAACTCCATTCTGGTAGCTTTGTCAAAAGACGAAATGGAATATGAAGACTTCTACAAAATGTTAGACGAATTCAGAAGGCAAGGCTCTAAACATTACGAGTTCTCCAGGCAAAAAATCGAAACCCAAAGAAAACGAGACTGGAGACAAAAACAAAACCGCAGCCAAAGAAACCAAAGGCACAAAGGACGACACTAAACGTCTCCTTTTCTGCTACAAAATTTGTTTTAATGCTTTTTGTTTTTACATTCGGATTTTGATACGCTCTAATTATTAAAATTGAAACTCTAGTTTTTTGCTTGGATTAACTTAAAAAATAAAAATTGAGAAAAAGAAAGGAAAAAATTAACTTTTTTCCTAGGAATTATTTTGTTTTTTGTGACCTACGATAACGAAGGCTGATGCAATCGTTGCAAGGGCAACTAACAGAACTGCTGCGCCCATTGTCGGAGTTTCAGTTGATATTGTTTTTGGTGCAATTAGAGGTTGAGAGTTTTCTTCGTTGCCTACCTGGGTAATTCCAAGATCTGAGCCGTCTTCAGGTTTTACAAAATCACTTGTTTCATCTCCATTTCGAGGCAATTCCTCAGTATCAGGCAATAGTTGCTGTCCATTATCGTCGATTGAAGTAATTCCGAGATCAGAACCATCTTCAGGGCGTACAAAATCAACAAGTTGATCTTCAGTTTCAACCAAGTCTTCACGACCCTGCAATAGTTCTCCAGGTTCAGCAATTGCGGTAATTCCAAGGTCTGAACCATCTTCGGGTTTTACAAAATCAACTTCTTGGTTAGTTGTTCGAACAAAGTCCTCAGTAGGCAGAGGAAATGTTGCTAATTTATCAATGGTTTCGGATGTGGCTTGCACCATAGAGATTGCACCAACTTGTAGAATTGTGGCAATCATTAGTGTGCAAATTAATATTCGTGTCAGTTTTGTCTTTGAAAGATTTGCTTTCATTTTTTTCACAAGCTAACTCTTTACGCAAAAATCACCTTTTATCCCATGCATTAGAACAACATAGACTAACCTTTAGGCCAAAGTGTTCTACTTTTTGGACGCTAACACTACTCATTTTTAAAACTGAGTTGCTTGTTCTGGGGGGTTCTAATATGCGAATAAGTAAGAAAAAACAATGAAAAACAAAAATTATGGGGGAAAGCCCTAAAGAAACGCTAGCCACCCGATTACTACAAAAAAAACCTGAATTAAACCAAGAATTAAAAGAAAAAGCAGTAATTGCAAAGTAATATTGATTGATTCTTTTGTGTTCAATTTTTCTTTTTTTATATAATAAACTAAGATTGTTAAACCAAATAACCCAACTAAAATTATAATATAGTTAAAGCCTATTGTGTCAACGAGAAATGCGTAATTAAACATCACTAACGAAAAATTGTTCAAACCCAAAAGGATGCTGATCAATCCTATGGTGTAACTGAAAGTTTTTCGAAGAATACAAGATAGAAAAGGTACAAAGATCGCATTAGAAAATAAGTAAATAGGGATAAACCAAACGGAGATTGAAATTAGCTCGCCCAAGATAGGGTTTGTTTCTGTACCAATGTTTAAACCCACAAAAAGCAAAGTTGATAACGTATCTACAAAAACTGCAAAAAACAGTAACAAAACTGGAAAATCAATTATGTAAGTTAATTGATATAAATTGAACCTGTGACTTTTCACAACAGAGAATGGATTTTAGGTAAAATAAATTTTTTTTAAAAAAAATGGTTGACCGATAGCTTCCTTTTACATGCGTACTCGTGCGTGTTTTTTTGTTGAGAGAAGATAGTAGGAGAGAATGGGATTAGAGAGAGAGTTAACGAGCGAGAGAATCCTATTGGCTTTGGAGTTAAAATTTTAAAAAAATAAAACTGTTTTTGATTTGACATACTGCTTTTTGAATTCCCTGATTCTTTTGTGACGTGACCTTCAAGGGCATTCAGCCTGAAAAAATAATTTTGATGTAGAATCAAGTGGGTTTCAGTTTGAAATCAGTTTGGTTTCAGAATGATCTCAGAAAAGGCAGTTGAATAATAACACAATATTACATTACTATATTATTAGAGCGGTTTTAGTAACCGCCTATTTTTCTGAGAATAAAAATAGAATGTGTGTTGTTGAAAAAGGATATTGATAAAAAAAATCTAATGTCATCTAAAGCGATAATAAATTAATTTATAATCTAGTATAAACTCGAACTGTCTTCAGATAAAATTTCATCACCAAGTATTAGTCTAGCTTTGAATGAAGAGGTCCCTCCAAGATAGGCAAAACCGTAATAAAGAGTTGTATTAATTTTCATTTCGCTCCTAATTCGAGAACTTCAACTGAAATTTCTTTCTATAAACTGCAACTGTAACTGTAGCAATCAAGAACAGCGGTAAAATAATCCATGAAGGAAACTCTGCAATAGAATCGATGTTTTCTTCAACGATTATTGTGTAACTATTTATTAGACCCGAACTAATTTCCAGATAAAATGTTCCACTTTGGTTAAGCAATTCAACACCATTTCTGTTTCCACCGGGAGGCTCAGTTATTTTATTGAAATACGTGGTGGATTCTCCTTCTTTGTATGTGGTTACATGTAACGTATGCATCTCAGCAAAATGCCAATGTCCAGGATCAAATTCCCACCTGATTCGCCATTCAGCGTGGTCACACGCAAAAACTTCTGTTATAAATCCTTTAGATCCAATAAATCTTGTCACTTCAACCCAATTATCCGAGGGAGTATCGGGAACATAACCCATGCTTTTTTCAACTCTTACAGTGAAATTTTGTGTATTACAGCTTAATTTTAGACAAAAAACACCTTGCTCATGAAAATACCTAGTTTGCTCATCACCATTATGTATTCCCGTACGAGATATTTGGATTAGTTTATCATCCCCTGAAACTCCAGTATTAACATTAATTGTTAAACCTGTTTTATCTTCGGCAACATCGGTTCTAGGCTCGTATTCCCACACAATTCGCCAAACACAAACAGAAGAGCTAATGTTGAAAGGCTCTATTTCATACGAGTTAAGGACGTCTCCCGTAACTCTATCCACTTCAACCCAATTCCAATTCTCTGAAGAAGCACAAACAACGTTAGGCGCACAGGTTAAAAGGAATAAAACAGTCACCAATGAACTGAGAATCATTAAATTCTTCATTATTTTTCTAATATTGCTGTATTTAGAAAACACAAAAGGCTTTTTGTCAAGAAACCTTGACCACAATCAGCTTCTAATAAGTCAAGAAAGTTTGACCACACTTCTTTTCTTATTTTTTATTTTCAGTATGCTCTCTGCTTTCAGTAAGTTCTTTCCAACATAGTTTTTAAGAAATCAATTTGATGTTAGTTACTTTGGAAGACTTGGATTCGGTTTAGTTCCTTCAATGGCAATATGCAAAACGAATGAAACAATTAACAATTGTTATAAGATTTCAAATAAGAAAAAATTCACAATTAAATTCTAGTAACAAGAACTGGGCAAGTGGCTTTTTCAAGTACTCCACTACTAACGCTGCCTAACAGTAGTTTTCTTATTGGTCCCTGACCCCTAGCGCCCATTGTTATTAAATCAAATTTACCCAATTCTGCTTTTTCTAATATTTCGTCAACAATATTGCCTTTTTTAAAAACGGTCTCTACAGAAAGACCCTCAATTAATACTAATGCTTTGCTCATTTCTAAAAGATTGTAGGAGTCCTCGGGGATGTCTTCATCAGAAATTGTGTGAGCCTGTTTTCTTCGAATTTTTCCAGTAATCCCCGACCTTTTGTATTTTTCACTTGCTTCAATGATGTGAATTAATGTCAATTTACTGTTAAATTTTTTTCCAATTTCAATTGCAACTTGAAGTGATTTCTTAGAAAAATTTGAATAGTCTAAAGGAACAAGTATTTTACTAAACATAAATTATCACATCAAATCGGCATAACAATTAGCATTAAATAACATAATAGCTCCGAACATAAAAAATTTTTCAAAATTTGAAGTTTAAATAGGGTGATTATTCCCTTATAGTTCCTCAATTATTGCATCTGTAACTTGCCCAGTTGACGAAGAGCCACCAAGGTCTGGAGTCAACACTTTTCCGTTTTCTAAAACAGACAACAAAGCAGTTTCTACCCGTTTTGCCCAACTAGTTTCCCCAAAATAGTCCAACATCATCTTTGCAGCCATAATAGCAGCCATAGGATTAGCTATGCCTTTTCCAGCAATGTCAGGAGCGGAACCATGAACAGGCTCAAACAAAGCGTAATCTGCTCCAATGTTAGCACTAGGAGCTAGACCTAAGCCGCCAACAAGTCCTGCTGCTTCATCAGATAAAATGTCACCAAAAAGGTTTGAGGTTACAATTACGTCGTAAGCTTGGGGTTTCATAACAAGGTTCATTGCTGCAACATCAACAAGTAGTTCATTCATTTCTACTTCAGGATAATCCTTTGCAATACCACGAGCAACTTCAAGGAACAACCCATCAGATTTACGCATAATGTTGGCTTTAGTAACAACGGTCAACTGTTTTCGGCGTTTTAATGACAACTCAAAAGCATACTTTACAATCCTCTCAGTTGCTTTTCGAGTAATAACACGCACTGAACAAGCAGCATCAGGTAACTCAAACTCCATTCCGCTGTACAATCCTTCGGTATTTTCCCGTACAATAACTAAATCCACGCCTTCAAAACCGGTTTTCAGAGGTAAACTCTTCGCAGGTCGAATATTTGCATAAAGATCAAAAGCTTTACGCAGGGTTAGTATTGCGCTTTTATATCCTGGAACACCTAGAGGTGTCGTTGTTGCTCCAAACAAGCAAGCTTGGGTGTTGTTTCTCATTTGATTGATTACTTCGTCAGGAACGGAATTTCCAGTTTTTTTGAATACATCGTAGCCAATTTCAAAAGTTTGGCAATCAAAAGTTAGATCGGTGCTTTCCAGTAACCGAATCGCTTCGGGAACTACTTCATGTCCGATTCCTGAACCAGGAATTACTGCCAGCTTATACGTTGTCATAGCCGTCGCTTCGGAGAAATTCCACGAGCCCTCCTTTTGCAACAATCTTTTGCATAAACTCGGGCAAGGGCTTTACTGTAATAGTGATGTTTTTGGTTTTGTTTAAAATTTCCCCTGTTTTGGTCTTGACTTCTACTTCGTCGCCATCATCGATTTGGTCAGTATCTTCGGACACATACAAGGGCAATCCAATGTTTATGGAGTTACGGAAAAAAATTCGAGCAAAAGACTTAGCAATTACTGCACTGATTCCAGCTGCTTTTATTGCTACCGGAGAATGCTCACGAGAAGAGCCACAACCAAAATTGTTTCCCGCAACGATTATGTCGCCTTCAGCTACGTTTTTTCCAAACTCTGGACGATATTCTATAAAGGCGATTTCACCTAACCGTTTTTTGTCTGTTGTTACGGTATATCGTCCGGGCGTTATTACGTCAGTGTTTATGTCATCTCCAAATTTCCATGCTCTCATATGTAATCCCTCGGATCAACAATTTTTCCTGCCAACGCAGAAGCGGCTGCAGTAGCAGGAGAACCTAAAATAATATCAGCTTTAGGAGAACCCATGCGGCCACTAAAGTTACGGTTCTGAGTTGAAAGACACACTTCCCCTTCACCTAATACTCCACCGTGGCGACCCACACATGGACCGCACGTAGGATTACAAACTGTAGCACCTGCATCAACAAGAGCTTGCAAGTAACCCAGTTCAAGGGATGCAAAGTATATGTCTTGAGAAGCAGGAGTAACTAACAACCGCACGTTTCGTGCAACTTTTTTGCCTTTCAAAATCTTGACGGCAATTTCTATGTCTTCTAAGCGTCCGTTAGTGCAGGTTCCAAGAAAGACTTGGTCTATTGGTTTTCCTTCAACTTCGGAAACTGCAACAACATTATCAACTACAGGAGGCAAAGCAACTTGAGGCTCGATGTCTTCAACTTCAATTTCAAATTCGTCATCGTAAGTAACGTTTTTGTCGCTCTTGAAAATTTTTCCTGTTCTTCTCCCCAGAAAATCTAGGGTTTTTTGGTCAGCTTCGATTATGCCGCTTTTACCACCCATTTCTATTGCCATGTTACACAAAGTTAAACGTGAAGCAACAGATGCTTTTTTGACGTAATCACCTGTAAATTCGCAAGCTTTGTAAAGGGCACCATCAGCACCAACATCCCCTACAATACTTAAGATAACGTCTTTTGCGTAAACACCTTTTTGGGTTGACCCAGTTAAATTGAATTTTAAGCTTTCGGGAACTTTGAACCAACATTTTCCAGTGGCCATTACTCCACCAATATCAGTTGAACCCAAGCCAGTGGTGAAAGCACCTAAGGCACCTTCAGTACAAGTATGAGAGTCTGCTCCGACTACTACGTCCCCGGGGGAAACATATTTTTCAACCAAAAGCTGGTGACAAACACCATTAGTGTGAAATCCTGAAATGTTTTGTTCCATTACAAAGTCCCGTGACTTTTTGTGCAATGCAGCACCAGCTACAGTTGGAGCTGGAAAGAAGTGGTCAAACACAATTATTACACGGTCTTTGTCGAAGACTTTATCGGTTATTTTGCTAAAAGCTTCAATCGCCAAAGGCGTAGTTGAATCGTGAGCCATCACGTAGCTCACGTCTGCTACTACAAAATCCCCAGCGGTTACCTCTTTTTGATGGGAAGCGTTAGCCAAAATTTTTTCAGTAATTGTAGAAGGCATAGTTTTTCACTTTTGAATTTCGTCAATCATTTGCTTGATCTCTTGGGGTGTGTATGAACTTCGTCTTCCTTCGCGAGAGAATGCATTCTTTATTTTTTCAAGAACTAAACGTGCAGTTTCATCAGAGATTTCAATACCAAGCTCTTTTGCCACGTAGATGATTCCATGCCTTCCACCTAGTTCGTCGATGTAAATTTTTCGTTCCTGTCCCATCATACGAGGAGGATAAAACTCGTAAGTTTCAGGGTTCATCAAAACACCATGCTGATGAATACCTGAACTATGAGCAGTAACATTGTTCCCAGTTAACGGCTTATGAGGAGGCATTTTGATTCCCGAAATCCTTTCAACTAATTGAGAAAGGGAAGTAAGCTGCTTCATTTCAAAAGAGCTAGTTCCATACAACATATGAAGCACTGGAATGATTTCTTCAGTTTTTGTTATTCCAGCTCTTTCACCAATGCCATTTACTGACGTGGATACTGTTGAAGCGCCTGCCTCGATAGCTGCTAATGAATTAGCTAACGCCAAACCTAAATCGTTATGACAGTGCACTTCAATTGGAATGTCTACTGCACTTCCGATTTCTTTCACCATAAAAGCCATACCATTTGGTCCTACACAACCTAGGGTGTCAACTACTCTTGCCCGGTCTGCCCCTGCATCTTCGGCTGTTTTGTATGCTTTCTTCAAGAATTCAAGGTCGTTTTCTCGGGTGGTGTCTTCTGCACTGTATATCACGTATAGTCCATAACTTTCGGCATAACTGATCATTTCTTCCAATTTTTCCAGGTAGACTTCTTTGGTCATTCCTTTGAACTTGTATTGACGATGATATGGAGAAATTGAAAGGGAAACTACAATGCCGTCTGCTCCTACATCGGCTACAACGTCGATGTCTTCTTTTTTTGCTCGAGCAAAAGATGAAAGTTGAGCGTCTAAGTTAAGGTCAACTAGGGCTTCTACACATTTTCGTTGTTTTTCTGAGGCGGCTGGAAATCCTGCTTCTATTTGGGGTATGCCAACCTCATCTAATTTTTTTGCTATTTCCAGTTTTTCAGCGATACTGAAAACTACTCCTGGAGTTTGTTCACCTTCTCTTAAAGTGCTGTCGTGAACAATATATTCGTCCAAGGATGGCACTTTGAAATTGGTGAAATTGTATGGGCTAGGTAATATGCCTTCTTTTTTGAGTTTTGCAAGAAGTCTTTGACCTTGCTCATTGACGTATTCATTTTCCACTGTCTAAACCGTCCTTTTTCACACTATGGAACTAAATAGAGTTTTGGAAGAATACAATTCGGACAAATATATATACTTTATGTAAAAATATATGGCATAGAATACGAAAAGGTTACCACCATTTCTGAATCCGTAATAGAAGATTTCAACAAAACTTACCAGGTACGCAAAACAATCATAGTGTTCGTGTTAGCAATACCCTTCAAGCGACGTATTTTTTCGAGACATTCATTGACTTCAGTAATATTCAAGCCAGATATGGTAACTGCAATATCATATTCCCCAGTAATTTCATACACAGTTTCAACATTAGAAAACTGCCTCAAAGCCTGAGAAACACCAGACGTCGGCAAAGACGGATCAACAGCAAGAAGAGCTATAGCCTCTGCCCCTTCGGTGAGGCCAACTCTAACAGTAAAACCCCGTATAGCCCCCGAATCAACAAGAGCTTTTATCCGTTTACGAACTGCACCTTCAGATAAATCAACCTTTTTGCCAATGTTACTGTAAGTGGCTCGACCATCGCGTTTGAGAATTTCGATTATCTCTTTATCTACAGTGTCCATTATTGTTACTCCACAACTAGTAGAGTTACGGAAAAATTTAACGATTTCTGATTGTTTGACTGCTCAAACATAACGTTTTCCGTATAACTATTACCATTTTCCAACTGTCATAACTTCGCACCTTTTCTGACAGTTTTTCCCCAACAAACCTGTTGCTTCTACGGATTTCGTAGTATAAGTTGGGAAAAGTGCAAAACCACCGAGAATTAATCCGAAATTCTTATAAATAGCAACATTTTCTATAATGGCTCACTTTAAAGCAGAGAGGTGTAAGTTGTGAAAAAAGCCAACTGTCCCGATTGCGACGCAGAAATTGAAGTTCAAGATGATGTCATGAAAGGAGAGATTCTAAGCTGCCCAAGCTGCGGTCTTGAATTAGAAGTTATTAAGAATGAAGAAGACTGTGTCGAACTAAAAGAACTAGGAATTGAAGGGGAAGATTGGGGCGAGTAAGCTCCCCTCAACATTTTCTTTATATTTATACGAAACAATCAAGTACCCCCAAGAAAAATCAATAAATTATAATAAAACGTTTGAAACGAGATGACTGACAGAAATGAGTATTGGTATTTTATTTGAAAGTTCTGAAACTGACGAAAAAGGCATACAATTAACCGCTGAAGAAATGGGAATCGACTTAACATACATTCCTTTCCGCAAAGTTGCTGTTCGTTTTAATGGAAACGGCTACACATTAAAAACCAAAGGAAAAGATTTCACAAACACACTCAAAGACATCAAAGTAGTATTAAACCGAGCACAAAGCAAAAATCGAAGACTGTTCGCAGCCAATGTTCTAGAAGCTTTCGACAAGCATGTGATAAATCCACAATGCGTAGAATATGCTTGTTTTAGCAAAGTAAGAACCTTGCTCCATTTCTGGAAAGCAGGAATTAAAATCCCCGACACAGTATATGTGCCGGTTGACTCTACAGAAAAAACGTTAGATGGACGAATAATCCATAACGAAAGAGACATTGCAGATTTGCTTCAGCAAGAACTAAACACGGATATTGTAGTCAAACCCGACGCTGGAACTCATGGAAAAAGTGTAAAACTTGCTAAAGAACGTGGACAACTAGAGAACATTATCAGAGAGGTTGAACCTTCGATAATTAATCCGATAGGTATTTTAGCTCAGAATCTTGTTGAAAAATGGTTCTACGATCTAAGAATAATCGTAACCAAAGAAGCAGGAAAAGAACCATACTGCTACCCCACTGCTTTAGCCCGAGCAGGATTCAAAGACTTTAGAACAAACACTTTCTTGGGCAATACAGTTATTGGAGTAAACTTGCCACAGCACATCCAAGAAGAATCAGCTAAATGTGGCACAGCCATGGGTGGCGATAGCAAATCATACTTGTTAGCGGTTGACGCCATGGTTGAAGTCGGCGAAAACAAAAACGTTGACGATGATTATTTAAAAGAAGAGTTTGAAAAACTGGAAGCTCCTTTTAATGCTGTTAAAAAAGTGAAATTAGATAGCAAAAAACGCACAGACTTTCTAGCATGGAATAAAAGGCTGGAAAGTGCTTTTGACAACTTCAAAAATCAAGATGCTTATTTTAACATTAAAAAAGTCATTGAAAATAGCATGGAAAAAAACAAAGAAAAAATCATGTTCCATGAAACTAACGCATGCCCCGAATTTTGGGAACAAACCCGATTAGTTGGCGGCATAAATTTGGCAGAGGCACTGTTAAAAGGTGCCAAAAGTATAATCGATTCAGAGTAAGGAGAAAAACAAATGAAAGTAGGAGTAATAGGCGGTTCAGGATACGTAGGTGGAGAACTTATACGATTATTACTTCCCCACCCTGAAGTTGAATTAACTACAGTAACATCCCGTGCAAACGCCGGAGAATTCATTTTTACGGTTCACCCAAACCTTAGAGCGGCCACACAACTAAAATTCACTCCTCCGAACATGTCACAGATCGCAGACAACTGTGACTTAGTTTTCGCTGCAATGCCCCACGGCAAATCTTTGGAACTTGTTCCACAACTGCTGGAAACAGGAGTAAAAGTAATCGACATGAGCGCTGATTACCGCCTTAACAACCCAGCAGATTATGATAAATGGTACAAATGGAAACACACTCACCCAGAACTGTTAGAAGAAGCAGTTTATGGAATCCCTGAACTTCACCGCGAAGAAATCAAAAGTGCCAAACTTATTGGCTGTCCTGGATGCATGTCCACAGCAACAATTCTGGGATTGGCACCTTTAGTAAAAGCAGGCGTAATAGAAAAAAACCGAATAGTTGCTGACGTGAAAATTGGCTCTTCAGGTGCAGGACAAAAACCCACTGTTGCTTCACATCACCCTGAAAGAGCAGGGGGCGTTAGACCATACAAAGTATCCGACCACAGGCACGTAGCCGAGGTTGAACAGGAACTAAACCTGTTAACTGACGAAAAAGTAACAGTCTGTTTCACACCACATGCAGTAAACATGATACGGGGCATTCTGTCGACAATTCATACCTTTGTTAAAGAACCAATAACAGATAAAGACGCTTGGAAACTTTACCGTGGCATGTATCAAAACGAGCGTTTCATTCGGTTCATAAAATTCAAGAAAGGCCCATATCAACTTCCAAACCCAAAAATCACAATGGGATCAAACTATGTTGACATAGGCTTTGAAGTAGACCCCCGAACAAGAAGGATGATTGTATTCTCTG
The DNA here is from genome assembly GCA_029762755.1 of Candidatus Bathyarchaeum tardum. Lineage (GTDB taxonomy): Archaea > Thermoproteota > Bathyarchaeia > Bathyarchaeales > Bathyarchaeaceae > Bathyarchaeum > Bathyarchaeum tardum. Next base: position 45,435 of record JARVGH010000007.1, read on the forward strand.
CAATCGATAACTTGATGAGGGGCGCATCTGGTCAAGGCGTTCAGTGCATGAATATCATGATTGGTTGTGAAGAAACAACCGGTCTAGAATGTCAAGGTTATCATCCGATGTGATAAAAAAAATGTTGATTGTAGTAAAAGTTGGCGGAAGCATCCTCGAAAAGGTGCCTCCGGAAATTGTATCAGACATCAAAAACGTTCTTTCTGAACACCAACTAGTTCTAGTTCATGGTGGAGGAAAAGGCGTTACAGAAATTGCTTCAAAATTAGGCAAAGAACAAAAGTTTGTGTATTCTCCTAAAGGTTTTCGCAGCAGATACACAGACAAAGAAACCATGGAAATATTCACAATGGTTATGGCAGGCAAACTAAACAAAAAACTAGTTTCAGCTCTACAAAAACAAGAGATACCAGTTGTGGGTCTATCTGGATTAGACGGTTATCTTCTACGTGCAGAACGAAAAAAACGGTTAATCATACTTAACGAAAAAGGACGAAAACAAGTCATTGACGGCGGATACACAGGAAAAGTAAACCAAGTTAACAGTTCCTTGCTAAAGCTATTACTAGATAACGGTTACGTTCCATTAGTTTCACCCGTTGCCGTAAGCGAAGAATTTGAACCCCTAAACGTAGACGCGGACCGAACCGCAGCCAACATTGCAGGAGCAATAAAAGCCGATAAACTAGTTCTGTTAACCGATGTTGAAGGCTTAATGCTAAACGACAAACTAGTTTCAAAACTACACGCAGATGACGTTCAAAGCAAACTCAAACAGATTGGAGGCGGCATGATAACAAAAGTTTTTGCAGCTCAAGAAGCCCTCAAAAACGGCGTAAAAGAAGTTGTTATTTGCTCAGGCGTTAAAAATGCTCCAATTTCTTCTGGCCTTAAACACGAAAGCGGCACAGTGATAAGTAATGAATGAAAAAGAAATAATGGACATCGAAACAAAGGTTATGGCACAAACTTTTGCTAAACGAGACCTCACAATCACAAGGGGCAAAGGAGCCCTAGTTTGGGACATTAATGGCAACGAATACATCGACTGCACCGGAAGTTACGGTGTTGCAGTTGTTGGTCATTGCCACCCCAAAGTTGTCGCAGCAGTGCAAAAACAAGTAGAAACTTTGATTGCTTGTCATGCTTCATTTTATAATGATGCACGATCTGAACTTTTACAAAAACTCATCAGTATAGCACCAAAAGGCCTAGACAGAGTCTTTCTTTCAAACAGCGGTGCAGAATCAGTTGAATGTGCACTTAAACTTGCCCGAAAAAAGTCAGGTAAAACAGAAATAATTTCAATGATGGGCGCATTCCACGGTAAAACTATGGGTGCACTTTCTGCAACATGGAAAAAGAAGTACCGTGCACCATTTATGCCCCTTGTTCCAGGATTCAAACACGTTCCAGCCAACAATTTAGAAAAAATAAAAGAAGCCATCACAGACAAAACAGCTGCTATTATAGTTGAACCCGTCAGAGGAGAAGGGGGAATTTTGATGAACTCGGATGATTTTTTGCCTGGACTGCGAGAAATTTGTGACGACAAAAATGTCTTGTTAATCTTTGATGAAGTTCAAACAGGTTTTGGGCGCACGGGAAAAGTTTTCGCCTGTGAACATTGGAACGTAGTTCCAGACATCATGTGCCTAGCTAAATCTGTTGCAGGTGGTTTGCCGATGGCGGCAACTTTTGCAAAAGAAGAAGTAATGGCAGCATTCAACAAGGGAGAACACTCTAGCACATTTAGTGGCAATCCGTTGGTCTGTTCCGCGGCATCTGCAGCGATAGATGTACTAAAAGAGGAAAAACTTCCTGAACGAGCAGCTACACTTGGAAGTTACTTCAAAGGCAAACTCGAAGAATTAGCAGAAAAACACAATATAGTCAGGGAAGTTCGTGGATTAGGCTTGATGATCGGAATGGAAATGCGTTTTGACGTCTACAACATAATTATGGACTGTATGAACAATGGTGTTCTGGTTTTAGATGCGGGAAGAAACGTAGTAAGGTTCTTGCCACCGCTGGTTATAGAAAAAGACCAAATCAACACAGTAGTTAATGCATTGGATTGCGCAATGGAGAAAGAAAACAAATGAGCAACGACTACCCAGTTGACCTTCTAACTCGAATGATAAAGATTTACAGTCCTTCAGAACATGAAGAAAAGATTTCTTTGTTTTTGGCGGATGAACTTAAAAAATTAGGTTTCAAAGTTCACAGAGATAAAGTAGGCAACGTAATTGGAGAAATCGGTGAAGGCTCCCCAATAGTTTTGTTGTGTGGACACATGGATACTGTTGAAGGAGAGATTCCTGTACGCATCGAAGATGGAAACCTGTACGGCAGAGGTTCAGTTGATGCCAAAGGACCGTTGGCAGCGATGATTGTTGCTGCATCTAATTTTGTTAACGGCGGTTTTGATGGAAAAATTATGGTTGTAGGTGTAGTCGATGAAGAAAAAGGGGGAACAGGCATACAACACTTCGTCAAAGAGGGAATCCAACCAGACTATGCGATTTTTGGTGAACCAAGCGGCTTAGAAAAAGTAGTCTTCGGATACAAAGGAATTTTAACAGTAAAAATTGTGGTAGAAACTCCTTCGGGTCATTCTGCAGCTCCTTGGCTGTTTGATAACGCTATTGAAAAAGCTATGGAGTTTTGGAAACAAATTAACAGGCTTCATTTACGAGAAGAGAAACTGAAAAGCAGGTTCTACTCAATTACTTCATGTTTAACAGGAATCAAAGGCGGAAACAGTTCTGGCTCGTTCATTCCGTCACAATGTGAAATTCTGATTCAAATGAGGATTCCGCCTCAGCTTACTCCTGATCAGGTGTTTGAAGAAGTAAAACGAAAAATTGACCGTTACAAATCAACTAACCCAAAAGTTACAGTTAGTGTAGAACCGATTGATGTTGCAAAAGCCTTTGAAGCAGATCGAAGGTCAATAATTGTTCGGGCTTTAGCATGGGGGATACGAAAAACAACATTAAATTATGCCTCTTTTTCACGAAAAACAGGAACAGGGGACATGAACGTTTTGGGTAATGAACTTAAAATTCCTGTCGTCACATATGGACCCGGAGATTCAAGACTCGACCATACACCTAATGAACACATCAACATTCAAGAATATCTTGACAGCATTGAAGTGCTCAAAAAAACATTAGCAAAATTGCCCGAATTGGAAAAGAAACGCAAAGCAATAAAACAGAAAACAGGATAACAAACTAAAAGTACAGCTTAGCATCTGCAGGTTGGGAGTTTTACGAGGTGCACAGTTACTGCTGTTGCAACAATAAACAAAATTATTTGAACTACCAATATCGGAACAAAAACAACTGCAGATAAAGTGATAGTTATCCAAAGAACAGTTATTGCAAACAATTTGGTTTTCAAGGGAATCCCTTTTCCGTCTTTGTAGTTTCGGATATATTTCCCAAAGTACTTGTTGTTTAGCATCCATTGGCTCATCCGTTCTGAACTTCGAAGATAACAAGCCAAAGAAAGCAACAAGAAAGGCGTAGTCGGCAAAATTGGAAGAACTATTCCAATAGCACCTATTACAAGAGTGATTGTGCCAGCTACAAAAAACAAAGAACGAACAATCCTGTTTTTGTTTTTTTCCTTGGAGCATTCGAACGTTTGGTTCATAGAAATAAAAGGCAAGGATTCTATATTAAAGCTTTACTAATAACAAGAAATAATCCAAAAAAAATCACTAATTTCGCAAAAATATGCGTTTACAAATAAAATGCAGGATCAATTTTTATCAAACGTGTAGACGCAGAAAGGGACAACTCTTTAACTCCGGGTATACGCTCCATTTTTTGCCGAACCTCATTTAGGTGTTCTAAACTACGTGCTTTAACAACAGTTACTACATCATAGTCACCAGTGCTCTGTAACACATGACGAGTTTCGGACATGTTACTTATTTTTTCAGCAGCTTCTTCAAACTGGTCAGGAGCAATTTTAACCATCAAAATACCCGTTGTAGGAAAACCAATTTTCCTCGGATCAAGCAAAACAGTAAACTTGCTGATAACCCCGGCATCAACCAACTTTTTAACCCGATACCTAATTGTAGCCTCACTGATTCCTAAGTCGTTGGCTATCTCAGTGAAAGAAAGCCGAGAATTTTCTTGAAGCAAATTTAAGATTTGTTTATCTTTTTCATCCAACTTGAACGCCAACGGTACCACATATAAAAATAACAACAAAAAAGAATTTATTACTACCGCTTAAAAACTCCAAACAAGGTAAACCATTTTATTCGGGCAGCATAGACAAATACTTGTTAAGAGGCAAACACCATTGAAAATTGCTTTTCAGGGAGAGTTAGGCGCATACAGCGAAATGGCAGTATACAGCTATTTTGGTCAAGAAGTAGAAGTTAAACCCTGCAAAAGCTTTGATGAAGTTTTTGAAAGAGTTAAAACAGGAAATGCGGATTATGGAGTTGTTCCAATCGAAAACTCTATTGAAGGAAGCGTCAACCGAACATATGACCTGTTTTTGGAGTATGACCTCAAAGTAAGGGGAGAAATAATCATCAGGATAAGCCATTGCCTTATTGCACATAAAGGAATCAACATAAACCAAATCAAAGCAGTTTACAGTCATCCTCAAGCGTTAGCTCAATGCAGAAAATTCTTAGAAGAAAACAATTTAAAAGCAATCTCAAATTTTGACACCGCTGGGAGCGTAAAAATGATAAAAGAAGAAAACATGATAGATTCTGCAGCAATCGCCAGTGAACGTGCAGCCCAGATTTATGATATGGCCATACTTGCAAGAGAAATAGAAGATGTGAAAAACAACTCGACTAGGTTTTTCGTTTTAGATAAACAAGACGCCCCATACACTGCAGAAGATAAAACCTCGATAATTTTTGCAGCTAAATCAATTCCAGGAGCATTACATAAAGTCTTAAAAGAATTTGCTGATAGAAACATAAACCTCACAAAAATCGAGTCCAGACCAACAAAACAAACTCCATGGGAATACCATTTTTATCTGGATTTTGAAGGCCACAGAACTGAACAAAAATGTCAACAAGCCTTAGAAAGCATTAAAGACAAAACAATATTCATAAAAATTCTTGGCTCTTACAAAGCAGCTAAAAAAAGCAATTGTAAACTCTAGGAATCATCCAAAATCCGATACATAGCCCGATAAGCACGGTCATAATCAGGGTCTAATTCCTTCAATCTTTTATTTACTTGCTCCATCTTGTTGCTAAAACCAGAACAATTTTTGTTTTTAACCAGTTTAAGCCACTCTTCAACTTTATTCAAGAACAAAGTTTCAAGCTGTTCCATTTCAGGCAAACTCATGTGAAGGTTTGAATAAAAATAAGGTTCTTCAGAAGACACAGATTCCGCTAAAGTTAACAACAACTTGTAGGTGGCGCCACCTACAGTTTTTGCACTGACAAAATTAGGATTCTCCACCAGTGCATCAGCTGCTACTAGCCCCACAAAATGGGGGAAACCTAAAACTAAAGACATCAATTCATCGTGCGCTCTAGGTGCCAATACAGAAACTTCTGCTCCACGTTTCTGCAGCCAGTCTTTGAATTCCTCTGAGAACCGTTTTTCTTTTTCAGTCACAGGGGTAAGAACAAAGTTTTGTCCTTGAAGACTTTTTGCACCTGGACCAAAAACGGGATGTGTACCTAGGGTAACACCATGTTTTACATATTTTTGCAAGAGATTCACTGGAATCTCTTTGATGGAACTAATATCCATGACAACTTGACCAGCTTTGACGTGAGAGCCAAACTCTTGTAGAACAGCATCTAAACTGGTCAAGGAAACACAAACAAGAATCCAGTCAGCACCATCAACTGCTTCAGCATTAGTAGGCACCACTTGTACTCCAAACTCGTCTTTTAATGCGTCTGCTTTGCTTTGGGTTCTGCTAGAAACAACTACAGAAAACCCTTCATTTTTGAATAAATTTACGAACCATCGACCCATCTTTCCGGCGCCAATTACTGCAACCTTCACGGTAGAGCCTCGCAGAGTTTTTCTAAGCCCTCTTTTATCTTATCTTCCTCTGCAGTTAAAGCTATTCTGAAGAATTCTCGGTAGTCACCAAAAGCGGTTCCAGGAGCTACAGCAACGCCATGGTCTAAAAGGTCTAAAGCAAATCGTTCAGAATCTAAGCCATCAACCTTAGGAAAGAGATAAAACGGTGCATCAGGCTTAGAAAATTTCATCGGGGAATTAGAAAGAACTCTATACGCGGCATCTGCCCTCAACTTGAATTGGGTACGAATGTCATCAGCAATTTTTTGTCGTGATTCTAACCCTTTTAGAGCGCCGTACTGAATGAAAGCTGGAACACATGTTGTGGTGATTTGGTTTAGTTTAATCATTTGTTTAACTAGATCTTTTTCAGCTACCACATAGCCGATTCTCCAACCAGTCATCAAAAACGTTTTTGAAAAACCACTAACGAGAATGTTTTCGCCTCCAAAATCAAGGATAGATTTTGCCTTAACAAAACTGATATCAGAATAGACTTCGTCGGACAGAACTTTTACTCCTTTACTTTTCGCAATTTCAACAATTTCACTGAAAGTTTTGTCATCAATAACTTTGCTTGTTGGGTTATTTGGGCTGTTTAGAATTATCATCCGCGTTTTGTCATCAATTAATTCATCCAGTTTTTCAGGGTCTATTTTCCAGTCAGATTCAAGGTCTCGATTCAAGAGGCGAATCTCGGCTCCAAGCTTTTGTGCACCTAAAGCGTAACTAGTCCAGTGCGGAGAAGGAACAACAACATTGTCTCCTGGCTTTAACGACAAAAATAACAAAGAAAATATCCCCCATTTTGAACCAGTAGTAATTACTACATTGTCTACTGAAACGTCATGGATTTTAGCCAGTTCTTCTCGAAGTACTTTTTCCCCAGCAGCAGATGAATATTTTGTTTTTCCTTCTTTCATGGCTGCATATGCTGCTTCAATGATTTCAGGGGGCGTAGGTAAATCAGGGTCGCCTAGGTTGAATTTGATAATTTTTTTTCCTTGATTTTCGAGTTGTATCGCCTTTTCGCTTATTTCATACAGCATTTTTGGTTAACTCCAACTGACATAGAATAGACTGATTTTATCATGAACAAATTAAACGAACTGTTTTAAATCTTCTTATTCTGCACCTTGAACAAACACAGACAAAGCAACAATATCTTTGAAGATTGCCTCAACTTTTTGGGGGTCAAGACCAGCTTCTAACGCTTTTGACATAACATGCAGGTACACTTCGTCTTCTCTGAGATGGTCTTTAACTGCTAGACCATTTTGTGCCTTGATTACTCCGATGCTTTTACACAGGTCCATTCTTTCTTTTAAAAGAAGGATCAATTTTTCGTCAATTAAATCAATTTTCTTCCGTAGGGTCACAATATTCTCCAACAGCTTCAACTCCCAAGACTTTAGGTATCAAACCAGCTCTGAGCATTTGATCAATCAAAACCAAGGCAACTGCAGATTCAACAACAGGAACAGCCTTAGGCACAATACATGTATCGTGTCTGCCCTTAACTTGAATTTTTGTATTATTCATTTGCAGCAAATCTACAGTTCTTTGTTCTTTATCAATGGACGGTGTCGGCTTAATGGCTACTCGAAGCACAATGGGCATCCCAGAAGACATGCCTCCAAGAATTCCACCAGAATTATTGGTAGTTGTTTTAACTTCTCCATCCTGCATCATATATGGGTCATTATTTTCTGAACCTTTCAATCGTGAAGATTCAAATCCAACACCAAATTCCACACCTTTAACAGCAGGAATCCCAAAAAGGATCTTTGCAAGATCAGCATCCAAAGAATCAAACAACGGCTCCCCAACACCCGGCAATACATTTAATGCAAAGCAGTCCACAATTCCTCCGACACTGTCACCTTCACTTTTTGCTTTCAAAATTGCATTTTCCATCTGTTTAGAAGCAACTAAATCAGGGCATCTAACTGAACTGTCATAAGTTTTTTCCCGAACATCCTCCACAGAAAGAGCTTTTTTTATGGTTACACCCCCAATCGCAGAAGTGTAAGCCATAATCTCAACACTTGCAAGTGCAAGCAGTTTCTTAGCGATGGCTCCTGCCATAATATAAGCAACAGTAAGGCGACCAGAGAATCGTCCTCCACCTCGGTTGTCATTGAAGCCGAGATATTTGATTCTCGCAGGATAATCGGCATGTCCAGGTCGGGGAGTATGACGTATCATATCGTATGAATCTGAAACAACTTCCTTGTTCCAAACAAGAATACAAATTGGAGCACCAGTCGTAAAACCTTCATAAGTTCCCGAAAACAACTCGACTACGTCTTCTTCTCTTCGAGCAGAAACAATTTCTGCTTTTTGGGGTAAACGTTTGTCCAATTCATTTTGAATGTCTTCTACACTTAAAGGAAGACCAGCAGGACACCCATCTATTACTGCGCCGACACATCGTCCATGGCTTTCTCCAAAACAAGTTACTACAAATTCTTTTCCTATTGAATTAGAGCCCAACAACATTGCCTCCTAACGCCCGCAAATCATTAAAGAACTGCGGATACGACTTATTTATACATTCAACGTTTTGAATCTTTGTTTCTCCCTTCGCACCCAAAGCGGCAACTCCACAGGACATAGCGATTCGGTGGTCGTTATGAGGATTAATTGTAGCCCCAAACAAGGGGTACCCTCCATTTATGGTCAAACCATCTTCGGTCACTTCGATGTCTGCACCCATTTTTTTCAGTTCCGTGCTTATTGAATTTAGTCTATCAGACTCTTTGTACTTTAACCGTTTTGCATTAAATATCGTAGAGCGCCCTTTAGCATAACACGCAAGAACAGCACAAACTGGAACTAAATCTGGAATATCCTTCGCATCAATGTCAATACAGGTAAGGGGTTTGCCCTCGATTTTTACTGATTCTTCAGTTACTTCAACTGATGCACCCATGTCTTTCAGTATCCCCAGAATTGCCCGGTCACCTTGTGCGGTTTGATAAACAAGACTATTCACAGTTATCATTGATGAAGTCACTGCAGCAGCAGCAAAAAGAAACGCAGCAGAAGAAAAATCTCCAGGAACAACATTGTCACAAGGAATAAAACTTTGATTTGAAGGAACCCAAAAACCTGACATGTCCTGTTTTACTGCTCCTTGAAAACCGTATTTTACAAGAACTTCAAGGGTCATCTCGACATAACCTTTAGATTCCAAAGGAGTAGAAACAGTAATATCAGTATCTTCTGAGGCTTTTGGACAAGCAAATAACAATCCAGAAATAAACTGTGAACTCACATCACCCCGTATGGAAGTTTTTCCACCTTTGATTCCCCCACCACAAACAACGACTGACGACCCATCGCTCTGAACAGTAGATTTTATTCCCAACTCTTTTAGGCTGCCAAGAAGAGGAGCAATAGGTCTTCGAGCAAATGATGCTCCAAAAAGAAACTTTGAAGAACCAGAAGCAAGGGCTGCAACAGGTACCATAAAACGAAGTGTAGACCCAGATTCTCTGCAATCTATGGGATTTTTTGGAGTTTTAACGCATCCAGTTCCATGAATTATCCAGCAGTTTTCTCGGATTTCAGTCTCTGCTCCTAGAGCATTTACTGCATCCATGGTTGCTTGGGTATCATCAGAAAATAAGGGATTAAATATTTTTGAAGTACCTTCAGAAAGTGACGCCGCGATAACCAAGCGGTGCGTGTAAGCCTTGGAGGGGGGAGCAGAAACCACACCTTTCAGAGCAGCTGTGTGTTCAACTGTCAAATCCAATTTTTAAAGGACCACCCTTGCTTTCTCCAGATTAACCTGAGCCTCTAAAATGTCGCCTACATAATTCTGCCAAGCTTCTTTAACAGACTCTAAGTTGTCTTTAGAAACTATTGCAGTAACAGCAGGACCAGTTCCGGATAACCCTGCAGCCAAAGCACCCGCCGTGAGAGCATCAACTGCAGGAGAAGGATCATAACCAAGAACAGAAGAATAAACTAACCCGTTCAAGGTTAAAGCAGCCCAATAGTTCCCATTCAAGGCTTCATTGTAAGCTATTTTAACAGCAGAAGACAAAGCTCGCATACGGTTCACATTGGAACTAACAGTATAGGTTTTTTGTGCAGGAACATAAAACAAAACAGCAAGAGGAGCTTCGGGTAACTCAAAACGCTTAATGATTTCGCGTTCCAAATTATCGGTTATTACAACCCCGCCAAAATAAGAAGCACAAGCATCATCAAAAGCCCCAGTTATGGTAACCTTTGCATCCAAAGCAGCTTCAACGCCCAACCGCACCAACGCAACATCATCCAAACTGCGTTCTAATGCCGCAGCAGTTGCCAGAGCAATTGCATTTGCTGCTGCACTGCTACTTTTCATACCACGGGCAACAGGAATAGAAGAACTAGTTTCAACTTTTGCACCAAATTCATTATCTAAACCAAAATGCTTGAAGACATGCTCAACAGTTTTTTGTGCCAAAACAGGATTCTCCGAAGAATCAGAACGAATAACAACATCCACTTGTCCAGTTTCACCAGTCAGTTTTACTATGGCTTTTGTCCAAAGGTCCACACCTACTGCTGCGCCTTTTCCAGTAGCGATTGCATTAATTATTGTAGCTGCACCATGAGATATTGCTTGGGCATGTCCATGCATTAATCTGAACCTCCATTTTTTAGGGCATTCAATGCAGCTTTTCTCATAACCTCAACAGGAGCAGGACAATTAGTCCAAATGTGAAAAGCAACAGAACCTTGATAAATGAGCATTTCAAGTCCTGAAATAACTTTTGCACCTACAGTTTTTGCATCTTTCAAAAGTTTAGTTTCCAAAGGATTGTAAATAATGTCCATCACATTAAGATCAGGACGCAATAGCTCCGACGGAACAGGGCTAATTTCATTGTCTGGATGCATACCCACACAAGTTGCGTTAATTAGAATGTCCGCTGTTTCAAGTTCTTGTTTAAGAACTTTAAAAGAAAGGGGTCCACTTTTTACTGTTGCACCAAAATTTTTGGGCAATAACTTAACCAAGTTTTTTGCTTTGTCAGAGTTTCTGTTCAAGACCACAAGCTCATTAACGTTCTGGGCGGCTTGATACGCTATGGCTTTTGCTGCACCTCCAGCACCAAGAAGCACAAGTTTCATTTTTTCAGGACAAACACCGTTTTCTTGCAGAGCAATAATTGCTCCTTCGCCGTCTGTGTTGTATCCACTAAGTTTTCCCTGATTGTTAAGAATAGTGTTTACCGCGCCAACAGATTTTGCGGTGACGTCAAGTTCATCAAGGTACTTGATAACCTCGTTTTTGTGGGGCATAGTCACGTTTAATCCTTTTAGACCTAAACTTTTTACTCCTAAAAGGGTGTCCTTCAAATCTTTGGCAGTTACGGTAAAAGCAACATAAACAAGGTTCAGTCCAAGTTCTTCGAAGGCCGCATTATGCATTACAGGACTAAGGGAGTGTTCTACAGGGTCACCGATAATAGCGCACACTTTAGTTTTTCCTGAGACATTCATACTATTTTAGCCCCAAAGTCTCGTATGCAAGATTCATTTCATGTATAGTTAATTGTCCTTTTGCTGTTTTTCTTTTTTCGTCAAGACAAGCAAAGGTAAAAAAGGCACCAAAAACAGGGGACAACAAACGAGAAGGTTTGCCATAATCTCCCATAGCAAAACAAACGATTTTAGATTGCTTAGACGATTTAGAAACAAAATCTAAAACTACTAAGTTGTCTTCAACTGTTTCAGCAGTAGTTATAATCTTACAAACATCAGCACCTAATGCAGATATTTCATCTTGAACTTTTCTTAACTCAGATACCGAAGGTGTTTGTTTAAAATCATGAAAAGAAACAATAACTTTGGCTGCAGCAGCATGCAAACTCTGGATTAACTGAACTTGATTAGGTGTACCTAAATCCACATCAACATATTCAAAACCATTTTTTGCTGCGTCAACCAATATTTTTTGGCGTTCAGTTTCGGTGCCCATAAAATTACCGTGTTGTTTTGTTGATTTGTTTGTAGCAATCAACGGAGTTTTAGTACAAGATGCAATTTCTTTTAGGCACCCGTGATTTTTGAGACTGTCTAACCTAATTTCAATAAGGTCTGCGTGTAAACTATCAGCAGTTTGAAGTAATTCAATTGCTTCATCAACTGTTTTAGGTGGAATTGCAACGCAGACTCTAATTGTCAACACTCGATCACTGCTTCTTCTTTCACCAATGTTCCAAAATGCCTTCCGCCTTCTTCCACTTGGGCAAGAATTTTGTCTCCCTTTGTTAGGTCAGTTACAGCTTTGGAGCCTTCGGGAGTAACAACTCTTATAGTCTCAGCGTTTTGGGCAATAAGTTTCAAACTTTTGCCATTATATTCTGCTTCAATTAATAGCATTGGACGCCACTCAATTTTTGAGCGTGCAACATTGGTTACCCTGACGTTTCCTGCTCGGTCTACAATAAGTACTTCTTCCCCAGATTTTAGTTCAGACAAATATCTCGTCCGGTTTGGAGAAGTAAGAGCATACAAAGATAAAGGTCCAGCATTAACCCTAAAAGGACGAGTTTCCACGTATGGACTTTCGTGAACTTCTGCTTGAACTAAAAACAAGCCAGAAGATTGACAACCCAAAAGCATGCCCTCTCCAGGTTTCATAAGTTCACAGGTGTCAATACAAGAACGAGCTCCGGTTCCAATCTCTTTTACTTCAGTAACCTCAACAGGAACCAAACCAAGACCGACAGACTCTTTTTTGGCAAACTCTGCCGTTTGCTTGAGTTCTTCAAGACTATCGGTCTTCAGAACTACACCGTCTGAACCAAGTTCCAAAGTTTCTAAGGCAACTTTTGCTTCTTTTGTGTTAGAAACTTCCGCTAAAAGTTTAGTTTTTCCCCGGGTCTTTGCGATGAGATTCTCCAAAGGAATGATTTTCCAGTCAGGAGTACCAACAATAACATAATCAGACAAAAGTTCCGCAGCAGCTATTGCTGTTTCTTCATCCTTTTTGCTTTCAATAATCATTTTCACTGCAACACATTTGCCGTCAGCCTTCAACTTTTTTACGGATTCAAGTTCAGACGAAGAAACAGTAACAATGTCAGCGTCCCCAGAATCCGAAGCAACAGAAAGCCCAGCTTTTTTTGCATCGTCAATATCTTTTGCATCAACTAAGGCAACGTCACAAAACTGCGCTGCAGATTTTAGTAACTTAACTTTTTGAGGGTTAGGAAGGGCCACATCGATTTCAACCCAAAGGTACTTCATTTTATTCACCAAGGATTTTCATTGCATCATCAACTGACGCATTATTATGAATAATCGCTGAAAGTGCCTTAACCATGTTTGTAGGGTTTTCATGTTGGAACACGTTTCTTCCTATAGAGAGACCCGATCCGCCACCTGTTACCGAATCTTTTACCATCAGTAAAACATCTTTAGTGGTTTCGGCTTTTGGTCCACCAGCAATGATAACTGGAACTGGACAAGAATCAGTAACTTGTTTGAAAGATTCAACAGTACCTGTGTAGTTTGTTTTAATGATATCAGCTCCAAGTTCTGCTCCCAAACGGGCTGCATGGGCAACTACATTTGCAGAATGGGCGTTTTTGATGTTTGGTCCTCTTGGATACATCATAGCCAATAACGGCATACCAAAATCGTCACATTCACAGGCGACTTTGCCTAAGGTTGCAAGCATACTATCTTCGTTTTTTGAGCCAACGTTAATGTGCACTGAAACTGCGTCTGCACCTAAACGGACAGCATCGTCTACAGTTCCCACTTGCATTTTGTTGTTGGGTTCAGGACAAAGGGCTGAAATTCCAGACAAATGAATGATTAATCCGGCGGTTCCGTTGTCTACTTTTTTTGCGATTCCCCGGTTTATGAGAACTGCGTCAACGTCTCCAAGCAACAACTTGTCAATGATTTCTTGCATGTTTGTTAGTCCTGTAACTGGACCAACAGTTACTCCATGGTCCATTGGGACAATCACGGTTTTGTTGTCACTTCTGAAGATTCTTTTTAATCGTCTTTTTTTACCTGTTTCCAAAGGTTCTTGTCTCCTTTAGAGGAACTTCTTTACTTTCAAGTATTCTGCGTTAAGGACACCGCATCCAGCGGCTCCCCGTATCGTATTGTGACCCAAAGCAATAAACTTCACCCCATCCATCACAGGGTCTTTTCTGAGCCTACCAACTACGGTGCTCATTCCGTTGCCTTCCATACGGTCTAATCGGGTTTGTGGACGATTATTTTCCCAAGTAACTATAACTGGTTTTTCTGGAGCCGAAGGCAATTTTAAGGTCTGCGGTTCACCAATGAAGTTTTCCATAGCATCAGCTACAGTTTCAGGTTCTGCTTTCTTTTTTGTTGCCACGAAAACTGCTTCCATATGGCCATCAATTGTTGGAACTCTGTGACAGCTAGATGAAACCTTGAAGTCAGCAGGTTTAGAAGCAGTACCCAGAATCTTTTGGGTTTCAGATTCCATTTTGGGTTCTTCTCCACCGATGTAAGGAATGACGTTATCCACGATATCCAACGAGGCAACTCCAGGGTATCCGGCACCAGATATTGCCTGCATCGTGGATACTATGAGGCTTTTGATGCCAAATACATCATAGATTGGCTTTAAAGGCAAAGTTAGAACAGTGGTGCTACAGTTTGGGTTAGTGACAAGGATGCCGTCCCATTTTCGTTTTCTTTGTTGTTCTTCAATTAGGCTAACGTGTTCACAGTTAATTTCTGGGTTTAGCATAGGAACATCCGGATCCATTCGGTGGGACGATGCGTTACTAACTACCACATTTCCTGCAGAAGCAAAATCTTCCTCAACTTTTCCTGCTACATCCGAAGGCAATGCTGAGAAAACTATGTCAACATCTTTTACTTCACTTGGAGTAATGTCCACTACTTCCATTTGTGCGACAGCTTCAGGGACTGGAGTTGATTGCCTCCATCTGGAAGCTTCTCCGTATGTTCTTCCGGCACTTCTTTCTGAGGCTGCAACAGTTGTTACTTCAAACCAAGGGTGATTTTCTAGCAGTTGAACAAATATTTGTCCAACATTTCCTGTTGCACCTAATACAGCAGCTTTTAACATGACTCATTATCCCCTAATGCAGTTGTTACTAATTCCAAAGCTTTTTCTTTTTCGTTCCAATCCACAAAAAGAAGAATACTGGAAGTGATTGTCATGAGCCCAAAAATATTTATGCAGTTTACTCGCAGAGCCTCAGATATTCGTCCAGTAAGACCCGGAGTTTTTTCTAAGCCAACCCCCTTGATTTTAAGGAACGCCAACTGTTTTCGCACAGACATAGCCAAGGTTTCTTCATGCTTCAGTATTGCTTCATGCATTTTCTCTAACAGAACTTTAGAATCAGAGTTTTCAGTAACATACAATATCATCGAATCACGGTTCAAAGATAACCCGAGCAATTCAGCGTGTTCTTCGGCGGTTTCAGCTAATTCTTTTATAACTTGAGGATTCTGTGACACATCATTTCCTACAACAGTAATAGACAAAACAGGAGAAGGACTAGCAAACTCGGCACCTAAATCACCAGAAAGTGTTCCTTTTATTATTGTGCCTTCAACATTTAGGTCGCCGTGAATGTTTCGGATTACTCTCACTCTTACTGATGCCTCCTTGTAACGTAATGCTTTTCTGTGAATGAATTTTGTGCCCGAATCGGCCAAACCAACCAATGTTTTTACGTCAATTTCTGGAATCCGCTGAGGATTACTTATCACTTTTGGGTCAGCGGTCATTATTCCTTCAGCGTCAGTAACTAAGATTAGCTCATCTGCTTCTAAAGCCTTCGCTAAAATGAAAGCAGTTGTATCACTTCCACCACGACCCAACGTAGTTACCCGACCATTCTGAGTTCTACCCACGAAACCGGCAATAACAGGAATAACTCCAGATTCGACAAGGGGCAACACATGCTGCTTTACACGGTTGTAACACACATCCAATAATGGATTGGCATCTGAAAATGAATCATCAGTAACAATAGGCCACTCGGGGTCATGTGGATCGACATACCAAGCCTTTATTCCCTGGGCTTTTAATGCCACAGCCATGATTCTAATGCTGGTTCGTTCACCCATTGCCAGAATTTCATCTAAATCAGGCTTATGCAGCCTACCATTAGAGCTGTTTTTGGCAGCATTGAACAGGGTATCAGTAGTTTTTCCCATCGCGGAAACAATTACTGTGATTTGGGTTCCTTTCTTTGCTTCGTTAGCAACTGCCGTAACGGCTCGCAATATTTTCTCGTGGTCGGCCAGACTAGAGCCTCCAAATTTTACCACGATTCTTTTTTGTTTTTTTTCATTATTTTTGTTCATAATAACTAAACACTCCAAAAAGCCCAGAAAACTAAAGACAATAAATTTCAGTTACCTGGACCTAATTATAAAAGAAATAGCTAAAACTATAGAACATCGAAGAATTTGTTAATGTAGTCGTCGAATGGCTGTTCATAGACCCAGTTTCCTTGAATGAAACAAAAAAACTCCATTCTTATATAAAAAAATATCGTATAGAAAAAACAGAGTGCAAAGACGGCTTTACGCACGTGCATGTTAGTTATTAAAATACTTAAACATGTTTTTTCAGGTATTCTTTTGCTTCACTGACACTTTGGAAGCCATATTTGATTTCGTTAAAATTCTGTCGTAACTTGATAACGTCTTTTCTTACGTCTTCATGAGTTCTTTTGCCTTTCACTACATCCAATATCAAAGAACACAACTGTTCAACATCTTCTGGTTTGAAACCTCGACGACTTACATCTTGAAAACCGATTCTCAGACCGGAAGGGTCACCTCGATCGTGCTGGTTATCATAGGGCAAAAGGTTCTTATTCAAAATGATGTGAGCATCTTCAAGAGCAAAAGCAAGTTTTTGTCCTCCACCGTACTCACGAACATCAACAACAATCTGATGAGAACGAGTGAATCCGTTTTTTTGCCCTAAGACTTTAACACCATTTTCAAACATGCACTTACCTGCAGTTTGAGCGTTTCTAATCGTTTGTTTTGCTAAGTCTTTACCGTATAGTTTCATTTCCAAAGCTGCTAAACCTAAAGCAGGCAACCGCCCAAGATGAGTACTAGAAGCGCTCAACGGAAAAACGGCATACTGGACTTTTTTAATGGCTTTTTTCATACGGTCATCTTCACAATTAGCAAGAATAACTCCACCTTGGGGTCCTGGAAAAGTTTTATGAGTAGATGCAGTTATGAAATCCACACCTTCTTTGAAGGGGTTTTGGAATTCTCCTCCTGCAATTAATCCCAAAACATGAGCAGCGTCGTATGCAACGTAAGCTCCATTGTCTTTGGCAACTTTAGCTAATTCCTTTACGGGATGAGGAAAGGGAAAAACACTACCACCAAAGGTTACGATTCCAGGTCGGGCGGAATCAATTATTGTTGAAGATTTTTCTACATCAATATTTAGTTCGTCTATATCGTAAGCATGATTAATGGTTTCGAGACCCAAAACACTACCAGCCAGACCAGAATAGTCATGAGTAATATGTGCCCCAGCACTAAGAGGTAAAACAACCATACGGTCGTTTTTTGTTGCCATAGATAAGCCTTTGAAAGTTGCAAGATTTGCGTGGGTGCCTGAAACAAGTCGTACATCTGCCCAATTGCAGCCAAACAGGTTTTTCATCAAATCTGTTGCATAGTCTTCGATTTTTGTCATGAATTTTTGACCTTGATAGTGCCGTGCCTTAACATGACCTTTAAGATCATTTTCACCTTCAGCGTATCGGGAATCCAAATCTTTGGACATATGCATAATTTCATTAACTGCAGGAGATTTGATTCCTTCACTGGCAATTAGGTTCATGCACTCTTTTCCACGATAACGTTCATGGTTTTCGTTAGATTCAACTAAACCAAGAGCCAACTTTAAGAATTCAGCTTCCATCGCCCACTTTCCTCCCAAACAATTCATTAGGGCATTTTGTTGCTTTCTGAGCATTACCTCACTTATTTACATTTCTTCCATCGAGGAACTTTAACACTTGTCGATAATTTCCACAAGATTTATTGATGTTCCAAAAAGAAATCGATTTTAGTGCAAATCAATATTTTGATTTCATAAAACTTTTCTTTATTTTCAATACCGATTAACACCGTGGAACCTATGAGCAAACGCAAACTTCATTACGGAGTACGCCTAACCGCAGACCAACTGAGATACCTGAAAACCGTAGGTAAACCATCCGAATGGATACGACAAGCAGTAGACGAAAAAAGAAAACGAGAAGAATTCACCCGTAACAGAAGTAAGATTCAAAAATAGACATATTTTCTAACGTTACGGGACAGTAGATAAATCAAAACCATTCACCATTTTCAATATAAATGTTGGAAATAGTTTGAGAAAATGCATCATAAAATACAACCAAAATCTAGGCGAATATATGAAAAAACAACATAAAAATACTTAAAAGATGCTTTCTGAAAAAAACCAATCATAAAAAAGTGTCGGATTCATTGAGGTGTTGTTTATTAATTCCGACATATTTTTATAGTTGATTAATGAAACCATCTCACTGAGAGTGATATTGTGTCGGGTTATGACGGTAAAAAACCAGAAACACAAGAAGAATTTATCAAATTACTTGCAGAAGCTAAAAAAGAAGAAAGAAAAAACAGAAGAAAAAGTGGAAGTAGATCCACAAAACCGACAATTAAAGGTACAGCAGATATAATGGGCATTCACCGTGATACTCTGTATCAATGGATGCGAGAATTTGATGTTGATTTTTCAGACGTAAATGAACGAGAGCTTCTTTTTGACAAAATAACGACAAACACTGAACCAGCATACCTAATTGGTGAAGCGCTAATGGGCGAAGGGACAGAAATTGCCCATGTTGATTTGCTGATTGGGGATAAAACTGGACCAGTTGGAACCGCTTTTGCAAACGGTTTGTCGAATTTGTCTGCAGGTCACACGCCTCTGTTAGCAGTTATTCGACCTAATCTTCCACCTAAACCCCACACTCTTCTTGTTCCCAAAGTTACCGTAAAAAACATGACTGACGCAGGAAAAATTTTTGGCCCAGCACAAGCAGCAGTGGCAAAAGCTGTTGCAGATTCAGTGGAAGAAGGGGTAATTCCTGAAGATAAAGTAGATGAATGGGTGATAGTTTGTAGTGTGTTTATTCACCCTCAAGCTAAAGATTTTCGCAGCATTTATCATTACAATTATAGTGCCACAAAACTGGCCATACAAAGAGCAATGGACAACTATCCGTCACTGGAAAAAGTAATGTATGACAAAGACAGAGCAAAACACCCAATAATGGGATTCAATGTGCCAAGATTATGGAGACCACCCTACCTGCAAATAGCACTTGATGTTGCCAGCACCGAAAGAGCAAAACAAATCATAAGCCAATTACCTGAAAGCGACAGAATCATCCTAGAAGTAGGAACACCTCTGCTCAAAAAAGAAGGAATTGGAGTCGTACGTAAATTGAGAGAAGTAGCCAAAGACATGTTCATAGTAGCAGACCTAAAAACCCTAGACGTTGGGCAGGTTGAAGTTGACATGTCATTTGAAGAAACCGCAGACGCAGTTGTGGTCGCGGGATTAGCAACAACAGAAACAATCGACAAGTTCATCGCAGAAGCAAAACGGTTAGGCATCTATGCAATAATGGACCTAATGAACGTAACAAACCCAATCGAAAAACTTCAATCCCTCAAACGATTACCTGATGTTGCAATTCTACACCGAGCAATAGATGCAGAAAAAACAGGCAAAACAAGGTGGGACATTATCAAAGAAATGCGTGAAACATTCAAAGGCAAAAAATTCTTGGTAGCAGTTGCCGGCGGAATAACTCCAGAAACAGCGCCAGAAGCACTAGCAAACGGTGCAGACATCATAATAGTTGGAAGATACATTACCCAATCCAAAGATGTAGAAAGAGCAACAAGAGAATTCTTGAAGAGCACAAAAGAAATGACCCACGACATAGACCTCTTCAGAGTTCATGTAGAATAAAAACAAAAAAGGGAATGAAAATCCCTTTTTCTATCTTTTAGTTTAAGATTTTTTTGCTATTGCATCAATTTCTACTAATACCTCAGGCATAAGACCGACTTGAACAGTAGTTCGTGCTGGTGGATTTTGTTCAAAATATCTACTGTAAACTGCATTAAATGACCTAAAATCAGCAAAATCACTCAAGAATACAGAAGTTTTGATGACATCACCCATAGAAAGGTGTACACTTTCGAGGATCAATTTTATGTTCTCAAGAACTTGAATGGTCTGAGTTTCAATTCCACCCTTAACAATCTTAGTAGTTTTTGGGTCAATTGGAATTTGTCCAGACACAAAAATTAGATTATCACTGAATATAGCCTGAGAGTATGGACCTACAGGTTTAGGAGCAGTTTCTGCTAAAATAACTGTTTTTTAGACAAAATACGTCAATCCTCATTAGTATGTTAGGGATAAATAGATTTAACTTTTCGATGTAAAAGATATCAAGTGATAGCAATGACGAAAGTAGAAGTTAAAGCAAATTGGGTACAAAATGTTCAATCTATTGCGAATAACACTAGAGGTCACAGTGTAGTTGTGGATTTACCAAAAGAAAAAGGAGGCAACAATACAGGACCAACAGCTTTAGAGCTAGCGTTGATTTCGTTAGCTGAATGTGCTGTTACAATATTTGCTGATGTTTGCAAAAAGAGTAATGTTACAATTGACCAAATGGAAGTAGTTGCTGAGGCAAATAGAGAATCAAATTCATCAAAGATTTCAGATGTAAAAATCAAGACAACTGTTAAAGCAAAAGAAAGAAAACAAAAACTTGACGCAATTTGGAGAAGGACAGAAGCCACCTGCCCGGTTATTTCAATATTCCAAGATAATACGCCAATAAAAGTTGAGTTTCAAATAATCAATGAATAAACGAGGAATCACTTTTTTAACAGTTATTTGACAGCATACAATTTTGTGTAAACTGACGTTTTACCCAAATAAAGTGTCAGTTTCAAATACGAGGGCTAGAAAGGTTTTTAGCCCCAACAAAACCTGTCAAAGACTAAAGGGTTTATCATGAAATTTGTTGATGCGCATATTCATCTTGCAGACAATGCATATTCGCAAAATGTTAACCAAATTATTGATGAAGCAAAACGTGTAGATGTTGTTGCATTGGTTGCTAATTCCACAGATTTGGAAACAAGCATTCGGAACATTAAACTGGCTGAAGAATACCCTAATCAAGTTTATGCTACTGCAGGTATTCATCCCTGGAATACAAAGCAGCTGAAACCAAACGAATTAAAAGAAACTGTTGAATTAATTGTAGAAAACAAACAAAAACTGCTTGCAGTTGGGGAAATAGGATTAGACGCCACGTATTCTGGAAAAGGGGAACCCACAAAAATTCAGATGCAAGTCTTTCAAGAAATGCTGTCGATTGCTGAAAAAATTGAGCTGCCCGTGATAATTCATTCTAGAGGTGCAACCAGTCAAATAGTAAATATGTTGCCATCATTCAAAATTGATAAAGTTATTCTTCACTGGTTCAGCCAACCTCACGTTTTGATTTCTACAATTGTTGACCGTGGTTACTACATCACGGAAGGACCAGCAACAATATTTTCAGGGGGCATCAAAACGGTCATCCGAGAAACACCGTTAACCAATCTAATAACGGAAACTGATGGACCAGTTCGTTTCAGAGCAAAGCCATTCAATGGTGAATTAACTACTCCATCATGTATCCCCACAATAGTTGAAGCAATTGCTGAATTAAAAAAAATGAATAAAACTGAAGTTGCAAATCAAATTTACGAAAATTTTGTCAATTTTTTTGGCGTTAAAGGCGTAAGGGATAAAAGGCATGATGCGGGGACAATTGATAACATTAAAGAAAGTAAACAAACAAAGTAAATAGCGGGGTGAAAAAATGGGAAAAGTTCGAACCGAACAGGTCAAAAGAATAGCACGAGAATTGTTAGACAAATATCCTAACAAGTTTTCAACAGATTTCGAAAAGAACAAAAAATTCGTTGATGAATATACAAACATTTCTTCAACTAAAGTCAGAAACAAAGTTGCTGGCTATACAGCCCGATTAGCAAGCACACTTTATGGTAATGACGACACAGAAGAAGACACCAACGAAGAATAAAAACTTGAATAGTTGGTGTAACTTTTTTAGTATCCATCTATGTTTTGGAATAATTTTATTATCAACTACTTTTCATAATTAAGAATAAAAACAACTAAAACGGGGCAATAATTTGTCAACAATGGACGGGTATCGAAAAGGTTGGGCAACACGCTACCTAAGAGAGGCAAAAGCAGAACTAATAGCAGCAGAAAATACGCCATACATGGCTGCAGGTTTTATTATTGAAGCCCTTTCTAAAGCTCAAGCCTCGATATACTACAGTTTAGGAGACCCAACATTTATTGTCCCAATAATTCAGGAAACAATAACCACCAGACAAAAAATTAATGAACCAATACTGAATTTTCTTATTGAAATCGAAAAAGTAATTCAACAGATAGCACAAAATTCATCACCGGACAATGAAAAAATGATGGAACAAGCAAAAGACATTATTGAATTCACGTCCGAAATAGTTGAGCTCTTTGGTGGAGAAAGCTCATAACAAAAGAGAGATCAAAATGCCAATTGATGTAGAAGTAAAATTTTTGGGAATATATCAACGGCTTGCTGGGAAAAAAAGTGTACAACTAAAGTTGGATACTCCGACAACCATTAGAAAAGCAATGAAACAGCTCGCGGAAATTTTTTCTGAAGACTTTAAACGAGCACTAATTGATGATCAACTGGATGACCCTAAACCAAATGCTTTGATTATAGTTAATGGAAAAGAGATTAATGTATTACAAGGACTTGAAACAGAGATTAATCACGCTGAAGAAATTATCCTAATTCCCATGGTTCATGGTGGATAAAAGACCCGCCATTACCTGTTGCCAGAACCATCATTCTACAAAGACATGTTTTGCTTACGAAAAGAGGTTTTCAAAAAAAATCAGTGCCAAAGCTTCTATTGCTCATCAGAGGCAAGGAGCTTTGCCATAACGTAGGCATCTTCTCCATCTGCATAGTAGTTTCTTATTGTTCGTGATACTTGAAATCCTAATTTTTTGTAAAGGTTTATTGCAGCTAGGTTACTTTCTCGTACTTCTAAGTAGAATTCTTTTGCGTTGTAATTACTCATTGCATGACTTGCTTCCCGCATAAGAGAGAAACCAATTCCTTTTCTATGATGACCATGCAACACAGCAATAGATATGACATGTCCTTTCCGTGTGATTCCTAGAACTTTAAAACTTGGAATTCCAGTTTCAACACGACACATAATGTAACCAACAAGGTCCCCATTGATTTCGGCAACAATGAAAGTTGCAGGGAACCGTTTGTACAAATTAATGAAAAACAAGTTAGAGTAGTTTTCGGGAAGGCATTCACGATTTATTTGCATTACAGCATTCAAATCTGAAGGCTTAAACGGTCTAAGTTTATAGTTGATTTCTAAAACCACACTAACACACCTTGCTGCTTTTATGATATATGCATCCAGAGCAAAAGGTGTAAGCGAACAAAAGTAAATATAGTTTTTCATGAAGTAAGACACACTAATTAGGTGAAAAATATCAAAGAACTAAATAAGAAAAGACGCATATATTACCTGGATTGTTTCCTCCATAATTTCTGTTGGTGATTTCATGGTTGAACCGTTTGTTGCTAACATTAATTTTGGGTTACAAATAATAATTTTAATTATAATAATCAGTAGTCTTGTCCTCAAAAAAAGGAGCTCATATTTTTCCCACGGAATCACAATGCTGATTGCCATTATTTTAAACGCCATTTCTTTTCTATTTGTGATGGGGCCTTCATTATTTGGCTTGAAACAATTTATTTTCGCTCAACCATCCCATATAATTTCAATATTTTTATTAATCCATGCAAGTGTCGGAACATTGGCTGAAATTGTTGGAGGCTGGCTGATTGTTTCTTGGCGGTTGAGGTCAGGGGTAAAATATTGTGCACAAAACAGGAAAATTATGAAATATGTTTTGATTCTATGGTTAATTTCATTATTTTCAGGTTTTGTGGTATATTCTCTACTTTATGTAGTATGATCTAATTGGGTTTGAAACCATAAGATATTTAATTGAACTTAACTAAGACAATAAGGGGGGTTTGTTTTAGCCTGTCAAAAAACAGAGTGTATTTTATTTTAATAATTGTTTCAGTCTCGTTTTTCAGTTTTTTTGTTCCATTGGCAGGAGCGATTGTTCCGGAAGTTCAGAACGTGATTTTTTGGAATGATGGAACTGAAACGATTTTGAACGTGACAATTTACCATACACCTTTAACTTCGCTTCATTATGTAAATCAAGTTGAAGTAGATATTGAAGGAGCCATTAAGTTATCCAGTTACACAGACTGACATAACCTTTACAACGTCAATTAATCTAGGAGAAATCGCGGGAACACCCCTAGCAAGAGTGAGGGCATTTTGCATTCTTGATGGTTGGAGTTCATGGACAAACCAACAAAGCATACCAGAGTTTTCTTCATGGATAATTGTTGTTCTATCATTAGCCACTATTTTAGCACTTATTATAGTCAAAAAGAGATGGAGAAATCTGCAACCATAAAGTTAGTAAACATATTGTAATCTTTAGCCCAAGGCGAGATTACTTTCACTGACCTCTCCCCTCTTTGCTACTGTTTGTTAGGACATTCACCTTAAAACTGTTCGAATACAACCTCTACCTCGAATAAAATACATCTAACAACTTTAAGGGTGAATAACATGTCAGAAGATAACGATTTAAAAAATCTCCCAGGTGTCGGGCCTGCTACAGCTACTAAATTAAAATCTGCAGGGTACACAACTTCAGAAGCCCTTTCTGTGACCCCACCCAAAGAAATCACAGAAAAAACAGGAATAGGATTTAACACCATTCTAAAAATCGTGCAAGCCGCAAGAGAGCAAATAGGAATAGATTTCATCACTGCAGAAGAGTTATGGAAAAAAAGACAAGACATGAAAAGATGCACAACAGGATCCGAAAATCTCAACAATCTCATGGGTGGCGGAATCGAAACACAAGCAATGACCGAACTAATCGGAGAATACGGAGTAGGAAAAACCCAAATCTGTTTATCCCTGTGCGTTAGAGTTCAACTTCCAGAAGAACAAAACGGATTAAACGGAAAAGTTGTGTACATAGACACAGAAGGAACATTCATCCCCGAACGAGTCTTCCAAATAGCCGAATCATTAGGTCTAGACCCCCACGAAACATTAGACAACATATTTCTTGCACGAGCATACAATAGCAGCCACCAAGAATTACTAACAGAACACCTCTTCAAATTCTGCCCAGAAAACAATGTCAAACTAGTTGTTGTCGACTCCATGATTGGACACTTCAGAGGAGAATATGTTGGTCGAGAAAACCTTTCAGAACGCCAACAAAAACTTAACAGTCAATTACACAAGCTACTTAGATTGACAGAAGCTTTCAACATTTCAGTAGTAATTACAAATCAAGTTCAAGCAAACCCTACAGCCTTCTTCGGAGATCCCAACAAGCCAGCAGGAGGAAACGTCATGGCTCACGCATCAACACACAGAGTTTACCTACGAAAAGGTGGAAAAGGAACACGAATTGCAACAGTAATAGATTCACCATACCTACCAGAAGAAAAAGTGCGATTTAAAATCACAGAGAAAGGCGTAGAAGACGCTGTAGAAGATTAAAAACAGGAGTGATATAACATTAGGAAACACCGATAGATGAATCTATTCATTAAAGTCAGGTCATTTTATCGTAGTTTCTTTTTTAATTATTTTAGTTAAAGGCGATTTTGCTTTTTTTGACGGTGAGGACGTCACAGGTTTTTTTGTGGAATCTTTTTGTGTTGGAGCCGAAAGTTTGTGGATACGAGATTTTGTGTTTCCGGTGATTGCGTCTATTGTCAAAGTGGCTTCTTTATTCGTCTTTAGGTTTTTGACAACAACATCGTACATAGGTTTGTAGATTAAAGTGCGCTCATTAACATCGAATAATTCATCATGGATGCAGGTTATATTTTCAGGGCGGTTAACAATTTTGGATTTTAATAGGTCGATTTCTTTTTGGTTATTTAGTTGACTATTTTCAAATTTTTGGTCAACAGCCCTTAGAACGTTTTCGGGTTGTTCTTCAAAGGGTACAAGAGGTAACTCTTCAAGACCAACTTTACTCCAATGGCTATCAAAGACAAGGCGAATTTTTTCATTAATTTTGTAGCGACCTTCTCCAGTTAACTTTACTATTTTTGTTGCAGAATTAAGATGATCCTTCAAAGAGACGGGTTCAACTTTTCCCCCATATAAAGTTAGGTTCAACATAGTTTCATTAACCTGAATGTTGTGTGTCCAGTTTTTTGAGTAATCAATATGGTATTCAGCTTCTGCAACCAAATAAGGTTCATAATATTTTTCAATTGAAATAATCTGTACTTCGTGAGGTTTAGGGTTCATGAAAAACATCTTACTAAATAGTCCAGTTTTCATTTTTTCAGCGGTTGCCCTAATTGATTTTGAATCAATACGTGATTTGTAAACGATGACCTTGCGTTCAACAATATTCTCGGGAATAGGACCAATATGTACCAATAGAAACGCCAATATTTCGTAATGTTGTAGATTAAATATTATTTATGAACATAAATTATGTATTCACAATCCACTAAATTCTAAAAAAGTAGGTCAAGAACGAAAACTGAAAAACAACAGTGAAGGAGCAATGGTTTTTTAAAACTCACAAAATTGTTCAATTGCATCATATCCCCTAATTCCCACATAATAGCAAGTAGATCACAATTTCAAGTCCTAAAGATAAAATGAGCCAGAAACGATTCAAAAAGAAAGTCAGGTATAGAGCCTGAAAGTGTGATTACATTTTGTGCATCTAAAAAATTGTGTTGCTCCTTCATCACCGGAACGAGTCTGTACTTGCCATGTGTATGCCAAATTGTTTTCACATTTTGGACATTTCATTTCTGCGGTAGGGTTAGTTTTTAAACCTTGGTCTTCGTTTCCTATGACCACTATTGTTTCAAGCGGTTTTTTGGGAGTAACGGTTTTGATTTCAGTTTCTTGGGTTTTTTTGCATTTACAAACTGGACAAATAAAAACTGCCCCTTCTTTGGTTCGTTTCATAACCATGCGTTTTCCACATGAAGAACAAAATTCCATTATACTTCTCTTCCTTAGACAAGGGTAATGAATTGGGCACCATTAAATATTAACGTATTTGCAGGGTGTCAAGTACACTAATGCTCTCTTTCATGTGCTGATAAATTTCCAATTTCAGGCAAAATTAGTTTTTTAAAAGCAAGATTAATTGAATCTGGAGAGTTAGGAATACAAAAAAGTATTTTTTGTTGATCAGTTATCCCAGCTAAGGCTCGGCTAATAATTGCTGTTGAACCAAACTTGTCATAATAGAGCTTTCGAAGTATTTCTGCAAATCCAGGCATTGTTTTAATCATCAGTGGCCTTAAAGCTTCTAAGGTAATTTCGGACACGCTTAATCCAGTTCCACCACATACAATTATTACATCTATTATGTTGGAACTAATTGCATTGCCAACTTGTTTTGTGAGCATAACGCGGTCATCGGGCATAAATTGTGTTGAAACTACTTGATGACCAGCATCAGTTACAAGGTCTACAATTAAGTCAAGAGAATCAGTAACGAAGTTTTCATTTTCTTTAAACTGTTGATAAAGAGAAGAACTACAAATAATTACAGAAAAATTGATTGTTCTGGAGGATTTGGATTTATTTGTGTCTTCATTCATGTGCAGCATCTCCAACTATTTTCAAAGGTTAATTTAACTACAAGTAAACATTTTAGAGCATGTTTTCGATTTATTTTGTCTCTTCCCAGTATTCCATTAATTGTCTGATCATTAGTGCTCTAGGGTTTTCTTCATTGTAACGAAATATACGGATTCGTCCAAAGGTTTTGTGGCGTACAAGTTTGTTGTTTTCTAAAGTCTCCAAGTGCTGATTAGTTGTAGCATAGTTTAATCCTGCACGCCTTGCAATTTCTGAGATGTTTAATTCTCCAATTTCAGATAAAATTCTTAGAATTTTAACGCGCCCTTTAGAAGAAAAAACTTCTTCGATTGCCATCTTAGGTACACCATCCTTTTTGTGACAGGATTTTAGTAATTTCTTGGTCTAGATCAGATGCTGGAACTCGCGACAGGCTAATCATTGTTGTTTTTCCCCGTTGCCCAACTCCAGAAACCATGGTTTCGAGTATTCCAGTAGCAGAAAGAGAATTTACATACTTCCAAAGCTGAGTATGCCCCCGAGGTTTTTCGTTATACTCTTCACAGGCAAGAGCGTATGATTCTTCCGCGTCCCCCATGGAAACGTGAGCAGAATCGCTCTGTTTGAAGTGTCTTGCCACACCTAAAAGAAACAGTTTTTCATGTAAACTAAGTTCAACAATCATGTCTCTGCGCACAACAGGATAAACACTGGCAACAGCATTTCTGAGACACTCCGGGGTAACTTCTTGCAGTTCCGAGGCATCAGCGTATTTACCCGCCCGCCATAATAGTTCAATAGAGTATCGGGCGTTTCCTTGCTCGGCGTTTCCCAGTTCGGCAATAAGGGTTAGAGTTTGAGGAGGCACAGTGCCGTCTATGAATGCAAGATCTACTCTGTTGGCGAGAATGTCTTCGAGTTGTGATTCTGAGTAATCGGTTAACCGTATTATGTTGCGTTGTAGAGTGCTTCTTGTGCTGGGGTCTAAAGATTCCAGTTGTTCATCCTGTCGAAGAATGCAAATAAGGGATAATCGTTTAGGGGCGTCAATTCGGTCTTCTTGGATTCTTGAAAGATTGTACAAGGGGTCTGAGCCTTCAGTTTGGACAAGGGATTCTAATTCGTCTAAAGTTAAGATCAAGTACGCGTCTTTGTCGTCAAGAATTTGCATTAACGCTTGAAGTAATTCTTCAGCGGAGTATCCCCGTCGTGGGAAGTTAGGATAGAATTTTGCTATAGTCCGTTGAAGAATCATGAACAGACTGCCTTTGCATTCACGGCAGTTGATGTGAATGTAATTTAGATTGATTTTGCGTTCTTTTGCTTCTTTTACAATGTTTAAACCAAAATGTTGCGAAAGAACAGTTTTGCCAGTTCCGATGTTCCCCATTATTAAGGTCCGTTGAGTCATTTTTCCGGGGTTTTCTACAGTAAAACGGAAGAATTGGTTTAACAAGTTGAGTTGGAGTTTTCTGTGAAGCAATTGGGATGGGACATAGTTTATGTCAAGTTTGCTTTCATCTTTGAAAACACTAGAGTACCGCGACATTTCTTAGCCCTTTTTTCCTCTTATGAATTTCATAGTGTTTTTTGTCTCTTTAAAAGGTTATTGAGGTCCCACAAAGGCGAAAATTGGTTTGACCATGCGAAATATTATAAGAAAAAAGCAACAAATATAATTGGGGATAAATTTTGTCAAACATTGGAGATATGTTAACTAACATGATTTCAGACATCATTGCTGCCTTGCCAGCGATTATTGCGGCTATAATCATTGTTCTCATTGGTTATTTTGCTGGAAAATTTGTTGGCCGTGCAGTAAACAAAGTCATTGAAAAAATGGGAATAGAAAAAAGTTTTGACCAAACAGACACTGGAAAAGCCTTCAGGTCCGCAGGAATGGATATGTCCTCTTTCGTGGGAGGAGTAACTACAGCATTTATTCTAGTCATATCGATAGTACTTGCAATACAGGTCCTAAATATTGAAGGCGCAATCGGTGGGTTCCTAGTTGATCTTGCAAGTTATCTGCCCAGACTTCTCGGCGGAATAGTGATAATAGTTGTCGGAAGCGTTCTAGTTGGCTTTTTGGCCACCCTTGTTGGAAACACACTCAAACCAATATTTCCTAAAGCTAAAGTCGAAATAGCAGACATGCTACAAAGCCTGCTTCAGATAGGATTGATAGCAGTTATCATAATCATTGCATTAGACGTAATGTTGCTTTCAGGCGAACTTGTTTATTCACTGATTTTGGGCTTTGTCATAATTGGAGCCGGAATAGCATTAACAGATGGATTAATTAAATCCATTACCGACGATCACAAGGAATTTGTAGACGTTGCAGGATACGCAAAATTTGTGCTGTATAGCATCT
This sequence comes from Candidatus Bathyarchaeum tardum, assembly GCA_029762755.1. Taxonomy (GTDB): domain Archaea; phylum Thermoproteota; class Bathyarchaeia; order Bathyarchaeales; family Bathyarchaeaceae; genus Bathyarchaeum; species Bathyarchaeum tardum. The sequence goes on from JARVGH010000007.1 coordinate 75,747, forward strand.
TCTTGATTATTGGTGCAGGAGCAATCTTTTCCACATTCGAAGGCGTAACAAACATAGTCGCAAACGTATCATGGGCATTCGCAATAGCAATGGGCATAGTGCTGGTTCCAGTGATTTACAGTCTAGCTAAAAAAATGAGCAAAGAAGCAAGCTGATAACCAATCAGCCCTTTTTCTTTTTTTCTAGCATCAAAATTATTGAAAATGTTGAAACATTTCTGCAATTTTATAATATGGAAAACAGATGATATAGTAATCAATACCAAGGACCGGAGAAAACAAAACTGAAACATAAAACATTTCTGCTCTGTTTGATTCTTATTGCAATTGTTGTTTCACCTGTTTTTTTGATAATGGTTAATAACAGTCAGGGTTCAGAACCAGAATTCTTTGTCGGCGTAGAATATGCTATCGACAACTATAGTGTTGAAGGCTGCAAAGCATTAGTTGATAAAGTGAAAAATTACACAAACGTGTTTATTATTGACACCGTCGGGATAACGTACGACATAAACAACCTGAATGAAGTGTCCGATTACGTTTACGATTCAGGACTGCATTTTTACGTCTTCTTCATTGGTTTACGCCAGCAACAAGACGATGGCGACTTCGTTTTGAGATACAATTACTACCCCCACATGTGGATTGCAGATGCAAAAGAAAAATATGGTGTAAAATTTTTAGGCGCTTACGCCATGGATGAACCAGGAGGTCACCAGTTAGATGATGGCAGTTTCCAGATGGTTAAATCTGCGAATAACCAATCAGAAGCTGCAGAAAATTTTGTTTACTTGCTTAACGGGCACATCAGTTATTATTCATATGCTCGAGATTGTGAAAACATCAAGTTACTAACTGCAGAGTATGGCTTGTACTGGTTTGTTTACAAAGCAGGATACGACATCGTTTTAGTTGAATACGCATGGAACCATAGTAGACCATTACACACTGCCCTTTGTAGAGGAGCAGCAAACCTACAAAACAAAGAATGGGGCGTTATGGTCACATGGACGTATAATGATGTTCCTTACATTGTTTCAGGGGAAGAACTCTACGATGATTTGGTTTCAGCATATCATGCGGGGGCAAAATATGTCACAATTTTTGACCATCCGGACACAGACTATTCGGAGTATGGCATTTTAACAGATGAGCATTTTGAGGCCCTTGAAAAGTTTTGGAATTATGTGAAAGCAAACCCTTCAAAACATGGAAACTTCAAGGCTTCTGCGGTTTATGTTCTTCCTGAAAATTTTGGTTTTGGTTTTCGCAGTGAGAACGACAACATCTGGGGGTTATGGAGTGGAAACACCGATGATCGAACAGAAAAAATTTGGAATGATGTTAACCAGTTAGTGGAAAAATATGATTTTAGTTTGGACATTGTCTTCAGTGATCCATTATACAACGACAACCTTCAATGGCTATATGAAGAAGTTTTTTTCTGGAATGAACCAATAGATTAACGGTCTACATCAGATGAGGGGTTATTAAGTTTCAATGAACATTGATTCAACTTTAGTTTCGAATCTTTCAACCCGAGGAGTCTACATATTATTGCTTTTTATTTCAAAAGAGATTACAGTAACTGCAGGAAAACTGGGTAAACAAACGTTTCCAAGGGGATATTACACGTATACTGGATCAGCGTTAGGCAAAGGATCTTCCTTGAAACACAGAATTTCTAGGCATCTAAAGAAACACAAAAAGATGTTTTGGCACATTGATTACTTGATGGTAGATTCTAACGTTTCAGTTAAGGCAATTGTTATTACTGAAACAGGTGAAAAAATTGAATGTAAAGTAAACAGTTACTTGATGGGAACAGTTGGAACAAAAATTTTGGTTAAGGGCTTTGGGGCTTCAGATTGTAATAATGGGTGTAAAAGTCATTTGTTGTTTTTTGCAGAATTGGTTGACCCAAACAAAATTGTTCAGGAATTTTTAGCTCAGTTACAGTTATTGCCAGATGTATCGTCGGTTATTGTCATTAAATAATAGAGTGTGTTCAAACAGTTATTCATTTGTGCTTCGTTTTTTTGGGATTATAGTCAAGGTTAAAAAGAATCCGGCAAGGAAACCTCCCACGTGGGCTGTGTGGGCTACGTTTTCGATTATTCCTGAGGATACATAGGTGGTTTCTGTTAAGATTGTTATGAAAACAAATAAAATAGCTGGAAGGGGCAGAGGGATGAACCCAAATAGTTTAAGGATCCATCGAAAAGGAAACAAAATAGCAAAAGCTGCAAGGATTCCAAATATTGCTCCTGAGGCGCCAATTGTAGGAATGGTTGATGAGCTATTTAGGTATGCATGGAATAGCCCAGCCATGATTCCACATATTAGGTATAGTGCCAAAAATTTTAGGTTGCCTAGTTCTCGTTCTACTGCGTCGCCACTGAGCAATAAGAATAACATGTTAAGTCCAAGGTGAAACAGGTCGGCGTGCAAGAACATGGAAGTAACCAAAGAAGGAATGTTATTGCAGTTCATTATTTGAGCGGGTACAAGTCCATAAGTTGTAACCAATTGAGTATAAGATTCAGGGTTTGTGATCGCTCGAATGAAAACTAGAATGTTGATTGCAATGAGTAAGTATGAAAATATTGCAATTTTTGACGACAAAGTCAATCTACCCTGAAAGGTTAACTGCATAATTCTTGTCAGGAGCAATAAAATCTTTTTGTCAATAAAAATTCAGGTACTAATGAATAATTGTTAATAGGGGAACATTTACAGAATGTTTTAATCAACAAAAACAACATCAGTCATATTAAGGGAAAGTGAAACAAACGCCAAAAACAGTTCTAGTTTATTCGCCAAAGTATCTGTGGCACAAAACAGGACCCCGCCATCCTGAGGTTCCATCTCGTCTTCGGGTGATCAATAGGGAACTAAAGAAAAGCGGTATTCTAGGAAACAAGAACTGTTTTGTTGTTGAACCAGAACCAGCAAGCATTAACGATTTGAAATTGATTCATGATATTGGTTACATTAATGTAATTAAACAGGTTTGCAGTTGTGGAGGGGGACTGATAGATGAACAAGATACCGTGGTTTCATCTAAATCGTACGAAGTAGCTCGTTTGGCTGCAGGGGGAGCTTTGAAAGCAGTTGATTATGTGATGGAAAAAAAGTGCAATAATGGTTTTGCTTTTGTTAGACCACCAGGGCATCATGCAGGTTTTAATTATCCCATGGGTTTTTGTGTTTTCAATAATGTTGCTTTAGCTGCAGCTCATTTGTTAAAGAGTTTCAGTCTTGAACGTGTGTTAATTTTGGACATTGACGCCCATCATGGGAATGGAACCCAAGAAATTTTTTACAATAACGAAAAGGTGCTTTACATTAGCATGCATGAGGACCCCATCGAGTTTCCGTTAACAGGTTTTGTCGACGAAGTTGGGGAAGGAAAAGGCAAAGGTTATTCTGTTAATGTTCCTTTTCCTTATGGGATCGATGATAAAATTTTTCTAACAGGTTTCAATGAGGTTGTGGCGCCAATAATTCACCAATACAAACCTCAGTTCATTTTGGTTTCTACCGGATTTGACAGCCACTACTCGGATCCAATAGGGAACTTGTATGTATCATCACGTAGTTACATGAAAATTTTTGATTTTGTTTTGGAGATCGCAGCAAAGTTTTGTCAAGGAAAAATTGTATCGGTTCTAGAGGGCGGTTATAGTATGCAGTTTCTTGGAAAACTTGCATGCGCAGTTACTGCAAAAATGGCTGATATTCCATACTTTATCGATGATAAACCGTATTGTGCAGAGCCAATAGTGCAAAAGAAGGCCAAGTTTATGTTAAGACAGATTAAAAAGAGTCAATCTCATTTTTGGGACTTGAAATGAAAAGAGCTTTACTAAAAAGATAAATGAACTTAGGTAATAACAAGGTCAATTGGTGAATAAGATGAAAGAGTGGCAGGTTACCCTTGGGGGTTCCATTGTTATGTTTGCTGCAGGAATTGTTATGTTTTTGTGGGCAAACAGTCTAGAGATTCCAACCACATATTTTGGGTATAATGATTATTTTCTGGTATCCAATCAGTATTTTACCGTGTTTTTGACGGGTGTACTTTTTGTTGGATTCAGTGGAGCATTTTTGATCTGCACGTTACTGGTTTATCAGTTGGAACAAAAAATTGCTAAACTGGAAAAAAACTAACCAATAAGCTGCTTTGTTGGCAGAACAAGTTCGTGGAGGAAGCAGGTTGGAGTCTTGGGTTGCTGCAAGAAATGCGTTGCAGAATGTTCTTGAAGCCTGTGAGGGTGAAAGAATTCTAGTAATATGTGATGAAGAAAAAACAGATATTGGGCAAGCCTTTGCTAAAGGTGCACTTTCTCTTGGGTTGTGGACTAGGTTTTTGGTTCTTGAAAAACAGAGTGAAATAAGAACTGAGATTCCAGAATATTTGCAGTTGGCCTTATCTCAAAAACCTGAAATTTTTGTCAACATATTAACTGGGAACCGTGAAGAAACTCCCTTTAGGATCAAGATAATAAAAACAGAAATTGCTGATCGCCAGTCCCGTTTGGGGCATTGTCCAGGGGTTACTTTGGATATGCTCACAGATGGAGCTTTGGCTTTGTCTGCAGTGGAGCATGAACAGTTGCAAAATCATGCAGATAAACTCATGAAGGCATTAGAAGGTGCAGTGAGTGTTAAAGTTTGTAGCAAATCCGGAACAGATTTGACATTGGGGGTTGAGGGTCGTAGTTTTTTCACAGATACCAAGCTGGATTGGGAGTTGATGAAATGGATGAACTTGCCAACAGGGGAGGTTATTGTTGCTCCTGTAGAAAACAGGATGAATGGAAAGCTTTTTTGTGACTTGGCTGTTGGCGGTATCGGTAAATTAAGGCACCCAGTAGAGATCAACATAAAAGACGGCAAAGTTGAATCCGTGTTTTGTGAGGATCCAGAACATTTGCGTAGAATCAAACAGACTTTTTCCACAGACCAGTGGGCGAATGTTGTTGGAGAGTTTGCTTTTGGGATTAATCCGAAAGCTAAGTTCGTAAACGAGTTTTTGGAGGCAGAAAAAATGTTGGGAACAATCCATGTAGCATTTGGTGCGAACACGGATATGCCAGGGGGCAAGAATTTGTCACAAAATCATATGGATTTGATGGTTTCGGAACCTACAGTGACAATTACCAAAAAAAATGGAAAAACGGTTGCTGTGCTTCAAAAAGGCGTGTTTTTAGTCACTTGAAACTGTAGTTTCTTCTTGTTCAGTGAGGGATTCGTCAAGAATTTTTCCGATGGTTTCGTAGGAGCTCTCTTTTATGATTCCTTGCTGCACTAGGACTTGGAGCATTTCAGCAAAGTTTTCTTTGGTTAAGACTCCGGTTTGCATTAATTCGTTGATAGTATCCAGTTCTTTGTGTTTAATTGTTTTGTCTTTTCTTGCAAGGTGCACAATTATGATTAAAAGAAGGGCAACCAACCCGGCTAGAGGAAGAATTAGAAAATAGAACTCTGCGGGATCCATGATGGGATATTGTTTTGGGAGTAATATACTGTTTATGAATTCGGGGTAAATTTTAACCTGCAAAAGCGATACAGTAAAACATTACAATTGGTAACTAAAATTACTAAAAAAGCAGGTAAAACATATGAAGTACATACTTATTCTTGGAGACGGAATGGCAGATTACCCAATAGCCGAACTTGGCGACAAAACACCCCTTCAAGTGGCAAACAAGCCCAACATGGATTTAATTGCAGCCAAAGGCCAGAACGGATTATTGAAAACAGTTCCAGATAGCATGAATCCAGGTTCGGGACCTGCAATTTTGTCTGTTCTAGGCTACGATCCACAGGTATATTATTCAGGACGAGGACCATTAGAAGCAGCCGGCAGAAACATCCATTTGAACAAACAAGATGTAGCCTTTAGATGCAATTTGATTACAGAAAAAGACGGTAAATTGATTGATTATGCTGCAGACCACATTTCAAGTAAAGAAGCTTCTCAGCTGATAGAAGAAATCAAGGAAAAAACGCCCAGACCAGATAATATTGAATTTTTTGTTGGTTTGGATTATCGACATTTTTTGGTAATCCGAGATTACTTACCTAAAGAAATAGTGGATTGCACCTTGCCACATAATGCGATTGGAGAAAAGGTTTCAGACATTTTGCCAAAGGCAGAATCTGAAAAAGCAAAAAATGTAGAAAAAGAACTAAAGGAGATGATTTTGAGTTCTAAGGCAATTTTGGAAAATCATCCTGTGAATCTTGCCCGAGCAAAAGTTGGTAAAAATCCAGGCAACATGATTTGGCCGTGGGGTGGGGGTCGCGTTCCTGTTTTGCCTACGTTTAAAGAGCGGTTTGGTGTAAGTTCAGCAGTGATTTCTGCGGTAGATTTAGTGAAAGGCATTGGGAGGTATGCAGGAATGAAGGTTGTCGAGGTCCCCGGTGTTACAGGTTTATTTGATACTAACTATGAGGGAAAAGCCGATTATGCGTTAGAGGCATTGAATGATTATGATTTGGTGTTTGTTCATGTGGAAGCTCCAGATGAAGCAGGGCACGCTAAAGACTACGAACTAAAAATTAAGACGATTGAGGATTTGGACAAACGGCTGATTGGGCGCATAATGGATAACATCGATCAGGATGTTGCCCTTGCTGTTTTGCCTGACCATCCCACTCCGATAAAAATTGGCACCCACACCCGTGACCCCGTGCCCTTTGCAATATACAATCCAACAAACCCCCCTGATAATATCAAACAATTCGACGAACAAAACGCCAAAAACGGCAAATATGGCACAATAGAAGGACCAACCTTCATGACAAAATTTCTAAACAAATAATCAGTTTAACAGCAAGGTTCAAAACACGGCCATAAATTAAGTCAAAAAACAATAGCAGCATAAAAATTTGCTCCTTCTTTAGAATTACTGAAATCCATGTATCTAGTTTCAGGATTCATCATTATTTCACTGTCCCATTGAAGCTCTTAATCTATCTGCAAAATATCGTGAAATATCCATGTTCAACCTGCTGGGCATGCAATTATCTGACCACAATGAATAATTGTCATAACCAATTTGCTCAAATCTTAAAAAAATTGATGCTTTAGTTCCAAAGAATCCAAAATTAGGTGTATACAAAGGTTGATTGGTTGTGGTGATTATTTATTAGTCGTAATTGTAATTATGGGTGTTAATGTAATTAGTGGTTAACGTATGGAGCAGGTTGAGCGATAGAATGAGGATTATTTTGGTGGGTTGGGGCGTTGTTGGTCAGAGTTTGGCTCAAATTTTTTTGGACCGAAAAAAGGATTTGGCGAAAAAGTATGGTTTTCGCCCCCGAATTGTTGCAGTAGTTGATAAAAAAGGCGCAGCCATAAACCCGAAAGGGTTAGACCTTAAAGAAATGCTCAAATTAAAAAAACAGCACGGAACGGTCTCGGCAAGCATTCAATACGGCAAATCCGACATGACCGCCCTAGAAGTCATCGAATCTGTTGAGGCAGAAGCCATGATAGAAGTAAGCCCTACCAACATCGAAACCGCCGAACCGGGACTATCATATATCAAATCTGCATTCAAAACAAGCAAACACGTGGTTACCACAAACAAAGGACCATTAGCTTTAGCCTTGCCTGCTTTGACTGAGCTTGCAGAATTCAACAACGTTCAACTAAGATTTAGCGGAACCGTAGGTGCAGGAACCCCAGTTTTGGAGTTTGCCAAAAACTGTTTGCAGGGCGACAAAATCCTTTCAGTTAGCGGAATTTTGAACGGAACAACCAACTATATCTTAACGGAAATGGACGAAAAACACCTCACTTTTGATGTAGCTCTGAAAGCAGCCCAAGAACTAGGTTTTGCTGAAGCGGATCCTACCATGGATGTTGATGGTTACGATGCAGCGGCAAAACTTGTGATTATGGCGAACTGGATTATGGATAAAAAAGTCACAATTAACGACGTGGAAATTAAGGGGATACGGGATGTTTCAGCTAAAGACATTGCTGAGGCTAACAAGAAAGGCTGCACCATTAAACTGATTGGCTCCATTACAGAAAAACTAAAAGTTGAGCCTCAACAAATATCCAAACATCATCCCTTGGCTGTGGACGGGGCATTGAACGCAGTGACCTTTGTTTCCGAGTCAGCGGGAGAACAAACAATAATTGGTCTAGGAGCAGGCGGAGTCGAAACCGCAAGCGCAGTACTGCGAGACCTTCTAGACATAAAACAAACTATCGCCCACAAAATGGCAACATAACAAGGAGAAAAAAAGCTTGAAAAAAATAGTCATGAAATTTGGAGGTAGCTCTGTCGCCAATGGCGAAAAAATCCGCAACGTAGCAAACCTGATTAAAGACAACAAAAACGATAACCAAATAGTGGTAGTTGTTTCAGCTCTGCAAGGAATAACTAACCAACTAATTCAAGCAGCTGTACAGGCAAAGACAGGCAACACCAAATTCATCAAAGAATTCAAGCAAGAAATCCTTGAACGCCACCAAACCACAATAAAAGAGGCAATCCAAGACACAGTAATCCAAGAAATCGTTTGGAAACTAGTAGAATCCAGAATATGTGAACTAGAACAAGTACTAACTGGAATCAGCTACGTGGGAGAACTCACCCCAAAATCCCGAGACCTTGTAATCTCTTTTGGAGAAAAACTGTCTGCCCCAATCGTAAGCGCAACTTTAAATGATATAAGGGTAACTTCGGAACATTTCACAGGGGGAGAAGCAGGGATAGTAACTGACTCAAACTTTGGAGAAGCTAGTTTGCTGATGAACGTTACTAAATTTGAACTCAAAAAGAACATAGAACCCCTCTTAGAGAAGGGAACGGTCCCAGTAATCACAGGGTTTATCGCCCAAACCCAAAACGGAGAAACCACCACTGTAGGTAGAGGAGGATCAGATTACACAGCCACTATCGTAGGGGCAGCCCTTGAAGCCGAAGAAATCTGGATATGGACCGACGTAGACGGCTTGATGACCTCAGACCCTAAACTGGTTCCTGAAGCAAAAATAATCCCAAAAATTAGCTTCCAAGAAGCAACCGAACTAACAATCTTTGGCGCAAAAGCAATGCACCCCCGAGCCCTTGAACCCGCAAGAAAAGAAGGTATACCCGTAAGAATCAGAAACGTGTTCAACCCAAGCAACCATGGAACCCTGATAATGGAAAACGGCAAACTGGAAACAAAAAATGGAGTTAAAGCAGTAACTATCGTCAAAAACGTTGCCCTTATAACCGTCAGCGGCTCAGGCATGGTTGGTGCCCCTGGAACGGCAGCCAAAGTTTTTGAAGTTCTGGGAAAAGAAAACATCAACATATTGATGATTTCCCAAAGTGTTTCTGAAGCTAACATTTCCATAGTAATTCATCGAAGCCTTCTGGAACGGGCAGTTAACACCCTTGAACTTGCATTGCTAGGAAAAGAATTCATCCATGAAATCATCTCCGAAGACGACGTATGCGTAGTCGCAGTCCTAGGCGCAGGCATGAAAGGCATGGTAGGTGTAGCTTCCAGAATCTTTTCAGCAGTAGCTAGCAAAAAAATCAACGTTAACATGATAGCCCAAGGCTCATCTGAACTCAACGTGTCCTTTGTGGTCAAAGAAAAAGACGGACCAGAAACAGTCAAAGCAATTCACAAAGAATTCAAACTGGACGAAAAATAAGCTCTACACCTTTTCATTTTTTTGTTCTTTACTAGTTAGTTTCAAAAAGGGTAAAGTTTTAAACATGCACACCTTACCGAGTAGTTGTGATGAGGGACACCATTCTGAACCTTCGTAATGATGAGATGGAGCGACTCTGAAACGGCTTACGGACCATAACAAACAATGTTAAAGTCCATGTAGACGCAAAACTGTAAATAATGCAGAAAGCGGATGACAACAAAGCTAAAAACTCACGTAACCTTTAAGAAGCACAGAAAGGGAAAAAGTATCCGAAAAGGAAAGCGATCAATATGGCACGACATCACGGCATGACAAAAAAGACCGCCAAAAAGAAACAAAAACGAGTAAAGAAGAAAAGACAAAAAAGACGGAAGAGGTAAAACTAAGATTGCCCGTTTTTCTCATTTCTTTTGCACCAAAAATGTGCCACTAAAAGGCACTTACTAAAATTTTGATTTACGAAACCCACATCATATAAAGTGGATATTATAATTAGCGAAAATGTTGTTGTTCTTAGGTTTTATAATCAAACCATCGCGGGAAAAAGAACTGCACTTAACGAAGGAATTGAAACATTAAGCCAAATGTAAACTGCAACTATTAACATCAAAACAGAGATCACAACCAGTACATAATCAGACCGCTTCAACTTGAGGGCATACAAATTTGTACGATTTTTGCTAGCACCCCAGGCACGGGATTCCATCGCTTCAGCAAGTTCAAGGCTTCTTCGAATTGCATTCACTATCAATGGAATAAGAATTGGAATATAATTTCTGACCCGTTTAAGCAAGTTTCCACGCTCTAGTTCTAGCCCGCGGGCTTTTTGGGCATCCATTATGGTTTGGGCTTCGTCAGCTAAAACGGGAACGAAACGAACCGCAGTAGTGAAAGCAAAACAAAACTCGTAAGGAACATGACTTTGCTGCAGGGCTAACCCGAGATGATCGGGGGAAGTTGTTAAAAAGAAAACAGAAAAAGATGCAATTAAAACAACAAAACGCAGGGTCATTGATATGGAGCGCTCCAACAGCACCAAATATTCGAAAGCAGTATCCACTGGAGGAGTTATTTGAGGAAACGATGCAGGATACAAGAACCCAAAAATGAAGTTAGTTGCAAAAATAAACACTGCCAACAGTAAGGCACCTCGCAGGGAACGCAACCATTGACGGTTAACTTTGGCGACAAATACGAAAGGCAAAGGAACCATAAACAAAACAAGCAACGCGAACAGGTTCGTGAACAGGATAGCCATAACAAACAAGACTAAAACAAAGAAAAACTTGACCCGTGGGTCTAAATCATGAACCAAAGAAGAAACTTTTCTGAACTTGAATCCTTCAAAAACGCTCATGATTTTTTCCTCAACCGGTTTAGTAAAATTTTTGTGGCTTCATGAACGTCAATAACATCAGTAGGCAACCCCAAATCTTCTAGTTCCAAAAAAATCTTGGTAATCTGAGGAGGAACAATAGAAGCCTGCGCCAACAACTTTGTGTCATTTAAAATTTTTTCAGCTACACCGTCAAGCAAAATCTGGCCTTGACGCATCAAAATAACTCGAGGATTACATTCTGCTACAAATTCCACATCGTGAGTAACAACAACTACAGTTTTTTTCTGGGCATTCAACTGCAAAATAAAATGTTGCAACTTTTCTTTCTGGCGATGGTCCTGACCAATAGTGGGTTCATCCAAAATAACTACCTGAGGATCCCATGCAAGAATTGAAGCTAAAGCTACCCGTTTTCGTTCTCCGCCACTGAGCATAAAAGGTGAAGTTTTTCTGTACTGCACCACATCCAGTAGATTCAGCGCCCAATCAACTTGTTTTTTGATTACTGCTTCTTCGAAGCCAAAGTTCTTTAGAGCAAAAGCAATTTCGTCTTCTACTGTTTCACTAAATAATTGATGGTCAGGATTTTGGAACACAAAACCAACATTACGAGCCAACTTAGCAACACTTACGTCCCGGGTGCTCACGCCGTCAACAAGGACTTCACCGTGGGTGGGTTTCAACAGTCCGTTAAAGTGTTTAACTAAAGTAGTTTTTCCAGCCCCATTTTGACCCATGATCGCCAAGAATTCCCCGTCATTTACTGTGAGGTTGATTCCTTTCAGGGCTTCAAAACCAGTAGAGTAAGAGTAATAGAGGTCTTTTACTTCAAGCATTCTTTAAAGCCTCCCGCAAAAGTTGTGCCACTTCTTCTGGAGTAACGGGAATGGTTTTCAGGTCAATTCCATTCTTCTTTAGATATAGATATAGTTCAGTGGCTTTTGGAATTCCAATGCCAATTAGCCGAGCTTGTTCTGAGGTAAAAATTTCTTGGGGAGTTCCAGCCATGGCAATTTCACCGTTGTTCATTACAATAACACGGTTAGCATACTTTGCTGCAAGATCAAGGCGATGTTCGACCAGAATGATAGTGATTCCTAGTTCTTTGTTGAGTTGGCTTATTACTTCAAAAATTTTTTCTGCACCCAAAGGGTCAAGAAAAGAAGTGGGTTCATCAAGTATTATAATGTCGGGCTGCATTGCTAGAACTGAAGCTATAGCAACCCGTTGTTGTTGTCCACCTGAAAGTTCGTGAGGGGGTCTTTCGGTTAGTTCACTTATTCCTGCTTGTTCCAGCGCCCAGTCTACTCGTTTTCTCATTTCATCGCGGGGCATGGCAAAATTTTCTAATCCAAAGGCAACATCTTTTTCAACGGATAATGCAAATAATTGATTTTCCGGGTTTTGGAACACTAACCCAACATGGCGAGCAAGTTCATGAATTTGATGTTCAGCTACATTTAATCCAGCAACGGATATTTTTCCTACCAAAATGCCATTGTAAAAATGGGGAACCAAACCATTAAAGCACCGACAAAGAGTTGTTTTTCCGCATCCGCTGGGACCAGTTAAAATTACAAAATCGCCCTTGTTTATTGTGATTGAAACATTCTTAATTGACGGCGTTTTAGCGTTAGGATAAGAATATGTAAGATTATTAGTTTCAATCACTGCCAATATTATCCGCCAGCCTAAAGCAATTTTTTATATCCATTTAAGAGTAGCTACCCAAAAAGGGTTAACTTAATTTCTGTTTTATGAGCTTTTCACAAAAATTCAGACACCCATTTACGTCTCCATTGCCGTTTGCACCAGCAGAAACAGAATGCCCACCACCCATACCCCCCAAAAATTCACCAAGGGGTGTTGCCAAATCGCGACCCATGTGGATTCCAGTTTCGGTAAAGAATTCGTGGGAGGCTCTAAAACTTACTTGAATTCCACCATCTTTTTCTCCTGCAACAATAGCAACATGAGCCCCAAAGGCAACCAGTCCGCGAGCAGCTGAAGCTTGAAAAGTGCTAAGACGAGAAAGGGCAATCAACCAGTTATTGACTTTCACAATTTTCATCCTACCAGCGGTTTTTAGTCGTGCAACACGTTCCGAATAATCCATAGGCAATGAAAGAATAGGAAGTGTCTCTCGAGGGTTTACAATTTGTGCAAGTTCTGCAACAATTTTTAAAGTTTCCGAACCAGCCAAAATGAAGTGTCTGCTGTCAAAAGCAATTCCAAGAAACAGCGCTTTTGCAGAAGCAACAGATGGCTTGATTTTTGCTTCTTTAAACAGCCTGTAAACGATTTCACAAGTCGAAGAAGCAGTTTCATCAGTTACTGAAAGAGCTGAAATATGTTCAGTTTCAGGATGCGGGGCGTGATGGTCAATCAAAAGTATCGGCTGCGCAGGTTGGAGCAGGGCAGCCCAGTCATCCAACTGTTGGGTAGTATTTGTGTCAAGTAAAACAACCAAATCAGCATTTTCTATCTGAGGCTGATCAGTAAGCTCCACATTTACAGCTTTAATTACAGCTTTGGAAAGTTTACTAGGTCCAGCAGCAGCCCCAATTTCAGTTTTTAAGTTTGGCCTTAACTGTTTTAACAAGTTGTCAAAAGCAAAAGCCGCGCCAATTGCATCGGGGTCTGCGTTATGATGACATAAAAGAACGACTAGTTTAGCATCAAGCTTGTCGATTAAAGAGGTTATTTTTCTGATTTGCACTTGAGTTCCCTCAAGTATTCTTCAATAACAATGAAGGCTTGTTTTGTTGCTTCTCTGGTTAAGTATTCAACATCAAAGTCTTTCATTATTGGGGATAATACAACGTTTACGTCAACGTCTATCGTTATGGGTTTGATGCCTTGGGCATCCACAAATACATCAAGGTCAATTATTCTGCTTGTAGACACCTGAGAAAGAACATATTTTCGGGCAGCTAATTCTGCCTTTTCACATAGTTCTTGCACTTGCTCAAGGGTAAGTTCAGGGATGCCAATTTCTGCCAAAAGGCACTCATCCCTAAGCAGAACCAGATACGGGACTCAAGTCTTGCTGCAGTTGCTCTTGAAGCTCTTTGACCTGAGTTTTAATGCGCTCATCTTGTTTGGCTATCACGTCAACTCTCATTTTCAAGAGTTCTTTGCGTTCAGAAAGTTCTGTTTCAACAGTATTTTTTTCCGATTTTACAAGAAGTGCACCAATGGATTTGTAAACAACAGCAGTTTCATCTAGTTTTTCTAATTCAACTTTGGCTTGTTCAACTTCATTGAGTTGCATTTCTAGCTGCTGTTTTTGTGCCATTACACCTTGAAGGGTTTGTTGTAACTGTTGAAGCCTCATTAATCGTTGCTGTACTTGGGGTGGAAGTTTAGAAATCTCTTCGCTCATTTTATATTCCTCAAACATTTGACTGTGAGTTATTCAGCTTAAATAACTTGGCACATATTAAGCGTTTCACTAAAAATCTGATTCAGTAAACTTTTGAAGATTCATTGCTACTCCAATTAATCGCAGATATGAATTCATTGCTGCCCGCAATGCAGAGGTGTCTGCTGCTCTGAAATCTAAAATCAGGGTTTGCCCTTCAGTAGTCATACAGACTTTTGAGCGACTAGTAGATGAAGAATCAATTTCAGGTTTAAGGGCGTGTATTACTACGTGCAATTGTTTATCAGAAAAAAAGTTCAGACGCACAACAGCTTTGGCATTCATGATGAAACGTCCCAAATTAACCTTGAAAAAGTTACCTGAGGTCCTATTTCAACCATTCGTTGAAGCATAACAAAGGTCATTTTGACTCGCCGAGAAGAATCAAAGGACAAATGCATAGAAACCTGATGATTTTCAGATGTTTCATCCAAGGGCAAAACAGGCAAACCAAAAAACTTGGACAAACATCCAGCTAAACGTTGTAACCCAGAAGAAGAGTTAGGTTCTAAAGTAATCACAGAAGATTTGATACGGCTAGTTTGTTTTAGTTCTCGTCGCAAACGTATGCTTTGAATAACCATTAAAGGAGAAACAGCAGTTAACCCCAATGATATATTAAACAAACCAATTTTTCCAGGAGCTCCATGCCATCGACCAACAACTATTACGCGGTCACAATTTAGTTCAAGTGCCTTTTCTGCAACTGCATCTAAACTCATTTTTCCACGATTCACGCGGTTAACATCAGGAAGAGATGAAAATAAATCTCGACAAAAACTACGGATTCTTTGGGTGGGTCTTCGAGAAGTAGTTAATAAAATCAATTTTAGTCCACCTCAACAAAAAAGGTGGCAGAAAGGCATAAGCCTTCTGGAAGATTTAGGATTCGGAAGAGGTTGCACTCTTTACTTGGCGCTTTGCTACAACTCCAAGTTTTGTAACTGGAGTATAGGCTCCACCAGCAAAAGTTACATCACATTTTCGACAGTTCCAAATACCGACACTTTCACGCTTGACCGCTTCTGCACCACATTGTGGACATTTGTGGATCCGTCTGACTTCTGTTAATACTTTGACGTAACGTTTCCTGATTGTTGCACCATAACGAGTACCAAGACCTCGAGTCATCGCAACTTTTTTTGTATTTCTTCCCATCAGCTTTTAACCACGATTTTTCTTAATTCTGCAGACTTTTCAGATGCAATTTTTACTGCTTCAAATATTTCTTCTTTGGTAAAGAAGCCTCCGCCGCCACCTTTCTGCATTGCGCAGATGTTTCCGTCTTTGTTCATTGTTATCGTCAATCTTGCATCCATGACCTGTTCTTCATCAAGTCCAGTGTCCAATATGAGCTTATCGCCTATTTTCGCAAAAGTAACTGCTACAGGATGGTCAATCACAGGAAGAGGAGTATACCCTGGCTTCTTCACGATCTGACAATCTTCTACAGTATACTTGAACATTTTTGCATTAATCAAAGCTGCCAAAGCTGCAATAGCTGAAGCGTCAATTAAGTTTCCGTCATGATTAAGAACATAAATGTCCACGAAAACAACGAACACCAGTTTACCAGGTTCCACACAGAGTTTTTCCACATCGATTGCTCCAGATTCACGTATTCCACGGTCTACAACTCGAGCTAACTCTACGGCGTCTTCACCGGGAGGTCCAGTTTCAAAATCTGGAGAGGCAAGAGGCACAAGTTCAGCGTTGCAAGTAAGAACACCTTTATCAGGGGTATCAGGGAACGGAGTTCCAGTTCCGATTTTAATGCCAACCATAACATCAGTTTGACCTAGATGTACACGAGCAGAACCTTCAGCCTTTTCGATTACTCCAAGTTCGATTTGGATATCACGGTAGTCGGTAAGTCCGCGTCCATCGGTTCTTTGACCGTCTTTTAGAAGCTCACTTATTCGTTTCTTTTTCACATTTACTACAACAGATGAGGTCATTCTTCTTTTTCCTCCTCAATAACATATTTTGCCTTTAACGCTTCCTTCTGAACTTCATACAGTTTTTTACATCCTTCAACAGCCATATTAACTGCAGTCTCGAATTCTTCAGTGGATAGATTTCCGTCCATTTGCAATAAAGTAATTGCATCCAAGTTAGGCATGTAAGCTACAGGCACGTCGGCTTCACCAACTTTGTCTTCTGTGTCCATTAGGTCAAGGGCGATTTTTCCGCTAGCTTTACCTGCTGCACATGCTACAACTAAGTCGCGCATAGGAATTCCAGCGTCAGCCAGTGCAAGAGCGGCAGCAGTTATTCCTGCACATCTTGTTCCGCCGTCAGCTTGTAGAATTTCTATGTATACTTGAATTGAGGTACGGGGATAATATTCAAGAAAAACTGCTGGCTCTAAGGCTTCTCGAATAACTTTGGAGAGCTCAACATCTCTTCTTGAAGGAGCAGGAGACTTTCGTTCATCAACAGAGAAAGGTGCCATATGATAACGACATTGAATAACAGCGCGATCTTGTTGGGCTATATGGCGTGGATGTGCCTCTTTAGGTCCGTAGACACCAACAAGAATTTTGTTTCGTCCTTGTTCTAGATATGATGAACCATCTGCGTTTGGAAGAACACCAACTTCCATTTTTACTGGACGCAATTCATCCACTTTTCGTCCATCTAAACGAATGCCTTTTTTGTCAACCAATGTTTCAGATTTTTTGGTTGACTTTTTCTCTTGCTCTTTTTTAGTTTTCTTTTTACTTGCTGTCAATTGCTTCTCGTTCCTTTTTAATCATCTCAGTAACTTTGTCGGTTAACCCACTGGTGTGAGATTCTTGCTCAATTTTGCGAATGGCTTTAATTGCAATCCGCTCATTCTCAACTGTTCTTCCGCTAACAAGAATCAAACCATTCTGACCAATAGTCAACTGGCAACCGGTCTCTTTTTTGATCATACCGACCATAGAGCCTTGTCTGCCAATAACTCTTGGAATCTTGGTGGGAGTAACTTCAACCAGTTGTCCCCGCATAATTTTGCCCAGACCAGGTTCACGAACAGTCAACTGGGGGTCACGGGTTCGGTCGTACGCAATCACTTTGGTGATAATTAAGTCACCCACATCAAAGATGGAAGGCAAGTCCGTTGTTTCGGGTTTAAAACCGCGCTCAACAACATCAGAGGCGCGTAATCGAGCTAGATGGGGAGCTTTGATGTCTATAACCCAACCACCAGGAGTTGCTTCAATGACTTTTCCGATAACAACGTCGCCAGGGACAGGAATATAAAATGCTTTTAATGCAACAACATGAACCCTTTTACCGTCGTAATCAACAAGTCCAAGTCTGCAAGCATAAATTTTTTCATTTTCCTTGTAAGTGCTATCTCCTGAAAGGTAATCACCTTCTGCAAGAAGGTCTCCAGGAGCTACAAGTTGTTTTTTCTCATAAAAGAGTGGCATATCAAAAAATACCTCACATATTTTCATTTATTTTACAATTTTCGCTTCAATATTTCCTTTAGTTAATTTCCCTAACTTGTCCAATAATGGACCATATGAACCAGCCGACATTTCCACAAGGGCAGACCAAGAACCATCAGCCAACCATTGGTCACGCTTTAAAGTGCCAAAGCCTTTGACAGTTCCGTAAACTCTACTTGCGTGCTCAGGCGGGGCATGAACTTCAACTGAAATCTTTTCCATCTTGAGCGGAATAATAGGTCGCAACAGTTTTATTATGTCTTTTGCTTGCTCCTCCACACTTTTGGAAGCATCAATAGAGAAATGAATCTGCTCCATTGCATGCTCAATTCTAATCGGAGGATGAGGAAGATTGGTTTTTGGATCAATGCATTCACGGGATATGAAAGCAATAATTTGTCGACGTTTTTCTTCTACCATCTGTTTTCGTTGGTCAGTAGTTAACTGTAAATCTCCCTTTTTGAGAATTATTTCAGCAATTTTTAACGAATCGACAGTTCCAAAAACTTCTTTGAGTTTTTCTTCTGAAGCTTTAGTGCCTTTTCCAGCATCCGTAAAGATTATGTCAGATGCAATAACTTCAGAAACTGAATTGTTACTTTTGCCTAATTTAAAAGATAAAGCCAATTCTGGCTTTGCTAGAATCTCGAAGTGTTCACCATTTTGAGTAATACGGGCTATTGTGTACCTGTCGCTCATTTGGTTTCACTGCCTGCAAGCCCGCTTTGGAGTTTTTCGATTTCTTCATCGCTTATTACTTTGAGTTTTTGGGTCTCTGCAGGAATTACAGTTAATTTGATTCTTTTGGGTTCGCCTCTTGCTTCAAGGGCTTTTGTTAGACATTTTGCAGCAAGTTTTGTGGCTGCGTCTAAAGTTAGGTCTTCATTGTATTCTTCTTTTAGAATACCTTCAACAGTTTCTCGACCAATACCTACTGCTACTGCCTTGTAGCCCCTGTAGGAGCCACTGGGGTCAGTTGAGAAGACTCTACTGCCAGTTTTGTCGACGCCACCAAAGATGATTGAAACACCAAAGGGTCGAACACCAGCATGTTGAGTGTAAAGTTGTTTTACGTCTCCAACACGTTTGGTCATTATTTCAACATCAATGGGTTCATCATAGGTTAACCGGTTACTTTGGGCATATACCCGAGCTTGGTCAATTAGGACACGTGCGTCAGAACCCAATCCAACAACTGCTGCTCCAAGATGGTCATCTATGGCGTACAGTTTCCACGTGAAATTTGTATCCTGTAGGGGAGTTTCAATTTTTTCTTCTGCCCCTAAAACTACTCCATTTTTACAGGCCATTCCAATAATTGTTGCCCCTCGATTTACGGTTTCTAGGGCATATTCTACCTGAAATAGGCGACCATCAGGAGAAAATACTGTAATAGTGCGATCGTAAGCACCTGGTGCGGCAAATACAGACAAACCATTTCACCTCATACATGAACTACGTTTTGTCTCTGATGTAATAAGGCGGAACTAAAAACCTTTTCGCATCCCACCAAAGAACAATAAAGTTTTGGTTGTCAACGGACTGCAAACAATCAAATTGTTCTACATCAACATATTTGAATCGATCAAGATTTGACAGATAACACAATCTCATTTAGCAATAAAACGAAATATTTAGGAAAAAAGATATCCCTGAGAAATGTGTAAAAAAAATAAAAAAATTCTTTGATTTAACTAAAATTTTTTTGTATTTTAAAGCAGTAGAAAACTTTTTTGGGGCGGGATTAATTGTTTTCAATTAAAATGTATAGTTTTAGTTTAAAGTTTTTGTGAACACAGTGGACATAAATAAAACTTTAAAAAAGTAAGCACATTTAAGTATAAGATTTATTTTACAAAAAGGTAAAGTATTACATAACTCAGAAAGGTGTTAATTAGTGAAAGCATGGCAAATCGACGACATTAACAACAATATTTTGCAGGCATTAATGAAAGATGCACGCACAAGTTTTACTCAAATGGCAAAAGAAAACAACACATCCGTTGCAGCCATACGAAATAGGTATATAAACTTAGAAAAAGCAGGCGTAATTAACGGGTCAATGACCTACATTAACCCACATTTTATCGGGTTTGATTGTTATGGGTTTTTGGGAGTTAAAGTTCATCCAAAAAATAAACAAGAAATTTGGGACTACCTAATCAAGCAACCGTACATTCTTTCAATATGGCATAAAACCCAAGAAATCAACATTGGGACATTTTTTGCTGCATCTAATTTGGATTATTTTACTGCAGTAACTGATGAATTAAGAAGCCATCCCCACGTAAAAAGCATTCAACCGCTAATTTTTGTGGGATTACCCCATAATCATTACCCAGAAAACCTTACCCTCCAATTAAACCAAGAAATCAAAAATCTGCATAGTTTTGAAGAAGACTTTGAAGTAGCGGAATACAACGAAGATGAGGAGCCATTCAAAAAACACCTCTTTAGACCAGTTCAATTAACTAAGATGAAAAAAACAGATCGAGAAATTGCCAAGATTTTGACGAACGATGCCCGAACACCTTTTAGTTATATTGCTAATTATCTTAACAAATCCACTGCTTTTGTAATTAACAGATATGCAAAACTAAAAGAAAAAGGATTATTCATACGGTCCTCAATTACCCTTGACCTCAAAAAATTGGGGTATCAAGCTAACGCCATGGTTTATATTACAGCAAAGATTGGCACAAAAATTTCGGACGTTCATCGAGCAGCATCAGAGATTCCAAACGTAATCAGCTTAACCAAAATCATAGGCAGCTGTGACATGTTAGCAATAATTCCTTTAGCATCTTTCAAAGATTTGTTCACCATTGAAAAACAGTTACGAACCATAAACGGAATAGAAAAAATCCAGATAAATATAAACCCACCATTCACGAAATGGCCAGCTAACATGTTTGGTTCAGTATTCTAGACGGCACATCAAAACACTTGGATAAAACCAAGTTAATTTTTTTACAAATTTTTATTCAAAAAAGATAATGAAAAAATAGCTTACATTTCATTCATCATGTTTATAGGTCCCCAATAGAACAATCATATAACTAAGTTAATAACAATTGACCTTAGTGTGTACGTAAATCTGCATTATGTCGTCAGAACACACGAAAACGTCAATTGTATTTGCCAACAGTTTGGCAGTTAACGGGATTTGAACATAAATGAATGACGCAAGTGAAGAATTCAGAACTAAATTTCCAAAATTATGTGCAACTATAGCAATTGCTCTAATATTCACAGGTATTAGTCAGATTGCTGGATGGACACTAAAGGGCTTGAGTTATGAAATTGTGTTTTTGTTACAAACTGGATTACTTCTTGCAGCAGGAATTTTTTTGGTGCGAACTCTATTTAACACTTTAACAATTTGCAGAACTACTGAAAAAAAGACCAACGGATTTGCAAACCGTATTTCAAGTTCAAACAAAGGGGATGAAAAAAATTCAAAATAATATTTGTACAGTTGAACAGTTAAAGAAATACATTGAATTAACACCCAATAAAGAGAAAAAATTGGAAAAAATTGTTCAAAAACATCCAATGTGTGTTACACCATATTACATGTCATTAATAGATTGGGAGGACCCTAACGACCCAATTAGAAAGATGGCAATACCTTCAATCGAAGAACTAAATTTGGAAGGCTCTTACGACACAAGTGGTGAAGCAGAGAACACCAAAATGCCGGGGCTTCAGCATAAATATTCAGAGACATCTCTGATATTAGCAACAAACAAGTGCGCAATGTATTGTAGGCACTGTTTTAGGAAACGGCTTGTTGGGTTGAAAACAAAAGAGATAATTGAACGTTTTGAGGATTCTGCAACTTACATAAGACAACATGAAGAAATCAACAATGTTTTAGTGACAGGTGGCGACCCGCTAGTACTAGAAAATGAAGTTATTGAAAAACTTCTGTTGATTTTGTCGGATATTCCCCAGATAAAATTTATCAGGTTTGGCAGCAGAGCACCAGTGACTTTTCCTTCAAGGTTTGAAGACAAAAAACTGTTAAAGATTTTATCAAAATATTGTCATCTAAATCGAAGAATATACGTTGTTACCCAGTTTAACCATCCGCAAGAAATAACCAAACAGGCAATCAAAGCAGTAGATAATCTATTGAAAGCAGGAGTTATTGTAAACAATCAAACTGTATTGCTTAAAGGGGTAAACGATAACCCAGTTACGTTAACCAAGTTACTAAATAAACTAGTCAGCATAGGCGTTGTTCCATATTATTTGTTCCAATGCAGACCAGTCAAAGGGGTTAAAGGAAATTTTCAAGTGGCACTTACTAAGGCAATAAAAATTGTTGAAGAAACAAAGAAGCACTGTAACGGTCTTAGTAAACGATTCAGATACATTATGTCTCATAGGACAGGAAAAATTGAGATAATTGGAATTTTTGATAACGAAATTTTCTTTAAATATCATCAAGCCAAAAACAGAAACAAAATCGGAAAAATCTTCAAAAGACCAATCAAAGAAGAAGCATGCTGGTTAGATGAACTAAAAATGCCAATAGAAGAAAACGATTTTGCGCCCTATCTGTTGTAGTATTTGTCTACGGTAACTTTGTAGATTTCTAAGGCTTTCACTGGACCTTCTATTACTCGCGCAGTATGTCGCGTGTTGGCGAGAACAAACATTGAGTCCTTTGGTTTCATTACTGTTTTTTTGTCTTGAAAAATGAATTCCATTACTCCTTCTAAAACTACGACAAGGTGTTCAACGGGGTGTTCGTGAAATGGGAGGTCTACTGTTTGGTTTTTGAGTTCAAAATAGTTCAGGGTTAAATCGTTTCCGTGAATTAGTCTTACTAGAACGTTTTTGTATAATTCTTTTTCCTTTAATGAATCCAGTTGAAAAGAAATCACGCAAGTTACCTCTAATCCAGATATTCTAAACAGTTACAAAGTTTATGTAGTTTACGTCCACACATGAAAACTTAAATGCAAAGCTTCGTTTTTAATCCGAAAGCCTTAGAACAGTGGATTTCACTATTTTGAATAACCCAAAGCAGGTAAACAAATTGATAAACGAAGAGTCAAGCAAGTGGAATCACCTATTTACTGCAGTTTTAATCATTCTTATCGTAAACACTGGAGTATTCATAGTAGGGTTTTGGAACAATCAAAATCAACTAGAAACAATGGAAACCACAATTACTGAACAAAATAACAAAATCCAAGACTTGGAAAATCAACTAGAAATTTTTGACGTAATCAATGAAACAGGTTTAATGCCGTGGCCTACCATTTACAATCAACTAAAAGATTCGGTTGTTCTGATCAAAACTGACCTAGGATTAGGTTCAGGATTTATTTATGACACCAAAGGACATATTGTAACTAATTATCACGTAATCGAAAGCGCAGAAAATATAGAAGTTACATTCTTAGACGGAAACATTTCATCAGCTGAAATAATTGGCCTGGACATTTACAGCGATTTAGCAATAATCAAAGTGAACCCGGAAACTACAATATTAAAGCCAGTAGTTCTTGGCAGTTCATCTGAATTAATTGTAGGAGAACCAGTTGCAGCAATGGGGAACCCGTATGGTCTAAGTGACACAATAACTGTGGGTATTGTTTCATCTCTTCAAAGAAGCTTAGAAGCGACAGGAGGATACTTAATTATAGACATAATCCAAATTGACGCCGCAATCAATCCGGGTAACTCAGGGGGTCCATTAGTTAACTTGCATGGTCAAGTAGTAGGACTGAACACAGCCATACAATCAGAAACAGGTTCATTTACAGGAATAGGGTTTGCAATTCCCTCAGATACTATTAAACGTGAAATTAATGATTTAATTGAAACTGGCAGTTACAAACATCCGTGGTTAGGCATATCAGGATTAAAAGTGAACTTAGCATTAGCGGATGCCATTGGCTTGGATAAACCTCAAGGAATACTAGTAATTGATGTCACGTCTGGCAGCCCGGCAGATTTAGCAGGTATAAGAGGCTCAACCGAAACAGGATTTGTTGATGGCATTGAAACTCCACTAGGTGGCGACGTGATTATTGAAGTCGATGGCATCAAAGTTATCAGCATGAACGATTTGGCAATTTATATGGAACAAAATACCAGTCCAAAAGATTCAGTTGTTTTCACAATAATCAGAGACGGCCAAAAAATCGACATAACGGCAACCTTGGGACAAAGACCCCAACCATAAATAGTACCAAACTTATTCCATTTTAGTCAAAATGGCTTTAGATTGTCTCTTTCCCCCAGCCAAATATTCTATCATGTCATCGTCAAATTCAAACCAACTGGATAAGCCTGCAGCCATTTCAATGTTATTTTGGAAAATAACCTTCAAGTAAGGAAAAACTTGTTTGACACTTCGGATAGCGCCAACGTGACATTTCTTGCGGATTTTCATGCCCATACGGAACTGTAGAGCACGTTCCCCCTTGGTACTCGAAAGCATACGAATTTTACTTGGAAAACGGAAAGGAATCCAACCTGAAGATTTGCTGTTTTGTCGAGCAGCTGTTACACCTGAAGTTGTAAAATCCATAACATACTTCAGAAAACCCCAGTTTTGAGTATCACGGATTCTTTGACGATAAATATCGGCCAAAGCCAGAGAATTCATTGCTTTAACTAGGTCATGAGGATCGTTAAGATGATAAGGAGCATTTTCGTAAACCCAATGAAACAACATATCAGGGTCCACATCAACACTGCCTGCAGCTTTTTTTGCTTCCCAACCATCTCGAGAATAAAGTATGGTTTGCATGACTTTGAAAATTTCTTCTTTCCGGTCACGCCCAGATAACCATGCAACATCTTCTTTTGTTAAATGTGTTTTTCCCTGTGCCAAGGCTTGAAGGTCATTAACTGCAGACCTGACATCACGTCCGGCACGCTCAACAATTAAGTGCAGAGCTTCTTCGTCAGCGTTGATTCCTTCTTTTTCACAGATTTGCTTAAGGTGACTGATGCCTTCACGAATTGTGGGATTCTTAAATCCAATAACTTCAGAATATTTACGGATTGTAGTAAAACGACTACTAAAAGCGTCATTTGCAGTGAGAATAATGGGGCTTTTACTTTCTTTCAAAATTTTTGTGAGTTCTTTAATTCCACCACGGTCAACTTGCCCGGCGATTCCGTCAACTTCATCCAACAGGATTAATCGTTTTCCACCAAACAAAGTAGCATACTGAGAAGCCAGACCAGCAAAACGTTTGATTGCATCTGCTGTCCGGTAGTCGCTGGCGTTTTTTTCGATTAATTCCATGTTTAGTTCTTTAGCTAAAGTTTCAACTGTTACTGTTTTACCTACCCCTGGAGACCCATGCAAAAGAACTGCCCGTTTTTCGGGAATTCCACAATCCCAAGATTTTAGCCAATCACGAACCATCTCTTTGGATTTTTTGTTGCCTACTATTTCGTCTAGGCTTTGAGGCTTATGCTTTTGGGTCCAAGTGGTGGACAATCAGTTATGCTCCTTGTGTGAGTTCTTGACCAGCTTCTGTAATTCGAGCAAGCAGGGCACTTAACTGAACTTCCACGTCGGCCCCTTGAACCATGCGAAAATCAGCTTCGCCTATAGCTTCACTGAGGGTAACTTTCCAAGAATCAGGCAACATCGACCGAAAAACTGCACCATGAATCTGCTTGATAATGTCACTTCCAGCTACGCCGTACTTCATTATCATTTCTCGAAGCTGTTTTCGGGCAGCTAAAAAGTCGCCTTTCATAGCAGTTTTTAGCATCTCGTTAACATCTTCAGGGTTTGCATGACCAATAACAGAATAAACAGTTTCAGCATCAATCACTTTACCCATAGAAGCTGCAGCTTGAATAGCATTAGTTGCACGTCGAAGATCACCTTGGCTGACTTCAAAGATTGCGTCATAGCCTTCATCTAAGATTTTGATGTTTTCTTTTTTTATAATGTTACGCAAGTAACAGTTTTGGTCCTGCTGTGAAAGATAACTAAACCGGAAAGGGGCACACCGTGACTGTAACGGATCAATAATTTTGCCACTGTAGTTTGCAATCATAACGAAACGGCAAGTTTCTGTGAAGCGTTCCATGGTTCGCCTTAAAGCTTGCTGAGCATCTGAAGTCATGTTGTCAGCTTCATCAAGAATCAATATCTTGAAAGGAATTTCACCAATCGAACGGGTTCGAGCAAAAGTTTTCACAGTTTCCCGAACCATCTTTATTCCACGTTCGTCACTGGCGTTCAGTTCCATAAGGTGTTCTCGGTAACTGTCGCCGTACAGGTCTCGAGCCATACACAAAGCTGCAGTTGTTTTTCCAGTTCCTGGGGGACCAGCAAAAATGCAATGAGGAACATTTTTTGCTTTTGCGAAACTTTTCAGGCGGTCAACAATTTCTTTCTGGTTAATAATTTCGCTTAATGATTTGGGGCGATACTTTTCAGCCCACATCTCGTAACTCAAACCTTAGCCTCCGTGACGATTAATAGAAAAAAGTCAGTTATAAATTAGTTCTCGTACCAAAATTTTGGAAATATAATAACTTATGACCGTTTTGAGAACCCATAAGTTCCTACTTTTTTGTTTAAGTTCCAGTATTCACCAACATTGAAAACAAAAGGATCCGCTTTCGTGAAATCAATTTTGCCTTTTTCATCCAAGACGTTTTCATCGATATGGACTTGAACAACTTCTCCCAGAAATAAGTCATGGGCACCCAAAGGAATTATGTCCTTCAGAACACATTCAAGGTTCACAGGACATTCCTGAATCATTGGAACTTGAACATTGTAAGCTTTTTCTGGAGTAAACTTAGTTTCAGAAAACTTTTCAACGTCTCTGCCTGAAGCTACTCCGCAGTAATCTGTTTCTTGAATGAACTTGAGTGAAGGAATGTTCACGACAAACTCTTGGATATCTTTAATCAACTGGTAAGAATAACGGGTTGGTCGGATACTTACTCCTACCATTGGAGGTTCAGAACATACGGTTCCTGCCCACGCCAAAGTAATAATGTTAGGTTTTCCATCTGAATCTACACAACTAACAAGAACCACTGGACAAGGAAACAACGCAGTAAAAGCATTCTTTTGAATTTTCATAAAATAATCTCTGGAAAGAACAAGTATTAACATTTTCTGAGACATATTTGGGTACCAAATAATAAAGCGCCTATAAGTTTGGATATTTTCAAGGAGTTATGTTTTGGACGGTTTTATTGATGTATCGAAACTTTAGGAAAAACAATAGTTTAATCAAATATCTATTTAAGCAGTTTTAAATGAGGAATAATGGTTTATATCATAAGATCGTAAAAAATGTGATATTGTGATATTTAATTTTGGGTTATCATGATACTTACAAAAATCAAATAAACAAATATCATGTTTTTATGTCAAAATTTAGCTTAAGTATAAATACGCAACCGATAATTTCAGTTTGCTTAAGATCAAATAAAAGAAAGATTGGATATTAAATGACAAAAAATGCAGAAAAAACCATCTGCACTGTTTGTGGCTTCGAATTTGAGGCAAAAGATGGAATAAACGTTTCGTGCGAGGGACAAAAATATGTTGCATGCCCAAAATGTGGAAGTACCAAACGATCAAGAATCTTCTGAAGATGTAGGAAAAAGATACCATGATTGATTTCGTTGAGCCCGCTAAACCATTTAAACCATTTACCCTTAGTTTCTGGGAAAGACAATATGGATCAGAGATTCCGGCTTTCGAATTTAATAGAATTAAAGAATTTTATAATGCTAAAAAAGCCAAACGAGCAAACGTAAGTGGTTACGTAAAAAAAGTTGGTTCTCAACGGTTTCTTCTTTTACCCACTTTGCATAATCCAACTTATCTACTGTGTATTTGTGCAGAGGGGGTAAAGGTTCCTCCAGAAAACAGCTACGTTAATGTTGAGGGACAAATCCGCTGGTCTCAATTAAAAATAAGTTCAGATGGAACATATAGAAATGATTCAGACAAAGAAATATCAGTTGAACAATGGCTGCCTGACACCCCTGATTGGCAAAACAAAATTAAATCTAACATGGATTTCAAAGAGTTCAAAGAAGAAGTTTTTGCAAGTTTTTCCAATATTGAGCCGTTAGTCCAAAATTTCATAGCATCCCAAATCGTGGGATGCCCAAAATATGATGGCTTTTTTGGTGGGCTTAATCTTTGCCTTTACGATTCAACACAAAATGCGCTGGCAACAACTCTAGCTAAAGAAATTCGGCGAATTGTCCCAAGAGACATTGGAAAACCCCACACAATAAAGACCCCATATGGAAATGTGCCTTTGAAGTGCAACTATAACCTAGTTACCATTGATGCAGACACAAAACTTTCACCCAAAGTCAAACTAGCCATGGAAAAAAGAATTGCAAACATTGGATATGACGAATTATCATTATATTTTGGGAGCAAAAAAAACCTGCCAAAAACTCTTGAAGAACCCCCTTTTCAACTATCAGATTTTCCGACTACACTTAATGAAGAAGTTGAATACCTCAAAAAACGAGCTGACCCCAGCTTGGACGCTTTCAAGTACATGCAAATTCAACATTACATTGCACCAATAATTACCAATACATTAGACATGATTGACAAAGTCCAAGAAACTTTGGTGAAGTTACCAGAAAGATACGATGTTTCCCCCCAATTGCTTGCACGTTTCAAGTTTCTTGATGCAAGTTATTATGGTAAACCTCAATCAGTAATGCGTTTGGCTTTAACAAAGACCCGTACAGAAAATCTTGAAAAAATTAATGACAACAACGTTAAAGAGGCACTTCAAATGTTTGAAGAAAATTTTGATTACAACTTTGAACTTTGGCGGGACATGTTCCCAAAAGAGAGTTTAGGAGCAGGTACAGATATTCTATTAAAACGATCACCTGATGAAAAAAAAATTCTTAGAATAATTGACAAACTTCAAGGAACTAAAGAAAAATGTGTAAGCATTAATGAAATAAGTCATGGTATTCCTCGTTTGAAAAAAGAAATGCTTGAAGAGTTGTTAGAAGAATTATCTA
Source organism: Candidatus Bathyarchaeum tardum (assembly GCA_029762755.1). Taxonomy (GTDB): domain Archaea; phylum Thermoproteota; class Bathyarchaeia; order Bathyarchaeales; family Bathyarchaeaceae; genus Bathyarchaeum; species Bathyarchaeum tardum. The sequence continues at coordinate 104,659 of JARVGH010000007.1, forward strand.
AGAGAGGGTTAATAATAGAGAAACGGTATCACTGTTACAGTTTGATATCTTTTTAGATGAAAGGAGAAAAGGGTTTGCCAGCTGACGCAAAAAAAGCGATTCAAGACGCGGATTTCATGTTCGAAAATGCGATCGTTAAGATAGTGGCAAACAGGAACAACCCCGCAATAGAGCTTCCAGAAATGACAGTTGGTCCGTTCACTGAAGGAAAAGAATACGAAGTTAGATTTTGGGTAGCCAAAGAACTTAAAAAAGCGGGAATCGCCCGAATCCGAATCGATGAACCACTTGATTTAATGACTCTTAACAAGATTCATTGGAAAGAGCGCATGCAAGCTTCACAAAAAGTTATGTCGTTGCCTGAAAATTTTTATCCAAAGCTTCGACGGTTCCTTGAAGAACTAAGCAAAGATGCAATCAAGAACCTAGAAAAAAGAAACGATTACGAAAAAGCAAACAATCTTTCCGAAGACATAACAAGAATGAGACTCAAAAAGATAGTTTCGTTGGCTTCATCAGGAAGAGGCGACCAAACTGGTCCAATATTGCAGAATTTAACAAAAGAAGAAAAGTTTGTGTATAACTGCTTGCACAAGGTCCTAAGCGAATGGAAAGAAGAAATCCTAAAACTACAAGGAAGCGACAAACATGACTGAAGAAACAATAACAATTGACCCAGAAGCAATATTTCTGGATTTCTTCAAGATGGACAAATACCGTGAACGGATTTCCAGCATGGCAGTTTCGGGAAACACATCATTTGTTGTAGATTTTGATGAACTTTTAGCATCTGAACCTAAACTTGCTCAACTCCTTATGGACAAGCCTGACGAATATCTGGAATACGCAAACAGGGCAGCTAAAGCCCAGTTGCAAATCGAAGAACAAGAATACGCTGAAGAAACTAAAACAATCACAGTAAGATTCAAGGGGCTTCCGGAAGCCACACCTTTACGTATCCTAGGTTCAAAACACATTGGAAAATTTGTAATGCTAGAGGGAATAGTTGTTCGAGCCAGCCCAGCTCGACCAATGGTAATGGAGGCAGCCTTCAAATGCAAATGGTGCGGAGCCATGGCGTTTGTTACACAGTCAGGACCGTTTTTAACGGCACCTAATGCATGTAGTGCTCCAGAATGTAGAAGAAAAAGTGCCTTTGATTTTGTTCAAGAAGAATCTACATTTATTGACTCCCAAGACGTTCGCATTCAAGAACGCCCTGAAGATTTGCCTCCAGGTCAGCTTCCAAGATGGCTTGACATTAAACTTCTAGAACGTGACCTTGTTGACGCAGCCCGTCCAGGAGACCATATTGCTGTTGTAGGAATTACCAGAGCTCATGCTACCCGATTGCCAAAAGTTGGTCAACTTAGATCCTTCACGTTACAGTTGGACACTAATTACATTGACGTAGAAAGTAAAGAACCAGAAAAGATTCTTATCACGCCTGAAGAGGAAGAACAAATTCTGGAACTATCCAAAGATCCCGAAGTTCATAACAAGATTTTGCAATCTTTGGCACCTTCAATATACGGTAACGAACACCTCAAAGAAGCCGTCATGTATCTGTTGTTTGGAGGAACAGCTAAACACTTCCCAGATATCACCATCCGTGGTGACATGAACGTTCTGATTGTAGGTGACCCAGGTACTGCAAAGTCTCAACTTTTGCAGTATGTATCTAAGATTGCCCCCCGTGGTTTGTATACTTCGGGTCGTGGAACTACTGCGGCAGGTTTGACTGCTGCGGTTCTTCGTGACAAGACAGGTGGCATGACCTTAGAAGCCGGAGCCCTAGTTTTGGCAGATAAAGGTGTTGCTGCTATCGACGAAATGGACAAAATGCGTACAGAAGACCGTGTTGCCATTCACGAAGTCATGGAACAGCACACTGTTTCGATTGCAAAAGGTGGTATTGTTGCAACCTTGAACGCTCGCACATCGGTTTTGGCGGCGGCGAACCCCACGTTGGGACGTTACGACCCATACAGGACAGTAAGTGAAAACATTTCGTTGCCAGTTACTATCCTTTCACGTTTTGACCTGATTTTTGTTCTACGAGACGTCCCCGAAGAAGAAAAAGATGCCCGAACAACAGAACACATCCTTGATTTGCACAGACGAGGAACAATCCCTACTGAGGCTCCGATTAATTCTGAGTTGTTCCGAAAGTATGTTAGTTACTCCAAAAACATGCATCCAACTCTTTCTCAAGAGGCTCTGGATTGCTTGAAAGATTTCTACTTGCGTATGCGTGCAGCCAGCGAAACTGAAGGAACACCTGTAGCCATTACTGCAAGGCAGTTAGAGTCCTTGGTTCGTGTTGCAGAAGCCAGAGCACGTATAGCATTAAAAGATAAAGTTGAACTTGAAGATGCAGAACATGCCATTGAAATCATGAAGATTTCCCTTGAACAAGTTGGAATCGACATTTCTTCACAAAAATTTGACATCGACATTATCATGACCGGCAAACCAAAGAGTCTACGGGATAAGCTGTCAATAATTTTGGGCTTGATCACTACCATGGAGAAGGAAACCGGAATGGTCGACAAAGAACGCCTAATGGAGCGGTTACAAACTGAGTACGATGTATTAAGTGGAGAAGCTGAACGTATGATTAATCAGATGCTAAAAGAAGGAACATTATTTGAGCCCAAGAATGGTTTCCTCAAGAAGACTTGAACTAAAGGTCAGCAACGTTGAAAGTAGAAGAACTGCCCCTTCATGATTCAGCTAAACAGGTTTTAATCCAGTTAGGTCTTACTGAACTGTATCCACCCCAAGAAGAAGCAGTGCATGCAGGTGCGTTAAACGGAAAAAATCTAGTTTTGGCAAGCCCCACCGCTTCGGGCAAAACCTTGGTTGCAGAATTGTGTGCTCTAAAACACATTTTGGAAAATGATGGAAAGGTTTTGTATTTGTCTCCTCTGCGGGCGTTGGCTAGTGAAAAATATGAAGAATTCCAAAAATACACCAGTATACGAAAACCAAATGGAAGAAAAATCAGCATTGGAATAAGCACCGGAGACTTTGACGGCAGCGACCCATGGATGGGGAAACATGACGTTATTATAACTACTAACGAGAAAGCAGATTCTCTTCTTCGGCACCGAACCAAATGGGTAAACGATATCACTCTTGTCGTTGCTGATGAGGTTCATCTTTTGAATGATGCAAGCCGTGGACCAACCCTTGAGGTGGTTTTGGCTCGTCTGATGCAGGTTAATCCTGATGTTCAGTTGTTGGTTTTGAGTGCAACCATAAAAAATGTTGGAGAAGTTGCAGATTGGCTGAAAGCAATTTCAGTTACTACAGAATGGCGACCTGTAACTCTCCGCGAAGGAGTAATCATCGGGGATGAAATTCATTTCAAAGATGGTGGGGCACAAAAAATCGATAACAGCGCCAAAAATCCTACATTAAACTTGGCAGTTTATACAGTAAAATCAGGAAATCAAGCTTTAGCTTTTGCTGGCACTAGAAGAAATTCTATAAGTTTGGCAAAAAAAATTGCGACCAAAATTAAGCCTCAGTTATCTAAGCCTATGAAACGTTCTTTGAATCAGTTGGCTGAGCAAATTCTTGCAACCGGTGAGCGAACAAGACTCGGAGAACAGCTAGCAGAAGTTGTCAGAGGTGGTGCAGCGTTTCATCATGCAGGATTAAGCGGTGGTCACCGAAAAATTATTGAAAACTCGTTCAAAGAAGGAAAAATTAAGGTCTTAACAGCTACTCCAACGTTAGCCATTGGAATGAACCTTCCAGCGCGGGTGGTAATAATTAATGAATATCGCAGGTACGAGCCGGGATATGGGTATTATCCGATTCCAGTTCTTGAGTATAAGCAGATGGCGGGACGAGCCGGAAGACCTAGATACGACAAGTTTGGAGATTCCATTCTGGTAGCAAAAACAGAAGATGAACGTGACTACCTTATGGAAAATTATATTCTTGCAGAAACAGAACAAATCTGGTCCAAACTTGCTGTAGAAAAGATTTTGCGGTCCCATGTTTTGGCTACTATTGCGTCAGATTTTGCTCACAGCGAACAAGGAATCTACGAGTTTTTTGGCAAGACATTTTATGCTCACCAGTATGACCCTCGGGCAATAAAGGGAGTTATTCAGAAAAGTTTGGGGTTTTTGTTCACAGAAAAAATGATTGAACTGGACAAAAACAACATTTTAGCTACTCCCTTTGGACGAAGAGTCTCTGAGCTGTATATCGACCCTTTAACTGGAGTTACCATAAGGGATGCTTTAACGAACCGTGCGGATAACGTAACTGACGTTAGTTTTCTGCACATGATCTCCCGCACTCCAGATATGTACCCCAAATTGCGTCCATATAATACTGAAATGGATAACCTGCAATTCTTTATTGAAGACCACCAAAGCGAGTTCATGTTTGATCTTCCGGACCCGTGGATGGACAGAATCGGGTTTGAAGAATTTCTGGGTGAAGCTAAAATGGCGTTGGTTCTTGATTCGTGGATGAACGAAACCACAGAAGATCAAATGATAGAACAATTCAAAGTTCAGCCCGGAGATCTTTACAGGTTAATTTCAAACGCTAAATGGCTGGTTCATGCTTCCCACGAGCTAGCGTCCTTGTTCAAACACAAAGACTTGCTACAGAAATTGTCTAGGTTAACAGTAAGAATTGAGAAGGGAGTAAAACCCGAACTGCTTTCCTTAGTTTCACTGCAAGGTGTTGGAAGAGCCCGCGCCAGAGTGCTATTCGATTCGGGAGTTAAAACAATTGACGATATCAAAACAGTTCCATTATCAAAGTTAGTTGGCTTGCCTTTAATTGGAGCAAAAGTTGCTCAAAAAATAAAGAAACAAGTAGGTGGTATTGTGGAAATGCACGAAACTCAGAGCCTAGATCCTAAAAAACGAGCAAAGAAACAACGGTCATTAACAGACTTTTAGTCGGTTAAACCGCGAGCTTTTCGTTCTTGTTTTGTTTTTTGTATAACACGTTCAATCTGTTGAGGAACAGTTCCCAAGTAGTTTCGGGGGTCCATTACTTTTTCAAGTTCTTCGGGTGTCAGTAACTCTTTGATGGTGCTGTTTTCCGACAAAGCGTCTTTGAATTCTCGTTGTTCGTTGTGGCTTTCTATTGCCAGCTGTCGGGTGAGTTCGTGAGCTTTTTGGCGTCCTAGTCCTTTCTTGGCTAGGGTTAGCATTACTGATTCGGACATCATTCTTCCTTGGGTTATGTTCATGTTTTGGCTCATTCTTGTTTCGTCGATTTGCAGCCCTTTTAGGACGCGTATCATCAAAATCAGCATGTAATCGATTAAGATGCATTCTTCAGGAATTACAAAACGTTCACAAGAAGATTGAGTTAAATCCCGTTCATGCCAGGTTCGAACATTTTCCAAAGCAGGAGAAACTAGGCTTCTTAGTATTTTAGCTAAACCACAGATGCGCTCAGAAATCATTGGATTACGTTTATGCGGCATAGTTGAGCTGCCAACTTGCTTTTTTTGTTCAAACGCTTCAAAAGCTTCCGCAATTTCTGGTCGTTGCAGTTGTCGAATCTCGTTGGCTATGTTATCCATACTACAGGCAAGAATAGCCAAGGTGCAAGTTAATTCAGCATAACGGTCTCGTTGAACAATCTGGGTAGAAATGTCTGCGGCGTCAATGCCAAGGCGTTGCATAACTAGTTCCTGAATTTCTAAGGCTTTTGGTCCTAACCCTGCTTGGGTTCCTACGGCGCCACTCATTTTTCCATCCAGTAACAGTTTTTTGCAGTTATGAAGACGTTGAATGTTTCGGGCAATTTCTCGGGTCCAAACGGAGGCTTTGAACCCAAAAGTTGTGGGCAAAGCATGTTGACCATGGCTTCTGCCCATCATTATGCTTGTTTTGTGTTTTTCAGCTCGCTCTAACAGGACAGATTCTAATTCATTAAGGCGGTTTTCGATCACATTTACAGCTTCTTTTAGTTGCAAAGCTGTTGCAGTATCAAGCATGTCAGAGCTGGTTGCCCCCAAATGAACAAACTCTCCGCTTGAGCCGCACTGTTCAGCTAGGGCGCTTACGAGGGCCATTACGTCATGTCGGATTTCGTTTTCAATTGCTTTTACCCGCTCAAGTTTAACATATTTTATGGATGCTTTTTCAACAATTATTTTTGCATCTTTTTTGGGTATGTTTCCTACTTGGCTGTGAGCCCATGCTAGTGCTCCTTCTACTTCCAGCATTTTTTGGAGCCGGTTTTCTTCATCAAAGATTTTTCTCATTTCAGGGGATCCATAACGAGCAGTGTCAATTGGAATAATGGGCAAACTTGATTTCCTCCACAAACGTAACATTAATGATTATACTAACCTTTACTATTTTCGCCTAAAAATAATGTGTTGTAGAGGGAGAAAAATTGGGTGCATTAGTTGGAGCAGTAAACAAGAAACAAGAAAACGCCACAGGCACTGTAATTGAAATGATGCATGAGTTAACTCACCGAGGAAAAGGGGGTTACGGAATCGCAACATATGATTCAACTAAAACATCTATCACCTTTGAAGAAATAAAAAACATCAACAACTGCAACTCAGATGTTATAATAGGACACAACCTTTCTTGTATAATGCCCCGAGATAAGCCCCAACCAGTCCAAGGAGATAAATTTACTATTGTTTTTGAGGGACGATTGTATCCAGCACCAACTATTCCCGGAGAGAATGAAGCAGAAAAAATTGCCAAAAAACTTGGTTCCAAACCGTTACAAAACGCTGAAAAAATACTGGAAAAATGGGGAGCATATGTTTTTGTTATAGCCCAAAAAGACAAAATCATTGCAGGCAGAGACGTTTTTGGCACAGTTCCCTTGTATTATGGAGAAAACGAAGAAGTATGTGCTGTTGCTTCTGAACGTAAAGCTTTGTGGAGAATTGGAATACAAAAAGTACAATCCTTTCCTCCGGGGCAGTTAGCAGTTATTAACAAAGAAGGGTTTGTGTTCCATAAAGTTGACCAGTTGCATGTTCCCCCTAAAGAAAAAATTGACATGGAAACTGCATGCCGTGCTTTGCATCTTTTGTTGTTGGAAACTAACAGAAAACAGCTTTCAGATTTGAACTCTGTTGCAGTAGCCTTTTCAGGAGGCGTAGACAGCAGCGTGGTGGCAGCACTAGCAAGAGATGTTGGTTTAGATGTTCAGTTGATTTCGGTAGGACTTGAAAATCAACCAGAAGTAATGTTTACTAAACAAGCTGCAGAAGCTTTAGATTTGCCGATTCATGTTCAAACATACACAGAAAAAGAACTTGAACAAACCCTGCCCAAAGCATTATGGTTAACTGAAGAACCAAACCCAGTTAGTGCATCTATTGCAGTTCCCTTTTATTGGTTAGCAGAAACAGCATCCAAACTTGAACATCCCGTTTTGTTGGCGGGTCAAGGAGCAGATGAACTCTTTGGCGGATACCAACGTTACGTTACAGAATACGAAAAATCCGGTGAAGCTGCAGTAGAGCAAAAACTGTTTTTTGATGTTGAAAATGCGTACAGCACAAATTTTCAGCGGGATAATCAAGTGTGTGCATACCATGGAATAGAACTTAGACTGCCTTTCATCAACAAGGATGTTATCGAGTTTGCATTACGATTGCCTTTCAAGTTCAAAATTAATTCGACTGAAGATAAACTTCGCAAACACATTCTACGAAGAGTAGCCCACGACAATTTTGAAATTCCCAAAGTGCTGTCAGACAAACCCAAAAAAGCGGTTCAGTACACTACTGGTGTAACAAAAGGGCTTCAACACATAGCAAAAGAAAACAAGGTGACATTACGTGAATATGTTGAAGATGCATTCAAAAAAGTTCATTGTTGAAAAAAATAAAAAATAAAATTGTTAAGGGAAAACTAACAGTTTCCCCTAAACGGGGTTTTTGATTTCGAGTTATTGGTTTACTCGATGACTTGAATTGCGCCTTCTGGGCATTGCATTTCACATGCGCGACATACTAAGCAGTCTTCTAGGGCTACGACGACGGCTTTTCCGTCTTTCATTTCGTAAACTCCTACTGGACAAGTGTCAACACATGTTTCGCATCCAGTGCATTTGTCAACATCGATTTTGATTTCAACCATTAGTCATTCAACTCCACTTTAGATTTTAATCAAAATAAGCAACTAAATAAAAACGTTTCCAAAAAAAGAAAATTAATCGCGGAGTCGCAAAAGAACTCCGTCAATTTTGGATTCTGCTTCATCGATTTTAGCTTGATATTCTTGGACAAGCTTTTCATATGCACTTTTGGAAATTTCGCCCCGATTGACCCGTGAAGTAGCCCGTTGCATGTCTTTTTCTACGTTATCAAGGGTTGCTTCAGCGACTTCAAGCTGGTTCATTAACCGTCCATAATTGGAACCAGCTTCGCAGATTGAAGATTTCAGAGCAGAAATTCGTCTATTTGCTGCAGAAAGTCTTCCTTCAAGCATTTTCTTTCTAACTTTGTATTTTCGTCGAGGGATTTTGCCTTTTTGCAGTCTTTGTTCAAGGGAACTAAGTTCAGATTTGATGTTCAATTTTTCGTCGTAAGTATCAACAAAGGTTTTGAGGTCTTTTGAGGAAACTATGATAGTTGGAGCAGAAACTGTTGTTTGTGTATCATGAACAAAGAATACAACTGCAACTATTACGGCTATTATTGCCACCCATATTGTGGGGTAAAACGAAGCCCAGAATACACTGTATTCATATTTGACTTGGAAGGCAAGGTCGTCTGATGGGTTTACATCTGAAAAACTGAAGGTTATTGTTTCAGGTCTGTTTTCGTCAACACTATCAGGTGTTTGGGTTGCTCTTTGGAATTTGGCGCCATCAGGTAGAACTACAGAAACTGTTAAGGTTCCAATGGTTGAGTTGAATTCTTCATAAAATGTGGAGGACAAGGTGTAATCATTTTCGCTATCTAGTGTTACAAGGTCGCTCCATGGAAGATTGAACCTAAGATACAAATTTTCAGTTTCGTCGGTGTCTAGGTCGCCTCTGAGGGTGACTGTCAATACATTGTCTTTAACAGATGTTTCAAGGGTTCCCATTTCGTCCCGTATTACAAAGTTGTATGCATTTTCGGGGACACCGATTAGGATTGTTTTGGTCAAATATTCTAAGTTAATTACTTTGTAAGCGTTAGTCACAAGAATATTTCCTGATTGACCCAAAATTATTTCCCGGTTAACTTCTTCAAACACGCTCATGATAATGGGGGCTTGAAAGTCATCAAATCCATAAACGGTGGGTAAAGTAAGATCATTTTTTGTATCAATTATGTGATCAGAATCATCATACAAATAAACAGATGCCAGTTTACTGGGACTGACACCTCCGGCGTAGATTGCTTGTCCTTCTAAATCAATGTAAATAACTCGAATTCCTGCTTCTAGGTATTGGGTAGTGTTGTCCTGAACAAAAGCAACCTTACTAGCTGAATCATACAGTCCGCCACCATCTACAGTGTAAGTTCCCGCTGTGGTGACGTTTATTTCTACGCCTACCCTCAGGACATCGTAGTATCCGTCGCCGTCTAGGTCGATTCCTTCGTTATAAAGGGTTCCGGTGAGGCTTGCACCTGCAGGGTCTTGGGCATTAACTGGTGATAGTTGCACCATAAAAAGGGACAAAGTTAAAGCAAGAATGAAAAAAGTTACCGTTTTGTGCATAATTTTTTTGTGAACATACGTATTTTTCACATGATACACCATCAGGAAAGTTTGTGTTTTTTAGTGGGGTAAGTATCTTTGATTACCTTTATGAACTTTTAGATACTTCGCTGTTGTTAGGCACATTGAAAGATTATACACATAATATGTAGAAAAAGTTAAATTCAAAATCATATATTACTTAAACGTGAAAAAATAGTAATATAATTAGTGGGTGGATGAAAACATGAATAAAAAAATGATTTATGTTGTTTTTATTGTTGTAATTGTAATACTTGGAGTTTGCAGTGCTTGGCTTCTTATAAGAAGCGAAAACTTGCAAAATCAAGTGAACTCCATTGAGGATGAAAAAAGTCAACTTCAGACCTTAATTGCAGATTTACAAAATCAAGTGACAACTAAAGATTTTGAAATCACTGACCTCAACGACCAAATAAACGAGCTACGAGAAGCAAAACTAATGAATGTTGGAACAGGGGCATCAGACCACAACGATGGACAACCGCCATATCTTTATGTTTACGGTTATATCTGTAACATCGGCCGTGAAACAGCTTACAATGCAAAAATTCACGTTACTGCAAATCATATAAACGGTGAAACAGCCATTGACACTTACATTGATATTGATCAAACACCAAGCATAACTGAAGGTTTAGTATACACCCTTCAACAATTCATTACTTATGACGGAATTAGTATCGACACCAACAGTATAACTATAACTCCAGAATGGACAAACGAACCATAAAAACAAAAAGTCCACACGCAGGCAATTCCCAGTGTCTGCGGTGGACAGCAATTGCATGCATTTTGTCAAGAAACCTTGACCAAAACCAACATTCAATCAGTCAAGAAAGTTTTACACAACAGTTTGATGTTATAATTTTGAGAAAAGGGTGGAATACAGATTTTTCTTTTCTTACCGACCCCAGAATTTTCAGAATAACAAAATTAGGCAAAGGAACAGTTCTTGGTTCTCATATTCTTTAGCTTCGAATGAAACTAACAAATAGAAAGACTTCTTTGATAATCACACTTTCTAATTCTTGCCTTTTTCTAGGATAGCGAAATGAAGCATCGTTCAACTGGCTTTTTGTATGCCCATTACAGCAACAATGCCAAAGCAAAAATTAGTGGTGC
>JARVGH010000008.1 GCA_029762755.1 Candidatus Bathyarchaeum tardum
ACTAACACAACATTCAGAAGCAATATTTTATGAATAAATAATTCAAAAAATTTTGTTCCAAAAATAAGTACTGATAAACCCCCGCCTTCCGGGACTACAGAAACGAATCATAATTTGAGCAAGTCAAGAGTTCTTAATTAAACTGAATAAATGCCTAAGGGGTTATGTTCAAAAATCTTTTTCCACTTCACATTCAAGAATAAAGTTTTTTTAAAAAAAAGAAAAAATGGGAATTGCAAAAAATTATTTGCGTCTTTTTTTGATGACCACTATAAGGGCTGTTATTGCAATTATTGTTGCTGTAGCAGTAATTATTATGGGAATGGCATCATTTGTGGAAGACGCGGGGGATGGTGTTGATGTTTGTGTTATTGAGCTGTCGTATGCTCCACCTACTGCTATGTTGCTGCAGTCAAAGACTTCTCCATTGTTGGCCCAGATGAACACGGTTAATCCTATTACGCTACCCGGATAGGTTTGGTTCAAATACATTCTAACCATCCAATAAGGCCTAAGTTCTGTAGTGTTTAATGCAGTAGTGAGGAGTTCTGTTGTAGTTTTCTCTTTTGTTATGTTAAAACCCGAAACTTGCGAACCATCCGGCATAGCATATGAGTATTCTGCACTGTGCTTTACTGCAAGGTCAATTGCCTGTTCACTGGAAACATTTACTGTTGTGTCGCCAACTGAATAAAGGGCACGGGTGTCCAATAAAACATCAAAGACCATGGTTTTTGTTTGAAAACCAACTTGCAATGAATTATACTCCGCACCATTTACAATGTAAGCCCATTTGAATAAAGTTAATTCAGTTCCCAAGTTGTTATATGTACATACAGTGAGTTCAGTGTTTCCGTTTGTTATTGTTGAATTTTGTGTCAGATCAATTTTATCTAGCATGTCTATCAGGTTAGTTGAGTCAATTTTGGTGTAGGTTTGATACTTTTCAAGAAAACTTTTTACAGCATCAATCATGTTATCGTGTTGTTTATCACTGATGACTTGCCCTTTTTCTGTGTTTATATTACAATAACGCAGAACGTTATTTTCAAATTCAAAAAAAAGGCGGAGATTGCTTTCATCTGACTCTAACGTGTACCTAATCATGTCACTTGTTCCATATTGTGAGTGATTTTTGAGGGTTACATTGTATTGTGAGAAATCCACTGGAAGCACATTGTCTATAAATACTTTAGTTTGAGCCTGAGCAGTTACTTCAGATGCTAACGTAACAGGAAAAACTAGAAGAACAGTAATAAACAGAATAACAAGCACTGACATGTAATTACTTGTAACTTGTTTTTTCATGTACATCATTCCTCCGGCAAATAGAATGCCATATTTCCATAGGGTTTTAATGGACCGTGATAGGCAGTGTAATCGTCAAGTTCGCTGGCAACAAAATTTGCAGCCCCAAAGATTCTTTGAGCAACATGGTCCAGTGCGTCTTCTATACTATCCCCGTCGCACGCGTAGTACCAGAACCATGCTGCAACTTCAGCAAATTTGTATTGGTAATTGACTGCGGTTTCAAATTGTGGAGATTGGCCTACCCATCCTAAGTAAACATGATCTCCATATGTAACGTAGGGTTGCATTGTGTAATCGTGGGTCCAGCAGTAGGGCATTCCATATTTCGCTGGACTTATTGGTGGGTAATAGTCTGATGTTTGACAATGCCATATGAATGTCACAGTGTTTTTTGAATAGTCTGTATTAGGATAAATGTGGTCGTCGTCAACTACGTTGACTCCACTGTGGTCGATAAGAGTGATGTGGTAAAAAGGTGGTTCATATTCTATTCCTCGGTGACCTTTTGAAAACACTACTATTTGATCACACGCAGATTTTAGGTACCCAAGTGTAGAAGTATATTGATTTCTGGTTGCATTGATTCTTAAGTAGCATAAACCTCCGTATTTGCTGGTCAGCATGGTATTTATTGCAGTACAATATGCCGTGGAGAGCTGAATTTCATATTCAGTATCGTACCATTCTGGTGGAGGAATGTAGTTATTTGGGCAAAATACAGCTAAACCCACTATGATGGCTGAAACCGATTGTAGACTTGAGCATAGAAATAGACAAAGAACTAATAGCGAAATTATTGTTAAACGAATTTTTTTCATTTTATTTTTTCTTCCTTTTGTTTTTCTGCACGGCTTTGTTCTCCGTGCTATCTTTTTTTGCCCTTTACTTGGGCGTAGGGCAGTGAGGCGCCCCCGAAACATTTGTCTCGCTTCAAGGAGGGAAAATCGTTAATGCTGTCTAACAGGACATCGATTAACTTTAGTAAAACTTTGATTCCGAAGTGCAAACAATACTACCCAGGGCAACACAGTCTTTTCCCCCAAACTTCTTGTGCCAAAACTTTGATATAAAATTTTTGTAAAAAAGATTTATAGATAAATAAAAACATACAAAAGTACTAAACAATTTTTCAACTAAATTTTAATGAATAATTGATAAAAATTAAATTTTTTGCAACATTTGTCTATTCAACAAAGACACTAACACAACATTCAGAAGCAATATTTTATGAATAAATAATTCAAAAAATTTTGCTTCAAAAAAGAGTTCTTAACCACCTATCGTCTTGACGACACTAACGAATCATAATTAAATTTCAATCAAGATTTCTTGAGCAATTCTTCTAACCCACAAAAGATGGATGCTAAGGACTATTTTGCCACTTTAAAGGTTTTTTCTGCTACTGAAATGCATGCTAGAAGGTCGTCAATGGTTGCTATGAGGGTTTGCAGTCTAGTTTGGCACTGAATTTTTGTGTAGACTTGTGAATCTTTTTTTGTTGTTTCAATAGATAGCCCTTTGGGAACTTCAATGTTGTCCGGAGAAACTGCTTGAGCTACTGCTTGGGCTTCGCGTTCATTTTTATAACATAAACAGATTTCAGCTTCCAATTTTTTTTCCTTCCAGTTGTCGTTTAACTAAATCATTAACCAAAAATATGAAGTCTTCCACATTTTTGATGGGCACCTGAGCACCTGCAGCGATGTCGTGTCCTCCCCCCCGACCAGAAAACTGTTCAGAGGCAATTTGCATCACGTCTCCTAGGTTCAACCCTTTGTGTATCAAAGGTTCTGAGCCACGGGATGAAATTTTAACTTGATCTTCACCTGAAATTTTGGCGTAAGCAATGATTGGTTTTCCCAGTTGAGTAAGAGTCGTAGACAATATAGTGCAAACGGGACTGAGAACTTTTTCATCGATAAATCCGTCCCCTCTGACTACGTAAATGTTTTCTAGCTCTTCAAGGCGTTCAGGTTTTTCTGTCACCCAACGAAGATACTTAGTAATAGTGCCCCGATAATCCTGTATCACTTTATTTGCTTCTTCCAAACATTTTTTGCGGTCCCCCATGCAAATCGCTGCACCTAGTCCTGCTTTGTCCATTCTTCCAGTAGCATTAAGCAGAACCGAAAATTCGCGGGCATCCCGCAACGTCGTCCAGGGCTCTTCGTGAGTTAAGGTGTAAACTTCTCCTACTAGGTCGGATACTATGTCTCCGCTCATTCCTTTGGAAACTAGGTGCTCAGCAATTGCCGAAAGTAGCGTCTGTTTTTCTTCCGAAGAAAGGTCCCGTAACGCTCGCCATTTGTCGTTGCGTTTAGGTTTGATTCCTAGATTTACCAGAAATGCAAGGCTTTTGTCTTCTTCGCTGCTGATTTCGGGAATAAACGGATTAGTTGTTCGGGCAAGAGCCTGATGAATCGGGCGAGTTTCCCGTCCAAAAAACAACAAATCAGTTTCTACGGTAAGAACTCCTGACGCTACAGCGTCTTTAACTATGGGCGTGTTTGCGCCACCTAATTTGCGGTCTTTGTTTTTGTCTTGTAAATCACCTAGGGCACCAACAATAGCAATAGCTGCCAAATCTACATTTTTTTCATTTAATGCTTTAGCAGCATAGTAGGCCACACCTGAACCGCTTATTTCACGGGTTCCGTCTATCCCGTGAATGTGAGGGTTAACTTGAATAAAACCGTCGGGTAATTGATTTAATGCTGGTTTGTGATGATCAAGAATTACAACGTCCCGTCCAGCAAGGCGGTCTCCTAAAAGGTCAAGGTAACCGCTTCCCATGTCCGTAAAAATTGTCAAAGCAGCGTTTTCGTTGGCGATTCGGTCAGCAACGTTTTCGTCCATCCATCGTTCAAACCGTAAACGAAATTTTGCCCCTGCCCGAAGCAACGCTTTTCCTATAATTCCTCCTGCAGATATGCCGTCAGCGTCTACATGAGTGGAAACGTGAATAACATCACCTTTTTCAATATGCTCTAAGATTAAGCTGGCTGCATCGTTGGCGTCTTTTGAAAGGGCATCTATTTGTTGGTTGGTAACAGGCATTGTTTTTCACGTTAAAGGATTAAGTTGATGTATTGTCAACATTAAATTCTGTGATTTTGACAACACAAGGGTATAAGCTCAGATACAAGAATAGATAATAAAACTTTCTAATGAACAGTTTCGTAAAAAATATTCAACACTCTACTTGGGGTTGAATACACAAAGAAAAGCAACCAAACAAATATGACGGAAAAAGGGAAAAAATTCCCGGATTAGAACAGAGAAATTGCTTTTGGTGAATATTTCCAGTCTGCTGGAAGTACACCTTCTCGTTTATAGTAACGAGATAGTTTGTAGATTTTTGCTTCCACCATTTGGAGGGCACGTTTGTTGTGCAAATCTGATTTGTTTTTGTCCTGGTGAACATGAAGGCGTGTTGCTTTGCGGAGAAGATTTTCTAGGTCTTCAGGATAGGTTGAGTAAAGGTTTCGTTCTTTTAGAATTTGGCTAACAGATTTTTCTGTTATTGGCTTAGACAAAGGAACTCCATGTTGGTCACGCAGAATTATTCCGATTTGGCTTGGAGGATGACCGTCTTTGGAAAGCTTCACTATTATAGCTTCCACTTCTTCTGATGTGTATCTGCACCATGCAGGGGGTCGTTTACTTACTGGTCTTGTTTCATGGGATATTCCTTTTTCTTGTTTTGGCATGTTCTTATTCCTCGGAAGCTCCTTAACGTCGGAGGGAACCCAGATATTTAAAACATTCGTTTGTTAACGGCTAGAATACCACTCAGCGAACTGTTTTAGAGCTCTTGCACGATGAGAATAACTGTTTTTTTCATTTAAAGACATTTCTGCAAAAGTTCTTCCATCACCTTCAGAGGGAACAAAAATCGGGTCGTACCCAAACCCTGAATCTCCATGTAATTCTGAAGATATCTTGCCTTCTACTTTTCCCACAAAATAGGTTGGTTCCTCTTTTGGACCGCCATAGCAGATTACAGACTTAAAGTAAGCATTACGGTTATTGATGCCATCCATCAACTTGAGAACTCCGTTTAAGCCCACTGTTTGCAGAACATATTTAGAGTAAGGTCCAGGAAAACCGTTCAAAGATTCAATAAATAAACCCGCGTCTTCAACAAAAACAGGGGATCCGCATTTTTTAATTGCATCTAAAACACTGTATTTTGCAATATTTTCAAGGTGGTCGTCTTGGATTTCAATTGCTTCTACTTTTAGTTTGGTCGCTGATATGTTGTATTGAAACAAAACTTTTCGGGCTTCAAGAAACTTGTGAACATTACTAGTTACAAAATAAACTACTTCGTTACTAAGAAAGCCTTCCGAAGTTCCAGATTCATGATCCATTATTAGTCATCCTGCTGGGTTAAATCCAGCCTAGTTGCTGTTTATTCAGTAGTAATTTTGGGATATTTTTCTTTGATTTTTTGGTCCGCCATTTTTGCAATCATAGCGCTGGAGATAAGGACGTATTTTGCGCCTTTAAGGTTCATTAGTTCAGCAGGTTTTTGGTCCTGAGTCACTAACAGTAAATCATTTGTCGCAGCATATTCTGCCACCTTACGGTCTTTTGCACCCCGCAGTCCTGCTTCTTGTACTGTTATTACGTTCCAGCCTAGAACCTCAAAATATTCTCGAAGCCCTGAATACATTTCATCAAGTAAAATTTTCATCAATGACCCTCTTTAACGGTTAACGTGAAATTGAACAACATATTTGGGGCACCTACAATTTATATCTGACCACACAACAACAAGAAAAAACCATCAGCTAAAAGAAATGCAAATAAAAATGTTATCTCAAAAATGGTCAGAAAATACGTCAATAGGATATAAAGATACAATTCTACATAAAATACAACTTATTTACAAATCGCGTTTCATATATAAAAAATGGTTTCATTCAGTAGCATCAATTTTTTCTCTGAGCAATAAATCAGAAATGAGGCTTTGAAATTCATTCATATTTTGTTGTATTTCCAATAACGCATTTCTTCCAGAGTTTGTTAACATGTAAAGGGTTTTTGTTTTATGTGGAACTTTTTTAATATATTTCTTTTTTTCCAATTTTTTAAAGACTGGATAGATTGTCCCCGGACTTATGAAAATATTAAAATTTTTTTCAAAAAAAGTAATAATATTTGTTGCACAAGCTACCTGTCTCTGAGACATCTCGGCAAGAATTGCAAAATCCAAACATGATTTCAACAGTTTACGTTTCAACATGAAGCAAGGTACATCAGTTAAATGTATGGTAACCCTGTTTTTTTTGAAGTTAATGGACTCACAACAAATAAAGACCATTAAATGCACACTTAATATTATATTTACTACAATTTAAATTTTTTGATTTAAAAACAGCGAATGTTGGATAAAATATACAGATGTAGACGTCAATAATGGGACATGGTTCAATAGGGTTTGATGGAGAAAAATTTTTGTGACGTCGTTTCAATTTAGTGTTGAAAAGCATCGTTTCATCAAAAGATCCATTTTGATGGGCAACAAAATCGAGTCACATCCAAACCCGGAACATATTTAGTTCAAAGACAAGTTCACTAAAAAAATAAAATTACCAAAATTTTAAATATTTAAAACAATTAATAATGTATTCGATTTTCGAATCGTTCATATATTTTATAAAACTAAATAGAACATATATGATTGTGGAGGCATAATAAAATGGATAAGAAGTTGTTCACAAAAAGCATGCTCCTGTCCGCAACCATGATTGCCACAATGATTGTAATAATGAACGTGAGCATCGTTCTAGCAACACCCCCATACTACAAAGGACCTTTCAAAGGTTTTCAGACAAGTGAGGATGAATACATCGAAGTTGCAATGCTTGGCTGGTATGATTACGAAAACCCACCTGTCGCACCATACCCATGCGTACTCCACCAGGGATATGGATACGCTTTTGGTGATTGGGAACTCTATGGGGACCTACATATGGAATACATAGCATTTGATCAATCCGATAACACACTTTATGACAGCTCTATTGATGGCGACCCAGGATATGCATATTATTATGGATATCCTGCATCGCCTTATGCATACAGCGCAGGGACACTTACGCACCAGTACTATTGGAATACAGCAACAAACCAAATAGAAAACCCACCCGCTGCAGCTGTGTTAGTTATAGGATAACTACAAAAAGTCACTAAGGATTAGGTGTTAACCATAAAAAAGTCGAATGTGAATAAAATTAAGTCAAGCACAATCACATTCCTCTTAATTTCCCTTCTTTTTTTTAATTTTGGATGTGCAATAGGAATCGCAGAATCTGACGGTCCAAGTTGGCTGAAAAAAGGAACGTTTGTCACATACAGTATTGAGCCGACTATAGTACGTTTTGCAAATGGAAGTATAAGAAACACAAAAAGTGATACATCCGTTATTTATAGTTGGAAATGTGTTGAGATACGTAACAACTTAGCAGAAATAAAAGTTACATTAGACTATGAAACTGAGCAATCAACAATAAACATGAGTAAGATAGTTTATATTGATGTGCTTACGCGTGAAGTATTTTTTTCAAACGGTACACTGATTGGGTCGAGTTGGTTATGGGTGCAACCATATCCCGTTCAAGATGAGTGCTTTGTTTTGTTGAATACATCCCAAAACGAACTAGTTGGATATGTAGATGGAGCAGGTGATCGTCCAATGTATTATGACACGCAGATTCAAGAATTTCAAAAAGCATTTTTATTGGCAGTAAATGGCACCCTAGACGGAAAAGATATAGCGTCTTTAGCACTTATATTTGATTTCAACACGGGCATATTGCTTTCAGGTTCTCCTACAGTATCTGAGCCAACATTTGTTGCATTAGGCATAAAAAATTTTTTGTTATCCCAATTATTTCTTGTAAACACCAACATTGATCTTGGTCCTGCTGAATTATCATTTAAAATTAGAGAAGCCCTACCCTATGTTGCACTTATTTCTGCTTTCATTTTAATTACTATTAGCATCTATTTCAAAAACAAAAAGAAAAAAGTAAAAAATAACTAAAAGGTGAAAAGAATGACGTTTTTGATAAATACAAAAGATTTAATCAAATCTTTTGGAGATAATATCGTTCTTGATGAACTTTGTTTGCATGTACCTAAGGGCATATCTGGATTCGTTGGAAGAAATGGCGCAGGTAAAACTACAACAATAGGCATACTATTAGGATTGTTAAAACCTAAAAGTGGAGCGGCAACAATTTTTGGACTAGATTGTTGGGAAAAATCATTTGAAATCAGAAAAAATTTGGGAGTAATGCATGAAAATAATCCATATCCTGGAAGCTTCACAAGCATGCATTTACTGGAACATGTAGGAAGGTTTTATGGGCTTACAAATCCAAGACAAAAAGCAAAAGAGACACTACACGACGTTGGGTTAAGTGGAAATGAAAATAAACCAATCAAAACATTTTCGGCAGGAATGTTTAGACGATTAGGTTTAGCTCAAGCATTAATTGGCGAACCAAAATTGATAATTCTTGATGAACCAACTGCAAACATAGACCCCTCAGGAAGAATTTCTTTATTAAATAAAATAGTGGAATTGCACAAGGAAAAAAACATTAGTTTTTTCATTACAACTCACATGTTAAGTGATCTTGAAAAAATATGTGATTGGCTTTCTATAATCGATAGGGGAAAAATTGTTGATCAAGGGCATGTAAGAGACCTTGCCAAGAAATATTCAGCAAATTTGTTTAAAATTGAAGTTTCTGAACCACATCGTTTCTTGGAGAAACTCAAAAATATTGAATCGGTTGAAAATCCACGAATAGAAGGGGATTTTGTTTATTGTAAAGTAAAGAATCCTGACGAATTTTATTCCAAGTTACCGCGACTTACTAGTGAATTAAACTTGCAGTTAAAAGGTTTTCAACGAATTATTGGCACCATTGAAGAAATTTATGGGGAGATAACTAATGAACAGAAGTGAACTTAACAACTTCTTTAGATTGATTCAATGGGAGATTCAAGAGTATCTAAATTTCCCAATGCTAGAAATACTGGTGTTTCTTGCATTTTATTCAATTTTAAACCAACCAACAGTTGTTATATCCCACAGCATGAGCTATAACAATCTGCGTTTTGGTTTTAACGACATCACTTTCTTCATGACTTTGGGAGTTGGGGCTTTAGTATCTAGAAGTTTTGGAGCAAGCATTTCTAAAGGGGAAATAAAAATGCTTCTTTCTTATCCTTTGAAAAGATGGCACGTTTTTATTTCCAAAGTTACTGCATTATATATTGTTTTCACCTGCATTTATGGTCTAACATTTTCATTTCAGATTTATTTATTAAAATTGAATTTGTTTGAACCTCTGTTTTATATTTCAATTTTGAGCATAGCACTTCAGCTTCTTGTAATGTGTTCAGTGTCTACCTTGATTGTAATGTTCGTCAAAAATGACATCATTTCCATTTTTGCATCCATACTTTTTTTGTATGGATTTGAAAATATCGTTAGTTCCACCACCCTTTCATCATTCGCGGGTAGATTCAATACGATATTTGGATATTTTGGAATTTTAACCCACGGAACAATACCGATAGGTCTGGTAAAAGAATACACATTAAATGAAGCCATCTTGGCGCTTTCTATTCCCATAATAATTTCTTTGATTTTGCTAGGCATTACCCTAACATATTTTGTTCGCTTAATGGAAGTTGACTAAGAAAATGAAAAAAATAACACGCATTGGAGTTTTAATCATAGTTATTGGATTCTCCCTTTTTACAATAACAGTTTTGCGCAGTACCTTTAGAGAGACAACAATAACAGTTGGAGGACCAGATACATCCCCCGAACATTGGGATCTTTATCAGGACCTGCTCTTTTCACCACGCAGTTTGCGCCTTGAAGTTCATTCGAACGTAACTTCAAGCGCATATATTTTGAATCAAGAAGGTATTAATTTATGGATCTCAAATAAAACGATCAAATCAGTTGCATCTTTAGTTGACGTAAAACAAGAAGTAACAACGACACAAATTGAAGAAAGGGGAGTCTATGGAATTCTTGTTCATAATTCATCCAATGAACTGGGGACAGTAAAAGCGATAATGACACTTTATGGAATTGAAAACGACTTACTATTTTCAGCAATAATAACAATCATCATAGGAATAGTAATAGTCATCGGGAGTTTAGTGACTAAGAAAAAATAAAAATATACATAAAGAAATTTTTGATTATAATTTGGCGGAAAAACCATATAATCCTAAGTTCAGTCTTTGTTGAATCAATCATGATTATTAATGTAAAAACAACTAAAAATGAAAAAATAACTCCTCCAGAAAACAGACGTGAAGGGAGCCATGTGAAAAATTTTTGCCATCTTTAAGGAAACGTAAATAAACAAGGCGAACAAAAAAGTGGTCGGAATCATTCCAATGTGGCCGAAATGAGGTAGTCTGGTAGCCTATAGCCCTGTGGAGGCTAGCGCCCGGGTTCAAATCCCGGTTTCGGCCCCTCTTGCTCACAACAATTGGATTGAAACAAAAAGCGGGTTTGGTAAACCTTTTAGACAAGGAAAACGCTAAATCCATGTTCTCCAACAAAAGAACAAAACAAACAACATGGGCCGATAGTTCAGTCTGGTATGAATGCCTGACTTGCACTCAGGAGGTCGCGGGTTCAATTCCCGCTCGGTCCACCACACAATAAACTCGCTACATTCTGAAAAAATTTTCAATACTCTTTGGTGCATGAAAAAAGACAGACTAGCAGAGACTACTATCAAAGTTACTGACCGTAGATTGCGTATGATGGATAGAGCGGTTAACCTTGATGAACCTGAAAAAGTAATTGAGTATTTGGCAACTAAAAATGGAAAAAACAGTTACATTTGTAAAGTTATTTACTTATTTTAATTTCAATTAATTTTTTATATTGTGTCACATTTTGTTTTGTTTGGGTTGGATATTAATCCACCTGGTACTTGCTAATACCAAAACGTATAGAACAGTAAATGTAAAGGAACCCACAGGTTGAAAAATAAATGCGAAATAGATTGCTAATACATTCATAATAAATGCAAGTACCCAAATGTGCTTTACGGTTAACTTCATTTTCAAACACATACCTTTATGTTATTAAATTATTCCAGCAATATGTATTTTACTAAAAAAGATCCTTAGAAGATTGGTTGCCTTAAATTTTAACTTCTTTCCTTCTTTTTTCCTGTTTAACTCTGCTCCCTACCCCTATCTACTCCTCTTCTCACAAAAGACAAAACGAAAAACAATGAAAAAACTCGCACACTAATGGAATTTGAAAACACACTGGTCTTATGTGAGGTTTACGCAAATGAAACATTGGACTCTGAAGCAGTAATAGCCACTCGAGTTTTGTCCCCGTATCAAACCACGGAAGTCATATTGTCTCAAAAATACGTCACTAAATCAAACGGAATAACAGTAAGAATCACTACCTCGGGTGAATTTGATGCTTACAAAAGTAAAATTTTCTATGAAATCGGGTTGAATCAGGTAGATTAGGATGAAAGGACAGAAAATATAAGAATTGTTGTGAGAAATTCTGGTGATGAAACTGTGACTCTAAGTGAGGTTTACGTTGATGGGGCTCGTGACGTTTCAACGTTGCCCAATCAGATAATTTTAGAGAGCCAGCAAGAAACCACGATAAGTTTGACTGGAACTTTCATGGATACGTATACACCGATCCCGATTAAAGTTGTGACTATGGAAGGAATATCTGCCGAAATCTCAAAGTCCACATATGGGCTTTGGATACAGTCAATAAATTGGAACCCCAACACAGCGAAAATAGTTGCTTACGTATATGAAGACGGCTATGAAGGTGCAGGGGACGGGGAAGTTGCTTACGTTTATGTTAATGGAACAATGGATTCATCCGCAACAATACATGACGGCAAGGGTGTTTGGAATATAACCTTGTCTGCAACCTATGTGGACAAGCCTCAGCAAATAACCCTCAAAGTAGTTACAACAAAAGGAGCATTCGGGGAAATGACAATGAGTCCACCCAACGAATATTTTAGGTGATTTTCTTCAGGTGCTTCTAGTGGATTATTAGTATGTTTATTATTATGTAGCAAAGAATAGTTAGTGAGGCACGCGGTTGGAGAAAGTTTTCAGACCAAGCCAAACAAAAAGCAGCTTTGTTTGGGTTATTATTTTGTTATTGATAATTGATGTTCCGATTTTGGCTCTTTTGTTTTTTAGTTTTCAAGAAATCTCAGTTTTGTTTGTTGCCCTGATATCTGTTCTGTTAATTATTGATTGCGTCTTGTTATCCCTTGCGTTTTTTGCCAAAAGAATGGAGTTTACGGTTCAGGAAAACATTTTTTCTGTTAGTTTTGGGTTTTCGAAACGAAAAATACCTTATTCAGCAATTAAAGATGTGAAAGTTTCTCAGACTGCTCTTTTGTTTCGTCTTTTTGGAGCGAGTTGGCCTGGAATGCACTGGGGATTGTATACTGCTAAAGACCTTGGAAAGGTTTGGGTTTACTCAACAAAGGTAAGCGGAGATTTTGTGTTGCTTGAGCTCACGGATGGCAACAAAATAGTTGTTTCCCCCGAAGATCCACAAGAACTTTGTAACGAGTTAAACACTAAAAGGTCTCAATTTGGGACTGCTACTGATGTACAAAAAGTGAGTTCGTCAAAAAGGTTTGTGTATTTGCAGGTTGCAACGGTAGCTGGAGCATTTTTTGTTTTTCTGGGATATTTACTTTGGATTTACCCAACCCTTCCAGAAACTATTCCGGTTCATTTTGATTTGAATATGGTTCCTAACCGTTGGGGGCACAAATCGGAACTGTTTATTATCGCAGGCATCGCAGCAATTTTTCCAATATTAAACTCTGTTTTGGTTTTAAAATTTGGAAAATACGCAAAAACAATGACAGTTTTCCTTGGAATCGTATTTGTGCTATTGATGGCTCTGTTCTTTGGAATTGTTTATTTCACTCAAAGCCTAGTTTAACTGAAAATATTTTCACACCAAATGGTCTAGTGCCATTTTTTGGAAGCCATCAATCATTATGCATCTTCAGGGAATAGCTGTTTTCCCTTTTCAGTGTATTTTATGAATCCTAATTTATTGAAGAAATCTAGTTGGTCATCAAGTTCTCCTGTTTCTGCCAGTTTGTTGTTGACGATTCGGAAAAAGAAAACCATCCGCATCGTGATTTTGTTGCCCGTAGCAGGTAATGAAACCCCAAAAAGATTCCAGTCCCCAGTGTGGGTTCCTGTTGCTTTGACTCTTACCCATACTTTTTCGCCTTCACAAATCATGTCTTCGATTTCTTCGTACCAATCTGGGAATCCGTCAAAAGCCATTGTAAACAGTTTCTTGAATTTTTCTCGTCCTTGTTGTTGATGGGTGTGGTCAATAAAATCTGGTGCAACTAATTCTTCAAAAATTTCTAAGTTTCGATTATTATATGCTTCAATAAATCGTTTCACAATCGCTTTATTTTTTTCTACAAGCAAGAACATCCCCCTAAATGGTTATTCTTTTGTGAATATTTAAAAATTTTTGGTCTCGCAGTTTTTGATTTTTTAAAACGTTTCAGATTTATGAACATGTAAGCAATGGATAATAAACTGATGAAACAATTTGAAAATCAACAAAAGGCATTGAAGATCCCAAACATCATTCTTTTGAAAACAATAAAGTAGATTGTTAATTTTCTGTTTGGGAAAAATCAGTTACAGCTTTTTTTGCCCTTTCAAGATCTTTTTTGGTATCTACATCCACCCAAAAGTATCCGCTAATGTCAAGAACTTGTGTATCGTTATTTCTTGCCGCAACACGAATGCAGTCATCTAGTTCACCGTTATCTTCAGTTGCAACTGTTTCAGCATATGAGAAAAACTTTGGAGAGCATAAAAAGAACCCAGTGCAGACACCGGTTGATGGCTCTATATCATGACCAATGTTTATGATTGTTCCGTCTTGATCCAAAATTTTTGTGTCATCAATTGCGTATCCAACACGGTCAATTGCCAAAACAATAGAATTTTTGGAATCAACACTGATTAATTTTTCTACTATTTTGCTGTCAAAAAGGTGGTCGCCCATACAAAGAACAAAAGGGGCAGTGAATTCTTTTTTCGCAGCTAAAAACGAGTAAAGGTTCCCTTTTTTCCAGTTTTCCGCCACAACGTAATTCACTTTAAGACCTAAATAATCGTTACCAATTACGCGTTGAACGTTATCAGCCTCATATCCGATAACAATAACAACACTTTCTATTCCAGCATCTTTAAGACCATGAAGAATTCTTCCCAAAAGAGGCACCCCATCAACATAATGAACTACCTTCTGATCCACGTAATCTTTCAATCGGCTTCCCTGACCAGCCGCCAAAACAAGAGCACGATTAATCTTACTCATGATAACCAGCCATAACAAAATCAACCATAAAAAACTACTCTTAAATGTTTTTCAACAAAACCAAAGGTTCCAGATTATAGTTTAAAAGAAACAAATCAAGTTTTTTCAAACAAGTATTTACTGTTTGGACTCAACATGTTGCTGAAATATTGAGTTTCCTTTGAAGAACAGGGTTACTGTATGGATTCCACCAGATAATGTGAAAACTACTGTGAAAATTTGATTGTTCACATTAAGGAAGGAATCAACAGCGCTTGCCATCATGCAAAGCCAATTACCAGAATTAATGGAGATACCAGAAAGTTTTCAAGTTTATTGCTGTTTGATTCGGTGCCATAGAATTTCCACCCAAAAAATACATCTAAGATATTATTAAAAAAAGATTCAGTTTGCATTGTGGGCACAAAAATTCAGCAAAAAAGACTAAAGTTTAAGGCATTAAATAACCCCATTATTAAATGGGGTGAGTGATGAGTCAACAATCATGGGATATTTTAGTTCGAAAACTAATTAAACAAGGGGTTCTTCGGTCGCCTAAAGTAATTGAAGCCTTACGAAGAGTTCCACGGGAAAAGTTTTTGCCTGAAAATGTAAAACCTAGTGCAACATTGGATTGTCCGCTTTCCATTGGTTGGGGTCAAACAGCTTCTGCGCCTCTTGGTTGACACATGCGGTCAACTAGGTGAAACATGGTAGCCATAATGGATGAAGCCCTTCAACTAGAAATTGGACATAAAGTCTTAGAAGTTGGCGGAGGTTCAGGCTGGCACGCTGCAACCATAGCAGAGATAGTTGCTCCATCAGATGCACCTAAAGACCAGTGGGGACACGTTTACACAATTGAAAGAATACCCCAGTTGGCAGCTTTCGCAAAAACTAACATTGATAATGCAGGGTTTGCAGAAAGGATTACAATAATTCACAGTGACGGAACAATGGGATATCCAGAAGAAGCTCCATATGACAGAATTTTTGTTGCCGCAGCAGGTCCAAAGGTTCCTGAACCGTTAGTTGAGCAATTAAAGGACGGAGGAGTTCTTTTAGCTCCGGTGGGAGGGGCACAATTTTATCAAACATTAGTTCGGGTCAGAAAACAAAACGGAAAAACAATCCAAGAAAACCTGGGAGGAGTCACATTCGTCCCATTAATCGGAAAACATGGCTTTGAACAACAACAGGGTTAACCGAACCATGACTCAAGGGTGGTCTTACTTTTAGACTCTTTAAGGCTTACAGTCATTTTGTTAACAGCACTACGAACCCTGTCCTCTGAAAAGTCCCGCTCCCGACACAGAAAATCAACTACACCTTTAGCATTTGGCGAATTCCATTCCAGCTTATAGTCATCAGTAATTTTAGGATTCAAAAAGACATCCCGAATTCCTTTGTAATCACCAATACAGTCTGCATTCTCCAAGTTAGGAATAACTTCTTCAATACATCCATACTTTTTGATTAGTTTCAAAGCAGTCTTTGGTCCAACACCCTTAACTCCAGGATTAAAATCAGTCCCCACCAAAATCGCAAGGTCAATGAGCTGTTTACGGGTAATTTCTAACTCTTTAAGAACTAAATCAAGTTTCATTACTTCAGGAAACACATCAACGTAAGTGTTCCTTTTTGGAATCCTGCGCCTACCGCTTACCGTTACATTTCGCACAAGACGAGTTGCACCAAAAAGCAGACTGTCAAAGTCTTGACTGCCACAGTAATCTGCGGTGCCCTTTATTGTCATGTAAGCTGCTTGAGCTTCTCCTTCAGAGGGAGCTTGAATCCAGGGGATGCCCAATTCAGTTAGGAGCCGTTTTGAGTCGTCAGGCATGTAACTTTTCATTTTAGAAGTCATCTGAGCATAACGCCGAGCCATCGTCATATCACCTTCTTTTAGGGCTTGCTCATACTTCACCAAGGCTTCTGCTTTGACCTGTGTGCGGCGTTTAACTTCAGCCTCTTTTAACTCGGGTGATTCACCATCAAAAACGTAAACAACTTTGACTCCCTTCTCTACCAAGTTGGCTGTTCGGTACAATAACCCAATTAAATGACTAGTTATCATGCCAGAGCGGTCTTTCAAAGGAGTGCCATCAGGTTGACGAATACTGGACAAAAACTGATAAAGACTGTTATAAGCATCAATAGCGACAATCTTTCCACTTAGAACATTAAAATCGATTTCCGTTTTTGGAATCAATACTCTTAAATTTACACCCAAAGCTGAATGCCACCAAAAAAGTATACGTGAACGTCCTCAAAAACTATTTGAGGAAATCTAGCTACTCTTTTTTTCAACTAATTCTACTCGGCGCTTACCTTTTGTACGAGCCGAAACATAGATGGTGCCTTCAATTTCCATACGCAACAGATTCTTGTTCAATTCACTGAATCCTACACCGTCATGAGTTCCCTTTACTAAATCAAAGAGTTCAATGTCGGTCATTGGTCCTTTCCGTTCCAGTAATTCCCGAATCTGCGTTTTTATGGGATGAGACACCCAAGTTTTCATCATTTACTATTTCACTTCCATTATTGTAATTACGCAACTGGTGTTGTGGATTTCTTCAATTGTCGAGCGTTCTTCATGAAATTCCGGTACCAATTCTCCATGTTTGGCATGATAGATGGACCAGTTTTTTCAATAGCCTTCCTGAAATCATCAGCAGTAACCTTCTGTGCATTTATATCCTTGCGCAATGCATGAAGTCCAGCTTCACGACAAAGAGCTTCGATATCTGCACCGGAATACTTCTTTGTTAAAGTAACTAACTGAGTTAAATCCACATCTTCCGCCAAAGGCATCTTTTTTGTGTAGATTTTGAAGATTTCCATTCGACTGTCGTTATCGGGTTCAGGAACATAAATCAAACGGTCAAACCGTCCGGGACGAAGAATTGCAGGATCAATAATGTCGGGCCTGTTTGTTGCAGCAATAATTACTACATCTTCCAAAGTAACAAGACCATCCATTTCCGTTAATAGTTGACTGATAACCCGTTCAGTAACTCCACTGTCAGCGTAACCCATTCCACGACCAGGAACCAAAGAATCAAACTCGTCAAAGAAGATTACAGTAGGTGAAGCCATACGTGCTTTTCGGAAAACTTCGCGGATAGCTTTTTCTGATTCTCCGACCCATTTGGAAAATACTTCTGGACCTTTTATAGTTATGAAGTTTGCTTCGCTTTCTGTGGCAACTGCCCTTGCAAGTAAAGTTTTTCCACATCCCGGAGGACCATAAAGCATGATGCCTTTTGGAGGGTTAATACCCAGCCTAGTGAAAACTTCGGGGTTTTTAAGGGGCCACTCAACGGCTTCTATGAGTTCCTGTTTTAGTTCACCTAAGCCACCAATTTGGGACCAGTGAACTTCTGGAATTTCAATGTGAACTTCACGCAGTGCAGTTGGCGTGATTTCTCGAAATGCATTCAAGAAGTCTTCCATGCGAACTTCCATTTTTTCTAAAACACTTGGAGGAATCCGTTCTTCATCCAAATTTATTTCAGGCAAATACCTGCGTAACGCCTTCATTGCTGTTTCGCGACTTAAGGCTGAAAGGTCTGCACCAGTGTAACCATGGGACATTTTGGCAAGTTTGTCTAAATCCACGTCAGCTGTAAGGGGCATACCTCGAGTGTGAATTTGCATCACTTCATAGCGCCCTTTTTGGTCAGGTACACCAATTTCGACTTCTCGATCAAAGCGTCCAGGTCGCCTCAAAGCAGGATCAAGGGCTTCAGGTCGGTTAGTTGCACCAATAACAATCAAGTAGCCTCTTCCAGAAAGTCCATCCATCAAAGCAAGAAGTTGTGCAACAACTCGGCGTTCTACTTCTCCAGTTACTTCTTCACGTTTAGGTGCGATTGCATCAAGTTCATCAACAAAAATTATGCTAGGAGCATTTTTTTGTGCTTGCTGGAACATTTCTCGGAGTCGGGCTTCAGATTCTCCGTAGAATTTGCTCATGATTTCTGGACCATTTATTGAGTAAAAGTTTGCCTCGGACTCGTTTGCTACTGCACGAGCTAGTAAGGTTTTTCCACATCCAGGTGGACCATGCAACAGTACCCCTTTTGGTGGTTCTATTCCAAGGCGTTGAAACAGTTCAGGATGCCTTAAGGGCAGTTCAACCATTTCTCGGATTCGTTGAATTTCTTCATGTAATCCACCAATGTCTTCGTAAGTTGTTCGAGGCAAACCTTCACTTTCGGGTGCGGGCTCAGCCATGATTTGCACGGTTGTACTGTGACCGATTCGAACAATTCCATGTGGACGAGATTTAGTCACCCGGAAAGGAATTGCATGGCCTAACATCATTACTAGGGTGGTGTCGCCTTCTACGAACGTTCTTTCCATGAGCCTGTTTTTTACAAAGCTTGTGAAGTCTTCATCTACGTTCAGTTTCATGTCTATTGGAGCCAAAACCACAGTTGCAGCATTTGTTACTTTTGCGGGGCGAATTACAACTACTTCGTGCATTGCCACCCCAGCGTTTTTTCGGGTGAATCCGTCGATACGAATTATATCTCTGTTTTGGTCTTCAGAATACGCTGGCCAAGCTATAGCTGCAGTGTTTCTTTTTCCGATAATTTCTATAACGTCGCCCGCTGAAATGCCTAATTTTTGCATTGTCTGTTGATCGATTCGGGCGATTCCTCGATAAACGTCTCGTTGTTTTGCGTCTTCTACTCTTAGTTGTATTTCGCTCACGTAGTTTTCCTTCCTTCATTTAAGTAATTATAAGGCTTCACATTTTTCGAAGAAGCCCTGAATATATAAAGTTTGAGAAATTATAATCTAGTTAATCCTAAAGTCTGGATTTGACCGACACCTTCAATGGTTGCCATTCGTTTTTCTGTTTCGTCTGCGATTCCTTCTTTTTCTGGTAGAACCATGTTTACTTTTAGGGCACAAAGACCAAAAGCGATGGGTTCTTCAGCGAATTTTTTGATTGAAGCAATATCAGCTAGTTTTTCTTGAATTTTTTCTTTCAACACTTGAAGGTCAACTGTTGATTCAGTTGGAAAAATTTTGTAAACAATAATTATCTTACCCATTGTTTGTTATCTCCTAACTCTTACGAACTTTTGCGTTACATTACAAAGGTTTAATTGCATTTTTGGTAATGTGAACTAGCATCCTAGACTGAAAGGTATCCTATTAACCTTACTATGTAAGAATCTACAACAGATTTAATAAATATCAACCTAAAAGAAGCATATAAGGATCTATTCGTTAGAAAAGAATTCTTAATTGCACACCATACAAGTATTGTCAAAAAATTTGTATGAAGATTCTAGACTATTTTTCTATTCAAGAAGTAAAAAGAATCGGCAAAGAACTAAAAATCAGAAATGGACCCTCTCATTAAAAGAATAAAGTAATGCCCTAAAGAAACAAAAATGCTATGAACATTAACAGGTTAACAAAAAAAGTCCGTTAACAGGTTGTAACAAATAAAAAAAGAAACTAAACGAAAAAAGTGTTTATTTTTCTGGATTGTTTTCTGGTTTTTCTAGAATTTTTAGTCCAAGCAATCCAAGAACAGTTGCACAGCCTAGATCTGCCAAGTTCCAAAAGATATCAATTAGCAAATCAAGTCCAGAACTGTAACCTCCAATAAGCCACATGAATCCACTAATTGAGCTGAAGAAAAAGGTCAAGCCCCACATCATCAAGAAGTAACCTATGAGTTGGTTTTTGGTATATTTTTCAACAAATTGCATTATTGCTTCATTCACTTTTTTGTCTCCTAATGTTGAACTCCATGTTGTTGCAAAACTAGTATATTAGAGTTTAATTGGCAAAACAAAATCTACGTTGCACAAAAAATTTTCAGACATAATTTTTGAAAAAAATATGTGCCAAAAGAAAAAATGCAGCACTGATTTAACTTTCAATGACTTCTTTTACTAAATGTTTGTTGTCTTTTAGCCAAGTTATGATCACGTCTTTGTTATTTTCCAGCATGTTTTCTGCCATTCCAGCAAACATAGCAGGCAGGCTTTTTCCAATTTCGGCTTTAAGCTTAGAGATTAATTCATCTTCCGCATTCAATGTTACCATTTCCTTCAGGTTCTATCAAAGCAACACATTTTAAATTGTTTGTTAATTTACTGCTTTCGGGCAGAAGTTTTTCGTGGGGATTTAAAATATCCAACAATCTGTCGCCCAGTGGCTGCATCCATGTATATGGTTCGTTTTTTCTTGCTTTTCTTGTGCCTTACTTTAAGGGTCCAAACAGGCAACAAAACAAGTTCAGAAAATACTGCTTTGACCCCAAACGTTAACCGCAAAGTGGAGTAAATTTTTTTGGTTCCAATTTTGACTCTGGGAATTCGGGGAACTTCTTTAGGAAGCCGAGGAATAAAAACGATATCGTTGTCGTCGTCGAAGTTTTTGATTTTTGAAGCCTTTTTTTTCATTAACCGATGAAATATCATTTCATCTTTTTCCAAAGAAATCAAGGCACCTGTTGTTGCACTCAAGTAAAAAGTGTCAACTTCTTCAGCTCTGAAAAAGAACAAACGTTTAGTTTTACGGGTTCCAGAAACTTTCCAAATCGGCATATGAGAAAAGGTCGCATCATAAAATTCCTCTTTTTTAAACAATAAACCGCCCTCAAGCCACGATTTTGCTCGTTTGAACGCTTCCACTTGGGTTATCCTTACGGGAATGGCTAAAACTTCTCCCAACACGTTCTTTGCAGGTTCAAACCCAAACTTGGACAACCAGTAAAGGTACTCGTCATCATCTTTACTTTTACTTTTTTTCACAATTTTTGATTTTATCAAACCATTCAGTGCTGTTTCAACATCTTTGACAAACGCATCCAGATTTTCTGCAAGGTAATCAGCAGAAACACTTTGGCGCACAGAATTAAGTGTTAACTGTATACGTTCAGCAAGAGTTTTTGGAGCAGGTTTAACTGCAGGTTCAGTAACAATTTCAGCTTTCGTTTTACGTGTAATTTGTTTTGTTTCAGGTTTTTTCAAGAACTGGGCAAAAAATTCTTTTGTCTCAGGGGATATGGCTGCTGGAATATCGTCGGAATCTAAGGTCAGGTGGTCTGTTACAAGCCATCGAACCTGAAAGTTAATCACGTCGTCGTAAACATCAGGTGAAAGCATCAGGAATTCCCCTGTTTTTAGGCTTGGAAGTTTTTGTAAAACGGTTTCAGCGTGGGTAGGGTCTACTGACTGAATAATCTGTTTAACCCGTGAAATGTCTTGTTGGGTCATCAACCGACCAAGGCACCAAGTGTTGACTTGGGCGAGGGCTTTGTAGTCAATGTCCGTAATGTTTTGTGTCGCAGCTACAAGTCCGACTCCATATTTACGGGCTTGCTTGAACAGAAATGCATACGCTTCCTTAGGGGGAGGGTTACGAGGATACGGTGGAATATATGGGGCAATTTCGTCCACGTAAAACAGTAGTTGAATATCTTCTGAGGGGTTTTTGAGCATCCAGCAATACAGTTCTTTGAGCAAAGTAGCCAAGAAGAACTGTTTGTCGTTTGTAGAACTAAGGGTGTTCATGTAAATAATGTTCAAAGGAACCTTGCCGTCGCTTTTGTCCATGAACATGTCCATGTCGATTTGAACCCCCTTTTGAAACATCAATGAAGGAGTTCCCACAGTAAGAAACCGCAGTTTACGGGCAATTTCTTGAGGTTCTTTTTTTGTTACAAAAGTTTTCAGCACTTCAACGATGGCTTCAGGAGGGGTTGTTACTAGTTGAGCCATGTGTTCCATGTCCCTTACGTTTTCGCCCTTTTGCCACAGATGATGCAACAAGGTAAACAGGAAAGCTTTAGCGCCTTTTCCTGCATCTGAAAATAAATCATACCCAAGAAAACTAGAAAGAGAAGTCGCCGTCATGTCAAGAGCCAAAATGGCTTCTTCATGAGGAGTATCCTCAGACGGAAAAGAAAGGGGATTAACACTAATGGGGATTCCTTTACTGCTAGCAGGAGTAAAAATTGCGACTCGGGCTTTTTCAAAATATTCGTCCTGCATGGTTAGGGGTACTCCATGAATTTCCAGTTCTTCGGAGTTCCCTTTCAAGGCTAACGATGAAATGTCTCCTTGGGGGTCAACAATTATTGCAGGAATATCATGGCGGATGGCTTCTTCCATTAAACATTTGCAGAGTACCGTTTTTCCTGAGCCGCTAGCTCCAATTGCCATTAAATGGCGATGAAGAGCTTCTGCAGGTAATTCGACGGTTGCTTCGGTTAGTTTCTGTTTACCCAAGAAAAACGACAAGATATTTTTCCTCATGTAAAGTTAGACATGCGTTTTTATTTAGTTATCCCTACAAACTGAATAAGTTATCTGCTTGTGAATTGAAGTTTTTGATTAAAAGTTACATAATTAATTGCTGAAAACGAACAATATTGATATCAATTGATAATTTTCCATAAATGGCAAATAGTCCACAATTTTGTTAATAAACAAGAAAAATGCGATTTTTGCCAATGTAACTATTAGTTGTTGCTTTGGTTTTTGGCACATTAAACACACCAAAAAGAACACTTCAACAAGACAAAGAAGTGATACAACAAAAATGAAAATTTTTGTTTAATAGTCTTTGGTTTTATCTGGTTGACCTTTTTTGCGCAACAGTAAGCCTTCACCAAGGAATAGCGCGAAAGCTATTGCGTTTGTTGCAATTAGATATAGAAGAGCGAGGTTTGGGATTTCTCCACTAGAATAAAATTGAACAGAAACGATTAAAGTTTCTACAAGCAAGATTCCAAGAAAAAATAGGGAATAACACATCAGGCGTGGGACTAAGTTTCGTCCAATCCAGATGTGCCCGCTGATGCTTGTTTTTTCTTTGACAATGTATTCTCCAGCCGTGTTTTTTTGTAGTAAACCAGCGTTTTCCAGTTTTTGCAGATGCCAATAGGCTACGCTTGGGCTACTCAGATTTGAGCCCCGCATAACTTCCCGTGGACCAACGGGTTTCCCCTGTTTTACCACGTAAGAGTACACATTCAAGGTCGTGCCTTCAGGTTCTGGAGAATCAATCGAAGCCATTATCAGTCCCTCGAATCAATGAATGCTTCAACACCAAAAACGTCCAATGTAAACACTGTATCCTCAGGCAAGACACTGTATTGATATCCGTTATCAGTCACTTCAAAGAAAACTTGTATGTAGTCGTTAGAGACCGCAGAATCTGTCCAATTATCAACTGTTACACTATTCTGTATTATTGTTTTTAACACGATTTCTTCTGTCTTCAATTTTTCAAGTTTTTCAGACTCAAAGTATTTGCTAGGAACAGGGCGGTCAGCTTTTATCACAATTAGTCGTGACTGATGAGGACCCCAAACTTCATTGAATTCTTCAGGTGTACCGCTGGGAGGTCGTTGGATCATTGGTGTATCAAGACCTTCAGTATCAAAAGTTGTTTCACGGACAAGACTTTTGATGTGTGAAATGATTGTTGCATCCATCACATGTTCTGTAGGTGGCCAATAAAGTGGACGTTCTACGTCAATCCTTCCAGTTACGTCTACCCAAGTGCCGTTCATATTGATGCGGGTGTATGCTAGTTTGTAGTTGATGTAATGTTCGTAGATGTTCACACCTTCTATCCATTCGCCTTCAAGCTCTGGATCCCCTTGGTAATCAAAGCCTTCTTTGTTAGGAACCCATGTTAAATTGTAGTGTTTGCCGTCTACCCATGCTTCTCTTGCAGTCCATCCTCGGCCAGCCTCTGATTTTGAATACCCCCCTGAGTTAGTTTTGCGCAAGGAGTAATCCTGAACCTCTGCATCAAAACTAACAAAAGTAACATTTGTAGGCTCATCAGAAGTGTTAGTTACATTAATAACAACAAAATATGAAAGGTCAAAGACTGAGTCTTTTTCAGAATTGGGTGTGATGCTAAAATTAGCATACAACACTTCGCCAGTGACACTCGAGGTAAAAACATCAGAAGGAGGTTTAAGGTAAGGTTTGATGTTTTCTGGGTCAAGTTCGGTCATTAGAAGTGGCGAAGCAAAAGCGGATCCTACAAGTAGTGATAGAAGTCCGATCATTGCCAGTTTTATTTCGATTTTCATTTTTTTTCACCAAATATTCTTGGCTGAAAGTAATTATTAGCTCTGATTATAGAACAGTTTTGTTCTATTAATAGAACAGAAACAAATTAGAGCATTATCAATAAAAACAGTTTACTGAAACCAATTAGCCTGAGTATTGTTGCAGTTGTTGGATATCATTTGATGACTGGGTTGTTACTTGTGGTTTTTTAATGGGCAATACTAGAGTGAAAGTTGTTCCCTTACCGATTTCGCTGATGACGGTTATTGTGCCATGATGGGCTTCGGCGATTCGTTTGGATATTGCAAGTCCCAGCCCCATGCCTTTTGCTTTTGTGGTAAAAAAGGGATTCATGAGTTTTTTTATGTGCTCAGGGGTCATACCTATTCCGGTGTCAGAAAAACTGAGTTCTAGGTTTTCGTTTACTGTTATGCATGACACAGTTAGAGTTCCGCCATCAGGCATAGCGTCCAAGGCATTGGAAATGATATTTACACATATTCTTCGGATTTTGTTAGCATCAACAAAGACAACGGGTTTATCTTGGGTCCTATTAACAAATTCAACGTTCGAAGGAATATTAATCGTTAAAAGGGCTTTTCTAATTAATTCACGGGGTTTAGTTTTGGTAAATTCAAGATTAATTTTTGAGGAATAAGCAAAAAGTTCCCGTACAATTTTGTCGGAATAGCTCAATGCATCTTTAACAGTTGCAACAAGTTTCTTTGCTTTTTCATTTTTTTCTTCTGGAATAACTTTTTCTAAACAGTACATCGCAGTAGCAATACTCTGTAAAGGATTTCGCAAATCATGAGCAACCATTGTAGCTAACTCACCCACGGCAGCTAACCGTTCAGACTTTACCAGTTTTTCTTGCATCTCAATTTTTTCAGTTACGTCCCTGATTACACCACGGTAACCCACAAAAGTTCCAGACTCATCAAAAATAGAAACAGCTCTAGTGTCCAAAACAACAACCTGCCCAGATTTATGAAAACAACGTGCTTCAAAAACAAAACTTTCCTTCTTCTTTATTGGCTCATTCAAAAACGCGATTGATGACTCACGGTAATTGGGCAAAAGAAAATCTATAAAGCGTTTCCCAATTATTTCTTCAGAGGTGTACCCAATTATTTTTTCAACACATGAATTTGTGTAAACAAACTTTCCATTTTGATCAACTTCCCAAATCCAATCCCCAGTATTATTGGCGATGTCACTAAATCTTTCTTCTTGTTCAGCAAGGGAATTGATCAAGTTATATCTGTCAGTTAAATCACGAAACAAAACCAAGTTACCAGCTTTGCCGTCATACTCAATTTTAGAGGCGTTAAGTTCAAAAAACAGTTTTTTTCCATCTTTTCGATTTATTTCAATTTCATAGGGTTCAATAGTTAAACCTATCATCCGCTTAGCAAGGTTTGTAATCATTCGAGCTTTACTTTTCTTGGATATTATCGGAAGATTAACAAAATTAGTGCCAATAAACTCTTCACGAGACAACCCAGTTGCATCTGTTACAGCATCTGTAATTTCAAGAAAATTACCTCGATGATCAATAATAACTGCAGGGTCAGGTAACAAGTTGAACAGAACTGAAAAATTGGTTTGTGCAGTTTCTAATTTTTGTTGCAACA
Organism: Candidatus Bathyarchaeum tardum; assembly: GCA_029762755.1. Taxonomy (GTDB): domain Archaea; phylum Thermoproteota; class Bathyarchaeia; order Bathyarchaeales; family Bathyarchaeaceae; genus Bathyarchaeum; species Bathyarchaeum tardum. The sequence goes on from JARVGH010000008.1 coordinate 26,439, forward strand.
AAAGGGGAGATGAAGTAATTCCTGTTTGAGTTTTTGCTACTTCAAAAGCTAATAGAACAAAAGTCGTTCCAATAAATGCAGAAAATATCGCCAATTCAGGCAGTTCAAAATACATTCCCATATAATATACACCGTGAATTGGAAGTGAAAGAATCAGAGTAACAGAAGAAAGGTCAAACTGTTTTGTATATTGAGTGAAAGCCAAAATTAATGAAAAGATAACCCCAGGAAAAAGGATGATCATTGAAGGAAAAGGCAAAGGTATAAAGAAAAGCCCTATTGTCACAGTTACAAGTCCTAGAAAGATTTTGTAACATTTTGATAGATCAAGGTTAAATCGGTCGTTGAAGACACTGAAAAGAAAAGCAAAAACAAGTGGAAGAGAACACCATTCAAAAACTCGCCTCATCAACGGGGAACTGTTTATTCCTTGTAGGCTAGCGAGGTAAGCATGTGAAGTAAGTATAAGACCAATGATGAACATTAATTTGCGTTTATCGTAATCTTTTCGGTACATTAAAGCCAATCTAACGGATATGAGACCATTCAACCCAACAAGGGATATCCAAAGGATCGATAACAAAAAAGAATCTATCATTACTTGTTCATACTTCTTCAGTTAAATTCAATACTTCCCCAGACAGGGATTCAACACATTCAACAAAATTCTGATTTTTAGCAAACTGTTTCCCGGTTGCCTGTTGAAGATAATCACAAAAAAGGGCATCCAAAAAGTTGTAACCAAGCCCAAAGATTTTTTGCAAACCGTCCTGAAAATCCTTGATGTTTCTTGGCAGTTCATCTTTTTCAATATTATAATCATTTTCCAAAAAAGACCAAATTGCTTGTTTTGGACTGCTCCCTAATGCATCTAGACCTTTCTCAATTACGTCCAGAATAATTTTATTAATAAAAGGTTGTGACAAGACAACCACCCACAACTTACATTTTCAGATCTTTCCGAGTTAACATTTTTACGCGGGTTTCAATGAAGTTGGTCATTTTTTCTTCACTGTAATTGCCATCAGTTTCTTGTTGTTCTAAAAGATTGTTAATGGTCTCTAACAATTTTTCAAAATGTACTGGTTTAACAAGAAACGCATCAGCCTTACTGTTTACCGCATCAATAGCATTATCCATAGAAGGAAAACCTGTAAGCATTATTTTTGCCATCTTAGGGGTGGTCTGTTTTAGTTCACCCAGAAGGTTGGTTCCTTCAATATCGGGCAAGCGCCAATCAACAACAGCCAAATTATAAAAGTTTTCAAAAGATTTCACGATAGCATCTTTTCCAGTTTTTGCAGAATCTACAGTAAAGCCTTCAGCTTCAAGAGCTAACACTAAAGTTTCCGTTATGTTTTCGTCATCGTCAATTAACAGTATTCGTTTCCCGTTCACCAATTGCCCACACACCCATTATTAGCACTGTTAAATCGAAAAAAGGATATAAAATATGTGAACAACAAATTTGGAGCTAAAAATATGAATGAAAATTTTAAAAAAATTACATGAAAAAACTAATTAAAGATAGTAATAATACATTTAATATAAAAATATAAAAAATAAATACAACTACAGTGTTTAACCGTTAAAGAAACTGTTTACAGTTGCTACTTGTTTTTGTGACAAACTTTTAAAGCGGCTATGATGTCTGTTTTTGTTGGCGGGTCTAGGCGGGGGGCTAGGGGTCCTCTGAACCGTAAACCCTCTACACGACGGGCTGAATGCTTTGGCGAGGCGTAAAAGATCGTCAGGCATCCTTGGTCCACTAACAGTGACTATCCGTCCCTTTAGGCTGGCGGTCATGGAGCGGTCTTCGTAGGAAGGCTGTTAACCGTGTCCATCAGGCGAACCTGGCCAGGCCCGGGAGGGAGCAACCTAAGCTTGGACGTTCAGCGCTTAAGGGACAGCGGGTAAGAGTTTAGAGATCAAGGAAACTGCCGAAAACTAGACGTCGAACCAAGGCGACCCGCCACTTTTCAGATTAAACAAGAAAAACAAAGCAACCTATTTGAGGATCGATTGTACTCTGCCAACTTTACCGTCAGTAAGTCGGACTTTGATTCCGTGGGGATGAGTTGAACTGTTCGTAAGAATGTCCTTAACGACACCTTCGGTTAATCTACCAGTCCGTTGGTGTTGTTTTAAAACTATGTTCACTCGCATTCCAAGCTTGATTTGGATTCTTTGTTGATTAGGCTGCATTTTAAGCTAAACATGCATCTTGGCTTATAGCTAGTTCGCATGAAAATAGTTGATTTACGACATCGTTACATGATATAATCATTAAAGTCACAAGATCACGTTTTGAATTAATAATAAAGGATCAAATATGTCGGTAAATTTTAAAAAAATATAAAAAAGATTTCTAAAGACAATCCACCTTTAGAAGAAAGGGTTTGCTGAGGCTTTTAGCACAAGCTTTAAAGGTGAAAAAATGAAAAAACAATCTACTATCATTGGTTTGATTATTTTTCATTTTAGTGCTTGAGCCTTTTCAGCCCCGTTTCTTCCAATGGATTTTCCCAAAAAAAGAGGGAGGG
>JARVGH010000009.1 GCA_029762755.1 Candidatus Bathyarchaeum tardum
TGTTCAAATTGCATGTACACGTATTGCATCCATTCACTCATATCTGCATCAGACACCACAGGTACACCATTAGGGAATCGTGCAGCTATCCGGTAGTCATCTGTTCCTGGAGATATGTCAGTTAGCATACCGCGAACTACCACATATGATCCAGGTGTTACACCGGTCAAGGGTGCTTCAATGCTTACTGCAGATGGTCCTTTGCCGATTGCGTAGATTCTGTTGTCGTATGTGTTGTATGCTGCGATTATGCTGTCTCCAATAACTGGAGTTCCACCCCATTGTGTTCCACGAATGTTGACCGACCAGACTTGTTCACCTGTCTCTAGGTCAACAGCAACAGTTGGTGCACCCCGTGGCAGAGGATCAATTGGGGAGTGTTCATCGTGGCTGATTACCAGTATGCCATTAGAGATGAAGGCTTTACGAATAGGCCAGTTGTTACTCCATAGAATTTCTGAGTAAGGATCATCGTTTTCAAAAGTCCACAGTGGGTTACCTGTTTGGACATCATAACAGTAAACGATTCCTCCGACGTTTCCGGAGATTAGTTTGCCGTCATAGATGAATTCCCAGTCGTTCATTGAAGCGAATCCATAGCTGTCTAGGTAACTTTGTCTTGGAGTTGGACCCCATAGTTCTGCGCCTGTGCTTAGGCTAAAACCATAGAATTCTCGTGTTTCTCGCAAGTAAACTACGAAAATGTCTTCTTCAACACTTATTTGAGTCAAATGAGTGGTTACGTTTTCTCGGGGGAGATCCCATTCTACATTGAAGATTAGGTCTCCTTCATTTCCAGGTTCTAGACTGAAAGCCCAGAAACGAGTAGGGTTGCGTGCTACTGCAGAGCGCTGGTCCAGTGCACCGACAGCAATTTCGCCATATCGAACGTGGTGAACTGCGCCGCCTAAACCGGTTGGAATGTCGTTAGTCCATTCAATTCCGTTTCTTGCATCAAAGACTGTTCCTTGGTTTCCGCGTAGCCAGCTGCCGTCACTTGAAACAACTCTGCTGGAGTTCCAAAGACTCATCGTTGCAGAATTCAGGTTGATGCTGTATCGGTAGATTTCGCCTCTTGGACCATAAAGGTTAGCGCCAGAAGGAACATTTTCCATTGAATACACCCAGCGGCCTGTGGCTGCATCAAATGCGTGCCATGTGCTGCCTTGTGTTGCCCATAGGTATGGGAATGCTCCGTGCATGTTGTATGAGGACCAATAGAATATTTGACCAAATGCGAGACGGTGGACAGCTCCTGTTGAATCTACAAGAGGTCGGCGCCAGACTTCTTCACCGGTGTGAAGGTCTACTGCAACTACTTCTTGTTCAACATTTGTTCCGCCGTTGGCATTGAATTGGTTGTAGTAAAGTACACCATTGATGATCACGGGCGGTGACCATTTTCCTTCATATGCATCTCCGTGGTCGTAGCTGTGGACTCCTAGTTCGCCAGAGCCTCCAATGAGGCCACCAAATTCTTGGGGTTTAGCCCAGAGAATGTGAGGAGCCATTGGCATGGCGTTATCGTCTTTTATTCGGTCGTTGAAGTTTTGTGCCCTGTTAGTTGTGTGTAACCATTGTCCTCCAACTGATGCCCATGACCAAAGTTGGGCGTCGATTGGACGAGACCAATATTCAGTCGGCAAGGGTTGACCTTGATAGTGTTGAGTTGGTTCGGATTGGACAATTAATTCCATGGGTTCGCTATAGCTTTCGCGCATTATTGTTCCAGCAGGACCAATACGGTTATAGTCGACTTCAGTTGCCTGTTCAGGGAAATGGGTTCGCAAAGTATATGTTCCAACTTGAGTTGGAGTAAATACTACTCCCGTTCCACCTGTTGTGTCTGTATCAAAAGGACCTAAAATTTCTGTGTTGCCGCTTGGATCAGTTACTTCGACAGTCAAGTCATACCATCCGGGTTGGGGATGGGCTATTGGGGTAGGTACACCAATATGTAGCAGTACTTGTTGATTAACGCCTACAGGGTTAGGAATTCCCCCAATAAATGCGAAAGTTTCTTTGTAACCAGGAGCTTGAGCAAATGCAGAGGGCAATATTGCAAGGGTAGAAATCGTAAATATTAGAGTTAAAGCGATAGCTGATAGTTGTATTTTATTTGGTTTTTTCATATTTTTCAATATAACACCTTCCTGACCGATTTAGCTCAAAAATGTTTATAAGACTTTTGGTAAAAACAAAAAAAATACGATAAACAACACTAATAACATATAAAATAGACATAAATTACGATAAATATCGAAATAATCATAAAAAAAATCATGGTTAGAGAGATACAAATAATATAAAAACAAGTTATTCATGACACATATGCAAACAAATGTCTGAGGAGAGTCAAACTAATACAAAACCAACTTGACAAAATTGATAAAGAAATATTAGTTGAGTTGCTAAAGGATTCACGTAAAAAGTTTACAGAAATTGCAAAAAAATGTAACGTGTCAACATCTAACATCAAAAAACGTTACAATAGCCTGAAAAAATCAGGCATAATTAAGAATGCAACCGTTATTGTGAATGCAAAAAAATTAGGATACCAAGGCCATTTAAGCCTATACGTAAATGTGAAGTTTAACGAAGAAAAAAAATTCATGGATTATGTCAAACAAATACGGGGCGTAACAACTTATCACGTTGAACTTAATGAAAATTACAATGTGCATGTGTTAATGCCAGTTAAAAGCATGGATGAAATTGAAGCCCGAAAACAACAAATCAAAAATCATCCAACAGTAATTAGTTTGAAAGCCAACCTCTGGACACAAATAGAGCTATTTCCGGAAAATTTGTCAAAATTAGGGTAATGTATGCAGGGTGTATTAGTTGGATCAGCTAGATTTTGACATAATAAAGATTTTAATTAAAAATTCTAGAATACCTTTTAGCACAATTTCAAGTGAACTTGGAGTCTCCACAGATACAATAATTAGGAGATACAACAAACTCAAAGAAATGGGTGCAATAAAACCGGTAATAAACGTTGATATTTTCAAGCTGGGTTACGGCGTTCGTGTTTGGTACATGATTTCGTTAATGCACCAGATTAACACTTCAACGACAGTTGAAGAAATAATTAAAATAAAAGACGTGATCAGGGTAGTAAAATCTGTAGGGGACTATGACCTTTTAGTAATTGCAGCGGTTAAAGATTTTAAACACATGTTTGAAATCGGAAGAGAACTCAAAAAAATTAATGGAGTTTTGCAAATCGAAGCCAGGCAATACTTGCCATCAAGCGACCCCCACATACTGAAATCTGCACCCACTGGGTTTTTCAATCCCAATCTTTTGGACAAAGATGAATGAAAGCAAAAAACTTAAATTCTTAATTTTTCAAAAGCTGTCAAATCAGCTTGTAAATTATTCATAAAAGAGGGTTACAAATTAAAAATTTTATTAGGTTCTCAATCCATTGTAAAAAGTTTTTATATAAAAATTGTTGAATATATCAATGGCAAAAAAAATGCCAGCCACCCAGAGGAAGAAAGGTAATTCATTATGCAAACCCGAGATTTGACTACAATTATTGTTATGGCAGTTTTACAATTTGTTATAACAGCTTTAATCGCGCAGATGGGAACTATAATAACTGGAATTCCTGGAACAAATTTTTTGTTCACTATACTTTTGGCGATTCCAATCACTTTTTCGTTGCTTACATATGAAGGTCGAAGATGGAGAATATTCATGCAATTAGCATTGTTCATTTTACTTGCAATTCCCACACGTTTAGGCGGACCAGCCTTTGACCCTATAAGCAGACTAGGCAGTTTGACAACTGCATTTTTGATAGATTTATTGGCGAATAGCATATACGGGTTTTTCAAAAATCGTCACAAATTGTTGTGGTGGGCTGTACTAACAAGTGGAGCGTACTGGTTAATGATTCCGTTTTTTAGCACAGTTACAAAGATTCTTTTTTACACACCAGAAGCAGTTGAAAGTTTCATCGGCGTAGTTTCAGTCCTGTTACCAGTAATAATAGGTCAAGCTTTACTTGGGGGATACATTGGATATCAAATCTACAAACGCCAAACGAAATTTCGTTGAACACAGTTAAAGCTAAACATGTTTGTTAACTGACAAGCAATCAAGACCCTACGTGTTTGAAAGCTGGAACCTTTTTTGAAGACCACAAATGAGGCTGCAACAAAAAGTAATTGATGAAAAAATCTATGTAATTTCAGGAACAACAAAAGCGTATGGCGACAATCTATTTGATTTAACTCAAATTTACGACACAAAAACCGATACATGAAATCAAGGCACATCTATCTTATATATAGTTCAACAAGCTGGTGCAAGTGCAACAACAGGGAATCTAGCACCAAAAGCAGTTTATATCATAGGGGATTTGTTAACTTTTATTGGCCATAAACAAAACCCAAATTTACAATCCAGAAAACGACACAGTAACGGAACACACATTCCAACGCCCTCATTCAGGGCCGCATCTAACGTAAACGACCAAATACACACAATCGGAGGCTCTCAAGGATAGTTACAGCCTGCAACAAATCAAAACAAGCGATACACACCAACAGGGTACATTCCAGAATTTTCTTCATGAATTATTTTTGCCGTTTTACTAGCAGTAGCGTTCGTAGTAATAGCATTCCAAAAGAGACGAGCAAAAAAGTGAAAACAAAAGCAAATTTGTTAACTAAAATTACATGCCGAAAACTAGTATTTATGGAAAAACTAGAGACTGCATATTTGTTTTCTTTGTTGGTTTCAAGAAAGCGTTAAAAGTTGTTTCTGATATTAGGTAAGTATAGGACAAGTCGTTTGGGAGACAAACTGTTATGGATTTTGGCATTTTGGTTAACAACGCTGAGTATGTTCTAATTTTGGGTGGAATCATAGCTATGTCGTGGTTTATCCAAAAAGTGGTTAAACCAGTGCCAATTGTAGGAACCCCAACAAGCATACTAATCAGGATTGTTGCATTTTTTGGGTTTTTCGCCGGAATCGCCCTAATGATAACAGGAGCAGCCGCATGGCAATCTCAAGCCCCAAACGTAGACACGTACACCCAATATCTCCTAATCATTGCAGGACTGGTTCTAATACTAAAACCCATTAAAGACTTCCCATGGGCAGCCTTACTTGGACTACTCGCAGGCGGACTAGTCACCGGAGCAGTGTACTTCTTATATTCTTTGCCAGAAACCGTAATGGGAATCGGATCCATATGGGTTTACGTTGCCTTGTTTTTGATTCCCGCAGTAATCGTTTACATGGTCTTCAAATTCATAGAAGACGTCCTCAAACTCCTTGGAACCCTATTAGCTTCACGACCCGTAACCTTCATCGTAGGCATAATATGCATCACCCAAGGAATACTACTACTTCTAGACAGTAACCTGTTCACACTGTTATTGTCTTAGAGATTATCTAATCAGCATTAAGAAAATCCAAGATATCCTTTTGGAACTTTTTTCGATTATCCATCCAAGCGTTGTGTCCAAAGTTTTCGTAAAGGATTAATTCAGCGTTTGGAATTTCTTCTGCTGTTTCTTTTATTGGATAAAAAAAGTCGTCCACCCCACCGATAACTAAAGTGGGAATATTGATTTGGAAAAGGAACTCCTTGAAGTTGTGTTTGTCTTCTGCTTCAATAGTCACCACAACATCGGAAGGATCTTTAGGTGCCCCCAAAGGTTGCCATAACCCACATCATCGCCTTAAAGAACCGTTTCTTTAATCCACCCTCAGGATACAAACCATCCAGCATTGCAGGAAAGGCTTTTCTCCATTTCCATTGACCAGCCATTTCGCCTACATAAAGCTGCAACTGTTTTCCAGATTCACTTAAACTATAACCAGTACTAGCAAGAACCAATCGTCTAACCAAATCAGGATAATTCAAAGCAAAATATTGGGCAATTGTTCCCCCGTTGAAAGGCCTAAAATGTCTACTGGATAATCTAACTCGTTTTTTATCATTTCAGCGTAATCCTTTGCCAAGTCAGGGGTGGTGTAACCCTGAGGAAGGTTAGGTTTACGACCAACGGAATATACAGTATACTCTTTAGCAAATTCTTTAAAGTCCCCCGCAACCCAACGAAGCTGAAAAACAGAAGGAGCTTATTTTCAAAACTCAAACCTTCAAACACTACAAGTATACGCGAAGAGTCTCCTAACCGAAAATACGGAAGCCCATTTTCAGAATAACCAGTTTTAGATTTCAGATTAAAAACCCCAAGTTTACATAATTCATCTTGTAATTATTTCAATTTTTTTTAAAAAAAAATATATGGATGAACTAAAGGGATGAAGTAAAATCCTAAAAAAACAAAGCACATTTCATATTAAAAATGCTAATGCGATACTAATAACAGTGCAGTGTTGAAAACATCTTTTCAAAAATTCAGTTACCTGAAAAAATAAAACAAAAAAGAGAAGAAAAAAGGGTCTCTTTAACCCTTGACGGTAATCTCTTTGACTACGCCAGCAGCAACTGTTGTGCCCATGTCTCGAACTGCGAATCGTCCTAGTTCGGGGAAGTCGCTGTAGGTTTCGACAGCCATTGGCTGAATAGGTTCAAAGCGTACAATTGCACCGTCACCAGTCTTCAAGAAGGAGGGGTTCTTTTCGACGATTTGACCAGTTCTTGGGTCTAGTTTTGCAACTAGTTCTTTGAATCTGCATGAGATCTGACCAGTGTTAGAGTGTAATACAGGAGAGTATCCTGCAGCGATTGCAGTTGGGTGGTGTATAACGATGATTTGTCCAAGGAATTCTTTTGCTACAGTGGGAGGGTTAGATGAATGCCCTGCTACGTCGCCGCGGTGGACATCTTTTTTAGAGATACCTCTGACGTTGAATCCAATGTTGTCTCCTGGAAGTGCTTGTTTAACCATTACGTGGTGAGTTTCGATTGATTTGACTTGACCTTTTACGTTTCCGGGCATGAAAACTAGTTCATCGCCTTCTTTTAGAACACCTGTTTCAACACGACCTACAGGAACTGAACCAATTCCAGTGATTGTGTAGATGTCCTGAATAGGAATTCTCAAAGGTTTTGTTGTTGGCTTGGCTGGAACTTCCATTTCGTCAAGGGCTTCAAACAATGTAGGACCTTTGTACCAGTCCATGTGTTCGCTGCGTTTTGCGAGGTTGTCTCCAGTCCAGCCAGAAGTTGGAACAAAGTGAATCTTTGAAGGATTAAATCCGGACATTTTCAGCATGCGTTCCATTTCATTTCGGACTTCCATGTAACGTTCTTCACCCCAGTTTACTGAAGCATCATCCATCTTGTTGATGGCAACGACAAGCTGGTTTACACCAAGAGTGTAAGCCAAGAAGGCGTGCTCACGGGTTTGTCCGCCAGAACCAATTCCTGCTTCGAATTCTCCTCGTTTTGCAGAAATGAGAAGAATTGCACAATCTGATTGGCTTGCACCGGTAATCATGTTCTTTACGAAATCACGGTGTCCTGGTGCGTCAATGATAGTGAATTGATATTTTGGAGTTTCAAATTTGAGGTATGCAACATCGATGGTCATACCACGTTCTCTTTCTTCTTTGAGCTTATCCAATACCCATGCAAACTTGAATGTTTCTTTTCCTAGTTTTTTGGCTTCTTCTTCGTAGGCTCTTGTAGTTCTCTCGTCAACTGCACCGGTCAGAGAGAAAAGGTGACCTACGGTTGTTGATTTTCCGTGGTCGATGTGACCAATAACCACCAAGTTCAGATGGGGTTTCTCTTTGTTACTCATTTCTTTTTGTTCTCCTTTTTACTCTTTATGAGTGTGATTCGTAGAGAGAACAGTTGGTTCAGTTATTTTAACTTTTTGAAAGAGTTCTCTAACTAATTCAACTGTATTCTTTACGGATAACATGCAACACACAAAGATTTAGCGTGAAGATCGTGCGATGCGTTCCATTTCGTTGCGCTTTTTGACGGCATAACTTTTAACGTCGTTTCTGGAAGCCAAAATCAATTCTTCAGCAAGATATTCGTCCAAAGCTTTTGGATTACCAAAGGATTGATTTCGTGCACCTTCAGAAAGGAACCTTAATGCAATGTCAACGCGTCTTTGAGGGGAAATGTCTACTGCTTGATGATAAGCAATACCACCGAAACTAATACGTGTAGTATCTTCTCCCGGAGCAGTGTTTTCTACTGCAGTTATAAGAACTTGAACAGGGTTTTGTCCAGTTTGAACACTAATTATTTCGAACGCGTTCCTCAGCAAGGTTATTGCACGAGTTTTTTTTCCTGCACTGCTGCCAGGGCGCATAAGATTGTTTATTAGTCGTTCAACTATGCTGACTTTGGCTTTACGGAATTTTCCGTGTTCGTGTCGTCCCATGCTGTGGGGAATGTAAATGGGTTTAACTGAAATGTATTGCTTAAGTCCAGGGTCTTCTACGCCGACGCCTTCAAAGCTCCATTTTCCGAATAGTTTGATTTCTTCCATTTTGCTCAAACGAGACACCTTAACAAATTTTTAGCGCATGGGTTTTTCTTTTTTGCCCAGAACCAACTCATTAAGGGAAACTCCATTAATGGTTGATACTTTCCATCGAACACCTGGAAGGTCACCCATGGCTCCTCCACGGGAACCGCTGATTCCTTCGACGACTACTTCGTCGTGTTCATCAACTACGTTTAATGCACCGTCTCCAGGCAGGAACGCAGTTATGACCCTGCCGTTCTTGATAAGTTGTGTGCGTACACATTTGCGTACTGCACTGTTTGGCTGTTTGCTTTCAATTCCTACTTTTTCAAGTACAATTCCTCGAGCCATTGGAGCGCCCTTTAGTGGGTCTGATTTAACATCCAATCGTAATGTGCGGCGTTTATAGTACAAGTCTTTCCATCTGAATTTTTTCCTTTTTGCAAGTAGTTTTCTTGCCGCAAGTTCGCCTTTAGGTGATTTAGAACCCATGCTTGTTGTCCTCTAGTTACTCTATTGTTAGAGTTCTTATATTTAAACAGTCCAGATTGCAGAACTCACATAAAAACCTTAAGCATAAACAGTCTGGTTTTGATTTAACCTAAATTGGGTCAACCATTACTTCGCCTTCTGCAGGGCGCGAATAAGGTGATTCTTTGTAACATAATATTGGTTTTGTTTTGATTATTAGTATTTCCCATCTTTGATTTTGGATGTCATATCTGAAGTTATGGCTGTTTGGTTTCAAAAGACATCGGTAACCAACATATCGTTCATTTTTGAAAACAAGCCTCATTTTATGTTTGCAATGAGGTTCTGCACACGGAATCGTTTCCCGAAGCATTAACATATTAACTATTAAGTCATAATAATCACGCTAATAAAGTTAGCGCATACAAAATCCAAATTCAAAAACGAATAGAAACTAATTTGCAGAAAGCACATGTTGCGCTTTACTTACAATCAATTCAAGTTTATCACGAGCAATTCTTGTTTGAGCCCATAAAGTTTGTGGCTTTTCTTCAACCAACTGTTTTAGGGCAACTATCCCCCTTGAAGTTAAACGGTTCCGAGAATCAACAGTTAAGCCCCTCAAATAAGTCACAGGATAAAACTTTTTTTCTTCAATCATCGTCTGCAAATCATGATCTTTCGGTGAACTCCATCCAACGTGTTTAATTCTTCTGCAATCAGCGTAACGCTTGGCGTGATCAGTCAGTTTAGTGTTGCAAACAATCATAGCATAATCTATTTTCAAGTCATTAAAACCATGATCGTAGCCTTCGGTCAAATCTTCAAAAACTGCTCGAGAAATTCTGCTTACATCCAAATTTGTTGGAGTATGATGGTTAGAATGGTGTTTTACTTCCAAAATGGCAGTTTCCCCATCCCTACGAACAATTCCATCAACCTCATGTTCCACACACATCCCACGAACAATTCGGTTAGCAGTAACATCGTAACCATGTTCAGACAAAAGCAACTGCACAAAAAGCTCAAAATCAGGGGCAGAACGTAACAAACCCAAAGCCCTACGCAAATCAATTTGATGTTTAACCACAGGTTTGTGTCTTTTCAATTTCTTGAAAATCATTTGAAGAATTTTCTTCGTTTCAATGCCATCAAACAGTTTAGTTTCAATCTCAGCTGCAATCGATTCAGCAACTTGCCTAGAAACACCCATACGCATACAAGTCTTCACAATTTTTGCTCTGCTATAGGGCTGTTTAGTTCCATCAAATTTGGTTACAAAAACAGTCAACTTAACCATCTAGCAAGTATAACAGGAGCAACAGCTAAAAAGATAACCACATTGTTCTCATTATAAAATAATGAAAAAAACTAGAATATCATGGAAACCGTGCAACAATAACATCAATTCGTTAGACGAGTAAATAAATGAAAAACAAAAAAATGGCTCCTGAAAACAATAAAATCAGTTTTCATTTGCCTTGGAATCGCAATTAGACTAAAAATCCGTTTTTGCAAAAAATAATTGATTAAATCATAAACTGTCATTCATGCTTGAACATGCTATTACTAATAGAACTTTAATATTGGAAACTGCCTTTTTTTGAAAAAATAAGAATAACATCTTTTGTTCATATGTTTTCTAAAAAATAAATCTAGGGTAGGAGCGCACGCAACGAAGGGGCAAAATAGTTCGTGGAAACGCTGATGTTAAACTATTATGAAATCTGCGTGCGCTCAAGTCTGATTCGGATTATGAAAATAAAACCATTCTGAATTTCAAATATATTTTTGGAAAAAATTTATTCACTAAAAACCCATATTAAAAAGAGTTGGACAAAACAACATTAACAAATGGCAATTAACTTAATTGGGTTTTCATTTGCATGAGTAAAGTATAAACATGTGTACTCCTAGTCAAAGTGGCGAGGGTTTAAATTGCCTGCAATAGAAGTAGGAAAAATTTGCGTTAAAATTGTAGGGCGTGAAGCAGGAAAAAAATGCGTTATCGTTGACGTAGTGGACAAGAACTTTGCATTAATCACCGGACCAAAAGCAGTTAACGGAGTAAAACGAAGACGCTCAAACGTTGAGCATCTACAGCCAACCAAAGAATCTGTTGAAATAAAACGAGGCGCAACTGACGACGAAATCACTGAGGCACTAAAGGCAGCAGGGAAACTGGATTCAATGCAATAACCGCCCGACCTAACTCTTTTTTCCTTTTTGGAGAAATGTTATGCGAAGAATTAACGAACCGTGGGAAATTAAACGAAGTTTGGTAATCAAGACTGAGGAACCAACCGACCCTAATTTTGGGCACAAACCTGAAGAACGCCCGATAAAAGAATACATACGATTTGGCATAATCAACGTGGACAAGCCTGCTGGACCATCAAGCCACGAAGTTACAGCATGGTTAAAACGTATCCTTGGTCTTGAACGCGCTGGTCACGGCGGGACCCTTGAGGCTTAATTTAGCCGGGGAAATCCCAAAGTAACTGGTGTTTTACCGCATGCCCTAGATGATGCTACAAAAGTCATTCAGGCACTGTTACTTGCAGGCAAAGAATACGTCTGCGTTATGAGGCTACATTCTCAAGTTTCCGAACAAAAAGTAAAACAGGTTCTAGAAGAATTTCAAGGTCCACTTTACCAAAGACCCCCTGTTCGTTCTGCAGTTAAACGGCAATTAAGAATACGAACAGTCTACTACAACGACTTTATCGAAATGAAAGAAAAAAGTGTCCTTTTCAAGGTTGGCTGCGAAGCAGGAACTTACATACGAAAACTCTGCTACGACATCGGTGAAGTCCTAGGATGTGGCGCCCACATGCAAGAACTGCGTAGAACACGGGTTGGACCTTTCACTGAAGACGAAAGTCTAGTCACGCTTCATGACATATCATATTTGTACAGCAAATGGCAAGAAACAAAAGATGAAAACATACTCAGAAAATTTGTTTCGCCCATGGAAAAAGCCCTTATACAATTGCCTAAAATCTACGTGCGAGACACTGCAGTAGACGCGCTATGCCATGGAGCACATCTAACAGCTCCCGGAGTGTTAGCATTGGATGCTGGAATTAAAATTGATGATACTGTTGCAGTTTTAACTCAAAAAGGGGAAGCAATCAGTTTAGCAAAAGCAGTAGTATCTACGGAAAATGTAATGAAAATGGACCATGGATTTGTGGCAAAAACAGAAAGAGTGATGATGCCACGGGGAATTTATCCCAAAAAGTGGCATAGTAACCAGTAGTTTTTGATTTTTTCCGAAAAGACTAAAAAACAGGTCTGTTGCTATTCTACAGTTGTGCCGAGGTCTCCTAGAGCAACACTGTTGCGGGAAATCTGGTAGGGAGCAGATTCCATCTTTGGAAGCATAAGCCTGGAACTTCTCCGACTACGGAAAGCCTGTGATCCATTGGGTCGCGAGGGTTCAAATCCCTCCCTCGGCGCCATTAATCATGTTTTCCAATATTAATGCAATCGCGGTTCTATAGTTTCTTGGTTAGACCTCATCATAGGAAACAAAAAACAGCCCTGACCCGTTTTATAAACAGTTTTTTCAGAATTTAACCCAGTTCTAACCAAAATCCAAAGCTGCAAAAAGGGAACAAAAAGTTGCATACTTTCAAATACAACAAGAAATAAAAAACGGCAGCAATTAGCCTGTAATAATAAACAGCTAATCACTCAAAAGTGAAAATCAAAAACGGAAAATTATTTGAAGGCTTTTTCTACGAGTTTAAGTTTTCTTAGAAGTTCTTTATCTTCAATTTCTGAGTCAAGGGATTTTTTACTGGTTTTTCCAGAATCATTGACGTTATAAAGTTGCCAATTTGTTGTGTTTTTCATGGTTTCACCATTCTAAGCATAATTTAGTTTGGCATGCTCCAAACTAGTATTAAATATTACTACACAATACATATTTTAATATTACGGAAAAAACACAAATCAATTCAAAATCAAAACTCCTGATTCACCAACTTTCTCAAAAGCATAGCAACACAATGAAACGATTTCTTCAGGTTGAGATACTCTTTTTTATTAGATTAATTATTTGATGAAAAGGTGGAAAAAGTTCATGATAAAAGTGGGAGTAGTCGGCTGCGGATTCATTTCTGGCATACATGTTAACGCATGGAGAGACGCCGGAGTGACAGTAACCGCAGCTTGTGACCTGAACGAAAAATTAGCTAAAGAATTCACCAAAAACTGGAAAATTCCAGCATATTACACTAGTTTGCCTGAAATGTTAAAAAAAGAAAACCTTTCTGCAATCTCTGTTTGTGTTCCACCAAAATTTCACGCAGACGTAGCAATAGAAGCCCTAAAATCAAACTGCAACATAGTAGTTGAAAAACCATTTACCATAAACACGGAAGACGCAGAAAAATTAATGGGCGTGCTTCAAAAAACTTCAGGAAAAATGACCATAATCCATAGTCAACTCTTTGAGCATTCAATTTTCAGTGCCATGAAAAAAGTCAAATCCGGAGAAATCGGCCAAGTAATAGGCATGGACGTCTCTGTTTTGCACAGCCCCGATGAAATAATGGCTGGTGACAAAAATCATTGGTGCCACAAACTTCCAGGAGGCAGATTTGGAGAAAACTTGCCGCACCCGGTTTATCTTCTTCAAGGGTTTTTAGGAGATCTAGAAATAAAATCAGTGTTAACCGATAAACTCGGTCCCAATCCGTGGATGCCCATAGACGAATTACGAGTGATCCTAGAAGCAGAAAAAAACAAGTTTGGAACAATCCATATTAGCTTTAATGCTTCAGGCCACGACCGAACTGTTGTTCACACAGATATCTACGGCACAAGCGGAACAATCCACGCAGACATTTACCCAGTAAGCAGCCTGCTTGTTTCAAAACCCGGACGAGGAGTACTACATTTTGGCAACGTCACCCAACAAGCCAAAATCTGGGGCGCTTATTTGAAAAACATCATAAAGAAAAGAACAGGACCTCGAAATTACAGCATTTCCCACGCCAGAATAATCAAATCGTTTGTAGACAGCATATCAGGAAACGGTGACCCCCTAGTCACTCCAGAAATGGGATACGAAAACGTAGAAGTTGTCGAAAAAATCTGCAAACAGATCGACGAAAGGACACAAAAATAAACAACAAAATACCAGAAAAAAGCATAAAAAGTTCTGTGCCAAACAACTAAGTCGTTTTTCGTAACACATGTTTAACAGATTTTTCTGTTTCCACATGCACTAGCCTATGGGTCTTGCCACAAATTGGACAAACCAGATCATGTCCAGTGTCAACTTCTTTTTTTGTCACCTTTTTGGTTTTTGCAGTTTCTTGTTTTTTGTTTAGCTTTTCTTCAGGAGATATTTCTGAAAGCCCCCATGCACGCTCAAGAACAAAAAGGGTAACAAGTTCTTTTTCATTATTCTTTTTGTGCAAAGTCACCAGATATTTTCCAGGTGCTTTTTTGCCAGTTGCTTCTTCATAAGATTTGATTTCATAGTTTTCTTTAATTATCGCAGGAACTTCATCAATAGTTGAAACAACATTTCGTTTAAGTTTGCGTTTGTCATCCAACTCAGTCAAAGAAAGAACGTCATATAACATTCCATCAATTTTACTATCTTGAAACAACATTGATTTTCCTTCTAATTGAGAAAAAAACATTCCAGCAGGACACTTCACAGCTTTTAAAGTAATTTTTCCAAGTTCATTATCTTTACAAAGCTTGAAAAGCCATTCCCCTGTAAGAAAATCGTTAACGCGATAAAAAATCACTTCTCCAGTTCGCAACTGGCGAAGGCTCATATCATACCATGCATCTTCAGGTCTGTTTTCAACTTGCCTAACTTTAATATGTTTTAGAAACTGCAAAATCAAACACCCGTAAAAGTATCGCATTTCATACGGTATAAGATTTTCGGGAAAAGTATACAAAAAAAATTTACAACATAAGCTGTTTAGAAAAAAAAACAAAAAAAGAGAGAGGGAAAAAATTCCCTAAAGGGTTGTTGATTTTAGCCTGCGATTTTTTGGCGGATAGTAATAACAGCAAAGATTGCTGCTACAGCTGCAACCAGAGCAAGTACTACTGCGATCCATGCGGGTGTATTGTCAACGTTAGCTTTAACGTCACTAAGGTCTGCTTGTAGTGTACCAACATCAGTTTGGATTGTTGCGATATCGCCATCAATGCTTGTGATAGTTCCAGTGAGTGTTCCTATTTTAGTGTCAACAGTAGCTACGTCACCAGCGATTGCTGTTACAACAGCGTCAAGTGAATTAACAGATACCTTCAAAGAGGCAATGTCATTGGTTAGTGCGGTCATGTCTGGAATGTCAATGTCCAAGGCTTCGATCAAGTTTCTGACGTTATTTACATTTGTTCTGATTGTTGCAATGTCACCAGATATGTCAGAGATTTCATCAACTAAGTCTGCAATGTCAGCAGTGACAGTGTCTAAGGTAGCTTTTGCGGCAACAGTGAACAAGCCAGTTGCTTTGTTAACTGCTTTAGCAGAGTTGCTGTATGTAACGGTCCAGTTCCAAGAGCCCAGAGGAGCATCGTCGGGCAAAGTTGCACGAACGCCTGTTCCATATAGTTGATCTTGGAAGATTACTGTTCGAACTGCAGTTCCAGTTAGAACCCAGTTATCAGCTGTCCACCATACTGCACCAGTTGGGCTACGAATGGTAACGTCAACGTTAGTAGTGCTAGCATCAGTAGTTGAAATGACGAAGCTTATAGTGTCACCAACATAATAGCTTGTTCCACTCAGTGAAACTGAAGTTGTTGGAGTTGCGGTAACAGTGAATGTATACTGGTTTCCAGTTGTTGCACCATATGAGTCTCTAAGTTCAAGTGTGTAGGTTCCTGGAGCAATGGATGGGACTGTAAATTCTAAGTCAGTGAAGTATCCATTAACTGCACTGGTTGGACCAAAGCGATCATCCAGTTCAGTACTGTTTACAACAACACCATTAATGAGCAAAGTAAGGTCAGCACCCCTAATGAAAGGATAGCCTGTTACACTGCTAATGGTAATGACTTGACCAGCCATTCCGGAAGCTGAAGACAATGCAATCTGCGGAGCATTAGTAACTTCAAAATCTGCTGTTCGGACATTAGTTACACCCCAAACAACCGAGAATTGATGTACACCTATTGCAAGGAATGAAGATATTACATGAGTCTGAGTGAAGGTAGTATCAGCACCTGAAGTTCCAGTAGCGATTGTTGTTGTACCAATTCTGATTTCATAAGCAGTGCTTGCTGGAATTCTACCAGATAGGTTGACAGTAATGCCAGCAGGACCCGATGTTGGGCTTGCAATGATGTAGTAGTTAACTGATATGTAATTTACTGGTGCTGGGCTTACTTGATTTCCATCAGAGTCAATTGCAGTGAACAGATAATTACCATAATTGGCGACAGTAATTGCAGGAATCATTATACTAGTACTAAAAGAGCCTAGTTCACTAGTTTCTACGCCAGCTGCAGGAGTTACATCATATTGAGCATATGCATAAGCTACATCAGCTGCATCAACCAATATTACGATATTAGTTACTGGGTCGTCACCAGCAATATCTCCATCTATTCCAGTAGCTGTAAGTGTGACTGCACCTGTAGCATAGTTAATTGTACCTGTAACAGTTACATTAACTGTACCATCATATGAGGCAGTTAAAACGGCTACGCCATTTAAGGAACCAGAAAGTACTCCTTTACCATTATCAACAACGGTAAGTACTGTAGCAGCCACGTTAGTGAAGTCTTCATCACCACCAAGAGTTCCGTTAATTAGTACGTCGACATCCATATCAACTGTTTTGATTACCACTGGTGTGTGTTCCAACATCATTGTTGTCATGTCTAGTGCTTCGGATGTTACAGGAGTTAGTGCTCCCAGGTAAAGTTTTACGGCAGTTTCGTCGCCCAAACCAGTTCCTGCAACTGTAAGTGAGTCGCCAGGTAAGGCTTTGTTTGAAGAAACAGTTACCTTAGGGTTAATAGTGAAGACTTCGGCGTAGATAGTGCTTGATAATTGATCCTGGGCAATAATATTGTGAGTCCCAGCAACGTCTTCAGGAATTAAGACGTTTCTCAATATGAAGTTGCCACTGCCATCAGCATAGGCTTCTCCTAATTTCGTACCTAGACTATCCCAGAAAATCTGGACCAGACCGAAGTTAGTAGCACCTACACCTTCAATGTTGACCATTGTTCCGACAGTTGCGCTAGTAATTGTAACACCGGTAATTGAATTTTTTACTGTAATATCAGTGACAGCTGCGTATGCAGAAGGAATTGCGATTGCGATTGCGGATAGGGCTAGTAGCGTTACTAAAAGACCTGAGTATATTTTTTTATTTATTTGCATTTTCATTTTTTCTCCGTTTATTAAATGGAAGCGTCGCTGATAATATCAGCTTTTGCTTCACCTGTCTATTCGGGTTCTTGAAACCACTATTTATATTTAATGTGCACACTTTCTGGATCGTACATTAAAATGTATACATACTTTAAAATGAAAACACCGTAATGAATAAAACATATAAAAAACATACCTAATTTGTAATAAATAAAGATTTTTTACCACTATATTATTATATTCCAAATTTGTCGCAAATCTTACGACAAAACAATTCAGGAATGAAAAAAACGACACAAAAATGCTTGAATAAATCAGTAAATATTGAATGTTCAATCATGCCATAATAGACATTTTTATTGAAGTATTTAAAATTCATTTTACAAAATCTAAAAGTATCATTCCTTTCATTGCGTCACTTTTTTGTGTAGTGTAACCCATATTATGCATTGCCCCTTCTATGAAGCGGGCGAGCAATTCAGTTGCTTCTCCAGTTAGCAGGGTTGATATGCAACGAAATTTAACGATGTTTTGGTTGTTTGTTACTTCAACTTCGCTTAAGTCCCATCGCGTGGCTTCAAGAAAGTTTCGAAGAGTCTGAACAGGATTATTGAATTTTTCTTTAATGTACTTACCGTGCCATTTTCCGCTTTCGTACCATTTCATTTTCAGTTGTTCAGTTTCTGATTCACAAGCTGCTTCATTCAAGTATTCTAAAACGTCAGCAGGTACAAAAACTCCGCCTAAGTTCCGTTGGGAGCGCATGACGTCTAAAAATTCGGCAGCTTGTTTAGGACCGTATCCTAGGTTGTGTGCTTTTAATGCGAGCTTCAAAATGTCACTTACAAATAGGCTTAAGGATTCTCCGCGGCGCCTGGAAATCTCTTTGATTTCTTTCACTAGGTCGCCCGGTATGTAAACTAGCCGTTTATCCTTAGCTTTAGACATTCCTCATTTCCTACATGTCAACCGTGTGTGAAACGGTTTATAATTCTATTTATTAGTACAGCCAACTACTGCGATTTTTTAGTTGCATGTAAACAGATGATTCCCCGCGAAGTATCTTTAGTTTCAATTTGGTAACCAAAAGTTTGTATGGATCCTTCAAGAAAAGACATAAAGAGCATAGTGTAGGATTCAGGCAAACGGGGACTTACAACCCGAACTGAAAGAGCATCTGCTGTTTTCTTGAAGTCAAGCTCAGGAATGTTCCAAGTAAAATCGCTTAAATCTTTTGTAAAAGTTTCAAAAGGGTCAGGGCTTTTTCCTGTAAGGTATCGTTTTGCTAACCAAACACCAGCGTCAAACCAGCTATCTAAAGATTTTCTTTTTGCATTACTATATGCAAGATCAGCCATTGCGTACCATATGCTTTCCAAACCAAGGGTGTAACCGTTTTCTTTTGCGTCATTTAATAACTCACGGGAGTTAAGCAACCTGTCAAAGGTGACCCCCATCTCGTTTGCCCGTATAGTTAATTCAAACACGTCATTTACGTACTTGTAAAGGCTCAAGTCGTTATCTTTAGCAATTAAGTTCATATGTTCGAGCAAATCTTCTCGGGCTGCAAAGCTTTTCCGTTTGATTTTTTTCTTTTTTGACAAGTTCTAATCAATCCCAACAGTTTGACAGGCGCCAATAATGTTTGTTAAAGGAATCAACGGTATATCATAACTAAAGCCAGATAATAAAATTAACTCACTTCCGATGACCACAGTAAAGCAGCAAAATGCGGAAAAAATTGGAATGCCCCGTTACCCAAATGGCAAAATCGCACACTTACACATTTGTAACGGTTTAGCCTAGGCAAACTAGCAATAGTTATTATGTTTGTTCCAAAACCTAGTTACGTTTTCTGCACATTCCATCGGATTAGCTACTGTTTTCATTTCTTTTTGATAATAACTAGGAAGCAACTGCTTAATGTTATAGTGGTTCACCCGTTCATCCAACATTATGATGCATCCTTTGTCTTCTGCTGAACGGTGAGCCCGTCCACAGGCTTGAACTAAACGAAAAATTGCAGGAGTCAAATATGCGTAAGCACGTCCATTTCCAGGGAACTGGTAATCAAAGTAATCTATCAAAGCCTTTTGATAAACACTCCATGTTGCATAAGGCAATCCCACGGTTACCACACAGGTTAACAGGTTGTTTGGGTAATCCATTCCTTCACTGAATTTTCCCCCCATAACTCCGAACAAAACGTTGTTTCGTGAACTGTTAAGTTTGTCCATTACTTCTTTTTGCCGAGTTTTACGCTCTTCCACAATTACTGTTCGGCCCAAATCTGTTTGGGAAAGAATCGAATTCATCAAATAGTAACTGGTAAAAAATACTGCCATGTTTCCCTGATTAGCCAAAGAAATCGTTTCAATATAATCTGCACATTTTTTGAGCATACTATCAGTTCTTTGTTCATACCGTGAGGAAACATCACTTGCTGCTAGAATAAGCCGATTCTCGGCAGGAAAAGGGGAATCAAACTCTTTCAGGTGCACACCTTTTTTACTGTAAAGAATCAAGTCCCGGTAAACTTTTGGCGGAGACAAAAACCCACTCATTACAATGCTACCTTTTGCTTCCCGCAAAACGGGATCAGTGACTTCTCTGCCATCTAAACTTTTTACTCCAAGGTAGATCCTGTCACCCCATTCTTTTTGGATCATATGAACATATTTTTCTCCAGTTTTCTGGAAGAAATTCTCTACAAAATCTCCCACACGATGAGTATAACTGAAAACTCGGTCATATCCTTGTTCTTGTCGTACCTGTTTTACATATTCTCCGTATTCATGAAAAATTTCTGCAGCTTTTTCGCTAGAGGTTCCACTCCATTCTTGGAATTTTTTCGCAAGATCTTGGTGATCAAGGAGCTTGAGGTTCGAAGTTCCCAAATCTTTTTGGATGTACCTAAAGACGTCATCATCCAGTACGTTAAGAAAGTCTTGAACGTCACCTGAGGCGTCATGTTCAAAATTTTCTGTTTCTTTAAGGGCATTTTCTATCGTAAACTGGGTAATTCGGTCAGACAATAAATCTCGAGAAAAATCAGGAATATTGTGGGCTTCATCCACAATCAAATAAACGTCAGAAAGATCTACCCCCCAACTTTGCAGCAACGATTTACGAACAGGAGAATTGAAAGTATAATGATAAGTTCCAAGAAAAATCTGGACTTTGCTCAAAATCATTTTCAGAGCTTCGTAAGCGCAAAACCCTTCTTTGGCCAGTTTGAAACTAGCAGTTTGAGGGTCAACAATTTTCCGTGCACAATCCATGGCTAGGCGCTCTGCTTCGCGCCGTCTCATCAGGGTTTTCCAGTAATATTTACAGAAAGGTTTAGTTGACGTTTCACAGTTTTCTTTAAGGCGTTTGCACTCTTCCAAAAAATCAAAATAAGTTCCAGCCCGTTTTTGAGTTAAGGGACACATATCTTGTTTGCTGAAAAAAGATACAGTTAAGGGAGCTTTTTTTAGCCCCCGAAGTTCTTTAAGAAAAATGTGCAGTTGACTTCGCGTTCTAAAACTAATCAGCAACTTGTTATCCCCAAGCATAGGCAAAATGCTAAGAAGGGAAGCCAAAGATTTTCCGATTCCACAGGGTGCACTGCCAATGAAAACTTCGTTATTCTCCAAGGCTTTGGTTGCTTCTTTTACAAATTCGACTTGTCCTTTGCGGACTTCATACCCTATTGGAAGCCAAGGGTCACCAGAATCTTTGGTTTGCACTGCCACGGCTGGAGTTATACAAGTTCGTTTAGGAACATCTTGAGAAGAAACAACCCTAGGACTCAGAAAGGTTCCGCAATCTAGACAGAAGCGGTTTTGGTCAAATTCTTCACTTGTGTATTTATTGTGGCATTTTCTGCAAACGTAAATTCTGGGCAATTTTTCTCTCGTATCATAGCAAAACGGGCAGTGATATTCTTTGCGAACAATTTCGTGTAGTTACCGTAAGGGATAAAAGAAATTGCACGTTAATTATTTTGATGAGCAAATGGGGGTAAAGGGCATGTCTTATTGTATAAAATGTGGAACAAAACTAAACGAAGATGACGTATTCTGTTCTTCTTGTGGAAGCAAAGTAGAAAAAATCACCAGTGAGGAATATTCAGTAGACTCAGACAATCTTATTGAACGCGTGAAAGAACTACTTCACGAGGGAAACGTCACCCGAATAATCATAAAAAACGAAAAAGGCGAAATACTCCTAGAAATTCCAGCAACCATCGGAGTCATCGGAATCGTAATCGCCCCATGGCTAGCAGCCCTAGGAACAATCGCAGCCATTGCAACAAAATGCAAAATAGTCGTGGAAAAAAGAGAATAAACAACATTCTCTTTATTATTACATTCTAAAGAACAGTTCTTGTTATCCACTATGCCGTTTTTTCGGAAAACTTATCTGAAAAACTGCAGCAGTATTTTTAGGGGTTTATGAACAATCATGGAAAAAGATTTTCAAGAAACAATAAACTCGAAAGATGCACTAGTTTTGTTTTATGCGTCATGGTGTGGAGGCGATTTTTGCCTCATTTTGAAGAGTATTCCCAGAATTGCTCAAAAGACTGCATAAAAGTGGATAAAGTTGAATGCCCTGAACTTTGCAAAGAATATGCCATAGAATACTATCCAACAGTAATTTGGTTTAGGGACAGAAAAATCTACAAAAGATTAGACTCTAAACCAGGAATTGGCCTGAACAAACAACAACTAGAAGAATTCGCAGAAGAAAAATAAAAGAAGCAAAATCTGAGCAAGTTTATTCATTCTTTATTTCTAGGGCTTTTTGTAAATCAAAAAAATAACAGTTTACTAAATCACATGAAGGATACGGACAAGTTCTGACACATTTTCCAAATTACCAGTTTATTTTCAGAAATTTTTGAACCCAGACTAAAAATCAGCCCGAATGCTTTGATAGAAAATTTTCAATATCCTTGATAAAATCTAATGTTTTGTGTTCTATTTGCTTTGTTAACTTTTCCAAGTTACTGAAATCTGGATTGTCAACTAGAACGTATTCGATGATTGAGTCAACACCTTTGGTTGTTGATGGAATGTTATATTTTTTCCAGTTACTCTCTTTGACTATTGTCCAATATTTTGTTTGAATCCCCTTGTTTAACCCGGCTAACCATGCTTCAAACCTAAACGGTTCATGAAGAAAAACGATTGCAACTTTCAATTTCTGGGGCTTCAAATCCTCAGGAATAACAGAAAAATAGGTCATATCCATGTACCCATGATAAACAGTTCCAGATACAGAATAGTCAGGATATGTTTTCTTAAAATAAAGACGTAAACTGTTAAAGTAATCCATTAATCCCCGATATGCTTCTGTAATTGCGCCTTGTTGTACTTGTTTTCGATATTCTTGCATACATTCATGAAAGCGGTTCATTTCAAAAGCTCCTTCAAACTATTAAATTCAATAAACAAAAGATCTAATGCAGTAAAAGATATTACTGTTGAGCATAGTTCTGTAAAATGGGCATAACATTGTGAAACGACCAAAGATTGACAGAATAGACATAGTCATTATGAAAGCGTTGTTAAACGATGCACGTACACCTTATGTTGATATTGCAAAAGAATGCGGCATATCCAGCAACAGCATCAAATTCAGAATTGACCGCCTTAAAGAAGAAGGAGTCATAACGGGAGAAATTACCCAAATTAACCCAAAATATTTAGGATACAACTACATCGCGTTTATACCCATACAAGCTTGTGCAAATAAAATTCAAAGTGTTTATGATTTTCTGAAAAACACTCCCAACCTTGTTAATATACTTCCAGAAATTGGTACCTATAATCTAACGGTTGTTATAGCTCTTGAACACGTTGAACAAATAAACAAAACAATAGCATACATTCGAACTAACCCAAATGTTGTAAACGCAAACGCCCTCATTGCCTGGGACATGGGAAGAGTAGACCACCCAAAAAACCTTGTAATCGAAGAATATGAGGAAACATAATTGGACGAAACCGACCTAAAAATTGCACAAATACTAACAAACAATGCTCGAATGCCATTTTCACAAATTGCTGAGGAACTCGGGATTTCCACTAAAAAAGTGATTAACAGATACAAAAAAATGAAAGATATGCTACCCAATTCAACCATAAGTTTGAACTTGGAAAAACTGGGATATATTGGTCAAGCAATATTTAGAATCAAAATTTCATATAAACATAATCTAGATGAAATTTTTAAAAAAATATGCAACACCCAAAACGTTATCGTAGCCTTGAAACATTACGGACCCTTTGAACTTACAGCAATAGTTCCTTTCAAAGACTTGGACCATCTATCCCAAACACATGATGAACTCAGCAAAATAGAAGGAATCAAAGAATTTCATATACAAATCAAAAAACCATACAACAGCTGGCCCCTAAATATGTACTCAAGCCTTCTTACATTGAAAAAATAAAAACCAAAATAATCTAAGCTTTTTTTCCTAAATTCTAAGTTAGTAAAAAAGCTAAACCAACACATTTTTTTTAGCTTAATTGATACTTTCATCCCAAACCTTATACGGTCAAATCGGCAATTTTGAAGAAGGGAGAGAAAATTGAAAGCGAGATACCAAGTCTACAAAGATGTTTCAGGAAAATATCGATTCAGACTTCGTGGCATTAACAACAAGATTATCGTTGTCAGTGAAGCATACGAAAACAAATCAGGAGTTATAACTGGAATTAAATCCATACAAAAGAATTGTCAGTCTGAAATACAAGACAAAACCGTTGAAACAAAAAATATTCCAAACCCGAAATACGAAATTATTGTTGACACCAACTTTAAGTTCCGATTTAATTTGATTGCAGCAAATGGAGAAATTATTGGCTCAAGCGAAGGATACAACAGCAAACAAGGCTGCAAAAAAGGAATTGAAGCTGTAAAGAAAAGTTGCGATGCTGACATAGAAGATTTAACAACCACCAAAACTGAGGAAAGTATAGAAAAACCTGAAAAACAATGCGAAGCAATCGAACAAACAGGCATTGCAATGATGTCTCCGCCCAATGTTGTTGAATCAGGTTCTACTGTTACTTTTGAAGGTTGGCTAATTAACAGTCAAACAGGCAAAGGAATACAAAACAGCACTATAAAAATTTTGGAACACGACAGATCATTTTTCGGGGACAGTGTCTTAACTTCGGGAGTAACAGATACAGATGGATATTTCAGTATTCAATGGAAAGCAACCCAACTAGATTGGTGGGATGACACAGTAGAAATTTATGCTAAATTCAGTGGAAAAGGAAACTGTAAACCTACAAGAAGTGCAAACTATCAAATTCAAGTTCAATGGTACGCAAAAAAGAAGCAGTAACACATTCACGTAATGGATTAACTAAATAGGCGTTTTTGCATTAGGATTCTTTACTTTTATAATCATATACAAAAAAATAAAATGAAAAAACGGGCTTGCTGAGACCCTTGCACAGGCAATAGAGGAAGAAAAATGAAAAAAACCTACTACTATCGCTTAAGGTTAGTTTTTCAATTTTGTGCTTGAGCCTTTTCAGCCCCGTTTCTTCCAATGGATTTTCCCAAAAAAAGAGGGAAGGG